>NZ_JBHSTE010000005.1:233417-495929 GCF_042659865.1 Paenibacillus septentrionalis
CTACAGATGCGCTCCGTTGCTCACGTAGATCTGTCTACGCTGCGCTACTCGCTTTCTGTTTCCAGCCATCTTCTTGGTTCTGAAAGCTCAGCTTTTTAATCTTTATTTGATGATGTAATCAAAAAGCTGAACTTTGATAACGATGTGTTGCGTGGCAGTTTACTCGACGTCGAATATGGCCGTCTACAGATGCGCTCCGTTGCTCACGTAGATCTGTCTACGCTGCGCTACTCGCTTTCTGTTTCCAGCCATCTTCTTGGTTCTGAAAGTCTAGCTTTTTGATCCTTATTTGAAGTAGAAGCCCTTGCTTTTATTTAATCGCCGATTGTGTAATCGCTCTAACGAAGGAGCGCTGACCTGCGATAAAAATGATCAGTACCGGCAAAGTTGCAATCGTAGTCATTGCCATCAACTTACCATAAGCTTGCGTGTAGCTGCCTTGGGACATTAGCGCAATCCCTGCTGTAATCGTACGCATTTCTGGCGAGGTCGTCGCATATAGCGGCCATACGAAGTCGTTGTAGATGCCCATAAATGTGAAAATACCAAGCGTTACCATTATTGAAACAGAAGCCGGCAGCAAAATTCGTGTGTAAATTTGCCACTTGTTCGCGCCATCAATGCGCGCAGCTTCTTCAATTTCCTTAGGAAAAGAGATAAAGAACTGATAAAGCAGAAATACACCGAACGCTCCCGCCGTATATGGCAGCACCAGCGCAGCATAGGTGTTAATCAAGCCGAGCCCGTTAAACTCCATATACATAGGCAAAAACGTCAACACGCCTGGAATCATCAAGGACGCAATAAACATTGAAAACAGCGTTTTACGAAACGGCATGTCGCTTAATCTGGCCAGTGCATAAGCTGCCATTGAGTCGATAAACAGCACAATCGCAGTTCCAATAATTCCAACTGACAATGAGTTTGTTATCCAGCGCATAATCGGTACATTCATCAACTCGCCGCTCAACCCTTGAATATAGTTTTCGAAAGTCGGTTTTTTCGGAATGAAATTCATTTGTCCCGCGAGCGCTTCAAAATCATTTTTCAAGGAGGTAGACAGCATCCATATTAATGGCAACAAAAACAGTGCTGCTAGCAAGGCTGCCAGCAAAATAAGCATCGCTTGGCGAAATTTGCTCATATTAGTTCCCCTCCCTGCGTCCATACGTTAATCGGTACTGCACAACGGAAATAATCATAATGATGAACGCCATCATAATCGCCATTGCGGAAGCTGAGCCAACATCCTTACGAATAAAAGCATGATCGAGCACATTCATTAACAGCACGCGCGTTGTATCGCCAGGACCGCCACGAGTAAGCAAGAACGGCTGCGCATATATGTTAAAGGAAGCTATCGTTGACGTAATCATGACAAACAGCATTACTGGACGGATGGAGGGCAGTGTAATGTGCTTGAATTTGCTCCATGTGCTCGCGCCGTCAATTGAAGCTGCCTCATAAAAATCTTCCGGTACTTCGTTCAAGGCATTAATAAAAATAATCATATTAAAACCAATCGTCCACCACAGTGTCGTAGCAATCAACGATATCCATACCCAAGGTGTACTGGTAAGCCAAGGAATCGATTGAATGCCCAATTTCCCCAGCATTCCATTCAAGAAACCTGCATTCGTGTCAAACATCATTAACCAGATAACTGCCATTACAGAAGCCGAGATGGCGTAAGGCATAAAATAAAAGGTGCGGAACAAGCCTCTAATTTTGCGAGGCAGTGCATTGACGAGCAAAGCTATACCCAGCCCTACTACAATAAGCAAAGGCACGGAAAACAGAACAAATTGAATGGTGACCCACAGCCCGCGGAAAAACAGAGCATTTTCATAGCTGCCAGAGGTAAATATCGAAACATAGTTGCTGAGCCCAACGAACGGATGCTCCTGCGACAATAATTCAAAATCATGCAGACTAATATAGATCCCATAGCCAATCGGAAACAGCATAAATGCAGCGAAGCAAAACGTATACGGCAAGGCAAACAGAGAGGAGCTTAAACGAGACTTCCAGGTTGTTTTCACACTTATGACCTCCTAACTAGGCTGAAAAAGGGAAGGGCGGATCGCCTTCCCTTTTTCAGAGTTTATTTACTATTCGATCGCTTGCACGGATTTGGCAACTGCATCATCCATTGCCTGCTGAGCAGATTTATTGCCTAACAGGGCGTTGTTAAGCTCGCCCCAAATCGGCTCGGAAATCGTCGGCCAGTTCAACACATTCGGTGCAAATTGTACATAAGAGAAGCTTTCAGCAATTGCACTTTGCGGCAACGCTTTAAATGCTTCGCTTTCGATCATAGGAATAGAGGCAAGCGCTTGACCTGATTCAGCCCAATCCAATGAATTGGAGGATATATATTTCAAGAAATCGCCAATGCCAGCCAACACATTTTCATCCGTTACGCCTTGCGGAATCGCAAAGTTGTGTGAACCTCCATACACAGCCTGCTTCGCCTTACCAATTTGCGGCACTGGTGCAACACCAAAGTTTAGACCCGCTTCATCAAATTGAGATTTCATCCATGGGCCGTTAAATTGGATCGCATTTTTACCTTGCAGGAACAATGTGTTCTCTCCATCCTGCTGAACATTGCCCGGAGATACACCCTTATCGATCAATCCACGCATCCACTCTACCATTTCCACTGCTTCTGGCGAGTTATATGCTACAGTGCTGCCATCCCATAGCTCGCCGCCATTTTGCCATACGAGTGTCGGGAATATAAATTGTTGCGGCCAAAGCGTCGGTACAACATAGCCGTATACGCCCGCGCCTGGATCCGTCAGCTTCTCTACAGCTGCCTCGAACTCCTCACGGTTAGTCGGTGCTGCTGTAATACCCGCTTTATCAAACAAATCTTTATTGTAGTACATCACCAATGGATGGATATCTAGCGGAATACCGTACCATTTGCCATCAATAGTCGCATAATCAATAGCTGCTTCTACATAATCTCTTTTACTGATACTCGCATTTGCCGCGATGTCATCAAGCTCCTGCAGCTGACCTTTGCTTTGATAGGTTGGAATTTGATCCAAATGCATAATAACCAAATCAGGACGATCCTTAGATGCGCTCAACGCTACATCTAGCTGCTTGTAGTACTCCCCATTGGGTTGAATGACGAACTTTACGCTATATTGATCCTGAGATGCATTATATCTGTCTACGATCTGCTTCATGAATGGACCATCTGCGCCAGAGAACGGTGACCAGAATAAAAACTCCGTTTTACCTGATTTGCCGCTTTTGGAGCCTTGCTCCTCTGAGCCGCTATTGCTGCCACTGTTGCCACCACTGTTGCCACCGTTGCAGCCAGCTGCAACCAGTGCAATCGTGATCAAGAGCATAAGCAAAGTTGACTTTTTCATCGTTATTTCCCCCTCATGTATGTTTAATTGAGAAGCTATATGTTCTTCCCTGCTCTCATCTTAAGCGCCAACCGTGTGCAAAGATATGTCATCTCTTTCGATAAAATGGACATATTTTTAGAACTCTAGCGCTGTCCATTCGATGGCCTCAAGCCGAATATCGCTGCTGGACTCGAGTTTGAGCGAGTGCAGCTCATCTGTCCAAGCATGGCTTGCCAGCAGCCCGCGTCCATACCACACTTGCAGCAATTTATTCTGAAGCTTTACATGCACGGTTCCACTTCGCTTATCCGCTGAGGCAGGCAGCAGCAGGTTGATCGCCTGCTGCTCTGATTGTTGGCCAGGCAATACAACTAGCTGCAACGACGATTCGCTCAATCTACCCTGCACATCAAAGCGAAGCTTGCTGGCTTCTGAAGCAAAAGGATTAAGCAGCTCGATTGCCGCTTCACCTTCATGAGTGCGCCCTAACCATGCTCCTCCTTCTATTCTCCAGTTGCCCTTCCGCGTAGTAACATAAGATAGCAGCTGCACAGCCGTATCCTCCGTTTGCGCTACATACCCAGTCAAGGCAACACCTGCAAATGCAGCCGACGTATAATGCGTAGCAAGACCAAAGCAAGGCAGACAGCCTTTGCCTAACGTATGCATGCTTGTTTTTAGCATGAGAACACCATCGAGAGTAACTGAAATATGATTGCCCACAACAGCTAGAAGCAGCTGGTGATAGGCATCGAAGCGAAAGCCCGCGGGTACATTAACGGTGTGCGGTTCAAGCTGTACGCCAGCAAACGTTTCATATAAGCCAATCGTTCCTTTTCCAACGTCAAGCAGCACCTCCGCATAATGCTGCTCATTCTCATACATCACAACCGCACCGTACAGCCCTCCCATATGATGAGGAAGCCAGCGCAGATTCACTTCAAACCATGCAGCTGCATAGCGTTTCTCTAGAAGTAGACGCCCTGTTCCAATAACACTTTGCTGGAATAACTGTCTGTTCTCGACCTGCCAATTGCCGCTTACAGAGTGCCAGCCGCTGCCAAGTACATCCCCTTCGAACAGATCGCGAAAGCCTGGTAGAGCTGGAGCAGCACACTCCTCGCTGCTCGGACCTGGAACCCACATTTTGTCACCAAGCCATAGCAATGGATCAATCCGCATCTGTCGGTGCTCTCCGTCAGTCTCATCTTCCGCTTGCTTCTCACTTAACCCAGCAACAGCGTCGGCCTCATCCATTGTCTTAGCCTGTCGCTCTCGTCCGTGATAAACTATCCAATCGTCCACATTGTTCGGAGCTTTCACAACGCTGTTATGTCCAACGCCTTCTACTAGATCATTTTGGCGCAGCAAAGGTTCATAGGTAAATTCATCAGGATACTTCGTCCATTCCAGATCCGCTATTGAAACACCCTCCTGATGCCTTGCCGTACTGTAGCCTATATAATAATGGGGCTTCGTAAATGCGTTGCCGCTGTACATAACATAATGAATGCCGCGCCGCTGCAAATGAAAAGCCCCTTCAATGGTGTGCCAGTCTCTCCCATCACCAAAGCGGTTGCGCTCGTATATCTCCTCATCCAGCGTAGGCTTGACGATTAGCCTTGGTTTTCCTTCAGGCGTGAAAGGATCGAGCAAACGATCCGCCAATATTACTGTGCCTGGACGCTCATGATCGATGCCAAGCGTTTCATTAGTGGAATAAAACAAAAGCAATCCTCCATTAACGTCGCGTACTACATGAGCATCAATCGAAAAGGTATTAAATAGCTGACATTGATAACGAAAAGGTCCTTCAGGTCGCTCCGAAACAGCTGCTTGCAAATATTCGTAGTGCACATCTTCCTCATCTTGAGACCTAGAGGACACGTATAAGTAGAACAATCCATTATCATAAAAAACGGCTGGAGCCCAGTAATCGGTTTGCCCTTCTTGCTTATAGGCATATCCCAAATGGGTCCACTCCGTCATATTGACGGAGTGAAGTACGCTAACCCCGCCACCTGATGTTGCATAGGCATAATATTCACCATTGTATTTCAACACAAATGGATCTGGATTAACCTTCGGATTCAGCTTGCGGCAAGCCACGGCTTCAGAACTGACCAAAATATTCACGGGATTGGTGTAGGTGCTCATATGTGTTCCCTCCAAGTTTGTTATCTGCTAAATTCTGAAATCGATAAACTGTCGACTTCATTTCTTCTCTCGCTAAAGTATAGTAAGTAGGCCCTGAGTTAGGACAGTGCGCATCTTTGGAGATTATGGACATATTTTTAGGTGTTCTCTAGCATGGGCCAGTGATAGGTCCACTATTTACAAAAATTGGACCTGTTTTCGTCGTCTTCAACATGTTTGACTGAAAGCAGATGCGCATTTTGAAAGCGCATACTCTAAAAAAGGGGTTGAAGGAAAATGAGGCTTGGACACCAATCGTGGCGCAGGTTAAGCAGTCATGCACTCATTGTCATGCTGCTTATTGCATTGCTAGTACCCGCAGGATGGGCTGGTGCAGCATCGCAACAAGGAAACTTTTACAATGTCATTATGCAGGATGGGGCTGACCCATGGATTTATCGACATACAGACGGCTACTACTACTTCACCAAAACAACTGGGAACAACGTAACGATTTGGAAAAGCGCCAGTATGACTGGCATCGACGCAGCTCCAACTCGAGTGATTGAAACAGGCTGCTGCAATATATGGGCGCCAGAGATCCATCATATTAATGGGGCATGGTATATTTATTACGCCAAGGATGATGGCAATAACGTGAACCATCGGATGTATGTTCTCGAAAACACCTCGGCTGATCCAATGCAAGGCACCTGGGTCAATAAAGGACAAATTACCGATGCAACAAATAAATGGGCAATTGACGGCACCGTGCTTCAGGTTGGCAATCAGTTATACTTCTTATGGTCAGGCTGGGAAGGAGATGTCAACGTACGTCAGAACATCTATATCGCATCGATGAGCAACCCATGGACAATCAGCTCCAACCGGGTTGAAATTGCTAGACCGACCTTTGGCTGGGAGACCAATCATTCTCCACATGTCAATGAAGGCCCACAGGTTATTGTGCGCAATGGCGTTATCAGCATTGTCTATTCAGCTAGTGGAAGCTGGACCAATGATTACTGCCTTGGTTTAATTACAGCAAGTACTAGCAGCAACTTGCTATCAGCTTCCTCATGGACGAAGCGCAGCCAGCCAATTTTCTCCTCGGCTAACGGCTTATATGGTCCGGGTCATCACTCATTCACCGTATCACCAGACGGTAAAGAGGACTGGATCATGTATCATGTCGCGAAATACAACAACGCTGGCTGGAATCGTGAAATTCGTGCACAACGATTTACTTGGAATCAAGACAACACACCAAATTTGGGCGCTCCTGTAGCACCAAACACTCCAATCCCTCTGCCATCTGGCGAATCGCAGCGCGTACGCTATGAAGCAGAGGAAGGTACATTTGGCGGCGGTGCATATGCCTCTCCTGGGCCTGGCAGCTCAGGGGGCAGCAAGGCTGGACACATTGATACAGCAGCAAGCTTTGTGGAATTTTCCGTGTATACGGCAGCAGCAGGGGAGTATATTTTATCAGCACGTACTGGAAATGGCACGGCGGGCGGTGGTTGGTCGAATTTGAACATTACGATTAATGGTACGACTTCGCCTTTTCATGTCACGAACAAAGGCTGGGACAACTGGGGACTATCTACTATACGCACGCATTTGAATGAAGGCTGGAATACGGTGCGGTTTACGAAAGGAAACGGCTATGCGGAGTTTGATTTCTTTGACCTTATGCCAGCTGAGCCTGCCGCATTGTCTGGCTCTGTCTACAAGTTGATTAATCCAAGCAGTGGCAAGGCGCTTGATGTTGCGGGAGCTGGTACGGCCAACGGCACAAATGTGCAAATTTGGGAGGATAACAACAGCGCTGCGCAGGAATGGCGCATAACCAGTCTTGGGGATGGTGCCTATACGTTAATTAATACGAATAGCGGCAAGGCACTTGATGTCGCAGGAACAGGCACTGCTGATGGGACCAACGTTCACATCTGGCAGGACTATGGCGGGAATGCTGCACAGCGGTGGGTGTTGAAGCTTAGCAACAATGGCTGGAAGCTGATTAATCCAAACAGTGGCAAGGTGCTTGATGTGGAGGGCGGAAATTCCGCTAACGGCACGAATGTGCAGATTTGGAGCGACTACGGCAATGCCGCACAAACCTGGCAGCTGCATCGAAAATATTAAACCTAACAAGCCCTCGCCTAGTGGTGAGGGCTTCTCTATATGAAAATGTATTATGCATGGCTTATCACAGTTTTTACGAACTGCTCGATGCCTTCAGCATAAGCTCAAAAATTTTTCGAGTCGTGTTGATATTGCGAACGGTAATTTTTTTATAGAGCTCTGTTCCTATTATTTTGCTTAACCCGCTTTTTGTAACATGTTCTTTCGCAACGGACCATAGGATAGCTCCCTTAACATAGCGTACTGTGTCGATGCCAGGCTTCATGTCCAGCTTTTCTAATGTCGATTCATGATCTACCTCTTCCCATAGAAACATGATGTCACTCTTCATCGCTGCATCATTGGTCCAATCCGCTGGAATGTCCTTCATCATGGCAGCATACTGCTCCATACTGCGAATCACGACTTTAATGTGAAGCTGAAAATCGTCAGCAATCGCTTTCTCCAATAGTTCAACCAACTCTTCCTGCGCTAGATTGTTATGCTCGAATATTACATTTCCAGTATTAATATATGTAACAACGTTATTCATCCCTGCATGTTCGAACGTTTTCTTTAGCTGTTTCATATCCACTTTGTTATTTCCACCAACATTTATTCCTCGCAGCAACGCTACATAGATCATCATACACGCCTCCTTTTCACTTTAACACCAGTATAATCCAAAAACTTCAAGAAAGCTGCCTTACCGTTAGAATCGTTAAACGCATGGTTATGTTCAAATTGAAAGTTTCGTAGATTATCTCTATTTCTAGTAGGCAATCTCATCGCTTTTTGAACCTCTAACGCATTGTCCGCATATGATGCCAATATGTGCAATATGAACGAGTTAGAGCTGCCGCGCGAGTCTATCTGTATCGCCCTGAAATACTATAAACCTTGCTAGTTATGTCCGGCTATTCCACCGCAATACTGTCCGGTTACGTTTTTTTATTCACCGCATTATATGGAAAATTACAATTTCTCGTATAAGGAAGGGCTTTACTGGAGGCTAAGAATAAACACAACAGACATCCAGAAGAAAACAGAAAGGTGCCGACATGATGTTTAAGAATAAAACATTGCTAATCACTGGTGGTACGGGGTCATTTGGCAATGCCGTGCTCAAACGATTTCTTCAATCCGATCTGAAAGAAATCCGTGTCTTTTCAAGGGATGAAAAAAAGCAGGATGATATGCGCAAACTGTACAAGAATGACAAACTCAAATTTTATATAGGTGACGTGCGCGATGCAAGCAGCTTGGCACCTGCGATGTATGATGTCGATTATATCTTCCATGCAGCTGCATTAAAGCAGGTACCTTCTTGCGAATTTTATCCACTAGAAGCCGTAAAAACGAATGTGCTAGGAACTGATAATGTCTTGACAGCAGCAATAGCATCGAAGGTGCGCAAGGTCATTTGCCTTTCAACAGACAAGGCTGCCTATCCCGTAAATGCTATGGGCATTTCAAAAGCGATGATGGAAAAAACATTTATCGCCAAGTCTCGAATGGTTGATCCAAGACGGACATTAATATGTGGAACGAGATACGGCAACGTCATGGCTTCTAGAGGCTCTGTTATTCCTCTATTTGTTGAACAGATCAAGTCGGGAAAGCCATTAACGATTACGAATGAGCATATGACCCGCTTCATGATGAGTTTGGATGAAGCCGTTGAGCTTGTGCTGTACGCTTTTCAACATGCCGAAAATGGCGATATTATGGTGCAAAAATCACCTGCATCCTATATTCATGTGCTCGCACAAGCACTAATGGAGCTGTTTGAAGTAGAGCTTGATATTCAAATTATCGGAACACGTCATGGCGAAAAGGTATATGAGGTGCTGTTAACGAAGGAAGAGGCTGCGAAAGCCATCGATTTGGGAAATTTTTACCGTGTACCTGCGGATAATCGCGATCTTAATTACGACAAGTACATCGAAACGGGTTCACCCAAAATAACACTTACTGACGAATACAACTCGAACAATACTCGCATTCTTACAATTAGCGAAATGAAGGAGAAACTGCTGGAACTTCCATATATTCAAGAGGAGCTTACTCACTGGAAGGGGAGTTCTTCATGAATATTCTCGTTCTAGGAGCTAGCGGTATGGCTGGTCATACAATCACGCTATATTTTTTAAAGCGGGGGCATGAAGTCACTACCTTTACGCGCAAGCCGTTTCCTTTTGGCTATAATGTGCGAGGCGATATTCGAGATGAAAAGCTGCTAAAGCAACTTCTTGCCCGCCCATTTGATGTTGTGATCAACTGTTTAGGCGTGTTGAATCAAACGTGCGATGAACATCCTTCACAAGCGATATACGTGAACAGCTATCTGCCGCATTTCATTCATGAGCAGCTGCTGGATAAACCTGCCTACTTCATTCATATGAGTACCGATTGCGTATTTTCAGGACAATCCGGACCATACGATGAGTTAAGCTTCCCAGATGGCAGAACGCTGTATGACCGAACGAAAGCGCTCGGAGAGCTAAATCATTATCAAAGTTTAACCTTCCGTAATTCCATTATTGGTCCCGATATGAAGTCTGACGGCATAGGACTGTTCAATTGGTTCATGAAACAACAGAGCAGCATTCATGGCTATACAAGAGCAATATGGACCGGAGTAACTACTTTAACCCTTGCAAAGGCGATGGAACACGCTATATCAGAACGCATTACAGGTTTATATAATCTTGTCCATCCTGCAAGCATAAGCAAGTATGATCTGCTCCAGCTGTTCAATAAGCATTTTAAGGACGGACGTCTTGACATTTTACCGGCAGATGCAGTGAGAGTCGATAAAACACTGATTAACCACCGCAAGGACTTTACGTTCAAAGTTCCTCACTATGAGCAAATGGTTGTAGAAATGAAAGAGTGGATTAAGGAGCACCACTACCTGTATCCTCATTATTATAAAAGCTAAGTGATGACTAAGTGTAGTAGAAGCAAGCAGCCAGCCCCGTTAAGGCGCTGGCTGCTTAACTAACTACCACTGTCAGCCATGGTGATTGTCATACTTTAAAGTATGTGCTGAAATTACGTTTCGGTCATCGTACCGCCGTTAACATGAAGCACCTGACCCGTTACATACGAGGAATCATCCGATGCAAGGTAGATATAAGTAGGGGCAAGCTCAAATGGCTGTCCTGCACGTTTCATAGGAGTATCTGATCCAAATACCTTTACTTCTTCGGCTGAAAAGCTCGAAACAATTAATGGCGTCCAGATCGGTCCCGGCGCAACTGCATTTACACGTATGCCCTTCTCAACCAGTTGCTGCGATAACGAACGAGTAAAGGTTACAATCGCTCCTTTAGTCGTTGAGTAATCAAGCAGCGTTTTATGGCCTTCATATGCCGTAACAGATGTAGTGGAAATAATGGTGCTTCCAGACTTCATGTGTGGAAGTGCCGCCTTCGTCAAATAAAAAAACGGAAAAATATTCGTACGATACGTTTGCTCTAGCTGCTCATCCGTAATATCAAGAATGCTCTCCTGTGGATATTGCACCGCCTGGTTCAATATGAGCGTGTCAACTCTGCCAAAATGTCCCATCGTCTGATCAACGATTTCCTGTGAGAAGCCAGGTACTCGCAAGTCACCTTCTATAAGTAAAATATGTTGACCGTATGCTTCAACCATTTGTTTGGTCGCCTCTGCGTCCGGACGCTCATGCGGCATATACGTAATTACCATATTGGCGCCTTCCTTGGCAAATCCAATCGCAACCGCTCTGCCAATCCCGCTATCACCACCTGTAATAATGGCAACCTTGTTTTTTAATTTACCACTGCCTTTGTAGTTTGGATTATCACTTATCGGTAATGGTGTCATCGCGTATTCCAAACCAGGCTGTATCGGCTGATGCTGCGGAGGGAAAGTAATCGGAATTTGCTGACATTCTGTCTCAGATCCATAGTAAGGATACCCAGGAACTGTGCTCATTGGTTCATCCTCCTTATTTTCTTTTCTGATCATCTTCAATTAGAATATTCGCCTAGTCTAGAATGGTGTCAATACACTTGTATGTTATACATTGCATAACTTACATGTACCAAACTTCTTGTCATTGCTTTACATATAACAAGCGGTATGCAGCATCTAAAGCTGCATACCGCAAAAGCGTAGCTTATTGCTGCTCTGTTGTATGCTGAAGCTGCTGCTTTAGCACCTCTAGCTGCTGTTGATTTTGCTGAACCGTATCCATGTGCTCCTCATACTGAACAGCATTGTCCAGCGCATGTTCTGCATGTGAAAGCGATTGATATGCTTGCTCAATCAATTGTTGCTCTGGATGAGACATAGCTTGCTTGACGGCACGATTAGCACGCTGTACGGCATTGCTTAATAATGTGCTGGGGTGATCTTGCTTCCAGGTTACATCAGAATTTTTACCCATATGAGGTGTCCTCCCTAACTTATAAATGATTGATCATTGCAGCCAGATTATTGTTCGATAAATAACGTAAAGTTATGCTTTTAATGCTGGAATACCTTCTGCATACATTGTTCAATTCGGTGGAATAATGGTAACTCTGGAGGTGTCAGCATGACAAAAAGCATGTCAAAGATATGGAGCAATCTAGTTTTCACAGTATCAGCCGTTATAATTGCAGCTTTTGCAATCATTGGAGGCGTAATTCCTGATTGGTTTGGAAAGGTTGCTAACTCATCCTTTTCCATCATTACTGAATATTTTGGTTGGTTTTTTCTGTTGTCTGTGTTCGTTATCACGTTGTTTCTAATAGGATTAGTCGTAAGTAAGTACGGCGGTATCCGATTAGGCGGAGAAAAAGAGCGTCCTGAGTTTCCTTTTTTTTCATGGGTTGGCATGCTTTTTTCAGCAGGCTTTGGCGTAGGACTTGTGTTTTGGGGAGTCGCAGAGCCAATGAGTCATTTTTATACGCCACCATTCTCCGATCTTGAAGGACTAACCGTTCAATCAGCGAGAGTTGCGATGGGCTATGCTTTTTTTCATTGGGGCATTAGCCAATGGGCCATCTTCGCAATGGTTGGTCTCGTCATTGCTTTCCTTCAGTTTCGTAAACAGAAGAACAGCCTTATATCGACAGCATTGGAGCCAGTAACAGGCAGTCGTCCAATTACAAGAAATACAATTGATTCCTTATCTGTAATCGCAACAGTCATGGGTATTGCTACCTCGATAGGACTAGGTGTTATGCAGCTTGATGGTGGATTGAGCTATGTGTTCGGTATTCAAAGCTCAAACTGGATTCAACTGCTGCTCATCGTAGTTATATTTTTGTTGTATATGCTTTCCACGACATCTGGAGTTTATAAAGGCATGAAATATTTGAGCAATCTTAACCTAGGCCTTGCGATTGGCATGCTATTGTTTGTTTTTGTAACAGGCCCTACTGTTTTCATTCTTGAAACGTTTACATTAGGACTTGGTGATTACTTATCGAATTATATCTCGTACAGCCTGCGACTGCAGCCGTATAGAGGCGGAACTTGGATTCGAGATTGGACGATCTTCTACTGGGCATGGGCAATTGCCTGGTCGCCTTATGTTGGTGCATTTATTGCACGCGTGTCTAAAGGCAGAACAATTCGAGAATTTGTATTAGGCGTAATGATTATCCCCCCTGTCATCGCATGTTTTTGGATTGCGACTTTTGGCGGGACAGCCTTATGGTTTGATCTGAAGCGAAATACATCGATTGCAGAGGCAGTACATTCAGATGTCACAACGGCTTTATTTGAAGTGCTGCAGCATCTTCCGTTAACAACGATCATTTCCGTTATTTCTATGGTGCTTATTCTGATCTTCCTAGTAACTTCAGCTGATTCAGCAACTTATGTGCTATCCAGTATGACGTCCAACGGAAGTTTGAATCCACCAAAATTCATTAAATTTGTATGGGGCGGGTTAATGTCGATTATTGCAGGAGTTTTGCTCTATACAGGAGGCTTGGAGGCATTACAGACAGCCTCGCTTGTTGCTGCATTGCCCTTCACTGTAATTTTATTACTGCTAATCATATCCATGTCCAAGCTGCTGCGGCATGAACCATTGCCCGTACGCAAGGTTGATGTCAAGCGTTTTCGGCAGCTTGAAGCAGCAGCAAAGCGTGAGCAAGAAAAAAAGAATAAAGAAAAATAGCAATGAGCCTTTGCTCATTGCTATTTCGGTATAAACGATTGCCTTCAATCAGACATTGATCTGCTTAACTCTTTTATGTCTAGTTAGCGGGAAATTAAGCAGCAGCAAACCTGCTACGAATACAAATGTCCCGACCATCAAGTATATTGTGATCGGATCGTTGAAAAACAAATAAGACCAAAAGATAGCAAACAACACGGTACAATTACCCGCAATTGCAACAAAAGAAAACGGTACTCGTTTAATTGCTTCAGCTGACCATAAAAAACTAAATCCTGTAATAAAACCTAGCAGAAGCAATGCTCCCCAGGCCCATGGAGTAACAGGACCAATAAAGCCCTCTGACTGAAATGGAATAGGCAGCGTCACAATCAATGTACTTACGATAAAGATAGACGTATTCATATTTCCATTGTCCATGCTTTTTATAAGCATCCGCTGACTCAACACGTGAACCGCAGCACCAACACCCGCAATGGTGAACAGCAGCGTTGTAAGGCCTCCTCCTTGCATAAGCTCAGCAAAAGGCACACCATTCCATCCAACGATTAAAACCCCAATAATACACAAGGCGGCAGCCGCCCAGCTTCGCTTCGTTATCGTTTCCTTGAACATAAATGCTGCAGCAAGCAGCAGTACAACAGTCTGGACGGGCTGTACAAGAATATTGCCATAGGAATAACCGATGTACAGCGCAATATTTTCAAACACATAGTTAATGGCTTTTCCTATAGCACCAATCCATATCCATTTCATCCCGAATTTGAGCTGTAATTTACCGTCGCGAAGCCATAAATAAGCTGCTAAAAATAAAACCCCAAAAAAGAACCTGGCAAATGAAAGGATTGCGCAATCTACCATCGTTGTTCCTGTTTTGACGAGCACACCGACAAAGCTCCACGCCAATGTCGCCAACAACAGCATAATATATCCCACAAGTCACCTTCTTGCTATGTCATACTTCTTCTTCATCACTTAATGAGCTGGTTTCTTATTATCATGCTGCTCTATTGAAAAGCAGGAATAGCTGTTTCATCGTAATTGGTCTCTAGAAATTGTTTTACCGGCTCGCTTGTCATCGCTTCTGCAAGCTTCTTAATCGCCTCTGATTCTGCGTTATCCTTGCGTGCAACAAGTGTAATCGCAAAGTTATTTTCAACACCTTCTGTTAGCAGTGCATCGCTTTTTGGCGTTAGACCAAGTGGAGCTGCATACGCAGGTGTCATGACAACCGCATCGGCATCATCGTACATTCTTGCAAGCATCAATAAATCAAGCTCTTCAAATTTGTAGTTCTTAGGATTTTCGGTAATATCAGCTTGCGTATAATATGGCCCTGTTTTTTCCTGAAGCGTAATTACACCATGTTGAGCCAACAACGATAATGAACGGTCGATATTCGAAACATCGTTGGCAATCGCAATAACTGCGCCTTCAGGCAGCTCATCCATAGAGGCATAGTTTTTTGAATAAACACCATAGTTGGCAAAATAAATCGGTGTGATCGGCACAAGCTCAGCATTGTTATTGCGGTTGAACTCCTCCATGTACGGCACGTGCTGGAAGAAGTTCGCATCTACTTCCTTCGCCCACAAAGCACTGTTAGGCTGAACGTTGTCACTCAGTACAACAACCTCTAGATCAATACCCTGTTCAGCCAGATCAGGTTTTACAAGCTCCAAAATTTCTGTCATAGGAGGGATTAGCGAAGCAACCTTTAACGTAACAGCTTCAGTTTCAGCAACAGGCTGCTGTGTATTGTTCTCCTCCGTTTTATTGTTTTGAGCGCAACCACTCAATACTAAAGCAACAAGCACTACTGTAAATAGCATTTTTTTCATTTTGTTTCTCTCACTTTCCTATTATCTTTTATCTATTTTTTGGGATACAGTTGATCCAATAAATTGAATCATTTGCACCAGTATAACCATAATCACAATAACATACAGCATTAGGTCAGTCTTATACTGCTGGTAGCCATAACGAATCGCAAAATCACCAATGCCTCCGCCACCAACGATACCCATCACCGTAGAATAAGAAATAAAGCTAACCGTTGACGTAGTCAGAGACAGCACAAGAGCAGATCGTGCCTCCACGTATAAAAACTTGAAGATAATCTCTTTAATTGAAGCGCCCATCGACACCGCCGCTTCCAATACTCCCTTAGGTACATCGAGCAATGACTGCTCTACCAAACGGGCATAATGCGCAATCGCAATAATCGCCAGCGGCACGGTTGCTGCTGCTGTGCCAATCGCGGTTCCAACAATCCATCTCGTGAATGGAATCAAAAAAACGACCAGCAGTAAAAATGGGAACGAACGGATCGTATTAACCAGCACATTTAACAGCCCATATACGGTGCGATTCTCCAATATGCTGCCCTTGCCGCACAAAAATAGAAATGTACCGATCGGCAGGCCAAGCAGGACGGCGGCTAATACGGAAGCGCCAACCATGTAGAAGGTTTCACCAATCGACTCTATTATTTCCGCTTGATATTGTACAAGCACCTCAGGCATCGGATCTGTTCCCCCTCTCCCTTAGTCGGTCGACGAAGCTTTGAGGGTCTTTATCAACAAACTGTATACCTGTTGGCTCATTGATAATCGTGTCATAGATGAACCCATCATCAACGACCGCAACACGCTGACAGATGCTCTTAATCACATCAAGCTCATGGCTGACAATAACTACCGTTACGTCAAGTGTTTGATTGATTTTTTGCAGCACCTGCAGTACCTCTGCTGTCGTACTGGAGTCAAGCGATGATGTTGGTTCATCACAGAGCAGCACCTGCGGACTATTGGCCAATGCCCGCGCAATCGCAACGCGCTGCTTCTGACCGCCGCTTAGCTGCGCAGGATATTTGCTTGCAGCATGCTCCAAGCCTACAAATGCCAAGCATTCCATCACCCTTGCTCGTCTCTGCTTGCGCGGAAATCCCGTTAACTCCAACGACACCGCTACGTTGTCATGTACGGTTTTATTCGAAAGCAGATGAAAATGCTGAAAAATCATTCCGATTGATTGACGTGCTCGCCGCAGCTCAGCCGGAGTCAAGCTTGTTAACAGTTGTCCATTTACCTCAACCTCACCGGAGTCAGGCTTCTCCAGCACATTCATTAGACGGAGCAGGGTTGACTTGCCTGCGCCGCTTGGTCCAATGATGCCATATATTTCACCACGATTTATAGTCAACGAAACGCTTTTAATCGCCTCATACGATCCAAAGCTTTTGCTTACTTGATGTAGAGTAATCATATTGATCCCCCTACCTATACAGGGTAATTATAGCGATACTAGGGCGTGTCTGAGCAAAGGTGCCCCTGAACAGGGGTCAGACACGCCCCTAATTATAGCTTAAAGTATAAGCTGTGTCATATGCATAGTCCGTCTTTCTAAGCCATTCCACACGTTATACCGAGCAAACTGCTACTTTATCTCGCAATTTGTTGTTTTTCCTCTTGCATACACGGAAAAAGAGGATATCTCTACAGACATCCCCTCCTTCGAGCTTACGATGAACAGCTATTATTGCACATCAAAATCAAAATATGTGGATGGATACGGCTCATCCAGCAGCACATAATGCCACCATTCCTTGCTGTATTCCTTAAAGCCATGCTTCTTCATTACTTTTTTCAGCAGCTCTCGATTGGCTGCTTGTTCATCTGTAATGAGACGTGTTCCAAAATAAGAAATCTCATCAAGCAAATCGTACGGACTACCCATATCAAGCGGCTCACCGCTTGCCAGCTCATACAAGGTCAAATCCACTGTACTCCCCCGCGAGTGACCAGAGCGTTGAGACAAATATCCACGCTGGAACAGCTTACTCTTTTCCTCATTCGGGTAAAACGAGTCCTTCATAAGCGTATCGGCTTCATCCTGTGACCATTCCTTAAAGACTTCGACTGCCTTAGCTGGTCGATACGTATCATAGATCAGTAATCCGTAGCCCAGTTCCTGCATTTCCTCACTTACCTTCACCAAGGCCGCAGCCATCTCTTCCGTTGCTATTGCATACGGTGCCAAATAACCCTCAATCGGTCTGCCTACAAAATTGTTTTCTCCGTAATAACGAATATCATATTGCGCATCTTCCAATATATCGTCTAAATATACAAATCCGTCAGGCAATGCATACGTTTTAGCAGGAAGGGCTGGCTCACTTGCTACATCCTCGCTAGATGGAACTGCTGAATCGATCTCACTCCCATGCAAGGAATCACTAGAGGATGAGTCCTGTTCATCTGTAGGCTGAACAGCATCTTGCTGCTCATCAATGATTGATGAATTCAATTCCGCGTTATCCGCAGCAGCAGGAGACGGGGACGGTTCCTGCTGCTCCACTTGATCGCCGCTCGCCAACGAATTGGCTGGATGTGGAGCCGAACATCCCTGCATGATTGCACATGCAAGCATCACGACCAATATATAGAGCCACTGTCTCTTACCGTTCTTCATTTTTGCTTGCCTCATAGCGTTGAATCCAATCTGCAACAGTCATCTTTTCAACCAGCTCTCCAATCAAGGAATATGGAATTTTGCTGGGATTGGTAAATCGAATACAGCTCTTTCCCATGTTTAGCTTGGTCGGCACTTGCTTCGCATACTCCTCTTGAAACCAATGAAGCAGCTCAGGGTCTGAATACACACCCATATGGTATAAAGACAGATGCTTCTTCTGCGCAATAATCGATATAAACGGAAGCGGTGTGTTTGGTGTGACATGGTATCCTTGCGGATAAGTAGACAGCGGTACAACATAGCTTATACCACCATATTGCAAGACAGACTCGAAGCCGTCTGGAATATGGTTTTGAACGGTTTCCGATAGCTGGACAAAGCTATCTCGCCATTTATCATCAATCTGTGAAATGTACGTATCATTTATCATCCTGATCAGCCTTTCCTTCAATCTATCATTCTGTTACCTCCTCGTTAGCTGCTGAGCTCAGCTACCAATAACGAGGTCATAACAAAAGGAAGCAAATGCTTGGCAGCCATATGCTTCCTTTTCCTTTATCATTATTGCACCTAATTCGTAAGCAGCTTACATTCTAACTGCTTGCTTCGAGGTTAATTTAAGAGTTAGTGTCGTTTCTTGTTCAACCTGACGAAGCAGCTGAGGGTGATCCAGCAGTGAAACACCGTAGGATGGAATCATCTGCTTCAGCTTAGGCTCCCATTCCTTGATATGCTGCGGGAAGCATTTATTCAATACTTCAAGCATAACGTGAACAGCAGTGGATGCCCCTGGTGAAGCGCCCAGCAAGGCTGCAATCGAACCATCAGAAGCACTTACGACCTCTGTACCAAACTGAAGTGTACCTTTTCCAGCTGGCGTATCTTTAATGACCTGCACGCGCTGTCCCGCTACAACGATGTCCCAATCCTCAAGCTTGGCATTCGGAATAAATTCACGCAGCTCCTCCAGTCGCTTCTCATTCGAGAGCATAACCTGCTGAATCAGGTATTTCGTAAGCGCCATTTCCTTCACGCCAGCAGCCAGCATAGTGGTAACATTGTGCGGCTTAACTGATGAAATCAAGTCAAACATCGAGCCTGTTTTCAGAAACTTTGGTGAAAATCCTGCAAACGGACCGAATAACAATGACTTTTTATTATTTATATAACGAGTATCCAGATGCGGAACAGACATTGGAGGTGCTCCGACCTTCGCTTTTCCATATACTTTTGCGTGATGCTTCTCAACAATCTCCTGATTATTGCACACCATAAACAATCCACTAACCGGGAAACCACCAATATGCTTTCCTTCAGGAATGCCCGATTTTTGCAGCAGGTGAATGCTTCCGCCGCCACCGCCAATAAATACAAATTTGGCTTGATGACGTTCCACAGAGCCTGTAGTTAAGTTGCGAACCTTCAGTTCCCATAAACCATCGCTTGTGCGCTTCAAATCGCTGACACTATGCTGATAGTTAAGCTCAACCCCTTGGTTCTGCAGATGATCAAACAGCATACGCGTTAGTGCGCCGAAGTTAACATCTGTCCCAGAGTCGATCTTGGTAGCCGCCATTGGCTCGTTTGTTTGGCGTCCTTCCATAATTAAAGGAATCCATTCCTCTAATGTGGCTGGGTCCTCTGAGTACTCCATTCCTTGAAACAATGGATTTTTTGATAGCGCTTCAAAACGTTTTCTTAAAAAGGAAACATTTTTTTCACCTTGTACTAGACTCATATGAGGTAATGGCATAATAAAATCCTGTGGCTTTGTAATTAGCTTATTTTGAACAAGATAAGACCAGAATTGCTTCGAAATTTGAAATTGTTCGTTAATTTTTAACGCTTTGCTCACATCTATTGAACCGTCTGATTTTTCAACGGTATAGTTAAGCTCACAAAGTGCCGCATGCCCTGTACCAGCATTATTCCATTCGTTAGAGCTTTCCTCTCCTGCCTTAGCAAGCTTTTCAAACACTTTTATGTTCCAGCTTGGTACTAATTCTTTCAGCAATGATCCTAGTGTCGCACTCATAATTCCGGCACCAATTAAAATAACGTCTGTTTTCGTTTCACTGTTACTCATTTTAACCGTCCTTACACTCTAAGATTTAAGAAAGGATGTAGGCGCTCCTGCGTAGGCTCATAGCAAGGCAGAGTGCGACCTGGTCACACACCTTTTCAATTAGAATCCAATTTACTATAGTGTATCATTAATAATTACAGATTAACATATTTACTATTATATGATAGTCAAATGAGATATAAAAGACAGAAAATTTCCGTAACCCCCTATAAACAAGCGAATTACAGCGCCATAGAAGGCTTTTGCCTGCTTCTATAAAAGTTCTATTATGAACCATAAAAATATTATATCGCTGAACGTCACGCCTCTTAATGCAATCTCGTCATAGGTGTTATAAAGCATAGGAGGCTAAACAAATGACTTATAAATGGAATTACGATGTGCTTATCATTGGAGCTGGTCTGGCAGGGTATACCGCGGCTCACTTTACGGCGAAATCTAACTTGTCCGTTATGCTCCTTGAAAAAAGCAGAACAACTGGCGGCAGAGCAAAAACAAATATAATGAACGGACATTATTTTAATCTGGGGCCGCATGCGGTATACCGTAAAGGAGTAGGTTATGCGATACTCGAACAATTAGGTATTCGGGTTAGCGGACAGTCGCCCAAGCTGGACGGTGAGCTTTATGACAACGGATCGACTCATGCAGCACCATTCTATCTTGGAGGAATGTTGTCTACAACGTATCTGAATTGGAAGCAACGATTGGAATGGCTGAATGCAGTGTGGCATATCTTCCGTTTCGTACCAGAGCATGCAGCGGACCAAACCTACCAGCAATGGATCGAAAAGCATGCTCATTCTGAGAAGGTTAGGCATCTCCTTCGATCACTTGGCAGACTGGCAACGTATTGCCATGCGCCTGAGCTGGTTAGCGCAAAAACAACATTATCCCATATTAAACAAGCGCTTGGGGGTGTCCTCTATCTCGATGGCGGCTGGCAATCGATGATCGATCAGCTGCATAATCGTGCCGTTATGCTTGGCGTCGAAGTTAAAGCAGGCAATGGAGTGAAGCAGATTGAACCGCTTGCTGGCGGAGGTTTTCGTATCGTACTTACAGACGGCGAGGAGCTGCTGACGAAAACAGTTATTTATACTGCTGGTCCTCAGGAACTGCTAGGTATGCTCGGCGATCATGCACTACCTGTTCAGCAAAGCTTTTTCTCACGCATCATTCCCGTAAAAGGAGCTGTGCTTGACGTCGCGCTTTCTCAGCTTCCTCGGCCTCAACGGTTATTCGCCATTGGTACGGAAGAGCCCTACTACTATTCTGTGCATTCAAACTATGCTAGACTTTCAGATAATCGTAATGCCGTAATCCTGCACGTACAAAAATATTTACATCCTGCAGATCAAGCTGATCCTAAGCATGTAAAGACAGAGCTTGAACATGTGCTGGAGCAGCTTCAGCCAGGCTGGAAAAGCTACAAGCTTGCTTGGCGCTTTATGCCGCATGTTACGGTTAATCAGCGTTTACCGAAAGCGGGTGACAATGAAGAACTGAAGCAAGCACTTACCGCAATGCCTGGTTTATACCTTGCTGGAGATTGGAGCTCACCCGATTACATGCTGCTTGATGGTGCGCTAAGCAGTGCCAAGGCAGCCGCAGAACGGCTTATCAGTCAATTTGAAAGATGAGGAGATTGCATGCAAATTAGCAATGAGGAGTATAAGCAGTTGAAGCCGCTATTGTTTTCCTTAGGCTATCGATTGCTCGGTTCCGTTAATGATGCCGAGGATATGGTACAAGAAACGTTTATGCGTGCTTACCTCATTAATGAGAATGCTATGGTCGTTAATAAAAAGGCTTATCTGTGCAAAATGATGACCAATCGTTGTCTTGATCTGCTAAAATCTGCTCGCTATAAACGAGAACAGTATATTGGGCCATGGAATCCTGATCCGCTTGTGATGGACCTATCTGCCTATGCACAGGAGGAGCCTTCTGAGGCTTACTTGAGAAAAGAAGGCCTTAGTATCGCCTATATGCGGATGATGGAGCATTTGGGAGCAGCGGAAAGGGCCGTTTTGCTGCTGCGTGAAGTATTTACCTTTTCCTACACAGAAATCGCAGAAATACTGGAGAAGAAAGAGGAGCATTGCCGAAAGCTGTTTAGTCGAGCTAAACAAAAATTATCAAGCTGTAATGATGAAAATCTGGATTATACCAAAAATAAATCTATCATTGATTCCTTTGTAGACGCATTTCAGAATCAAAAAATGGAGGACTTATTGGAGCTGATCTCTGACAACGTTACGCTGTTCTCTGATGGCGGCGGCGAGGTTCATGCAGCTACTCGTCCTATCTTTACCCGCTCCAATGTTCTTGCCTTTCTGTCCGGTATTGTCAAAAAAGCACCAGACGACTTTTATTATCAGCTCAAAACTGTAAATGCTCAGCCCGCCCTTGTATGCTATATGAATGGACAGCTCCAGAGCGTTATCAGCTTCTCTATTGTTCAAGAACGCATTAATGAAATCTACATTACGCTCAACCCGCATAAGCTCCCAAAGTATGAGCAAGCTTGCCTAATGTCGAATATACTAGGTGAAGAAAGGAATGGGGGCCTTGACGATTAAAGCCGTTCTATTTGATTTGGATGGAACACTGCTGGATCGTGATTCATCCCTGTTATCATTCGTCAGCAAGCAATATGAACGAATTCCCGAGCTTCAAGCTGTCGAAAAAAACCGCTTTATTGAGCGGTTCATTGAGCTCGATTGTCATGGCTACGTATGGAAAGATATTGTCTATCAACAGTTGATCGAGCAATTTTCTTTACAGCACATAGATTGGAGATTACTATTAGAGGATTATCTATGTAACTTTCAGCAGCACTGCATCGGCTATCCCAATATGCTGCGTATGCTCAAGGAGCTCAAAAACAATCAGATTAAGCTTGCTTTAGTCTCCAACGGCTACGGACAATTTCAATACGATAATTTCAAAGCGTTAAACATCGACCATTTATTCGACGAGATCCTGATATCCGAGTGGGAGGGGTTGCGAAAGCCTGATCCCGCTATCTTCCTTCGCGCACTTCATAAGCTTGACGTATCGGCTGAGGAGGCTGTATTTGTCGGGGATCATCCTGTCAATGACGTCCGTGCTAGTCGTGACGTTGGAATGAGAGCTGTCTGGAAGCGAAACGGGCAATCTGATCAGACAGTTGATGCTGATGCCACAATTGAGGACTTAAAAGAGCTCATTACGATCGTTCTACCACAGGCAGATCCTATATAATGCCTTCCTATTTAAATTGGCTTCCCTTGTATCCAGACAAAAAAGCTGCTTTTCAATAGGCTGAAAAGCAGCTTTTAATTATTTCCGAAATAATAGCCAGAATAGATTTTTCGCTTGATTGATTTTTATTGTGCAACAGCAGTCAGTATCTTCTCCATTTCTACTGATGCAAGGATAAAGGCTCCGACGCCATGCAGATCGTTCTCACTCGTCGGCCTGGTCACATAATTCTGATAGTCGCCTGCTGACGTGCCGATACATATTTTCGGAAGCACAAATCGTCCCTCCGCGTATTGCACGGTTTCGAGCAATCCTTGATATCCTCGCTTCGCTGCTTCCAATCCTTTCTCATCCACCAGTCCTCGCTGGTATGCCTTAGCGATAGCGTAGATAAACAAGCTTGTGCCCGACGTTTCCAGCCAATTATCTTCTAGATTACCCTTATCTACAACCTGATACCACAGGCCTGTCGCTGCATGCTGATACGGAATAATCGCCTGAACAAATTGCTCCAGCGCATCCTCCAACTGCTGAATGCCTGGCTCACCGGCAGGCAGCTCATCAAGAAATTGACTGACCGCCAAGCCATACCATCCAAGCGAGCGTGCCCAAAACTCAGGCGAGCAGCCTGTCTCAGGATTAGCCCATGCCATCTGCCTGCTCTCGTCCCATGCATGATACAGCAGTCCCGTTTTGTCATCGCGCATATGCTTGCGCATGAGCTGCTCCTGCAGCAAAGCAAGCTGACGAAGCTCGGGTTCACCGTAAGCATTAGCATATTTCAAGGCAAACACTCCGCCCATATATAAGCCATCAAGCCACATATTATAAGGATACTTATCCTTATGCCAGAAGCCGCCCTCGCTCGTCCGATTCAACGTGTGAAACAGATGCCGCAGCTTATAGGCGGCTTTTTCATAACGGCTATCATCAGGATGCTGCTTAGCTAGACGAAACAGCAGCAAACCCGGCTGAATCGCATCAAGCTCATCGCGCGCGAAGTACAAGTTGCCCTGCTCATCAATCAGCTTATCTACATAACGCTTAATATACGCTGCATACCGATCTTCTCCTGTAAGCTCTGCTACTTCCTCCATTCCGCATAGAAACACGCCCTGATGGTAGTGCCAGCGATGCGCTGGCGGAAGCTCTTCTGGCATAAACTGCTGCATTAACGACTGGCAGGCAGCCTCTGCCCAATCAAGCGGTGACCGCTCTATTCGTTGATTCATATGGAACCTCCTTATTCATCTTTCGAGTTCAAGCATTAATTGCCCGCCTACGTGATTGCTCAAACCTTACAACACTATCCTTTAATTGATCCAAGCATGGCTCCTTTGGCAAAATGCTTTTGTAAAAACGGATAAACACACAAAATTGGAAGCGTAGCAACAACAATTACAGCCATTTTCAAGGTTTGCTCTGGTGGAGGCACAGATGCATCAAGATCTGGGCTGGTATCTAGCCCACTTGCCAGCACAACAATTTGACGCAAGAGCACTTGAATCGGCCATTTGGCGCTATCATTCAAATAAAGAATGGCACTAAGATATGTGTTCCAGTACGTTACGGCATAGAAAAGCGACAGCGTTGCAATGGCTGGCATCGACAATGGCAGCACGATACGAAACAGGATGCCGAAGTCGCTGGAGCCGTCAATTTTCGCTGATTCTTCTAGTCCCTCTGGAATGTTCTGAAAGAAATTTTTCAATATAATCAAGTTAAACGCACTAATTGTGGACGGAAGAATCAAGGCTGCGTACTTATCAATCAAGCCGAGCTCCTTTACTACAAGAAAGCTTGGAATTAATCCTCCACTAAACAGCATCGTGAACACGACAAGGAACATAATATATTTGCGGCCGTCCAGATCGCGGCGCGCAAGACCGTATGCCATTAACGACGTAATCAGCATACTGAATAACGTACCAAACAGCGTGACCCCAACCGAAACGCCCATCGCTCTAAATATTGTATTTGTGGAAAAAATAAAACGATACGCATCAAGACTCCACTCTGTTGGAATCAATATAAACCGTTTCACTGCTAACTCTGCACTCGTTGTAAAAGATCCTGCAACAACGTGCAAAAAAGGAAGCACCGTTATGATTGCAATAATGGTTAGCAGCAGATAGTTGACCAGGGCAAATATTCGCCCATTTATTGTGCGATCCTCGATCATGAGGTTCCCTCCTCATCATAAGATTAATAAACGCCTTCCTCACCCATTTTCTTAGCCAAGTAATTTGCAAACATGACAAGGATCAAACCGACCAATGATTTGAAGAATCCAATAGCAGTACTATAGCTAAATTGCCCCTGACGTACCCCAGCTGTGTACACATAGGTATCGATAATTTCTGCGACATCGCGATTCATCGCATTAAGCAGCAAATACACATGCTCAAAGCCAAGCTCCAGTACATCACCGATTTTTAGAATAAGCAGCACAATAATGACGCTGCGAATGGCTGGCAGTGTAATGTGCCATACCTGTCTCATGCGAGAGGCTCCATCCATTCGTGCCGCTTCATAAAGCTGCGGATCGATCGATGCAATAGCTGCCAAATATATAATCGTTCCCCACCCTGCTTCACGCCATATCACTTGAATGATATAAACTGGTCGAAACCATTCGTTGCTAAGGAGGAAATTGACTTTTTCAAAACCAAAAAAAACAAGCAATTCATTAATAATACCGCCATCCATCGTAAGCATGACAAAGCTGATCGAAACGATGATGACCCATGATAAGAAATGCGGCAAATAGACAAGCGACTGAAATAATCGCTTAAAGAAGTTAATTCGAACCTCATTCAACATCAGTGCCAAAATAATTGGAACCGGGAAATAAAAAAATAAATTCATCGCAAACAGTATTAAGGTATTGGACAATATGTTCAAAAAATCTGGCTCTGTAAATAAACGCTCAAAATGCTTGAATCCCACCCACTCGCTGCCTGTGAAGCCGAAGAACGGCTTGAAATCCTGAAAGGCGATAACCAAACCAAACATCGGAATATACTTAAAAATAATGAAATATAACACACCCGGAGCAATCATGGCATACAGCCACTTATTGCGCCATATTCTCCTCTTTCGCTCACTGCTTGGGCGTTTGGCTGGAACCTTTATATTCTCTATCGCTGCTTCCTGCATCTTATCTTCTCTCCTTCCCTAATACGAGAGGAAGAGAAGGGCATCAGCTATTTGTCTGCTTTGCCCCTCTAGCTTCCAACCTGCTACATAAATTTGAACCTTTCTACTCCTTATTGCTTATAGGAAGCATTGAACTCGTCGATAATTTGCTGACCGCCACGAGACTTCCAATCCTCAATGGCTTTATCAAAGCCCGCGCGATCAATCGTGCCGTACATATATTTGTAAGTCGCATCATTAATAAGCTCCTGAAGCTGCGTGCCTTTTTCTGCAAATGTCGCGGAATCTAGTGAAGCGGTTGGATCATGAATCGCGACTTTTTCATTTTCAATAACGAACTGCTCTGCAAGAATACGAGCTTCAAGGTCATGATAAGGCTCAAGCATGCCGTTCGTTTCTGACTCGCCAATTACGCTATCCTTGTAGCCCTTTACCTCGCGCTCTGTCAGCTCCTGATTGTCTGATGCTTTCGCTTTGCCGTCCTCTACCGTATAATGAACATTCTCAATGCCCCAGAACATCGTGTTGGACACCTCTGGCGTCATCATCGCGTCGAAGAATGCAAGGATGCTCTTCAGCTCATCTTCATTTTTAATAGCCGTTTTTGGGAACAATACGACGTTGTTATAGCCCGGAATGGCCCACGTTGAGACATTGCCGTCTGGGCCTGCAATAAGTGCATGCACGCTTGCTACAGCATCCGGTACGTTTTTAATCAAGTCTTTGTCCAAGGAGTTGATATCCTGCATTGAGCCGATATATACACCTGCCTTGCCACTCGTAAACAAAGCTACTTGATCCGTTTTGCTAGTTCCTGCAAAGTCTACGTTCATTAAGCTGTTGTCGCGAATTTTTTTCATATAATCCATCGCCTCTATATATTCCTCGAACATAAATTCTGGCAGCAGCTGACCGTCCTTCTCACCCCAATTTGTCGGTGTGCCAAACCATGAAGCGACTGTTTTGAATGCGCCATAGATCAAGTCATTGCGGTCTGCAAGGCCGATCGTATCGTCAATATTATTGCCGTCTGGATCTTCTTTCGTAAATTTCTCCATCATGACATATAGATCATCCACTGTTTTTGGCGCCTCCAAACCTAAATTATCAGCCCAGTCTTTACGATAAATGATGCCCTGACGTGCAAGCGGACGGCCAATGTATAACGAATAGAGCTTGCCATCTACTTTCGTATTGTTAAGAATTTCAGGCTTTAGCTTGCTTAGGTTCGGGAATTCGGCCATATAAGGTCCGATCTCCCAAAACTGTCCGTCGCGAATAGCTTCTTTCATCTGAAGAAACGTCGCTTGATTTTTCAAATAAACAACTTGAGGCAACGATCCTGTTGCAAAGGAAGCATTCAGCTTCTCTTCGTACGTATCAGCTGGGAAGAACTGATACGTCAGCTTCGTATTCGTTAACTTCTCAACCTCACTTTTGATCGTGTCTGGTGGTGTTTCTGCAACATTTAGCGGCAGCATTATAGTGATTTCTGTTGGACTTGTCTCTGATGAATTTTCCTTATTGCCCTCTGTACTTTGAGTCGTATTCGGCGTAGAAGTGGTAGTCGAGCCGCTATTACTGTTACCGCCACATGCGCTCACCATTAAAGAAAGCGCTATCAAAGAACTCAGTACAATTGCCGGCTTTTTCTTCATACATCATGACCTCCATTTTCATATAATAAGACCTGTCCCGTGAAGCAGCTGCTTACCGGGAACAGCATTAACGTAACATTCAAAGCAAAGGTACCGAAACAATCATTTGTTCATGCTGAGCTTGTCCGAATCAGCATATGAGCTCATGATTATGACAAGAGATAATGACACTTCACGTAGACTAACATGCCGATAGCACGCAAAAAACCGCAGGTTGCAGCGTTGGCTGCTTCCCTGCGGCGTATGAATGTGTAATCGTTATTTAAAATAGCTTTCATTATACTCTGCAATAATTTGATTGCCGCCATGTTTTCGCCACAGCTCTACCTGTTGTGCGAATCCATGCTCATCAATGGCGCCTAACATATAATTGTATGTTGCATCGGAAATAATCTTGTACAATTCCCCACCGCGTTCATCATAGGTTAATGATTCAAGCCCCAACGTAGGGTCTGGCACAATAAATTGATTATTATCCTCTACTAATTGCTCAGCATAGCTCCACAAATGATGCTGCTCCGCGATCTCCATAATGTTTGGATTGCCTGAATCAGCAATCATTAAGGAATAAAGTGCGTTTATTTCCTGGGTGCGCAGCGCTGCAAGCTCCTCAGGCAAGACGACCTTGCCCTCTTTCAGATAATAATGCTTGTCTTGTATACCGTAATGCAGCAAATTAGCGACATCTGCGTCCATCGTCCGATCAAAAAAGGACAACACGCGCAGCAGCTCCTCCTCAGTAGGAATGGCCTTCTTCGAAAACAGATACAACCCGTTAAAATTCGGTATCGACCATATTCGATAGCCTTTTGGACCAGCTATACGATTGACGACGGTAAACTCCACCTGCTCATTGAATCGCTTGGCTTCCTCATACAGTCGCTGTACATCCGTCATCGCGCCAATATAGACGCCTGCTGTCCCACGAATTAAAAGCTCACGCTGAACATCCTTGCTTGTTACTGGAAAATCAACATTGATCAGCTTATTCTCATACAGTTTTTTCATGAAATTCATCGTGTCCATATAGCCCTGAGTTTCAAATTCGGGAACAAATGAACCATCGACGATCTCCCAATTATTCGGAGTGCCAAAATAAGAGCTTAATGTTTTGAACGCACCATAAATCAAGTCGTTGCGATCTGTTAAGCCAACCGTGTCATGCTGTCCATTTTGATCAGGATCATCATAGGTAAATGCATATAAAATATCATACAGCTCTTCAATCGTTTGTGGCTCTTGTAAGCCTAGCTGATCGAGCCAATCCTTGCGCAAAATAATCCCTTGGCGTGAAGATTGACGTTCCGTATACAGTCCATAAATATTACCGTCCACTGCCGTTTGCTGAAGAATATCTCGATTAAGCTTTTTCAGATTGGGAAATTGCTCGAGATACGGTCCGATCTCCCAAAAAGCGCCTGTACGAATAGAGTTTTTAACCGTGATGTAGTCCGTATATTTAACGAACATGACCTTTTTCAAAGAGTTTGTCGTAAGCGCTGTATTCATTTTGTCTGAATAAATAACATCTGGTACCCAGTTAAGCTCCAGCTTCGTATGTGTCAGCTGTTCCAGTAGTGCAATTGCTTCATCGCTTGGAGAGTGTGGAAAATGAAGAGGTGCCATAATAGAGATTTCAGCAGACCTTATTTCTTCTTTCCTCGGTGTAACTGCAGATGCAGCACATCCGATTAGTAAAGAGCTTGCAAGCAGCAGCAAGACAACTTGGGAGAGAGATTGCACAGCACGAATTGGCCGTTTCATTGTCACTCCTCCTTAATAAGATTGGATTTTTATGGCAGATGTGAGATGATGATTATAGTCTAGTAAGATGATTATTGTGAAAAATGTATGCGTTTACTAAAATAAAGCTAATGTATCTCTATGACAAGGTGTTGAGTTGATATGCGTTCCTTGAACTACTTTGCAAGGCTGGCTATTTTCGGATGTCTGCTTAGCACAATACCCGTTATTTTCATCGGTATATTTGCGTATGTAACGTCCTCCAAAGAGATTCAAAAAAATGTTAACGAAGGCAAAAACCAGTTGATTATGCAGATCAATTCAAATGTAGAGCAGAAATTAACGACTGTCAACCATACGATGAATCAAGTGCTCGCTTCTACCGTTTTAAAGCGTGCGATGTCGCAAACGTTAACCGCATCTGATTTTATGCTGTATGATGATCTGCGCAATGAAATTCGCCATATGCAATCCTTTGACACAAAACTGGAGGATGTCGTTTTGCTTAATGAGCGTCATCAATGGTTAATAAAAAATTCTGGGTTGTATGATTTGAATCAATATGAGTATCAAGAGCAGCTATTAGCGCTAATGGACCTGCCAGAACATTCTTCCTGGGTGCTTACTCCGTCCTATTTGTTTTATAGCGAGGAATTTGCGAGAAATACAGCTGTGTGTCCTTATCATATTACACTTGTAAAGCAGCTGCCATCTAATAGCCTTGATACTTATGGGCTGGCATTAGCTACTTTATCTACCTGCAGCGTTCAGGAAATGGTCGAGCAAAATATTGACTCCAGCTCCAGTGTCATTATTTTTGATGATCAGTTAAATATCATTATTCATACTGATCAAGCGCTTGTTGGTCAGCCTGTGGCAGCTGCCGATATTGATGTGAATGAGCTCACTGGAATGAACGGACAATTCAATACGTCCATTCATCAGACGGCGTCAGCTGTCACCTATTATAAATCTCCTTTAACGGGATGGACGTATATGTCGATATCCTCGATTGAAGCGTTAACGGCGGAATCGAAAAAAATCGGCATGTATACCTTATACATTTGTGCGGGTATTGTTCTGTTATGCTTTTTATTGGTATGGATAGGAACCAAGCGCTTTTATAGCCCGATACGCAGGCTGCTCATGCAAATAAGCGGCGTGGAAGCTGGATGGAAGGGCATCAGGCAGCCGTCCAATGAATTTCAGCTAATTAGCGAGCGCGTTCATGACTTGTTTCAATCCAAGTCTGAGCTGGAGCACCAGCTTCAGCAGCATATCCATCAAGTTTGCACGTTATTTTTTATGAAGGCGTATCAAGGTCAGATCAAACCGTCCGAGGTCCGTTCTCAGCTCTATCAATTTGGCTATGGCAAGCAGCTGGAGCAGTGGCATATGATGGCTGCCATCACGATACAGATCGACTTCCATCCCTCTAGCAGCCATACCGTTCAGGATATTGATCTGCTATTATTCGCCTTGCACAATGTGATTGAGGAATTGATTCCAGCGGAGCAGCGTCTTGCCTCTATCATTTTGGACCAAAGCGTTGTTACCATTATCGGTTCACCTGAAAAGGATTACGAAAGTTTTCATTCGATGCAGTACAGCCTGACAGAATATGTGCAGCAGCAGGTTCAACAAATATTGAATTTGCAAATCAGCATCGGCATTAGTACACCGTTCCACGAGCTGAGCGGGATTAGTACGGCCTATCGAGAAGGATTGGATGCATTGAAGCACCGAATGATACTTGGCGAAGGTATTATTATTCAGTACGACCAAATGAATGAGAATCGTCATGTTCTACAGTTGAATTATCCGCAGCAGCTTGAGCATGAGCTGCTTGATGCGGTGAAAGTAGCTGATGAAGGAAGAGCCAAGGAACTGCTGGCTCATATCTTAACGAGCATCTTCCAATCTGATCGTTCGCCGCATGAATTTCAATTCCCGCTTACGAGGTTATTGAATAATTTGATCATTTCGATGCAGGAATCAGGCATTACGCTAAAGCAGCTCCATCATAAGCAGGGCTCTCTACTGGAACAACTGCTTAAAATCCAGCACAAGCAGGAAATCGAGCGCTGGTTCTGGAAGGTCGTCATCCATCCACTTGTCATCATCTATCGAGATCGGCAGGAGGAGCAATACCATAAGCTCTCAGAGAAGATTATCGATCTGGTGCAGCAATATTACGATACTGATCTAACGCTTGAGGAATGCGCATCTCGCCTGCATTACAACGCAAATTACTTGAGCAGTGTGTTCCGTAAGGAAACCAATGTGTCCTTTAGTGATTACTTGACGATGTATCGATTTAAGATGGCTAAAAAATGGTTATCCGAATCGGATATTCCTGTAAAAGATATCGCAGCCAAGCTGCGCTATAACAACTCACAAAACTTTATTCGCTCCTTCCGCAAGCAGGAGGGTATGACGCCTGGCCAGTATCGCGACAGGTACAAAACGAGCACTGATCATGTTGTGTAAAAACATGATTCATCGTATGGATGGAACAATTAATGCCTCCTTAATAAATTGAAAACAAAAAAAGCCCTTCCTGGTTGGAAGGGCTCTTCATGCGGCTAGCTAGCCAGTGCACACTTATACTGTAACCGGATCTGGTGCTGTATGGCGAATCATATAATCAAATGCGCCAAGCGCTGCTGTTGCGCCTGAACCCATAGAAATGACGATTTGCTTGTAGATTGTATCTGTGCAGTCCCCTGCAGCAAAGACGCCAGGCATGCTCGTTGCGCCATGCTTATCAATTACTATTTCGCCGAACTGGTTCATCTCCAAGGTACCTTGTAAAAACTCGGTATTTGGCAGCAAGCCAATTTGAATGAACACACCTTCGAGTTCAATGTGATGCGTTTCGCCTGTAGCTTTATCTAGATACGTTAGGCCATTCACTTTGTCCGTACCTGTAATTTCTTGCGTAGAAGCGTTAGTCAAAACGGTTACGTTCGGCAAGCTGTATAAGCGCTCCTGCAATACTTTGTCAGCCTTCAGCTCATCGCGATGCTGAAGAAGTGTCACGTGCTTTACGACACCCGCCAAGTCAATAGCTGCCTCGACTCCAGAGTTCCCTCCACCGACGACCGCTACGTTTTTGCCTTTAAAGATCGGACCATCGCAATGCGGACAGTAAGCAACACCTTTATTTTTGAACGCTTCCTCACCAGGAACACCTAACTCACGGTAACGAGTACCTGTTGAAAGAATCACCGTCTTCCCTTTTAGGACAGCACCGTTTTCGAGTGTAACCTCCACAAGCTCCTTGCGCTCAACCTTCACCGCACGCTGTGACTTCATCACTTCGATATCATACTCGGACACATGACCTTCCAGACTAGCAACAAACTGAGGGCCCTCTGTAGATCTTGTACCAATAATATTTTCAATCGTTAACGTATCATTGACCTGACCGCCAAAGCGCTCTGCAACAATACCGGTGCGAAGGCCTTTACGAGCGGAGTAAATCGCTGCGCTAGAGCCAGCAGGTCCACCGCCGACAACTAGAATATCGAAAGGTTCAACGTCTGCAAACTCAGAGCCATCTGATTGGCTGCCTAGTTTTGCAAGTATATCCTCAATCTCCATACGACCGCTTGCGAAGTTCTCGCCATTCAGGAATACAGTCGGCACAGCCATAATATCTCTTGCCTGTACCTCATCCTGGAACGTACCGCCTTCAACCATGACATGCGAGATGTTCGGATTCAACACGGACATAATATTGAGCGCTTGAACAACATCTGGACAGTTATGACAGGTTAAGCTAACGAACGTTTCAAAATGCAGCTTGTCTTTGATCGCTTGAATACGCTTGATAACTGCATCTTCAATCTTCGGTGCACGACCGCTAACTTGCAGCAAGGCAAGAACCAGGGATGTGAATTCATGACCTAACGGCAACCCGGCAAATACAACGCCTGATTCTTCACTGCCTGCTTTATTGATACTGAAGCTTGGCGTACGCTCTAGCTGAACGTTCTCCACCGTAATACGCTGAGACATGTTCTTTAATTCTGTTACAAGCTCCAGCATGTCTTGGGATGTTTTGTCTTCTCCTGCACTTACCTTGATAACTAGATCTCCTTCTAGCATCGTCAAGTATTGCTGTAGCTGTGCTTTAATCTGATTGTCTAATACCATATGCACAACTGCTACATGATTGGCAGATTGATGATGTACATTCTCTTTGTTCAGCGAGCTGCTGCACTTAACTCATCTGCATCAACATCCATCTAGCCGTAGCAGTCAATCACCTCGCTTTTCGCAATGTTGTACTAATTATCTATATAAAAGGACATTATTTATTATAAATAGGGCGACAAAAAATCAACCCTACGGATTGTTCCTGTCGCCTTCTTCATCCTATGTTAAATTAAATACTTAACTTAGATTTTACCTACTAGATCTAGGCTTGGCTTCAATGTTTCAGCGCCTTCTTGCCATTTAGCTGGGCAAACTTCGCCTGGATTGTTGCGTACGTATTGAGCAGCTTTGATTTTTCCTACGATTGTAGAAGCATCACGGCCAATACCGCCAGCGTTGATTTCATACGCTTGAACGATACCGTCTGGATCGATGATGAACGTACCGCGTTCAGCTAGTCCGTCTTCTTCATTCAATACATCAAATGCTCTAGAAATTACGTGGCTTGGGTCACCAATCATAACGTATTCGATTTTACCGATAGCTGGTGAATGGTCATGCCATGCTTTGTGTGTGAAGTGTGTATCAGTTGATACGGAGTAAACTTCAACACCTAGGCTTTTTAGCGTTGCGTATTCATTTTGCAAGTCTTCAAGCTCTGTAGGACATACGAATGTGAAGTCTGCTGGATAGAAGCATACTACACTCCATTGACCTTTAAAGTTTTCTGAAGATACGTCGATAAACTCGCCTTTGTGGAACGCCTTCGCTGTAAATGGTTGAATTTCTTTTCCAATTAATGCCATGACAGTTTCCTCCTACTTTCTCTTTTTATTTTTAAGTAATTATAATTACATTACAATAATTATAATCATTAATAAAATTATCGTATATAATTGCCTCATAGTCAACATTTCTTACGTGTCAAAAATCTAAATTTTAAATGAAGATAATTTTCATTCGCAGTCACAGCATTTATAGCTATTTCCAATAAAAAGGAAAATTATACTTGCTCGCTGTCACGAATTAGACGTATCTAACAATTTGATCAAAAGGCAATCGAGATGAACCATAAGCCGGAGCAGCTGCTTCTCCAATTGCAATCAAAAGAATTGGGATTTCATGCTTAGGCAGATTGAATTTTTCTGCGAATTTAGCCTTGTCAAACCCGCCCATTGGTACAGTGTCGTAACCCATATCCTTCGCAAGAAGCATAATCTGCATAGAAATTAGTCCAGCATCGAAGTGAACAATGTTTTGCAGGATATGCTCTGGCAATCCACTGTACAGCCCATAGCTATTTTTAATCATATGATCCCCAATTTCACGCGACATATAGCCCTTTTCAACATTCTCATTATAAATTTGCTCCGCATTTTCATACATTTTCATGTCGCCTAACACGGCAATAATTGCAGATGATGTCTCCACCTGCTCTTGGTTATTTGCAATCGCACGTACTTCCTTCTTAACCTGTGGATCATCAATTACAAGAAAGCGCCAAGGCTGCATGTTACTTGAAGAGGGCGCGCTCATCGCTTGCTCTAGCAAGTGATTAAGCTTTTCACGAGGAATCACGACATTCTCTTTATATTTGCGCACCGACTTTCGGTCATGCATAATTTGCTCTAATTTTGTTTGTGTGTGTATCATGTTTAACAGTCCTTTCAAATAAATTCACTTTATTACAAACGATCGGTATTATAATTCAGCTTACGAACGAGAGCTTGCAGCTGTTCAACTTCTTCTGTAGTAAAATCTCTATACAGCTCATTAATAAACTGCTGTCTATCCCCATCACAGCCAGTCAGAAGTTGTTTTCCGATATCGGTAATTTCAACAATTATCTCCCGATTATTCAACTCATTCCGCTGACGATGTACAAGCTGCTGCTCCTCTAACAGCTTGAGGTGCCTGGTAATTGCTGCCTGGTCAATATTCAACTCCTGCTGTAGTGATATTTGCGTAATTTTCCCTTTGGTTAACAGCTTATACAACAATTCATAACGAGTCAGACTAATACCAGCTCGCTTCTCGAAGCACTGCGTTATTCGTCGATCTATATTCTTGAACATGAGAAACAGCTCTTTTAGCTCTTGGTGCGACTTATCCATTACAGTGATTCTCCTAACTGTATTAGAATTGACTCATCAACTGTTGACTGATCAATCATTGACGAGTCAATTGTATCTCATCATTTCTCGATTTGCAAGTTTCCATTTAGCATGCCTACTCATGATGCATAATTCTATATTGAATAACATCAATGATACTATGATCTTCGGCGATATAAATCCATCGTTTTATAGCCTTGAGCCAATACCGCTATCATTTCCTCTTTACGCTTAACTCTTGTTTCTTCTTGAACAGCGCTATATACATAACGAGCCCAATCCTTGCGATAGCCTGGCGTAAGCGACTGATAGAAGGCAAGCTCATTCGGTGCTTGGCTTAAATCCTCTTCGATGTTCGGGATATATGCAATATAATCGTCCACTAATTGACTCGGTTTCTTGGCAGTCGATGTTTTCTTTTTGCTCGACTCGTGTTTTAATCCCACTATCGTAAATACGTCATTCATGCCTACCATGCGACTAAACTTCAATTGACTTGTCCCTATGTAGCCTTCTTCGTTAGCCCCCAATCCTGCCAATAGCTCATCTCGGTGGATATAGGTTGCATACACTTTATTTCCCTTCTTCGGATAGGCAGCATACAAATAACCGCCTTCCAGCAATGCTTGTTGTTTAATCACATTTGTCACAAGCTGCTGCAGCTCATTCATATCGAGCACAAAAGCAAAAATCAGATCGTACTTTTCGTTTTCCTTTAATTCATGGTCGGTAGAAGTCAGCTCAGCCAGAGCTTCTTCTTTTTCTGGTGTATATAGAACAGCTACCTTGCTATATTTAGTTAAGCTCAGCTTTTCAACGATCGTTTTAGACATTTCTTGTTCATCCTTTCTCTTAGTACTTTAGATGCTCGTTCAATACATTATCCTCTAACAGCTCAAGATGATTGCCATGCTCTCTTGCAATATGCTTTTCTCCCCATGCGCATAGCGAATCCAGGATTCCCCGCAGACTTTGCCCGTAATCACTAAGCTCATATTCAACCTTAGGCGGAACCTCATTATATACAATCCTATTAATGATCCCGTCTTCCTCCAGCTCACGCAGCTGCTGAGTCAGCATTTTCTGTGTAATGTTCGGCATGAGACGCTTAAGCTCGCTAGTCCGCTTTTTACCATGAGTTAAGTGGCACAAAATAACGCACTTCCACTTCCCCCCGATTACCTCTAACGTCACCTCGACCGAAATATTGTATTTCTTTTTCTTCATGCTACTTGCTCCCTTAATTTACAGGTACTAAAAAGTGCTTATATTACTTTAACGTTTCTATATCACTTAAAAGTGTGTACTTCTCAATTGAACTCCTATTATCCATAATAACATTTGTCAGCAAGAATGAATGTATTCAGCTATTAACCATCGAGGAGGAACAGCATGTCTCTAAATAGAAGGCGAAGCACCCTGGCTTTACTTGCACTAGCGATCAGCGCCTTTGCGATAGGAACGACTGAATTTATTAGTGTTGGACTACTGCCGTTATTATCATCAGATCTTAACGTCCCCATCACAACAGCAGGCCTAACCGTTTCATTGTACGCATTAGGTGTCACAATAGGCGCACCTATTTTAACGTCGCTCACATCCAATATACCACGCAAAACGCTGCTCATTTGGATTATGATGATTTTCATTGTTGGCAACAGCATTGCAGCAAGTGCAACAAGTATAGGTGTACTGCTTGCAGCACGTATCATATCGGCGTTTTCGCATGGTGTTTTTATGTCGATTGGATCTACCATAGCGGCTGATTTAGTGCCGGAAAACCGTAGAGCGAGCGCGATATCCATTATGTTCTCAGGACTGACGGTAGCAACTGTCACTGGTGTACCGCTCGGCACATTTATTGGTCAGCATTTCGGTTGGAGGATGGCATTCGTCCTCATTACAATCGTTGGGATTATAGCCCTTATTGCCAACAGTACGCTTATCCCTTCTGATTTGCGAGCAGGCACGCGTACATCGATACATGACCAGGTTAAGCTGCTGAAAAATGGTCGATTGCTGCTTGTCTTTGCCATTACCGCTTTAGGCTATGGCGGAACCTTTGTCGTGTTCACATATTTATCGCCTATATTACAGGATATAGCCGGATTTAAGGAAGGCACTGTAGCACTCATTCTGCTCATTTATGGTGTTGCCATCGCAATAGGAAATATGATTGGTGGTAAACTGTCTAATCAACAACCGCTTCGTGCCTTATGGGTTATGTTTATTGTACAAGCTATTGTGCTGGTTATATTGTATTTTACAGCGCCATTTAAGACCGCGGGCTTGATCACGATCTTCTTTATGGGACTTCTTGCTTTCATGAATGTACCCGGTCTGCAAGTTTATGTCGTCACACTAGCCAAACGATTCGTGCCATCGGCGGTTGACGTAGCTTCTGCTATGAATATAGCCGCCTTTAATATTGGCATCGCCTTAGGCTCCTATATCGGGGGACTGATCACCGATTCTATTGGAATGATTCATACAACGTGGATTGGAGCATTAATGGTGCTAGCTGCTGTCGTCCTGACAAGGAGAAGCCTCACGCTTGAACAACGAGAACAACAACGAGATATTGGAGGAATCGTACATGAATAATCAAGTTACAACACTGTATAATGGCGTTTCGATGCCTTGGCTTGGTATAGGAGTATTTAAGGTGGAGGAAGGCGATGAGCTTGTCCATGCTGTCAAATTTGCGATTAAACATGGTTACCGCAGCATTGATACTGCAGCAATCTATGGCAATGAAGAAGGCGTTGGTCAAGCATTGCATGAAAGCATGCTTGAAACAGGACTTGCTCGCGAGGAGCTGTTCGTGACCTCAAAGGTTTGGAATGCTGATCTTGGCTATGAGTCCACACTTAAAGCATATGAAACAAGCTTACAAAAGCTAGGGCTCGATTACTTGGATCTGTACCTTATTCACTGGCCGGTGGAGGGCAAATATGAAGAGGCTTGGCGGGCGCTTGAAACTCTCTATAAACAAGGAAAAGTAAAGGCGATAGGCGTGAGCAATTTCCAAATTCATCATCTTGAGCAGCTCATGAAACATGCTGAGATTAAGCCTATGGTTAACCAGGTGGAGTTTCATCCAAGACTGACTCAAAAGGAGCTGCTTGCCTATTGCCAGTCGCAAGACATACAGCTTGAAGCATGGTCACCATTAATGCAGGGAGAGCTATTGAACAATACTGAGTTGCTTGAGATCGCACAACGATACAACAAATCGATTGCCCAAATTATTATTAGATGGGATCTGCAAAGCGGTGTAATCACCATTCCAAAATCGACGAAGGAGCATCGCATTGTTGAAAACTTCAATGTATTTGATTTTGAATTATCAGCTGAAGATATGACGCGCATCAACCAGCTGAATCAAAACAAGCGAGTCGGTCCTGATCCCGATAACTTTGATTTTTAACGGAATAACGTAAAGCGAATGTGCCTCAGGCTGCTGCTTCTAGTAGCTTGAGGCTATTTGTATGCTGTGATGTATGCTTGGACTGACCACTATCCAGCTTAGCCTAAAGGTTACAGCCTGTGTTGCCCCAAATTTTCCTCGCTGTCACTGCACACCGAATAAGAAGCATCCACATAAAATGCCTATGTAACGTGACTATATTATCGAGGTGAACACAAATGGCAGGATCGCTTGATTACACATCTCCTACTACGCACTACTCCTATGATGTTAATAAAAGCCCTTTTTTCAAAAAGGACGACAATAATTTTATTAATATATTAGGTGTAGAGCAGTTAAACTCATTAGAAAATGTGTCGCTTTTGGACATTTATTTAAGTACAAATAATGTGGTAGAGCCGCATTATCATCAGAACGCTGCAGAGCTCGTCTATTGTATTTCGGGTGCAGCGACGGTGTCATTGTTGAATCCCTATACGAAGCAAATTCAGAACTATCCAATTACACCTGGTCAAGTAGCGAATGTTCCTCAAGGCTGGTGGCATTATGAGGTCGCAACCGCTGACAATACGCATCTGCTAGCAATCTTCGACGCCCCTAACCCTGAAGTTATTTTAGGCTCTGACATTCTAAAATTCACACCGTCGAATGTGATTGCCCACACCTACTGCATTGACGAACACGCTTGGAAGCAGGCAATTGCGACAGTTAAGCCTTCGACCTATATCGGTCCTTACAGCGATTGCTACCAACAAGCGCCACAGCCTCAATTGCAATATCCATACATGCTACAGCAGCGTTATTATTGGGGACTATAATCTCTTCAGCGTTCAAGCAAGGTATAAAAACGTCATCGCGTTGACGTTTTTTTATTGGTTGTGCTCGTCCCAATAAGAAGAGAACTATTCAATTGAGTCTTCCAATAATAGGAACCAGCGGTTGACTATTCGTGAGCCTTTTCCACCGCATGACCGCCAAACTCATTTCTCAAGGCTGCAACTACTTTCCCTGTAAACGTATCATGCTCCATTGAGCGGTAGCGCATTAGTAAAGACATCGCTATTACTGGGGTGGCAGCCTGAAGTTCAAGCGCCTCCTCTACCGTCCATCTGCCCTCTCCGGAGGAATGCATAACCCCTTGAATGCCTTTCAGCTTGGCATCCTTGGAAAATGCCCGCTGCGTCAACTCCATTAACCAGGAACGAATGACCGATCCATGACTCCACACTCTGGCTACCTGACTAAAGTCAAAATCAAATTCGCTTTTCTCCAGGACCTCGAACCCTTCTCCAATTGCGGCCATCATACCATATTCAATGCCGTTATGGACCATTTTCAGATAGTGACCGCTACCGGCCTTTCCTGCATAGAGGTACCCATTACTAACAGCTGTGTCGCGGAAAATAGGCTCTACCACACTCCAAGCCTTTCGATCTCCGCCTATCATATAACAGGCACCATTACGAGCGCCTTCCATACCGCCGGACGTTCCGACGTCCATAAAATGAACGTCTAATCCTTGCAGCTCCTCATAACGTCGTATCGACTCCTTATAGTGAGAATTTCCCGCCTCTATGACAATATCGCCTTTAGACAAGAAAGGCTTCAGATCAGTTAATATGAAATCGACAACTGCATGCGGCACCATCAGCCAATAAACTCTTGGCGGCTCAAGCTGTTCAACGAGCTGCTTCAAGCTGGCTGCTCCTTCCGCTCCATATGCTTTCAGCTCTTCTACTGCTGCCTGATTTACGTCAAAGGCAACTACATTGTAGTTATGATCTAGCAGATTTCTGCCTAAATTCTGTCCCATTTTGCCTAAGCCAATTAATCCTATCTTCATCCTGTAACCAACCTTTCTTGCTTTTTAACCAGATGATTAATAAAAGCCTTCACCTTGATGTTGTCCGCTATCGACTCAAAACATTCAACAATATCCAGCGAATAAATTGGAATGCTATCGGACATGCATCAACCTAATCCCTGTTCCTTCCAACTGGTGCAATCGGGTAGAATGCTGTATAACTAAAGAAGTTACAGTTACAGTTAGGTACACATGTATTACATATAAGGAGAACATATAACATATGGCTGATTTAAGGGAAGAAATACTTAATAAGCTCAAAAATGGAGACTTTAATTGTGAGAAGGAACTAACCCTATCGATTATCGGTGGTAAATGGAAGCTGATTATTCTCTGGCATCTTGGGAAGGAAGGCCCACAGCGTTTCAGCGAGCTTCAACGATTACTGCCTAAAATTACTCATAAAATGCTAACGAGCCAGCTAAAGGAGCTTACTGACGACGGCATCATTCATCGTGAGGTATTTCCAGAGGTTCCGCCAAGAGTTGAATATTCGATGACAGAGCTCGGTCTTACGTTAATGCCACTATTAGAGTTAATGTATGACTGGGGCAAAAAACGAATTGAGGACATAAAGAAACAGAACGAGCAATCGGTCTAGTTCTTCCTCAAGGAATGATTGTCGACAACAATTCCCTCCACCAAGCACTGATAAGATGATGCCGATGAGTCCAACCTAAGCCGCACAAATCGCGTACGTACGCATTAGTAACATTTTGGGTACTATCTATCAATATTGTGCGTTCTATTCAAGCTGTCTATAAGGCATTACAATAGGTCTCATCATAAACAGTAAGGAGTGAAGGATTATGGAACTTCAATTAGCATTGGATCTTGTCGACATCCCTCAAGCAAAACAGGTGTTACAGGAAGTTGAGGCATATATTGATATTGTGGAGATTGGAACTCCTGTCGTAATAAACGAAGGACTTCATGCAGTGAAGGCCGTTAAGGATGCATTTCCTCATTTAAAAGTTTTAGCTGATCTAAAAGTAATGGATGCAGCAGGCTATGAGGTAATGAAGGCTTCAGAAGCTGGTGCGGATATCGTGACAATCCTTGGGGTAGCTGAGGATATGACGATTAAAGGCGCTGTAGAAGAGGCTAAGAAACAAGGCAAGAAAATTTTAGTCGATATGATTGGCGTGAAGGACCTGGCTCAACGAGCACAAGAAGTAGATGCTTTTGGCGTTGATTATATTTGTGTGCATACAGGCTATGACCTGCAAGCAGTAGGCAAAAACTCCTTCGAGGACCTTCAAACGATCAAGCGTGTCGTAAAGAACGCTAAAACTGCAGTAGCAGGTGGCATCAAGCTGAGCACACTTCCAGAAGTAATCAAGTCTCAACCTGATCTTGTCATTGTAGGTGGCGGTATTACTGGTGAAGCGGATAAAAAAGCTGCTGCCGCTGAAATGCAAAGATTGATTAAGCAAGGTTAATCCGATATGCAAACGAACCAATACCTAAGCAAAATTCTAGACGAATTAAGCCAAGCGGCAGGCAGAATATCCGATATCGAGGCGGAAGCATTCGTTCAGCATATTATGGAAGCTAACAGAATTTATGCAGCTGGTGCTGGTCGCTCAGGACTCATGATGCGGGCATTCGCAATGAGGCTTATGCATCTTGGCATCGAGACGTATGTGGTAGGCGAAACCGTAACACCAGGGTTAGCCGCAGGAGACATGCTGATTATCGGGTCAGGATCGGGCGAGACAAAAAGCCTGCTCTCTATGGCTCAAAAAGCTCATAGTCTGCATGCAACGATTGCGTCTGTTACGATTTTCCCTGAGTCTTCTATCGGAAAATTGTCTAGACTAACTGTTTCATTACCAGGCGCTCCAAAGGATCAATCCCAACAGGAAGCAGTTACTATACAGCCAATGGGTTCCTTGTATGAACAAACCTTGTTTTTGTTTCTTGATGCCGTTATTTTAAGATTAATGGACATTCGCGGACTGGACTCGCAAGCTATGTACCATCGTCATGCGAATCTTGAATAGATATTGACGCTACAGCAAGAAGGCCGGTCATGAGGATGACCGGCCTTTCTTATATCAGACTACACGTTCGATTGCATAGCTAGCTGCTGCTAGACTGACGTGTTCTAATGAACGACAGATGCAATGAACTTCTCTAAAGCAGTGACATCTGTGATGTTTCGATTGCAATCATGACCATTCATGCAAATATAGTTACCTACTGATTTATAATAGTCTGGCAGGTTAGCATGTCTTTTCTTAGATACTGCTGAAAATAGAGCTAGCTTTTCAAATTTATTGCACACGAAGCAATAGCTCTTTTTATTGGCTATCGTGTATCTGCCTTCAATGCCTACGAATTGTCCTCCCGCATCGTACACGATATACATTTTATTCGTCGACAGGTCACTCCAGCTTAAATACGACACATATCTATAATCGATTTGACTAAGATCAGGCAGCTTCAGCTTCTTGTTTTTCGGGAACAGCTTCTGAATCTGTTTCACTGAAATTGAAGGAAACTCGACAAGATAAGGCTCTAGCTCCGCTACATACCTGCGAGCAGCCTCTACCGTTTGCAGATCAATGATCGGTGTGAGCAGCTTGCTGCAGTCCTCCGTCACGTTAGGAAACAGCTCCAACACTTTCTCTTGAGCGCCATAACGCACAGATTCTAACACCTTTGGATCACTAATCGCTTGATAGGCGCGAACAACCTCTTCGGCCTGTTTTCTTATAACGTTATATTGGTGGTTTCTAATAAATGGTTCACACATGGATGGTAGCCCCTTTGCTCTAGTTTGATAAAACAATCTGAGCAAAGCCATATATTAGAACACGATAACTACAAATACCGGCGACTTCCAAGAAATCTGGTCACCCTCATGCAAAGTATCGCCTCTAATTTTAGGCTTTGCACGAGGCTTTTCCAATCCGGCAATCTCTGATTGCCATCAGGATCACGCTCCTTTTATACAAAAGATATAATTAGTATACCATAAAAAAAGATTCGATTATCAGCTTGTGATAACCGAATCTTTCTCTTTGCTTGAGCGATGCTCTTAAAATGGATTAGTAGCGATAAAGCTGGCTGTTTTAACATAGATGCGCGGGTTCAGCTTTAATTGATTTACGATAATCTCTGCAATATCCTCAGACTGCATGAATTTGGAATCATTATTTTCTTTAATCAAGCTAAGCTCAAGCGATAGCTCTGTCGCTACTGTACTTGGGTTTAATGCCGACACTCGAATATTGTTTCGGCGAACCTCTTGCGCCAGCGATTCTGTAAAGCCAATAACCGCAAATTTAGAGGCGCTGTACGCACTAGACGTTGCTGCTCCGCTTAATCCGCTAGTAGACGAAATATTAATAATATCTCCGCCGTTTTTCTCGATCAGCTGCGGTAGAACTGCTCGCGTTACGTAATATGTACCTAGCAAATTCGTATCAATGATTCGTTTCCATTCTACCGGGTCCATATCTAATACTGAAGCAAAAGTAGCAGTTCCCGCATTATTGATTAAAATATCTGCTGAGCCTAATTGATTCGTTAAAGTCTCAATCGCTGCATCTACTTGTTCCTTAACAGCTACATCAGCCATTGCATAAGCAACCTTTACGCCGAAGCCTTCCAATTCTGCTGCTACCTCTTTTAAAGTAGCCTCTGTTCTGGCAAGCAAACCGACATTTACCCCTTCCTTTGCCAATGCAAATGCCGTAGCTTTTCCGATGCCTCTTGCTGCACCTGTTACAAATGCTACCTTACCCTTTATTGACTGTGCCATTTTTCTTGCTCCTTTCAAAACACTTGGTTATAGATTCATTATACTATGCTCGGTTAAATTATGCTAAAGCATGCATCGGATGAACGTCAATTGAATGATCAACTCAAGTAGCATATTAACGATATGTACATCATATAAATTAATAATTATTTATTGTAATTCGATAAATTTTGTGCTATCTTCGAATGGTCATGACATCATTATAAAATGAATATTAAGGAGTTACGCTATGATTACATCATTAACGCATGCTCTAAAGCAGCTTGTACGTTTTGGTTGGCAGCAAGCTCTGTCCTGCGTCTTTCCTGTAGTCATCTTTGCATCGCTCGCTCTAACACAAATCTTCCCGCTTCCATGGCTGCACCGCTACGATTGGCTGTTATTGATTTGCTTGTCCATGCAGATTTGGATGTTGCGTTCTGGACTCGAGACGCGTGACGAGCTAAAAGTTATTACGGTTTTTCACCTAATCGGCTTGGCATTAGAGCTTTTCAAGGTTCATATGGGATCTTGGTCATATCCGGAAGAAGGGTGGACAAAGCTATTCGGTGTCCCGTTATACAGTGGGTTCATGTATGCCAGTGTGGCCAGTTATTTGTGTCAGGCATGGCGTCGGATGAACGTCGAGCTGATTCATTGGCCATCGCTTTGGCTTGTTACGCCACTAGCCGCTTCCATCTATCTGAATTTCTTCACTCATCATTATTGGATAGACATTCGCTGGTGGCTGTCTGCTTTAGTTGTTATCGTGTTTTGGCGCACATCGGTTAGTTATAAGGTAGGCGATCATCGCTATCGCATGCCTTTGTCTCTCTCTTTTGTGTTGATTGGATTTTTTATCTGGATAGCAGAAAACGTTGCAACCTTCTTTAGTGCATGGGAATACCCTAATCAAACTGATACCTGGCGTCTTGTACACGTTAGTAAAATCAGCTCCTGGCTCTTACTCGTTATCGTCAGCTTTTTGATCGTCGCAACGTTAAAGCAAATCAAGGCAAATTACAAATTTCATGATGCCTGACTTCATTTCAAACGTTTTTCTGTCGATGTATAATGTATTAGATTGATTAATTGTATACTTTACGGAGGGTCATACTATGATCATTAATCGCAGAAAAACTCCTTTCCGCTACGAATTAAAGGAAGCTGTAGCATTCGAACTTCAATTTCTAAGCATTAATGGAATGGTTCCACCACAAAAGCCTGTTCTCGCTTATTTATATAATATTAATCGTGCAGGTTGTCGGATATGGATGCCGCTATCCTTACCTATTGACAACTCCAATATTGCGATTAGCATGAATATAGTGTTGAACAACGAGCCTATAACACTAAAGGGTGTACTTCGCTGGAGTCTCCCACATCAAAATGGCTATTACTATGGTATTGAACTGGATGCATCCGATCAAGAACGCGAACGTCTGCCTGCCGAATTAAGAGAGCTTGCTGGACAAAATCGCATTCTTGCTCAATAACGTATTATCGATTAATAAAAACCGCTAGACGTCATGTCTAGCGGCCTTACTGAAATGGTATATTATTAGTAGGAAGTTAGAACTTTTTGAGATTGTACAACCTTGTTTCTGCCGCTTTCCTTTGCTGAGTAGAGCGCCTTATCGGCTTCCTCCATCATCTGTTCGATCACAAATCCCTCTGATTGTGTCGTTACACCAAGGGAGGCCGTTACCCGAAAGACACCTTGCTCTACTTCAAACTCCAGCTCCATAATTTGAAGCCGAATTCGTTCAGCAACTTCATAGGCATCCGATTGCTTCGTTTCTGGAAGCAGCACCGCCAACTCCTCGCCACCTAATCTAGCACTTATATCAGTACGCCTAATAGAGCTCTCAATTGCTCGTCCAACCTCCTTCAGCACATAGTCTCCTGCCACATGACCATACGTATCATTTACCTGCTTGAAATGATCCAGATCAATCATTATGAGAGACAAGTCATGCTGATAGCGCTCGGAACGGATAATTTCCTCTTCGAATTTGGATTGGAAGTAACGTCGATTATACATACCTGTCAATTCATCCTTAACCGACAGCTCATGAAGCTTACGCTCCATCTCCTTGCGTTCTGTAATATTCTTTAATGAAATCATTCTTCCATTCGTAAATCCATCGTCTCGGAGACTATACGTATCTAGAATAAAATAATGATTCTCTTTATTAATCGTTAGCTCCAGCTCTGCATTTTCGACTGGTTTTTCTTCTATCAGCAGATTGAAGATCTCCAACGCTTCCTTCTTCTTAATACTTGGCTTAACCTTCCAAAAATACTGTCCTAGTGTTTCTTTCTCCGTTAGCTCTAGAAACTCCAGCATTTTTTTATTGCATATATCAATCTTTCCTTCTTCATTTACACCAATAATTAGTGCATTCGACTCCTGAACGAGCAAATTTCGCTTATTGGCAAATCGATCTCGCTGCTTGATCACTTTATCCAGAAGAATAACGACCAGTCCGTGAATAATGCCAAGCAGAATACCCGTTACAATAAAGTTGAATTCAAACTCATGTATGCCAACATCCATAAGGATATGAGAAATAGAAGCCATTGCCGTTAATCCCAAGCCTATTTTTACAGAAAGAAATACGGTTGCAAAAATGATCGGGATGAAATATATGCTGATATCCATCTTCTGATGGGTAAAATACGCATATTCAAAATTCCAAAGCATCGATAGTATGAAGGAAATTCCGGTCGTTCCGTAAATAACCCAACGACGGTATTTATGAAAGACATTAATAAATACAGGCTGTACGTAGAGATATACAAAAGAAATCGACAATATATCAAAAAAGAAATGCGTATAATACGGAAGCTGGTAAAAGTATTTGACTTTAACATAAGCCACCAAACCAAAAAAAAGTAACGACAGCAAAACATGGTTGGCTAGATTTAGTGCCTTTTTCATAGTATCCCCCTCAAGCAACATAATCGAATAGTAGTCCAATAACGAGCTTTTGTAAACAGTAATTTCAACAAGGGATCACTATGTGAAAAGGTTTCAATTAAAAGATTAAATGGTGCTATCTATGTCAAATAAATTTAATATTCATTTTGCTATGAATGACTGAATTTTATTAGTCGGTTTTTCTTACACAAATTAAAAATAGCCTAAGGAGATTACTCCAAAGGCTTTTTTTATGTTTTCTTATGGATGCTTTTTTGGGTAATACGTATACCCAGGATATTTCACAACGGACCACTTTTCTTTGCGCAAGGCGTGGTATAGATCATTTCCAGCCCGCACATTATCCTGTACGAGCTGAGATGGAGTTAGCGCCATCCATTGATTAAGTGATACATCTTCGAACAAGCTGCTTCTAAACATCTCTAAAAACCATACACTTTCATCACCCGTGTTTTGAATATAATGACCGAAGGCATGCGGAACATAGCCAACATCGCCAGCCCGATAATTAAAGGTTCGTGCAGTTCCTCTGCCAGCAAACACGGTCATCCTCGCTGTTCCCGAAATATAATATTGCCACTCGTCCGCGTTCGGATGCCAGTGAAGCTCCCTCATCCCGCCAGGCTTAATCTCTACAAGTGCGGCTGCAACCGTTCGGGAAATGGGAAAGTTGGTCGTATCCACGATACGTACAGTCCCACCTGGAAAAACAGCGGGCGGTTGCGCCAGCAAACGATGTGAAAAGCTTAACGGCACTTCTCCATAAGGATCCGGAACCTGTTGGCTTTCTATCGAACCAGGTACTGAGCCTTGAAAAATATAGAGCTGCTCCTGCGGGATAGAATCAAAAGTACTTTCCGGTACTCCAAAATTGGCTGAAAGTACATCCTTGGGCGTATGAGCCAACCAATCAGAGATTGATAGTGTATTCAAGTCGGAAAAGCTGCCATCATCAAACACAAGCAAAAATTCACAGCCCTCCTCCAGCCCTTGTATCGAGTGTGGGATACCCGGCGGAAAGTACCATAGATCGCCTACTCCCACATCTGCGATAAAATTTCTGCCGTTTTGGTCAACGGCCGTGATCCGTGCACGACCTGCTAGCATAATCGACCATTCTGCTTGCTGATGCCAATGCAGCTCTCGCACACCGCCTGGTGTTAGCGCCATATTGACACCAGCAAGCGTAGTCGCAACCGGGAGCTGTCTGATCGTAATTTCACGCGACCAGCCCCCATGATTCAGCTGCATATACGTATCGGAAAATGAGAACTTCAGATTGGGAACCGTTCCAGCATCCGTTACGGGCGGAATGAACATATCAGGATTTTGCAGATCTCTCATTACATCCCGTGGACCTACATCCTGCCATCCCGCTCCATCCTCTCTGATTGGCTGTGGAATTCTTCTATTCCAAGGAAAGTCATTCATCTCGCACACCTTCGTTCTTCACTTGATTATATTAACGGCATAATGCCTATTAACAAGTTATGAACTGAAGCTGATTTTAGAATAATGTCCTATTATTCTACGATTGATATAGCCATATGCCAGACACCGTCATCCGCGCTGGAAGAGCCGATTCATCAACTGGTACCTTGTCATACCAGCCGCCTACAGCGAGATTAAGCACAAGATAAAACGGCTTGTCAAAAGGCATGATGTCCGGTTCCATGCGACGCTCAGCGTAGCAGTGTCCATCAACCAGCCACTTAATCGCGTTAGCATCCCATTCCAGAGCATAATCGCGGAATTGGTTGATCGTCCCATCTTCTAAATCATAGGAAAACTCGTCGATAACCTTATGCTCCCAATCCTTGCCGTAATGGAGCGTTCCCGACACCTGCTTAGGCAGACGACCTCTTGCTTCCATAATGTCGATCTCCCCAGACGCAGGCCAAGGTCCATACGCCTGATCTTGCGGAAGCAGCCATATTGCCGGCCATAGCCCCTGTCCAACCGGCAACTTTGCTCGAATGACGAGCTTCCCGTAGCAAAACGAGAAATGATCCTTCGTATCCAAGCGAGCTGACGTATATGCATATTGCTTTCCATTAAAGTCCGTTGTTTCACTGCGAGCGCATAGATTCAACCCAGCCTCATCGATATACAAATTATTGGGATGATCAGTATAGAACTGCTCTTCCCCATTGCCCCAACCTGGACATATTGCATTGCCATTGTCGTCCAGCAAGTCATTTCCAATTCGAATGTTCCATGCACTTAAATTAGCATCAGGCTTCAAAAAATTCTGTTCCCATGTAAGCTTATTCATCCATGCACACTCCCTTCATTTACTCACATCATACTTCATTCTCTTTTCTGGTCAATTGAATCCAAAATATTGGGATAGGGTCAAAAATCATGGCCTTTTTTTCCTATGACTATTTTCATACGATGAAAGGGAAGGGGGCACAGCATATGATCCAAACCAAGAGAGGACAACTCAAACTCTTTTTAAAACAATGGCAGCTGCAGAGTATGGTCATACCCGGGATTGTGTGGATGTTTATTTTCTGCTATATCCCCATGTTCTGGCTGATCATTGCATTTATGGACTACAGCATTGCAAAGCCAATGCTGGAATCACCATTTGTCGGTCTAAAGCACTTTCAGGACTTTATGACGGATGACCGGTTTTGGCGCTCCATTCGCAACACCTTGGGGATGAGCACCATTAAGCTGCTACTAGGCTTTCCAATTCCAATTATTTTCGCCTTAATGCTTAACGAAATACGCAAGCTTCGATTCAAGCGCACGGTACAAACAATCTCGTATCTCCCGCACTTTATCGCTTGGACGATCTTTGGCGGTATTACGCTGAATTGGCTGGGCGAAGGCGGAGTCGTCAATCAGCTTATGATGGCCTTAGGATTTCAGGATCGAGAGATTTTGTATAACAGTGATCCCAAGTACTTCTGGTGGATTGTCTATTTCACCGACACACTGAAAGAAATGGGCTGGAGTGCGATCATCTACATTGCCGCAATAGCCGGTATTGACCCAGGTCTATATGAGGCTGCTGAGCTAGACGGTGCGAACCGCTGGCAGCGCATGTGGCATATTACGATTCAGAGCATCCGTCCGACGATTGCAATTCTATTCATTCTCGCGGTCAGCGGTATACTCGGTAGTAACTTTGAGCAAATCTTCATGCTGAAAAACAATATGAATATGAGGATGGCTGAAAGTCTCGATCTGTATATCTACAACATGGGCTTGGTTTCTGGACGACATTCCTTCTCAACAGCTGTCCTGTTTGTCCGTTCCATCGTGGCACTAGGTCTGTTGTTCTTGGCAAATTACACATCGAAAAAACTAACGGGCGACGGCATTTTCTAGGAAGGAGAGATTCATGCGATGGAAAGAAGGAGAAAGCTTCGACGCATCGGTGCTTTTGAAATCGTTAACACGACATTTATGCTGGCAGTTTGCTTCATTACCTTGTATCCGATGTGGTTTGTATTTGTGAACTCACTCAATTCGCCAGAGCAGGCGATGCTGGGTACGGTCAACTGGTTTCCTAAAGAATTTTCTCTAGCCAGCTACAGTGTCGTATTTAATGATAAAAGCTTGATGAACGGCTTTTATATTACGACGCTGCGTACAGTGATTGGAACTGTCGTACACGTCCTGTTTACTGCAATTGTTGCATACGGGCTCAGCAAAACGCATTTAGTCGGTCGTAAAATTTATATGAAAATTGCATTAATTACGATGCTGTTTTCAGGCGGTCTTATTCCTACCTTTATTTTGATGACAAAGCTCGGGCTGTATGACAGCTTCTGGGTATTTATCATTCCAGCCATGTACACCTTTTTCAACATGGTTATTTTCATGAGCTTCTTTCGTACCATTCCTGAAAGTCTCGAGGAATCTGCGAAGGTGGACGGTGCGTCCGATTACGGCGTCCTGTTCAAAATTGTTATGCCAAACAGTATGGCGGTTATTGCGACGATTGCACTTTTCTCTGCCGTCTATCATTGGAACGACTACTATCAAGGCGTTATCTATATTCACTCGCAGGATAAGCTTCCGCTGCAAACGATGCTGTACAAAATCATTGCCGAAAACTCGATGTCATTCATGCAGCAGCAAGCTATGGCACAATTTGGTGCAAGGCTGCCAAGCAATTCGATTAAATTCGCATCTATGATGGCAGCTACACTTCCGATTCTCATGGTTTACCCCTTTATACAGCGCTATCTGGTCAAAGGCGTTATGATTGGCGCGATTAAAGGGTAAGGGGGTCGTCAACCTCTCGATGCGATTCTAACCGTACAGGGAGGAGCATGACGCCATCATACAAAAATATAGAAACAAAGAAAGGATGATTATGTCATGACGTACAAATTCAACAAGCTTTACATGACGATTATTTTTGCCGTTATCCTAACGCTTAGTTTAGCGGCCTGCACCAAATCCGAGAATAATCCGGGCTCTTCAAATCAGCCTACGGAAACCCCGCAGCAAACAACTGAAACACCTCCTAACCCCGATGAGCCAGCCTGGCAGCTGGATACAAGCCCGGTTGATCTAACTTGGTTCGTTGGTGCGAACTGGTATCCGCATAGCTGGGGCGAAAGCTTGGCTTCCAAGTATGTAACGGAGAAAACAGGCGTTAACATTAAGCTTGAAATGCCTTCTGGTGAAGCAAATGAGCACATTACACTTATGATGACTTCTGGCAAGCTGCCTGATTTGATTACGATGGGCTCGTGGGAAACAGCTGTCAAAAAACTGTGGGAAGGCGATCACGTCTATGCGTTGAACGAATTGGCTGAGCAATATGATCCTTACTTCTTCCAAGTAGCAGGCGATGGCACGCTGAAATGGTATCGTCAGGAAAATGGCAACACTTACGGCGTTCCGAACGATTCTTACAGCCCTAACCTGATGCACGAAACAGGTATGACTGCCGCTAACCAAACCTTCCTTGTTCGCAAGGATTTGTATGAGGATATGGGGCGTCCAGATCTAAGCACGCCTGAAGGGTTTTTGAATGCGCTTCAATTGTTGAAGGATGAGTATTCTACGTACAAGGGGCAACCGATCAGCCCATTTTTCGCACAAGGAAATGTTCCTTACGGCATGACTGAGTATCTGCAAAATCTGCTTGCCGTTCCACATGAGAAGGATGGTCAGGTCTATGACCGTATTACCGATCCAGATTATGTTACGTGGTTGAAAACGTTCCGTACCGCTTACGAGCGCGGACTTATCAATGTTGATTTCCTAGTAGATTCCGATACACAGGTTGAAGAAAAAACAAACAACGCTCGCTACTTCATGATGGTTCGCGAATGGACGGGTATGGCTGCTGTCAATCCTATGCTTGCTTCTAGTGAGAATCCAGACTCTTACTACATCGCAGTTGATGGACCGCAGAATAGCAATGGCGACAGCGCTAAGCTATTCCCTGGCAACATGGACGGCTGGATGGTTACGATGATTAGCAAGTCCACGAAAAACCCTGAGCGTGCGATTCGCTTCTTAACCTACCTCGTTAGTGAAGAAGGTCAACGCGATCTGTTCCTTGGAAAAGAAGGCGAAACATGGGATATGGTTGATGGCAAGCCGCAATTGAAGCCAGATATGGTACAGCTGCTTGATAATGATATTGAAAAGCTGGAAAAAGAATACGGTATTATGGACACGTACTGGATGGTGCGCAACCCTGTTATTATTAATCAATGGAGACCAGAAAAGGCTCCTGTTATTAAGCAAATGGAGGACTTCGCCAACAGCCAGGCTGATATCGATAGCGGAATCTACAAAGGCCTGGACCCACTTGGTGATTCCGATGTGGCAGTCGCTTGGTCGCGTATTTCCCAAAACTGGGAGGAAGTATTGCCTGAGCTGATTACAGCAAAGGATGAGGCTGCTTTTGACAAAATTTTCGAAAGCTTCCTTGATCGTCGTAACAACTACGGCTTTGAGCAGGTTATGGCATTCCGCCAAGCTGAGCTTGATGCGCGCAAAGCTAAAATGTCAGAGTAATAGTGCATAGGTTAAGTATTGCCGGCTGCCGATATGGTGGCCGGCCTTCCTTGACTATTGAGCGTATCCTTGGCGTATTAAAATGGGAGAGAACTGTTCATTCCCTATCAGCGTTTTTGTAATATATGGTATATTACAAAGGTAGGGAGGCTACCTGAATGAATGATATAATAACAAATATGAAAAAGCTTTATCGAAACGCACGTATATCACAAAAATTGTTTCTGGCTTTTAGCATTATGATTGTCATCCCTGCAATTCTAGTATCATTTTTATTTATTCGCACACAGGAAAATCAGCTGTACAAGGATGCCATGGCAAAAGGAAGCAGTCATGTAGCACGATTGAACGAACAGCTTCGCTCTAAAATGGATATGCTTGAAAACGCTTCCTCAACTGTGCTTACGCAAAAAGCATTTGTTGATTTTATTCATACTGATATGCGTATCGATGGCTTGCGGCTGGTGAAATTTAGACAAAATCAGTATGAGCAAATGCATAACATCATTCAAAGCCATGAAATGATTAGCGAGCTGAGCTTTTATGTCGACAATCCTAATTTATTTGAAATATGGCCGGAAATTTATCATTATGACAGGTTTTCGCCACAGGATTATTGGGTAACGTTGCGTGATGAAGGCGGGGCCGCATTTCGATTATTCGCATGGAAGGACGGGGAGCATACCCTTTCCTACTATCGATTAGTTCGTCTTCAAGGGCAGCAAAACAAGCTGCCTACGATTATGGAAATTCGTGTTGAGCATCAGGAGTTTTTCAACAGCCTGCTGGAAGATGACGGTGGAGATTTCTTTTCGATCGTAGTGGATGCATCGAATCCCACACAGGTAGTCTATAATCCTCAGCATGGCTTTGCTCAACATGCAGGAGATGCACTTAGCGATATTGTAAGCGGAATTCATCAGGAGCTTGATATGCTGCAGCAGCAAAGCAATCCGATAAAGGTTCATGTAAGCGATCAAACCTATTACGCACTGTATCGCTACATTGCGCCGCTGGATGCTTATGTCGTTGATATTGCGTCGCATCAGGCTCTGATGAAGGGTCCGCGCACCTGGTATCTACTTGTGGCAGCCATAACCTTGTGCGTGCTGCTGCTCATTATGATTCTTGTCTCGCTTACAACACGCCGCATGCTGCGCCGTCTAGACAGTGTTCTGTCCTCAATGAGGCAGGTTGGAAAAGGAAAGCTTGATGCCAAAATCGAGATAGATCTCGACGAGCATGAAACAGGTGACGAAATTGATGAGGTTGCCATCAACTACAACCATATGCTGGATGAGATCAAAAGTCTCATGACACAGGTTGTTGATAAGCAGCTCATTGCAAAAAATGCACAGCTGCACTCGCTGCATTCGCAGATTAACTCACACTTTTTATATAACGCGCTGGAATCCATTCGCATGAGAGCGGAAGTCGAGCAGCAGCCGGCTATTGCAGGTGCGCTTGTATCGCTAGGCTCTCAGCTTCGCTATAGCATGCAGTGGCGTAGTGATACGGTTGCGCTTAAGGATGAGCTCGCGAACATCCAAAGCTATATACAATTCATTAATTTTATGGAGGGCAGCAATATTGTCCTGCAGGCTGAGCTGCCACAGGACGTACTGCGTTATACAATTCCGAAAATGTGCATGCAGCCAATTGTTGAAAATGCGGTCCACCACGCTGCCCCATCTGGCGGTAGTGTGCACATCGAAATAAACGTAAAAGTAGAACGCGACAGTTTGCTGCTAATCGAGATACGAGACGATGGCATGGGTATTGAACCCGCGATGCTTGCAAGCTTGCAGCATGCGCTGAAGACAGATTCGGATACACCGATCGTTGCCAGTAAAAATGGACTTGGGCTGGAAAATGTGCATAAACGGCTGCAGCTGCATTACGGCAAGGACTGCGGTCTATGGATTGACAGCGTGCAAGACGCTTATACGTGTGTAACCTTACGTTTGCCTTGGGAAAATGTGAATCTTGGAGGGTGGTAGGTCATGATCAATATACTGATTGTAGATGATCAAAAGCATATACGTGATGGTCTTCAGGCTATGCTGCGACAATTCCCTCTGCAGCTCGGCAGTATTTATTGCGCTGCAAATGGTCTTGAAGCGATGCAGTGCTTGCGTCAGCATTGCATCCAGTTGGTCATTACCGATATTATGATGCCGGATATGGACGGACTAACGTTGATGGCGAAAACGAAAGAGGAGCACATCAAGGTCGACTTTTTGATTATTAGCGGATATAGCGATTTCGCTTATGCTCAAAAAGCGATTGGGCTGGGCGTCAAAGGCTATCTGCTTAAGCCTGTTAAGCGTGAGGACCTTCAAGCTGCGGTGGATCACGTCTATCAAGAAATTCAAACGAGGCAAGCCCTTTCGCGCAATATGGAGCATCTATCTCGCCGGGCACAAGAAACGGATCGCAAGGAGCTGCGCATGTTTATGCAAGGAGCGGCTAGCGATGAGGCGTGGATTGAACAGACCGAGCAGCAGCATCCTGAGCTGTGGCAGCGATATCGTCTATGTCTGCTGCGCGAGGAGCTATGGATTAACCAACCTGGTGCCAGCAGCTCGCATAGCATAGAATCAATCGCCTACCAAGTATATGGCAGGCACGGATGCATATGCCTTCAGCACCGTCCGTATCTTATTCTCGCTGTTGATGCCAATGTTGAGGTTCAAGCATTGCCCGCTGCGCTTAAAACGGCGCAAATTGATGCTATTATCGCGATGACTGATCCGTTTCATGGATTAAAGGAGCTGCCTAACAGCTACACGCAGGTGTTAGAGCTCTATCAGCACAGTTATCTGTTTCCAGATAAGCCCTGCATTCTGCCAGAGCAGATAGAAAAACTGGAGCAGCAGTGGGAGCTTCCTTACGATGAGCTGTACGCCTTGTTTCAGCTGATTGGTACGAAAAACAGCGGAAAGATCGCGCAAGGCATCTCGATGATTTTTCACAAGGATGTGCTGCAGCGCTATCACATTCACTACACGCAGCAGCTATGCCGCGCCACTGTAGAAATGCTTGAGGAATATGAGCGGGTTATTCTCCCTTACATGGGCGAAGAAACATTGGATACGGCCTGCTTGCACAACCTATTCGATTATCCAGGCATTCGCGACTATATTCAGGCGCTTCAGCAGCAGCTGCTTAGATTGAATCAGTTTTACTATGAGTATAAATGCAGCTATCGCAATTCACAGGATTTGAATGAGGCCATCCGCTTTATTCATGAAAGCTATCATAAGCCGCTGGATCTGGCTATGGTGTCTAACCATGTGTCGCTTAATTACACTTATTTTTCTAATCTGTTCAAAAAAAATATTGGCAAAGGCTTCGCAGAGTACTTGCGTGATGTGAGGCTGGACAAAGCCAGAAGACTTCTCGCTGAAACCGATCATAAGATTGTTGAGGTCGCTGCGATGGTCGGCTATGAAAGCTATAAAAGCTTTACCCGTGCATTTCGAGAAGTGATGAATATGCAGCCAACGGAATACAGACAGTTCATGCGACGGAAGCATGAGCGGGAACGAAAGCAGAATACTGCATTGTAGCATATTTAAAGTGGGGTGCTGACTGTAATAGCTAAAAAATTGGTACACAACAAAAATTATTGTACCTTTTCAGCGCAAGGCTCCATTCGATAGAATATAGGTGTTCTCTAATGAAAGCGATTTCTCATTTCACAAAATACTGAGCTATTAAACGATCTGCACCTACACTTATTGAAGAAATCGCAGCCCGATGAGGGTCGATCACCTCCTCCAGAATTCGAAGGTCTGTTGCCAACGCTTGCTTATAATAGCGATGCATGTGCTAGCCATGTATCAGAACAACAGGTGCCTAAGAAGTGTTTCTTATCAGACCTTCGTTCATCCCTGATTATGATCGCCATTTGCAGCAAGGGAACGCAAAATGGGTTTAGCTTAATGCTTTCGCTGCTGCTCGATAGCTGCAATGAGGCAAAATTCAAAAGCTAAACAGTGTTGGGAGGGTATTTATGTTGCAAATTCACAGCTCGAGGATGAAGCAGAAGGCATTGTGTTTATGGTTAGCGGTAATGATGATTGTTAGCTTGGGGCTTGTACCAGCCTCACAGCTGCAGATTGCTGAAGCCGCAGGAACTACCGTAACCTCTATGACCTACTATTCAGCAGCAGATGGACCTGTAATCTCAAATTCAGGGGTTGGTCAGGCGAGCTACGGATTTGTCATGCCGATATTCAATGGCGGCTCCGCTACTTGGAATGATGTTTCAGACGATGTCGGCGTGAAGGTAAAAGTTAATGGCAATTGGGTCGATATCGACAGTGCTGGCGGCTTTATCTACAACCAAAACTGGGGACATTGGAGCGATAGCGGTTTTAACGGCTATTGGTTCACGCTCTCTGCAACAACCGAAATTCAGCTTTATTCCAAGGCTAATCAAGGGGTTACGCTTAATTACACCCTTGTCTTCCAAAACATTACCACGCAAACGATAACCTCTATGACACCTACGCAAGGACCGCAAATTACAGCTGGATTTACAGGAGGCGCTGGATTTACGTATCCTACGTTCAACAATGATCCGTCTATCCCTTATGCAGCAGTAGCTGATGATTTGAAGGTATATGTGAAGCCTGTAAACAGCAGCACATGGATTGATATTGACAACAATGCGGCAAGCGGCTGGATTTATGACAATAATTTTGGACAATTCACGGAAGGTGGGGGTGGCTACTGGTTTACCGTCACCGAGTCTATTAACGTTAAATTAGAATCGAAAACGTCTTCGGCTAACGTCATCTATACGATCATTTTCAATTTGCCGGTTAGAAACGCTTATACGATTACACCTTATGACGGCACAACCTATGCAGCAGATCAGAACGGTGCTATCGGCTTCCCACTACCTAGAATCGATGGTGGCGCACCAATCGGTTCAGAGCTGGGCAATTTTGTGTACCAAATCCAGGTTAACGGCCAATGGGTTGACTTGAGCAATTCCAGTCAAAGCAATTTTGTTTACGCCGCCAATGGCTACAACAATATGTCGGATGCCAACCAATGGGGCTATTGGGCAGATTATATCTATGGACTATGGTTCCAGCCTGTCCAACAGGATGTTCAGCTGCGTATTGGCTACCCATTAAACGGGCAAGCAGGTGGCAATGTTGGCAGCAACTATGTCTACTATACATTGATCGGGAATCCAAATGCACCTCGTCCAGATGTTTCCGACCATGATGATATAGAGATTGGAACGCCGACTAATCCAAACATTGCAGGCATGAATTTGATCTGGCAGGACGAATTTGAAGGCTCCTCACTTGATATGAACAAATGGAGCTACGAAACAGGCTATTATATTAACGATGATCCGCACAGCTGGGGCTGGGGCAATGCAGAGCTGCAGCATTATACAAACAGCCCGCAAAATATTTTCGTACAAAACGGAAATCTAAACATCCGAGCGCTGCATGATTACCAATCATTCCCGCAGGACCCTAATCGCTATGCGCTATACTCTTCCGGTAAAATCAATACGAAGGATCACTTCACCTTCCAATACGGCCGAGTAGATATTCGCGCCAAGCTGCCTACTGGCAATGGCGTATGGCCAGCATTCTGGATGCTTCCTGAAGATTCGGTGTACGGTGCTTGGGCTGCTTCTGGTGAAATTGATATTATGGAAGCCAAGGGACGTCTTCCGGGCACAACAAGTGGTGCGGTTCACTTTGGCGGTCAGTGGCCAGTAAACCGCTATATTGCTGGTGAATATCACTTCCCAGAAGGTCAAACCTTCGCCAACGATTATCATGTGTATTCAATGGTTTGGGAAGAAGATAATATCAAATGGTATGTGGACGGCAAGTTCTTCTTCAAAGTATCAAGAGAACAATGGTATTCCGTAGCTGCGCCAAACAATCCAAATGCGCCTTTCGATCAGCCATTCTATCTCATTATGAACCTAGCTATCGGCGGACATTTTGATGGCGGACTATCACCTGACCCAGCTGATATCCCGGCTACAATGCTCGTTGATTATGTACGCGTCTATAAAGAAGGAAACGGAAATGGTGGCGGTGATAATCCAGGCAACGTGCCTGTTACAGGTGTATCGTTAAATCCGACATCCGCACAGGTTGAAGTTGGCCAACATGTTCAGCTTAACGCGACGGTTGCGCCTTCGAATGCAACGAATAAGCAAGTGAGCTGGAGTGTAGCTAACTCAAGTGTCGCTTCTGTGAGCCAAAGCGGTGTGGTGACAGGTCTCTCGCCGGGTACAACTGCGGTTACGGCTACAACCGCTGACGGGAACCGCACGGCAGTCGCAACCATTACCGTTGTTCCTCCTCCATCGTCCGTTATTGTGATCGGCGACGAGGTTCGAGGACTGAAAAAAATCGGCAATGATCTGCTGTTCTATGTGAACGGTGCAACGTTTGCTGATTTGCATTATAAGATCAACAATGGCGTGCAATTGAACGTCGCGATGAATCCTGTAGGCAATGGCAACTACACGTACCCTGTCAACAATCTTCAGCAAGGAGATACTGTTGAGTATTTCTTTACGTATAATCCAGGTCAAGGAGCGCTGGATACGCCATGGTTTACGTACATCCATGGTGTAACGCAAGGGGTTCCGGAGTAGACACAAGTTCTTGTAAGAAAGTAATTGATGAGCGGGTCTAATAAATGGTAGACAAATCTGCAACAGGCGGGGGAAATTGCTCCCCCGCCTGTTTTTGTTGCTATACAGCTAATTACAGTCGCCTTTTTGATCTATCATCCATTGAACTATTATTCCAATACGTTACAATGAATAGTAACTAAAGCTGGGAGGTGCTGGAGTTGCCAGATTGGTCCTATCATCCACTAAAACGACTGCTGCTGGATGCATTAACTCCTGCTACCAGTCGAGCTTTCATTCACAAGTCAATGAATACGATTGCCTCCTTGCCTGGCGGTCGTTCCCTTATTCAGTTTTTAGGACATATGAATCCTCCCCAATCCTTGCATAAGGTTGTGGGGGAACGTTCCTTTTCTTCTCCAATTGGATTAAGCAGCCTAATGGATTCAAAATTAAGTGGTATCAAAGCATTTCAGGAATTAGGCTTTGGCTTTCTTGAGATTGGGCCTATTGTTTTACATGAGCCTCATAATGCCAATCCACCAATTATAGAAAACGGACAGCTAATGTTTTCTCATCAACACGAGCAAGTTCCCCTTAAGCTTGCGCTTAGAACATTAGCAAGCATGGAGCAGCGCGTGCCGATATTCGCCAGAATTGATAAGCACGTTACAAAACCCGAATTGGAATTGCTTGTACAGCATCTGACTCCTTATGTAGACGCGTTTGTTGCTTCACCTATACTGATTAGCTCGTTTATTGAACAGCCTTTGGTTCGACCTCTCTATGCATCGTTTTCGGCTGATGAATGGCATCTTAAGAATTGGACGCTTGAGCCAGAATTAACCCCCTTACTAACAGGGATAGTCATTACGGCACCACGACATTCGATGGATGAATACTGGCATGAAGCGGACAACGCCAATGAATGTTTAGCAAGCATTGTGAGTCATGTGAAGGTTTCTCATCCACAGCTTGCCGTAGTCACTTCAGGAGGAGTTAACACGCCAGAGCAAGCTCTCCGGCTTATGCATGCCGGTGCTGATTTGTTGCTGCTGACTGACGGATATGTGAAGGCTGGGCCTGGACTGCCCAAGCGAATCCACGAACGATTATGCTTTGAAGATGAACCACATCCAGCCGTTCAGAAATGGCGGTGGTCATTCTGGTTTGGCATGTTCATATTAATGGGAGGCTTCATTGCCTTATATTTCGCTTTTACGAGTATTATTTTGCCTTATGATGAAGCCTTTCTCGGACTGACAAGAGCAGAGCTGCATCAGCTCAACCCGCGCATTTTGGCCTTTATGTCGCATGATCGGATGGCACTGGCAGGTACGATGATATCTGGCGGAATTTTGTATGTTCAGCTGGCACGGCACGGCATTCGGTATGGCATGCATTGGGCCAAGGTTGCCTTTCATAGTGCGGCGATTATTGGGTTTCTCGGCATTTTTCTGTTTATTGGTTATGGTTACTTTGATTGGCTGCACGGCTTGTTCTGGCTTATTTTGCTGCCTGCTTACTATTTTAGTTATATTGAAGGCAAAAAGGCCCAAGGCGCTCCGCGAGCCAAGCATGACGACAATGACAAAGCGTGGCAACTAGCCAATATTGGACAGCTCATGTTTGTACTGCTCGGCTTTGCCATCGTGATTGGCGGTATTGTCATCTCTACGATCGGTGTAACACATGTATTCGTTACTACTGATCTGCTGTATATCTGCATGTCGCCTGAGATGCTCGACGAAATGAATCGTAATCTCATCCCGGTTATTGCGCATGATCGTGCAGGCTTTGGAAGTGCCCTGATTAGTGTCGGCCTGCTTGTACTGATGATTTCCTTGTGGGGGTTCAGAAAGGGTGAGCGATGGGTGTGGAATAGCTTAGCTGTAGGGGCTTTGCCTGCTTTTATTGCCGGGATTGGCACCCACTTCTATATTGGATATACGACCTTTATTCATTTGCTTCCTGTCTACGTGCTTGTTGTTCTTTATGTGCTGGGCCTAGCCTTGTCCTATTCTTACTTAAAAAAGCGATAACCACCGAGTGGCTATCGCTTTTGCTTATTAATGAATTATAGCTCAACCCATACACCACGTTGATCCGCAGAACGAATTTCAGCTTCAACGATTTCTAACGATTCTACTGCACTCTCAGGCAAGCAGACCTCCACCCGCTCTCCTTTTTCCACCGCTTCAATAAATGCCTTAATTTCTCGATAATACCCCATATCGCTAGACAATTCTGCTAGAAAGCCTTCGGAATCGTTAGGATTTACCTTTACGACATCCTTTTCAAAAATGATGTTCCCTTTTTCAAAATTTACGCGATAACTCATTGCAAATCCAAAGTCGCCTTCTAGTGTCCAATCTGCTTGAGCATGAACTACTTTACCATCAGGATAAGCATAATGTGTAGATACTACATCATACGCGCTCCCAGGTATGACATTGCGCGCCAATGAGCTGACAGCGGTTGGCTTGCCAAATAACCAATTTACCATATCAGTGTCATGAATATGCATATCCAGCATACAGCCTCCAGATAACTCCCCATTCAAAAACCAACCCTGCGGAGATGCACTGCCACGGAAGAAGGTTGCACTGGTTACGGCACCATATCGTCCATCCTCTATGCATGCCTTCAAATATTCATATGCCGGCCAGAAGCGCAAACATTGTCCAATCATTAGTGTTTTGCCAGTGCGAAGTGCTGCAGCTGCCATCTTGTGTCCCTCTTCAGCTGTTCTTGCGACTGGCTTCTCACACAGGACATGGATCCCGCGCTCAAGCATTGGAATTACAAGCTCTGCATGCAAGGGAGTTGGCAATGTAATATCGATAATATCAAATTGCTCCTCTTCCAGCATTTTTTCTAAATTGTCATACAGCTTATAAGGAGTTAAGTCATAGACCTCTTGCTCTGTCGCAATATTTCCCCAAGCACCGCCATTTTTCAATTCCTCAATGCGTATATCACAAATGGCTGTTAGCTCAATATCTGCCCTTTCTCGCATTAAACGTTCATAATTGTCAAAGTGCATACGGCCCATAAACCCAAACCCTACTAGACCAATTTTCAACATGCTATATTCCCCTCTCCAATTGTCAGGTTACTTGCTGGATCTGCCTAAAATCGCATCCATCGCTGCCGATGTATTGAAAATGATTTGCTCACTGTAATGCTTGTAAGGCGGAATCATCTCCGCTGAAACATAGTTGTCATAGCCTATATCACGCAGCGCTTGCATCACCGCCGGGTAGTCTACATCTCCTGCCAATAGATCAACAAACCCATGCAAGCCACCCGCTTCTCTACGGTAATCCTTAAAATGTACTTTTTTTATACGGTGACCTAAAATACGAACCCATTGCTCGGGATATCCGCTGTGAACGACATTGCCTACATCAAAGTACGAGCCAACATATTCAGATTGGAAGGAGTCAATAAAGTTCTTCAGCTCTAGTGGAGACAATAAAAATTTATTCCATACGTTTTCTATAGCAATCGACACACCTGCGCTTTTGGCATACGGGACGAGTGAAGCAATCGCTTCCTGCGCACGCTCATACGCCGTATCGTAAGCAACAACCTCAGAGCCTGGAATAAAATCAACCCCGACCGCACCCGGTATAACGAGAATTGCGTCTACCCCCAATGCTGCAGCTACCTCCAATTGCTTTTTACATATATCTATAGCCTTGTTGCGGTTGTCTGCTTTCTCGCTTGTCATCGCATAATCCCAATACAATCCTGTAGCTAAACCCGCGATTTCCAGCTCTGCTTCCTCTAAGTAGCTTTTAATTTGGCGAATATCTTTATCACTAGCGTCTAACCCCAGCTCACCGCTAGCATTTAGGCTTAATTCAATTCCATCAAAGCCGGCTTTCTTAGCAAGGGTGATACTATCCTCAATTGAAGTTCCCTCTGCAAAAGACCAAATATTAATTCCTTTTTTCAACTTGTTCACTCCTTAGCTTTCGTTTGTGTGATACCCTCTTGAAACAATAGCTTTCCGAACCTGTTCGGTCTGTGGAAATTCACTTCTCCTGTAGGACTCCAAGCCTGATATTGTCTGCATCCGAATGCATCTTGATCAATGCGGTAAAAATTGATCCGCCATGCATCACCAGCACGAGCAGGCTTACCCAATGATGAGGTTGGCAGCTTTAACAGATAAACGCTTCCCTTTTTTGATGATTGCTCGATCGGCTTCACTGAGGTATATAGACCCTTCATATCCCAACTCGCATCGACATTTATATGTTGATTGTGCTGCGAACGGACAACTTTGGCATCAAAAACGATATTGTAGGGACTTAATTCAAGCTCGATATATTGCTTGCCATCTCCAACCACGTCGATAAATACTTCAATTACATCTTGCTCGTACAAGGGATCGTCTCGCTTCGTGTACTCAGACAAGACATAATGATCCGTACATTCAAAGCGAATATACAAAGCCTCGGAGCTCCAGCATACCTGCACCTCTGTCTGTTCTTTTGGTATGCTGCCTGTCACCGTATCAACAAGCTGGACAGGTGGACATTGATGCCACTGAATATGTTCAATGAGCTGCAGTTCACCTGAAAATATAACATGAGGGCACTCATACAGTGGCAGCAAGTGGTCACCTCCTTTTAATTAGCCGATAACATAGCTTATATATTAGAGTCTATGAAAAAGACTCGGGCAGCAGAGGCATGTATCCACTCTACCGTATATCCGAGTCCTTTTCAGCGAACCCTCCTATTGCTTACTTGCCAAAAACTCATCCAACTGACGCTGAACCTCTGCTACATATTCGTCTATACCAGCAGCCTTCAGGTTTTCAATAGCTCTTGGATATGCCGTTTCAAAATCAACAAAGCCGTCACGAACTGGTGCAAGCTGTTTGCCTACTACTTCCTTTAATGCCGTTTCAATCATTCTTACGTTCTCATTATTAAAACGGAAGCCAAGCGCATCCGATACTATGGCATCATCATCCCATGAGGTATAATTGTCGATATCTTCCTGTGAAACTTCTGGTGTAAACATTTGATAGTTTTGATTACGGAACATCCACTCATAGAAAAATTCCGTACTTGTTCGCTTATTAATTCGTCCATCAATAATTTCATAGTCCTTGCCCTCTACACCATAAAGTGCAAATAAGTAATTATCCTGGTTTTTATATAACCAGTTTACGAATTGAATAGCTCCTGTAGGATTAGGTGCTGTTACAGGAACACTTAGCACCTCACCGCCTGTCGACGTGATGTATCGCGGCTTCTCATCTGATAACAGATAGGATTTCAATACAGCTTCTGGTGCGTTAGCTTTTACAGCTGATGTAATCTCCATTTCTTTACCTAGCGAGCCCTCCACCCAAAGATATAACCCCGTTTGCATACGGGAATCGCGCTCATTGTATTTGATCGTTAAGTCCTCTGTGTATAGCCCGGCATCATACATGCTTCGGTTAAATTTTGCCACCTCCTGAAAAGCTTCTGTTTCAAAATAACTAATCGCTTTTTTGCTATCCTGTCCAAAAACGACTAAATCCTCTGAAGCGATCCAAAAGTATTGTTCATCAGCAAAATAACGTGTAAGAGGTTTGAATATAATATCTGCGGGCCCTTTGTATTCAGGGTATTGCTCCGCTACTTTTGCGGCAAATGTTTTTAGATCCTCTGCCGTGTTCAACTCCGTCATTCCGACTTTATCCATTAAATCCTGACGTACAGTAACGAGCTGATACATCGCCGAAGATGGAGCATAGGCTGATGGAATTCCATAGATTTGTCCATCAATAACCGCACCTTGAAGCTGCTCCTTTGGCAATACCTTCAGCATATCTTGGCCGTATGTTTCAATTAATTCATCAAGCGGCTGCGCTTGCTTCTTGTTAACTAGAGTAGATAAATCGGGTAGACCATCCCAGTACAAATCAATCGGCTCATTGGCCGCAAGCATAATATCCTTCTGCTCCCAGTATTGTGCCCATGGAACAAATACAACCTCGACCTCCAAGCTAAGATCCTGTGCCATACGCTGTCTAAATTCATTGTTCAGAAACTCAGAGAATCGATCCGTTTCTTCACCTGGATACAAAATCGTGATCTTTTCTAACTTTCGATCGTCCCCCTCAGAACTACCCCCGGCGTTATTTCCACTACAGGCCGATAGTACGAGCAATAAAACAAGCGCTAGTAAAACGATTACGTTCTTTTTTCTCATTTTAAGTATCCTCCCACACTTTTTTATGTGATGCCTATTAGCATCTGTCCACGGATTACTGAACTTCTTCTAAAAAGGCCCTTCACCAAGCTTGATTACTCCTTAACAGCACCTGCCATAATACCTTGAACAAAATATCGTTGAATAAATGGATACAAAAACATAATTGGACCGATTGTAATGATCGTAACGGCCATTTTCACAGTCTCAGCAGGGAGTGTTATGCTTCCTGATGCGCCTACTGGTATGCGGCCAGAGCTTATCGCATTTACATTGGATAGAATATTGTACAAATAGTACTGCAGTGGAAATAAGTCTCGTTTGTTGATGAAGATAAGGGCATGCCACCAATCGTTCCAATACGCAAGGGCGTACATCAAACCAACGGTTAACAGAGGAGTTTTGCTTAGCGGCATGGCAACTTTCCAAAAAATCGTAAAATAGTTTGCACCGTCTATCTCCGCTGCTTCAAATAGAGAGGGAGAAATTGCTGTAAAGTACGTTCGCATTAAAAACATATTCCAGACATTCAGCATCGCTGGCAAAATCATTGCCCAGATCGTATTTTTCAAGCCATAGTAATTGACACTTACCATGTACCAAGGGATCAAGCCTGCAGAAAAAATAATCGTAAAATTTGAGATAAATGCGATAACATTACGATACCTTAGCTTTCTAATCGATATCGCAAATGCCATCATACTCGTTATAAGCAGAGCACCTGCTGTTCCGACTGTAGTAATGAAAAAGGTAACGCCATATGAGCGCAGAATCGAAGCGCCACTATTCACAAATATATAGCGATAAGTGTCTAAAGTAGGGAGCTGTGGCAATAGTGCGTATCCATTTCTCGCAATTGCGCTTTCAGAAGAGAATGAAACACTAATTGTTAGTAGAAATGGATACAAGCATATCAAAGCGAATATCGCAATAAAGCTATAAGCGAACACAACGACCCATCTATCCCCTAACGAACTTTTTAGTTTCATTAAAAAAGACCCTCTCCGTCGTTGATTTTTTTAGAAAAGTAATTCGCTGCCGTTACTAAAATTAGCCCCATGACCGATTGCATCAATCCAACAGCAGTAGCGTATGAAAATCCGAGTGTTCGCATGGATTGATATACGTAGGTATCAATAACCGACACCTCGCCGCTCAACACTGGGTTATCCCCTACAATTCCGTAGATCATCCCAAAATCCCCGTAGAAAATCCGGCCTACATTTAACAGCGTCAGCACAATAATGGTCGGTTTCAGCATAGGAATTGTGAGATATATAATTTGCTGGAGCTTGCTTGCTCCGTCGACCTTGGCTGACTCATATAAGCTGTGATCGAAGTTCGACATAGCAGCCATATAAATAATGGAGCTGTACCCACTAAACTTCCATACGCTTGCCAGAATGATAATCGGCTTCCAATATTGCGGCTCAGAATACCATCGAATCGGCTCAAATCCAAAAAACTGAAGAATATTATTCGCAACCCCTACATCGGTTGAAAACACACCATAGACGATTGCACCTACAACAACCCATGAAATAAAGTACGGGAAAAACATCATACTTTGCGTTAGCTTTTTAAAGGCAACGCTGCGCACTTCATTAAGAAGAATGGCAATACCTACCGGGAAAATAATCCCTAAAATAATACTGTAAAAATTAATTACTAACGTGTTGTAAGTGACTTGCCATCCCATGCTGTACTTGGAGAAAAAATATTCAAAGTTTGTCAGTCCGACAAATGGGCTACCAAATATGCCATCCACCACATTAAATTCAGTGAAAGCCATCCAAACACCAACAAACGGAATATAGCTAAACATAAGCAGCAGTATAATGGCTGGCACAGTCATGAGGTACAAAATACGATGTCGCTTGATTTCATAGAGAAAACCCTTTTTAACTGGCTTAAGCTCCTGCATGTGTGTATCGTCGACTGTGGAGTTCATCCTCTCTCCCCCCTTACACCATCATTGAATTTTCCGAAAGCTTGTTGAGCATTTCCTGCTTCAGTTGATGGATATCAATAATCTCACCGCTTAATCTTGCTCGTTCCGCAGCGTAGGCCATAATATGGCTTTCTACTGATTGATCAATTGAGGAACGACTGCCTTCTGTTTTTTTCTTGCCCGCAACAGGGTCCAAACGATCCAGGAAATCAGCCATCAAGCCTGCATCGCCACCATTATGTCCTCCCGAAACAAGCGCTGGGCGAATAACCTCCTGCTGAAGACGATCCACCATGTTAGAGGAAAATCTCGTAATCTCAATTACATTAGCGCTATCGTCTGCACGAATTTCACCATGCTCACACATAATTTTGATAGTGCGATACATTTTGTTCGTAAATCCGCTTAGGTTAAAGGTGACGGTTACCCCGTTATCAAATTCAATAATGGAAACTTGATGGTCGCATACATCGTTGTCAGTACGGAACACGCAGCGTCCATATTGACTCGTTTCTAATGCTTTCAACAGACCTTCCTCGGTCTGGTCATGACTTATGACGGTTGCCGGCCATTGGCCTCTAATCGGCAAGTATGCTTTTCGTGCATCGAATCTGCATGCTGAAGCAGCAGGACAATCCAGACAGCGCTCCGTACTTCCTTCTGGCGCATTTTCTTCTTTGAAGAAAGTAAGGTCGCCATAGGAAGAAATACGTTTGGCATTACTGCCAACAAGCCAAGACAAAATATCCATATCATGACAAGACTTTTGCATAATTATTGGACTAGCAAGCTCCGCTCTACGCCAGTTTCCGCGTACAAACGAATGAGCCATATGAAAATTTCCGATGTTTTCGTTGTGTTGAATCGTTATAATTTTGCCAAGCGTGCCACTGTCGATAATCTTTTTAATTTCTGTGAAAAACTGTGTATAGCGCAACACATGGCATACAATGACCTCACGACCTAACGCATTAGCCTTTTGCTGAATGGCAATGCATTCTTCAGGACTTGGAGAGATTGGCTTCTCCAGCAAAATGTCATAGCCTAAATCAAGTGCGATCATGCATGCTTGATAATGATCAAGATCCATAGAAGCAATGATTACGGCGTCCGCTATTTTCTCTTGACGCGCCCATTGCTCTACTGACTCGAATTGATACTCAAGTGGTATATGAAAATTCTCCGCTGCCACTCTTCTTCGTTCTTCATGCGGCTCTATGACTGCTACAATCTCCACTCTTGGGTCTGAATAGCCTGCATATATCATGCCTCTTTGACCTGCACCGATTAATACTAGCTTCAAAGTATTCCCTCCAACTCTCTCAAAGATGAATGATGTAAACCAAGTCGCATGTCACTCGGGGACCTGGGGATCTTCCAACGGATAATATCCTTCCGGATAATAGGACTTCCATATCTCTTGATACGGATCGCCATCTGTGCACATCATGGTCGTAAGCCCCGCTTCATAAAACCCGTCCTCGCCTTGCCCTTGAATGGCTAATTTCAAGGTTTCGCCATTTTCATATTTCACGCCAATGGCTAGCTGATAGGCTCCAGCAGGCATATCAGGAAGAAGTACTATCTCATTGTGAACGAGGTCTCCCGTTAGCCATGTCGATGTATCAGCTCCAAGCTCCAACTCAATTTGTTGCTGTTCATTTTTCAATCGAAGCCACAGTTTGAATGGCCGATAAAACTTGCAGGTGCCATCATTCACAAACCAAAGACGCAGCGGAAAATGCTTTCCTGTATAAGCAACCACCGGGAATGCTACTCTCCTTAACGCTAACCGAGCACCAAAGGGGCCTTCTATATCGCTTAAAGCGACATGCCATCTTCTTGCCTCATTGCGCAGCCCTTCTCCCACCTTTAGATCGGGCACTGCAAGCAGCACAGGCTGCTGCTTCCATATCGATCCGAGACGCAGTTTAGCAATTTGCTCGCTGTACTCCAGCCAATTGCTCTCTTCTGCAGTCAACCACAAGCCAAAGGCATGCTGTTGTGCACGCAAATAGCGGATAAAAGCAGCATTGCGCACGTCAGCTAATAGATAAGGCGCTTGAAAAGAATCGATATAGGCTTCCCACTCTTCAATGGTGTCCTCCAGCATCGTTGCTACTACCGCAAACATGCGCGTATCACTGCCAAACACACTGCCAATCTTCCTAATCAATGCTGCATATTGCTCACTTTTACGTTCAGATGCTATCCAATTTGGCAAATCAGGCTCGATCAATAACACGATATAGGGTTGCTGAGCCTTGGCAATGTTAGCCTCAATTCTATCCAGCTGATAATGACTGCGTTCTGGCTCCAATTCCCTCCACTTTAGCTTGATAGACTGAAAGCTATCATGCCTCCAATCGCCTTCTACCAATTGCGGACGTGCCATAATTGTCTGATAAGCCTCATATTGATCTAGCGCAAAGCAATTATGCATCAGATGCACCTCCTTAGAATTTAATTTTCATAATTTTCAGAAAATCAATTAAATCCTGTTCGTTCACATAAGGGTCATTCCCAATTTGCTCGAGCTCCTCTAACAACACGAACATTCCTGTTGTGTGAAAACGTGCCCCTGCTTGATATTCCCGAATAACGGCACGTTGCAGAGAGGTTTTAGCTTGATAGGTAAGTGGATCAGTTGCTCGATCACCAAAAAGCTCAAGATGAATCATGCTGTCTCCACTTGCTACCGGGTAATTGTAAAATTGACGCTGCACCCTTACAATGTTGCTCTTCTTTTCATCAAGACAAAGACTTAATCGCCCATCATATAACCAGCTCTCGCTCCAAAATCCCTGAATTTTCTGCTCGGGAAAATACGTTGCATAGAAGGAGGCTGCCATAGACATCGAGCTTTTCAAACGCTCTGTCGTATAGCCAGGACCTGATGGAATATGCAATGCCAGCATCCGACTACCCGGCTGCAGCACCAATTCCCAATCAGCACTTTTAATCGTTGTTGGCTTGCATTCGATAAAACCGAAGGGGTTAATGCGATGAGCGGATCGTTCCCCATTTTGTTCAAGCCATTGTGTTGTAAAGCTGCCTTCTATATCGTAAATTCCATTTACTCCGTCCAATTGACCATCCTTGCGAACCTTTTCTCCCGCAAGATATAGAGCCAATACTTCCCCAGTCTGACGATGGCGATATACGCGAAAATTATCGCTAAAGGTGTGTGGGATAAAATAAAACCTATCATGCAAAAAAATAGACAATGTATAAAAGTTCAGCTCCCACGGAAAGTCCTTGACCGTAGCATCACCATAACGCACGAAACGAGTAAGCTGCGGTGAGAGGAATGTACCAGCAATATCTGCATAATAGGATGAAGGAATTCCTCGGGCTGCCATCCGTCGTTCCGATGGCTCAATGCAAGCTAGCAATAGCAAAAAAGGATATCTCTCTCTTGATTTGATGCAGGCTGGGTACATCGGCCTGTAGTCAACTTCATCACACATTTCTCTCGCTATGCATAGCTGCTTAATTAAAAAGCAGCTAAACAGAAATAATATGTCGTCCTGTTCGATTTCCTCTATGCTTTGAAGTAAATCTCGTCTTGCAAACTCCGGCACCTCGTATTTGTTAAACATCTTCTCCAGGTAATCTCGGTTAATCAGTTGATTGCCTACATCGGCTTCAAAATACTGGTATCTTTCCATAAGTCCATCTGGGACATAATCAAATTGACAATGTGCAATGCATTGCTCGTAATCGGGCTTTCTGCTAATCATGAATCGATACCCCTCTCAATCACAATGTGACCCATTGGATAATAGCCATCCTTCAACCCTGCTATCGCAAGCTTTACATGACCGACCTCTTTCATTTGTGTGTCGATTCCTAATTGAATCTCATAGCTTCCTGGAACCATATCCTTGGGAAGCAAAAAGCTCTCTTCCCACCATACATCCTCTTCAGGCAGCCATCGTCGTATATCCTCCTGACTCTTAAACACATACTCTGCCTCCTCACCGACTAACCGGACAACTAGCGGATATTGGCTATATATCGGTGCTACTCCTACGTTAGCCCATAGCCCCATTACCATCAGAGATTCTCCTGCTGTCACAAGTGAATCAAAAACGAACTTTCTCAGTTCAAATCTATACCCCATTTTCTTTAACCAGTTTTCTACTGCGGGCTGCCATGGTTTAGGAACAACTGTTGATTTGCTATTAAAAGAAGAAATATGCCACTTTAGCGATTCTTCAATTATGTAATCAATGTCCCAGCCCTGATCGTGCCAGTCTTGCATATGCCAGCACGCTTCAAATACAATAGGGGCCTTTTTCCATGCATCAGACATACCGAAATTCTGAATGTTTTGCGGATAAAAGTCCGTCATATGCGACCATCGTTGTCCATGAAAACCGCCCATATCACCGAGACAATCGACTCGAAAGCCTACTTTTCTTTTCTTGGACAGCAAAATGTGACTGGACATTGGATCATGCAATAAGGATTGCAAAGGAGTAAGCTTAAACCCATCCATGTAGGCATCTATAATTTTGGATACCGCTTCTGGATCCATGAACTCCGTACCGCCACCTTCTCCCCAAGCTCCAACAATTGTCAGATCAATCGAACTAATAACAGGATGTCCGTCAAACCTCTCTGCAAAAGCGCGAATAAATTCAGCCCAATAGTCCGCATATCGTGTAGTATTTGGATCAATTCGCCAAAATGGAAAGGATGGGTTCTCAGGATACATTTCACGAAGCCATTGAGGAATATCATCCTCTTGCTGCAATGCGTAAGGCGAGCATCTGACAATTGCAGTACAGCCTTGACTGCGAGCCGATAAAAGCTTTTCTTCTATACGATCCCATTGGAAATCTCCTTTAATCGGCTCGATATCTTTCCAGCGAACACTGAAGAACACAAGCTTGCTATCGGGATGATTCCACGTTTTACTTGTTGGGGTAAAACGATACGGCTCCACAATTCTACCTTTGGTGTCTCTAATTTCTGTTATTGGCCCCATTAAAGCTTGTGCTGAAGTAAAGCCTATCCCGGGATTTGTAAACCACTCATCTAAACGCGAAGGAAAAACGGTGACAGCTTTTTTCAAGATCCATTCTCCTTTCAAGAAACACCCTTTAATTTGTTTCGTTGATTATTTCGTTTGTTTACTAAATCTTATTTCGTAATTATATCACTTTCATGACATATTTCAATACGTATTTTTTAAGAAATTAAAATATTAAGCGCTGTCATTTTTTTTATATAACGTATTTGTGTCATATATAGTGACATGGTTTATGGAAAAACCCTGATTTTACAGGTTTTTCTTTAGTTTGTTTCAGAATAACATCATTGCTTTTTTCTCTTTTGTTTCGTGTTTACGAAACAAAATAAATAATATTTTGTTTTCATGTTAATCGTTTCGTAAACCTTGATGTTCATGATATACTAAAACTAATAGCCGTTCAGATGAGAAAGGAAGACATGTAAATTCATGAGTACAATTAGAGATGTAGCCAACCTGGCTAATGTTTCAGCTGCTACGGTTTCCAGAGTATTGAACAATGACTCTACTTACAAAATAACTGACGAAACACGCGCCAAGGTTTGGGAAGCTGTTATGAAGCTTAACTATAACCTTAACTCAAACACCAAGCGCCAAAGTCCCGCTAGTCCAAACGCTGCTGCTAGTAGCGATATCAAAATTGGCTGCGTGCTTAGTGTGACTAAAGATAAGTATAATGACCCCTACTTTATGACGATATTGTCTGGAGCAGAGGAACAACTCACGAGTAAAGGGTACGATATTGCCTTTATAAAAACAGGACATGAGTTAGTCGATCAAAAGGTTTTGTTCCATACTTTTAGCGAACCAATATCTGGTTTGATTCTTATGGAATCCCTGCAAACTGAAACTTATGATTACTTAAGAAAGCGGGTTCCTCATATTGTTGGGATTGATACCGGACGTTTGGAAATCGATAATATCGGTTACGATCACTATCATGTCTCTTCAACTGCAGTAGAGCATCTCATACAAAAAGGTCATCGTAAAATAGGTTTTATTGGCGGGAGCGGATTAAAAGAAAATATCCGTTATAGTGAACGTTATCGCGGTTATTTCGCTGCGATGCATGCAGCAGACCTGGAGGTAAATCCAAAATGGGTTATTGATTGCATGTGGGACGAAAGCATTTGCATCGAGCAAATGAATCAACTCATTGATTCAAAGGATTACCCAACTGCCTTCTTCGTAGCAAGTGACTTAATGGCAATGGCAGCACTTAGCGCCCTTTATAATAAGGGGATTTCAGTTCCTGATGAGGTAGCAATTATGGGCTTGTCCAATATTGAAATGTCGAAATATTGCTCCCCTCCATTGTCTACTATTCACATTCCTGCAAAAGAAATCGGGAAAATGACCGTCGAGCTTCTACTGTCTCGGATTAGTGGAGATGAGCTTCCACCAAGACGCGTGCTGCTTCCCACCGAATTAATTGTAAGAAGCTCCACCTAGATCCTCACTTTGAGAATAAGCATCATAAGTTAAGCAAAAAAAACCGAGCTAGAGCGAAATTCGTTTACAGAATTTCGCTGTAGTTCGGTTATTCCAATTTAGTATACGTTTTTAAGGTTTCTCACATCATCTTCCAATCACCACATTTATTGTTCCATGCTTATTAGTAGTTTGATGCACCAAGGCCAGCAATCGTACAACAAGATCTGCCTTATAATTAAGTCTATAACCTCCACGTACTCGATCTACAAATCCAAGCTCGATGCATTCGGCCAGAATCTGCTCAAGATTAGCAATATGCTGCAAAGATGCCCGTAGTGTTTTTTCATCAATAGCATAGTCAGGCCTCAAGTCATTCATGTCTCTCAATAGAGCAAACAAGACCTGCACAATCTCACGAGGAATTAAATTCAGCGGAAACTCAGTATTTTCTTGTAGCGTTTCTATCGCTTCTTTCAGAAATGGCGTTGTTAGTATACAAGCAAGCCGATCCTTCGCCCATAGCCCCATTCCAGTTGGCCCCAAATGAATGTGTACGAGAGATGGATGTCCAGACGGTTCAGGTTCAGCTCTCGGTATAATTGGTTCTGCCACTGTAATGATCTCTCCAAGGAAGCTTATTTTTTCATCTGTCGACATATTGGCAAAGGAGTCACGAATTTGTGGGAGCAACGTTGCAAGCCCTCCTTCTTGCCCTAATAAATAATCCGTTGTGCTGTCAAACGTTTTTGCGAGCTCTACAATAAGCGATAGATCGGGTAGCGAATCACTATTTTCCCATTTAGATACAGCTTGTGCAGATACCGATAATCGCTTTCCTAGCTCTTCTTGCGTCATCCCATGGGACTTCCGAAGTTGAGCAATCTTCTTACCCATATTACTTAAGTTATCCATTACAATCCCTCCTCATCGATTTACTTTACAATAACGTATATCCTTGCATTTGAGTATAGAGGCGTATGCGAGTCTTCAACCAGTGGTTGAAAAACTATAGTTACAGTTGAAAATAGAAAAAGCCATAACCAGTTTATTGGTTATGGCTTTGCATGTTTAAGGCAAGATATCCTACGGTTTCGCCCTACCTCTCGAAACAGTCACCACTCTTTAGTGGCTCCACTTACAAATCTGTACACGGCAAATTGTTCATTCATCTCCCAAGTGAGAGCGAATCTGTCACATAAGAGAGATTCAACAATTGTTTCATGCCTTGATCTGTTAGATACATCCGGTTTCCCTTGTTTGCCGCATTGTCAATCTTCAGCAAACATCATTAACATTTCATTTCATAAGCTTATATCATAGTACAACACACCATCGTACCACGTTTATATTCATATTCCATTCAAATTAAAGCCTCGCATTAGGTATGCATCCCTAACGAGCACATGCTTCAATTACAATTCTATCTGAGTTTCACAGCCGCACATCATTATATATCAGATAATTAATTTTCATGTTAATCTTCAGTTTATGTAAGCGAATGCTTGTTATAAACGTATATAGATATATATAACAGTAAAAACTAATTATAGCATACAATATAATGAAATACAACTGAAAACCAAACTTATCCATCTTAACTGCTTTTTCTTCCATTTTCTTTTTACAAAGGCTGCATGTATGGGATATGAAGCAGCTCTGGAATCGTAACAAGCTCATAGCCCCGTTCTTTCAGAATCGGCAGCAGTTCGTCGAGCGCTTTCGTCATGCCGCTCAAGTCCTGTGTCCAATCTCCAGCACTATGCATCAATATAATGGCACCTGGATGAAGGTCTTTCAAGAGATTACGCTTTACTTCCTCAGATGAAATCTGTTTCCAGTCCTCTGTATCCACGGACCAGCCGATGACGCCCTTGCCCATTTCACCTAGCTTTTCAACGTGTATCGTGTTCAGTCCACCGTATGGCGCACGAAACAGGCTGGGTGCATATCCAACGATTTGTTTAATCGACTTATCGGTCTCCTCGATTTCCCAGACCATACGTTCCAAACTTTCTGCATGCAGCTTAGGGTGCCAGAATGTATGATTTCCAATGACGTGTCCTTCATTATGAATGCGTTTGGTAATATCCGGGTGGCCTTTAACCCTTGAACCCATTAAGAAAAATGTCGCCTTAACATCATGCTTCTTCAAGATATCGAGCACTTGAGGAGTAAATCGGCGATCAGGACCATCATCGAATGTAATGGCAATCTGATTAGTAGACCAAGATGCATTCAGCGCAATGATGTTCGGATACAATTGTGCCAAAGCACGATTGTTCTCCGGGCTTTTTGGACGCTCGACATTCTCAGGTCCGCCTTCGAGCGGCGGCGTTTCACCTATTTCAATTTCATTTGCATCCTCATATTGTTCGTGCCGCGGCGGGTCTATCGAATCAGCAGGCAATTTGTAAGCTTCTTCTCCCAATGACTGAACACCTTGCCCTGACTTTTCACGCTCAAGCGCTCCGTTGCTTTGACCACATGAGCAAAGCAGCAGTGCGCATAACGATAACAGCATACATTTGAATTTCAACATTTCTCATACCTCCAAACGAAACCTATTATGGTGAGTATTCGACTTTTTTGCTCTACATATTCCTAATCTGCTATCGTTTTCTAATTTTTTATTGACAATCTGATTGAGAGATTATATATTTATAAACGATTATGATAATCATTATCATTTAAATGGCCAGTACATATTTACCTATATCGCTTATGAAAAGGAAGGTTTCTCACATGAATGCAAATACTTCTGTAAAAATGCTGCTCGTATCCGTAATCGTTATACTCGCTATGCTCGCTGGATGCTCCAGTCAACAAGCTAATCAAGCACCTTCACCAACTCCTGTTGTGAGTGATTCCGCGTCAGTAGAGTCCGCACCAACCGAATCGCCAGAGGAGCAATATCCTATCGTGATTACACATGCTTTTGGCGAAACCGTCATTGAAAGCAAGCCTGAACGTGTGGCAACGATTCAATGGGCGAATCATGATGTTGTCCTTGCACTTGGTGTCGTTCCCGTAGGGTTTTCCGCGGCAAACTACGGCGTTCAAGATGATAGTGGGCTGTTGCCTTGGACAGCAGAGCAGTTAAAAAAGCTTAACGTTGAGAACCCTAATATTTATCAAGATACGGATGGTCTGGATTTCGAAGCTATTTCTGACTCCGACCCAGATGTCATTCTTGCTGCTTATTCCGGTATTACGCAAGAGGATTACGATATTTTAAGCCAAATTGCTCCTGTCGTTCCTTACCAAAGCGCTCCTTGGGCGACAACATGGCGTGAGCAGGTACTGATGAATGCAACAGGCATGGGCATGAAGGCAGAAGGAGAGCAGCTTATTGAGGATACGGAGAATTTGATCAAGGAGAAAGCAAGCCAATACCCTCAGATGCAGGGTAAAAAGGTCGTTTGGGTGAACTTCTCTGCTAATGATATGTCCCAGCTGCATCTGTATACGCCTGTCGATCCGCGTGGTGCTTTTCTAATTGAGCTTGGCATGACATACCCAGAAAGTGTTGTACAGGCGATTACCGATCCGACTGCTTACTCCTTAAAATTGAGCGCTGAGAATGCGGATATGTTAAGCGATGCCGATATCATTATTGGTTACGGTGATGAAAGCCTGTACGAAGCGGTCAAAGCAGATTCGCTTCTTGGAAAAATCCCTGCAATTGAGAGAGGGTCTGTTCTCTTTATTGGCAACGGTACGCCGCTTGCAGCAGCAGGTAACCCTAATCCGCTATCAATCGCCTATACGATTGACGATTACCTCGAGCTAATCGCTGGAGCTATTGACAAAGTCAATGAATAGTACCGTTACTCCGAATAACAACCTGCCGAGCCTACATATCCCGAAGCGCTTTACGCTTGTGCTCATCATATGTCTGGTGGCTTTAGTCATCGTAGTGCTTGCTTCGTTGATATTTGGCGCTCGGTCGGTTCGCTTTCATGAACTGATTGACGGTCTCTTTTATTCGCATATCGATTCTTACGAGGCAAATGTGGTTCGCAAGAGAATTTCTCGAACAGTATTCAGCTTGCTTTGCGGAGCAGCGCTTGGTGTCTCGGGTGCGTTAATGCAAGCCGTCACGCGCAACCCGATAGCTGATCCTAGCATACTGGGCGTGAATACAGGTGCTGCATTGTTTGTTGTATGTGGAATTGCCTTTTTGAATATCAGCACAGCTAGTCAATATATATGGCTCGCCCTTGCAGGAGCTGCGATCACTGCCGTTTTCGTCTTCGGTATTGGCTCTATGGGTCGTGGCGGTGCCACGCCCATTAAGCTTGTGCTGGCGGGGGCAGCGACAAGCGCTGCTCTTGCTTCTCTTGTTACCGCCATTATGATCCCTCGCTCCTATGTTATGGATCAATTCCGTTTCTGGCAGGTAGGCAGTGTAGGTTCCGCAACATGGAGTGGAATTACAACGTTCATTCCTTTTCTAATTATCGGAATACTAGTCGCTTTTATGACTGCTCCTGCGTTAAATGCGCTCGCGCTAGGTGATGAGGTTGCCACTGGATTGGGAGTGCGATCAGGAGTATTACGATTGATTGCAGCACTTGCAGGTGTTCTGTTGTGCGGGGCGACGACTGCCTTAGCAGGTCCTATCGGTTTTATCGGGCTCTTAGCTACGCATGTCATACGACTGCTGCTTGGCCCTGATTTACGTTTTGTTATACCAATGTCGGCTCTTTCCGGAGCTGTCATTTTAACGATATCGGATGTAATTGGCAGGCTTATCGGCAGCCCAGGAGAGCTTGAAGTCGGAGTGGTAACAGCCTTTGTAGGTGCTCCAATATTAATCATACTAGCTATGAAGGCGAAAGTGCGTTCACTATGAATAATGTTGAGTTTATTATGGCAGGCAGACGTCAGAGGCGCCGCCGATGGGTGCTTGTGACCAGCCTCCTTACTGTACTTGCAATGATGCTTTGCTGCGCCATGCTTTTGCTAGGGAGCACGATGTATTCGGTACAAGATGTGATTCGCGCGCTTGCAGGAGAACAGCTCAAAGGCGTGTCCTTTGCCGTTAATACAATACGACTGCCTAGAATGCTAGCTGGTCTTTTGGCTGGATTCGCTTTCGGTGTTGCAGGGTATGTCTTTCAGACGATGCTGCGCAATCCGCTTGCCAACCCGAACGTAATTGGGATTACTTCCGGTTCAAGCGCCGCAGCTGTGTTTTGCATTACTGTGCTTCATGCCAGTGGTACAGTCATATCCGTTGCATCCGTTATTGCCGGGCTTGCAACAGCTTTCCTCATTTATCTATTATCTAGAGGACGGTCCTTTTCAATCGGCCGCTTAATATTAGTAGGAATCGGAATACAGGCCATGCTCGATGCCGTAATCTCTTATCTGCTGCTCATGGGCGCTGAACAGGATATTCCTGCTGCACTTCGTTGGCTGGCCGGAAGCTTGAACGGCTCTCAAATGCAGGAGCTCCCTCCTCTAGCTATAACCGTTATCCTTTGCACGCCAATCGTTGTGTTGCTGGGCAATCACCTGAATATACTGGAGCTTGGGGAACAATCGGCCTCATCACTTGGCATGGATACGGATAGTACGAGAATTGCACTTATCGTAAGCTCAGTCTTTATGATTGCTATTGCTACTGCTACAACTGGTCCGATCGCTTTTGTTTCCTTTTTATCAGGACCTATTGCAAAACGACTCGTAGGTGTTGGCTTCTCCAACGTCATTCCCGCCGGTCTTGTTGGTGTTAATTTGGTTTTGGCAGCAGATCTGATTGGACAATTCGCTTTTGCATACAGATTCCCTGTTGGCATTATAACGGGATTGCTTGGAGCCCCTTATCTGATCTTCTTGTTAATCCGAATGAATCGAAAGGGAGAATTATAATGCGACCGACACATTTATTCAAAACAGAAAAGCTAGTAGCAGGCTACGAGCAAAAACCTGTTATCAAGGGCATCGATCTCGTTATACCGAGTCATCAAATCAGCGTCATTATAGGAGCGAACGGCTGCGGGAAATCGACCCTTCTCAAAACGATGGCAAGGCTTATTAAGCCGAGCTCCGGCAGTGTCATGCTGGACGGCAAGCCAATTGGGAAGTTAAAGCCCAAGCATTTGGCACGAATCGTAGGCATGCTTCCGCAATCTCCGATTGTTCCCGAAGGCATCTCAGTTTCTGACTTGGTTGGACGAGGAAGATTCCCGCATCAGTCCCTGCTAGGCGGTTGGACGAAAAAAGACACCGAGGCCGTTGCGGAGGCAATGAGAATCATGAATATTACGGAGTTTGCCAATCATAATATTGATGAGCTGTCAGGCGGGCAACGACAGCGTGTCTGGATTGCAATGGCTCTTGCTCAGCAAACCGATATTCTGTTTCTCGATGAACCAACCACCTTCCTGGACATTACGTATCAGGTTGAGATTCTAGACCTGCTTACGGACCTCAATCGCAAATACGGAACGACGATCGTGATGGTTCTACATGATATTAACCTATCTGCCCGATATGCCGATTACATTTTTGCTCTGCATGAAGGCAAGCTTGTTGCCGAGGGCACGCCATCAGAAGTCATAACTAGTACATTAGTAAAACACATTTTTGGCCTTGAATGCACCGTCATCAATGATCCAATTTCAGACTCGCCCATGGTTATCCCGAAGGGAAGGTATCATGTAAATGAGGGGGACACGCCTTAGGTATGGGCGTTCCCCCCTCTTAGTTTCTTTTGCAGTTACATGATTAGGAGCTGTTACAAAAGTAATTGCAGTACTCATGTTTGTCATTTATCCAGCTGTCCGCTCATTCTTTCTAATTAGTTAAGCGTTTATTTGGGTTGATTGAAGATCTCTTGCTTCAGCTTTGCTTTCGTGTTCTGACCAAAGCCTATAACCTAACCAAATAAATGCCAGACCGGTAGGCACTGCCAAAATTCGATCTACCGGATGAGGGATAACGGCAGCAGCTAGCGTCACAACAGCACCGAAAGCAAGCAGAGCGGCAGCCTGCCGTGGCAGGACCCGGGCGCGATAGGTTGCGATGCCAAACACCAGACCTCCTAGCAAATATAGAACTCCTGCTATCGGCGCCAGCACAGGCAGAAATCCAAGTTCGACCTCTCTGACACCGCCACCAAAAATACCCGTAATCCCTTCTACAACCTTCGGCGCATTATCGGTTATCAACGGCAAAACAAAAGCTTCCATAAATCCAAATGCCATAGACAATAACCAAAACAAACTGAATAGAATAAATCCAATTAAACCAAGCCAGCCTACCTCTTTCACTTGTTTAAGATACATTCCTAAAAGTCCAATTAAAAAAAATAAAGACATGACCATTGATAAGCACGCAACCACGATCCATGCTGTTGAAGGAACTGCGGAAAGTTGGTCTGGCGGATGTATGAGTTGAATGACAATATATAAAAGACCGGCCATTATAGCAAATATGCCTGTGCTACGGAGCAGACCTGGTGCTGTCACCTCGCCATTTCTCCTTATATGATGCTGATTGTTATCATCCATTTGTATTACCTCCATTCTTGAGTTAATGACTAAATAGTCGTGCATGTATCTCTAGTCTGTTCTGTTCTTTGCTGGCTTTTGAAATTTAAAAGGTCTTCGCGGTGGTCTCCTTTCTGTTATTTAAGTCTTATTCACGTCATCAGCTTACCAAAATGAGCTTGCTTTTTCTTTTCAATTCTTGCTGTAAATCGAGGTCTTATCATTGATTAAAACGCCGGCTTATCCCCTGTATGGTATACTATTTTCACACACATAGTTTTAGAGTGAAGGAGATACATTATGGACCATCACAAAGTTGTCGAGAATGCTTTGCTGCATATTGAAAACCATTTACAGCAGCCTTTATCATTGAATTCTGTAGCAAATACCTTCCATATGTCTAAATTCTATTTTCATAGATTGTTTTCCGCGATGATGGGATGTTCACTAAGTCAATACATTCTGACTAGAAGGTTAGCTACATCCTTGACCCTTATTCAGGATAAAAGGTTATCCCTAACAGATATTGCATATCGGCTTAACTTTGGCACGCACGCCTCCTTTACCCGTGCATTCAAACGCCAATACGGTGTCACTCCCCAATCGGTTAGGGTAGAAGGTATTCATATTCCACAAATGCCGATGCCAACTGTCGTAAGACGACCCATCAAAAATATAAACGGGGACATTGTCACCGATTTTAGCCTAACGGAATTTAAGACAACTAGAGTAAGCGGTATTGCGTTCGAGGTAGATTTGGTAGAGGATTACAAGACGAAGATTCGCTCTCATGCCAACATGCTACTGGATCGTATAGATAAAAATGTAAGTGGCGCTTGCTATATCATCTATTCCAACTGCGAGCCGAATTCAACCCGCTTCAAGGTACTGTTCGGAGTACCAAAAGACGTGCAAATTAATGAGCCATACTTCTTTACTGTAGATATTCCGCAGCTTTTTTGCGCTAAATTCAACTATACCGGAGATATCCTGGACATTGGCAGCGTCCTCGAAACGGACTATGCAAGATTTTTGAAAATTTCCAAGCAAGAGCCGGAAGAATCAGAAATCGAGCTTATTCAAGTGTTCGATGATGTGCACGACCTCGAAGCTACCTATCACATTTACACGCCTATCAAAAAGCTGCCACTTGACTTAGAGGAATGAGATTCAACATATACATAGATTTGCTCCAAGCCAACACAAAAAGGAAGGCCTCTCATGATGAGAAGACCTTCCTTTTTTCTATTACATAGTAGTGTTATTCGCTCACTTCGTACAAGGATTCATCCAGGTCTTGCACGAATGGCATCGATTTACCCGTTGTATAGAGTTGAAGTCGGTGCATGGCACGAGTGCAAGCTGTATAGAAGAGCTTACGCTCGCTTTCACGATCATAAGCAGACGCATCATAGATTAAGACAGCATCGAATTCCACACCTTTCGCCAAGTAGGCAGGAATGACGACCGCACCCTCCTCGAACGTTGGGGTCTGCTTGGTAATCAGCCGTATCGATTGCTCTCCTTGCTTAGTCAATAGCTCGTAGGCTTCACTGCTTTCGGCAGCTGTTTTCGTTATGACTGCAAGCGATGAAAAACCCTCCGCTCGTAGAGCCGCAAGCTCCTGGGCTAATCGGACCGATACTTCTTCTTTACTACCTAGCTTAACGAGCATTGGCTTCATCCCACCTCTATTAAAAGGGACAATCTCCTTGCCGCTCGGCAGCAGTGCTCTCGTAAAATCCACGATCTCGCGGGTTGAGCGATAGCTGCGAACAAGGCGTATCAATCTAGTATCCGATTCTCCGTAAAGCTGGATAAGCGGCGAGTCTACCCCATCCAGTTCCGTTGCCTGAGTAAAGATCGCCTGGCCAAAATCACCGAGCACCGTCATACGAGCATAAGGGAACAACTTCTTCAGAAATTCATACTGAAACATCGAATAATCCTGACCTTCATCAATGAAAATATGTCGTACCTCCGTATTCGTTCGCATCCCTTCAACCAACTCTTTTAGGTATAAAAATGGTGTTGCGTCCTCGTAGAACAGCTGAAGACTGCCAAGCTTTTCTTTTGTTTGCTTGCAAATGTCCAGCCACAGCTCTGGAACATCTGGAGCATTTGTCATCTGCATATACGTAACCTTATCTTCAAATAATTGAGCGTACAGCCCAACCATATCGATATACATCATTCGCCTGATGCTTCGTCTTAACGGCTTGAATTGCTCTTTCACAATCATACGGCGAAGCAGATCTTCCTCTTGTTCAGCATAATCAAAATCTGCCTCGTCACGTCGGCGTTTGTTTTGTACATATTCTTGCACTTGCTCATATTGCTCAGCGAAGTCGAAAACCCCTCGCTCCTTGTGCAGCTCCTTATGAACAGCATCGTACTGCTCCTTATCAAGATATTGGAGCTCCTCCTGCACCCAGAGCTCAGCTCTCTCCTTACGCTCCAGCTGGCGTAATTCTTTAAGCAGCCATTCTTGAAGCATAGCTACACGATTCGCTAAACGAATGGAGCGATCATAGCTATAAAATTGAACTTCCATCTGCTCGACAGTAATAATATCGCGGTCACGGAAACGAATGCTTTTAAATCGCATACCCTTTTCACCAAGCCAAACCGCGTAATGTTGAAGCGCTTGAAGAAACAGAGGCGACGCTTTGTATTCGATCCCATTTAATCGCGCCTCGTATGGTCGCGTTGTTTGCTCTGTCAAAACGTATTCGATCTGATCAAATGGGTCCTCTATTTGCATGGCTGTGCCAAGCCCATGTTCCAAATATTCCTGAAATGTGGTCTGCTGCATATTTTCTTCTCCGAGCTCAGGTAGCACAGTCGATACATAGCTGTTAAACATCGGATTCGGCGAGAACAAAACAATTTGGTCAGCCTTCAATCGCTCGCGATGCTTATATAGCAGGTATGCCACTCGCTGCAGTGCAGCTGATGTTTTACCGCTGCCAGCAGCACCTTGCACGATAAGCATGCGGCTTTTGTCATCTCGAATAATAGTATTCTGCTCTTTCTGGATCGTCGCTACAATGGTCTTCATCTGAGAGTCAGCACCCTTGCCGAGCACCTGCTGCAGCAACTCATCACCAATCGTTAAGCTCGTATCAAATACATTCTGAAGCTGACCGTTTCGAATCTGATACTGTCGTTTCAGCTCCATCTTCCCTGAAACAGGACCACCCGGTGTATCATATGCTGCTGGACCAGGGGAATAATCGTAATACATGCTCGCAATAGGAGTACGCCAGTCATAAATTAGAAAGTTCAAGCCATCTGAATCTACGAACGATGATACACCAATATAAATTTGCTCACTATTGTCTAAGCCATCCTCATGAAAGTCAATCCGCCCAAAGTAAGGAGAATCAAGCAACCGATTCATGCTTTTCCATTGCTGCATCCGGAGCCTCAAGCTGCGCTCCCGCTCTGAAAGCAGCGCTTCTTGCTGCCTAATGCTGTAAAATGTCTCTTCAAAATCCTCATCCGTGCTCGTATTAACCGTTACTTCTTCCCAGAAGCGTTTACGAATGTCTCCCGCTTGATTTTGCAAACCGGACACCTCTGGCTCAAGCTCAGCGATTCTTTCCTTCAGCTTTTCAGTCACCATGTCCAGGCGCTCTTGCTCTTGGTTCCAATTCTGTTCATCTACCATTTTCCAGAAACACATCCTTCCAAAAAAGAACATTTGACAAACCACAGCGCCCCATGATATTATTATATTGTGGATATAATCTATAAATATCGTTTTGGTGAAATGGCTGTGGTTATCTATCTTATCACAGTGTTTCTTTGTGTGCAAATTAAAAATATAAATATATTTCAACCCCCGACGGATCAGTCGGGGGTTTTTGTTTTGAGAAAAGCTACGCTGTCATATTTTCTCTGGACAGCGCTACCTTAAGTAACGTTGCACCAAACGTAATAACAATAATGCAAGTTAATATTTTTATCTCTCCTGCTACGTTCATTCCACCATATATAATAGAAAAATATCCACTTGCACCATAGGTGGCAGGGAAAAGCAGACTTAATAATTGATAGAAATCAGAAAGCAGTGCTCGAGGTACAATGACGCCTGCCGTTACGAGCTGAATCGAAAGACTAACAATATTGAGCAGCATGCCAGCCATACCAAATAACACAGTAAACATTTGTGTTAAGCATAAAAATGATAAATAGACAAATACCTGGAATACAAACCCTTCCCACAGGCTTACATGCAGCTTAAAGCCAAAAAGCAGTAGCAAGCTCATCGTTAAAGCAGAAAGCAATACAGAGACGACGAATTGAATGACGAAACGAGTAAAGAGTATTGACCATTTGCTATATGATTCTGCAAGCTGCTTTGTTGCTTGAAACAAATTCAAGCTCATGAGCATGCTTCCGACAAATGAAGCCAGCACGACGAGTAGAGGGATCATCGAGGCAGCAAAACCTTCTGTATGGTTTAGCTTGATTATTTTTGATTGAACACCTTCAAGTGATAATGCTTGCACGCCATCTCTAAGAAACGGTTCTGGGGCGGACGTTAACTGCTCCTTTTTCATCGTAAAGGCCTGCTCATTTATTTTGTAAACAATCTCATTTGCTGTGCTTTCCATTACTTGCTTACTCAATGCCGGACCTGCTTGGTTTATATAAAATTCTATTATTGCAGTACTTGTTGCTAGATGCTCTGTAAAGTCCCTTGGGACGACAATGAGCATATCGAGCTCTCGTTTATTCAGTTTTTCTACTCCGGCACTTGCTTGATCCATCGTTACCATAGTAAATGGTAACTGATCAGTAAGCATGACGGTATGAAACGTTATGTCATCATTCACAATTCCCACTTTTAATTGATCGATTCGGTCTGTAACGCCATGATAAGCAGTTAACCATACCGTAAAAAAGATAAGTAAAAAGGCAAAGGCAATACCAATGCCAACATACGTCAGATTAAATTTGAAAAATGCTTTAAATGTCTTCATATTCGTTCATTCCTTTCTCAATTTGAAAGTAAGTACTTGCTTGCATTCTGTTCAAAAATATTTGCTAGGGCTTTAAGCCTCTAGCAAAAAGAAACGTGCTTTGCTGTAAAAATTCATCATGCTCCACTGTAATTAATTGCTGACCAAACCTCGACTTTGAAATAAAATAGCCAAAGTTAAGCCATACGAAATTCATGGCCTGCAATTCCAAATTCACATCAATGATTTTGTTTTTGTTTTTCATTTCTACCAAGTAATGATGGACGATCTTTTTGAAAGACATCGGAAACTTTGCTATAAGATCATTTAATTCCGGATAGTTGCCCGCCTCGCGAAACCCAATCAACACAAGATCTTTGATTGATTCAAGTGTTTCTTGGTATTTTTTCGCGATTACCCATAGGTCTTGTTCCAATTCCCAAGAAAGCTCCTGCAAAAACTCTTCATTAAATACCGTTTGAAACGTCAAGCTATCAACAACCGCTTCAAAAAGTCCTTTTTTACTGCTGAAATGTCTGAAAATCGTTACTTCATTTACCCCTGAAGCGCTTGCTATTTCTTTTGTCGTTGTCCCTTTATAGCCTTTTGAAACAAATAAAGAAATGGTCGCCTCCATTATTTTTTTCTTAGTTTCGTCCATTTACCTTCATCCTTTGCATGCAAGTGGATACTTGCATTATAAACAATGCTATTACCAATTGCAACCATTCGCGGTCCCACTTCTCAAGGCTTTATGCATCACGCTTGCATGATTGGCTAATAGAAAAAGCCACTTCAGCTATGAAGTGACTAAGCTTCTATTAGTTGCTTAGACTTGCTTATATCTCTAACCCGTTGCTATTGAGAATAAGCAGCACGGTGCCGTCACCCATTATGGACACACCTGTAAAATGAGCCAAATGTCTTAGACCAGCCTCGAGCGGCTTCACCACAACCTCCTGCTGCCCTTTGAAGAAATCCACCTGAAGCCCAATGCCATTTTTTAATATAGCAACGTATCGATACTCATTCAGTGACTCCGTGGCTTCAGTAAGACCAAAGTATGTTTTAAGCTCTAATACCGGTACAACCTGATCCGGTAAAGACAGAACGAGCTGACCCTGAACGGATTGCAGCTCATCTACAGATACACGCATCGTTTGTCCAATCTGATCGAGCGGGATCCCGTAAACCTGATCCGCTACCTGAACCTGCAACACCTGCGTCATCGTTAGCGTTAACGGCAATTCGATCGTGAAAGTTGTCCCTCGTCCTGACTCGCTCTGTATCGTAATTTTACCTTGCATGTTTTCGATATTGCTTAACACGGCATCCAGACCGACACCCCGCCCCGACATAGAGGTTACGCCTTCTGCCGTAGTAAAGCCTGCTTTAAAAATATATCGCTGTAGCTCTTCCGAGCCAAGGTCCGTTGCTTCTTCCTTACCAAGCAGCTTTAACTCAACCGCCTTCTGACGAATACTTTCTATATCAATGCCTCGCCCATCGTCGGTTACCTCAATTAGCACCTTATTTCCTTCACGCCAAGCATGGAGGCGAAGCAGCCCTGCTGGTAATTTCCCTGTCAGTCTGCGTTCTTCCTCCGTTTCAATTCCATGATCAATTGCATTGCGAACAAGGTGGATAAGCGGCTCAGAAAGCACTTCTACCAAACGCTTGTCCAGTGTTGTTTCCTCACCACTAATTTCTAAATTAATTTGTTTGCCAAGTTGTTTTGCAAGGTCGCGAACAAATCGATTAAACTTTGAAAATACCGATGATAGCGGCAACATACGTACATCAATAATTGCATCCTGCAGCTCCTTGGAAATTCGATCAAGCATGCCGAATTTCTCCTTCAGCTGCTGTGCAAGAGCAGGTTCGGTCATTTCTTGAATAATGTACGGAAACGCATTTTTTGCAACGACTAATTCTCCGATCAGCTCCATCAAACGATCAAGCTTGCCTTGCTCGATACGAATGATTCGTTCCTGTTCCGCCTCAGGCTGTTCGACTACATCTCGCTCCTTTAGTCCAGAACGATGTTTCAGTGCAAGGTTTGAGAGATCATCTGTGAGCTGTTCTCCATCAAAAGGAAGCACCGTCGTATCCTCGGTGAGCTGCTTCATTTTAAGATTCAAGCTGGACATATCAGGCGCCTTATGGAGAGCAAGCCGCTCCAAATCATCATCCTTTAAAAGCTTGGCACAACGAAGCAGAATTTGGCTCGCCAGCTCCCAACGATCTATGAGCGGTCTTCCCTTAGGAGCAAGAAAGTGCAGCTGCTCGACAGCTAGCTTGCGAGTCATTGCATCATCGACTGGTGGCAGCACCGATAATGGCTGGAGAATCAGTTCAGCACCTGCAGCAATTTCAGCATAGGCATGATCTTCCTCCTCGATTGGAGGCGGAAGCAATATAGTATCACGTACTGGCGCTGCCACAGGCTCAGAGCGTTCGCAAAGCTCCCATACATCAAGAGCAAGATCTGATAGCGACCCATCGACCTGACCTTGATATAGCATCTTCAGCCCATCCTGCCACTTCCCCCACAGCTCACCCCACCATTGAGGTAGCGGTTCTCCCGATGCTGCCAAAACCTTTATTGGGCGCTCTAAAAGAGCAGCCGCTGCCAATAAATGACGCAGCTCTGGAACTCCTGCCAAAGCATCCTGCATCGGAGAACCGATATATGATATAAGCTTTGCCAGCTTCTCATTTGTTTGATCACTCGCTTTGCGTCGACGTTTCAAGTCAGAAGAAAGCTTCTTCAGTTCTTTATACGCCTCGTCAGACATATTAGCAGCCTTTAGTCGATCACCATCGCCTTGTACAGCTCGATCCAATAACTCAGCAAACGCTGTTCCACTGCAAAGATCATTGCCACTCAGCAAAACACGGAGCTCTTCCAGCCATTGCTCTAAGCGAAGCGGACCTTGGAGTGTTAAGCCAGTGTACTCGAGATCAAGCCACTCCTCCTGCTTCGCTGCCTGCCGCAAACGATGCAGCAAATCAGGCTCCGCCTGCGGGTCCTCTTGCCCATTTTCTATCTGCTGTACTAGCCAGCGCACCTGATCAAAACTTTCTAACAACAGGTCAGTAAGACGCGTTTCCATTTGCCTTGTGCCTTCTTGAATTTCTTCCAGGATCCCTTCTAGTAGATGAGTCAGTACCGCAATACCGCTAAATCCATATAAATTGGAGGAGCCCTTCAACGTATGCGCTGCCCGAAAGATCTGATTCAACCTTTCTTCATCGTCCGGGTTAGACTCAAATGCTAAAATTTCTTCGTTGATCCTTGTTAATAGTTCCTCTGCTTCAGATAAAAACGAACGGATCAGTTCCATTGGTTATCCTCCCTCCCGGAAGGTTACACCAAATAAGTAAAGTAGCCCTTCCAGCTGTTCTGGCCGGACGGGCTTGATTAAATAAGCGTTGGCCCCGGCCTGGTATGCCAGCTGCTGGTCGGACAGCTTGCTTTCGCTGGACACAACCGCAACCGGTGTCTTGTACTTAGATTCCCCCCGACGCAGCTCACGTATAAACTGGTAACCATCCATTTTAGGCATGTTAATATCCACGACTGCCGCGTCGAAGTTCATCTCTGTTAGTTTTTCCAAGGCCTCAAGGCCATTGTAGGCTTCGATAACCTGAATCCCTTTTTCCTCCAAAAACATCTTATAATAATCTCTGGTTGCCGACGAATCTTCTACTATTAATAGTTTCGGCCCGTTATGCATCGAGGACACCTCATTTCGCTTTCTGGTACGCAATGGCATTCTGCATTTTGCGCAATTGAAACATCGATGTTATGCGGCTCATAGATTCTGAATGACCCAAGAATATATAACCACCCTCCTGCAGTGTCTCATAGAAATCCAATGCGACCTGCCTGCGGGAAATGTCATCGAAATAGATCAGTACATTCCGACAAAAAATAACGCTTGTTTCGGGTACCTGGCGCATGCTTTTGCTATCCACCAGATTAAGCGCCTTGAAATCAATGAGCTGACGCAAACTGCTATCAACTCGGTATTCATTGCCTACCTGATCAAAGTAACGCTGCAGATAAGGCTTTGGCACATGCTTGATCGACCGTTCACCATATATCCCACGTCTAGCGAAGGAAAGAACCTTATTATCAATATCCGTAGCCAAAATCTTACAACGTCCCAGCATCTCTGGACTTAGCATCTCACTCAAGATGATAGCAAGCGTATAGGCTTCTTCTCCTGTCGAGCATCCGGCAGACCAAAACAACAAACGTTGCGGGTTATTTCTTGTAATCTCGGGTAAAATCTCCTCTGCAAAGCATTTCAGCTGGTTGAATTCACGGAAAAAGTATGTTTCATTGACGGTTAACGCCTCAATAAAAGCCTGCAGCTCTAGGCCACTTGTTTCAAAGCGAAGCAATGTATAATAATCGGAAAACTCTGAAATCCCTGCGCTTTCCATTCGATCAAGTAAACGCCGCTCAACAAAATACAGCTTGCTGTCCGTAAAGTAAATTCCTGTCTTCTGATAAATAAAATCACGCAGACGCCGATATTGTTCCAGTGTTAGCTGTTGGGTCATAGCTTCAAAGCGGATGGCTCCGCGTGGGAGCCTAGCCGCTCAAGCGCACGGTTGGCTACGAATTCAAGGTAAGGGTGATTGAGCGACCGCATGATCGTTCGAATGGCGTCTGCATCCTCGGCATAAGTGCCCAAATCCCCCAAAGCTTCAATAATCGTTGCCAATACATTCATGTCCCGCTCAACAAGACATTGTGCACGAAGCAACTGAAGTACCTCATGCCGTGCTGGAATTAATGATAACGCCTGTACAGCAAAGAGACGAACATCCTCGTCAAGATCATTCAAATGATTGCGAAGCACTTCCATAGCATCCTGCCCATAAGCCGAAAACAGCTCTATTCCAAGATTTCGGGTGGCAGCCTCCTCCGAATAAAGGAGATCCACCAGCAATGGCGCGCCAATATCTACAGGGAGCCTTACCATTTCTGCCCCCAAATACTCAAGCACCTCCGGACGTAATGGCATCTGGAATACCCCGCGAAGATTTTCGGCCATTTGTTCCGGGGATAGCTCGGCTAAGCTTTCCCGAATCTTTTTCAAATTGCCTGTTTGACAATAAAATCGAAGCTGCTTGTGATCCACTGCTCAAAGCACCTCTTTCAAAATGGTCTGCCCAATCATATAGGAAGGAAGCACGTACTGCGCCCCTCCTCGTTCCGCCGCTGATCTCGGCATTCCGTAGACAATGGAGGTTTCCTCCGATTCTGCAATCGTCAGTCCTCCACCTTTTCGAATCTCTACCATGCCTTCCGCTCCGTCTGAGCCAATACCTGTCAGCAATACACCGATTATCCTCTCGGCAGGAAAATTCTGTAAAAGCGATAGCATGGTGATGTCAACGGAAGGCGTATGAATATTTTTTTCTGTTCCTGAACGCACAGAGAACCGAAGCTGGTTCGTTCCAAGCGCTTTTTCCGTGTAAAGCTGTCTTCCTCCAGGAGCAACATATATAGTACCTGGCTCCAGCACCATTCGGTTGGCTGCCTCCACAACTCTCATTGGCAGATTTTGATTCAGCCGTTCAGCGAAGGATGCGGTAAACATCTCCGGCATATGCTGAATTAATATAATTGGCACAGGAAAATCAGATGGAAAATGCGGTAAAATGTCCATCACCGTCTTTGGCCCGCCAGTCGATACCCCAATGACAATCACTTTAGAATAAGGCACACTGGACTTTTCCAACTTTTTGAGCCTAGCAGCACGTTCTCGGGAAGCAGGAAGCTTTCTGCTTGCTGCTGCGGCTACAATACGTTCTTTCAGTTCCTTACTTATTTGTTCCAAAGGAGTGATCGCACTGCCCATAACGGAAGGCTTAGTCACAAAATCGAATGCCCCTAGCTCCAACGCTTCAAAAGTTACCATTGCCCCTCTTTGCGTATGGGCGGATAAAATAATGATCGGACATGGAGCTAGCTCCATAATATACTGCAGTGATGTAAGTCCGTCCATTTTCGGCATTTCTATATCCATCGTAATGACATCGGGCTGTAACTGAATCGCCTTCTGTACCGCTTCTTCTCCATCTCTGGCCAAACCAATCACTTCTATATGCGCATCATCCGACAGAATCGCAATAAGCTGCTGACGCATATAGGCGGAATCATCAACAATTAATACTTTTATTTTCCGGTTCATGGGATTCCCTCCCTGCTTGCCTCAAACTTCAATCCAAACTACACACCCGTTCCGGATTCAACACAATTGCCATTTGATCACTTTCCAACTCTACCATTCCGCTCAATAGCTCCTCTTGCTCAGGGAGCCATTGCCGCAGACCCTGAGCATACTCCGGCCCCTGACAATCCGCACGCCTCAAGCCAATAACACGATCCACAAGAAAGGCGCGGACTCGCTGGCCAGCCTGCAAAACGACAAGACGTTCACCCGATAATCCGTTATCAATATAATCAGACAACTTGCTCTGAAGATTAATAACGGTTACCAAATTGCCGCGTATATTCGTAATACCTGTTACCAAACTACCTGCATGCGGGATTCTCGTAACTGCGCTCACCCTCAAAATTTCCTTAACACTCTTCACAGGTATAGCATAAGTCTCCTGTTTCATCTGAAATAACAAATACAATGCATCTGACGTGCTCAACTCAGTATTAAAAGTTGATGAAGGCGGAGCAATGACCTGATCCGCGGCTGCTTCTCTGTCTCTCGCTTCATTCGTATGGCATTCCGCCACTTCTATTTTTCCATCTATCATAATGGATAGTTCATCCGTAAAATTAGCTCTGCTTACGTCCAATATGTATACAAACGACTTTTCATCACGGTATAAGCCAGTCACCCAGTTACCCTGATATTTCCGCAACGCGGGCGGAACTTCTGCAACTGTCTCTCGCGGTATCCGCAGCACCTCTGTTGCTTGCTGCACAGCAATACCGATGAGCGACTTTCCAAGACTAGTGTTGATCTCCATCACGATTACTCGGTTCACACTATCGGAAAACGATTGTTCCATCAGCATACCGGCGTCAAAAATAGGAATAATGTGCTCTCGGACAGCTGCCAGCCCAATCACTGCCGCTGGAGCTCCCGTTAACGGCTTTATCGTTTCTGGCATCGGCTGAATATCACGTACTTGATGAACAGGAACAGCGAATGACCCATCTTTCGTTTGAAAACGTACATACTGCTCCATCTTCTGCTCGATTAGCCTTATCTCAGCAAATCTCTTGGTATTGACACCCAATCGTCCGTTAATTCTTCCTGATCCTTCGTTCTCTTCACGACGCATCAACTCAAATAGCTTGTCCATATCTAGCAGCCTTACAAACCAGCCATTATCCGTAAATGCTAAACCACTTATCCAGCCGCTTGCACCAGATGACATATAGGGATACGTCTTTTCCGGCTTGACTGTAGGCACACCTGATAGCCCGTCAACCAGCAGACCGAGTAGCCTGCTAGAATTTTTCAGCAATAAAATTCGTTGATTTTGACTTGCCTCTTTCCCAGGAAGTCCAAGTAACCGTCTCCCGCATACGACTGTAATTACATTGCCCCGAAGGTTAGCTAATCCTCGGATATAAGACGGAGCATGCGGTATCTCCGTCACTGAACCAGATCGTTGAATTTCTTTCACAAAATGAATCGGCAGCCCATATTGCTCCTCTCCGATTCGAAAAACGACATGTTGGCCATACGCCAAAACGCTCTCCGTCATAGCTTATCTCAAGCCCCCGTCATAAGTGGAGTTCATCCGCCATAATGGCGATATCTTCAATAGCCCGGGACAACTCGTTCAGACCGACATTCTGCTCTTGTCCAGCAAGCGAAGCTTGTTTCGTTGCAGCTGCTGCTTCTGAGGCAGCTGAGGCAATCTGCTCGATTGCTTTCTTGGATTCTCCAATCGCTTGCTGCACCTCTAACAAGTTTTCGTTATTGCTCACAATGCCAACAACTAATGTAGAAAACTCCTGATCGAGCTTCGTCAGTTCAGCAATCACTCTGCGGGCCTTTTCCACTTCAGTACGCGTCGTGTCGCGGGCAGAAATAATATCCCGTACAACCAACATGACCTGGCTCTGTATGTCACGTAAAAGCTCCTTAATATGATCTGCGTTCATTGCCGTTTCCTGGGCCAAATTACGAATATCACCTGCAACGACTGCGAAACCTCTACCATATTGACCCGCTCCAGCCGCTTCTATAGCACCATTGACTGCCAGCATGTTAGTCTGAATGCCAACGCGGTCAATCAAATTTACAATTCTCTCAATTTGACGAACTCGTGTCTCAAGGTCAAACAATCGTTGCATATTGCTTGCAAGCATATCGAGTGTATGAGAAATATTTTGAATGAGCAGTTCAGTTTGAGCCTTGCTGTGCTCATGGAGCTCAGATACTTCCTTAACGTTCTGCTCCACCTCTTCAGCGAGACCAGTAACTGCATTGACCGTGGTGTCCAGCTTCATAACTGCACTGCTGGATTGCTCGGTTGCGGCAGACTGCAACTGCGCACTATTGTCAATCTGGTTAATTGCGGTCATAATTTCTGTGGCTGATTGCCCTCCCTCAATAATAGAAGCGGACAACTCGTCAGAGGCAGAAGCAAGCAGCTCAGCTGACTTCCCTACATCCCTTGCACTTCGTAAATCTTCAGCCATGTCCGATAATTCCACAGAGCTCTGCTTAATCTGAATGAGCACCTTATTTTGCTCCACAATAGCGCGTAGTGCCTGATTGGCTCCAGCAGCCTGTTCTTCAGCAGTTTCTGCGATTTTCCTCGATCCATCCTCAAAATCCTGAACACTGCTTCTGAGCATATTCAGCCTGTAATGGATTTCTTTGGAACCGTCAACAAAAACCTGCATCTTCTGATTCATTTCCAGCAAGGAAGCATTGATCTCTTGACCATTTTTCATTTCCTGCATGGAAATTTGTTCTGTTTCCTTGATAGACTCCGCAATAATGTTGACCTCAGTCTGAACCTGTTCCACCACTTGCCTAATTTCCATAGCTGCTTTCTCAGCCGTTTCCGCAAGCGTACGCACCTCATCAGCAACAACGGCAAATCCATTGCCATGTTCGCCTGCTCGAGCCGCCTCTATCGCTGCATTCAATGCAAGCAAGTTCGTTTGATCGGCAAGGTTGACGACCGTCACGATGATGTCGCTAATTTCCTTTGCTTGATTTTCGAGTTCCATGATTAATCGGGCTGACGCTGAGCTTTTTTCGGCAGATACGGCAACGCCGTCTACCAGCTGATTAATATCAGAAGCTGATCCAGTAATCATCTGCTGTACAACCAGACTTCGATTCATTGATAAGCTTGCAGTATCGGAAACGGCATTAACGTTTTCCAAAATTTTAGAAATAGCTAAACTGCTCTCTTCACAGGCAGCACTTGCCTGTTCTGCACCAGAGGCCATCTGCTCCAGTGCCTGCTGCAGCTCATGAATTGCAGCTTGTGATTCTGACACCCCAGCTGTAAGCTCCTGTGTTGCAGCCATCAGCCTCTCCGATACCTGCTGCTGCTTTGCAACCGCCCGCGCACGACGCCTTTGCTCATGAAGCTTGCGATCATCAATCCCGATCTGATCAACGTTAACACTGCCTATTAAGGACGACTCCCCCAATATGGTTGGGGGAGAAAGCAAGGTTTTATACTTGTTCATTGCGATGACCTCCGTATTCCTTATGTAGTGATGTTTTGCCTTGCCGGCAATATAATTTCGAATGTTGTACCCTCATTTAACCTACTACTTACATAAATGCGTCCCTTATGTTTGCCAATGATCTGATAGCTGACCATCAACCCAAGTCCTGTTCCTTTCTCTTTGCTTGAGTAAAATGGTTCGCCTAACCGCGCGATTCGCTCCTCAGGTATGCCACAACCTTGGTCGGCAATGCGTACCATATAGTTCCCCTCAGCAGCTTCTGAGAGCTCCACGCTAACTTGTCCACCACGCGGCATTGCATCAACCGCATTTTGCAACATATTAATGTATACCTGCTTAAGCTGATTGGCGTCACACTCAATAATTGAATTATCGGTGTGACACTGATACACAATTTCAACGTTATTCATAACGGCTTTCGTCTCCATAAGAGCAACAACATCATGTACGATTTCACCCAATGAATGAAGGTTGAATTTGGTTTCCTGCGGCTTGGCAAGAAGTAAAAACTCTCCGATGATGGCTTCGATGCGATCCACCTCAGAGAGCATCATACGATAGTATTGCTGATGTTCTTCATTCGTCGATAACAGCATTTGTGTAAATCCTTTAAGTACGGTCAAAGGATTTCGCACTTCATGGGCAACACCCGCTGCTAATTGGCCCACAGCGGACAGCTTGTCCGATTTGCGCAGCAGCTCCTCTGCCTTCCTGCGCTCTGTCGTATCCTGCAGCTGCATAATATAATACAGTGGCTTGCCAAGCTCATCTCGAACAAGTGTAGCACTAAGCAGCACCCATATCGTTCGACCGCTTACATGCCTATAACGCTGCTCAAGCTCATAGCTTGCAATCTCTCCGATCAAAAGCCTGGTGCAGGAATCCAGATAAAGCTCTGTCTCATCAGGATGCAGCCAGTCTTGATACAACGACTGCTGCAGCTCTTCTTCTGACGCCCCCAAAATTTCACACATCGCGTAGTTAACCTCTATAAAGCGTCCATTAACGCCAACGAGTGCCATCCCTACCGCAGCGTAATGAAAGGCTGCACGAAACCGTTCTTGAATTTCACGCGCTGCTTTTTCTTCAAGCTTGCGGTCTGTAATATCGGTCACTTTAGATATAATACAATACCGGCGATTTTTGACGACTCTGCGAGTTCCGTATAATTCTATGTATCTAGATGCTCCTTCACTTGATTCGATCTTAATCTCCAGCAAGTTCAAATCATCAGGAAAGCGTCCAAACAACCACATTCTCAAAGCTTCATGGCTATCGGTGTCCACCATTTCAAAAAAATCTTTGCCTATCAATTCTTCCCGGGAATATCCGAAAATACGGGCAAAGTCATGATGGACGGAAAGCAGCTTGCTTTCCTCCAAAACAACAAAAGGGGAGAGTAATCCCTCCTGTAATAAAAACAAAAGACCAGCCAGTCCTTCTTTCTTATCGTCCATCATGCCTATTTCATACATGCCGAATCCCCTTCACTGTATCTTGGAAAATTGAGCCAAATTTTTTTCAAAATTATTATACTATTAAAAAATAGTCTGTAAAAGCTTTCTCGTTTATTTCCTAACAACCCTTGAATTCCTCTAACAATCATCATAATTCGACTTCATCAATCGACAAATATCTCTGTAAATTTCACAGCATTAACATAACTATCCTAATTTTCAGATATTAATTTATATGATTTATATGGGACTTTATTCCTATATTCCCTTATAATTTAAATTATTTCAGCAAAAAAACCCTAAACGATTATATGAAATGCTTTTACAGCATTTTTTGTATCGTTTAGGGTTCTCTATGAAATATTTCTTACTTATTGAAACGCTGTGGTAATATTACGGTAAACGTGGTACCTATGCCCTCTCGGCTCTCTATATGAAGCGTACCTTGATGATTGTTTCGAATAATATTTTTTGTTACGACAAGTCCTAAGCCGGTTCCTTTTTCCTTCGTTGAATAAAAAGGGGTGCCCAGCTCTTTGAGAACCTCATTAGAAATACCTGGACCATTATCGACAACTTCTATCCCAATTTCATTGCTCCGGCTATGCACATTAATTTGAATCCTTCCATCTGGTCGATCAATGGCTTCTATAGCATTTTTAATTAAGTTAATTAGCACCTGCTTGATTTGATTTTTGATGCATCGAATTTTTAACGGCCTGCTTGTTATATTCGCTGATATAACTGTACCTTTTAACAGGGCGTGTGGCTCCATTAACGTTATCACTTGATCGATAATTTCACAGATGTCCTCTTGGCTATATTGAGTAACAGTGGGCTTTGAAAAGGTTAGCAGCTCCTGAATGATTGTCTCAATTCTTTCAAATTCAGAATCCATAATTGAAACATATTCATCCTTCACACGACCGCTTCGATGCATCAGTTTTAGAAAACCTTTTAGCGATGTAATAGGGTTGCGAATTTCATGGGCAATCCCTGCTGCCAATTGACCGACTGCTGATAGCTTTTCCCATTCCAGAATAAGTTGATCAGTTTGCAGCTTTTCAGTCATATCACGAAATGTTATAACGCTTCCAACATGCTTACCATCTTCCAGCATAGGTTTTACGGTATATTCAACAGGAAAGCTAGAACCGTCTTTATTCCAAAATATATCATCCTTAATAAATAGGCTTTCTCCGTTATTAAGCGCATAATAGACAGGGCAATGGTGAATCGGAACATGTTCACCTTGGGGGTTTGTATGGTGGATTAACTCATGAAGATTATTTTTTTCAAACTCATTTAAAGTGAAGCCAGTAAGCCGTTCGGCTGCCTTGTTCCAAAAGATTACCTTAGCATTTAGATCGATACCATAGATGCCTTCAGCAACGGAATCTAGAATAAGCTGATTAATATGATTTAATCGATTAATCTCACTTTGACTATCAACGTTTTGATTCGAATTATTAGTAATCATGCCTCATATCCTTTGCTTCGGTCAGATACTTAAGTATAGCATATGTCAGTTGAACATACCTTGCTCTTTCGAGGCAGACACTAAGTATGAGTTTAGCACGTACCTGAATAAAGGATAAAAGATATTGAAACATGATCATTCGGTGCATCAATTGCAAGGTTAATAGTCTTCACCCTACTTATAATAAATTTGAAAGGAGAATACGTATGGACTGGCTGGATCGAATGAACAATGCAATGGACTATATCGAAGCACACTTGACTGAAACAATAAATTACGAGCAAGCAGCTCGAATTGCCTGCTGCTCAACGTATCATTTCCAACGAATGTTTTCATTTATCACGAGTGTGCCACTCTCTGAGTATATCCGAAGGAGAAGGCTGACTCTTGCAGCCTTCGAATTGCAAAAAAGCGATGTAAAGGTTATCGACGTCGCGTTAACGTACGGCTATGAATCACCTGAGGCATTCTCCAGGGCATTTAAGAAAATGCATGGTGTGATGCCTACTGCTACACGTTCACACGGCGTTTCACTCAAGGCCTATCCACGGTTATCCTTTCATATTTCAATTAGAGGTGATGTGGAATTGAATTACAAAATCGAGGAAAAGCAATGCTTCGACATGTTTGGCGAGTCGATAGAGATTAATGCGGGTGGAGAGAGCCCATATCAGGAAATACCTCAATTCTGGACCCAATGTATTGCCGATGGTACAGTAGATCGAATCCGTACTGCCGCAAGCATAGGGGACAACGGACAAATTCATGGCGTGCTTTACAACCATCGCGAGGATAAACTATCTTATTTGATCGGTTATTTCTCGCCTGATAGTGGCTTGCCTAGCGGATTCGAAAAGCTTACAATCCCTACTCAAACCTATGCAATTTTCTCTACAGGAGTTAATCCAGATGGACAAAGTGATATTCATGGACTTTGGAAGCGCATATGGGCTGAGTGGTTCCCTAGCTCAGGGTATGAATTTGCCAACGGTCCCGAACTTGAAATGACTTACGATCGAGGCAATAACATGTATGAAATGGAAGTCTGGATCCCTGTTGTTAAAATAGCCAAATAAAGCAAAAGCAACACGATGAGATATCGTGTTGCTTTTTGGTTTTGCACTACATGCCCGGCGGAACGTAAATATTGAGGAACGTTAATACTGTCACATTTCAGATATCTACAATGATATGATAGTTGAAATATCTATCGTACAGCACTCATCGAACCATAGACTATTGAATGCAAATATCATGTAACCACTTACTCTTTTAATTGTTTGGAGTGCCTTACTTGCGAGAATCCAGGACAAACATAGAAGCATCCTGTCCCATAAATATATGGCTTCCCGAGTAAAATGTCTTGGATCGAATTGTGTTATAGCCTAGCTTAGTCATCATATTTTTCAGCTCCGTTTGGTCAAATCCATTGTGAACAAAATCGGAAACGACGTTTTCATTTTTATCGAAATCCACAATGATAACATGTCCACCCTCATTTAGGATATCAAACAGCCTTGCTAACAGTAATTCAACATCTGGGATATGGAGCAAAACTTGAACCATAAAAATGTAATCCGCCTTCAAGCTTGGCAATGCTTCCTGTTCCAAATCAAAGCATAAGGTATCGGCATTTTGGATATGCAGCTCCGACAGTTTTTGTTCGATTTGCTCAATCATATTTGGCGATGTGTCTAGAAAAAGCATAGAACCGAATTCATCCAGCAAGCTCATTCCGACTAAACCCGTGCCGCAGCCAAAATCAATGGCTTGCTTGCTCTTAGCATCTACTACATATTCGCGTATCGCATCTGCTGATACCTTAGCAATTTCAATTCTTTCAGGTGTGTCATAGGTGTGAGCGATCATATTGAACTTATCTGTGTTGCCCATATTGTCTCTCCTATTCGCAGCTTACGAGCTGTATTTTGTTTCAGTCTAACAGGAAAGCCCGCATCATCTCAACTTGGGTTTTTGTAGTCGTACTGCTAACAGTCTATAAAACAAGAAATTGATGTCATCACGATCTCATCGTTATCGCTATGCATGAAGATTAAATGTACGTTACGAATGCGGAAAGCGAATCATGCTAGATTCGTTATGATACAAAAAGAAGACATCCTCTCCCAATTGGGTTATGAATGCCTTCTTGTATTGACGCAAGCAGGTTAACTCGCTATCAGCTTTGATTTGAGATTGTTACTTAATGACAACATACTCCAGATTAACCAGCTTAGCGTATGTCACGATTTGATCTGTTGTTAGGTTCAGGGAAACGACAGTATGGTGACCGCCACCGTTCTCGATCCAAGCCTTCACACCGTCCTGGAAGTTCGGTTTCACTGTCCATAGAACACGAGCGACAGGAAGATTAGGTGCTGGAACAGTCGGTTCAAACGCAGAAACCTCGTTGATTAGCAATTTGTAATGCGTGCCGAAGTCTGCCATCGATACCACTACACCTTCGCCAGCTTTGCCATCGAATACAAGACGCGCAGGATCTTCACGGTCGCCAATGCCAAGCGGAGAAACGATAATTTTCGGCTTGTTGCTTGCCAAGGATGGATCTACCTCAAGCATATGGGACTGTAGAATTGCTTCCTGCCCAGCTGCCATCTCGTAAGTGTAATCCTCCATAAAGCCTGTGTTTTGGTTGCGGCTCATTACTTTCAGCAAGCGATCAAGCGCAGCTGTCTTCCAGTCGCCTTCGCCTGCAAAGCCGTAGCCTTGTGCCATTAGACGTTGAACAGCTAGACCAGGAAGCTGCTTCATGCCATGCAAGTCTTCAAAGTTTGTCGTAAAGGCGTTATAGCCCTTTTCATCCAAGAAACGCTTGAGTGCAATCTCATAGCTAGCTTGGATTCTGACGCTAGCTTCCCACGCTTCTTTGCTATTGGTGCCGTAATCGAAATCGTAAAGCTCAGCATATTCAGCCATTAACGCATCAATGTCCTGCTCGATAACAGCATTTACGTACTGTACAAGATCACCGATGCCATAGTAGTCTACCGTCCAGCCAAATTGGATTTGAGCCTCTACCTTATCTCCTTCTGTTACACCAACATTGCGCATATTGTCGCCGAAACGCGCCACTTTGATGTTGAAGCTTTCATTGTAAGCAACCGCTACGTCCATCCAATCAGCAATTTGCTGCTGCACTTCTGGGCGCTCCCAGTAGCCAACGACGATTTTATTTTGCTTGTTCAAGCGTGCGTTAATGAAGCCGTATTCGCGGTCGCCGTGAGCCGCTTGGTTCAAGTTCATGAAGTCCATGTCGATGGTTGCCCAAGGAATGCTTTCATTGAACTGCGTCGCCAAGTGAAGCAGCGGCTTTTGCAGCAATTTTGTTCCGCGAATCCACATTTTTGCAGGGGAGAACGTATGCATCCATGTGATTACGCCTGCCACTTCATCACGATAGTTGACTTCTTTCATGATGTTCGTAATTTTGTCTGCGCTAACTGCCAGATCCTGCAAAACAAGCGGGTAAGGAAGCAGACCGCTATTATTAAGCGCATCCGTCATTGTCTGTGCATGAGCCTTTACTTCGGCTAGCGCCTCATCTCCATACAAATGCTGCGAACCTACGACAAACCAAAACTGTTTAGCTGTTGACATGATTAATCATCCTCTTTTCTATATTTTAATAGCTAAAAGCGTACATAAACCTACGTGAGTACCGGAGGGCCTGGCTGCATTCAAGCTTCGACGTCGACTACGCTGCAACGCAACACATCGTCATCAAGTTCGGACGTTTTGAACTTCCTCTTCCAATATAGGTTCAAAACGTTCGGGCTTCAGGACCAAGAAGATGAAGCAATACTAGAAAGCGAGTAGCGCAGCGTAGACAGACCTACGTGAGCAACGGAGCTTTCGGTAGAGCTTCATATTCGACGTCGACTAAGCTACCACGCGCCACATCGTCATCAAGTTCGGACGTTTTGAACCGCCCTCTATTATTTTTGGCCGTAATAGGCATCCTTCCCATGCTTCCTCAAATAATGCTTATCCAGAATGCCCTGCGGCAATTCCTTAGCGAAGCTGTTCAATTGTCGTGCATACAGATTCATCTTGCACACTTCCTCAAGCACGACGCTGTTTACAACTGCCGACTTTACATCTTTTCCCCAAGTGAAAGGCGCATGGCCTTGCAGCAGAACCGCAGGAATTGCCATTACGTCCAAGCCACGCTTCTCGAACGTTTCAATAATGACATGACCCGTCTCTGCTTCGTAACCGCGATCTACCTCTTCTTGATTCAAGAAACGCGCACATGGCACAGCGCCATAGAACGTATCGGCATGAGTTGTTCCCATGACAGGCACATCAAGTCCCGCTTGTGCCCAGATCGTTGCCCAGGTCGAGTGCGTATGCACGATGCCGCCAATTTGCGGGTAGTGTTTGTACAATACCGCATGAGTCGCAGTATCGGATGAAGGTCTCAGATCACCCTCAACGACATTGCCATCAAAATCAACCACAACCATATCGCTTGGCTTCATCTTCTCGTAGCTGACTCCGCTTGGTTTAATGACGAATAGGCCGCTCTCACGGTCAACCGCACTCGCATTGCCCCAAGTGAATTTCACAAGTCCGTGTTTAGGCAAATCAAGATTTGCTTGGTATACTTCTTCTTTCAGTTGTTCTAACAACGTTAGCCCCTCCCATTCTCTAGCAAGTGATCTACTGCTGCCTGTTCAATGGCAAGTCCCGCTTGATATCTCTTCATAAAGACTTGGAAGCCTTCAACATCCGTTGGATCTGGCGCAATCTCTTGTCCTTCAGCATCCTTGAATACCTTCTGCTCTAGGAAGTCATCCAGAGCCTCTTCTTGCTCCTTGTTCAGCATGTATGAAGCGAGAAGCGCCATGCCCCATGCTCCGCCTTCGCCAGCTGTAGACATAACCGAGATTGGTACATTCAGCGCACCCGCCAAAATTTTCTGTCCAACAACAGGCGTTTTGAACAAACCGCCATGAGCCAAAATGCTGTCAATCTCTACCTGTTCTTGCTCCGTCAGTATGTCCATTCCGATTTTCAATGCGCCGAAAGCTGTAAATAAATGAGTGCGCATGAAATTAGCCAAATTAAAGTTGCTTTCAGGCGAACGAACAAACAGCGGACGGCCTTGTTCCATGCCTGTAATATTTTCACCAGACAGGTAACCGTAGCTCAGCAAACCGCCGCCATCAGGGTCTGCTTCGAGCGCCTTGTTGAGCAGCACGCCGAATAACTTATCAGAATCGGAGCCGTATCCCATCGCAACTGAGAATTCACGGAACAGTCCCATCCACGCATTAAGATCGCTGGAGCAGTTGTTGGCGTGTACCATACCGACTGGACTGCCGCTTGGTGTGGTAACCATGTCGATCTCCGGATACACCTTGGACAGTTCCTTTTCCAGTACAATCATGGCAAAAACAGATGTCCCTACGGAAATATTTCCCGTACGCTTCCTAACACTGTTGGTTGCAACCATCCCTGTACCAGCATCGCCTTCAGGCGGACACAGCGGGATGCCAGGCTGCAGATCACCTGCAGGATCAAGAATGGCCGCGCCTTCCGCAGTCAGCGCGCCAGCCTGCTCTCCGGATAGAAGAACTTTAGGAAGAATTCCCTCCAGCTTCCATGGGTAGCCTTTATCGGCAATTAAATCGTCGAATTGCTTAATCATTTTGGAATGATAATTATAGGTTGATTCATCTATAGGGAAGATGCCGGACGCATCTCCAATGCCAATGACTTTTTCACCTGTCAATAGCCAGTGGATGTATCCTGCTAGTGTCGTAACAAATTCAATGCGAGGCACATGCTCCTCACCATTTAAAATCGCTTGATACACATGAGCAATACTCCAGCGCTCAGGAATATTAAACTGAAACAAGTCGGTTAGTTCTCTTGCAGCTGCGCCAGTTGTTGCATTGCGCCAAGTTCGAAATGGAACAAGAAGCTGACCTGTACGGTCAAATGCCATATAGCCATGCATCATCGCGGAAAAACCGATAGATCCGACGGTTTTTAGGGTGACGCCATACTTTTGCGCCACTTCCTGCTTCATTTCACGATAAGCGGTCTGAAGACCTGTAAGGATGTCTTCCTGGTTGTACGTCCAGTATCCGTCCTTCAACAAATTTTCCCACTCAAAGCTTCCTGATGCGATCGTCTCAAAACGTTGATCAATCAATACCGCCTTGATCCGCGTAGATCCAAATTCGATACCGAGCGAGGTTTCTCCCTTGGTTATCGCTTCCTTCAAGTCTACATGATTCATGATCACTACTATCCCCTCTCTATTCGTGCAATGAGCAGCATAGAATCTGTCCACTACCACGTATCGTAATGTATCCTCGTCACACTTCATATAACCGTTGTCATCCTGTACTGCTGCTTCCGATCAAGCCGGGTGCTTGATGAGATAACGTAACGGTTCGACCGAAAGAATGCGCTTACTATTGTCTAGACAGCCTTAGTATATTTTCTGTACGTACATTTGTCAATATTATATAAAGTTATACTTACATGAAGTTTTTGTCTTATTTTGTTTCTTGTTTCGGAATTTCGCTAAAGCTTACTGACGGCAAGTTGTATGGTTGAAACTGCACATAAGCACTGTATGTTTGCATTTAGTACGTTATGTGCTAGAATATGTACGTACAACTCTTTGAACAACGAAGAAAGTAGTGAATTGTATGAAGCCAAAGTACCAGCTCATTATAGATGATCTTAAAAGTCATATCCTTTCGGGCACGTATAAAGATGGCGAGAGAATCCCTTCAGAGTACGTTTTGCAGGAGAGCTACCAGGTTAGCCGCCAGACGGTTCGAAAAGCTATTCTGGAGCTATCCAACGAGGGCTTTTTACGAAGCGAAAAGGGATCAGGTACGTATGTCAGCAATCAGTACCGATCAAAAACGGGTACAAAGGCGATGAATAAAACAATCGGGGTCATTACTACCTATATTTCCGATTACATTTTCCCATCTATTATCCGCGGTATAGAAAGCCGGTTAAATGAAGATAACTATTCGCTGCTATTAGCCAGTACAAATAATGACATCGCGCAAGAGAAAAAAGCGTTGGAGATGATGCTATCCTACGGCGTTGATGGATTAATTGTAGAACCTACAAGAAGCAATGTTTACAATCCTAATATTGCATACTACCTTTCCTTTAAAGAACAGGACGTTCCGTTCACGATGATTAATGCCTACTACGAAGAGCTCGAAGTTCCTTTCTTTTGTTTGGATGACGTGCAATCCAGTTACCTTGCAACCAGAGCGCTCATTTCCAAAGGACATACTCAGATCGGAATTATCGCAAAAATGGATGACTTGCAAGGGAAGTATCGCATGAAAGGATTCATCAAAGCACTTGGGGAAGCCAGATTAAAGTTCCAGCCAGAGCACGTGCTTTCGTTCGATACCGCGACGAAGCCTGATTTGTCCGTTAACCTGGAAGCATTTCTTAGTGATCATCTTGACGGATTAACCGCATTAGTATGCTACAACGACGAGGTTGGCCTAGAGGTCGTGCAGGTATGCAGGAAGCTGGGAATCTCGGTACCTGAGCAACTGTCGATCATCGGTCAGGACAATTCGTATATCGCTAAAAACGCGAACATTAAGCTAACTACACTTACACACCCGCAAGAACAGATGGGTCGCGATGCAGCGGACTGGATCATTAAGCGGCTGCAGGGCAAAAAGGATCTGCCTGCAAGCACCATCTATCAGCCTGAATTCATTGAAGGGGAAACTGTTAAAGCAATCGAAGGAAAATAAATTAAGGAACGAATTGAAATCCATTTATGGAGTTGGTCAAATGTATCCACATCATCAAATTGCCATTAACGCTATTACCGACAAGTTGAAGATCAGACCAGAAGTTCAAGGAGTTATTATTGGAGGTTCTGTGGCGCATGGCTTCGCCAATGAATCGTCAGACATCGATATTATGATCGTCTACTCCGACGAGGACTATGCACGCTCCCGATCAACCTACAATTTGGGCTACTTTGAAACGGAAGCCTGCGCTTATGAGGGTGGGTATGTGGATGGCAAAATTATATCGCCTTCCTTCATTAAGCAAGTTGCAGAGTTCGGGAGTGAGCCGGCGAAATTTGCTTTTCAGGATGCATTTCTTACCTACTCCAACATTGACGGGCTGCAGCAGTTAGTCACTGCCGCAGCAAAATATCCGGTAGATAAAAAAGAGGAGAACATGCAAAAGTTCTATGCTCAATTTGAAACCTGGAAATGGTACTACTACGAAGGGTTGAAACGCGACAATCGTTTATTGATTGACCATAGTCTAACCCAGTATCTATTTTTCGCAGGAAGGTTGATATTGGCATACAATGAAATCCTGTTTCCATCCTACAAGTGGTTCCTGAAGGCTTTGCAGGAGGTTCCGAGCAAGCCGAAAGACTTAATGACCGACATCGATCAGGTACTTGAGAAACGAACGCCGGAAGCCGTTGAGAAGCTGTACAAGAGCATAGTAGAATTCCATAACTGGTACGCTGCGGAGCACCATTGGACGGTTCAATTCATGGTGGATAGCCAATTGAACTGGCAGGACGGGCCAGTGCCCGTGCTTGATTTGTAATCCATCCCGCAAACCGCCTGCTTAAAAATAATTGTTCTGCGCAGTCGAGGCAGGCGGCTTTGCTTGCGACTCTTTCTTCGTGCTGCACGAATCATTCGGGCGACGGTATCTTCCCGCTTCCAGCTTCATATCGATAAAGTCAACGACCTGCTGCAGCGAGTCAATTTGGCTGACGATATTTTCCCGGTGCTTCTTTAGACGCTCCACCAATTCAGGATATTCTGCGGGATCAGCATCGGCGGTAACCGTCAAAAACGGCCGCATTTCCTCCAGCGGCATCCCCGTCTTTTTCAGGCAGGAAATCAATTGGAGCGTTTGGATGTCCTCCTGTCGATAAATGCGATGGCCGTTTTCCTTGCGCTCCGCTCGGGGCAGCAACGCGATCTTTTCATAGTAACGAATCGTGTCCTCGGAAATGCCGCTTTGCTCTGCTGCTTGCTTGATCGTAAAGGTTTGCTCCGCCTTCATTCTCGTCCCCCCAAACATATTTTATTATGCATTATACATCTTGGAGCTGGCTCCAAGTCAAACTGTTCTCCAATAAGCCAAGCCTCATTCTCCACTCCTTGACTTGGAGTCGACTCCAAGTTTTACAATGAGCGCATCCAGGGAAATATCCCTGTTTCAGAAGGAGTGAGAGACAATGAACACATCACAACCTAAATATACCGCATTAATTACTGGTGCAAACGCCGGGATCGGCCTGGAGTTAGCACGGAAGCTGCTGGCGGAGGGCTGGCAGGTAGTTGCTTTGAATCGTTCGGAGTTTCCGGCAGACGATACAAGCATCGAAAAAGCGCGCAAAAGCAGGCAGCTGCGCATTTATAAAGTGACTGACCTCGCGGATTACGGGGGCTTGAGAAGAGCGCTGCAGCAGATCAAATCCAATGAGCAGCAAATCGATATTTTGTTTAACAACGCTGGCGGCAGCTTTCCAGAGCTAAGTTATTCAAAGCAAGGGCGAGAGAAGCATTACGAGGTAATGACAGTAGTGCCGTATATTATATTGATGGAATTAAAGGAGCTCCTTAAAAACGGCAGCTTAAAAACGGTAATTAACACCTCAACCTCAGCCATCAAATTTACGAAGGAATTGAGCATTGAAATTTTGGAGCGGCCTAAAACGTTCCGCAAGCTGATTGGCCCGTATGCCACCTCCAAGCTAGCGCTATCGCTATGGTCTCAGGCCATCGCACCGCAGCTTGCCAAGGATGACATCAAAATCCGTAGTGTAGACCCAGGCAGCAACAATACGCTAAGAAAAGGAAAAAATTCCGGTCTGCCTTTATTGGTCAAGCCATTGATGAAGCTGTTCTTCCCCCCGCCAACTAAAGGGGCGAGTCTGCTGTATGAAGGTGCTCTTGGAGAACAGCGAGCTAAGAGCGGCGTATTTTTATTGAAGGGTCAGGTTGCGGAATTAAAGTTTCAAGATCAGGCACAGCATGTACTGGATAGGGTAAAGGCGATTTACGAGCATGAATTTTTACAATAGCTTTTTTAAGTCAGCAAGCGTCGTCCGAACTGCAGGCGCGCTTCAAGCTCAATTCTATACTTGCAATCCTCGCAGCAATGCATGCCTTGCCGGTCCCGCTTTACGTAGTCGTATGCCTGAGTTCCTTCGAACACTACAAACTCGTTTTTACAAATGTAACAGGTCGCATGAAAGCGAAATCCATTGGAGTAGCTTTGCACGAAAATCCCTCCCGTTGTCGCGATAAGGTGCAACGCCATTGACGTGGCAGCCACGATACGTTATAACAATATAAAAATCAAAATAACACACTGTGCTATTTATTTTAATACAGTGTACTAAATAAAACAAGAGGTGTGTATCTTGCCTAAAATCGTGGACCACGAACAAAAAAGGAGACTGATTGCCGAATCAGCTTGGCATATTATCGAAACAAAAGGGATTGAGCATGCTTCTATTCGTGCCGTTGCCGCTGCAGCAAAATTGTCGCCGGGCGCGTTGCGCCATTATTTTTCGACGCAGGATGAGCTGCTGCTGTTTATCGTGGATTACTACCTGACAAGAGCAGCACAGAATGCAGAAGGACTGGAAATTAGCCATATCCCGTTGAAAGCCGCAAAGGAAGTGCTGTTAGAGCTGCTGCCTATGAATTCAGAAAAACGAACGGCAATCAGCGTCTGGTGGGTATTTGCCATTCGTTCGCTCACAAGCTCAGCCCTGCAGGCAAAAATGAACGAGCTTACGGACGGACTTCACCACCTGACTAAAACGGTTCTCGGCCTGCTCGCTGATGCGGAGCTGCTTCTCCCGTCAATAGATATCGAGCTTGAAAAGCTTAGATTAGCCGCAGTTGTCGAAGGCTTGAACATCCTTGCATTGCTTCGCCCGGAGCAATATACACCTGAAACGATTGAGCGGATCATCAGCTCGCATTTAGGTGAGCTTTGCATACGCAATGCGGATATGTAGAGTTGCATATAGAATGATCGACAACAATTATAAAAGCCGTCTCCGAAAATCTATCGGAAACGGCTTTTAACTTAATCTGTCAGCTGCAACATAAAATTATTCCAAAATCTTAGCAATCGAGTCATAATTGTAGCAAACTCTGCGCGAGTAATATCTTGGTTCGGTTTGAATGTGCCATCTGCGTATCCTGTAACAATTTGATTCGATGCTAATGCATCAATATATGCATAGGACCACGAGCTGGTATTTACATCGCTGAAGGAAGCTCCTCCAGTACCTTCTAACTTAAATGCTCGAGCAATGATTGCAGCTAACTCTCCACGTGTAATCATTCCTTCGGGTCGGAACGTTCCATCACTGTAGCCCTGCATTAAACCGGATTGGAAAGCAGCACCGATATAAGAATTAGCCCAGTGTCCAGCAGGAACATCTGCAAAACTGCTTGCTTCGCCTTCTAATCCAAGATGTGTTGCAATCACTTTAATCGATTCTGCACGAGTCAAGCTGCGCTCTGGACGGAAGCTTCCGTCTAGATAGCCATTTAACAGCCCTTTTGAGACTAATCGATCGATGCTAGCCTTAGCCCAGTGTCCTTCTGTATCTGTAAATTCGATTACCTCAGGAGAATCTTGTTGCCCATCAGTACCCTCATCTTGTTGCGGATCTGTAGGCTCCACCTCTTCATCCTGTTGCGGTGCTGGATCAACAACCGGTGGAGGAGTTACAGGTCCAGGAGGAGTAGTAGGTCCACCTGTATACGTTAGAGCCGGAGCGTATTGCGTAACCATTCTAGCCTGTGCTTGTTGCTCAAGTGCGTAACCCATACCAAGAATGTTGGCATCGTCCCAAGCTCTGCCTACTAGCTGCATCGCGATGGAATATCCATTAGGGCTTTCACCAACTGGGACGACTACTGTCGGCAGACCTACATTAGAAGTTAATACTCCAGTACCTCGGTCAGAGCTTAGTTGACTTGTAGCGCCATCATTGTTGTAAACATCACTTATGAATCCAGCATAGACTACGCTGTCTACATTAGCCTCATCCATCCACTCTTTAATAACCTCTTTGTATGCCGTTCTGTAATCAATATACGCTTGTACCTGCTCTTCAGTCATACGTTCGCGTTGATTCAAATTTCTTTTGTTGTACAATAGTACCTTATCGGACGCTAGCAGTTCATCACCAGTTGCATATGGGAAATCCTCGTGCAGCTCAATATAACGAGCCCAACCTTCCGTTGAACCATTAATACCAGCAGGGCGCTGTGGAGCTCTTGGAGGTGCACTCATTTCTACCATTGTTGCACCTGCTGCCTCAAGTTCAGAGAACTTAGCCATAACTGCTTGTCCTGTACCATCATCAGCGAATGCAGATTCAAAAGAAGCAGGGATATATCCAATTCGCTTCCCTTCTAGCGCATCAACTTTTAGAGCCTCAGTCCAGTCACTAGGACGTTTTGCGTCAGCCTCTACTGTAAGTATATCTAGCGGATCCGTACCTGTAGTCGCATTTAATAGATACGCAAGGTCAGTAACCGAACGCGCAATTGGTCCTGCATAGTCCTGCCCCCATGTTAGTGGCATTACCCCGCGTACACTAGCCATTCCATCTGTACCACGGAACGTTGTTAAGCTAGCTCCAACACTCGGCGCGTATAAGGAAACACCTGTTTGTGAACCCATAGCAGCTGCTGCAAAATCTGCTGCGACAGATACTGCTGATCCACCGCTTGAGCCAAACGACGTTTTAGATGGATATAGTGCGTTCCATGTTTGCATCCATCCGCTTTCACTAAAGCTGCCGCTGTTAGCAAACTCAGAAGTATTTACTTTACCAATGATAACCGCACCAGCTTCTCTAAGCTTTTCAACTTGATAAGCATCCGTTTTAGGCTGCCATCCCTCAAGAGCTTTAGAGCCAGCAGTAGTTGGCATATCTTTCGTATCGTAAATATCTTTAATCGCAATAGGAATACCTAGTAGTTCTCCAGTTTCTCCTGCTCGACGAGCTCTGTCTGCTGCTCTTGCCTGTTCAATTGCAGTTTCTGAAACATGTAGGAAAGCATGAAAGCCTAGTTGACCGAAGTCATAAGCTCTAATTCGATCCAAATAAGCGCGTGTAATTTGCTCGGACGTCGTTACGCCCTTTTCCATATCTGCTTGCATTTCAGCAATCGTCTTATTTGTAACATCATAAGGGGATGTCGTGATCAATGCAGGTGCCGCAGGTGCTGCTGGAACAGCAAGTCTAGTAACAGCTGCACATGCTTCCGCATCTACATCAGCAATGGCGGACAAGTCCCAGTTGCTAATTGTACAAATTTGTTCAGGTGTGAGATTCGCTACATCTGGCTCAGTTGTTAATGCATTCAGAGCAGTAACGGTACTAGTCACACCTTCTTCACCCGTTTCTCCAACAAGAACATATCGAACGAGCGATTTTGTTTCGCCAGGCTCAATGTCTAAGCTGTGAATAAAGCCGTAAAAGTTTGCATCATTACCGGAGGTTGCTAAAGGCGTTGTGAAGGGATCCTTTTGCTGATTTCCTGTTGCAGTAAAAGCACCTTCAAAAGGAGCAGATGAACCTAATACAACACCGACAGGTCGATCTCCTTCACGGCTATTCCCTACTAATACCCATGAATCCTCTGGTGTAATATCAAGATCTTCGGATGAAGTTGCTTTGACCTGACCAGCGAATTCAGCAGTACCATAACCTAGTGAACCGCCAAATGACACATCTACCGTTACAGTATTATTCGTTGTATTGGTAAAGGTATCAAAAAATCTAGTTTTATTATTCTCTTCATCAAAATAAATATCGCGCGTAATTAATACATTACCTAAATTGACAGATTGTGTTGTATTGAACGTATCAACTTCATCAAATTCCAAGCCAAATCCGCGCATCATTTGCCCATTCATAATTGGCGCTGGCGTAGAAGATACTTTCACAAAGATATTACCGAAGCCTTGTGCTTGTGATGAACCAATTTTACGCAAGCTGCCCGTATCAAGGTTCGGCGCAAAGGAATCATGGAATTCCCACTCTGCACCATTTTGAGATTTCAGAACCGTTAATGCACTCGCTGACTGAAACGGAAAAATTCCAGTAACCACTACCGATAATGCTAGCGTTGCCGCTAACACTTTTCTTTTGCTCCAGTTTGCATGAGCTTTTGAACGTGCAGGGAGTGAAGGGTTTTGCTTTTTATGGCCAGATTTAAGATTAATCAATATTTCTCAGCTCCTTGTAGTTTGGTGTAATAAAATATAACATCACTCTATTAAAACGGTCAATAATCTTGAGAATTTTAATAGAATATCTCACATTAATTCAGAAAACTATTGTGACTTCTATACAATATCAGTACATTTTCGCATTAATTTCACATAATATGTAATGTTATTTTACTTATCGATATTTTACTAGATAGTTGGTAACGTTATATGAAGCTAGTAAATTAAAAATAGCAGGATCAGCACTCTATAGATGAATGCTATCCTGCTATTGTTTGTCCTATTTTGTTTAACTGACCAAAAAACGAGTTCTCGGGGAATTGCAGTGTTAGCCATGAGAAATAGATTCTTTCTCCTTCTATCCAATATGAAAATGCCAGCACCCGGTACAGGTACTGGCATTTTATCAAGATGCTTCGGTATACCTTTTGAAATTGTCCATAATCGCTTGCCAGCCTGCCTGCTGCATATCAACGGGATTTGTGCTTTCTGCGTCAAACACCTCAATAACCTTCGTTGCATCACCTTGAGCCTCGAATCTAATTTCGACTCTTCTCCCATCCTCCATCGTATAGGAGATTAGCTCATGTAGTTTTATATCGTCATACACTCCTGAGAAGTCAAACCCCATACTGCCATCTTTCGCTTCCATTCTCGTTACAAATTTGCCGCCGATTCGCAAATCATTCTCCGCTCTCGGTGCATGCCATTCCTCTGTTGCTTGATTCCATTTCTTAATATGCTCCGGTTCTGTCCAATACGTCCACACCTTTTCGATCGGTGCTTGAATGACCGCTTCCACGCTTACCTTTGTCGTTTCCATATTAAAACACACCCTTCTCAGCTTGCTATATTTTTGTTCTCGATGATAAAGACGTCATCCATATTTCAAATTCATCGGTTTATGTGAGTCGGAAGGCCAAATCGTTCAAATAATTTTGTATGAATAAAATTTTGTACGTGTAGTATTTTATTGTCCCTTACTTCAATAACATGAATCCCCCAAGGAACCAAGATGGATTCCTCTTCACTTGGCATATACTGCGCGTAGGCAGGATAGCCTCCATTCACGGTTACAGGTATAAATCTTGACCCTTCACAATGACTTCGAGTAAGTGAAAAGAACTTGAACAAATCGTCCTTGCCGCGAACCCACATAGCGAAAGGTGGCATAGACATACAGCCTTCCTCATGGAATAGTGATACTAAGGCATCAATATCGAATTGTTCGAAGGCTTCCACATACCGTGTTAGCAGCTCTTGATCCGGCTCGACATCCATTCTGCTTAGCTCATCTGACCGAAGATTGGTTCGATTTATTGATTCTCTCGCTCGTTGCAAGGCGCTGTTAACGGCAGCTGCCGACATGCCTAACGTTTCTGCGATTAGTTTCGAGGGCCATTCAAATACATCCTTTAGAATAAGCACCGCTCGCTGACGAGGCGGTAAAGTTTGCAAAAGGGCGAGAAAGCAAAGCTGCAACGTATCCTTACGCATCATTGCATGCTCTGGATTCTCCGCAAAATCTGGAGCAACCCAGATCCAAGACGATTCAGGCAACGTATCGCGCGGTGCGATAATGGCTGTTGCGGGATCGGATAGATCTACTGGAAGCGTTCGACGTTTCGCCTTTCTCAGCTTGTCCAGACAAACGTTTGATGCAATACGATAAATCCAAGTTTTATGTGACGATTCGTGTCTAAATGAGTCCCAGCTTTGCCACACACGAATGCAGGTATCCTGAACGGCATCGTCTGCATCATCAATAGATCCGAGCATCCTGTAGCAAAAGGATGTTAACTCTGGTCGTAAGTCCTCTAATAGCTGCATATCGAATGCAGTTGCGCTCATACAGTGCCTCCTCTTAGGATAGATCGTCATTTTCCTAGTCTATATTCGTGTATATTCGTGATCTGACATGAAATCCCTCTTGGCCAATGTATGATTTTTACCTCACGCCAATGAAGCTATGACAGCAATTCAAAAAGGCACCTGATTAGGTGCCCCTCGATTCATTCAGATTCCATTCCTCATTTTTTCTGACTACGCCTCATAGTGAGAGCCAATACGGAGTTTGCATTGCATATGCAAGATTCGATTTTGCCAACAGAACTACCCCGTCTGCGTTTTATTTGAGGGCGCAAACCAACCAATAAGTGCGATCGCAACGAGAACACCATAGAAAAATAAAGTCCAGACTGTGCTATGTGGAAAATGATGATCCAACACGCCGATGTCTTCGTGAGCCAAGGTAATGACGGCCAGCTTCACTCCAACCCATGCCACAATCGCATAAGCTGTCGTCTCAAGTGCAGGACGCTGCGCAAGCAGCTTAACGAACCATGTAGCCGCGAATTTAATTAGGACAAGGCCAGCTATACCCCCAATCAGCACAACCAGGAACTTACCACCATCCATTCCGCCAAAATCACCGAGCGGTGAATCCGGAAGACCAAGTGCTAAGGCTACTGCTGCAAGAATGGAATCAACTGCAAAGGCGAGATCTGCAAGTGCTATTTTTCCGACAGTAGGCCAGAACCCTTTCCCTGCAGACTCCTTTTTGATGTCCTCTTGATTGTTTTTGTTTTCCTTGCCGAAACGCGCTTTGATGATATGCTTTAATCCAAGATAAAGCAGGTAAGCAGCGCCAACCGCCTGTATTTGCCAAACATTCGCAATGAACGATATCGCGAACAATGCAGCAAAACGGAAAACAAAAGCCATAATGATCCCGTAATTAATTGCTCTTTTCTTTTGTTCCTCAGGTAAATGTTTTGCAATGATTGCCAGAACAAGCGCATTATCCGCAGACAGCAAACCTTCCAACCCAATTAGAATCAGTAAAGTCCATGCATACTCCAACCATATTGACTCCATCTTGATCGATCACCCCATTAAATTGTTCGCAAAGTTTCTTACAGCATATATAGATAATCTTTTCTTTCCTATCAATCGTTATACGCAAAAACACACCGATCCAAATTTTGATACAATTATTCAACCCAATGCTTTCACTAAGTTAATATATTAATGTTCTGCTTGAACTTAGCCTCACCTTAAAAAAAATTTTAATGAGACTTCTTTTTCTTGCTCTCAGGCAGTCTACTTGTTTAACTGTTGGGCTTCCAGTTAATAAAAATAAATAATTGGCGCATAATAACCCACAACACACAAAAAATGAGTTCAGCGCAGGTGCCGAACTCATTTACTCTTGTTATATTCATATTGTGTTCGAACAGGAGTAAGCAAGAAAAAGGTTGATTTCAGTGAATCGTTGGGAAGAATGACAATGGGACTTGTCTGTCCAGCATATCTAATTCGAATACTGGTACACTCACGGTTACGAAGCATATCACTTAAAAACTTGCCATTAACCGAGATGGAAAATTGTTCGCCTCTCATTTCGAGTAAAGGCACTGCATGTTCAACATCTCCGATTTCCCTTGTTCGGGACAATAATTTTAATTGCGCAGATTCAGCTGCTAGCCTAATAATATAATCTCCCGCCAGAACTGTGACACAATCAACAGCAGCTAAAAAGCATTCTCTATCAACTAAAATTTCACACAAATAAGAGCGAGGGACGACATTGTTTATGGAGGGAAATGTCCCTTCAATTAAGGCTGACTCAACTTTCAGTCCATTCGCTATAAATTTTACTCTGTTGTTGCAGATAGCCATCTCAATAGCTTTATATTCATCGCCTAACAGCTTTGCTAATTCCAACAGATTTTTTGCTGGGACAATCACTTTAAAATTTGTATGAGAACTGCTTGCAATATGTAAGGTACGAGAAGCAAGGCGGACACCATCAGTAGCCATGATATTAATGTGATTATCATTACACTCAAACGAAACTCCGGTTAATACCGGTCTGTTCTCAGAGGTTGCTGCCATTACTGCTACCTGTTTAATCGTTGCCTTAAACAAGGTGTGATTTAATTGCAGTCTATTGGAATAGCGCTCTTCTTCTTCACGTTTAATGTACGGAAATTCTGTTGGGGCCATCCCACATAATCGTATGTTTGAGTGTCCTGACCTGATGGTCAGCATCAGCTTTTCTTCAGTTTCTAGTTCTAGTACAATCACTCCGTCTCGGAGCTTTCGAATCACCTCGAAAAAGTAACGCGACGGTATAACAATAGTCCCTTTTCTTTTAATGTTCAAAGTAGCGCTGCTTTGTTGAATCTCAGACTGTATCGTCATACTTGTATTGCTGGCAGTAAAGATAACACGATCTGATGCTGCTTGAATATGTATCCCTTGAAGTATAGGTGCTGGACCATTTAATGCAACAGCCTTTATTACGTGTTGCAGCGAACGCATAAGAACATCTTTTTGCACTTCAATGAGCAAACACTTCACCTGCCTCCATACTATTTGGCATAATAAGATTCAATTATGTTACGAAGCGCCTCTGAACGGGATAATCTATGTTCAGTACGGTAGTTCTCAATATTGTCCCATAATTCCTCCGACAGGGTTAACGACACTTTCTTAGTTACACCTATTCCCTTTCTACCTGAACCTTGACGAAGACCGCCTCTTGTAAAAACAAAGCCTAACTGTCCATCTTTATTAGAAACACGAACGTTAATCTTATCTTTGGGCAATAGAATACACCTCAATTATGATTTAGGTAACTTTATTCAAAAATCATTCAATTTCATCGTATCATATTTGATGGATGTTAACAAACAAAACATAATTTCATCCACAAAACATAAATTTTGCTTACTTTTGCACCATGCTTGCTCCTAATCAGACATAATCTTAATCTTCATCTCCTGCGACCGGCAGCGTGATTGTAAATACCGTACCTTCACCTGCCCGGCTTTGAACGGATACATGCCCCTGATGGTTTCTGATAATGTTGTAGCTGATCATTAAGCCAAGGCCTGTACCTTTGTCCTTAGTCGTATAGAAGGGCTGACCAAGATTGGCTATCTTATCGTCAGGAATGCCTAAACCCTCGTCGCGGATAACGATATCCACCGCTGATGCCGGATTTCTCGAAATCTGTACGGAAATTGTTCCGCCACTCTGCATGGCTTCGATTGAGTTTTTCAGCATATTGATGAACACCTGTTTCAATTGGTTTTCATCGCAATGTATCCAAATTTCTTCCTGAGGAAGGTTAAGCTCTATCGACACATTGTTCAAATTTGCCTGCGATTCCATCAGTTTCACAACATGCAGAACAACGTCTTGTAGTTTTTCTAACACAAAGCTCGTCCGTTGAGGTTTCGCCACCATTAACAACTCACTTATAATCAGCTCGATTCGATCCATCTCAGATGCAATGATTTCATAATAATCTGGATTAATCCCTTTCTTCGTCAGCTGTAGGAATCCTTTTATAGCCGTCAACGGGTTCCGAATCTCATGAGCAATGCCCGCTGCGAGTTCACCCGCGACTGCCAACTTCTCCGATCGCTCATAAATTTCTCTCGCCTTCTGAAGCTCTGTTATATCTCGAACGACCAAGATTCTTGCCGTTTCACCGTTAAACTTTGCAGGCATTGCGGATACTAGCACATGAAGAGGTTTACCGTCCAACCTAACCCAATTCTCCTCCATCCGCTCAGATGTACGACCCTGCATCTCTGTAAGCTGGATTCGCTTGCGTACGTTGGGGTGGTAATCCGGATGAACCGTATCAAAAACGTTATGCCTTAAAAGATCATCCGGTGCGCTGCCACCCAACAAGCTGACACCAAAGGAATTGATGAACAACCATTGTGTTCCCCGTGCAATCATAATGGCTTCCGGGAAAAATTCAATAAGTTCGCGGTACATTGCTTCGCTCTTCATTAAGGCCTCTTCGGCGCGTTTTCGCTCAGAGATATCGCGAATAATCGCTGAATAATAAGACTTTCGATCAGCTTGCCAGGAATTTAGAGAAAGCTCGATGGGGAATATCGTGCCTCCTTTGCGCTTACCCTCAAGTTCTACCACACTACCGATAATACGCGGGGCGGCACCATGGTGGTAGGAGTGAAAGCCCTTGCGATGCCTTGTCAAATACCCTTCTGGAATAATAAACTCAATGCTTTCGCCGAGCACCTCCGCGCTAGTATAACCGAATACCCGCTCCGCACCTTGATTCCATAAAACGACCCGCAGATCCTCGTCCGTTACAATTACCGCATCTAGCACGGATTCAACTATCTTTTGAAATCGGGTTTCGTGGAATTGCTTTTCCTGCTCGTGCTGTCGTACGATTCGATCCATATTTCTCCTTGATTCCGTAACATCTCTGCCAATCACATAGACACCTTGATGATCATGGTCAATAATCCGTGGAATCGCATAAAGCTTCAATAATACGACGGCTCCCTCTTTACTGTGGAACGCAAGCTCATGCGAGCTAGTTTGTTCCGTTACGGCTTGGATAAATATCTTTTCGGCCAGCGACACAAAGGAAGATTCCACAAACTCACGGATATGCGTCAACCGGAGCTCATTCTGCTCATACCCAAGTACTTCCGTTGCAGCGGCATTTCCGTGTAGAATATAACCCTCTCGATTTACCAACAGGACAACGTCAGGGTTTTCCTCGAACAACGGTTTATAACGCATCTCACTTGCCACTAGTCGCCTATCAATATAGATGAACGTCACCGCGAGCGTGAGTATGAACAGTGTTGCAAAGAAGATGGCTCCACCTACCCATTCCTGACCATGAGAAGCAATCCAAGCGGAGTGAGGATTCATGTCTATATACGTCGTGCCAGCTACTGCCACGAAGTGCAGTCCTAACATACCGAAACCCATAAAGGCGGAACAGAGAACCTTGTTTACCAATTTCTTAATCAATGCATGCCAACGATAAGCTAATGTAAACACAAGGAAAGCATCAAGAATGCCTACGACAATTGTAAGTACAACCGATACTGGTTGATACTCCAACGTCACCCCAATTAACGCGCCTGTCCCAACATAGTGCAGCACAGTCCCACCGATGCCAAGGACCACACTCCCCGTCAGAATAGACCACCAAACGTGCTTTGAAAGCCATATAATCATGAAGGCAATGAAGGAAGCAGATAAAGAAACGAAGTACGATGTAACGACTCTCCATATATCGTAAGCAGCAGTTATCGGATGCGCTGTCATTGCAATGTAATGCATCGAACATATACCGAGTCCGAGCGCCGCAGCCCCTAAGAACAACCAGACTGTCCGCCTAGTCGCCAGTAATCTCTCTATAAGGCTGAATGCAGCAAAAGCAGAGACGGCAGCTACCGTATAGGCCAAAAACACGATCGGTAAATGATGTTCTGTCAATAAAAACATGTCGTTCCTCCAATGCTTGTCTAAAGTATAGGATGGGCGCGATAATGATTTCTCACGCATTCTTCGTGCATTTGTATCCGATGTTTTACTATACCTTTGTAGGGAACCCTTGGCATTACCTTTCTGTTTATCTATTCACGAATGCCACTTACTTGCCACTCACCCACTCTACATACCATCTTCGACAGCTGTTTACAGCGTCCAGGGTACAGCATAGCATTAAACCAGCATGAGCTACGTCATAATTACTGTAAATATATAAAAGACCCTTATTTGCTCCATTAGCAAATGAGGGTCTCTTAGATAGGCATAGTAAATCTCATTTATTGCAGGTTCATCCTTATTTATTAAGAACAGGCTGCTTAAGCGGCTTAAGAGCTCGCGACTGGTCTACATAGATAAATGCATCGTATCGACTTGGCAAGATAGACGGTACATAGTTGCCCCGTTCATAATCTGGGTGGTAAACGACACCAATTGCCCGATGTCCAAGCGGTTGCTCGAGCACATTACGATCCTGATCAAAAATGATCATTTTATCCTGAGCACCGGCCTGATGAAGTAAAGCTTCCCAGCTGCCAGGTATCGCTTTCGGTACCTTCATGACTTCAATTTCACCACCCCATCTATTTGCAGCGATAACCGAACCTTGATAGGTTCCAAAGCCCACCGCATAGACATGCTCCTGACCAAATTTTTCTCTAAGCAACTGGCCAACATTAATCATCCCTTCAGCCGTCATATCTGTTGCTCTTGCATCCCCAATATGAGTGTTATGCTCCCATATGATCGCCTTCGCATGAGGTCCGTGAAAATCCTTAATACGTAACAACGCCTCTACCATATGTCGATCACGGATATTCCAAGAATCAGGGCCACCACGAACCATGGATCGATAGTAACGCTCAGCATTGATAGTAACCAGAGCATTTAGCTCATCGTTTAGCGATACTTCATCTTGGGGCTTGCCTTCTTTTCTCTTCTCCTGAAGCGTAAGCAACAGCTTAACAACTTCCTCCTCACAGCCCTCAGAAAGAAAGCTTGCGGAAACGCCATAAGCTTGTGGATCTCGACCATGCGGTTCAAAGCATTCAAACGCTTTCTGTGCCATTGCCAAATCAGGAGAATTCGTTTTCTTGAGATGGCTTAAAATTTCTTCCATCGATTCCCATAGGCTATAGACGTCAATGCCGTAGAATCCAATTTGATTGTTATCTTTCTTATTTTCATTAAATTCATGAAGCCATTGCACTAAGCTCATTACTTCTTCGTTAGCCCACATCCACGTCGGCCATCTATTAAAGTCATTTAACGCTTCTCGTGCATGTGCAGGCGCATCCGCTTTATGCTTGATGTATCTGTTTAATGTATAGCATGACGGCCAGTCGCCCTCAACCGCAATAAAGGAAAAACCTTTCTCCTTTATTAGTCTTTTCGTAATTTCTGCTCGCATGGTATAGAACTCTGAGGTACCGTGGGAAGCTTCTCCTAGCATAACGATTTCACAATCACTCACAGCTTGTATAATCAATTCTAGATCATCCATCGATTTGATGGGCCTCGATAAACTTTGAATTTCTTGTATGATGTCTTCTTCCCACATATTCATATACTCCCTCTAAATGTTCCATTTACGTAAGAATTGATTAAGTGGAACCTGCTTGTTCGGTTTATGCTATTCTCACCCTCATTCGGACCAACTATTCAGAACATGACCCCTTTTACACCTGAATAAATAACGTGAACAAAAGCATAATACCCATTGTTGCTACAATGAAAAGGAGTCTGATTTATGATTGATTTAGCTGATAAAGTCGCAATCGTAACCGGTGGAGCTTCGGGTATCGGTTTAGCGACAGTAAAAGCCTTTTTAGATAAAGGTGCAAAAGTTGTGATTGCCGATTATAACGAGGAAGCTGGAAAACAGGTTGAAAAGGAACTAAGCAGCAACGGTTCAAATGCAACATTCATCTATGTGAATGCTGCTGAAGAAAAGTCTGTTGAAAACCTTGTAAGTGAAACCGTAAAGCTTTATGGTCGATTAGATATCATGGTCAACAATGCAGGGATTGGTGTACTTGCCAAAACCCATGAGCTCACTTTTGAAGAATATAATAAGGTAATTTCGATCAACCAAGATGGCGTATTTTTTGGCGCAAAGTATGCGATACGCGAAATGTTAAAAACTGGTGGAGGCTCAATCGTCAATACTGCGTCCATTCTAGGACATGTTGGGGAGGCAGGCGCTTTCGCATACAATGCAAGTAAAGGTGCAGTCAACATCTTAACGAAATCTTTAGCGTTAGAATATGCAGATAAAAATATCCGCGTAAATGCTGTTTGTCCTGGATATGTTGAGTCTGGAATGGTCAACAAAGAAGCGCTGGGAGAATTTTATGACGGTTTGGTTGCCAGACATCCTATTGGACGCCTTGGTCAACCAGAGGAAATTGCGCATGGCATCGTATTTCTATGTGAAAATGAATTCGTAACTGGAAGCTCACTTATGATTGACGGCGGGTATACAGCACAATAAAATTAGCCAAATAGAATGGAGTGTTCTAAATATGGGAAGAAACAATAACCAAGGTCATAGTAAAAACAAAAGCTCGCTACCACAAACACCAAAAAACGAAAAAATTGCGCCTAACGAGGTACAAGAGGAGTTTGCTCAAGAGATCGCAGATCTTACAAGACGAGCTCCTAAGAAAACTACAAAAAAGTAATGGCATATTCCAGCAACCGTTATGAAGAGCACACCTCAGTAGATGTGCTCTTTTTCCTATTCCTATTAATGACTGTTTGATATATGGCAACGTCATCGTTTAAACTACAGCCTCTTGAACACTCGCTACGTCTTAAATTAGGTAATATACGGATGCATAGTAGAAAAATTAATTCGAGCATTGAAACTTTTTTCTATGATTCATTGTATTGATAGGAAAGGGGGGATGGAATTGAGTGATCGTTTATTAATACAACGACTTCAAGAAAACGATGATCAGGCAATAGAAGAACTCATTACTAGATACGGCCAATACACTGCAACAATTGTTTACCGAGTTGGCGGTCCAGCGTTAAATGCGGAGGATGTTGAAGAGGTTGTATCCGATGTGTTTTATGCTATCTGGAAAAGTAGACACAAAATTGTACAAACAGAGTCTATAAAGCCTTACTTGGCACAAATCGCGCGGAACATGACCCGGAACAAGTGGAGGCAAGTGAAGAATGATCAGCCGTTGGATGATCAAAGCTCGATAATGAATTCCCCTGCAACTGACGAAGCGCTGATTCAAAAAGAAAGCATCACAACGATTAAGAAGTTGATCGCGGCATTGAAGCCTCCAGATAACGACATCCTTCATGCCTACTATATTTGGAATTATACACTTGAAGATATTGCCCTAATGTTTAATCTTCCCTTATCTACGGTAAAATCTAAGATTTACAGAGGCAGGAAAACAATTGTTGAATACTGTGAAAGAGGAGGTAGTGGGATTGAAAAATTCTAATAATCATACAGAGATTCCGGAGATTAATCTAAACAGGGTCAAGCATTTAACAATGAGTAGAATAAAACGGAACAAGATGTTTGCGTTCAAGAACAGATTCACTAAAATAGCCTGCGCGATTGCAGCTGCTTTTGTCATTACAACAGGTGGGGTGGCATACGCTCTGAATGCTGAAGGCATACAAAACATACTCAGCAAAATAACGGGGATTCAACAATCTAAAATACTTACGGTAGGAAAAACGATTTCGAACAACGATTATGAGCTGAAAGTCCATGAAATTGTGACAGATTCAAGTTTGGGTTACATTGTTGTATCAATAGAGGCATTAGGGGATAAGAGCAAAAAGAATTTTGGTAGCTATCAATTTTCTACCTATGATATCCGTACAGTGGGTAGTGCATATGGCGTATCGGAGCTGAGAGATTTAAGAAAACCTTACATCAAATATTATAAAATTGGTCTCCAGGGCGTATCTAAGCTTCAGGAATACATTCAAAATGACGGAATTCTTCGATTTTCACTTAATGGGATGGATACACCCATCGAAGTTTCACTGTCGCCTACTGTAGATCGTATTGATATGGACATTGCGGAAGATACAACCAGCGGGTTCCAGTATCAGTTCAATAAGCTTTACGTATCAGAGCTTGGTTTATCATTCGAGGCGACAGATACTCGTACAGATATGCAAGAATATGATTATAAAATTGAGTTGCTATTCAATGACGGAACAAAGGAGCTATTGCTTCAAGAAAAGAACCATTCATACGAACATGGCGACTTGCTCCAAACTAGGTCAGGTAATATTAGGTCAGATCATAACGGTACTTATGCAGATAAGTTCATACTCTTCTCAAAGATTCTTCCTTTGGATACCATAAAGCAAGTCATTATTAATGATATCGCATTCGATATCGAAAAATAACTGAGCAGAATAGCTTCTATTAGCAACCAAAGGGCGATCAAGTAGATTTGATCGCCCTAAAAATTATACACCGCTCGGCGTGCTTATACAGCCAATCAAACCTTACGAACTGCGAACCAAAGTTCGATATAATTGAGGCTGTCCTTTGTGCCGTACAATTCCAATTCTAATCCTTCCACTTGTTCGTAGCCAGCCGTCGGTAGCCACTCCGTATAAAAGCGTCTATATAGCGTATCAATCGTCTCACCAAATTGATCCCATGTATGCGGCTCAGATGGGAAGATTGCCCACGTATGCGCCGGAATGATTGTCGTCTTGTACCCATCAGTATTGCTGCCTTTTCCTTTAAAAGCGAACAACATATATGGAAATGTATCTGGCTCGGTTTTTTTGTAGCTGCATACCGCATGGACGCCATACAGATTCTTGCTGACAAACGATGGCAATTCCCCCGCACATTCTTCAAGACGCTTCACGTCTCCGTTCGCATGGCTCTTCTCCCACAGCTTCGCCGGAGTCTGCGGCTCCTCCCCGCTCCCATCCACACGGAACACACCCTCAATGCCGAATACTTCAAAACGATCTTTTGTCTCAATTCGGTAATTCATTGCCTCTACCCCTTTGATTGTGATAAGGAAAGATAAGCGAGGATAGGCTTTCAGAGCAATTCCCTCTTGGCGAGCCATAGACGGGGTGATTCCATGCAATGCTTGAAATGCCCTTGCGAATGAAACTGGAGATTCGTACCCGTACTTCATCGCGACATCAATTACTTTCGCCGCACTGCCATTATGCAGCTCCAGTGCAGCCAGCGTTAACCGTCTTCTTCGGATATACTCGGCTAGCGTCACGTCTGTAATAAACGAGAACATACGCTGAAATTGATAGGACGAACAGCAGGCCATTCTGGCTGCTTCCTCCAACTTAATCTCTGTCGTTAGGTTCGTCTCGATATAATCAATCGCTCGATTCATCCTCTCAAGCCACTCCATCTCAATCCCTCCTCTCGAGTTCAAGTATAAGTGGGGTAAAGAAAAGCTTCGCAACGTTTCGTGCCAAAAAAAGTTGCTTCTAGACAATGACGAGCTGGCCAATCCGACTCACTGTGGCCATCTAGTCTTTATCGATGTGAAAAATTCCAATCTCATTGTAATGATCGAGCTTGTAGTTGATAACGCCTAGGCTTCGATTCAGCACGGCCATCTGCTGCTCGATGTTCGTACGGTGGCGCTCCAGCATCTCTCTTCTCTGCTCGCTTGTTGCCGAGCCCTCCAGGCATAGCAGCATGAATGCCTTGATCTCCTCCAGCGGCATACCGCTGTCCTTCAGGCAGCGAACCAGCTCCAGCCAGTGAATGTCTGTTTCCGAATATTTGCGGGTACCGTATGCCGTCTTCTTCAGCAGCGGCATCAATCCCTCCTTGTCGTAGAAGCGCAAGGTAGAGGGCGGCAAATTTGTGCGCGCAGCAGCTTGTTTAATCGTGTATTCCATGCATACATCCCTTCCTTTCCCGTGAATCCGAGATTATGCTATTGAAAGCTTGACTTAAACCCCACTTTAACTATTAATCTGAGTTTACGCAATACGATATTTCTTTTGGAAAGGCGTGAAAGCAGTGAAATACAGGAAACTAGGCAGAAGCGGATTGAAAGTAAGTGAGATTGGTCTAGGGAGCTGGCTAACCTATGGTTCGGCGACTTCGGAGGAGGCGGCACGTGCTTGCATTCATAAAGCATATGAGTCAGGCATTAATTTTTTTGATACGTCCAACTCTTATGCTGGGGCAGAGCAAGTAATGGGCAGCACTTTAAAGGATTACCCGCGCAGCAGCTATGTGCTCGCGACCAAGCTGTTCTTTGCTCAAGGACCTGGTCCCAATGAACGGGGATTGTCACGCAAGCACATTATGGAGCAATGCGAGGCCAGTCTGAAGCGTTTGGGCACTGACTATATTGATCTGTATCAATGTCATCGGTTCGATCACGAGACACCGATTGATGAGACACTGCGGGCGCTGGACGATCTGCAGGCTCAGGGCAAGATCCTATACGCGGGAGTCAGCGAATGGTCAGCGGCGCAAATCGCCGAAGCATCCGGTATCGGCAAAAGCCTAGGCTTGAGACCGCTCATATCCAACCAGCCGATTTACAATATGTTCGAGCGGTATATCGAGAAAGAAGGAGTCATCCACCAATGCGAGCAAGAAGGGCTCGGCCTTGTTGTGTTTTCTCCGCTGGCTCAAGGGGTGTTGACCGGTAAGTACAAGCCCGGCCATCCTATTCCACAAGATACACGTGCGGCCAATAATCAGACCAATGGCGTTATCAACAGCTACTTGCGCGAAGACGTACTACAGTGTACGGCCAAGCTTGAGGAGTTAGCAGCTGAGGTCGGTGCGACGCTATCCCAATTTGCTCTGGCTTGGGTACTCCGTCAATCCGCTGTAAGCTCGGCGATCATCGGCTCAAGCCGACCGGCGCAGATTGAAGAAAACATAAAAGCTATCGATCTGGAGCTCAATCCTGATATCGTGTCACGTACAGAGGAAATTCTTGCTACCATCCGTCATTTCGCTCCTATGAGGTAAAACGCAGTACACCTCAGATGACCAGCGGCAACAAGCGGCAAGTCGTCTGAGGTGTTATTCTACTGGTACTCCCCGTCCTGCACCACTGTATACACATGCTGCCGAACGAACAGGATAGAGGGGTGTTAGTAGATCTTCTTCAACAGCTCTATCACTTCATCTAGGGTGACGCCAAATGATTTGTAGTACAATGTATCGCTTTCCAATTGCTTTAGAATCATTTCGTTGCGTATTCGCAGCATCTCATCTGGTGTAAATTCAGCTACAAAACATCCTTTACCTGTTACTGTATTGATTAGCCCGCTTCGTTCAAGTTCTTCCCAAGCCTTCTTTACAGTGATGATGCTAACTCGTAGCTCTAGGGCAGCTTGCCGAATGGGCGGTAAGCAATAGCCGCTTTCTAGCTCGCCTTTCAGAATTTGAGCACTGATTTGTTCGTAAAGCTGCTGATAGATCGGTTTCTCGGATGTATTCGAAATGGATACGTTCATAATAACTCCACTTTCACAAATCGCTTCACCGCAATACGGTAGGAAGCCAGAATGAATGCAATAAATATGACGATGCCTATGATCAGAATGGAAAGTTGCAGCGATGTATTTTCTACTCCAGGGCCATAGAAAATATCGTGCATCCACGGACTCTGAATTCCAACCCACTGGGCAACTCCGGCAAAAAGCATTGCCGCAATAATAGCTGCAGTCGTTGCTGCGCCATACTTATATGCTGTTTTATAATACATGGATAGAAGTACAAAATTGAAAATCGCGAGCATAATAAAGCATAATCCCCAAAATCCCAAATGCGGCGAGAAGAAATAATAAGTCAAATTCGGGTATAAACGAAGCGTAAATATACTGAAGATCATTGCGATCAAAAGATGCATCAGTTCCAGAATGACAATAACGGTTAATCTAGCTTTCACGATGTCTTTTTTGGTCACGGGCATCATCATATTAAACATCAAGTCATTCTGACTTTTAAATCCGCCAAATATGTTCGGTACCGTTATCCAACAAAAATAAAGCGGGACTAGAAAGTAAATCCACCCGGGCACAAGCATTAAGGCACCTGTAAATAAGGGTAATACGAAGAACCACGGATTTACCCCTATTTTCAAATCTTTCATCACTAAATTATACATGCGCATACTCCTTTTTGGCGAAATAAATCATAATTTCCTCAAGGCTCGGCGTGGTTGCCTTTAGGTTGGAAGAAGAATCAAAGTCTTTGGCATGAATCAATCCGGTAAAGCCAAATGAGTTGAGCTTATAAGAAATTAATTGATCCTTCACTTCGTGCAATTGTTTCTCGCTGCCGCTAAGTAAACGATACGACTCCATAAAGTCGTTTTTCTCAGAACTGGCGATAATTTGACCGTGTTCGATGAAGGTTATAAAATCGGCACATTTCTCCAAATCAGATGTAATGTGAGTAGAGAAAAGAATGCTGATCTCCCCCCCAATAACAAGCTCTTGAAAAATATCCAACAGCTCATCTCGTGAAACAGGATCGAGTCCACTAGTCGGTTCATCAAGCACGAGAAGCTTCGCACCATGGGATAAAGCAAGCGCCAAATTGTACTTTACTTTCATTCCTGTCGACAATTCAGCAATTTTCTTGTTTTCATCCAGTTTAAATCTTTTTAGATAATTATAGTAGGTTTCGTCATTCCAATTCCTGTAAAACCTCTTTGTAATATTGGTTAGCGTTTTAATTTTGCTACGCGTATAGAAATCAATATCACCGAATGCACATCCGATAACCTGCTTCAATTCAATTTCGTGTTCGGCAATGTTCTTTCCAAAAATGAAAATTTCACCACTATCGATCTGTATCATGTTCAAGATTGATTTGATCGTGGTCGTTTTTCCCGCACCATTGGCACCGATAAAACCCATAATATAGCCCTTCTCCAATTGAAGCGATACGTCTTTCACCTGAAAATTGGGATACTTTTTATTCAAATTACGAATATCTAAAGCCAGCATACCGTACCTCCCTATTAAATTGTGCATGTTGTGTATACACAATGTATCACGAGGCATTCTGAAAAGTCAATTGGTTATTTTCTTAAATGCAAAAAACTCTTCTTGGGGTTAGTCCTTCATGAAGAGTTTTTCGTTTAAACGTATTTATGTGAAATATTCAATTCTAGATTGAGGGAAGTATTCGTTAATATATCTGCCAAGCGTATCTTTGATATCCTCTTGCTCTTGGTCTGTGTAAACATACTTCCCAATCCCGTATCGTCCCCATTTCCATTTTCTCTTCGTTTCATCAAGCTCCAGCTTGGTCATCGGATAATTTTTTTCAATAACATTTTTAGCTGGCTTCGTAAATCGATGTTGAATTAATTCGAAGGTCAGATCTTTCTTCGCGGACACTGAGAGGGCGGCTTCTAATTTCTCAAACATTTCTTTATAGCCTTCTTTCCATCCTTCGTGCAAATAGATCGGAGCAATAATAAATCCTAAAGGATAACCTGCCTCTCCTACTTTCTTCGCCGCTTCCATCCGCTCCGCTTGTCTCGATGTTCCTGGTTCAAAATTTTTTATAATATAGTCGTCATTCATGCTGAAGCGGAAACGAGTGCGACCATTATGCTTGGCATCAAGTAAATGATCGACATGTTCAAATTTGGTTACAAAACGCAATTGTCCGTGTTCAGATTCACCAAAAAATTCGATAGCCTTCTTAAGAGAGTGTGTTAGGTGATCAATACCTACAATATCCGATGTACAGGATGCTTCAAACCTTGTGATCTCGGGAGCTCGTTCCTTCATATATTGATTGGCGGCATCAAAAATATCGTCCAGATTAACATATGTACGAATATACGGCTTGCTGCCCATCGTCGTCTGCAAATAACAGTAATGACAATGACCCATGCACCCCGTCGCAAACGGGATGGCATACTCTGCGGAAGGCTTTGACGTATCAAACTTTAATGTTTTTCTAACTCCAACGACTAGCGTTGACTTGGCATTTCTATATTTTTGAAAGTCATTATCCCCAGGCAAGTTTCGTATTTGGTTATGTGAGGTTGTTTCTCTAATTTCAATGCCCATATTTTCAAATTTGCTTATTAATTCTTTACCTAGAGGATACTCCAGTGCTCTTGGTTCTACATAAACAAGCTGAGGCACGAATGGCTTAACCATAAAAGCCCTCCACGTCAGCAAATCCAAAAGCTTCTTTATAGGCTTCTTCGGCCTCACTTGCTGTTGGATATACGGCAACGTCATCGGATAACGGATAATACGTTTCGTAAAGAAACAGTGAAAGATTACCCGGTGAATGTGGATCCATTACAACTGCAGCCTCTTGAACATTGGCTACTCCTTGAACATGAGGGTTTCGTATAATTACATATACAATTTGACCCGGTTGAAAAACATCTGACATTGTACCAACCCATCCTTATGTTTTTGGTTAGTATTACATGTAATCATGTAGAATATCCCAGCATATAAGGATAATTTTTTCGTCAATGTCAGGTAATGGTTTACTATAAACACGAAGGCCTCGTCCGAGATGGAGGAGGCCTTCGTGTTTATTATTAAGAATTAATTAGGTTCGCCGCTTGCAGCATTCGACGTATTAGCACTGCTGCTTCAGCGCGAGTCAGATTGGCACTGACATCGAGTTTGTTGCCTCTGCCCTGTATGAGCCCGAGGTCGATCGCCTCTGCAAGATTCAATCTTGCCCAGTTCGCTGCCTCGGCTCCATCGGCAAATGCCGACAATAGGATCTCAACCTCCGCGTCACTTAGCGCTGTCTTTAACTTCGCGATTGCCGCTGCACGATACAGCACAACCACTGCTTCTTGACGGCTTATTTGCGCATTTGGTCGGAACGAGCCGTCATTGTGTCCGCTAATCAGGTGGTAATCGAAAGCCGTTTGCACAGCTTCTGCGTACCAATCGTCAGCAGTGACGTCCAAAAAAGCATCCGCATACTCAACCCCTTGAATACCAAGGGCGCGCATGACGATTGCCGCGAACTCCGCTCTCGTAATCGATTCATCTGGACGGAACTCCGTCGGCAATACGCCATTAAGAATCAAACGGGAGACCATGTCATTCACCTCAGCATTGGCCCAATGTCCTGCTGTGTCGCTCATTTCACTTGGGTTATAGATGATAGAATAAGTGCTGTTGGTTAAGCTATTAATAACCGCATACGTTTTTCCGTCCTGGCGAATGACGACAGTCGGTACATGGTGCAACTCCCCACCGTCGGTCAGAACGACACCTGTCGTAATGTTCGCCAGATCGAGTCCGTCAGGCAGCGCGATCATCCGTGCGACATAGCTGTTAAACTTGTTCGCTTGCAGGGATTGCGAGCCGTAGTAAGCAGAAATTTCAAAATCTACCGGATGAACAACAGCTTCAAATCCGTTCGTTTTTGCCGCTGCTTGCACCTGTGCCGCCTTCTCCTCAGATGCTTCCCTAATTTCAATTTGAATGATAATGTCTTCGAGCTTCTGGTTTGCTCCCAATTGTGCTGAGATTCCGTCAATATCAATCTGCGCCGCTGGCAGCATATAGACAGCTCGATCAGTGACAATCCTGATTTCTGTATCACTTGCTTTCATCGACTTCACGAGACTGCCATTGAGCTGTCCAACGACGACTTGGCTGTCACCGGTAACCGGGATCGTCAGCAATTTATTGTTGTCCCGCTTCAGCTTGTCGATCACTTTCTGGCTGTCCAACAGAATCTTCGTAACCGTATGACCGTTCACCGTATCCCGTTCCGCCGTTGCCAGCTGCTCTTGTTCAACACCGTCCACAATGATCTTCACTCCTGGATTCGCGTTGTCGCTCGAAGTAGAGGGATTATTGATGATAACAGTTGGCACCGTTACTGTCGCTTCCGCTTCCTTGCCTTCGTATGCTGCTTTTATTACTGTCGTTCCGCTCTTGATGGCTCTCACTAAGCCTGTATCATCCACTGTAGCTACCGTTGTGTCGCTAGATGAGAATGTAACCTCAGAGGACAGTACCTGCTCGCTCGTATCATCTGAATACACGGCTGTTACAATCGTTTGATGGGTTGCTCCTATCGTCAAGGAGTAGCTGGTTTGATCCAGGTTCAGTCTTTCTAATGTGACTGGATCTGGTAAAGCAGCTGACACCGTTACTGTCGCTTCCGCTTCCTTGCCTTCGTATGCTGCTTTTATTACTGTCGTTCCGCTCTTGATGGCGGTCACTAGACCTGTCCCATCCACTGTGGCTACCGCCGTGTCGCTGGATGAGAATGTAACCTCAGAGGGCAGCACCTGCTCGCTCGTATCATCTGAATATACGGCTGTTACAATCGTCTGATGGGATTCGCCAATCGCCAAGGAGTAGCTGGTTTGATCCAGGTTCAGTCTTTCTAATGTGACTGGATCTGGTAAAGCAGCTGGCACCGTTACTGTCGCTTCCACTTCCTTGCCCTCGTAAGCTGCTTTTATTACTGTCGTTCCGCTCTTGATGGCGCTCACCAGGCCTGTCCCATCCACTGTGGCTACCGCCGTGTCGCTGGACGAGAATGTAACCTCAGAGGGCAGCACCTGCTCACTCGTAGCATCAGAATATATTGCCGTTACAATCGTTTGATGTGTTTCGCCAATCGCCAAGGAGTAGCTGGTTTGATCCAGCTTCAGACTTTCTAATGTGACTGGATCTGGTAAAGTAGCTGGCACCGTTACTGTCGCTTCCGCTTCCTTGCCTTCGTATGCTGCTTTTATTACTGTCGTTCCGCTCTTGATGGCACTAACCAGACCTGTCCCATCCACTGTAGCTACTGTCGTGTCGCTGGACGAGAATGTAACCTCAGAGGACAGCACCTGCTCGCTCGTATCATCTGAATACACAGCTGTTACAATCGTCTGATGGGATTCGCCAATCGCCAAGGAGTAGCTGGTTTGATCCAGGTTCAAACTTTCTAATGTGACCCGTTCTTGATAATAAGCTGTGTACGTTATAGTGTCCGTCACAACTGTACTTGCAACCTCTTCGTTACTGAGCAGGGTCGCTCCGCCGTCGCTACTCCACCCCACGAACGTGTACCCATCATGAGGCGTTACCATTGGTACGGATACAGGAAAGCTGCCCGAGACGACTGTCTCGCTGCCTGATCCGCTTATCGTTCCATTTGTTCCAGCCTCATAGACAACCGTAAAAGTGGGCACGGGTGGCTGGTCTGACCAGACAGCATACAGCTCAGCATTTTCTGTCATATGAATGCCATCACCCGGCGCGTACGAAGTACCCGTTCCATCTGCCTTCGTGTTCCAACCGACAAAATGATAATCTGTCTTCACCAAATTACCCGTATTTCCTAATACAATGGCAGTTTCGCCCGCTTTGTAGCCAGTCGGGTCAATCGGCACCGTTCCTCCAGGAGAATGACCATTTCCGTAATAAGTCACGGTTGCCATCAAACGGACTACATTAAGGCTGGAAGAGCTCGTTCCATATAAGTAGCCTGAGCTGTCTGAAGCGACATCAAACATACTCGGTGTAGAAGTGACCTGTATTGTTTCCCAACCATCGGCACCTTTGCCATAAGGCAGTTTTAATACTCTCAAGTTTAATGGATGTAGATCTGCTGCGATCACGTTATCGAACCGATCGACATGAAGCCCGAAGGTCACAAACGAAGTCGAACCTGAAGAAGGAGGTGTAACGTTCGTCCACGTGTTCGTACCGACTGACAGCTTGTAAATTTTTGTTCCAGAAGATCCAACTGGTATGTCGGTGACGAAGACGTTACCTTCCCCATCGACTGCAATATCAAGTGGATTCGAAAGCGTCGAAGCGACACCTGGAAGCTCAACCCACGAATGCGAGCCTGCAGTCAGCTTCCAAATATGAACCGTGGAACTCCCTCCGCTTTGTGTTTTGTAAACGCTGTCAACAGCATACACGCTTCCATGTCGATCCACGGCAATTCCGAGTACGGATTGCATTACTTTCCCCTCGGTAATATCATCCCATTTTTGTGTTTTTGCATCCAATTTATAAATTTTTGCGACGTTGGAGGAGTTCGAGCCTCCTAAGTTTGCACCTAAACGAAACGAGCTGTTATCGGAAACATACACATTTCCGCCATCGTCTACGGCAATGCCCAACGGATTATGAAATTCAACTTGGTTAAAAGACAGGTCTTCGCTAGTCGAGCCGTCCTTCGACACTCTCTCTACCTTCCCTGTAGGCCCATTCGAAGATCCAAAGCCAGTTGAACTTTTCGTTACATATACCTGATCTTCCTTGTCCATATCGATAAAAAAGGGAATCGAGAAATCAAGCGATATTGTTCCCGGCACGGTATGATTCGTCCACGTCAGGGGCCCGGTATAGCTTGGGGAGGCATTAATCGGAGGCACGTATGTTGCTGAATCCGCATATACGGACCCGCCGCCGACAAGTGGTGTCAACGAAGCTAGGACCAGTATGGAACTCAATAGTACAGCAAATATTGCCTTTGTTTTATTGCGTATCTTGGTCATCATTCTGTTCTTCTCTCCTTGGCGCTTAGTGGTTGGTTTCAATTAATGATACCAGCGAATGTATGACAGGAAAAGAAAATTCTTCTAGGGCAGGACGAGCTGTATCAAGAGAGATGGCGAAACATGAACTACTTTATCTCCTTAAGAAACAGTCACACATCCTTCTACACAACTAAGAGCTGGTTTTTGCAAAAACAAAAACACCTCCAAGCTGTATTCATATCTCTCGACATGATATACATTTCTTGAAGGTGTTAGAAATTGTCTTACAGATCCAGATCAAGATCGAGTACGATATCCAGCATCCGTACGATGATGGCTACCGACTGCTCACGAGTTGCGTTATCGTTCGGTGCAAATTTACCAGAACCGACGCCGTTCACAATACCTGCTCGGTTAAGCTGCTCAATATTGTCTGCAGCCCAATGACCGCTAATATCGGAGAACGTTGATGATTCGCTAGCTGAACTCATGTTCAACAGACGAGCTAGAATTGCAGACATCTCAGCGCGAGTGATTTCTTGATCGGGATTAAAGGCACCATTGCCTGTACCTTTCACAACACCTGCGCGATGCAAGGCTCTAATAAGATTTTCTGCCCAGTGACCATCTGTGTCGGAGAACGAACCGCCCGCTCCTGTCGTATCAATACCTAGCGTTCGGACGATCATCGCAGCGAATTCAGCTCGCGTTACAGCCTGTTTACCTTTAAACTCACCATCAGGAAAACCTTTAACAATATCAAGCTGCGAAGCCATTTGGATTGCTTTAGCAGCCCAATGTGTCTCTAATACATCGGTGAAATTAATTGGTTGATTTGACAGCAGTGCTTGCTGAACGCTAGCTTTTATTTGCTCTGTGTTCGCGATGGCGCTGTTCAGGACTGGCTTCCCTGGAGTTGGCACTGGTGTCACGACACCGGAATCTGGATCAGGGTCTGGATCCGTTTCAGCGTCAGGACCATCCGGTGTTCCAGGATTAGGTGTCGGTGTATGCGTCTGTCTCGTTGTCACCGTAATCTTCAGTTCCGCAGGGTCACCTGCACTAAACACGAAGGTAAGGACATCACCATTGGATAGTGTCGATAAGTAACTTCTTTTAATGGTGACCATCTGCTTGCCATCAGAAGTTGCAGCAGCAATGCTATAGTCAGTGTCAGCCAGTGCAGTGTCACCATTCTTAATTCCCGTGAGCGTATTACCGTTCAATGTTACCGTTACAGTGATATCAGCTTGGGCATTGGTATAGAATGTTGCTGCCGCTGGCGATAGTGTAGCACTCTCTCCTTCAACTGGCTCTTTGCCTTCTACCGTATAGTAGATGTTTGGCAGTGGAAGCTGCATGCCCTGAACTTTATCACGTATATCTTCACCTAAGTAGAAACCCAAATGTGCTGGCTGGTTATACATAGCATTCTGTGAGTTAGCTGCCAAACGATACTGCGGATCATGCATCAACGTATATATTACATGTTCTGTTGGAATATCCGTCGTATAAATTCTTAACGCGTTATTATCGCTAGTTCGAACAAGAATCTCATCACGCCAATCCCCAAAAATATCAGCGATCAAGCCTGGATTGGCTTTCGTTCCGTTGTTGGAATAGGACCCTGTCAATGTCTGGAGCGTTGTAAGCTCGCTTTGCCCTGTTTCTATATCATAGTTAAATTTCGTGATTGATGGTGCGTCTGTACGATTCAGATTGTCAGGTCCGTCAAAAAACTCACTCAGCAAGTCTCCATCCCAATACAATATAAAGTTTACAGGAGCCTTGTTCGTGACGCCTATACCGCCGACATCGCTTGTAATGACCTTACCACTGACTACGTTGTACATAGGTGTCTCTATAGCCCACACCTCGAAGCCCGGCAGCGGAGTAATATTCGCTGCAACGCCGCGTCCTACGTCACCTACATTCGCTGAATACGTCCATACAGGCGCCCCTGTAGAGCCTCGTACCAACGTTACATTGTTTGGAGGCCCCGATTCGTGAGGTGAAAACACATAAATTTCATCGCTGTCAGGAACCATTGCTGCAACATGCAATGCGTCACCGTGGCCTGCAATTGCTGTACCTCTTGTTCCGTTAGAGCTCCACAATACCGTTCCGTCATGATCTAAAGTAATGGCCCCAAGTACAACCTCGCTATAACCGTCAAAATCTACGTCGGCCACCTTTACGTTATGATTGCCTTGGTTGCTGCCAGCTCTCCAATCTGCTAGCTTAAATGTCCACACTTCTACAATTTCACCATCTATAAACTGATAGGCAGCTACAAAATGTGGTCCGTAGTGACCACGCACCTCAATAACTGTAGGATAAGGCTCTGCTCCATATTCTCCATTTTTCGGCATATAGGCCACCGCTCCGTTGAAGCGGTCGCTGCGGTTATTGTTGTTGTCGCCCCAGTTAGGCGATATGTCATACGGCGCAAAATAATCTACTGTCTTCATCGGCTCGCCTGTTTCACCGTTAAATACCGTAAAGGTTTCCGGACCGGAGGCAACTCTGCCAAGTGCCGTATTGTTCACCTGGTTATCATTGGCCGGGTTTTGCAGACCGCCTACCCATACAGCATCAGGATCGCCTAACACCCAAGCTGGCGTATCTGTCAGGTCATTGATTGTCCCGTCCTCCTTAGGTAGATAAACCCTCGTCCCATCAGCTGTCTTGATTGCAAGCTCTGCTTTGCCATCTTGATCCAGATCATAGAAGTTGAATGCGCTGTGATGCGCACTAGACACGATATTAATACCCAAATTGATTCTCCACAGCAAATCGCCCTCAAGGGTATACAGGTCGAAAATCGTCTCGCCGGTGTGTCTGTTTGCAAGACCCGGATCCTGCGCTTGAGAAGGAGACCATTTCACAAGGATTTCATATTGTCCATCACCATTAACATCCGCTACTGACATGTCATTAGCCGTATAGGTAATAGGGTCAGCATTGGACGAGGCACCGTAAGCAAGTGCAGGGTTGGGACGATCGGCTGGCCGTTGCAATGGAATATCGACATAATTGCTAGCCCATGCCGTTGCAGGCTGGCTTCTTTCTCCTACTGTTTCTATCTCGTAGATATCTCCCGTTTTACCGTCCGCATCCACATAATTTAGTATAGCAACCGGTGACGTGTTGATTTTCTCGCCGTTTCTGTACACGTTAAATGTTAAGCCCTTGTCATATTCCGAAGCAAGTAAACGCCATGTTATCAGTATGCCTTCTCCGTCTTTCTCCGGAACAGCTACTACTCCTCTGTCCAGCCATTCCATTGAATACGGATCAGAACTGATGTTGGCCTTATGACGGTTCTCAATGTACAGTCTAGCTTTTAGAGCCATTCTGTTAACTGCTTGACCAGGATCATCGACAAGCGTACCCACATACGTGAATACCCCCTGTTTGTTCGGATCATAGACAAGCTCCACGGCTTCTTTTGACCAAGGTCCCTCGGCTAGCTCCCAGTTTACATTTACCGACTCCGTATTGCCGCCCGCTACCTTCACTTCAATGGTTGCTGGCAGGTTAAGCTCCTGTTCGCTGGTCACATCGCCGATGTAAACAGTTTTCGTCCAGCTTTGCCACATATTACTGTCAGCAGTTGCAGGAAGCTCCGGTAAAAATTCATATGGCAGCACCTCTGTAATCGTGTCTGCTGAAAGAGGCTTAGTAAAGAAATACATGTTGTCAATGCCGTTATCTGCAACATTAATGTTATTACCACCAGCGCGCTCGCCAGTTAGAACAAACGAGCTTATTTGGCTTCCATTAAAAGGAACCTCAAGCACTGATGGAGTCGCTGAAGCATCGTCTCTCGGAACAAGGGAAGCCGTAGCAATCATCGTTTCAAAGTCAAATTCTACGCCCACCGTATACCATGTATTAACGGTGTTATATGAAAACTCCTGGTAACGATCACTGCTCCAAAAATGAGCCGGGTCTGGGCCTGTTGGTCCTGGTAACCCTCCTGCAAAGGCACCGATTGTTCTCTCGCCGTTAAAGGTTCCTGTTCTTAGACTTAGCAGAACATTAGCCCCGTCCTGAAAGCTTACGTTAAACGTATTTTGTACGGTAGTAACCGCTGGAACCTTCCAGTCAAAGTATGCATATACCTTGCTGCCGAATACAGCTTGCGGCAGATCTCCCTTACCGCCGCGGTTGCCTGAACCTGACGCAGAAAAACTGAAGTAATGATTGACCTTCGGAGCATCTTCCCTGACTAGCGAATGATAGGTACCGCCTGCGAAAATCCATAGTGGATTAGTGTCGTCACCAGAGAAATTACTTCCAAAGGCTTGCGTATAGCCTTCAGCCAATAGATCAGAAAAGTCAGGAGTAGGTTCAGTAATTGGCGGGATATAGTTTACTTTGATCTGTACGCTATTCGTAATCGATTCGTCCATATTGGATACAGCTGTAAGCGTAGCATCACCTTCACCAACAGCTGTAACCGTAACGCTGTTATCGTCGTTTACAACGATAGCAGCTATCTTATCGTCGCTGATCGACCATGTGAACGTTCTATCTGTAGCATTTTCCGGCATGACAACCGCAGTGAATGTTGCTGAGTGCTTATCTGCAAGTGAACCTTCTCCATACTCCAAATTAGCCGAGGCTGGAGATATTGTAATTTCACTTGGGTTTATCGTTGGTTTTTCTAAACCAGAAGAAGCTGCCTTGATTACAATATTATCAACACGCATACCATAGGATTCTTCATCCCACACAATGCCTGTTACCTCGTTAAATCTTGCCCAATTCTGCCCGCTTGCACGACTGGCGCCTATGCTTAAACTGGTCAGCTTGTTGGTGGCTATTGCTATTGGCTGTGGCGTAGTATATGACCGTGAAGCTCCGTCAGTAAGGCTAATTGAAGCCTCCTGCAGTCGAAGATCAACGTTTATCGTTGCCGATAGCTTTGTCAGGCGCGGCACATCGGTTAATGCGCTCGTCGCGCTTCCTGCTGCCGGGGCGTTATTAGAACCCATATTCCCCGTATAATAGGAAATGTTCGCCGGAGAGTTGGTACTATTCGTCCCACCTCCAGCACTACGCAGCGTAATCACTTGATCTGTTCCGTTGTTTAGGCGAACATCTAATGTGTTAGCACTTGGACGGGTAATGTCAACCCACCAGTCAAAACTCACTTCAACCTGATCATTACCGGTAAGGTCATATTCGCCGCTCTCAAGCGGGAGGGTCCACCAATAGCTTGCTCCGCCACTGGATGGAGGTTGAACACGAAGTACTTTAGAATCATAATCGGCTACCGTAATAGATCCAGGACCAGTTTCAACCGGGGCATTGGTTACTGTTCCTACTAATTGTCCATTCTCGAAATCCAATACACTACCCACTTGTGTCATTGATGCAGTATTTTCGTCTCCTTCTGCACCCAAAACCACTGAGGGCATAAGCATAAATGCCATGGAAACTGTGAGTAGTATAGACATGTACTTCTTAAGCCTTCTATTCATTCACTTCACTCCTCGCAATCCATAGAGTTCTAGTCTCACCGCATAGAAGCTCAACCTTCGGCTCCCCTGAATGAAGCGCTTTCAATTATATCGAAGCGCTTTCATTTTCTTCTGTTATCACCTCGCTTACGTAGGGATATTATTAAACCAATATAGATGTCTGACATTGGCAAGAATGCGTCTCCATTATAATCACACGTCAACTCCACCGTAAATCATGACTATTGATTGTACCTATCATTTTTGATCTTTGTATCAAAAATGATAGGTAGGAGCAAAAGTGAAGTTACTGCAAAAGAGTTAGGCACACTCCTATGATATGCTCCCCTTTTCTTGAAGTTTTTCCTTACACCTTACATATATACGGAACACCGCTCTGTCAATAGTGGCATGCTTAAACAAGTTATAGTGGCATGCTCCTCTCGCAAGAGAGTTCATTCACAACATACGCATGCTCAATAATGTTAAGGAATGACTTAGTTTGTTAAATTTTTCACGAAACGCCAGTTCTTTAGATACAATAGATTAATATAAAGGCGGAGTGATTATGGCAAACTATTCTTAATGCTTAAGGCCGCATCGGGTCTGAAAATTCGCCTTGCCCTCTAACACATCCGTTAAGAATGTTTTGGATGCTTCCAATTTTGCTTCTAGCTGTTGAATATAGAAAATTTTGTCCATTACCAATGCCTTTTTCTCTACATGAGAACTCTCCTTTATAAGTAAAAGTAATTCCTCAATTGTAAAGCCTAACGTGAGCAGCATTTTTATATCTTGCAAATACTCAACCACTTCTTCATCATATACGCGATAATTATTTTCATCCCTTGAAATAAACTGCTCCGGAATCAACTTTTTGCGTTCATAGAATCGCAAGGTGGAAATGGGTAGCTTTGTCCGCTTAGAAACCTCATTTGCTTTCATATCCTATTCCCTTCTGAACTTACCAAAATTAATGCTTGCTATAAACCAAGGTTCATAGTTCATACTAACCATGATAGCCAGAGACATCACTATTGTCAAAATAACTGGTCAAATTAAAGGAGAGATTACATGCTGGAATATATCAAAAATAACGATTTTACCAACATTATTACTGGGCGGCGTTCCGTAAAACTTTACGATGAGAACGTCAAAATTGCAAAGGAAGAATTGCAAGCTATCATACAAGAAGCAAGCTTAGCGCCTTCTTCTGCGAATATGCAGCCATGGCGTGTTATCGTCGTTCATTCTCCTGAAGGGAAGAACAAACTTCGCCCGCTTGTACAATTTAACACACGACAAAATGATACTTCTGCGGCGATGCTCATTATTTTGGGCGATACTCAGAGTGAATTATATCTAGAGAAAATTTATAATACTGCTGTGGAATTAGGGAAAATGCCTAAAGATGTGCGCGACAAGCAGGTCACTCAAATTATGAGCATGTTTCCTCAACTACCGAGGGAATTAAAGATCGAGATTGCCAAAATTGATGCAAGTTTATTTGCCATGCAGCTAATGCTGGTAGCCCGTGCTCATGGATATGACACCAATCCTATGGGTGGCTTTGAACGTGATAAGGTTGTTAGCACATTTGATCTGGACGACGAGCGGTATGTACCGGTCATGATCCTCTCCATTGGGAAAGCAAAAGAAGCTGGCCATGAATCCGTGCGCTTGCCTGGCGAAGAAATTACTTTTTGGCGCTAATGGTAAATACACCCTCCACATTACAGGAACAGTCGGGCCGGTAACCGGTCCGACTTTTTCTTCTTACACCGGTTATTGATGGGCGAATCTACAATGCTGCCGACAATGCGCCAATCACCGTTGCGGAGATGCTTCAGCTTCATATTTACAACGTAGAAATGCCTACTCTTTATCGATGGGGCCATTCCCTTATTAATGAAACGTCAGCCAAAAAATTATTCAGATTCACGGCGGTAAAATGACCATTACTAGTATGGTCAACAGAGCAACAATCATAAAAATCATTCTGTAAGCAAGATGAAATAACCGGAAAAGTGTAAGCTTCTCCGGTTATTTTTCTTTATACTTTATAAAAAATTCATTTTTTTGTATTTAGCTTTGAATTTCCGTAAATATTTGAAAGGTGACACCGAATTTATCTGTTACATCGCCAAATCCAGGACTAAAAGGCTCTTCCTTAAAAGACATATTGACTTGACCATCTTGCCGCAAGGCTTCGTAAATTTGTTTCGATCTTTCCACGTCATTGGTTGTTATACAAATGGTTACACTTTTTCCGTTCGCTATGTGCACTCCTCCTGGAGCATCAGAAAGCATAAGTTCCGTCTCGCCTACTTGGAGCTTTGCATGCGCTACGAGATTGTTTAGCTCATCAGTAAAAGTATTCGGCATATCTGGCATTTCTCCGTAAGTAATCATCGAGAGAACCTTTGCACCGATTACTTGTTCATAGAATTGAATAGCTTCTCTTGCGGTTCCTTCCAATGTTATATAGGGTGTTAGTTTTAAAGTCATCTTTTCACCCCTTGCTCTGTGTATTGTTTGAAATTGTTCATAATCGCTTGCCAGCCCGCTTGCTGGAATTCCACTGGATGTGTGCTTTCTGCGTCAAAAGTTTCAACAACCTTTGTTTCACCGCCTAGATCCACGAAAGTGATCTCCACCTTTCTCACATCTTCTAAGGTGTATGTGATTAGCTCATGCAGCTTTACTTCATCATACACTCCAAAAAAGTCAAATCCCATGCTCCCATCCTTCGCTTCCATCCTAGTTAGAAACTTACCGCCAGCTCGCAAATCATTCTCCGCTCTTGGTGCATGCCAATCCTCTGATGCTTGATTCCACTTCGTAATGTGCTCCGGTTCAGTCCAATAGCTCCATACTTGCTCAATTGGTGCTTTCACCACTGCTTGGACAGTTACTTTCGTCGAATTACTTGTTTCCATTTACAGCACACCTCTCTTAATTCCAAAGTTATTTTTGGTTCTCAATAATATAGACGTCAATCGAATTTGAAATTCATCGGTGAGTTTGCTCTAATTGATCAGTTCGAGGTGATAAATTTTAAATAGGAACAAGCAATGAGGCTGAGTCATAAGTACTTCTATGTACGTCATAAGGAGGTCTCTTAATGTAAACATCAGCAGATAACGCTGAATTGATATAAGTTAATAAATAATTAGCTAGATTTATATTTGTACCTTATTTTCATCATAAATCCTTAAAATTTATCAAATCAGAGGAGCCAATGCCAATCGTGTAGTACACAAATGGTTTATGACTGAGCATCAAAAATTGTCTAAGAAAGCCCCTTCCCGATTTGTAGTGCGTCACGCAAACGCCTGATATCCTTGAACGGAGAATTGCCAAACATACGCGAGTATTCGCGACTAAAATGCGAGGGACTTTCATAGCCGACCTGGAACGCAGCATCAGCTACCTCTATTGCTGTTGAATAGAGCAAACGGCGCGCCTCCTGCAGCCTGAGCTGTTAGATGTCCCCAAAAAGGGTATCGAGTTGCTCCCATTGCTTGGCAGTGTCAATCATTTCTTCAACGAAACGGGCTGGGGCCACGCTGAACGATTCAAATGAAGGCAAGATCCACCAAAAGGATTCAACACACCAAACGTACTTAATTGCCCTCAAAAGCGAGCCTGTCGGCAGCTGCAGCACACTACGGTAGCCTTCAGCGAAAGCGATCAATGCATCCTTGTGAAGCTCGCTCTTGTTGAGTGCACCGGAAAGGACAGCCCGTCCGAGATCCAGTGCTGGAAACGAATAGCGTACTCGATCGAAATCTACAATAGCAGTCAAAGCATCTCCTTCGAAAAGCAGGTTGTCTGCCCATAGATCAAGGTGAGTCCAGCCCGCAGCAAGAGGTGAAAAATCATCATCTCCCAGTGAATCGATGATCGCCTTCTGTAATTGCAACGCGCTTCGAACACGCTCGGACGAATCAGTAGCCGCATCCCAATTTTCCTCCCAGGTGCGGTTCATCTCCTCGCGAGATAACCGCCAAAGTGGTTCCTCCTGCGGCACTGCTGCTCCTAACCTTAATGCCGCAGCAGAATCCCAGGCAGCATGCATGTCTGCGATAGCTCGTCCTAGTGCGTGCATTCTAAATTCACCGATCATGCCAGCGGGGACCATAGTGCCCGGACAGTAGGTCATGACGGTCATGTACCTGCCACACGGCAGGATGTGTATACAGCGACCTTCCAGCGACAATGGTTCAGGACAAGGTCCTCCCGACTGATAGAAGAGAAGTTGCAACTGCAGGGCATTTTCAATCTTGTTGCGAAATTCCGGATCATGCATCCTATACCGTCCAGGATGATAGGTCTTGACGAACAACCGCCCCATGTTCGTCTCGATAATCCACTTCTCGTTCATTAGCCCGCGCCTTACACGCTTGGCTGACAGCATCTTAGCCGATAAATGCTTTTTCAGCCAGACCGCGATTTCAGCGACTAATTGATCCTCTGACGTCAATTGCATTAAAAACCATCCTTTCTAAGGAGGTAGAAAATGTGTAGGTATGTATCATATTCGTGACGTAGTGTATGGCTTCCTTTGCGAGAGGGATTCTTATTTTCAGGAAGGCGAGAACTGTCGGCAAAATGGAGCAAGAGCATTCTCATTATCTGGAGTACTTTCGTGGATTGCAAATTGAATATCGTACTATAGGAGGGTTTACACAATCTCGTACACAATGATAAAGTGAATTTGGATAAACTGGAATAATATAGACTTATTTCAATTTAATATCAAACTGTGAGGAGATGTATGAATGATGTCATCCAATCAACAAGCAGTAAATCAAGGTCAGTTAGTAAACGAGGTTCCCGAACTCGCTCAACTGAAGTATGAGATTGATTACAATAATGCCGCTTTGGTCATTATTTCTACTGGGCTCGGCCAGGTACCGGCTGTAGGATTTGTATTAAGTGCTCTTGTCGAAATATTTTGGCCTTCCTCACAACAAGATGTATGGGCTGAGATCGAAAGTAAAGTAGAACAACTGGTGGATCAGAAAATTAGCGATCTGGTATACAAGCAAGTTGAAGAAAGTCTGATGGGTTTGCATAACAATTTAAACGAATATTTGTGGGCCGTGCAACATACGCAAGACAAGAATCTCATCACTCAAAAATTCAACATTGCCCATGGACACTTTATTCAAGAACTTCCCCATTTTCAATCCAAAGGGTACGAATTACTTCTTCTCCCACTATTTACTCAATTCGCCAACCTGCATCTAAGCCTCCTGCGTGACGGGGTACTATACGGCGCCGACTGGGGATGGAGCGAAGATATCCAACGTCATCAGCACGAACAAATCACTACAACAATCGAGCAATATACGACATATACAGATGAAATCTACACGAATGCTTTAAATGATACGAAATCCAAAGCTCCAAGCAACAAGCATTTTACCGAGCCGTTTAATACGATTAACAGGTTTACCAGAGAAATGACTCTAACTGTTCTGGACTTTAAAACGTTGTGGTCGTATTATGATCCCACCTTATATCCCGACCCCGTTCAAATTTACTTAGATCGAGAAATATATTCCGATGCCATCGGAACAGCAGATGACAGCGGGCCTATTCATCTCCCTTCACCTCCTACAACACCGATTACGAAAATTGAAGTATGGTCAGGTACCCGCATCGATGCCTGTCAGGTTACATATGAGCAAGGTGGTGGTCCTGATGGTGTGACCCAAACCCCTCGTATGGGAAATAAAGACGGCGGAGCCGCAAACGTATTTGACCTAACAACGCTCGGACCTGTTACCGGGGTTAAGACGCAATCCGGTACGATCTTAGATGCTTGGTGGTTCACTTTTAGCGATGGCTCAACCAGCATTCGACTTGGAGGCGATTCTGGCAGCTACAAAAACTACTTCAGTTACCCTGATGAGATCTTGTCCAGCATTAAAATAATGGGAGTCAGCAATTACTTCAAAACTGCCGATTGCGCCGTCTTCGGATTTAAGTTCAACCAAGCATCAACAATACCAGAATCCGCCGTATTGCGTACAATGTATGTAGCGTCACCTGCAAAAATGAGTCCGCAGGAGTTGGCCCGTTATGTCGGAGCTGAGGATGTCGATAAATTGGGAGCATGCATTCAGGAATGGTCGGAATTGTATCAGTGGGATGCAATGCGCCAAGCCCGTTGGGAAAAAATAGGCATGACGATTGAATTAAGCCAACCATAATCTGACGTATGTCCGCTGAAAGAGGGCGGTCATTGATGATGTAGATCTAGACGGGATGGGATGAGTGTGCAAGTTGAGGTGTAGTGGAAGGTAGACTACCGCGTCCAAACTCTCCAGGTAAGTGGCTGTCAGAGAATGAGGCCCGTGGATTCTGTTTAACTAATGAATCCCGGGCCCCATTTTCTAAATCAAATGAGAAGCTAAATTGCGTAAACTCAATCTAGAAGCGTGTACATTTGAATGCTCTCGACTTTGGCGTCTTTGATATGAAAGGTCATAACATCCACGTAATTTGCCGGTTCATATCGAAAATCATCCTCTTCGCCAGGTGCTCCATTGCCGATCAGATTTCCTTCGGGATAAGCTTCTTTCAGCTTTTCGACGCTGTCCCCAACTTTGATATTTCTGACTGTGGCATATTTGGGATCGGTAATTTTGATATTGAAGATGTAGAACTTCTTCCCTTCAGCCGCATCGATGGTTTTGATTTCAACCCCCGAAAATGTGTATTGCTTCTCGGTGAAGCCGATCAGTGTATCCATATTCAAACCATCATCCTCGGAATAGGTGTGGGATTTTTTCTCTTCCGCCTCTCCCAGCATGCTTTCGAGCTTTTCATCGTCTACAATGTCAGAAATGGCAATAGTATGGTCATTATAGACAAAGGCCAGTTCTTTCAGGATAACATTTCCGTCCTTTTGAATTGTGCCTTCCTTAATGACTTGGGAATCCGGGTTATTGCTTGCTGAATTGCCACCAGGCAGTTCGGTCGCAGCCCCCTCCTCTTCATTGACAGTGGGTGGTGCCATCGGCGTATTCGCCTGATTTTCCTGACATCCCGCCAAAAGTATGCATACAAATGCTGCAAGCAACATCAGGATTGCTGATCTTCTCCATGTTTTCATCCTTACCCCTCCAAAAATTGAATTAATTTATCTACTGAGGTCAGTATAGGAAAATCATTTATTATTGTCATAACAGACTTGTATCATTCTTGTAACATCGCCTTACAACCGCTGAAGAACGATAGAAACGGTGGTTCCTTCACCAATTTTGCTGTCTATTTCCAAATGCCCGTTAAATTTCTCGACGATTTCTTTGCAAATGGACAATCCTAGTCCCGATCCCTTGGCCACATTCGAATTCTTTGCTCGGTAAAATCTTTCCTGAACCCGTGCAAGTTCATCCTCCCCGATCCCAATACCTTGATCCCTAATTTGGATTACCGCTTCATTCTGTCTTATAAACGTTTCAATTTTGATCGAAGTCTCGGCATGGGAATACTTTATGGCGTTATCCAAAATATTCGCGATGGCGTGCGACATCAAGATTTTGTTCACATCAACGTAAACCGCACTTCCCGCCTTTACTTCCAGCGTTATCCCTTTACTCTCTGCTTTTGCTTTCATATCCGCTACCACAAGCTTGGTTAATTCAGATAAATCCGTCTTTTCCGTGCCGATCTCTTCCAGACCTGCTTTGTCAAACCGGGATAACATCAATAACTCATTAATGAGTTGAGTGAGCCGTTCCGATTCATGTACAAGATGATAATATATCTTTTGCAGTTCCTTATCTTCACTTTCCTTCTCATATAAATATTGGGAAAATCCACTAATAGCGGCGAGCGGGGTTTTCAGTTCATGAGATACATTGGAGACAAACTGCTTCTGATACTGAATGTAGTCATTCAATTGAATGCCCATCCGGTTTAAGCCCGCCGCAAGCATCCCCAGCTCATCCTTCCTGTTCAAATGAACTCGCTGGAACTGCTGTTTGGAAAAATTCTCGGTGGCCGCAAGCAAATACTTGATCGGTTTTGTTGTAGTACGAGCAATAAATAAACTGGAAATCGTAATCAGAACCAGGAATCCTGCCGCGCCGGCAATGAGAATATAGCGGATTTGATCCATCATATCGTAAAAGTAAGAAATGTCATCGACAAACTCGAACACATAACTATTTTGATAATACTTATCTTGAATAGGTACGGCGAAATACAGCAATTTATTGTCAGTGATGGTGTAAGCGTAATTCCCCTGGAGGGCCCTTTCAATGTTCCCTTTAAAAATCAAAGGACTCCCATCAGCAATGATGATTCCATCCACCGCCAAGCCCAGCAGTTGCTGGTTACTATCGTAGATCCGCACTTCCTTCCCTGAAGCTTTTAACGCTTCGAGAGCGCTTCTCGGAACATCCGAGGCTTGCCCATCGGCGATTGCTTTGTCATGTTTTGCGAGCACTTCCCTAAAGGATAACTCACCCAAATCCGCCTTTTTCATCATTTGCTTCTCGATGGTCACAAAACTAAAATAATCAATCGCTTTATCTACTGAAAAAATAATGACCGTAAAGGAAAGCACCGAAAAAAATAAATAATTCAACAACAGCCGGGTAGCATATTTCAGACGGAGTCACCTCCAAGCTGATAGCCAAATCCGTAAACGGTCTTGACATACTTTGGATTTTCGGCATCCTCTTCCAATTTTTTTCTTAACCGCATGATCGTCATATCTACGCTGCGGCTATCACCCAAATAATCATATCCCCAGGCGATTTCCAGCAGTTCGTCCCTCGTAAATATTTTCCCAGGCCTTCTCAGCAGCGTTTCGAGAATTTTAAATTCCTTTGCCGTCAGCGAAATCGGGATGCCATTTTTCAGCACCACTTTTGTATCCAGATCAAAGACGAGTTCTCCATGGACTATGCGATTTTCTTCGCCATGATCAGGCTCCTTATTCTCGTATCTTCTAAGTACAACCTTAATTCTGGCAACGAGTTCACGATTATCGAAAGGCTTGGTCATGTAATCCTCTGCCCCCAGCTCGAGCCCCAAAACCTTATCTACAATTTCATTTTTCGCCGACAGCATAATAACGGGAATCGCCTGTTTCTTGGTAATTTCCTTGCAAAGGTCATAACCGGAGTAGTCCGGCAGCATCAAATCAAGCAACACCAGGTCGGGTTGAAAGGAATCCAGCTCCTTAAGTCCCGTACTGCCATTCTCCACAGTTCTTACCTGAAAGTTTTCTCTCCTAAGCACTAGCTCGATCAAGTCTCTTAGAGCCGCTTCATCATCAATTACGAGAATCTTTTTCACTTGATCCCTCCTCTTGAAAGTTTTACCGTTGAAAGGGATGCTCATGCATCTTGATCGAGCGATCCGGATAAAGGTTGTTTATCAAATACTCCCCATAGTCTTAAGGGAAAAAGATCGAAATTATACTCTCCGGTCAGATCCCAGTTATATCGTTCATCGGAATACGAATGGTGAACGCCACATGGGAAAAGTGGTGCATCTGACAAATCGTATCCGATGTCTCTCTATATCTATCTTCAAGCCGTTTACTGTGTGGAAATTTCAGATGTATCCATATCCTGGGCTCATTTAACTCTGAGAAGCCCTTGTGTTATCTATATTTCACCTAACACTTTACCATACTTACCTCCGCCACCATGTACAATGTTTAATTGTCCTAATCTTGCCCTATGAATCAATTCCACTAATTTTTCTGGTACTACTTCTAAAAGCTGCTCCTTTGTTACATGGTGTAAAATGTTCATCTCCGTTCCAAATACTTCTAATAGTCGCTTCATTGTTTTAGGACCTAAACCCGGTATGAAATCAAGCGGTACCTGATGGATATACGGTGGTCTGTTAACAGGAGTTACGTCTTCGTCTGATAATTCTTTAATACGAGTCGAGACACCTTTAATGAAATCTGTGCTTCCACACTCTGAGCATGCCTCCATTTCCATGTTTACCTGCTCACCACAATGGAAACAAATTGATTCGTAATACTTACCAAGCAATGGATTTAAACCATAATTCGCACGAATCAAGCGCCCTTCTTCATGTCGAAGCGCTTTTTGAAGCTCATAAAAGCTTGACTCCTCCATTAAAAGCTTTCCGTATTCACGCCCCATCTTACCTAGCGAATGTGCATCGGAGTTTGTTAAGAACGGATATGGATAAAGTTCTTTAATATGCTCGACCATTTGTGTATCTGAGCTTAGGCCTAGCTCAATTCCATCAATAAGCTGGGCATCAAAAACTTCTGTTAAGCTCCGTTGAACGCCTTTCCCATATAAACTTTTAAACGGTGTAAATACATGTGCGGGAATAAACAATCCACCATATTCATGTACCCTTTGCTGCAGAACTCGACCTTCTACATAAATACGCTGCGTACTCAGTGAAATATTTTTAACATGTTTACTCATCCATTGCGAAAAATCCTTCATCTTCTCTACTGTTGGAAAGTACGTTAAAACATGAATGGGTCCATGACAGTTTGTGTCATATACTTCAATTTCAGAACCTAGGATTAAGGTCGTATTTTGAAATTGTAGTCCACCTTCTGCTAGCTCCTTCATAGCTCCTAGGTTTACTAACTGTTCAATTTCTAATAATACTTCAGGTACATGACAGTCAATTACCCCTATCATATCCAGCCCTTTTTGGCTATTTGCATATTGAAGAATAGCATGCAAGGTTAAGTTTCTACTTCCCGTTATTTTCACTGGTTTTCCACTTGCCGTTCGTCCAATATGAATGTGTAAGTCGACAAAAAAATCTTTCAAGATCTTGCCCCCTCCCTTAAATTTATTATGTAAATATACTTTATACATATTATTAGAGCTTATTGGTGCTTATCAGAATATACATAACTCCATTATGATCAACTGGGCAAAAAATAATAGGCTGCATATACAAAAAAGGATTAAACGCTTGATTTCATGGTTTAACCCTTCTTTCAAATACGATTCTTTATGGTACGGTTTAGCTTAGTCGATGCAAGTAATCAATGTACTAATATTATCAAAATATAGTATGATTATAGTAATTTATTATTAAGGTAAGCAATGGTTACTGCTTTAATACTATAGGATGAAGGAGAGTTTTTATGGAATATCATGTAGCTATGCATGGGAATGATCAGGCAAAAGGAACAGCTGATCAACCCTTCCGTACAATATCACGAGCTGCCGCTCTTGCCATAGCCGGTGATACCGTTATTGTGCATGCGGGAGTATACAGGGAATGGGTTAACCCGGCTAACGGAGGAACAGCTGATCATCGTATCATATATCGTTCCGCAGGAGACGGGGAAGTCGTTATTACAGGAGCTGAACGAATTACCGACTGGATGTCTGAAGGAGACAATGTTTGGAGCACAGAAGTACCCAATTCTATGTTTTCCGTTCGTAATCCCTTTGAAGTAGAGTTGAGTGGAGACTGGCTATTTGACGGAGCTTACACGGTTCATCTCGGTGATGTTTATTTGGATCACAAATCTCTGTATGAAACCGATCGTCTCGAAAAGGTTCGCAATCCCGAAGTGTGGTCTGAAGCCAAATACCCCCAGGACTCGCTATTACAATGGTATGCGGAAGTTGGCTCTGTAACAACGAAGATCTGGGCTAATTTTGGAGGAAAAGATCCTCGTAAGGAAAATGTAGAAATCAATGTGCGTCCTTACTGTTTCTGGCCTGAAAAACCAGGGCTTAACTACATAACTGTAAGCGGATTCACACTTCGTCAAGCCTCTCCGCAATGGGCGCCACCTACAGACTACCAGGAAGGCTTAATCGGACCTCACTGGAGCAAGGGCTGGGTTATTGAAAATAATATAATTAGTGAATCCAAATGTGTTGGTATCAGTCTAGGTACCGAAATCGGTACAGGTCACGCTAAGTCTTCGGGGAAGCATAGTAAAGGCGGTACTCAACGCGAGCAAGAGGTTATTTTACGGGCGTTACGCTCAGGCTGGCATAAGGATAGCGTGGGCAGTCACATCGTTCGAGGCAATGTCATTCACGATTGTGAACAGGCAGCTATTGTAGGTCATATGGGGGCAGCCTTCAGCCATATTTATCAGAACCGTATTTACAATATTCATCACAAACGGCTTAGACACGGTGCCGAGGTGGCTGGAATCAAACTGCATGCAGCACTAGATACACAAATTAATGAAAATATAATCTATAACTGTTACCGTGGACTTTGGCTTGACTGGCAGGCACAGGGTACTCGCATCAGCCGTAATGTATTTTTTGACAACCTTTCTGAAGACCTCTTCGTTGAGGTTTGCCATGGTCCGTATCTAGTTGATCACAATCTGTTCCTCTCTCCTATGAATTTTAGGAATATGGCGCAGGGCGGAGCATTTGCACATAATTTATTTGCAGGTAAATTTGTCGTTCGTTCCGAGATAACCCGTATTACACCGTATCATTTCCCTCATGAAACGGCAATGGCGGGATACTCCAATATTACCGGAGGCGATGACAGGTACTACAACAATATCTTTTTAGGGGATAATGAGGCTGTTAAATCACCTGTTCCTATTACCTTTTTTGAGCATCTTCCACTCAAACCAAGGGATGAGGTTGGAGAGGACGGAAAGACAGTCATGGATGGTGTTCCGGACGATTCTATTTGCTATCTGCATAATGTGGGGCTGGGCGGATATGACAAACATCCTAACGTTAAAGATAAGAAATGGTGGGAATACAGCAAAGAAGAGCTTGCCGAGCTTGGCGATGCCGCAAAGGATTTCTTTATAGGAAATGCTGTTCTTCCGGTAGCTATGGGTGGAAATGTATATCTTAACGATGCGGTACCAAGTAGTCATGAATCCAATGCGAGAATCTATGCTCAGAAGGGCATAAACGTTGAGGTTCATTCTGCTCAAGGCAAGATGAACATTCAAATTAATGAGCCCGAACTGCTTGCCGGAGCCTCTTCATTGGTGGTAACGACCAACCTGCTTGGCAAGACTTATCACGCCGATATGAAGTATGAGGAACCAGACAGTACTCCATATCGTTTGGACTCCGACTTTTTCGGAACGAAGAGACCTGATGCGGATGTCACACCTGGTCCGTTTGAATTGACCGAAAATGGTACGATTACTTTTGAATTTTAGTTGAGGTTCCAGTCTGAAACGCATACCATCTTGCATGAAGAAACGACAGCTGAGCAGCTTTATCGTTTCTCTTATGGTGGGGTTAATGATATTGTAAGATCAAAAATAAAACATGCCCTGTCCGATTGCAGAACAGGGCATGTTTTACTTATGGTACAATTCACCTAATATCTAAAGAGTGAGTTTCATGTACAATTTGGATTATCTTCGTAGTGTTTTGCAATGCGATACGCCATTTCTTGTAACTGGAGCCTAAGTTCTTGTGGCTCACGTATATGAATGGCTGTGCCAAACGCAATCAGATACTTAGGAAGATACTTATTCATGGTTTGGACATCAAGCAGAAATGTTATCTCCCGATCATTTCTCTCCGTCACATAGTGACGCAGATGCCAGTGTCCACATATCGTATTCAATATATCGGACTCTCCTACAATGCGGATAACCGTTAGCGGTCCATCCGCCTCTAGTCCCCCCTCAGACTCGTCACGGAAGTATTCAGATGCTGAGAAAAACTCAGGCTTTTCGAAATGAGATTCCGTCATCTCTAATCGTTCGATTCGGTCTACTCGGAACGTCCGCATCGCCTTCGATCGTTGGCAATGCGCGATAGTATACCAATGATTTCGGTTGTAAACTAGCCCATACGGATTAACCTCGCGTTCGTCGGCCTGCTCGGCATTCGCTTTACGATAGGCGATTCGAACCGTTTGTCCCTTATTAGCAGCTTCCTCCAGATCTCTCAGCAACGGAATGGTGAAAGAGGAACGTACAGGAGAGATAACATCTAAACCACTCGTTTGACGGTACAAATTATGCCGTTGCTCTTCGTGCAGTCCAACCTCCACTTTCTTTAACGCTATTTTCAGTTCATCCGTATACGGATAACCAGCACTTTCTGCAAATTTAGATGCATCTACAAGTGCCTTTAACTCTACAGCGTCGAAGAACAATGGTGTCTCCTTGAAGCTTTCAAGAATGTGAATGCCTCCATCGTGACCTGATTCTGAGACAATTGGCACGCCGCTGGCACATAATGCGTCAATATATCGGTATACCGTTCGCACACTAATCTCCAAATTATCCGCGATTTGTGCGGCAGTAAGCTTCCTTCCGTATCTCAGCATCCAAAGCACAGACAGCATGTTGTCCCATTTAGCCATAGAAACACCTTCTCTCCTCCCGAAAATATCAAATATGCATTAAAGTTCTCATATCATTATATACTTTTTATTTTGTTACCAGCTATTTAATAGCATTCATTAATTCGTAGAAATACTTTGAATCGTACGTCTTGTAAAGATTGAACCACGCGTCTAATGTTACTGAATCAAATACATCCATTACCTTCAATACATGCATTGCAAATTCCAACGGAGCTATTCCAGTTGCCGTAACTAGATTGCCATCCGTTACTGCTGGTTTATCTTGATAGTAGTTTTCTCCGTTGTAATGAGGACAGATCATTTTCATATATTCTATATTGTTGCTTGTATGCTTTCTTGAATCTAGCAATCCCATCCTTGCCATTGCTATTGTTGCCCCACAAATGGCCGCAACAACCGTACCTTCTTCTAAAGCTTTGGCAGATTTATTTAATATCGGTTCGTGAATTTCCTCCATCCACGTATTTCCCCCCGGAAGAATGACAACATCATTACTCTCCAACATGCACTCATCAACAGACATATTAGGAATTACTTTTAATCCACCCATTGTAGTCACAGGATGTTTATGAGCACCTACTGTAACCACCTTTATAGGTGCTAAATCCTTTTTAAAGTACCTTCCCGAGTTTAGTTCCGCAATTAAATATCCCACCTCCCAGTCAGACATCGTATCAAAAACATAAAGATACACGTTCTTTGTATACATAACTCGCTCTCCTTTTATCATTATTTCATCTCATCGATATCCCTAATTATAAAAAAACTTCACTGACATTTTCCGTCAGTGAAGTTTTCAAGCTCGATGAAATAAAAGTATATATTTTTGCAGTTAATAAGGTTATTATACTTTGTTTCTGATTCGATTTATTTATGGTAAGTTCAGCGTAGCTAACGTAAGTATGATTTAGGCTAAGACTTATAATACTTATGTGAAAAGTACTCAATTGTTGATTGAGGGAAGTAATCGTTAATATATTTACTATGCGTTTCTTAAAGTCCTTCTGCTCTTACTCTGCAACATACTCCTTTCATTACGACTGTTATCATCATTTTCTAACATCCTAGTAAAATTATTATTGCTTATCCAATAGCTTGGATAAGGTAATTTCTAATTACCTGTATCATAATATTTAATAGGCCAACTAAAATTACATTTGAAATTGCGTGGCTTCTCGCCTTCAAGGCTTTTAAGGATTAAATTTCATTAGTTATTCATCACTAAGGGGTGAAGAAATGAAAAAATTCAGTTCTTTTTCTGGTACGGTTACGATGATTGAGGATTATGTAGTAAGTTCTGAAGAGGAATTAAAAGGGTGTGTTAAATTAATGTCCCTCTTAATAGAGGATGGCACGATTGTACGTTTCGTTATTAGTCCAACAACCTATTTTCTAGACCGTGTTCTAATTTCAATTGGGGACCGTGTAACTGGATTTTATGATGTTAATTTACCTGTAATTCTTATTTACCCTCCACAATATCAAGCCCTTATTATCGTAAAAGATAGCCCTTATCAAAATGTGAAGGTAGACTTTTTTAATAGCCAGCTAGTGAGTAGTGATGGACAGTTACAATTGAATATTTCCAGATATAATCCAATATTATTACAAAACGATCAACCCTTCACATTATATCCTGCAAACCGAAATCTTCTTGTTGTGTATGGTCCTACCACATTCAGCATTCCAGCTCAGACTACTCCTTATAAAATTATAGTAATCTGTTAGTTGCTGTAGAAGTATTAAGGGGCTAACGTAAAAGCTCGGACACAAGCACGATAAATTTCATTCCGATTCACATGGAACTTTACCCAAGTTTTTAACTCTTTTTTAATCATTGTTTTATTACCCTATCAAAGTGGATTGATAGTTTATAAACCAACTTAACTCAATATTAGTATGCTATAATTTGACAATATCTTCTGGTATAATATTTTCAATACACTTTAGGGAGTAAAGGACCATGTTAAACGTTAGCGAAGTAATCAACGATAGATATAAAATAACAAGAATAATTGATGCAGATGGTGGAATGGGTCAAGTTTGGGAGGCCCATGATCTTAGACTCAGTAGAAAAGTTGCAATAAAGACAGTAAAAGAACGTTTCATTAAGGAAAATCCCCAAGCTTCGACTATTTTTCAAGACGAGGCTAAGCTTGGTGCGAGTTTGATCGGCCATCCAAATATAGTAACTGTTTTGGATTACGGCAAAATTTCAGGTAACCTCGTTCCCTATGATTTTATTGTTATGGAATTTGTAGAGGGTATCACTGCAAATGAGTTTATAAAAAACTATAAGGTTAAAATAGATTCAGAAACATATTACCGTCTATGCCTTCTAATTTCTTGGGAAATTTGTAAGGCAATTAAGCATTCACATGATAACAATATTCTGCATAGGGATATTAAACCTTCTAATATTTTTTTGTCAAAATACGGTGTTACTAAAATAGGTGATTTTGGGCTAGCTAGGTTTATTGATGCTGCTACTAGGGCTCATAGTGTAAATCAGTTTAAATCTGCACCATATGCATCTCCAGAACAATGGTCCGGCCAAAAACACACAAGAGGCGTCGATAAGTATCAACTAGGCGCTACCTTGTTTGAATTATTTACTGGTGAAATACCTTTTAATGTTCCTTTTCTTGCTCAGATGAATTGCCATCTGAATAATACACCTAATGCACCTAAAGATATAAACAATGCTATTTCCGACGATCTTTCAAATTTGATACTTAAATTATTGTCGAAAAAAGCAACGGATAGACCGGCCCTTTGGCAGATTTATGATGTATTATGTAAAGAACTACTTGGTACATATTCAATGAAATTGTCCGTGGCCGAAGAAAGTAAAGAAGTAATTTATAAAATTAATAAAATTACCGAGTTTGAAAAGGAAGCGTTAGCAACAAAGAACCCTGTTAGTTATAGTTATCTAGATTTTAATGAGTGTCTATCAGAGAGCTTACAGCTATTATTAGCCGGAATCACCAAATTTAGTATCCAAAAGAAGGCTTCCTCAAATCAACAGAATAAACAAAAGATAGTAACAGAATAACTTTCGAAGGTTTGTACTATCCAAGAAAGTGAAATCAAAGTATCTGACCTAACATTAATAACTTTACAATAACCTTGTACTCGCAAAAACTTTCCTTCATTTGTGATACGGTTCACCGTATCTATTGATAGGGTAAACTAGTTACAATAACCAAGGAGTATGAATTTACTCCTTGGTTAACTTACTCATTAGTTATTTTACAATAATGCAAACAATTGATTATTCTATTACTCCAACTATATGACCATTCTCCAGATTCACTACATACAGTTTGTTCAAACCAGCATTCTGGATTAGCAAGCATTTTTACTGCTAATGATACTATATTCTGTTTATAAGCTTTGACATCTGAAATATCACTCTGCACATATTTCTTTTTGAAGAGTTCAATACTTGGAATATACCTAATATTTGTAGTAGTCATCTTAAAGCTATTTACATCTTCTAGCGTGGATGGTGGTTCTATTATCCAATGTTCATTTATTCCTTCTCTTTGATTTATTTGCTCTCTAATATAATTATACTCATCTTCACACCCGTCAGATGTGGCTGCAATATGTAATGCCCATAATGCATTATAGAATACAATATCATCAGAATGTGTACCGATTTTATTCAATATTTTAATGCATTGTTTCAGTATATATTTTATTCCCTCAGGCTGTTCTTTGAGTAAGGCTGCTAACAAGCCAAAATAAGCACCAGAATAACTTGTTATAAAACTGTCATAGTCACTACTCAAACCAAATGACGGTCCTATTCTCTCTACATAACTACTTTCCTCTTGCCACCATTTTAACTTAGATAGATATTGGTCACTATCTTTAACGCAAGTTAATATAGCTAAGTGTACTCCATATGAGAAGTTATAAGCTATATATTCTTCATACTGGTCATCATCTATCGAATTATTAGTCATTTTTCTATCTAAAAACCTTAAAAATTCGTCAACCATTTGAGAATAATACTGCGATAGATGTGCGTATATTGGTAACAATTCATTCCACCTATGTCTATAGAGACTTTCTAAATGAAAGAGGATATCTTTTAATCTACATTCCTCGTATTCAACTCGAGAAACAAAAAACTTAACTAAACTTGGTATATTAATGTTTTGATTTATTCTTCTATGCTGTGATATCACGTCTAACAATAGCTTTTTCATATCACCTTTCTTAATTTCATAAACTCTGTAGTTATTACTTCCATAATGATGCTCTAGATCATTTATTACTGCCGAGTCATTCCCTGAATCCACAAAAACATGAAAAAAGAACATAGGTTTTTCAAATTCATAATTAGGTTTACTGTATATTTTCATAGGGTTTGCTGATGAGCCATTTGCAGAATAACTTTCAACTTCAAAAATCATTATCGGATATGTAATATCCTTGTCATCAATAAACCAAGCTATATCTATTGCTTGTTTATTTACTCCCTTTTTCACAGGAAACTCCTTCTCGACGTGATAGTCAAGTGCCTCACCGAGTTCCTTTAGGATTGTGAGAATAGTTTTTCCTTTGCTAAGCGTATGTTTTCCCATACAAATCACCTCTTAAATTATATTTTCACAGACGTAATTTATATATGAGCAGAAGAACTTCTGGAGGTTTTTTATTTACTCAAGTTGTCACTTCTTTCATTCAGTATTCTCATTTCTATAATAATAAAGATAAATATAGATCCTAATTGACATTGTTGATATAATAGAGCTTGTAGTTTCTAGATGGAAGGAAGAAGATCAATGAATGTAGACAGTATAAAAATTAATAGAAATAAATTAAACGTATATTTAAATACGAGTTCTATTCATATCAGTAGTATCTTCTCAAAAAGACGACCTTTTGTTGATCTTACCGTAACTTCCCCACCTTACTGGAATATGAAAAAGTATGGGGATATTGAGTCTCAGACAGGATACAAACAATCTTACAAAGATTACCTTGCTGATATTAAAAAGACCTTTCAAGGTGTCTATGATATATCAAAAGATACCGCATCACTCTTTGTAATTGTTGATACTATGAAACGAAATGGAAAAATGGTACGGCTACCTGATGATATATCCAATGAATTAGAGTCTATAGGTTGGATTCATCAGGATACGATAATATGGGATAAAGGTAAGACATTGCCATGGTCTAGAAAAGGCCAGATGAGAAACGTATTTGAGTACATTTTAATGTTTACCAAAAGCAACTCGTATAAATATTATATCGACCGAATTAAAACTGTTGATGAACTTATGGAATGGTGGATAGATTACCCCGAAAGATATAACCCTGAAGGAAAGGTTCCAGAGAATATATGGGAGTTTACGATACCTACTCAGGGTAGCTGGGGCAATAAAAAGGAGTTTGGTGAGGAAGAGTTTAGACATGCTTGCCCTTTCCCACCAGATATGATGGCACGAATATTGCTTTTATCATCAGATACTAACGATGTCATATTAGATCCATATGCAGGTACAGGAGTTTTACTTGCTACAGCTCAGAAAATGGGGCGACGATATATCGGTTTTGATACAAATCCTGACTACAAAAAGGTGTTTGAACAAGTAACGATACCACTAATCGCTGAAAAATGGCCCACTATTGAAGCATATTATTCTACTCAAGCTGAATTAAAGGAAATAATGAGATCCGCCATTTACAAGTTGCGAGTATTAAAATATCAAAAGGCATTAATTAAAAAGCTACGGTCATTAATTCCACAGGAACCATATAACAAAAATAAGTTTACTCGCCCAGTTCTTCTAAATATTGCTCATGCTCATAACTTAACACCTGATACACTGGAAGATCAAAAAATTGGCAGAGTTGATTATTTAATGGTGATTAATGAAGAGGTGATAAACTACGAAACCCTTTTGACTCATATTAATAACCTTACTAGCAAAGCACCATTTACAAAATACGGCTTGTTAACCACTAATCAAATTATTACAACAACTCAATTACAAGATTATCTAGCTCAATACCCCAACACTCTTTATCTATACACTAATGGAAATACAAAAGACTTTAATAGAGAAATCAATGCTGAGATAATTCTAAACATATTGAATTCCAGAGAACACCTACTCCAGCTATATGATAAGGATGTGCCGCCATTAATTAGTAATATAAGACTCGAACAACGGGAATATAGTGCTATACCTGCAATTAAGTATGAAAAGAAGACATACTTAAATGAGCTAATAAAAGAAGATTCTCTTTTTGATGTAATTGATTTTGATAATTAGTAAAGAGGGCTATATGCCCTCCTTTGCTTTATACGACTCTAATTCATTTTTTTTATATTCGATCTTAACTGACTCCCACTTACCATTTCCTTTATTACTTGGAATACTTAGTTCAATTATTTCTGGGGTTAAAATGTACAGTACTGAAGAAGCAGCTAGAGACCATATGTGAAAAAGATAATTTTTTGTTAGTGAGGCGGTATTCCACTCGTTATTTGTGATGAAAAATGATATGTTATCCGTTGTGCTTACTGTAGCTTTAACCTCTATGCTCAAATTCGAGTCGTCGTCTTTACTTACTTTTGAGAGGATATCAAATCCCACAAAATTACTCTCAAATGATTTCCACGTAGGAGGAACACCTAATCTCTTCTCTTCATATTGTAATGAAAGGAGTTCTCCTCTTCTACCTACGGAGTTTTTCTTTTCTTCAACCCCACTTCTAGAGAAAGCTCCTACGATATCCCACCATAAAATAATTGAGTTATCTAAACTATAGTCTCCAAGCAACTCTGCTTCTTTAAAACATTGAATAATCTCTTGAGGAAAGTGATGTAAAGCTTCCTTACGACCATAATGAAGCACTTTAGACCACGTAGGCTTTAATGTATAAATATAATGTTTTATTTGAATTCTAAGCTTTTCAGTTATAGATTGAGCCTCAAGAATCTCAAGCCCTCTATTTGTGACCTGTAAGAAACCTGTTGGACTAATTTCAACCCATCTGCAAGTCCTGCACAGATCAAGTACATAAGGTGTTCTAGCCACATATATTTTAGTAAACTGTTCTAGAATCTCATTAGTTGTCATTAAGTTATCACAAATAAGTTTTATCAATCTTTGAGAAGAGTAAAGTATCCCGACGGAAACGGACATTTTAGTTCTCCTTCAAATGTCTAATAAAGTCATTAATATCTTCGACCGACAAAGATTCTTCAAAACTCTCTGCATTTACATATTCAGGCTCAATTCGAATAGAATCATCACTCAAAACCTCAGACATTCTATCAATCTTGATTTTTAACCTTCTCTCAACTGATTCATCAACGCTATTCGGACATATAAGTATCTCAACTTCTGTGTCCACATCCATTGGTAGACCTAGTCTGTGTATTCGGTCTACCGATTGAAGAAATTGTGCAGCATTATAGTTTCTATCTAAGTAAATAGCATTGTGACATACCATATGAAGACTGATACCCTCACTTGCCGCAGCAGGATTTGCAATCAAAACCATTGCATTCGGATCATCGTGAAATCTTTTAATCTTTCCCTCACGAGTAAAATCATCGTCCTCACTCCCTGCATCCACACCACCATGAATATAATCTGCACCTAAATCTTCTAATCTTAACTTTAAAAGTTCTATGTTCTCAACAAAGGTAGACCATACTATACTCTTTTTTCCCTCTTTTGCTAACTGACGAACTCGATTACACACATACTCAATCTTAGGACTTCTTTCTTCTGTAATGATTTCTGATATAATTTCATCGTAACCTTTTATATTTTTCAATATTAATGAAGGGTTAGAAGTTAATTGAAGCATCCTAATAACACTTCTTCCCATGGTTCGAAGCATATTTCTTTGATTGGCTCTGAGACTCTCAACTTGTCTTGCTTCTTCTGAACGTAGTAGATCATATAGTCTTCTTTGTGACACGCTCATGGGGATAGAAACTACTTTATATTTTGGTTCCTTTAAGCCTAGTTCGGCTTTAGTTGTTCTAACATATATTGAGCGTATTGTTTCCATTACACTTTCTTCATCTACTTCAATTTCTGGATAAAGGAAATTAAACTGAGCAACTAAGTCATATGGTGAGTTAGGCATAGGTGTTCCAGACATTATCAGCTTTTCTGTAGGCAAATGGGATAAGGATAAAATTGCCTTGCCTGTTACAATCTCCTCACCACTTTTAATACGATGACTCTCATCTAAGAACATGATTACTGATTTTCCTGATAAGTATGAAGACACTAAATTGATAACCCTGGGCAATTGCTGGTATGTTATAATCATTTTGTCAGGAGAGCTTTTTAGGGTTGTTTCAATAGCTCTTTCACCACCCGTAAGTCTGACAATTGGAGGAGCATCGGGCTTACATACGCTTAGTTGCTCATCCCATGCAGCAAATGCATTTTTTGGTGCAACTATAAAGAGTACTGAATCTGACTCCTTTTTTAGATAGTAGTATGCTAGAGCCTCTGTAGTTTTTCCTGCTCCCGGTACTGAAAATGTTGCTGCGGCTGATAGTGATGCCAACTTCGCCACATTTCTTAACTGATGGTCGGTCAGTTTTCTCTTAAACCCAGATTCAGTTAATTTTCTAATTATTTCCCCCTCTGGAACAGGGTTAATTAAATTTAATTCTTTAAATTTTGATCGTTTCTTGTTAGCCTCAACCAAGAGTTCTTTAACTCTTGGCGAAAACTCTAAACGTAGTTGATATTTCACAGCAATTAATCGAATCGATTTTCTAACTGTTAAGAAAAGCCACCACGGAATCGAAAGATTTTGATTGCTGAATAAATGAATATCCCCCTTTTCCTGACAAGCCCGTCGTATTTCCCCCCATGCCAAAGACTCTTCTGTCATATATAAACTAGCTCTATGTGAGTCCTCGATATAATCAATGAACAGCATGATTAAGCAACTCCCTCAATTTTCCCAACGATAATTCTAGTTCATTCAGTTGTGGCAAAATTCCTATGGTATCTGTGTCATTACCAAACCCTACTATGGCATTTTTCAAGGCTGTATTAGCTTTATTTATTTGTGACAAAACATATTTCTTATTCTTGATCTCTCTTTCAGTTTCTTTTTGTTCTCTGATTACGTCATCAACAACTTCAATAACACGCTCGCTGTTATCCTTATCACTAAGTGCAATAATTAAAGATTCTAATTCACTTTGCTCATCATCAAGTAAATTTATATCGTCATCTGCTTCAATATCTCCAACAATATCAAGTTCATCCTGTAAGACAGTTATAATTCTATCAAGGTTATCCTCAACCGCAGGTATTGCTCCCCACAACCTTCCTGACTCAATTGGATTGGACAACAAAGTGTAGGCTATAGAAGTAAATACAGTCCTTTTATCAGGATCCTTTACTTTATTTCTGGATTTTTTAAGCTGTTTAAAGGCAAACTCCTGTTTGTTAACAACCTCATATTGCTTGGATTTCCCTTGACTCTCCAAATACATGTCAACATGGTGAAGCGTATCAAGAATATCCTCTATTTGGGGATTAGACTTACCATATATCAACGCAAGTCTATCTATTGTATAACCATGCTTTGTATGTCTGTTTCTTAACATACATGCCTCAGATATCCAATTGTAATCGGCTCTAATATCCGTATCTATTTGTAATCGAGCCTCTAATTCATCAATATCCTTCTCATCACAAGGATCTAATATTATGACTTCAATATGCTGGAACTTCTGATACTTGTTTTCATCTTCTTTCAAAAGTTCTCTAAATGTACAGAGGCGACGGTTTCCGTTAACAACAAAACCTGTATGAGTTAGTATTAGTGGTTCAATTTGTTCTTTTTCTCTAAAGAACTTAATGATGTTTTTTTCATTTGTCCCCAACAATTCCTTCAATAAGTCATGCTGTATTCGTTGAGCCTCAACATTTTCTTCATCACGTTCAAAGAAATCAGATGGGTATAAGTTACTGTTTTTGGAAAGGAAGCTCTCTTGTGAAGCTTGTGTTCTTCCATTAGCCAATCTATATTTAGGCAAATCAATAGGAACTTTGTGTATAGAATAAAACTGTCTTTCCCCTTGAAATACAAGCGGATATTTTGGTTTTTTGGGGTCGTCAACTTTTCTTAATTCCTCAAGATAACTGGTTCTTTTAGGTAAGGGCCATCCAAATTCCATTAGCATAACCTCCACTATTCAACCCCAATGATTAAAATTGGAATTGTTATTGTATGTTTATATAGGTTTAATTCCTCAACAAAACGTTCAAAATTAACAATGTTACTTCCCATTCTTAAAGCCGCATTTTTAGTTGGAAGTATATAGATGGCAGACGATGCCTTATCTTTAATGTACAGAGTTTGTAATTTTAGAATATCAGCGTAGAATCTACTTACATTACCTGTTTGAAGGCATAGAGCAATATCGCCTTTCATCGAGGTTATTGTTATATCATTACTTGAATCGATTCTAGTTTTGTCTGACCACCCCAAATTAAATAGAAGTCCTAATATAACTTTTCTTAGTCTTGTGGCTGATCCTTGACTTATTTCGAATTCAGCATCTTTTAATGCTGATAAAATAGGTTCAGAATCCTCAGAAGATACAGCCTTGTCACCAAAATGATGAGATGAAATAGCTATCCTCAAGTTATTTCCTCCTGATTTAGAATCTAATTATTAAATCAACGACCTAAGACCTATAAATCTTCACGTAATTTACAAGCTATACCAATATGCTACAACAATAAAATGATTGGAACAACCATCACTAGAAAAATAATTCTTTACGAGAGCCTTTTTCGACAGCTAGTAATATAGTGCTATAATATTTAGATTGATGTTTTTATTTTCACTTTTGAAATGAGGGCTTACTATGAAAATCACAATTTACACAATCAGTGAAAAAATAGAGAAGTTTTATCTAGAAGCTATAAAAGAATACGAAAAACGGTTGGGGAGATACTGCACCATCAAACTAATTGATCTCAAAAAGAAAGATCAGCTTGAGAAGAAGCTAAATAACAGTAGCTATAAGATAATTTTAGCCAAAACTCAGCCATCAGTGTCATCAGAGGAGCTTGCGGCAAAGATCAATGACTTAGGTGTGTCAGGAACATCAGATGTGTCCATTATAATAAGTTCAGAACTCAACCAGTACGATGAGATGATAACCCTTAGTCAAATGGAGATGGACACAGGACTTGAAACAACAATCCTGGTTGAACAGCTTTACCGAGCATTTCGCATCATTCACAATCACCCTTATCATAAATGATACTGGATTGATCGCTAGCTATTCTTACTATATATTGCGGCTATCTCACTTATGTAACGTCAATTGGGAGTAAAGTACGTGGTAACATAAGATTTCCCCTCCGTACCAGCATAAACATGAATAGCTCGCATATTAGGACATTAACTATTCAACATGAGGTATGTACCCTTCTCGTATTTTATAATCCTTATTTCATATATCGCTATTTCACCAAAATTGTAACGTAACAAAAAAGCTGAACCGTAAGATTCAGCAATGAGTTATCACATTATTTGAAAATGAAGAATGTAAATAAAGCTACAGATGAAACAATCGCAATCCAGATAGCCAACCTCCCGGCCACAGGTTTCTTTCGTGTATGCGGCGGGGTATCGCGAATCATCTGCACCTGCTCATATAGAAATTCAATATGCGATGCTGTGCGTGTATGTACGCCTTTGGCTTTACCCAACTCATCGAGAATTTCATCCATAACCGCAATGTTTTGAGCGTGATACACAGCTAAAGTCAGTACAAGCTTGATGGTTGTCTGCTGAGCCTGCGTTAAATCTCTCATTAGCGTAATCAGCTCTCTATTCGTGGAGCCTGTGATCGAGCCAATCACTCGGTCAACAACACCCTGATTCTCCAGTCGATCAAGTCGATGCTCAATGGACGAAAGTTGGTTGAGCGTCTCCTGTACAATGTCCTTTACTTGTGTCTGATCAACCAGCTTTGGATTTTCCTTTACAGTCTCAGTTACTTGTCGTTGATCTGGCCATTTCACGATTTGTTGTCCACTCGTCGCCATCCGTGATCAACCCCCTTTCATCCGATCCTGCAAGCGGTCTAATCGAGATAAAATATCTTCAACGGACTGGCTATAATCACTCCGAAAACCGTTGTTGTTGACCCGCTCCACTTTGTTGTAGATTGTAACAGCCTGTAATCGGTCAGCACTCATGTCATCAACAGTGGAGACAGCTCGTGCAAGTGCTCGTCCATTCATCGCGGTAATTTGAGCTACATAAACAGTTCCGTTCGCTAGCAACTGAACATTAGCATGAACAGCTTTCGTTGCATCTAAAACCTCTCCGAACATACCATCGCCGTATGCTTCATCCAGCAGACGGCGAAGTGATGTGCCGACTACAAAACCAATTCCGAAGCCGATGATGCCACCAGGGATGAATAGTGATAGGCCTGCTAATGCTCCGCCTGTAATCGCTCCTTTTACTCCGTCTTTGGCAATTCTTCTTTTCATTTCCTCGAATGTGATTTTCCTGTTTTTGTATTGCAAATAAGATAATAGGCTGGACACCCCAATAGAAATAGCCGCACCAATCACCGCTCCACCGACAACTTTTTCAGCAACCTCTCCTGCAGTGATGCTGACAGCCAGTTCTTCATTCAGAACCTTATTGCTAAGCTCCTGTACAGAGTTCTGATTGTCCTGAAGCGTACCCATTACCTTCGTTGGATTTGGGACACCCATTTCGTGAGCACGATCTATGAGCTCCTGCGGCCCAACAAGCACCGTTGTTGGTTTGTAATGGTCGTTGCTTAGAAAATCCTTAAGCGTACTGTTGATGCTGTCGGCGGAGCGAAGCGTCTTAACCTGAAACTCGTTAATGACTTCGCCTGTTATTCGGTTAATTTCAACAGCATCGATGCCCGGCGTATTGCTGATAATGCGACCATCCGCATTGCGAGGGAAATCGATCTTCGTGAACAGACTGCGGATATTGCCTTGCATCTCGCGGATGAAATCCACTTCACCAGCGGCATCTCCTTGAAGTTTGCTAAGTGCATTGGCCGCCGCGTTCTTGCTTCCCTGTAATTGCTCAGCAAGCCATTCCTTGAATCCTGCGGTCGTTTTGAATGCTTCTACATTCGGGAATTTATCCTGCAAGGTCTGAGCAATGTTGACTTCGCGTATAAAGGCATCGGTGCCCTCATACACGCCCGGTATACCGTTCCTGACCACTTCATAGGCTGGAATCGTTGTCGCAACATTCATAAAGTTGGACATGTCTTTAGCCGAAAGATTGCGATGCAGATGTCGAATGCCAATCGTGCTCATGATACTATGATCATTTTGGCATGCATGGCAATAGTAGTTGTTCGTCATAATCCACTCCTCCTCTCCATACAAGAAAGGGAGCACTGGGCTCCCGCTAGTCAATAATTCTTATTTACAGATTGATTCTGCGGATCGCTTTGTTGTTATCATCGTAAACAATGACGTTGCCATCGCTATCAAAGTCTATATGCATGATTTTTTTGATTGGATTTCCGTCATTGTAGATCAGGTCGTTTCCGTTTATGAATGTAGTCAGTTTCCCCTCTGTCGTCAGTTCATAAATCGTTGCCCCGCTGGAGATATAGAACTTGCCGTTGTGTGATGTAACTGTATCGAACTTCATATTTTCAAAAGAAATAATGGATTCGACTTTTCTAGGGTATAGCTGGATTTTGCTCAATTCCTGATAGGCCGTGTGAAAGGTGAACAGACTGTCTGGTGTTGCAATAGCGTCGACAATTGCCTCATTGAACCAACTCAGGTTTGCACCTGTTCCATCCTTGGAATTAGCGATAACGTCAGCTTCTTTTCCAAGCTCGCCCTCCAGAATCATGCTGGAGCTAAGCGTTACATTATGCCCTCCGAAAATGATTGAGTTCTGATTGGTAAAGGTCATAAACCTGCTCCAGTGAAGCTGTGGAGCAAAGGAGAATGTCGCTAATTGTACATCAGAGCTAATATCATGAATCGTGCTGAAATAGTTGCCGAAGCATCTATTGTCAGGCGTCACATCAACTTCGCATCGAGTTCCCCATAGGAACAGTTTGTTGTTAGCGGAATTATAGGCAAGCAAGTTTGGTGTAAATGCAATGTGATCATAATGCGTCACGCTTGTGCCTTCTTGGCGATTCCAGTTAAATTCGGCATTGATCGTTTTGAAGGTTTCTACCGTACCATTTGAATGGTTGAACTTGCGAACCTTGTTGGTTTTCGTATCGAGAAAGAAAATATTGTTGGTATTGTCGACTACCATGCTGTCAACTCGATTGATTTTGGCTATCCGCACAGGGCCATCTACATCACCTTCCCCATTGCCGCCAACAAGCGTATCTACAGTGAATTTCTCATTTGTATCTGGCTGTTGCGGCTGATTCGGCGTTGATGGAGTTGTTGGCTGGCTTGGTGGCGGTTGTGTTGGCGTTGTGGTTGATGGCTCGCCGCCACCTACACCTTTATTGTCGTTCCCATACTGGTAAGCTCGCCAAAGCATAACGGTTGCTTCAGCACGAGTAACCGTAGCCTGCGGACGGAATGTTTCGTCAGGGAAGCCAGAAACCAGACCGTTTTCAACCGCCAGAGCAACATAGTCCTTGGCGGACTCCGATATGCCAGCGTAATCCTTAAACATCGCTTCTAATGTGCTGTGGTCAGGTAAGCGATTCACGTCATATCCTTTCAGTTTAACTAGTGCAACGGCAATATCTTCACGCAGAGCCGGTGCGGATGGATTGAAGATATATTGACCGTTTGCCGTGCGATAGCCCGTCATGTAGTCCTTGACTGCTTCGACAAATGGTGATGCCCAGTTCGCTGTGGGAACATCCGAGAATGATGAATAATTGACCTTTTGAGCTTGAATGCCTGATGCGGTCACCATGATCTTCGCAAATTCGGCTCTGCTGATCGTATTATTAGGTCTGAACTTGCCGTCAGGGTAGCCGTCGATCACTTTCCGTCCAACCATTTCGGATATGTACTTATAGGCCCAATGATTGGTCGGTACGTCGGAAAAAGAAATAGCAGGTGTATTGCTGGGGGCGTCTTGCCATTCCTCACCGTATGATGGCATAGATGCGGATGCGGTATTAGCTACAACAAAGAGCATTAAGATTGACGATAGTATTGCTACAAACTTCTTAACAGACATAGCACATTCTCCTTTACATTTTCAGTTGTGAAATTCATATAAACGAGCTGAATGATGCTTTGTTGTTCACCCTCCTTGGATCGTTATTGTATCTTGGAAAAATATAGACAGGGCTATTATACTATAATTACACTCATAAGATAAGTTTAAATGTGTCACTATAGTAGGATAAAAGTCTTGCCTCTACTCTACTAAGCTGATGTAGAGAGGTGATGGCATGGCGGATTTCATTAAAATGGTCGGCGACCAAATTCGGAGTATAAGAAAAATCAAAGGGATGACTCAAGAACAGCTAGCGGAGCGATCTGGCTTAAGCTTTAGTTATATAAGTGATGTTGAAAGAGGCACTCGTAATATTTCTTTAGAGTCACTTGGTAAAATCATCAGTGCATTAAATGTCAAACCTGTTCAAATTTTCGAGGACATGGACAAACTCCGACTGGATATTGGCAGTGATGTAGTCCGTAATAAGATCGAGGAATTAAACGCTCAATTACATGATCGAGAAGCAGAAGATATAGAATTTGTAATTAAAGTGACTCGCGAGTTTCTTAATGCTGTAGATCGAAGATATAAATAACGAAAAAGGCAGATACCTTATGTAGACAAAAAATCATACATATTTTCTCGGAGCACCACGCAATAAAATAACAAGGGGTAGGGGTTCCGTTTCATGCCCTACCCCTATTTATAGGACTGCATTCTGTTGTTGATACAGCGGAATCGCAGTCCTTTTTTATTTTTTTCAAGCTTTTAAAGCATTGTAGCCCGTTCCTAAGTCGAACGGGCTTTTTTGCGTTGCATGACAGAGATCAATCATCGGCTGTGAGATGTCGCCAAACAAAGGAGGTGAGTGCAGATGGTAGTGAAAAAAGGCTTGCCTGTCGAGATGCAGGAGCTGTTGAAGCAGTTGGTCATGAATGGGCACATTCGGATTGCTGGTACGGTGTTATACGTCTATTGCCGCCGCATGTACCAAGTGGATGACGAGACAGCCGCTCGATGGATGGTCACTTACTTTCACCGTGAATTCCCGCAACAGCTTCAGAGGCACCGTGATCGCACCGGGAAAGTGTAGTTCAAATTTTTAAGAGTGGAGGAGCAATTCATGAACTATCTAGCTTTCAAGAGCAATAGTTTAAAGGAGTATTTGGGATTTTGCGAGCAAAAAGGATTTATCTACAGTGTGCCATTAGATCAGGGAACATTTTCAGTAGTTGCACTCCAGAACGGTACAGTGACAACACTGATTCAATTCACTGTACAGCCATGCAAAGTGCGGATGAAAGTCTAGATTGCACAGCATTGTGGGTCGAATCTTTTGATATGGAAGTATACAGATGGCCGCTTTGTCATGAGACGATAGTAGGCTATTTTTTATTTTCTGGAAGGGAGGTGATTAGAGTATGGATGTTATTCAGCACTTGAAGGCACAGAAGGCCAAGCTGGTGTCAGAAATGCAATGGATGGACAAAGATGCCAGTTTCGATACCGAAGAAGGCAGACGGTATGCTAAAGCCCTCGTGAAGCTTGTTTTGATCAACATGCAAATTGAAGAGAAAGAAAAAAAAGCCGCCCACAAATAGGCGACTCAAGAAAAATACCTTGTCATCATCATACAAAACAAAATCATATTCACGCAATAGGAGAAGTCAAATCTGGCATCTCCTTTTTGCGTTTACAGGAGGAAAAGTCTATGAATCATGCAAATGAACTAATTACGACGATCAAATCTCTGCTGGGTGATGCAATTGCTGAAAAGTCCGGCTCCTATATTGTAGATGAAATCTTTGAACGCTTTCCCACCGTACAGGAGTTAATGAATGCTACCGAGTATGAATTGTTATCCATCAAAGGCATTGGCAAAGTACGTGCCAAAAGGTTGATCGCTACTTTACAGTTGGCACGCAGATTGAGTAGACCAACTTGTACAGAGCCAGAAGTTATCCGCAGACCTCAGGATGCGGCTGACCTGTTGATGCCGGAGATGCGATATCTTCAACAAGAGCATTTCGTCGTGCTGTTCCTGAATACAAAGAATCATCTAATCGGACGACCAGAGACGCTTTCTATAGGTTCGCTCAATGCCGCGATTGTAACGCCTCATATGGTATTTCGTCTCGCTGTAAAGCGTTCTTCGGCTTCTGTGCTGGTTTGTCACAACCACCCAAGTGGCGATCCAACTCCATCACCAGAGGACATCCAGATAACAAAACGGCTAGTCGATAGTGGTCACATTGTGGGGATCGAGGTCTTGGATCATCTGGTTCTGGGTGACGGTCGCTACGTCTCTATGAAAGAGCAAGGATTAATGTAGGCCATGCGTATGAGTTAATTGTATTGATTTTGAGGAATGCAGGGTTGAAGGAGGCCGCTCGCTATCGCTCGCGGCCCAGTATTATACGTGCGGTTCAAGACCACCCACTGCCCTGAGGGCCGAAGGAGGACGACTGCCCTCCTTCACCTCCCGTCACTCGCCGTGTGGCGTTCCTTGGCCAATGCCAAGGACGAAATAAAGTGTCGGTGTAACGAGCCGCCAGTCAAGCCTGAAACAAGCTCGCATTCGCTCGGCCTTGACTAGCTCTGTTCGATGCACGGTATACAGCTAAAAGAACTGTCGTAGCTTCCGTAGTTCCATTTGCCTGAGTAACTATCCATCACTACTCTCTGAGATGTTGTCAGCGTAGCAGTACCGGATCGCAGATTGCTCCAGTCCAATTGGTAGTCAAGCTGTCCATATTTGTCCCTGCCGCTCCAGCATTCTCTGAATAAGGCATATGTCTTGAAGACAGAGTACAGCTTTGGCGATAGCGACATCCATCTGTCAAGCTCGGTACGAAACAAGGAGCCAAGATCAACAGAAGGACGTGCAAATATTTCATGTCGCTTCAACTTACGCTTCTCCGTGGCATCAAGATTCATGAATGCTTCTTGAAAGTTTCCTGTTGCCTTGAGAAGCCGCTTTATCTTCGTTCTGCCATCAATTTTGTCAATATCTACAAGCATCGTGTGCTTGAACGCATCCTGTCGTTCGTTGTAGAGGAAATCCTTGAGACTGGCTCTGCTGGCCTTGTTGCGAATTCTTCGCGTCCGCTCAATGCGTGTCCATGCTTGGTCACGTTTGCCCTGCTCTTCGGCTTTATCGTAGTTCTTGACCTGCTGGCCTGACCGACTGCCGTAATAGTAAGTCTGCCCAAGCTGTTCGTAGTCTTCAGGGGGCTTGCGTTGATAACCTACGTACAGTCTTTTGGAAGTTTCTTCGGCGTTCATACTTCGGAGCAGGTCTGTTTTCTCATCAAAGCTGGCTACTTTGACGGAATGTTTGCTGCCCATGACCAGTTCTACCAATTTCATAATGTCATCCGGTGTAAGCTGATGCTTCCACGGATTGATCATGATTGACGTTGTTGCGGCATCGGGGTTCATCTGCCCCCAACGAATGCTGAACAGGGTATGTAGGAACTTGTGTCTGTAATAGGAATCATCATCTTCAATCCACATTCTAGCGGGCCGAATTAGCCTGATGAAGCTCGAATCCGGGTAGCTATCCGCTGCCAAGACAAGTTTATCGTAAGGACAATAAAACGGCTCAACCTTCTGTCTGCCAAGGATGCCCTGAATGATAGGCTGTGTCTCCATAACTGATTGAGTACGATTGGTCGGATAAATATACATGAATTCACCCCGTTATATTTTTCTGCCGGGAAGCCTTGCAAGACAAGGGTTGGAAGAAGGTTGCGTGTCATTCTTGCAGACCAGTTGTTGGAGAGCAACGGTTATTTTGCATTTCCTGCCCGGAATCCAGAATTAGTTGATTTAATATACATGCAATTTGTTTGACGAACTGCTCCTTCCTTGCTTTCTTATCAAAGTACAAGGCAAGTGGTTCATCATCCATCTCATTCAGATCAATCTCTACAGGTTTTATGTAATCCATAGCAACCCCCAAATGTTTATATTTAAGTATTAATACTTATTTACAAGCAATATAGCATGGTTTATACTGGCTGTAAATATTACCCTGACTGAAAGGACTGATTCGGTTATGCCGCGTCGTACATTAACACCGGAGGAGTTTGAGCTTCTGAGATCGGCTGATCTTGGCAGCCGCCTTCGCCTGTTTCGGAAGGAAATTGGCAAGCTTCATACGGATAAAGCATTCACCACCGTTGCAATCAGTGAACGCATTGGCGTCAAGCATCAGACGATCATCTCCATTGAACGTGGCGATTCCAAAAAGCCTGCCTATCAACTGATGCACAAAATCACGCAAGACCTCGGATTGCCGTTCGATTCCTTGACTGACGATTTCTATGAAGGCCCATTTCGTCCTATCGCCATCGGAGAACCTGCGGGCAATGATGACAATCTCACGGAAACCGGAACAGAGATTGCACGAACCTCCGTTATCGGTGCTGTACTGTATGAGTATCGAAGCGATAAAACCGTCAGACTCATTCATGATCTTCGCTCCTACAGGCCGCTGAACAAGCCAGAGTTTATCTCGGCTCTTGCCCGGCTCATCAGTGAGTTTCAGGCAACGGAAACCGTCGAGAAGCTATACACTCAGCCGCATCCGGTTATTGTTGCCTCCGAGTTGTACAACGCTTTGGCAATCTATCCTCAAGCCTATCCATCCATTCCGGAAGATGCCTTGATAAAAGCACGAAATGAGCTTATTGCAACCTATCAACCCGAAGGAGACAATGAAAGGAGCTAACACCCTATGACCCCTTCAATCAGAGCCGCTCTGTATGCCCGCGTAAGCACCGAAGAGCAAGCCAAGGAAGGATTCAGCATCACCGCACAGATTGACGAGATCAGAAAGTATTGCGAACGCAATGATATTGAAATCGTGAGCGAATATATTGATGAAGGAAAAAGTGGAAAAAGCATCGCTGGCCGCCCGCGAATGCGAAAGCTGCTGACGGATGCAGGCCAGAATAAATTTGATATTTTGGTCATTTACAAGATTGACCGCCTGGCTCGCAAGCTTAAGGATGCACTGGAGATTAGTGACACCTTGGAGCGGAACAATGTGAGGCTGGTAAGTTTAAGCGAACAAATTGATACAACGACTCCATTCGGAAAGGCGTCATTTCAGTTTCTCGGCTCGTTTGCCGAACTGGAGCGTAACACGATCATTGGTCGTGTGAAGATGGGGATGGAACAGCGGGCCAAGGAAGGACGGTACAACGGAGGAAAAACGCTGGGCTACGACAGCGTGAACAAGGAACTTGTCATCAATGAGAACGAAGCCGTCATCGTCCGCAAAATATTTGAATATGCTGATCAGGGAATGGGCTTCAAGGCCATTACCCGGCGGCTCAATGAAGAAGGCTATCGGTCGAAGACAGGCAAGCCCTTCAGTACAAATAGCATCAAGACCATCCTTAGCAATCCTATGTACATCGGGAAAATCAGATACAATCAGGTTGTCGATTGGGCGGAGAAACGCCGAAAAAGTAAGAACCCGGATTTCCTGCTGGTGGATGGTTTACACGAGCCGCTGATTCCGCTGGAGCTGTGGAACAGCGTCCATAACAAGCTTGGGGAACGCTCGTACAAACCTGCCCGCTCCCATCAGCCCTACATTCTCAGCGGACTGTTGAAATGCCCGGTATGCGGTCACGGGATGGTTCCGGCTCGTTCCAAAGGAGCCAAAGGTCAATCATACCGCTACTATACATGCGGGCAATTTCATAACAAGGGAACAACGGTATGCCGCTCCAATAGCATCCGTGCGGATGTAGCCGAGGAGCAGTTGTTTGAGGAGCTTGTACGTGTCGCCTCCAGACCGGATATTGCCGGGCAACTAGCAGACAACATCAACAAGCTTCGTTCCGGTGCGGAAGCTCCCTTGCAGGCAGAGAAGAAGGCCATACTGGACGAAATGAACAGCATGGGCAGGAAGCTGCAAAAGCTCAAAGACAATCTTATGAATGATCCTGATCTTGTCCCGATCCTCAAGCCTGAGCTTATGAAGGCTCATACGCAACATGAACAGCTACAAGAGAATCTTGAAGCTATAGAAAGCAAAATTGCCGAGGATAACAGTACGCCTGTTGATGCGACCGCCCTGCACCATCTGTTGAAGCACATACAGGACAAGCTGACGGCGGTGGATGCCGAGGAACAGAAAGCCCTGTTGCGGCTGATGGTCGAGAGCATCCAGATCACCCCGGAAGCCCCCCGGGGCAAGGGACGTCAGGTCAAGGCCATCCATCTGCACTTCGACTTTACGATTGACCGTATCAACCATGATTCCTATAACCTGCTCACCCGCCTCGCGGTGGACGAGTCATGCAATTACATCGCTCCTGTCGAAGCGTGGATGCTGGATTCGGGCAACAGCTTATCCGGTGAAGATCGAGGGGATTCCATCATGGAGTCCCTTTCTATTTTACCCTTAAAGGCGATACGGTTCCCCACGATTAATCTTCACCGCACGATATACCTGCTCGATCAACACCAGACGCATCAACTGATGCGGCAGCGTCATTCGCCCGAAGCTCAGGCGTTGATTCGCTCGCTTCAACACTGCCTGCGACAAGCCATTGCTTCCCCCTATCACGAACACCACATGACTCTTGCCATACGTAGCCAGCTTGTCCAGCTGCTCTGCCAGATCCTCGCTCGACCACAGCTGGCCGTCAATCGCCAGTGCGATAACGTGCGCTTCTGGCTTAATATGTGCCAGAATTTTCTCACCCTCGCGATCACGCACCTGTTCCTCTTCCGCTTCGCTCATCGTCTCAGGTGCTTTCTCGTCCGGCACCTCATTTATCGTAAGCTTAATATAAGGGCCGAGGCGCTTTGCATACTCAGCCATGCCCATTACAAGATACTTTTCCTTCAGCTTGCCTACCGCGACAATTCCAATATGCATCTAGACCACCAATACTTCCGCAGCTTCCTCGCATAGGTCACACTTGCGCGGCGGGTCCCAATCGGCAAATTCGGTTTCCTTCAAATTCACCATATCTGGTGCATCCTCATATTCATCAACAAAGCGTTCTAACGCATGCTCAATACAGCCTTTACATACACAATACATAATGTCTCTTCCTTTTTCCTTAGTGTCTATTCTATAGTCTTAGCATATCACAATTCGTTATACGATACAGCAAAAGCCGCGAGAGACCAGCTCGCTTTACCCAGCGCAGCCCGTCATCTCGCGGCTTTTCATTGACTCCCATTTGTTGTCTATGCATTACATTTCTTTTGAACCGAACGCTATCTGCACAACCAACAACACAATCATGTATACAATCCTCTATACCATTAGCTCACACTATTGGCTACAAGAAGTATGACACTCTCCAACACACTATTTGATATACGACTTGATAGATCAAAGTATATCAAAACTTACCATCGGTCTATACGTTCATCTACACGAATCTATATACCAAGCGATATATCGGACGATACACGAAGTGATATACAAAACCGACATGCGCTACGCGACACCTCTACACTTACCATTCACCACAACGAGCACTAACTGCCTCACACTACACTGACCGTTTATCACACATACCGCCCCGCTGCACACACTACTACGTACATGACACTCGAACTAACAAACCATTACTCCGGCTTATTCTCCCCAAGCGTCACGGTTGCTGTGAGCAGCTCCTTGCCACGGTAATAGTGTACAACGATGCTATCGCCGATCTGTTTCTGATTGTACAGATATCTTCTAAGCTCACGCGTATTGCGAATCTTCGTATCATCCAGCTTCACAATCACATCATTGAACTCCAATCCCGCTTCCTTCGCAGGTCCGAGCGCCTCCAGCACAATGATCCCCTCGTATACCTCCTGCGGCAGGTTAAGCGTACTTTCACCCTCTATCTCAGCCTCGAGCTCCTGTCTGCTCCAGTACTGCTGCAGATCGAGCATCATCACGCCTAAATACGCACGCGACACATAGCCACTATCAATTAGCTCCGATACAATCGGCATTACATTATTGATCGGAATCGCATAGCCGATGCTCTCCACACCGAAATTGCTAATCTTCATGCTGTTGATCCCTACGACTCTGCCATTCAGATCAACTAGCGGCCCGCCGCTGTTGCCCTGGTTAATCGCAGCATCGACGCGGATGACCTCCTGCTCCCAGTCAAGCACGCCATTTTGTGCAAGTGATACCGGAACCGTCTCACGTATTACACTGACGACCCCAAACGTAATCGCCTCACCCATGCCAAGCGGATTGCCCATCGCCATTACGAACTCTGCCGCACGCAGCTTCGAGGAATCTCCGATCTCTGCAACCTGTCCGATACCTGCTGCATCCACCTTAAGCACAGCCAGATCGGTAATCTGATCGAGTCCTACCACTTCAGCCTCGCGCTGCTCGCCTGTCGTTAGTACCGCCTTGACGCGATGTGCCGATGCTACGACGTGATAGTTCGTCACAATATAGGCGTACTGCTCATCCTTCTGCACAATAACGCCTGATCCAACCCCGATTTCGCGATATACACCGCTTTGCTCGGCATCCTGCTCAAGCGGTCCGCCACCTAGCTCCAGCGAAAACTTCTGCTCATTAATAATGCTCACCACCGCTGGACGAATGTGGTCGCTCGCCTCCACAGCGCGAGCAGAAAAATCCATGCTCGAGCCGTGTCGCGATGAAGGGGAAAAGCCAAACAGCAGTCCATACAGCACGGCAATCACAAGTACAGTCGTTACCGAAGACAGCACAACTAGCTGGACGCTTTTTTGATTTCTTAAGCGTCCCAGCCATCTGCCTCCACGTTTTCGGTTTCCAAGATGCTCTCGCAGCGTCTTGCGGGACACCTTCGAGGAATAAAAATCATCATCGAACAAGCTCATGAACTGCGCTCCCCTCCATCATTTCTATATTATTTTACAAAATCAGGAATGTTTTTGCGAGATTAGACTAAACTAGTAATAGCATTCAATTTCTCATTATATTTTACCATAAATTTCATATAGGAGGCCTTTATTCTATGTCAACTTCTCGTTCTTATGAGCACGTGCAGCTTGCCGCACAGCTCGCGGATTTAAAGCAGGAGCATTACCAGACACTGCTTACCTTAAATGGTCTACTCGCCATTCTCACTAACAAAGGCATCGTCAATGATGGTGAGCTTTCTCGCATGATGCAGCGCATTGATCGTACGCTAGAGGAGCTTATCGCCGACCTAGCTCATCCCAAGGCGTTGGCCGATCAGCGAAAGTAGGGCGCAGTGGAAATTCCTCTCGTTTATAAAATATTCCGTTGTTCTCGAATATAGAATTAACGGTTAGCATCGCCAGGTCCATTTGATTATGATCCTGACTCAAATGAGCAAGATATACCCGCTTCGTGCGATCCGTCATTAGTTCAATTAGTGCCTCACCTGCTGCAACATTGGATAAATGTCCAATATCACTTAAAATGCGCCGCTTAATGTTCCAGGGATAGCGGCCCATGCGCAGCATCTCAGTATCGTGATTCGACTCTAGCACAAGCGCATCACAATCATAGATATGTCCTTTAACCTTCTCACTTACATAGCCCAGATCTGTTGCGACGCCCAGCTTGCAGCCATCCTGCTCGAAGGTGTAGCCTATCGGCTCCGCAGCATCATGTGAAATATGAAAGGTATGAACGCGCATGCTGCCAAAGCTAAGCTCTTCGCCGCTTTGAAAAACCATGCGCTTCTCCTGGCTAATCGTGCCGACATGCCGCTCCAGCGCATCCCATGTCGGCTCATTTGCATAGATGGGCAGATCGAATTTGCGTGCAAATGCGCCCAATCCCTTTATATGATCCGAATGCTCATGCGTCACAAGCAGCGCATCAACATCATGGCCCGAAATGCCTTGCTGCTTCATCAGCTCATCAAGCTTTTTCGCGCTAAGACCTGCGTCTATCATAATGGTTGTATCTCTACTCTGTACAATCGTGGCATTCCCCGTTGAACCACTTGCCAACACTGTAAAACGTAAACTCATGCTTCATGTCCTCTCCCAGCTGACAGGAGCCGTTATAGCTTGTCCTCCATATTGTCAGTTAATACCTCTCCGCTTATTGCATCTACATAATAGATCTTGCTATCGTCCAGCATCACGCGCCATGAAGGCGTCGCCACCTGTACCTCTGAATCGAAAATTTGACCATAATAGCCAAGCTGAATATCTACGATCACCGCACCCGGCTCAAGATAAGATTCGATCAAGCTCGAAACCACCTTGGAGGCTGCAAGCACCTGCTGCTTCTCACCAGTGCGCGTAATTTGCACGCGGTCCTGCAGGTAGGCCGTAATTTTCAGATTACTATTGTACAGCTCCAGCTTCGTATGAAACATCGGCCGCCCGTCCACAGTCCGGTGCATGACGAACACTCCATCACGACTGCTGTGCACGTCATATACATACTCCGTTAGATCAGGAATCAACTCGCCAAGCGAACGCACAAGCTGATTCTCATTAAACACCACCGCACTATCTGCCGCAGGCACGATTAAGGTCGGCTTGCGGTTTTCCATGCTGTCTGAATGCAGCAAATACGTCAGATCGCCCATCATCGGGGTTTCCGATGGCAAATTTGTCGATAATGTAATCCGCTTTTGCTGCATAATCTGCAGCTTATCGGCAGGAAGCTCCGCTGAGTTGGCATTCGCATTGAGCTGCGCCCTTACATCAGTCCACAGCTGATAGCCAAGCAATATATTCAGCAGCAGGAACGAAAAAATCATTACGCTTTTTGCTCTACCCCAGTCCAACTCGCTTCACCTCATCCTTCACAAATGTATAAGCCCAATTATCCAGCCTTTGCACGGCTCTAATCTAATCACGATGAAAGTATCAATAGCTAGGACTCAATCACACGGCACATCGAGTGCATAGCACATCCAGTCTGCTACTGCTGCGGCCCTCTGCCTCCACGTTCAGGATCATAGCCCACCGGCATCGCATCCATAAGCACTTCCTCTCGGCCATCCTTTAGCAGAGCTGCCCAGATTGGAACGAATTGAATCTTCTGCTCCTGCTGCGGGATAACCTTCAGCGCTGGATAGATCGACACAATGTCATCCGCAAACTCATACAGCTCCAGCTGATTGGTCAGCATCTTTCCGCCAAACAACCAGCGAATTTCCTTGCGATCTGCCTGCTGTGGCAGCTTGATCAGTGATCGCTCATACTCCACTACTACGCCCTGCTGCACGCCAAGCTGAATATAGCCGTAATTGAAAGGACTAATATCAATCACAGGGTATTGATCGATATATTTGCGGAAGCGAACATAACGCTCGTCCTGCGTTGGCACCTTAACAAGCTGATAGCTCGTATCCCAGCCGCCATGCTGATTCACAAAATCTACTGCCAAAAATACATTTTCACCAAGCGGCACATTGTTCGTCTGCGTTGCCACCGAGTTCGTATAGTTAATCCATAGCCCATTCTGCTCAACCTTCAAGCCGCGCTTGCCATCGGTATAAATTTGCGAGCCTGAACGATTCACAATCGCCCGCGTAGAGCTGGAATCAAAGAACAAGCTGCGCTGCATCTGCTCAGGCGTAAATACCTCATAGCTATACATATACTCCGTTGCCTGAATCGGTTCGCTAGCCACATATAAATGATCACGTACATACGTATAACGCGGCAAATACTCCCCAAACCCGACATAATCGCCGATATCCTTCACCGTCAGGTCCACATGCAGTGCCTGATAGACGGTTGAGCCGTTCTGATCGAAGAAATATGCTTGCACCTCCTCCGATTCCTCAACCGCATATATATAAATACCGCTTAGCTGCACATTATCCTGCACGCCATCGGTATTCAGCTTCATAAGTCGCTTCAATAGCTCAAACGATACTCCTTGCGTGAAGGACAGCTCAATCCCTTTATGCTGACGCCTTAATTCCTCCCAGTTTAAAGGAGATTTAACCAGCACCTGAAATCCCTTGAACTCTCGACTTGCAAGACGCTGCCGAACAATCAGCTCATAAAACTGCGTATTCGGGTAGATAATCGAGTGCTCATCATTACCAAGATGCAAAATCAGCTCCTCAGGGTAAATGATCTGCTCCACATTGCTGCTTTGTCCTAGCAGCTCAGTGTTGACATAGTCTTGATCGGACCGAGTTGTCGTACCCAGCCACGGCATCCGGTAAGCAAGAAAGTAAGTTTGGACAAGGCTTAGCGCCACCAAAACAATCAAAATACCTGTCTTCAATCTCTCGATCATTTGGCTTTGCCCCCTTCCTGCAGCAGCGGCAGGCTAAATGTAACCGTCGTCCCTACATTAAGCTCCGACTCCAGTGTAATCTTGCCGCCGTGATGCTTAACGATTTCCCGGGCAATGGATAAGCCAAGTCCAGTCCCACCCATATTGCGGGAGCGCGCCTTATCTACGCGATAAAAGCGATCGAATATGCGCGACAAATCCTTCGCCGGAATCCCTATTCCCGTGTCCTGCACGCAAATATCCACATAGGCCTTATCCTTCGAGCGCATCGCAGTAATCCGTAGACTTCCGCCGTCGCTTGTATATTTGACAGCATTCGATACTAGATTATCAAGCACCTGATCAATCTGATCGCGATCAAGCCACACCTGCTTCACACTGCGATCAACCTTCACCTTCGCGGTAATCGACTTTTGCCGCAGCTGGAAGGAGAAGCGATCTGCCACCTCATCGAGCATCTCCTGGATATTCGTCTGCTGGCGGCGGAGCGGTGCCTGATTCGAGTCAAGCCGAGATAGATGCAACAGATCGCTAACAAGGCGAATCATGCGCTCCGTTTCATTGCGAATAACACCAACAAAGCGTTCAGACAGCTCGCGCTCATCAAGCGCGCCATCGTTCAGCGCCTCAGCATAGCTCTTGATCGTGGTCAACGGCGTGCGAAGCTCATGAGACACATTGGCAACGAATTGACGACGCGAATACTCCAGCTTTTCTTGATCGGTAACATCCTGCAGTACCGCAATCGCGCCTGTAATGCCGCGATCTCTCCGATGAATTGGCGACAGAGTCACCTTAAGAATCGTTTCTTCCTCCAGCTTGCCAGAATCATCATAACGCTCCTTGCTTTTCACGAAAATTTGCGTGCGACCCTGCTGCAGCTCAGCAAGCTGCTCTTCACTTAAGTTCAGCACATCAGGCAAATGCGCATGCTGGAGGGTGCCCAGCTCCATCAGCTCAAGCGCACGCTTGTTCCACACCATAACCGTATTGCTTTCATCCGCTGCAAGTACGCCGTCACTCATATTTGACAGTACAGAAATCAGCTTTTCGTTTTCTTCCTCATTGGCGGACAAGGCTTCCTTCAAGCGAATCGTCATATCGTTGAACGCCATGCTTAGCCGTCCGATCTCGTCATTGCCAAGCACAGGCGCCTTCATATCGAAATGTCCTTCTGCCACAAGCTCCGCTTGTCTCGTCAAGCCCTGAATCGGGTGCGTAATCGTATGCGCAAGCACAACGCCAAGCACGCCCGTCAAGCAGAGCGCAATGATCGTACCCGAGAAAAAGATTTGGTTGACGCGATTCATCGTATCGTACACCTCAGTCATCGAGGCGACAATGTGCACCGCTCCGACCACCTTTTCATTGTACGTAACCGGCATCGCAATCATCTTTTTCCGAACTCCGTCCTCGTCAATAAACTCCTCTTCATTGTCCGAGATGTTCTGAAGTGCACGGCTGACAGCAAGCGACTTATTTTTTTGCCCAATATACGACTGATGAAGCTGTAACGAGGTTGCGACAATTTTGCCGTTGCTGTCGAGCACCTGCACCTCAGCCCCGCTAATACTGAACAAATTCCGCACAACGAGGTTCAGGTCCTCATTCGTATTCTCTGTCACATCTCCATCACTGTCTAAAATCGGCGACAGGCTTGGCGCAGCGAATTTGGCCAATATATCTGCCTGCTCCTTCAAGTTGTTCGTAAAGTTGTTAATGAGCGATGTTTTAACCGTACTAATAAAGTAGACGCCAATCAGCTGCATCGCCACTAGAATCAACAGTACATAAATAATGACGAGCTTGACCTGAACGGTTTGAAAAAATGGTTTCCACTTCAATTTCATCCTAAACTCCCGAACTTCGGATTGCGCATCATATAGCCTAGGCCGCGGCGCGTTAGAATGTATTCAGGACGACTCGGGTCATCCTCAATTTTTTCACGCAGGCGCCTGATCGTCACATCGACCGTACGCACATCACCAAAATATTCAAACCCCCACACCGCCTGCAGCAAATGCTCTCGTGTCATGACCTTGCCGCTGTTGCGCGCCATATAATGAACCAGTTCGAATTCCCGGTGCGTCAGCTCAACGGGCTCGCCATCCTTATAGAGCACGTACATATCCGTATCAATAAACAGGTTGAACAGCTTCAAGCCCTGCTGTTCTGGCTCCTGATCCTGCTGCTCGGAACCAACACCCTGCTCCTCCTGCTTGCTGATCTTTTTCTGACGGCGCAAATGAGCCTTCACGCGAGCCAGCAGCTCACGTGTGCTGAACGGCTTCGTGACATAATCATCCGCACCCAGCTCAAGACCAAGCACCTTATCAATTTCCGTATCCTTGGCTGTTAGCATAATAATCGGCATATTCAGCTTCGTACGCACTTCGCGACACACATCCATGCCATCCTTTACGGGCAGCATCAGGTCAAGCAGAATCAAGTCTGGTTGCTCTGAAAAGGCAAGAGAAACAGCCTCCTGTCCGTCAAATGCGCATATGACCTCGTAGCCTTCCTTCTCGAGGCTGAATTTCAATATATCTGCAATCGGTTGCTCATCATCTACCACTAAAACCTTGCCGTACATGTGCCAACACCGCCTTTATTAACTCATCATACCTTCTATTTTACCATAGGCTGTCGGCTTGTACCTTATGCGAATCGCAATTTTTAATAACAAAAGGCTGAACTATTCAAGAGCGTTAGCTCTACTAGTTCAGCCTTCTTTTTATAGATAGCTTAACGGATTAACCGTATTGCCGTTTTTCCAAATTTCAAAGTGTAAATGTACGCCCGTAGAACGTCCAGTGTTGCCCATTACACCGACCTTATCGCCTTTTGCGACTTTATCGCCTTCACTTACACTATAAGAATTCAAATGTCCGTAAAGTGTTTTATAGCCGTTTTTGTGGTCGATAATAACCGTTTTGCCGTAGCCATTTTTTGTGCCTACAAACTCAACGACACCAGCATCAGACGCTTTAATCGTTTTGTCGCCAGTGAAGTCCACACCCGAGTGCATCCTACCCCAGCGCTTACCATACTTGCTGGACACGCGATAGTTGGAAACAGGATATGCAAATGAACCTGTACCTGTGCCCGCGATAATCATTGTACCTTTTTCAATAATCGTAGGAACTGCTTCTTCAATAACTTCCTTCTCTACAAGCTCCTCGGATAAGATATAGCCATTTTCCTTCGTAATCTCGTAAATGAGACGCTGGCTTCCCGGCGCTCCTTCTTGAATCGTCTTCGATTCGCCTTCTCTCATGCTATCATTTTTTACATATTCAATTGGTGGTGCAATTTCCTCAATTTCTACCAATTGTTCGACTGAACGAACCGTAATGTCTGGCATGCGAACCGTTAAATCAAGCTCATCGCCTGCAGTAATGCGGTCGCCTTCAATAAATGGATTGTTTTCGTAAATTACTTGCTCACTAATGCCAAATTTGTGCGCAATACAGCCAATGCAATCGCCTTTTTGCACCACATATTTGGTAGGCTTGGTGCTGCCGTCTATGATTTTCTTATACAGCTCTTCTTCTTCTAGAATAACTGTCGGCTCTACTTGATCGAGCGTAATATCTACCTTCTCAACAAAGCCTACATCTTTTATCGTAACCGCTTCGTCTTCATTAGTAGCAGCTTGCTGCTGAGCTGAATCTGCTTCTTCCTCATTCGCATTATAAGAAAGCGACTGAATTTGTCTTGCGTCTTCGGCTGTAGCAACTTGCGGTGCATATTGCGTCTGCAATCGATTCAGAATATTCGAAGCTGCAATTTCATCCTTAACATAGCCAAGCGTTTTGCCGTCAACGACTATCGCTACGCCTACTGCGTGTGAAGCAAATGACTGCTCTAATTTGCTTAACGTTGTCTCCGTATCTGCTGCAATCTTATATCCAACTTCACTTTCATAGGTCAGCTCGCCCGTTTTAAGCTCCATAGATATGCCGGGATTGTTATTAGCCAGCTCTAGCTCCTCTTCCTCAATGAGCTGCTGGACATCCTCTACCTTCTCTACTGATCCTATGTACGTGCCATCTTGATAGACATGAACAATTTCAAAAGTATTGCTTTTAATATATTGTTGATATTGCTGTACGCCTATGATAACTGCAGCAGAAACTGCTAGAATAGCGCCACCAATGATTATAGATTTTTTACGCCAAAGTGGTGTAGTACTTATCACTGCATCGGCTGTATCGTGCTGCTGATCTAACTCAGTGTTCGAGTCTTTTGATGAACGGTTGCTTCCTAGCTTTTTGACAAAACTCGCAACAGCTTCCTTCATACGACTCATGTCCCCGAATCCGGCCATGATATTCTCCTTTTCGCACTTTTGCTAGTAGTATCGGTGTCGGAACAGAACTAAAGACACCCTCTCCTGTCGGATCACCTGCCTTTTACTTTAACATAGGGTTACAAATAGGGGCAACCTTTACCAAAACTATGACACATTAATATTTTTTTAGAATTAAGCTGTATTCCTACAAATTTTCTCATAATTACTGGTTGTGGTTTTGTCCAAAAAGTGGAATAATGATGCGACAAAATTCGATAGATATGGATAGTTATAGGGGATTTATGGACTTTTGCGGAGCTGTTATTAGGCAAAGGAAGCTTTAACATTCGGTAAGCGATTAAGAGGAGAAATTCTCATTTGTTATTGGGGATTTGACATGTAGCAAATGTTTTTGGTGTTCTTTAATTATTACATTCCTTGCTAGAAGTGATGATGATTGGATGTTTTCGAGGCTGAGATATAGTTCTGTGTGCATCGGTGAGGGATATGTGGGGTAAGCAAGGGGATCAACCCCTCTTTGAGGAAGCTGATCCCTGCCATGTTCTTAGATCATTTGCTGCTATGCTACTGTTTTTAATGATGTAACGATTGCAAGTTTTATTGTTATTTTTATTTGCTATGATTATTACTGGTTACATTTGACATTACGTTAAGCTTTGCCGTATTCAGGTTGTGTAACGGTCACTGTCTGCGTGCTGCTGTTCCATTTGACAGTCGCACCTAGCGCTTCTGCTACTGCTCGAATTGGCACATACGTAACGCCTGCCTTTACTTCCCCTTTTTGCGGAAGTTGCTTGCCGTTTACAATAACAGTTGCGGTGGCTATTTCACTTTTGTTCGCTTCTGTGCTCTTATTAGTTTTTAGCTCCAATAAGCGAGCGTCCACCTGCTGCACAAACTGTTTCCAGCCTGTCCATTTGCCATCCTGATTCATAAGCCGCGGACAATTTTTCCCGCTCCAATCATAGTGTCGCCGTAGACGATCTACGCTCCAGTTATTTGCTGTTAGCAGCTTGGCAACAAGCTCAACTGCATTACGTAGTGTTTGCGCGTATTCTCCTGTTAAGGTGTTTCGCTCACAAATCTCTATTCCTATCGAAGTACGGTTTCCACTAGTAGCTTTGCTCCCATCTCCAGCGTGCCAAGCTGTTTCATTAAGCGGTAGCACCTCGATCGCCTCGATTGCGTCAATCACGATATGATAGGACGCGGTGCGAGTATTTGTTGGATTTGTGAGCCATGCTCGTTCATTTGCGGCTGTGCTCGATAGATTGCCTGTATTGTGAATCGTAATCGTTGTAGGAGTCATGGCAAGTCCAGGTCGGCGATTGTATGGAGTTGATAAGGGAATATGGTCCTGTCGATAACGGTAGGCTGCGCTACTCATTCGGATCACGCCCCGATGCCTGCTTGACGACTTGGTGACCATATACAGCAAAGGCGCCACAAAGCAAGCCTTGAATAAGCGTCTCTACACTCCATCCAAGCAGCCCTGTCGCCATAAGCAAAGCTGAAACCGTTACGATATAGACAATGATCCAATTCGGGATTTTAGGTGTGCGTTTAAGCACAAAACCAATTACCCAGCAGGCTGCGACAACGATCAGCAGCTTTGTGTCAATGAAGCCAAAAATCGTGTTCCAATCCATCCAATCTTCCCCCTTCAGTAGTTAAAACCGCCACTGATAATAAATCCAGCAACGGCTACCAAAAAGGCTCCAGCGATTGTACGCCAGAGCCACTTTTGATTATCCTCAATTTGATCAAGTCGGTGATGAGCCGACTTAGCTTGCTGCAATGCCTCAAGAGCCGTTTCGTTTGCACGAATGACACGATCAAGCTTCTCATCCATGTTGTTTACTTTTTCTTCAACGCGAGTAATACGTTGAAGCATTTCGTTCTGCATGTCACTCACATGCTCACCTCCGTTTTTGAGCAATAAAAAAAGACCTATTCGGTCTGTTGGTCTGCATCTAATAACTTTTGAACCTGTTCATGCCACAATGTTGGTACATTGTTAATTGTGAAGGTCGTGTCTCGCTTGATGCGTGCATAGTAGATTTTAGCCATTATTCAGCACCTCCTGCAAGGATAGATGCTAGTTCGATTAATGCGTCTTGTGTATCGGCTAGTTGTTGTTTCGCGTCGGTCAGTTCTTGACGCAACAGTTCAATTTCGGTTGGTTGTGGTTCTGCGTTATGGTCTGCGATAATCGCATCGATATGCAACTGTGCTGATTCTGCCATTGTTTCTGCTGGATATGGGATGTATACATCTTGTACAATCCAAGGTGTTCCATTGTTTAAGATAATATAGCCTTCCGCCTGTCCGTCGTTTGTAATTAATTCAAAAGATAAGTTCATGTTCATCGCTCCCATCTAATTTTTAAATTTAACCCACGCTGAGCCGTTACCGTAATAACTTGGTAAATCTCCGCGAAGGGTTGTTCCGTCATGAATAAATGCATCATCAAAGTGAGAAAGTAGCCGTGTATTTACTCCCAGTAATAATTGTCCGGGAGTTACAAGCTCCGTCTGCCATTGACCGTAAGCAGGGTCAATACGATACAAGATGACTGTACCAGTTGGGTATGAAGTAGAGTTCAAGGCATAAGAACTTACACTGCTAAGGGAATTACCACCAATTACATAAATCATTCCTTGATAATATCCTGTGACCGGGTATAAATGATTCACTGATCCATTCGGTAAGACTGTCCACGTGTTTGTCGTTGTGTTATACACGACACCTTCTGTCCTATAGAAAACAAAAACATTATTGCCGACAGCTACTCCTGAGCCATCTGTCCTAATCCAAGCTGGGGAAGTTGCGATTTCGGTCCACGCATTAGTAATAGTGTCATAACAAAAATCTTTTGGGTTGCCTCCACTTGTACCAGCAGACATATGTCCATGGACTAAGTATATCTTTGTCCCTACAGCACAAGCCACAGCCGACGCTCTTTGCTCGGGGATAGCCGCTAATAGACTCCATGTATCACTCACCGTATCGTAACATCTTGTAGTAGTTCTGCCATCGGTAAAACTTGTCTGACTGCCTCCAAAAATATAAATTTTTGTCCCTACTGCAACACATGCGGCATATTGTAAAGGTACTGGCATGTTGGGCAATGTTTCCCATGTATTTTGCAATATGTCATACTTACGCAAGAATGCAGTCGGAGTACTATTTGATGAATGAGAACCCCCAAACACGTAAATTTTTTTGTCAACTACTGCTGCGCAATGTAACATTACATTTGCCACCATTGGCTGCAGTGTTGTCCATGTATTAGTGTTGGCATTATATCTATAGTTAGTGGATCTAGAAGTAGCAGAGTTACTAGAGAATCCACCTAACACGTAAGTGTTAGCTCCATCAGATACTGCAGCTGCTCTACTTATTCGCTCTGGCATATCCGCATAACTCACTCTACTCCATGCATTTGCTAACCATATATCCAAATCATTACGAACAGAGGTTATCGCCTGACTCGTCTGTATCCAAACCCCTTCTTTTTTCGCCGGCTGTGTCAATCCAGTATACACATTTAGTTTTCCACCACCTCCTCCACTACGCAGAATAAAATTTGTGCCATCGTACACAAACGTATAAATCTTTCCACTTTCACCGCTAAATCTTGCTCCGTCACTGTCATATAACGCTCTTGCTCCAAGTCCATTAACATTCAGAGTAGGGTTGGTTCCCGTATTGGTATGCAGCTTAACAGTAATCTGCAAACCAGTGTATAAGCTGGCTGGAGCAGGACTTAATGTTAAAGTAAAAGCCGTTGCTGATCCTGCTGTTGTACCGTAACGTGTACGAGCATCTATTGCTTCCCTAACTCTCAATGGGGTCATATCGGTAGTGTTATCCGTGCCGGCTATGGCTTGAGCTTGTGTTGCTTGTGAACGATTAACCTGCGCACCTGCTGCTATGCCATTGAGTTTCGTGACCATTGCTGCACTCATAAGTCCGTTAGCACTCGTAGTTGCAACTGCTGTGCCTGCCTTCGCATTCCAAGCAGCTTTCTCTGCATCCGTTACAAACCGATTGCTGGCGTCCTGTGAGATAATGCTTGGCGGATGTGTTGAAGGATGCACATAGTTATTAGCGCCTGAGGCGATACTATCCAACTTACTTTTATCCGCTGCGCTCATGAAACCAGCAGTAGAAGTAGTTGCAGCAGCATGGGCTGTACCACCTGCCCCTACGTGACTGATTGGCGCTTGCTGAACATTATCAACATTACCTAAGCCCACATCACCTTTCGCTAGTGTCACTGCTCCTGTTTTACCAGCTACACTATTTACGGTATTCACTTGTGCACCTGCTGCTATGCCATCTAGCTTCCCTTTATCAGACGCAGACATTAGACCTGATGTCGAGGATGTCGCAACGGATGTTGATGCCTTCGCATTCCAAGCCGTACGCTCTGCTGCGGTAATATGCCTCACATTATCCGAAGTATGCTCAGACAAGTTAGCCTGCACCGCATTCGCTTTACTGCTCGCATCACTCGCCGCTGCACTAACCGCAGCATCCACCTCAGCCTTACGCGCAATATCATCACTCGCCGATGGCGCGGCTACTTTAGCTCGACCGTTAGCATCTCGCTTAATAAGCACATTACCCGTAGCGGCACTTGTCGCAGCATCAAGTACTGTTTTAATCGCAGCAAGCGTAATCCCCGGAACCTCCCGCCAATTGGCCCCGCCCGTGATTGACTTGATCATATGAGCAGCCCCGCCAAGCAAAGAAGTCAGCTTGCCCGTACTACTAGTCGGTGCAGCTGTATCGCTAATTGTGCGGTCACCGATCATCGTATCATCAGCCCCGCCAATCGTGACATCATCTGCTAGTTTGGCCTTCGTAATTGCTTTGTTAGCTATTTTATCCGTGGTTACAGCTTGGCCAGCCAATTTATCGGTCCCGACCGCAGCATTTGCAAGCTGGTTAGAACCGACAGCCTGATCTGCTAGTTTAGCTGCTGTTACTGCCTTATTAGCGAGCTTCGTTGTAGTCACACTACCGTCTGCTTTCAGCTCATTAATCTCATGCCCGATCTGATTGAGATCATCGGGCATTACAGTATCGTCCATCTGCCAATTCGTTTTAGCCATTTATCCCGCCTCCTTTACGGTTATCGTGTGCAGCATCATTTGATCTGCTGCGATTGGAATATTCACTGTGTTCGATGTCAGCACCTGGTTCTTCGAATCCTTCAATTCTATTAGCGATACTACGTTAACATCAGCTACAGGCACAATATAATTAAGTGCCACTACATTGTCTGTAACCTCTTTTACCTTGAAGCTCGTAATCTCGAACTCTCCATTAATGACAACCTTAGCAATACGACCATTAACGTAGCCCGATACTCCATTTAAGAGAGATGAGGTGATCATTTCACTATAACCTCCGTTCCATAGCTTACAAATGGCTTGCTTCCAAGCTCCCAGCCGCCATCAAGCTTGTAATTCCACGTCATTTCCTGCCTTCGAATATGTTCCTCGATATGCATACAGCTGGAAAGTGAAGTGTTCTGCTGATAAACCAAACTTGCAGGCTTAATGGTTTCCACTGTATACAACACTTCTCGAAACACATTGGCATTATCTACATTCGCCGTCACAGTCAATAAGAATTGCTGCGGATCTACTGATACAATCGTCATCCCCGAACCTACAAGCCTATCCAGCTGTTTCTGCAGGTATTGAATCGTAAATGGCGGCTTTGTCTGATAACGATTTAGTATTCGTCGCCGACGAAAATCTAGAGACTCCGTAGATGGATCTGATTGTATGCCCAGCATCTGCTCGCGTCTTCTAATTGCCCCAAGACTGGATGTCATCACATACTGATCATGAAAAAGCTGGTCTACCGCTCCTTGCAGCAGATCCAGCTCCATGCTTTCACTCTTATCCAATTCCCTGAAATCCTCAATTCGTCTGTAATACTCAGGTAAATACTGATAAATTCGATCAGCCATTCGCATTCACCGTCCCGAGCAGTGGAACTTCATCGGTTCCTAGTGTCAAATTAGTTGGTGAACCGTTAATTTTTGTATCTGTCACATCCTCAACGCTTGTCACGGTCAGTAATCGAGCATCAATTTGTGCTATTCTGACTATAAGCTGCTGCTGATTGGCCCAATCCTTACGAAGCTGTAGCAGATAATCTTCAATAGAAGCTTCAATATCTGCTTTAACCTGCTCAATGGTAACGTCGCCGGATAAAGTTAGTGTGGTTTCAACATTAATCGCTTGACCTGCTACGCCTGCGATTGTCACCACATGCCCGATCGGTGCTAGTCCAATACCTTGCGCACTATTAATTGAAGGATCTATAATCGTTTGCGCCTCATGGATAAGCGCTGACGACGGGATAGACCAGTCTGATGAAATAACGGTGCACTTGACTGTACCGCCACCTTGCCAAGCAGGGTATACTTTTGTAGCACCTATGCCCGCAATCGCATTGACCTTATTTTTATAGTCTGCAACATTTCCGCCAAAGGCAGGCTCATTGACCGTATCATACAATCGCTGGCGTAATGACTCATCTGATTCCTCATCTTCACCAGGAACAAGCACTTCACTAAGCTCAGCTCTCGCTAGATTCGCCACAAAATCAATGGGAAGCAATGCCCCATATTGCTCATTGCCCACTGTACCTGTACTCTCGCAGGTCAACCTATACACACCGTTGCTAATGCGCTCAGTTACCGTATAAGTCAGGTCAGCAATAGCATAGCGTGTACCTATTGGTACATCCATTAAGGCATGGCTAGCGTTGTAGAATAACCCTTGCCTTACTGCAGCAGTCGCAACACTGCGGTTTACTCCAAACTCCGCTGCTCGTCGTGTCAAATACTCTCCACTAGCTGTATCCGCAAAAGAAAGATTGTAGTTGATATCCAGCTCAATATACATCTGAGCCAATTCCGCGGCAGCAGGAGCCAAGGCATCGTAGATTACACTGCCTTCGCGCTTATCAATGGAGTTGCTTACTCGATTAAGCATGCGTTCCAATATCGCCTCATACGTCATATGTTCATACATTCGTGCTCACCTCCTCGTCGAAGCTGCCATATATGCTGTTCACGCGAAATGAAACATGAGCGCTCTCGCCATCAATAGCGACTTCTAATTGATCCACACTTTCAATTCGTTCATCTACTAGCAGTGCTTCTTCGATCATTCGTTTTAATTCAGACTCCATATAAATAGGATGATCGCCGATTAATGACGACAACTCATGTCCATAGTCTGTGGAGTAGATCACATGCCAATAGCGATCTGTTTGCAAGATCTTGAAGACTGCTTGCCTCACGGCATCCAGACCGTCGATTTTCCCAATCACTTTTCCTTTTTCTACATCCAGCCCCCATGTCAAGGAAGGTTGTTCTGCAAGCGGACTCTCATCAATATCTAGCTCATTAATAGCAGGGATCATCGTATCACCACCTGTCTAATAAAATATACTTCTGTCCACCCTGTACACGAAGCAGCAGCACGTTGTCCCCTGCTTGTACCCCGTCCGAAATGACATAAGATACACCGCCAATATTCAGCTCCTTACGCCTCATCGCGTGTGGCAAAATTAAAAAATCCGCTGGAAGTGTAAACCGCTGGTCAACGTTCACTTCTAACGGATTAATATTGGTTACGGTACCTGTCTTCAAGGCAACGGGATTGCTAGCCTTTACAGCTTCAACTGCTGCCTGCTTAACAAGGCTAAGTAAATCAGCCATTATATCACCTTCAATTCCAAACTCATGGTGTGTACATCATTACTGAAGGAATGTGTACACTCATCAACCAGAAGCGCTTGATCAACGCCATACTCGTCAATCTTGATATGCACCCTAAAGCCTGCACGCACGCGAATATCGCCAATGGCATTGACCTGCAGAGATTTTCTTTCTCTGTTTTTCAGCTTGGCGAGGTTATTCAGCAGCTCTTTAATTTGCGGGTCATTCATTTTCTCTTCAACATTCTGATAAAGCTGAAGCACGCCCCACCGTTTTATATTCACACTATCCTCAGCCATGTAAATTTCGCGCTTGCCCGTTTCACTGTTGTCGCGATACAGCTTGATACGATTGTACGTATCATCATCGATAGAGGTTTTAACGCTGTAATCATACATTAAGCTTTGCTCACCAATGTAAAAATCCAACGACACATCCTCGACATCACGCAAGCACAGCCTGCCAAAATCATCGTACAAGCAGTAATCCCGCCCCGTATGATGATATGTCAGCGTGATTGCTTTGCAGATAATATCTAGCAGCTTCTGACCATCCTCACTCATCGTCGGAATTTTATAGCCTGTTTCTGCAATCGTTCCAAGCTTAAGCTGAAAATCCTTAGCAATTCGCTTTACAATATCTGAAGCAGTGTGACCAACGAATACATACGTATCTGTATTCATGAGATACCTAATCTGATCATAAGCCGTGATCGATACTGCTTCGTCTCGCCCTGCATCGATACTGAATATATAGCCGTGAAAAACCTCCGTGCTGCCGACAAGAACACGTATCATATCACCATTGCTGTAAGTAAAATCCTTAGACTGATATAACCCGCCCTTTATTAAAGTGAAGCTAATACTTCCTGCTCTACCCATCCGCGAGGTCTTCCAAGTCAAACTATGAACAATCTGACTAATATCCCATTCTGCTCCATTGTGATGAATCAGTTTTACAACGTACATCATGGCAGCTTCAGCACCCTTCCAACCTGCAAACGGGTAATTTCCGCATCGGTTATTCCGTTAAGCTTCTGAATTTCCTTCCAGCGTGCACCATTGCCCAAATGCATTTGTGCGACTTTCCAAAGCGTATCGTTTTTGACAAGCTTATACGTTTTGGGCTGCTGCTTTTCATCTGCTCTTGCGACTCCTTTACTAGCTTGAGATGTAAGACCTGATTTAAGCTTTCTTGCACGGTAGAACATATATTGCTTTAGCTTGATGCTGTACTCAATATCCCCATTACCCCCTGCCGCCTCATTCCAGGTAAAGCTTTCAATTGTAGCAGGCGTGTTGATGTTATACGTTTCGCTAGATAATATAAATCGAACTGGATGCTTGGTACGCATCCACTTGTTGACCCGCAAAATATATTGCACAGGTTGACGCAAATCATCCTCTTTTACATTGACGAAGGGATAATACTGAGCAGGGAAGAGCCCATTAAAACTAATTTCAGACAGTGATTTGCTGCCGATTACATTGATTTCACCAATGCCAGGCACATTATAGGTTTTGCCTTGTCCCGTCTCATTGACCTCTACCGAGGAGGGATTAACAGGAAATTGAAAGCCTTCTGTACCATTGTTGTAGCTCATGTGAGCATAATAAACGCTAGTTTTCTTATTAGAGCTTGCTGAAGATTTCGATTGTAGTTCCATATTCATCCCTCCTATCTATACACTGCATCAACAGAAGTTGATATATCTTGATTAAGACGATCAGAAATTTTGGCCACAATAATATCAATATCACTGTCCTGACGTACATGCATATCACCAAAGTTAATGGATGGCGTTAACGATACAAAGTTTTGGATGTTATTCATTTCTGCAAGCTCTCGCATCATTTTCAGATCCTCACTGCTAATATCGACTGAGTTTTGAATACTGCCAATCTCGCCGACACGATCTACGTTGGCTATGTTATCAGGAACGCCAGCGTTTCCTGTGCCTGGACCAAAACCGCCAAATGGACTTCCTTTCGACGAGCCTCCTCCGAACGAATCGCTAAGAGAAGCAATGCCATCGCCAAGCGAAGAACCGAAATCAAAACCTGAATTGAACGCTTTTCCAATGTCTTTGTTATTCATTTTGTACTTATCAAGGCTGAATAGATCCTTGTCAGACGTCGGCTCCTCTATAGCATCTAGCTTTTTCCTAAACTCGTCACTCAGTGCATGAGGATTGGTTTCATCTAATAGCTTAATCTCCCCTAGATCCTTTTTGAAAATTTTAGAGAGACCATCTAACAGCCAATTGACACCTTTAAGTACCTCGTTAATGGCCCCAAGAATCATCGTCATAAAGCCGCCGGCAAAATTTTCAGCAGCAACAAGCATGTCATACATAGCTTCGCCAAAATACATCGTTAAATCATAAATCAATTTTTGTACTGTGTAGATTGGATCAATAAATAAATTTACAAGAAATTCAACAAATGAAAGCAACGTATTCCAAATAGCGGCTACTATATTCCAGATCACGGCAAACAACGCCATAAACAATCCGGCAACAAATCCTAATACCTCACCTGTACTTATACCAAACATATTGAGAATGGTAATGATTAAATAAATAATGCCGATAATAAGCAAAAGCGGAAGCAATGGTTTAAGCCAAGCAATGAACATAGTTGTCCCAACTACGAGCGCAGCGATTCCAAGTGCAGCAAGTACATTTTTCACAATATCTAAGTTGTTAATAATTAAATCAAAAGCCCACACCCCAATACTAGCAATAAGCCCAAAACCTGTTGCGATCATGTTTACAAATGATTTAAAACTGTCGGTCTCCAAAGCAGCCTTTAGCTTACTTGCAATTGTACCCAATGCAGGCCCAATCGTTTGGAAAATCACATTCTTAATAATCTGTCCTACGCTTGAAAAAGTAGCCGGTAATTCTGCAAACTTGCCATTAATTTCTCCTGTTGCATTCAGAATAGCATTCTTAAAAATATCACTTGTAACTTTTCCTTCCGCAGCCAGCTCCTTCAGCCTTTCTTGACTTACACCAGTGAAGTTGGATATTGCCTGTGCAATCTCTGGTGCTGTCGACATCATTTCAGTGAAATCACTGTCGGACATAGCCCCTTTTTTCATAACACCACTGATCATATCCATACCTGCCATCGAATCAGATGGTGAAAGCCCATTAAGCTGAAATGCTTTCTGCGATGTTTCAACAAATTGAATTGCCTCATCATTATTAGTAAATGCATCTGGAGCTGATAATCTCAAATCAGATAATATACCAACTGTTTGCTGATAGTTTGTACCGCTTCTATTAGCTGATGCAAAGAGTTTATCTTCTAGCTGTTTTGTCGTTTCATTTGGCCCTTTAATTGTGTTCAACTTAGCTTGTAAATTCGTATGTTGATCTGCAGATTGCATACCGGAACTAATAAGTGATTTCAATTGATCAAAACTAAATATTTTCTTAAACGATGATTTTAATAGAGCCGCTGACTTAGATACTGTACCGCCTATAAATTTTGAAACGCTGCCTAGAACCGGCATTAAAGAAGCTGCGATGCCTTTCCCAACTATTCCAAATGATTTTATAATCGGATGAATTGAACTCTTGAGAATTGCACCGGCCCCTTTAAAAATAGCTCCAAGAGGTTTAAATGCATTACTGATTACAATGCCAATTGGTTTAAATTTGTTTATAATCGGGTCAAACACTTTTTTAAGCGGATCTCTAATCTTATTTACACCTAATCGAAAGCCAACTTGGATAAGCTGAGCAGCTTTATTAAATTCATCCCTGATCTGAAGACCATATAACTCAAGACCGATTTTGACGTTCGTACCAGCATTTTTAAACATCTCTCCGATGGGCTCTAATTTTTTTTGAATGTTATCACCAATATCACCAAAGATCTTTTTAATAGGCTCAAATTTCTTCTGAATTTTATCGCCAAAATCATTAAAATTCTTCTTAATAGGTTCAAATGCCTGATTGATATCTGCCCGAGCTTGATTGAATACTTCACCTACTGGCTCGAATGCAGTTTTAATTTCGTCAAACATTCTAACCTTATTATCAACTTTTGCCGTTTTTTGCTCTTGTAAAACTTTAAATACAATTAACAGTGCTGGCGATCCTTTCACAGCTTCAGATAGATCAATCTGTTCCAATTTAAAGCCGCCAATTATTGTGCCAGTCATCTGTTCCATTTTCTCTCGTGCCTCATTTGCTGTTTTTGCAATTTGAGCAGAGTCGTAACAAATACTTATTTGAACGCAAGGGTTGCAATTATCAGTTTGCGATTTTGGATTATTTCCGCTGCTCTTTGGTTGCATTGGATTATTTAACGCTTTACCCAAATCATTCATCAACTTTGTCATTTTTTCCAAGTGATGATTGACACTTTTCATCGCTTTAGAGAAATCTTTTAATGTTTTTACCGAGTCTGTTAACGTTGCCATATACTCCCTCCTTTCATAGAAATCGCGATCTGGACATAACGACGATACTCAAACAGCATCTCTTCTTATTAGAAAGAGATGCTGTTAATATACAGTGAGTCAGACTATAGATCAGCTCTATTTACTTGCTCAGCTATTTCCGCTTCATTTTTGCTCGCTGCTTGCGTTCTGCTTCAACCCGCACCTTTATGCACCCGATTAATGCAGCCTTACTTATAGGATCGAGCGCGGCAAATTCCCACGGCATAATATGATATTCGTTGAGGGCAAAGTAAGCATACACAGCTTCCGGATCGCCCTCATTGATTAGTTTTTTACCTCATCTGCCAGTTGGTCAACATCCTGATCAAAGCCGTTTAGCTCCTGGACTTTTAACAGCACGTTCGCATACTCTCCAGATAATAGCATTGCTTTAATCAAGTTATCAGCGCCCATAACCTTGTAGGATGCTTGTAGATCAGTATTTTGCAGATCAGGATATACAATGCTTGCTACAACTAGCTTTGCAGCATACTCTTCCTGGTTGATCTCCTGCTGGCGTGCTCCATTTTTACCTTTAGAGTAACGCGTTGCAGACTTGCGAATCGCTTCATTCTCCTGTTCAGTCAATGTTTTCAGCTTCCACTTAATCGGCTTGCCGTTCTCATCCTTGAAGCGCTCCGACACAACAAATTCCTCAACAACCTCAGCTTGAACATTTTGCGCAAAAAAAGCTTTTAAACTCATCATCAATCGCCTCCTGTATAATAGAAGAGCGCCTATTAGGCGCCCGTAATCGTATTGAATGTATCTTGAATTTGGTAGCCATTGAACGTAAATGGCATTTCTTCCTCTAGCATATCGTCACTAGATGCATCAAAACGTGCCGCAATAACGCTATCGATGTTACAGTTTTCCAGAACAACCGTTTGCTTGCCTGTGCTGCTGCCTGGCTGCTCGTTCATAACGATAAGATCAAACCAAAAATCCTTGCCTGTTTTAATGTATTCACTCATTAGCTCGCGAAATACAGAGGTAACATAATATACCGTTAGTGTTCCAGTACCGTTCCAGCCTGCCGAACGCTGCGGCGTATTCGTTTTGCCCAATACAGGCACATCGACTTTATTCTTTTCGATTGTTGCCTCAAGGCTCTTTGCATAGAATAGCTCTTCTCTGCGATCTCCAATTTTCACATATGCTCGTGCGTGCTTGCCGCTAATGGCATCCTTCTCCATGAAATAACTCATATTACGCTACCTCCACTGTCATATAAATTTTTTCGATGCTATCTACTGGCTGTACGCTCAGGTTGATGATGACCGTTTCAACATCTGTCCCTTGCTCAACTGCAAGGTCAGCCTGACTATTGAAGTTTTGAATCGCTCCAATCGATTGCAAGGATTGCAAATACGCAACAACTTCTTGCTGCAGCAGCGCACGACCATCAGCATTATTGCTCACTTTGCCAATATAGTACGAATCAAAAATTCGTTTCACATCATTGCCGATTGCATCCAGTGCACGCACAACACGGTTTTTGCTAAATGCTTTGCTGCGCTCAGGCGTAAAGCTTTTAAGCGTATTAATGTCCTGCTCAATCACTGCTGTGTTGTTAAGAGCTGTAATGACCAGCTCTCCGTTCTTCAAGGCTGCAATCGTTTCGCTGTTCGTCAGTCTTGGATAAGCATCCACCGCATTAGGAATCGCTGCGTACGTTAACGACTCGTTCACGCCAGCAGCAGCCTGCATACCAGCGATTTCCCATACAAGTGATGTAGGCGGTACCTGCAAGCCATCCGCCGTTACCACACCATTGCGCAAGCTGATGATGCCTTCGTAATCAGCCGAAGGATAATTAACAAGAACGGCTTGAATTTTCTTACCCTCCTCATCACGCTGGCGTTTGACGTAAGCAGCGGCAAGCTGCTTGCTCGATGTATCGTCAAGCGGTACAGCCAAAACGTTGAACGTATACGTTTCGAACGCCGATAATCCCGCAGAGAAATCTGCGCCTGTAGAAGAACCATCTGTTCCACCAGCAAGTGCAACACCAGCGGTAGCAGCTAGCACGCCCTCTCCAGACCAATCTACAAATGCATTTGCTTCAAGCTCGTCGATAGATCCTGCAGTCTGACGATCTACCTCTTCATTATCCAGAAGTGTAATCACATCAAAAAGCTCAGGCTCATCAATGTTATGCTGCACGACAAATTTAAGATCATTGCCGCGCGAGCCACCCCATTTGGCAGTAGCTGTTAGTCCTTCATGCGTAGCCGCCGCCTTGCTTGCACCTGTTCCTCCTAAACGATAAAGCAGTACTTGCTGTGCATGGCTTACAGTAGCCGTAATGTGACGAATACGCGCATCGCCAGCATGATAGCCAAGCAGCTTAAGCGCCTGATTGCCATATTCAGCTGCCTCCAAGACAATAACATTCTCGGAATCTCCCCAAGGTAGCAGAGCTGGAACGGCAACGATACCTCGATCACCAATTGCCCCCAATGTTTGCGGTTTTGCTTTGAAATTAATATATACACCTGGTCTTACCTTGTTTTGTGACACCCAAGTTCCTCCTGCCATATTACTTCACACCTTTCTTCAAATAGTTTTGAATTGCTTTGTCTGCCTCTGCGACAGTATAGGTATTGCGGTCATCCAATACCGCAGCTAGAATATCCTTCTCCCAGCCTGAGCGCTGCTCGGACTGCAAAAATTGCATTTTTGTAAATGTTGAAGCCTTAGGTTTAGTCAACAACAATCCCCTCCTCAAGATTTTTCATAATAGGGCTCCTTAGCTGTTGCTCTCGAACAAGCATAGTATAGGTGATGAAAAGGTGCAGTTTGCCCTCTATTATCTCAACCTTTACATTTTGGCCTGACAATCTGGAACTGCCCAGCTCTAGCTCCTTTACGGCTGCGATCATCTCTTCAGCGATTCTGTACTTATCATCCATTTCTTGCTCGGCATCCATATATACAATGGAAAAAGGAAAACTGCGCCGATATCGGTTACCCAGTTCCTGAGCTTGCGTAAATTCAAGCAATCGAACTAGACAGTAGGGAGTATCAATTGGTGGATTAGGCTCCACACTTGAAATGGTGACGGTAGGAAAAGCTGCCTCTAAGGCATGATGCATCGCGTATCGAACATCATTAATCGTTATGTGTTGCAACAGATCACCTTCTTTAGCACTACTTGTTTCCTTGTTGAACCCTTGCCCTTGCGCGAAAGCATGCCTTTTCGATTCGAGCATCACAATCTGGCAGCGTGCCTCGCTTCCACACTCACTAGCGCATACCATTCACCTCCTTTTTGACCATCTTCGTGTACTCGCCTTCAGCTTGGATGCCAATACATCGTCACATCCATACACCATGGCATAGATAACGCTCTGACAAATGCGTCAGAGCGTATCTGTTACTACGAAAATGAAGCAGCATCTAATACCGAGCTCAGTTGCAGCTCAGCAGCTCGAAAACATTCATAAACGAAACATGCACCTTATAAGCGTAGTAGATGATTGCCATGTGTAAGGCATCATTTACCTCAATCGCTTAAGGTGCATGCGGGTTATTTGCTCTTTATGAATTTTCTTCGATGGTATCATAATAACACGGTTAAAATGAGAAAAACGGTCGTCATGCGGACAATGAGCGGACATGATGCGGACAGCTTATTGTTAGCTTGAACGTTAACCGTATTCTAGTGCTACTATAAGCACTCTCGGTCATGTTTCTTACGCCTTTCCCTTGCTCAACGCCTCAATATAAAACAAAATGCACCTGCAAATGAAAAGGTTCGGCGCCATCATTACGGGCACGGCTTTCATTAGTAGGTGCATTTGACTGCTAAATATTTCTTTCATGGGCTAGAAGAAATTAAGCGGAAAGCTTAATATATTCCTGCACGGCAACGGTATTCCAGCGACGCAAGGTTCGCTCGGTAACGTTTAAGCGGAACGAGGTCTCCCTAACAGACAAAGCTTCGATATAGCGCCAACGCAGCAGCTTTTCATAGTCTGGCTTGTACTGCTCTAGCGCCTCCATCACTCCGTCGATTCGCTTTACTTCCGCCTGCAGGTCCTGCAGCTCAGATACCCGCTCCAGCACTTCGTCCATGTCGCTTCGAATCGTATATCCTCTTGCCGCGATGACCTTATCAATTTTGCGCTTTAACTCCTTTAATAGCTTTGTATCCTCTTCATCCTCGCCAACTGAGGCAATCGCACGCTGTTGATTTTTGATTCCGACCGGATACTGACCTTGTAAATACGTATGCGCTACCGTCTCCAGCTGTTGTTCTCGCTTGGATAAGTACATATAGGAGGGCATACCCCGCAAACGAGCATGCAGCTCCTGTAGATGATCATCTTCATTTAAGCGACTAACGGTGATCCCCGCTCCAACCGAATAATTAGACAACACCTTGATTCGTGCCACTAATCGTTTATATCCTGTTAATTGTTCAATTACATCGTGTTCTGTCATATCAATCTCTCCTCTTCGTATCATTTATTGCTTTGTTTTCTTTTTCCGTTTTGCTCTGCTTAGACGAACCTGCATGCAAGCCCAATAAAGGCTGATTATCACGTAATCCATTGCCTGCTGCTCGTTGTCTGTATAGGAATAATTGCCTTCCATGTGTACCTCCTGCCACAATTTGAACGAAGTTTCGTTTGTCTTGTCTAAAATATAAACGATATTGCGTTTAATATCAACAGTTATTCCCAAATTTTGAACTAAACTTCGTTCATATCTCATTTACAAGTCTGATCGAGTTGTGTATGATAGTAGTTGTATACGGGATTTCGTATACCACTGTATGTTAAGGAGTGTTCATGTTCATGCGCAATACGACCAGAATGTCCGAAATTCTAGCAGAAATGATTGATCAGAGAGGAAGCAGAAGGGCATTTGCTGAAAAAATTGGCATGCCGCCAACTACATTGCAATCGATGCTTACTCGTGATTTAAGCAGAGCCTCGGTAACGAATGTAGTAGATGTGTGTAGAGAACTTAGCATTACGGTTGAAGAATTAGAAGCTATGGCAAGTGGCGAGCACTACGAGCCAGAAACGATTGCCGCTCACCATGAGGGAGAACAATGGACCGAAGAGGAATTAGAGGAAATTGAACGCTTCAAGGCATTTGTCAGATTGAAGCGCAAAGACAAGGAACAATAAGGCAGGCTGACACTTGAATAAACATTTAATACGTTCACGAAAAAAACGATATACATTAAAATAGCAGCCGAGGTGAAATCATTTGCAGCTATATGAAAAGCTTCTTGCCATTGCTGAAAAACAATGTGTATACGTATATGAAAAGGCAATGTCACGAAGAAATAAAGGGTTGTATGCGGATCAAATTATATGGATTAATAAAAATATCAACACGCATCAAGAAAAAGCTTGTATTCTATCGGAAGAGCTTGGTCACTATTTTACCTCTAGCGGCAATATCCTTGACCAAAGCTCGCTTACAAATCGCAAGCAGGAATATCGTGCAAGAACATGGGGCTACGAACAGCTGATTCCGCTTCACAAGTTCATTGAAGCGTGGCAGCAAGGTATGGAAGGCAGACATGCGATCGCTGATTACTTCGAAGTAACCGAGGATTTTTTGCAGCAAACCGTGGAACATTATCAACGCAAATATGGGCTGTATGTTACCTATCAAAACCATCTCATTTATTTTGAACCGCTCAATATTATCAAGCTATAAAGTCATACTGGCACGCAACAATTTTGACATGAACGCAGCAGCGCTTTTTTTTATCACCCAAAATCGAACATATGTTCTGTTTTTTTCTAGGGATAGTCCTTTTGGACCTCTCATGCCGCAGCCAATAAAAAACGGATCTATTCAAATCGATAGATCCGTTTTCATCTATTCTATGATCTACTCGTTTTAATACTTTTTCAGAATGTCCATTAATTCCTCGTATTCATCCTTGCTTAGATGCTGAGCCATCACTTGCTGGACATCCAACAGCTCTTGGTCTGTCAAGCCATCCTCGATATAGGTAAAGAACATTTGCATCGAATCCGTTGGCAAATTCGTCATCAACAGCTCAAACATTCGCTCCTTATCCTCCTCAGACAGCATGTCCTTCGAAGCACCGATGTCCTCTGGTGTTATCGTTGGCTGACCGCCGTTTTCTACAGGGGCAAGTACCTCTTGTGCATCCTGATCCCACTGATCATCTGCCTGCTCTCCATCGTTGTGCTCTATGTTCTCGCCATCCGAAGCTCCATCTGTAGCCTCATCATCGTGTATCCCTGCATCGTCAGTTGACTGCGGCTGCTGCTCTTTATCGCTATCAGAGCCAACTCTAGTAGCATCTGCTACCTCATTAGAGGTACTCTCCTTCCCCCACACCATGCCCCACACGTCAGACAGCGCGATGGGCCTTACCTCCATAGGTATCTCATACTGTTTTAACAGTGACTGCACATAGCTTGTTACCACGTAGCCAGTCATCCATATCGACAACAAGCTTGCAATCAGCACAGTTGAAACAATTCTCGCAATCCAGATTGCTATTTTCCACGCCATCTCTCTCACTCCTTCTTTCTACCATTATGGACAGAAAAGAAAGCGGTCATTCTTGAGATCAATCGATTGACATAAAAATAAGGCTTTGCGCCTACACCAATATGGCGCAAGCGCAAAGCCTTAATCATCATTGTCTAACCAGCTAGACAAACAAATTCAATTATTCATAGATTGGAAGCACTTGATTTGTTTGCTCACGGTTGCGGCCAACCGAGAAGATCGCAATTGGAATACCAGTCAGCTCAGAAATACGGTTAACGAAGTTGCGTGTATTTTGCGGAAGATCCTCCAAACGCTTCACATTGGAAATATCCTCGCTCCAGCCTGGAAGCTCCTCATAGATCGCTTCGCACTCGCTAACTGCCTTCAAGCTTGCTGGATAGTTGTAAATCACTTCGCCACGGAATTTGTAGCCTGTGCAAATTTTTACGGTTTCAAGTCCTGTCAATACGTCCAGTGAGTTAAGAGACAAGCCTGTAATGCCGCTAACGCGACGGGCATGACGAACAACAACCGTATCAAACCAGCCTACACGGCGAGGACGTCCAGTAACCGTACCGTACTCATGACCTTTATCGCGAATAATTTGACCGATCTCATTGTCCTGCTCAGTAGGGAACGGACCATCGCCTACGCGAGTTGTATAAGCTTTCGCTACTCCAATTACCTGCTTAATGCGAGATGGACCAACACCAGAACCGATACATACACCGCCTGCAGATGGATTAGAGGACGTTACGTATGGATACGTACCTTGGTCAATATCGAGCATTACGCCTTGCGCACCCTCGAACAATACTTTTTTGTCGCTGTCGATTGCATCGTTCAGCACAACAGAAGTATCCGTTACATAAGGACGTAGGATGTCTGCATAACCCAAATAGTTTTTAATAATTTCGTCAGCGTCTACTGGCTCTGCGCCATAAACCTGCTGAATAAGCTGGTTTTTCTCAGCTACAATTGCACGTACACGACTTTCAAACTCGACGGGATCCATTAGATCCGCGATGCGAATGCCGTTACGTGATGCTTTATCCATATAACAAGGGCCAATCCCTTTACGTGTTGTACCAATTTTATTATCGCCTTTACGATCCTCTTCAAGCGCATCGAGGATAAGATGATATGGCATAATAACATGTGCGCGATCACTGATATACAGATTATCAGATGAGAAGCCATTATCATGAATATAATTAATTTCTTCGATTAACGCCTCAGGATTGATAACCATTCCGTTACCAATGACGCAAGTCTTGTTGGTATTGAAAATACCAGAAGGGATCATTGTCAGCTTATATTTTTTATTATCAATCAAAATCGTGTGACCGGCATTGTTACCGCCTTGGTAGCGTGCAACGACATCTGCACCTTCCGCAAGAAAGTCGGTAATTTTACCTTTTCCTTCATCTCCCCACTGCGTACCAACAACTACTACTGTCGACATAACCATACCTCCACTCGATGACAACCATCGATTAATTTAAATCCTCAAAAACATAAAAAAACAGCATTTCTATTTTATCAATCGCATACGTAAAAGTCAAACAAAAAAGCGAACAATAAAATTGTTCGCTAATATAATGTTCGGATATTTACGAGGCTTGTGACGGGTCTTGATGATTTCTATCGAGATTGACGAATTTATTAAAGTTTTTCAAAAATACCAGCTCAACCGTACCGACAGGGCCGTTACGCTGCTTGGCAATAATAATTTCGATAATATTCTTTTTTTCCGATTCTTTGTCATAATAATCATCGCGATACAAGAAAGATACAATATCAGCATCCTGCTCGATCGATCCGGATTCACGCAAGTCAGACATCATCGGACGCTTGTCCTGGCGCTGCTCGACCCCACGGCTCAGCTGTGACAGAGCAATAACTGGAACTTCAAGCTCACGTGCAATCTGCTTTAACGTACGAGAAATCTCGGATACTTCCTGCTGACGGTTTTCGCCAGCTTTGCCGCGACCGGAAATCAACTGCAGATAGTCGATCAGAATCATGCCAAGCCCTTTTTCCTTCTTCAAGCGGCGGCACTTCGCTCTTATATCTGCAACGGTAATACCCGGTGTATCGTCGATAAAGATATTGGCCTCCGACAAGCTGCCAATCGCCATCGTCAGCTTCTCCCAGTCCTCCGCCTCCAGATTACCTGTACGAAGTCTGGTCGCGTCGACATTGGCCTCGGCGCATATCATACGCTGTACAAGCTGTGCAGCTGACATCTCCAGAGAGAAGATCGCCACCGTCTCCTTCGCTCGCACCCCTACATTTTGCGCAATATTCAAGGCGAAGGCTGTTTTACCTACTGAAGGACGAGCCGCTACAATAATTAAATCACTGCGTTGAAAGCCTGCCGTCATCCGGTCTAGATCAACGAAGCCTGACGGAATCCCTGTCGTTCCCCCGCGGTTCGCATATAGAAACTCGACCTTTTCGAATACCTCCATCAATACGTCACGAATCGAAATAAATCCGCTGCTTGATCGGCGATTTGAAATTTCAAGTATTTTTTTCTCGGCATCACTCAGCAAACTCGAAACATCGTCAGCGCTAGCATAGCCGTCTGTCACAATATTCGTCGCTGTACGAATTAACCGACGAAGCATTGATTTCTCTTCAACAATTTGAGCGTAGTACTCTACGTTTGCAGCCGTAGGAACAGAGTTGGCCAGCTTCGCCAAATAACTAACCCCGCCGACCTCCTCCAATACACCTTTATCCTGCAAATGAGCAGTCAGTGTAACGAGGTCAATCGGCTGATTGTTTTCTCCAAGCTCAATCATCGCATCAAAGATCAGTTGGTGAGCCGTGCTGTAGAAATCCTCACTTTTGACACGTTCCATCGCGGCGATTAACGCCTCAGGCTGTAGCAGCGCTGCGCCAATGACAGCCTGCTCTGCCTCCATATTTTGCGGCGGCACACGATCGAATATAGCTTCCTGACTCATCGCCCTCTAACTCCCCTTCTCGTTACTACTCATTACGATTACTCTTCGACAGTTTGAACCTTGATTGTGCATTTCACTTCTGTATGCAGCTTTACTGGAACCTGTGTCGTACCTAGTGTACGAATCGGCTCATCAAGCTCGATTTTGCGCTTATCGATTTTATAGCCTTGCTTCGCTAGCGCATCCGCAATCTGCTTGCTAGTAATGGCGCCAAACAAACGGCCGCCTTCTCCAGACTTGGCCTTCACGATAACTTGCAGCTCTTCCAGCTTTTTGCCTAGTGCAATGGCCTGCTCCTTCTCCTGAAGCTTGCGCTTCTCCTCAGAAGCCTTTTGCATATCAAGCGTCTTAACGTTACCGTCTGACGCGATCTTAACTAGATTTTTAGGAAGCAGAAAATTACGTACATAGCCCTCAGACAGATCCTTAATTTCCCCTTTTTTACCTTGACCCTTAACATCTTGTAAAAAGATTACCTTCATTCGAATAACCCCTCTTCTTCATCAATTTGTTTCAGTACGTCCCTCAGCTTGGCCGCTACCTCATCAACTGTGCCTTCAAGCTGAGCAGCCGCATTCGTTAAATGTCCGCCGCCGCCCATGCGCTCCATAATGATCTGAACATTAATTTGTCCAAAGGATCGTGCACTAATGGCAATAAGGCCATCCGGACGCTCAGCAATGACAAATGACGCATAGATGTTGGACATATTCAACAGCGTATCCGCAGATTGCGCAATAAGCAGCTGCGATTTGACCTCGCCTTGCGAAACGACGGCAATCGCAATGTGATCATACATAATCGTTGCATGCTTAATAATTTCTGATTTCGTAATATACCCGTGCAAATCCTCCTGCAGCATACGCTGAATCATAGAGGAATCCGCACCGTTGCGGCGCAAAAACGACGCCGCCTCGAATGTTCTCGCGCCTGTTCGGAGCGAAAAGCTTTTTGTATCTACTGTAATCCCTGCAAGCAGCGAGGTAGACTCTCGCACATCAAGGGAGATACGGTCATGGATATACTGGAGCAGCTCTGTAACCAGCTCACAGGTAGAGGAAGCATATGGCTCGAGATACATAAGTGTCGCATGACTGAGAAACTCTTCACTGCGACGGTGATGATCGATCACCGCAATCCGCTCTGTCATGGACAGCAGTTTAGGCTCCGCTACCATGGAAGCCTTGTGTGTATCTACCACAACGGCAAGTGTATGACTGTTCATTAAGCCAAACGCTTGCTCAGGTGTAATGAAGCGCTGGGCGATCTTTTCATCCTCTCTCAGCAGCTCCATCATGCGGTCAATCGAAGGATTGACCCCTTCGAGCACAATATAGCTTTCCTTGCCCAGCATGCGTGCAGCCTTTAGAATACCAACTGCGGCTCCGATTGCGTCCATATCAGGAATGCGATGCCCCATTATTACGACATTGTAGCTTTCCTTGATCAGATCACGCAGCGTATGGGCAACGACTCGAGCACGAACCTTCGTCCGCTTCTCGACTGCGTTCGTTTTACCGCCGTAAAACGTTTGACGTGTGCCGAATTTTACCGTTGCCTGATCGCCTCCTCGGCCAAGCGCAATATCCAGACTGCGGTGCGCCCAGTGGCCAAGCTCCAGAATATGCTCGGCTCCTGCTGCAAAGCCTATACTAAGCGTAATCGGAATTTTTTGATCGTTCGTCATCTCACGCACATCATCTAAAATGTCGAAGCGCGTTTGCTCCAGAGCACGCAACGTATGCTGATCGGTAATGAGCAGAAAACGATCTGAGGTAAGGCGCTTTAACAGCACCTCATGTCGCTGCGCCCATTCCGTAATCTTGCCGGTCACTTTAGACAGCAGTGAACTACGCTGATTATCATCAAGACCTTGCGTTACTTCCTCAAGATTATCAATCATAACGATACCGATCGATAGACGCTCTTCATCATATTTCTTTTGCAAAGCCCACGATTCTGTTATGTCCTGCACATAGACAATACGCGCTTTTTCGCGAAATGTAAGCCGGTACATATGCTGATTGAGCATAAGCTCAACGGTAGCATCGGCATCCTTGACTTGCGATAACGAAGGAAACAGCTTGTTCAACGGCTCTCCAACAAGATTATCTTCATTCAAAATGGTAGAGATATACGGATTATGCCATTCTACGTTATGTTCCTCGTTAAAAATAATAATGCCGAATGGCAGCTGTTGAATAATATCAGTACCGCTTGTTTTCAAGCGATATGACAGCGTTTGGACGTACTGCTTGAATTCATTGCGAAAAGCGCGCTCAGCTATGTACACATAAACTGCGGCGCCTATCGTCAACAGCAGCCCAATCAATCCTGCAACCCATGAAAAATAGCTCAGAACCGCCGTCAGTGCAAACATAATAATAAGGGTCAACACTGAGTGAAGCCCATGCCAGCGCTTAGTTAGAAAATTTGGCATAATTATCGCTCCTGTGCCTATTGTTGCTTAGAAAAAACTTTTCTAAGTGGAAAAGCTACATCCAAAATACCAATAATGCTTGCTGGCGGCAGCAGCAATACTGGGAAAGCAATTAAGAATGGAACAACTTTTGACCAGCCACGATTATCAGCGATAAAAAAGAAAAAGCCAACTGCTTGAATGGCAAAAACAAGGCTAAGAGCAGGTACAAGATTCATAATAGCAAGCGTCATAAACGAGCCATCCATTGGATCAATTGTAAGCTCAAGCAAGTACGCAATAAAATAAATAAATACCAAGGAACGCGGCAGACGCCATTCCTTTGCTTTCGGATAGGGGGCTACCTTGAATCCTTCCGCAGCAACGAGCCTGCGAGCAACGGTATGCGAGCAAACAACAAGCAGCAACGCAATGACAAAAAACACTAAAGGTATCATGTTAATCATCAATCTCACGAAGCTGTCCGTCATATCGCGACTCCATTCAATGACTCCAAACCCTTGTGTAGAAACATCATTAAGCATTAACGTCATGTTCTTGCTCATATCTGAAATAATGGAGAGGCCAAGCAAGCTCTCTAGAAAGAATAAGCCAACCATAAGCACAACGATCACTAGACCGATCATCTTTGGAATGATTTTGGTGGAAGGCGTGCCTTTTTTATAATACTGTCCAAGCGCTATGCTAGGAATAATGGCCAACAGGCTTAAACTTACAAAGGCGACCGGATCAATGATCAGACTGCCTATAATGAACACTGCCAATGCATGAATGATAAATGATCTTCGATTAAGCAGCGTATAAAGGACCGAATATGGAACCAACATAAGCAGTAATGCTGCCATGTTTAGGCCAGGAACAACCAGCAATAGCGTACCAGCCAAGGCCACTAGGCTCCATAAAATCGGCTTCTTTCCAGTTTTCAAACGATTCACCTCTGGGAAGTCAGTATCATGTGATTTACACTATATTGTATTATATCATAAATTATACCCCGTCGGACGAAACGCCATAAGGATTGGATGCTGGTACATATTCGTTTTAATATTGCATTTTCAGGATTGGATGTTTATGATTCATCGTAGGTGAACTGATATGAAAAAATAGGAAGTGACCAATACAATGAAAAAACAGTTTCTTGTCGTAGGGCTCGGTAGATTCGGGAGCAGTCTGACACGAACCTTGGTGCAAAATGGACATGAAGTGCTTGCGGTAGATAAAGATGCCGAGCTAGTTCAGGACATTACACCTTATGCAACGCATGCTCTACAAGCAGATTGTACGGATGAGGTTGTGCTGCAACAGCTTGGCGCAAGCAATTTTACTCATGCCGTAGTCGCGATTGGAGATGACCTGCAAGCCAGCATTCTAACTACGCTGCTGCTTAAAGAAATGAATATTCCAACCGTTATTGCAAAAGCACGTGATGAAATGCACGGCAATGTTTTGCGGAAAATCGGTGCAGACAATGTGATATACCCTGAACGGGACATGGCCGTAAGACTGGCCAACCAGCTCAGCTCGAACAGTATAATTGATTATATTGAGCTGTCTGAGGAATATAACATTGTAGAGATGCTGGCGCCACCAGCAATGAATGGATTATCTCTGCAAAAGCTGAATATTCGAGCTCGCTTTGGCTGTACGATTTTAGCAATAAAAACAGATCAGCGCATGAATGTCGCTCCAAGTGCCGATGATATGATTGAAGCTGGCAACAAACTGCTCATTATAGGAAGTCAAGAGCAAATCATGCAGCTGGAGAATTACTATGATCGAAAAAAATAACACATTTATCAAGTCAAAGCCCTTTTCGTCCCGTTATCAAATCAGTCCACCGCAAATGATCATTCTTATTTTTGCGATCCTGATCGGGATCGGCACCGTGCTGCTAATGATGCCTTTTTCATCAACAACAGGCGAAACGGTCGGCTTTACCGATGCGCTGTTTACCGCGGTATCTGCCGTATGCGTGAATGGCTTAACGGTGCTTAATATAAGTGATGACCTATCACTCGCCGGACAAATTATTGTTATGATTCTTATTCAAATCGGTGGTCTAGGATTCATGACCATTAGTGTTATTATTGCCATTATATTGGGAAAGCGAATTGGCTTGAAGGAACGTCTTCTTATTCAGCAAACAACTCAAGCCTCTAGCGCACAAGGGCTCGTTCGGCTATGTATCTATATTATTGTGATTGTATTTGCATTTGAATCGATTGCAACACTCGTTTTAACAATTCACTGGCAGCCTGAGATGGGCTGGGGCACCGCCTTTTACTATGGTCTTTTTCATTCAATATCTGCTTTCAATAATGCAGGTTTTGCCCTATGGTCAGACGGCTTAATAGCTTTTGTCGGCGATCCGATTGTCAATATCGTCATTATTACTCTTTTTGTAGCTGGTGGTCTCGGCTATATCGTCATCGTTGAACTGTTTCAAAAAAAGAGATGGAGCAAATTTTCCCTACACACTAAAATTGTTCTTTCCTCCTCTATCGTTATTACGTTGATCGGCTTTAGTATTATCTATTTGCTTGAATCACTCAATCCAGCAACATTTGGCCATCTGACCTGGTTCGAGCGCATCCAGGCCGCATGGTTTCAAACACTCGTACCCCGAAGCTCAGGGTTTAATACGATAGACATTACAGACATGCTCGCAGCTTCACAGTTTTTACTGATTATTTATATGTTTATCGGAGCTGCATCAGGTGGTACTGGAGGCGGAATTAAGATCAATACAATTGTCGTGCTTATTTTAGCAACGATTACGACGTTCAGAGGTGGCGGTCAGGTGCATGCGTTCGGACGGCGTATTCCAGATGGCTCCGTGCTTCGCGCACTAGCCGTCGTTATGAGCTCATTAACAGTGGTTCTCATCGTCGCGCTTGCGCTAACGATTACGGAGGATTTGCTGGAGGATCATTTCCTTGAGGTGCTGTTCGAGGCAACGTCAGCGTTCAGCACAACAGGGCTTACAATGGGACTAACTCAAGATCTGTCATTGCCCGGAAAATATATTGTGGGCTTTACGATGTTTATTGGCCGCCTCGGACCGCTTACGCTTGCTTATGCATTAGCAAACCGCAAACAGCAGTCACGTATCGGCTATCCAGAAGACAATATCTTGATCGGATAACATGATATTTAGACGCAAGAATAACATTTTCGCTGCATGCAAGACGCTAATAAGCTTCGCAACTGCCACTCAGCAGCTGTTAGCAGCAATCAAAAAGGCAAGCTTACTGATTCAAGACACTGCGTACGTGCAGTCGTATCAATCAGAAAAGCTTGCCTTTTTACGCTAGCATAGACCTGATGCATGGATTTATTCCCTTATGCGGCAAGGGCAGGTGAACTTGTTTATATTCTGTTCCACATAGCAACTCATGAATCTGTTGTTATTTCTAGCTTATTCAAAGTCAGAGCTGATACATAATCCGTGTCGACTTCAACGCCGATGCCTGGCAGCTTGGGCAACGCAACCTTGCCTTGATTCACGGTTACTTCAGGAGCGATAATATCACGCTGCCAATATCTTGACGAAGCAGAAATATCCCCAGGTATCGTAAATCCCACGAGCGTTGCAAGCGCCATATTATGCGCTCGCCCGATGCCGCTTTCCAGCATACCTCCGCACCATAAAGGAACCCTTTTTTCTACGCACAGCTCATGAATTCGGAGCGCCTCGTTCCAGCCCCCAACTCGTCCCAGCTTCACATTGATGATTTGGCAGCTGCCAAGCTGAACAGCCTTACGCACATCCTCTGCCTGCAGAATGCTCTCATCCAAGCAGATCGGCGTGCTCATCGCATGCTGCAGCTCGGCATGATCGATAATATCATCAGCTGCAAGCGGCTGCTCAATCATCATCAGCTGATAACGATCCAGCTGCCTTAGATGTTCAATATCCTTCAGCGTATAAGCTGAATTGGCATCGGCCATTAGCGGCAGCTGCGGATACTTCTCACGAAGTGCTGCAATCAGCGACACGTCTTGACCTGGCTTGATTTTCACCTTTATGCGCGCATAGCCCTGTGCAATATATTGATCAATCCATTCGTAATATTGCTCAATGGTTGGTTGCAGCCCTATTGCAACGCCTACTTGAATCTCGTCTCGCATTCCACCAATAAGCTGATACAGCGGCTTCTTCTGAAGCTTCGCATATAAGTCCCATACCGCCATTTCAAGCCCTGCCTTCGCCATGGCGTGACGCTTTATAGCTTGCCACAGCTGTGGCAGCTGCCGTGGATGCTGAATCTGCTCCTTCAATAATGAGGGTATTAGAAATTGCTCCAACACATGCCATGCTCCAAGTACCGTTTCCTCCGTATACCACGGCGTTGCAAATGCAACGCATTCTCCCCAGCCTGATATGCCGTTTTCGTCGATCACCTGCACCAGAATCGTCTCGCGATCAGTATAAGCGCCATATGAGGTAGCGAAAGGCGTTATGAGCTCCATGCGAATACGATGCAGCAGGACAGCTTCTATCTTCATCCTATCACTTCTCACTTCCATCGCTGCGAAAAATATTTTACGTTATTGGCAGCAGCTTAGTAAGCTCTCTGCGAAGCAGCTTGCCGGCCGCATTGCGCGGCAGCTCCCGAACCGTATGAATGGCAATCGGCAGCTTATACTTCGCTAATCGTGCTTTGCAATGCTCCAGCAGCTTTTCTTGATTCACCACATTCTCCTGCCGAAGCACAACAAATGCGATTGGGCTTTGTCCCCACACCTCGTGCTCCGTTGATGTAACACCAGCCTCCAGCACTTCGGGGTGACTCATCAAAACCGCCTCAATCTCGGCGGGATATACGTTCTCGCCGCCTGATATGAGCATATCCTTGCGACGATCAAGCACATATAAGAAGCCTTCCTCATCGAGGTAACCAACATCGCCTGTATGCAGCCACCCTTGCTCAAAGCTGTCTGCTGACGCCTGATTCAAGTATCCGCTCGTTACATTGGGTCCTCTTACTACGATCTCTCCCGCTTCTCCAGCAGACATCACTTGACCATCTTGTAAAATGCGTAGCTCCCCCTGAAACAAAGGCTTGCCAGCTGAGCCAATCTTCGTAAGCATATATTCAGGCTGCAGCGTAGCGAACTGTGAACAGGTTTCCGTCATGCCATAGGTTTGAACAACTGGAATTCCTTTTTCTACACAGGTCTCAAGCAGCGGCAATGGCGCTGGACCGCCTCCTAGCAGCATGCATCGAAAAGCCTGCGGATAACGTCGTTCTCCCAGCTGCTCCAGCATACGTACCAGCATATTGCTTACAACCGACATAACCGTTACGCCCTGTGACATAATCGCCTCATTTGCTTCCTTTGGGTCAAATCGTTCCTGTATGACAACGGCAATCCCATAGATGACACTCCGCATTAAAATTGAAAGTCCACTAATATGAAACATTGGAACAGCGAGCAGCCACTTATCCTGCGTTGACAAGCCAAGATTAAGCATAGAGCCTACTGCCGAGCTCCAATGATTGTTATAGCTTTGCAGCACTCCCTTAGGATGTCCTGTCGTACCTGACGTGTACATAATCGTATAGACTGCTTGCTCCTCAACGTCATGCAGCAGCTGCCTCGAGGCAGCTGCTGCTGTAGAAAGAGCTTGTAATTCAGCAAGTGAAACAAGCGTCAAATGATTCAATTCCTGCTTTAACCTAGCAGCTGTATCCGCATAGCTATCACTATAAACGAGAAACTTACAACCGCTATCCTGCAGCTGATAGAGCAGCTCATGAACGGTTAATCGGGTATTAAGGGGCATTAAACAAGCGCCTGTATAAGGAATGCTGTGAACGAGCACAACAAGTGCCACGCTGCTTTCACTTAAGCAAGCCAGCACTGCTCTCTCCTCCAACCCTTTGTTCAGCAATTTTGTCGCTACGCCTTGAGCCTGCTGACGAAGCTGTGCGAAGCTAAGCTGCACGTTTCCTGCTTCTATAGCTGTACGACCAGGAGTAAGGGAGGCACGCTTATCCAGCCATATTGGCATTGTCATTGCTAAGCCCCCTTATTCAATATGTTGCGAGAATTTACGGGAATCTTGGGAATTGCTTAAAGTCAGGCGTACGTTTTTCTTTGAACGCATCGCGACCTTCCTTCGCTTCTTCCGTTGTATAATATAGCAGCGTTGCATCGCCTGCAAGCTGTTGTATGCCTGCCAAACCATCTGTATCCGCGTTGAACGCAGCTTTTAGGAAGCGCAGCGCCATTGGGCTTTTCGATAGCATTTCCTGGCACCATTTTACGGTTTCAGCTTCCAGCTGATCAAGTGGCACAACCGTATTAACAAGTCCCATCTCCAATGCTTCCTGAGCATCGTATTGACGGCACAAATACCAGATTTCTCTTGCTTTCTTATGACCAACGATCCGTGCTAGATAGCCAGCACCATAACCGCCATCAAAGCTTCCGACAATTGGACCCGTTTGTCCAAAGCGCGCATTATCTGCTGCAATCGTCAGATCACATACGATATGTAGAACATGTCCGCCGCCAATTGCATAGCCTGCAACCATGGCCACTACTGGCTTCGGAATCGTACGAATCAAACGCTGAAGATCAAGTACATTTAGACGTGGAATTTGGTCCTCGCCAACATAGCCGCCATGTCCGCGAACCTTTTGGTCACCGCCGGAACAGAAGGCAAGATCGCCTGCGCCAGTCAAAATAATGACACCGATATCAGAATCATCGCGTGCCCAAGCAAATGCATCAATAAGCTCGGAAACCGTTTTTGGACGGAATGCATTACGAACCTCTGGTCGATTAATCGTAATTTTCGCCATTCCTTCATAGGTTTCATAAATAATATCTTCATATTCTCCTTGCTTTACCCAAGGTACTACTGACATGATTACACCATCCTTCTCTGATCTAAAAATCTCTTTACTATTGTATCAAATAATACCGGCTGTTCCACATGCACATTATGTCCGGCTTGCGGGACAATTTCAAGCTGTGCATCTGTAAGCTTCCTTTTCATACGCTGTGCAATGCTGCAATACTTATGATCCAGCTCTCCTGCAATAAGCAAAGCAGGAATATGCAGATCGCCAAGACGATGCCACCAGGAAGGCTGCTGACCGGTTCCGATGCCGCGCAGGCTCTGAGCAAGTCCCCATGGATTATTGCGTCTTCTGGCTTGATCAAGTCTCTCCTGCGTTTGTTTGGGCAGCCTGCGCAAGCTCTCAAAAAGCGGTATGGCCCCCCAATAGTCGGCGAACCAATCTATCCCTTGCTGTTCAATGCGTGCTGCCAATGCCTGATCGCTCGCTCGTCTTGCTTGCCGCTCTTCCTCATGCTCCAATCCTGGAGAACTGCTTTCCAGCACAAGGGAATGAATAAGCTGCGGATACTGCATCGTGAAGGAAAGTGCAATTCTGCCCCCCATCGAGTAGCCAAGAAGATGAACCTTCTCAAGCCTCAAGTGGTGAAGAAGCACTGCGAGATCCTGTGCAACCTCTTCAGTCCCATAGCGCTCAGCCTGCTTCGGAGCAGCTGATCCACCATGTCCTAGCATATCTACCATAATGAGCTGATATTGAGCTGACCAGCTCTCGACAAATGGCTCCCACTGTCGGCATGAGCCGGAGAATCCGTGTATAAGCAGCAAAGGCTCTCCGCTGCCGGCAACTTTCACCTCGTAGTCCACACCTCGAAGGTTATACTTCACGGCTGTTCACCTATTCCTTCGCCTGCTTCAGCTGCTGCCCCAGCACCGGCCATATGCCGCGATGATGTGCCAGGTTCGCCTCGCGATTCGTCGGGATCTCAATAATGTGAAGCCCACCCTGCTGCTGGGCATGCTGGAATGCGGCACGAAACTGCTCCCAGCTTGCTACGCGTGCAAATTCACCCTGATATAGCTTTGCCGCATGCTCATAATCCAGTCCAATCGGCGTACCAAACAGCAGCTCAAAGTGCTTGGGCTGACTCGCCTGCGGTAGAAATGAAAATATTCCTCCGCCATCATTATTCACCACAACAATCGTAATATCAAGCTGATGCAGCTTTGCGCCAAGCAAGCCGTTCATATCATGATAAAAGGATAAATCTCCGAGCAAAAGCACCGTTCCATGACCGAGCGCACTAAAGCCTAAGGCAGTAGAGACCAGTCCATCAATGCCATTAGCTCCTCGATTAGCCATAATTCGTATGTTTCGCTCATCGTTGCGCCAGAAGCTGTCCACATCCCGTATCGGCATCGAATTGCCGACAAACAGCGTGCTGCCTTCTTGCATAAGCTGCTGAAGCTCTGCTACAACCGCGCCTTCAAACAATTCATCTGCATAAGGCTGAGCAGCGGCTTGATTCATTACACTTGCTGTCGTCTCCTGTAGCTCCAGCCAGCGGCTTAGCCACTGGGATCGAGCAGAAGCTCCAGCTGTTTTTGTATTGTCATGCAGCAGCTTGGCGATCAACTGTCCACAAAACGCAGTGCTATCAGCCAATACGCGGTCTGAAACAAGCAACGTTGGATCACGCCAGCCCGCTTCATCGACTACAATATGACGTGCCTGCGGATGCTTATTCATATAAAGCAGCAGCGGCTTGGACACTGGCATAGCGCCGAAACGGATAAACACTTCAGGCACAAGCTCACTGCTTACAGCATCAAGTCGCAAAAAGGAATCATAGCTATCCACGACGAGCTCCTTATTATGTGAGCCACTGCGCAGCTGAGATAGCGGATCTGCCGCAATTGGATAACCAAGCAGCTCCGCCAGCTGCACCACTACCGGTGCAAATGCAGGATCATCCTGTGGTCCGCATATGATTAACCCTCTCTGTACCCCTCTAAGCTCAGAGGCCAGCTGCACCACCATTGCTTGATCAACTGCAGCCGAGGCACGATGCACTTCTGCGTAAGCTTTGTCTGTCTGTCTTACGCTATGAAACAGCTCCGGGTGCTCAAGATCAGGCAGCAGCGGCTCACGCAGCGGAAAATTGAGATGTACGACGCCGCTTGGCGCGGTTTGCGATGTCATCATGGCACGAGAGGCGATGACACGAGCATGACGCTGCATCGAAGGATTAGCTTCAGGCAGCGGCATTTCCATAAACCATTTCACATGGCTGCCATACAGCCCAAGCTGATCTATCGTCTGCGGCGCTCCTACATCTCTGAGCTCATGCGGCCGATCTGCCGTTAATACGAGCAGCGGTACACGCGACAAATTTGCCTCTGCAATCGCAGGGAAATAATTAGCAGCCGCTGTACCCGAGGTACAAAGCAAAGCTACTGCTTGTCTACTGCTTTTGGCAAGTCCCAATGCAAAATAAGCGGCAGAACGCTCATCAATTTGCATCCAAACCTTCAGCTGTGGATGCTCAGCTGCTAATATAGCAATCGGAGTAGAGCGTGATCCTGGGCTAACAACAATATGGCCCAATCCCGACCGTACAAGCTCATCAATAAACGCACCCAAATATAAAGTTATCCCCTCGTTTGGCACTCGTTTCTCCACTCCTTACCGCTGTTGGTCATATCTCTATATATCTTGCTTTTTTCTAATTTTTAAGGACCATCTCCAAGGCCTGCAGCGCCTTGAGCATCGGTGTAAATTTCAATGCCGTCTCCTTGTATTCGCTCAGCGGCTCGGAATCACCAACGATCCCACAGCCGGCAAATAGATACGCCTGCTTATCAAGAAGCAGTGCGGAGCGAATTGCACCTACAAATTCTCCCTCTTGTTCGACATTCATCCAGCCAATCGGAGCGGCATACCAGCCTCGATCCATATCCTCCAAGCGGCGAATCGCTTCCAATGCCAGCTCTCGCGGCATACCGCCTAGTGCAGGTGTAGGATGAAGCGCCTCAACCGCCTGCAGCAGTGACACTCCTTCCTTCACTTCTCCTGCGATTGGTGTAGCGAGGTGTTGGATATCCTTCAGCTTGCGAATGATCGGCTCATCAGGTGCCTCTACATGTGCGCACAATTGCTGCATTGCGCCTTTGATCATATCAACAGCTAAGCGATGCTCATGCAAATTTTTAATATCATGCTTTAAGAAACTTGCAAGCTCTGCGTCTTCTCCAGAGGTTTGACCACGAGCAATCGATCCTGCCAGTGACAACGTGAATAGCTGCTGACCTTGACGTTTAATTAATTGCTCAGGCGTAGCACCTATAAAGCAGCTGCCCGGCTTGTCTATTGCGAACACATACGTGTTTTGCTGCTCATCCAGCAAGCTCCGCAATACTCCTTCACTGCGGAAGCCGTCATTAGCCAGCAGCAGGAGAGAACGTGCAAGTACAACCTTTTCGAGCTCCCCCTTGCGAATAGAAGATGCAGCAGCATCGACTGCACTCATCCAATCAGAAGGTGCTATCTCTTCGCGAATCATCGCATTCGGTTCATGTGCCTGCTCAGTGCTTCCCATTTCCTTTAATTGCGGCAATGCATGTATTAGCTGCTCCAGCTCCTGATCGTCTTGCTCTAAAGAAGACTCATCAGGCCCGACGAATCGATTACTCGTTAAAAAGTAACGACCCTCGTGTGCAGTTATCATGAATTTGGGCACAGCAAAGCTAGTATGAGCAAAATCACTCCACTTATCAGTCTGTGCATGGTAAGGATCAAAGGAAAAACCGCCAAATAAAATAGGCCCCGTGTAAGGTGAAGGCTTATCCTTTACAATGGCAAGATTAGCCATTTCCTTCCATGCTGTATCTACATTTTTGAAACGATCATGTTTATCATTTGTCTCCAGCTTGAATACTTCTCCTAATCCTACAAAGGATAAGACTCGTCCAGGCTCAGACCAAAAAAATCGACGTCCACGATATCTATGCTCCTGATATGAAAAAAAGGCTGGCAAATCCGTCTTATTGATCTCAATTACGGAGCTAACCAACACCTGCTTGCCTAACAATTCGGCTTTTTCCTTTCCTTCTTTCATTGATGCATATAGATTCGTGCTTAACCTACTATAAGCCACGTTATTCACCCTTGTCGTAACCTTGCCGTTTATCTGTTTCAAGAATACACCCCTGCCAACATAACGTCAACTTCCTGCCAACTTTCTTGCGTTGACACCAAAGTATCATTCCCCTAAACTTATAATGAACTTTATAGGAACCTAATTTATATAGTAAGGATGCGTGACTATGCAAACTGAATTGCAAACTGCTACTACCAATGTCTGGTGGAGATTGATGCGACCGCACACACTTACCGCTTCGTTTGTGCCAGTTTTCACAGGTACGGCTATGGCTTTATTTGATGGCAGCGTTCATATCCCACTTTTTCTTATGATGCTGCTGGCATCGCTGCTCATTCAAGCAGCAACCAATATGTTCAATGAATATTATGATTACGTACGAGGTCTTGATAATCAAAACTCTGTCGGTATTGGCGGAACGATTGTCCGTGATGGTGTTGCACCCAAATTTGTACGAAATCTTGCGTTTTTATTTTACTTTATCGCAATGCTGATCGGGGTTTACATTTGCTTTGCAAGCTCCTGGTGGGTTGCCCTAATCGGTGCGATTTCAATGCTCGTTGGTTATGTCTATACGGCAGGTCCATTGCCGATTGCCTACACACCGTTTGGCGAGCTGTTCTCAGGTCTTTTCATGGGACCCGTTATCATTATGATTACGTACTTCATCCAAACTGGAAGTCTTAGCTGGAGTCACTTCTTTGTGTCCATCAGCGTTGGCTTTCTAATCGGTTCGATTAATTTGGCGAACAATATTCGTGATTTGGATGGTGATAAGGAGCATGGTCGCCGTACGATTGCGATTTTGCTAGGCAGACCTCTTGCGATCCAGCTTCTCGGTGCGATATTCGCGATTTCCTATCTATGGATTGTAGCATTAGTGTTTATGCAGCATGTGACGCCGTGGGCAATGCTTGTCTTTATCAGTGTACCACAAGCAATAAGCGCTTATAAGCAATTCCTCGGAAAAACAGCGGCATTTGAAATGATGCCAGCCATGAAAGCAACGGGCAAGCTGAATACAATGTTTGGTCTGCTGCTGACGATGAGCTTAATTATCGGATATGTTGTGAATCAATTCTAAGAAAAGGCAGTTGGCGCTAATGGATATGATGAACATTCAAGGAACCATTATTGAAGCTTTAGATATTAAAACCTTGCTGCTTACACCAGACAAAGTCATTTGTACGATGCCAGTGAATGAACGGACTAAGCAGCCCTTTGGCTATTTGCATGGCGGTGCTTCTCTCGTACTTGCTGAAACGGTGGCAAGCATTGGAGCCTGGGCCTCTATTGATCAAGAGCAAGAAGTAGCCATGGGAATGGAAATTAACGCGAATCATCTTCGCAGTGCCAGTCAAGGCATTGTAACGGCTGTAGGCGTACCGCTTCATAAGGGTCGCAAAAGCGCCGTCTGGGATATTAAAATTACAGACGAGCAGGATCGGCTCATTTGTGTATCTCGCTGCACGGTAGCCATATCTCCTAAACGCGTCTGATTATGTTCGTACTGCACATGCATTAGAAGCCCATCACTGTTAGTGAGAACTGATAGCGGATGGGCTATTTGCTATGGATTGGTCCATATCCCGCCTATACGTAATCGCTATAAAGCAATGTGCAGCGCTAATAAAAAAAGAGCCTGCTCTATGCAGACTCTCTCTTCTAATTACCAAAAGATAATAGCAGAAAGAGCCTGTATGTACAGGCTCTTTTCCACATATCGCTACTATTCAGTAGTGTATGGTAGCAATGCGATTTGACGTGAACGTTTAATCGCAATTGTTAGTAGACGTTGATACTTCGCGCTAGTACCAGTTACACGACGAGGTAGGATTTTACCACGCTCGCTGATAAACTTTTTAAGCAAATCCGTATCTTTATAGTCAATGTGCGTAATTTTGTTAACTGTGAAGTAACAAACTTTACGACGTTTATTGCGTCCGCCTTTACGAGAGAATTTACGCTCGCTGCGCTCTTCTCCGCCTTCTTTTTTGAAGCTCATTCGAACCCATCCTTTCATTAAAAATTTCAATTGTGATCACTTAAAACGGTAAGTCATCCTCGGAAATATCAATTGGGCGTCCATCGTCCTTGAAAGGATCGACATTATTGTTTCGTGACGGTTGAGCCGGTCGACTCGAGCCTCCACCTGCATTATAGCCATCGCCACCGCCATAGCTTTCCTCACGTTGACCACCATCACGGTTCGATTCCAAGAAGCGAACATTGTCTGCAATTACTTCCGTAACATACACACGCTTGCCCTCATTGTTCTCGTAATTTCTTACCTGAATGCGGCCTTCAACAGCAGTTAAACGGCCCTTGCGCAAATAGTTTGCACATGTTTCTGCCAACTGACGCCACGTGACAACCGGAATAAAATCAGCTTCACGTTCGCCGTTACTGCCAGAAAACGGACGATCAACCGCAATTGTAAATTGAGTTACAGCAACACCAGCGGGGGTATAACGAAGCTCTGGATCTCTCGTTAATCTACCGATCAATATGACACGGTTCAACATCTATACGACCTCCCAATCGAAACCTTCACACTTCTTAAGCTACATCTCTTACGATCAACACACGGATAACTTCATCCGCAATCTTCATAACGCGATCAAGCTCGTTTACAACTTCAGCTGTAGCTGAGAATTGTGTAAGAACGTATTGACCCTCACGAAGTTTGTTGATTTCATACGCAAGACGACGTTTACCAAGGATATCAGATTTAATAACCTCACCGCCGTTAGAGATGATACTATTGAACTTTTCAACTAGAGCTTGAACAGCTTCCTGTTCAACATCTGGACGAATGATGTACATCACTTCATATTTGCGCATTTCATTTCACCTCCTCTTGGACTAACGGCCCCATGAATGGAGCAAGGAACGAGCATCTAGGCTCGCATCTCTATATTATACTAAATCAATAGGACGATGGCAAGACGAAACGCTATTGTTTTGATTTCCAGTATGAGTGAATGCTTTTAGCTAAAGCAGCATGAACGTGTGTAGGATACTAATGAAATGTAATTAAAAATACACAATAAGAAAGAGCTAAGATTTTTTCTGATGCATAAAACCAATTGATGTGTGGCATTATATTATTGACGGTGAAGAGAGGTGTGGTTCCGTTGTACTTCGATTATCTAAGTTCAACAGATTCATCTTGCAGTTAATTGCAGCAAAGAAAGGAGCTCGATGATCGTAAGATTGTTGAGCTGGATGTATACGAGTTGATTCCTTAGCCTACGCTGAGATGTTTTCGTAAAACAGTTTCTTTGCTTGAATGAATTAGCATCACTAACAACACCGTCAAAAAGCCTCATCCTTTAGTTTCGGGATGAGGCTTTTACTTTCTTATTAATTTCACTTGTGTACCATCCATTCACCCACTTTACTCCTGCAGATGATACGTTTTGATTGCCAGCTGAAGCAAAAGCTTCGTCTCAGGATCATCCAGACGCAGCTGCAACTCGTTGCGTATTCGTTCCAAACGGTAGTTAACGGTGTTGTAGTGCACATACAGCCGTTCAGCCGTTTCCTTTGCATTGCAGTTGCAAGCAAAGTACGTCGACAGCGTTGTAAGCAGCGCTCCCTGCTGTTTTCGTTCCATCGCGAGCAGCGGATACAGATATAACTGCTTGAACTCCTCCAGCTCCTCCGTACCCTGCATGCGATACAGCAGCAAATATACTCCTAATTGACTGTAATGCAGCACTTCCTCCTGTGTGCGATACACCTTGCGAATTTCCATAACACGACGTGCTTCACGATATGCAGCTGCAACATCAGTAGCCTGCTGAACCACTCGGCTCATGCATAGCGTTGCCTTATGCTCTCCGAATACCGCTGCAAGCTCTCCGCGAATTTTATCAGCAAGCTGCTTGTACTGCTCCTCGGTCCAGCGTTTTCCGTTATGCGAGACCAAGCATACAAGCTCTCCCTCCAGCAATGTCCATATTAGCTGGACTTCACCATTTTGCTCGTTGTTCCAGCGCAAATTCTTCACCATAATTTGCAATTCCTTCACGCTTGGATGCTCATCCCAAAACGAGATACACCCGACTAGATACGTACTGGGCTGAACAATCGGCCAACCGCATGCTTCCGCACGAAGCTGAAGATCCATACTCGAAACCATACGCCCCGATAGCCAATCCTGTACGAATTGCTCCAAGTATTTCGCTTCAATTGACTTGCGGACCTGCATATTGCTAATTTCAAAGCCCAGCAGGCGCGAGGCCCAGTTGATTGTCAAGGCATCAACAGTACGATATTGATTGTACTGCTCAATTACGAGCAAGCGATAAGCATGTTCTGTGTCACCAGGGACCGTGACACAATGCGCATGGAAGGTTTCATTGCCAACCGCTATAACATTGCTGTCCAGGCGCTCCGTGCCATACCATTTGATCCACTCGTTGTCTTGAATCGACCTTCGCCATTGTTCCAGCTCAGCAGGAATGATGAGATTTCGGTCCCTATCAATTAATACGACAGGGTTGTTGATCATCACATACAAATGCTTTAAAAATGAGACTAGACCATCACCATGCAGCAGCAGTTGGGATAGTCTTTGAACTCTACTTTGTAAAATCATCAGGTCCTTCGCTTCTGTTACGAGAACTCGTTCCATAATCTCTCGAACAAGATCAGAAAATGTTGCACTTGGCGGCAGCTCAATCAAGGGGAGACCGAATCGATTAGCTGCCTCAATCACCTCGGGCGGCACTTCATCGAAGAATCGCTTCGGCTTCAAGCCTAGCGCTGCGATCCCCTTTGCTGCCAGCTGCTCGACGAGCAGCGCCAATTTCTCTGGCCGGTCCTTAAAAGGGTATCCTGTCGTCATGAGCAGTTCGCCCGCACGAACCCACTCTACAACGTCTGGCACCTCCATGACGTTAACTCGTGTAATCGCATTATGAAGCCCAGAGCTGCCTCCAAGCAATACCGCATCCTTAAGCCCCGGAACTTCAAACAAGGAGCTTACTGTAAATCCTTCTCGATTCATAGCTTTCATCCTTCCTCTCATTCCTCGCTGTATTCTGCTCAATCATCTATCCTGCGTACTGCCTACAAGAGACTGTACAAAAGACTCCGCGTCAGATACCCATCCAAATATACCGCCCTGCTGATGAATCATATGAAGCGCGGCCTCATGATCCTTTCTATTAAAAGCAGCTGTGCCATCCGACAGCACTACACATTGGTAATCTCGATCATTAGCTTCGCGAACGGTGCTGGACACACAGACATGGGTTGTAACGCCGCACACGACAAGATGCGTAATGTGATGCTGCTTAAGCACCTCATCGAGCGCCGTGCGATAAAATGCCCCCTTGCCCGGCTTATCAATCACTATTTCCCCGGAAATAGGGGCCAGTTCCGGCACGATATGATGTCCTTGCTCACCGCGCACCAGAATTCGCCCCATTGGCCCGGCATCGCCGATGCCCGCTCCCTGCTTGCGGCTTCGTGCTAATTTGGAAGGAGGGCAATCAGACAAATCAGGCATATGTCCTTCCCTTGTATGAATAACGAGCATTCCTAACTGTCGTGCAGCCTGCAGTACCGCTTGAATTGTCGGAATAATGGCTGCAGTTGCCGCGATATCATTGCCTAATAGCTCACCAAAGCCGCCAGGTGCGCAAAAATCATTTTGCATATCTATAATGACAAGCGCTGTTGAGGACAAATCAAATTCATATGCATAAGGCTGTGCAGCTTCAATCTGAATCATAGGAAGACCCTCCTTTCCTTAGTCCTTTTTGTCTACCGCTTCTAGCGTGACATCTACTAGCGTCGTTTCGAAAAATTGATTGCCTGGCACCTGAGCTTCAACCGGCAAAAATATACTAATCTGCTCCGTTTCGATCACATCATCGTTAGCAACGCTATGAACAACCTGCGCGGGCACTAGAAACGTATCGCCTGCCTGATAGCTTTTCCACTCTCCATTGCACAAAAGCTTAACCTTGCCAACTGTAATATGAATGATTTCCGCTACATTGTGATAGTGAGGAAGAACGGCGCCTCCGACGCCGATCTTCTCCCAAAGCACTGAGCTTGCTCGAATTCCGAGACCATCTGCTTCCTTAGCGGACAAAATCTCCCGATGATAGAGCTCAACATGATTAGGCATAAGCTCCCAATGCTGATCCTTCTTTTCTTTTACAACCGTTGCCTGCTGCCTGCTCATGGTCATTACCGCCTTTCAAGATTACTATTTAGCGACTTATTGAGGAATTGTGCCAATAACGCCTTCTACGAGGTAACTCGTAGATTCAAGCTCTTCAACTGAAAGCTCTTGGCCTGGCTCGATGCGAACGTTGCCGGATTGATCCTTGATCGGACCTTCAAATGGTTTCAGTGTACCTGCAAGCAGCGCTGTTTTTTGCTCCTCGATAAAGCTCACAACATCTGCTGGGACATTGTTGCCAAACTGACTCAGCTTCACAACTTCATGTGCAAGTGTTCCACGATATTTGCCGTCATACTGGCTGCCCTTGAAAGCACCATCCATGCCAACCTTCACCATATCCACAAACAGGTCACTCCAGTTCCACTCGGAGCCCGTTACCCAGCCATTTGGCGCCAGCTCAGATGCATCTGCATGGTAGCCAACTGTCATTACACCGCTGCGTTCAGCTGTTTCGACTACGGTTTTCATGCAGTCCTGATGAAGCGTCAGAAGATCCACTCCTGCATCAATCAAGGAGTTTGCTGCATTCGCTTGCTGACCCGGATCACACCAGCTTCCTGTAAACACAACATTCGTTGTTACATCTGGATTGACCGACTGCGCACCTAGCGTAAAAGCATTAATATTAAGCAATACTTGAGGGATTGGAACCGAAACGATGAAGCCCAGCTTGCCGCTCTCAGACATCTTGCCTGCCGCTACGCCAGCCAAATATACTGGCTCCCAGATTGTTCCGAAATAAGTGCCCAGGTTCTCAGCTGTTTTCAAGCCGCCTTGATGGTAGAACAATACATCTGGATGACGCTTTGCCACGTTAAGCGCTGGCTCTAAGTGACCGTAAGAGGTTGGGAAAATGATTTTTGCGCCTTCTTGAATCATTTGCTCCATAACTCGCTCTGCTTCTGCACTTTCTGGTACATTTTCCGCACGAAGCACTTTAAGATCTGGATATGCTTCCTCGACTGCAACACTGCCTAGATAAGCTGCTTGATTGTAGCCATAGTCATCCTTCGTTCCGACGAATATAAAGCCTACCGCACTGCCATCTACGCCAGGAACAACATTGCTTGCTCCCTCATTTGCAGCTGGTGTGCTGCTTGAACCGCTGTTCGCTGGATTGGTTGGTTGACTGCAGCCTGTAATGACCAGCATCGTCGTTAGGACAAGTAATAGAATTGAATGCATTGCTCTTTTCATGATGGTTCCCTCCAATAATTGTTCTGTATATTTAGAAAAAGTTTGTATATAGGCCAAATTAACGCGTTATTCATTTTAGCTGGCTTTCTGTCAGCCTGATCCAGCAAGCACTTTGCCAAGAGCTTCTGGCGTCTGACTTTGCTTTCTTCGCTCAACGATAAGCAGCGCTACGAGTGTCAGCACATACGGAACCATGAATAGAAAGTACGGTGAGATGGCAAGCCCTTGCTGTTGTACCGTAAGCTGAAGTGCTTGAGCTGCTCCGAACAAGTAGGCGCCCAGCATTGCCATGCCTGGTCTCCATGATGCGAAAATAACGAGTGCTACCGCAACAACCCCGCGGCCTGCAACCATGTTCTCTACCCAGCTATGTGTATACGCGATTGACAGCTGCGCGCCACCAATACCAGCAAGAAGACCGCCAGCCAGTACAGCCATATAGCGTACAAGCTTGGGATTAATGCCGCTTGCGAACAGCACATCCTCGCGTTCTCCTGCTGCCCGAAGGATGACACCAAGCCGTGTGCGGAAGATGACATACCAGAGAACGGGTACAAGCAGTATCGATAAATATGTCAGTGGGTCATGATTGAACAATATTTTCCCAATAAACGGAATGTCGGACAGAACCGGAATCGGTACTGGATTAAAGCCGACAATCTGCTGGCTGACAAAGTTTTTTCCGAAGAATGCCGTGACGCCCATACCGAAAAACATAATCGTTAAGCCTGTAGCAAGCTGATTGGCGCCACAGGTTAATACAAGAAAAGCGTGGATAAGCGAGATCAGCATGCCGCATAATCCGCCAGCCAATGTCCCGAGCCAAGGATTGCCGCTCCATACCGTAACCACAAAACCGCCAAGCGCTCCGCATAGCATGGAGCCCTCCGTACCTAGATTAATTACCCCAGCGCGTTCAGAGATCAACTCTCCTTGGCTAGCAATCATAACCGATGTGCCAGATCGTATCGCTCCTGTTAAGATATCTGCAATCATCGCTTCACCAACTTTCCGCTGCCAAGAATAAAGAATAGAACCAGTGCCATCAGTATGTTAACGGAGGACGATGGCAAGCCCGAGAAGATCTCCAGTTTATTTCCCGCTACACTAATCATGCCTAGCAGGAAGGCCGATGCCATTAGCTTTAACGGATGATTCCATGCCATCATGGCTGCCAAAAAGCCCAGATAGCCAAAATTCGTACCTACCGTTGTACGCAATCTTCCTTCAATACCTGCAATTTCAATCATTCCAGCAATGCCTGCTAGTGCTCCAGCTGCAATCAGTACCCAAAACATCATGCCGTTAATGTTTATTCCAGCTCGCTGAGCTGCCAAGCGATTGCTGCCAAGAACGCGAATCCGATACCCTAGTCTCGTTTTGCTAAGGACGAACCATACAACGATCGCAAGCACAATTGCAATGACAAACCCGATATGGAGGCGAGTGCCATCCACAACAGGCAATCGCAGGCTATATGCGATTTCGGGGGAGAAGGGCCAGTTAAAGGAGTTAGGGTCCTTTAGCATGCCATGAACAAAAAATCCTACAATAAATACCGCTACATAGTTTAGAAGTACGCTCGTAATGGTTTCATTCAGTCTGCCTTTTACTTTCAGTACTGCTACTACTGAAGCCCAGATCGCCCCGCCAAGCGCTCCTGCAAGAAGCATAATAGGGATCCCGATCATTGCTGGCATCTGATCTAAGTAAAATACCGCGAACCATGTTGCAAACAATGCTCCGATTGCGAGCTGTCCTTCACCACCAACATTTACGAGTCCCGCCTTTGCTGGCAAAGCAGCTGCCAATCCGGTTAATATAAACGGTGTCGCTTTGAGCAGCACCTCTCCAAAGCCGTACAAATCTCCAAATGTCGTACGGATCATGGAAAGGTACAGCTCTATCGGGTTAACCTCAAAAAATAATAGAAAGATTCCGAAAAGAATAAATGGTGCAATCATTGCCGCGGTTTGAATAAGCCATGACGCATTCCGCTGCCAAAAGGTTGTTTTTTCGTTTAATGCTATCGCTGCTTGACTCATGCTGATTCTCCTTTCAGCATTAATTGACCAATTTGACCGACATCGGTTGCAGTGGTCTGATACGGCTTGCTTAGCCGTTTCCCTGCAAGCACTACAATTTCATCTGATAGCTTGAACAGCTCGTCAAGATCTTCAGAGAACAGTACAATTGCTGTTCCTTGCTGAGCCAGCTGAATAAGATGCTGTTGAATGGTACGGGTCGTTCCAATATCCAGCCCTCGACTTGGGTAGCTAATGATAAGTACATCTGGCTTGCGAATTAACGCCCTGGTTAAAACCATTCGCTGCACATTACCACCTGATAATGTATCCGCTCTGCGATTACCAGAAGCCAGCGCCAATGCTTGTGCTTCTTTGCTGTTTTGAAGCTCGTCGGCGAGCTTTTTCCAATCAATGCCCAGCCCCTTCTTCTTGAGCTCCATGCCATCCAGTACCATATGCTCTAATATAGAAAACCCAGGAATAACACTCTCCTTGATAGGATCTTCAGATACGAAGCTTACACCCGCTTCAAGAAATGCTCGTACATCGGGCTTTATGGATTGTCCGCCAACCTCCAGCGTGCCCTTCACCAAGCTGCGAAGTCCGAATAAAACCTCTGCCAGCTCACGCTGACCGCTGCCAGATATTCCTGCAACACCAACGATTTGCCCTTTTTTCACTTGAAGATTTACTTGCTGCAGGACAGTTTCGCCATAATCACCTTTTATGGTGCCGGCGTTAAGCGCAATGGCGAGCTCATTAGCAGATGATTCAAAGCTTTCTTTTTCAACTATCTTTAGCTCCTTGTCACCCATCATCGCTGAAATCAGCTGGTCAGCTGTTAACCCATCCTCTTTATTGGCGGTGTACGTTAAAACGCCGCTGCGAAGCACACTAACTTGGTCTGCACATGCCAGTACTTCATTAATTTTGTGTGTAATAAGCAATATCCCGTATCCATCATCACGCAGCATACGGAGCATATTCAGAAAGCTCTCAACTTCCTGTGGTACAAGCACACTCGTCGGTTCGTCAAATATAATGACACGTGTATGCTCAGCCAGCAGCACCTTCACAATTTCAAGCCGCTGTCGTTGGCCTAGATCAAGCTCCCACACATAAGCATCCGGATTTACCGCAAGCCCATATTTCGTTGAAACATCAATAATGCGTTTCTTCAGCTTATTGCGATTAAATAAAATCCCCTTCTCTACCGATAGGGCAATATTGTCCAGAATGGTTAAGGCAGGAACAACTCGAAAGTCTTGAAATACCATGCCAATACCCTTTGCTCTTGCTTTTGTTGGTGGATGAAGCTCTACCTCCTGTCCATCCATCATGATGCTTCCTCCGTCTGGCGCGTACACACCGTAGAGCATCTTCATCAATGTGCTTTTACCTGCCCCATTCTCTCCTAAGATGGCATGAATGGAATTAGGTTTAACTTCAAGATCAATGCCGCTGTTGGCAACCAATGATCCGAATATTTTAGTAAGACCTTGTGTTCTTAGGAGATAGCGCTCATTATGCTGTTCCATCTGTCCATCCCCTCCTTGTGTTAGTTAAAGTAACATTTCGTGTTCTTTTTGTTCATAGTTAGATTATATAACATGATTGCGTGATAATCTTTATACTATGTTTATAAATATATGTACTATTAATTAGTTTCTACTCCCAAATGTGACATGCATCTTACGCTGTAAGCGTTATTTTGGTAAATCATTCTATGAGCTTCACACAATTTCAATGGCAATAAAGAAGCAGCAGGATATAGGATCAATGAATCATCCTTGTTCCTGCTGCTCGTTTAACGTATATAAGCAAGGTAATACACATTCAACGACTACGCGAGTGCTCTCCAGCTTCCAAGATTAGAAATGTCTTCTGCACCCTTTATTGCGTACCCTTCACAAATAAAACCGCATACCTCTGTACCATCTGATAATTCAACTTTACCTATGCCAAGCGGTGCGGGAATAAGTGATGTAAAACTGCCGAAGCTGTTTAGCGGCATATTCCAAACCTCTAATGAAATATGATGCCCCTCTGCTGGCGTCACCTTCACAAGACCGGGCTTGCTTGGTGCTGTATCTAGCTTGTACAGCCTATACGCCTTTGCTGTTTTTGCTTCCTTGACAAAAACAGCTCCGCACTGATGCATCTGCGGCTCTAGCGGCATTCCTCTCATATGAAGGCCACACACTGCTACCGGAATCATCGGCACTGTCATCTCCTGCTCATCTGGCTGCTGATGCTGCTCAATTACAAGTCGAAGCCGATGAGCAAGCTCTATGCTGGCACCTTCCAGCTGCGGCAAAGAAAACAATGTAACACCAAACGGCAGACCCTGCTCTGCCTCAACGCCAGGTATCGCTATAGCAGCAAGATCAAGCAGATTACAATGATTCGTATACAGTCCGAGCTGGCTATTATAAGCAATCGGCTGCTCTTCGATCTGCTTGCGTGTGAATGTGCCTCCTACAGTCGGCAATATCATAACCGCATTAGCGAGCTTGCGATGAGCTTCAAGCTTCATTCGCTGAATCTGATGCTGCGCCTGGAAGACAGATGCACCAGAATAGTTGTTATGCTTGCCTGATTGCAAAATCTCGCGTGTCACCGGCAACGTACTGTCCTGATGCGTATCAACAAAACCGCCAAGTGCAGCCCAGCGTTCCTCTACAAATGGACCATCGTAAAGCAGACTTGCCGCCTCTTGAAACAGCTGCAAATCAACGTACTCTACTGGAAGCTGCAGCTTGTGTATAAGAGCAACACTCTGCTCCCAAGCAAGCTTGTATTGCGCAGCATAATCTCCAAAAAAACTCAGTTCACTAGATGGCAGAAGTACCTTCGCAGGCAGCTGCGGTGTAACTTTGGGACGGTTTAACGACCATGGATCAAGCGTATCAATACCGCGTACGCATGAATCCACAAGCATCGCGTCTTCAATCGTATGAGCAAATACCGTTACACAATCGAGACTCTGACACGCAGGTACCACTCCTCTTACCGGCCATGCACCCACACTTGGCTTGTAGCCAACAAGTCCATTGAGAGCAGCTGGCACACGTCCTGAACCAGCTGTATCTGTACCGAGTGAAAACAACGCCAGACCTCTAGCAACAGCCACTGCTGACCCAGAGCTTGAACCACCACTTATCAATTCTGGTCGCAGTGCGTTTTTTACTTCTCCATAAGGACTTCTCACACCAACTAAGCCTGTCGCAAACTGATCCATATTGGTTTTGCCTAGCGGAATAGCTCCTGCCGCGATTAATCGCTCGACTACTGTTGCATGCTGTGTTGGAATATACTCGTAATCAGGACAAGCTGCTGTCGTTGGAACATCCGCCAGATCGATATTATCCTTTATTGCAAAAGGTATGCCCCATAGCGGGTAGTCTTCTGGTGAGCAGACAGCAAGTCGATCAAGATATGGACGTATGCGTTCCATTCGCGGCGGAGTGATCCAGATGTTCAGCTCATGCTCTGCTTCTGCTGCTTCAATAATGTGCTCAATGATTTCCCGAGGCGTAATTGAGCCGCTGCTGTACAGTTCTTTTAGTTGTTTAATAGATTGAATGTCTGTTAGCATTACTGCACTCCCCCTCTTACTTCATCATAGTTTTCAACGCGTCAATCACTTTTTTAGAATCCGAAACACTGCCGAACACGCCGCCCTGCATCGTTACCATCTTCAATGCTGCCAAGTGATTGTTATAATCGGTCGCACCTGTACAGTCCTCTAAAATTAAGCATTCATAACCTCGATCATTGGCTTCTCGCATCGTGGTGTGCACACAAACATCGGTTGTAATTCCTGTCAAAATAATATTTTCGATCCGTCTGTTTCGTAAAATAAGATCAAGATCTGTACCATAAAAGCTGCCTTTTCCTGGCTTATCAATAATAAGCTCTCCTTCGATCGGATATAGCTCCTCGATAATATCCCAGCCCTTTTCTCCACGAACTAATATTCTACCCGCAGGACCTTCAGAACCGATCTCTGCACCAATTTGAGCACTGCGCCAGCGCTTATTATCCGGTAGATCAGACAGATCAGGCTTATGTCCTTCACGAGTATGGATAACGGTAAAGCCAGGAATACTTCGCACAACCTCAAGTAGCGATTGAATCGGTTCAATTGCTCGACGCGTTAGTGATAAATCATAGCCCATTTGGTCGACATAACCGCCAGGGCCGCAAAAATCAGTTTGCATATCAATAATAATTAAAGCTGTATTATCAGCTCGAAGATTTCCGTTATAAGGATAGTTGTAAGGATTAGCATGAATATACATAAAAACCACCTCTTTATGATGAGTTGTGTTCCTTTGTTATATTATATAACACAAAAAGTCACTATTCATTGTGCTTCGTGTATAAATATTTGTAGGAAACGTTGGTTTTTGATTACAATTGATTGGGTTAGATGTCAGGTATTTTGTCATCCTTGTTGATTTGCTGGTTGAGTGCAAAGAGTAGCTTGTATGCAGTGCATATGTCATATGCGTAATGAAATGTGGAGAATCTGGAGTAGTTTGCGTCTGCGGCCGAACGATTTATGTTGAAATATGCTGAATGTAGCCGAAAAGCCGCGTAATTCGTTTTTAGAAAAGAGGGAGAAGTGGGGTTTAGCTGTGATATGCCTATATGAAGCTAGCAACTGAAGGCATAAGTAGAGCCGGAGGTTGCTTCAGTTCAAACAATTATCATACGTAGGAGCTAAGGCTCAAATCCAATTATAAGTACCAGGATGAGCATTAGTCCTGATGATCGCAATTAACAGGCCTAGAGACAAATGTGGAGCTAGCATAGCGCCTGCTATCTTTATAGTGGGGTAGATATATCATATGACTAGCAATGGCACTGCCATCAAACAGGTAATAAATGTAACTGCCCTAATATATGATCGTCCTACAATAGAAAACTTTCTTGTTTGAACTTGTATAGACTAAAAAAGCCTTCTGCATAAGCAGAAGGCTTTGATCACTTCAATAAAACTGGCATTACGGGCATTTTCATTCCATGTTTGCAGCCAATAGTAACAGAAAACGCCGTAACGACCGGCTTGACGAATGGCGGAGAAGGTGGGATTCGAACCCACGCACGCTTTGACACGCCTAACTGATTTCGAGTCAGTCCCCTTATGACCACTTGGGTACTTCTCCTTTTGCACAAACAATAATATAACATAAACACAGCTTAGTATTCAACTGGAATTTAGCTGCTGCACATGCAGAACTTACTCTTCTGCAAGCTCTGATTTCCCAACGACTTTACGCATATTTTTTTCGAATTTAGCTCGAGGCAATAATATGCTATGTCCACAGCCTGCACATTTCATTCGAATATCCATCCCCATGCGGATAACGATCATTTCATTCGATCCACAAGGATGTACCTTTTTCATCTGTACGATATCCCCAAGCTCGAATTGCTTTCGCTCCATGACAACTACCCCTTTGCTTCTTTAATCTCCTCGTTCATTTGTAGTCCATGCTGTTCCAACGTCAGCTTAAACTGTTCATTCATATACCGTGTAACCTCATCCTTATAGGCAGCCTCTGACTGAGCCGTTACTCGCATTACGATTTCATCCTTATCGAATTGCTGCAAGCCAAGCACTTCTATACTGCTTAGCAGCTTTTCATGCTTGATCGATTGTGCACACTGCCTGACGGTATGCATAATCTCTCGAAGATTTCCTTGATAAGCAATCGGCATATCTATCGTAATGTGAGCAGGAAGCAGTGAGAAGTTCGTAATCTCGGTAATTAAGTTATTCGGTATAATATGCATTTCTCCCTGCTCATTCACAATTCTCGTTGTTCGGAGCCCAATTACTTCGACTCTCCCCTTAAATTTACCGGTCGATATCGTGTCGCCAACTGCGAATTGGTCCTCAAGGACAATGAAAAACCCTGTTATAACATCCTTTACCAAGCTCTGCGCTCCAAATCCTATTGCAATACCGACAATACCCGCTCCAGCTAATAATGGCCCTAATGATATCCCCAGCTCTGATAGTACAAGCAGCGCGACAATAAAATATGTACTGTAAGAAACGATGTTGTTCAACAATTTGCCAATCGTAGTAATTCTTCGTTGCTGCAGGGCATGTCTTACATTCAGCTGCTCAAGCACAACTTTATTGATTGACTTATGCGCAATCCATACCAATAATCGACCAATCACAATGATCAGTAATATTTTCAGCAGCGATATGCCTGTGTTGCTCCACCAATCGTTATCAAACAGCTGTTCTACTGATTGCTTTATCGTGTCCATCATCATTTCGATGCTTCCCTCTCTTAGAGTACCTTAATACATTAAAACAGCTGCCCGTACCCATCAGCTGTTTTTTCAAATACACCTCGTATTTCCACATGCTCTGTTTCAATAATCGATTTTACTTGCTCAAGGGCGTCCGCTGGAAAATGAATCGACAACGCACAGCCTGCTGTAATTTCCTTTGGCGTTGGACATATATCGATCTCGATTTCTGCATATTCTAGTAACATCTCTGCTCGCAATGCTTGCTGAGTCGAATCAAATGCAATAAGCATATTCAATAGAACAATAGCCCCTTTCTTTAATGGAAGTATAAATTGAATACTTCGGCACCATACTGGTATTATATTTTGTTTCAAGAAAGGAAACTTACAAGAAACAATGGATACAAATCAACCTATTAAAATTCCATATAACTCACCGATGATCCGAAGCCTATTGCAGCAGGAGCTCACTAACCTGTTACAGCAAGCTCTTTCCCATCAGCAGATTGTTGTGATCTGTATTGGTACGGACCGCTCTACAGGCGATTCGCTTGGCCCGCTAGTTGGATCTTCTTTGACCAAATACCGCTCCAGCTTTATGCATGTATATGGTACGATTGCAGATCCGGTACATGCGCTTAATCTCGCTGATACATTAACCAACATTCATAAACAACATCCGGATCCGTTTATTATCGGCATTGACGCATGCTTGGGGCAAGCTACAAGTGTGGGCTGTATCCAGGCTGGTTCAGGTCCAGTCCGTCCTGGTGCAGGCGTCAACAAAGACTTGCCTGCGGTTGGCGATATACATGTTACTGGTATAGTTAATGTTGGTGGCTTTATGGAATACTTTGTTTTGCAAAATACCCGTCTTCATCTCGTAATGTCAATGTCTGAAATCATTTCCCAGTGCCTGTACTATGCAATCTCCAAGCACTATCGCAACCTAAACAGCAGCGATCATCCACACTCGACTGGTGTTCATTAAAGCGCTTAGTCACGATAAGTATAACTAGTTGGCTTCATCAATTACTTTGCGCTCTTCTGGTGTTAATGAATAGTTTGATTGACCCTTTTGAATAGGCTTGCCATATACATACATGCCTTCTCTGCTGTATATGCTTGTTAGCACGACTCCATCCTTCTCATCGTTCGTAATAGCAAGTGAAAAACTTAAGTCGCTTCCCGAATCTGCAAAAGCGTTATAGCGGTGTATCGCAACTTTGCTTTTTAACTGCGGCATGCGCTGCTCTAACGCTTCAATTTTTTGTTTGGAAGCATTAATCTCTTCCTTGTAGCGATTTTGCTCCTGCTTAATTCCGATTAATACCTCTTCTAGGTTTTCAACACCTGTACTGTCCATCATCGCACGATAGGAACGAGTCAGTTTTTTCAGTTTAAAGCTCAAGCCGATCAACAATATGGTTTGGATAATAATAATAATAGCGACTGCTGCAACAATGATATCCATGTATTCACTTACCAACTCGTTTTCTCCCCTTCAGACCTCGTTTAACAGCTTGCAATGTTAGTATTGTTCTATAATTTCCTTAACTGCAAAAACTAATGCATCTATATCTTTCACCGTTGTTTGTACACCTACACTGGCACGTACAGCACCGCGCTCATTTGTTCCAGCAGCAGCATGCGCTGTTGGCGTGCAATGAAAGCCCGAGCGAACTGCGATATGATAATGCTGATCGAGAATAAATGCCATCTCAGATGGATCGATATGAGGAACATAAAAGGATACTATACCCGTTCGCGGTTCACCTAACGCTGGTCCCAAGCACTGAACACCATCGATGCCCATCAGGCCCTCTAGAAGCCGCTGTGACAGCTCCCACTCATGGCGATATATTTGATCTACACCTTGCTTCTGAATATATGCTACACCAGCTGTAAGCCCTGCTATGCCTGCCGTGTTCTGTGTTCCAGCCTCATAGCGATCAGGACGCACTAACGGTTGATGCGGTGCTTCGGATTGACTGCCTGTCCCACCTTGCATAAGCGGCTGCAGGTCGATTTCAGGCGATATATACAGTGCTCCCGTTCCCTGTGGACCTAGCAAGCCTTTGTGCCCAGGGAAAGCTAACATATCAATGCCGAGCTGCTGCACATCAATCGGAATGATGCCAACACTTTGCGCTCCATCCACGAGAAGCTTGGCATCATGCTGGTGTACGATCTCACTAATTTCTTTTATCGGCATAATCGTTCCTAACAAATTTGAGCTATGATTGACAACGACAAGTGTCGTATTCGATTTCATACTCGCCTTCAGCTGATCGAGATTGTAATTTCCTCGTTCATCAGCATCAATATAGGTCACTTCGATACCTTTCTGCTCCAAATTATAAAGTGGTCTTCTCACCGAATTATGCTCAATAGAACTGGTGATCACATGATCACCTGGTTTAACAAATCCTTTAATCGCCATATTCAGGCCCATCGTAGTGTTGTGAGTAAAAGCAATATCATTAGGATTAGCAATGTTCAATAGCTTGGCCAGCTGCTTTCTGCCGTTGAATAATATTCGACTTGCCTGTACAGCCATTGCATGACTGCCTCTACCAGGATTGGCGCTATAAAGCCTCATCGTCTCAGCTACCGCATCGATTACACTGTCTGGCTTTGGCCAAGAAGTTGCCGCATGATCTAAATATATATACGCTGCATGTTCAGTCAATTTCCATCCCTCCATGCTAATAATGGCACATCTAAGTTTAATCCTTTAGGTAAAAGATTACAACTTGAATGTGCCATAATTGTTATTCATCTCGCTCTATGTTTGCAGCAGCTCAAGAATACGCTCCAGATCCTGCTTATTATAATATTCCAGTTCGATTTTCCCTTTGTTTTTAGACTGCTTTATTTTAACGCCCGTTTGAAACCTGTCTCGAAGTGTTGACTCTACGCTTTCAATAAAAGGATCACGTTTCTTCACTTGTTCCTTTTTCTTTTTCAGCGGTTTTCGGCTTGCGAGCTTATTAATTTCATCCTCTAACTCACGAACACTCCATTCACCCTCGACACACTGCTTGGCTAACTCCAGCTGAAGCTTCTCTTCCTTCACGCCAACAATTGCTCGCGCATGCCCCATAGATAATGTTCCACGTGAAACATGATCCTTGATCGATTCCGGTAAGCTTAGCAAACGAACGAAGTTTGCAATATGTGAGCGTGACTTTCCGACCTTCAATGAAAGTTCTTCCTGTGTCAAGTTGAATTTATTCATCAGCGCTTCGTAGGCAATCGCTGTTTCGATTGCATTCAAATCCTCACGCTGTAAATTTTCGATTAACGCCATCTCCATCACTTGCGAATCACTTAATTCACGAACGACCGCCGGTATTCGTTCATTGCCACATAGCTGAGACGCCCGAAAACGGCGTTCTCCAGCAACGATCTCAAAACCACGCAGCACCTTGCGTACAATAATCGGCTGAATGACACCCTGTTGCTTAATCGATTCTGCTAGCTCACGAATCGCATCATCATCAAATGTTTTACGCGGCTGATAAGGATTGGGGCGAATATCGCTTAATGGTATGCGAACGACTTCCTCTTCGTCTGTTTCCATCGGTAGAAACAGCGCATCTAGACCTTTACCTAGAGACTTTTTCATACGATATCACTTCCTTAGCTAGTTCAAGATACACTTCTGCCCCTTTGGATTTTGGATCATAAGAAATAATAGCTTGACCATGTGAAGGAGCTTCACTGAGCCGAACATTACGAGGAATGACGGTTTGGTAAACCTTCTGCTGGAAGTACTTCTTCACTTCCTCAATCACTTGCAGCCCCAAATTCGTTCGAGCATCAAGCATCGTTAACAGAACCCCTTCAATCTGCAACGAAGTATTTAAGTGCTTTTGCACCAATCGTACCGTATTCAACAGCTGGCTTAAACCTTCGAGTGCATAATACTCACATTGAATGGGAATCAATACGGAATCAGCAGCAGTTAATGAATTGATTGTTAGAATTCCTAGTGAAGGCGGACAATCAATCATCACATAATCATATTGGTCTCTGATCAACGCTACCGCCTTTTTTAAGCGTTGTTCACGTGATATCGTTGGAACTAGCTCAATCTCAGCTCCTGCAAGCTGAATCGTTGCAGGAATAATATGAAGCAATGGTATAGCTGTTTCTAATATTGCTTCACTCGGATGTGCCTCATTGACAAGCACATCATATATGCAATTCGCAACGTCGCCTTTATTAATACCAAGGCCGCTCGTTGTATTTCCTTGCGGATCTATATCGATTAGCAGCACCTTTTTACCTAACGATGCCAAACAAGCAGACAGATTCACTGATGTTGTCGTCTTCCCGACACCGCCCTTTTGATTCGCAATCGCAATAACCTTAGACATCCTTCTCACCTCATGTTTACAACTATTGGAGAAATGGCATGACTACTAGCAATAAAGCAGTAATGTGGCCGTTCTTTATGTTATTTTTTGTTTTTCGGAATTTGAATCACGATTTCATAATGATCGTCATGATCCTCTTCCTTCGTTTTAATTGCTAAGCCAGATCCAGATACCATTTCTATCGATTGACGAATCGTATTGAGGGCAAGCCGAACATCCTTAGTAAACGAAATTCGTTTCGCTTTCTTCGGCTTCGACGCTTCCTTAAGAAATGCAATACGTGCTTCTGTCTGCTTGACATTCCAATCATTTTTAATTATATCTTCTAGAACCTTCAACTGCTGTTGCTCTGATTCCAATGAAAGCAATGCACGAGCATGACGCTCCGTAATGTGACGTTCCATAAGTGCCTGCTTGACCATCTCTGGCAAAGCAAGCAGCCTTAATTTATTAGCAATCGTTGATTGGCTTTTTCCCAAACGCTGAGCCAAACTCTCCTGTGTAAGCTGATGCAGCTCGAGCAACCGTTGATAAGCTACAGCCTCTTCCACTGCAGTTAAGTTTTCACGCTGCAGATTTTCAATTAGAGCAATCGATGCGGTCTGGGCATCGTTGAATTCGCGTATAATGGCTGGAATGGTCTCCATACCAAGCTTTGTAACGGCTCTCCATCTGCGCTCACCTGCAATAATTTCATATTTATTATTGCGCACTCTTACTACAATAGGCTGAATTACTCCATGCGTGCGAATGGTTTGACAAAGCTCATCTATGCGTTCGTCATCGAATACCGTTCTTGGTTGAAACGGACTTGTTACAATCTCACTAAGTGGAATCTGTTTAACTTCCTCTTGATTTGATTTCGACTCAGCGAATCCGAACAACTTAGAAATTTGATCCTTCATATTGACTATAACCACCTAATCATGTGATGAAAAAACAATTGAACCGTCATTATTCATATGAAACGCGTGAACCTATGCTAGGATTCATTTCGATAACATTTCTATTAATAATTCGACTGCAAATGCGAATAATCCTGCTCTTTCATCAAAACTATGACAAAATAAAAATAGCAACTAACACCGTTAGTTGCTATTATAACCTGTAAGTCATCTCTATGGATACCTTATTATTGTTTCACGTGGAACAATTATTTGACAAGTGGTTGTTTCAGAGGTGTTCCAGCCTTGCGTGGATACTTTTTGGGAGTAGTTGCCAGCTTCTTAATGCACACAATATGACGCTCAGATTGCTCATTAGGAAGCTTAAGTTGATATTCCTGTATAACCTTGCCCTTCAGCTCTGAAAGGCTGTAGGCAGCCTCCTGTAGCTCCTCACCCAAGCTCGCACCCTTCATGCTTGCAAAAATACCGTTAGGCGCAGTAAATGGCAAACAAAACTCATTAAGCACAGCAAGCCGTGCTACTGCACGAGCCGTTACCAATTCAAAAACATCTCGATACTGAGGCAAACGGGCAATATCTTCTGCTCGACCATGAACCGCTTCGATCTGCTCAAGACCGAGTTCCTCAATAAGATGCTTCAGAAAATTGATTCGTTTGTTCAATGAGTCGACAATCAACACTTCCAGATGAGGAAATACGATTTTCAGCGGAATACTAGGAAAGCCTGCTCCTGATCCAATATCGGCAAGATTGCGCTTCTCCTTCATATCCACAAAAAATGCTAATGAAATGGAGTCATAGAAGTGCTTTTCATATACGGCATCACGCTCGGTAATGCCGGTTAAATTCATCTTTTCATTCCACTCCACAAGTAGCTCATAATAGCGCTCAAGCTGAGTCAACTGTCGATCATCAAGCACAATATCGTGAGCAGCAAGCTGCTTTGTAAACCATGCAATTGTTTGGTCCATTATGATCCTTTCGCAGCCGTTACTCGGTTATAATGCTCCAAGTAAATAAGCAGGACAGAAATATCAGCAGGTGTTACGCCACCGATACGGCTCGCTTGACCAATGGACAGCGGGCGAATAAGCTCAAGCTTTTGTCTTGCTTCATTGGCTAATCCTTTAATATCATTGTAATCAATATCTTCTGGAATGCGTTTGCGTTCCATTTTATTCAAGCGCTCGACCTGATGCATCTGCTTCTCAATATATCCTGCATACTTAATTTGAATCTCAACCTGTTCCTTCATTTCTTCTGTTAGCTCATAAGGAGACGGCGAGATTGTTTCAAGCATCGCATACGTAATTTCAGGACGACGAAGCAGCATAATGATGCTTCCACCTTGAGAAAGTTCTGCAGATCCCGCTTCTTCAAGCAGTTCCTTTGCATCAGAAGGCTTAATTTTCGTCTCATGCAGACGCTGGATTTCCATCTCCACAAGCTCCTTCTTATTCAAAAAGGCTTGGTAGCGCTCTTCTGTAATCAAACCGATTTCATAGCCTAGCGGTGTTAAACGAAGATCCGCGTTATCATGGCGAAGCAGCAGACGATATTCTGCGCGAGACGTTAGCAGACGATACGGATCATTTGTCCCTTTCGTAACCAGATCGTCAATCATTACGCCGATATACCCGTCAGCACGACCAATAATAACGGGATCCTTGCCCTGTACCTTACGGGCAGCATTAATGCCTGCAATAATGCCTTGTCCTGCAGCTTCCTCATAGCCGGATGTACCGTTAAGCTGACCCGCTGTGAATAACCCTTCGATTTTTTTCGTTTCAAGCGAAGGCCACAGCTGAGTTGGAACGACGGCATCGTATTCAATCGCGTAACCGTTGCGCATCATCTGTGCATTTTCAAGACCTGGAACGGATCTAAGCATATCAAGCTGTACATCCTCAGGCATACTCGTTGAAAAGCCCTGCACATAATATTCAAGCGTATTGCGTCCTTCAGGCTCAAGGAAAATTTGATGCTTCGGCTTGTCGGCAAAACGCACAATTTTATCTTCAATAGATGGACAATAACGCGGTCCTGTTCCTTCTATCGCACCAGAAAACATTGGGGCACGATGCAAATTATCGTTAATTATTTTGTGTGTAGCCTCTGACGTATACGTTAACCAGCATGGAATTTGCTCCACATTGGATTCCTTTGTCTCATAAGAGAAAAACTTCGGATGCTCATCCCCTGGCTGTATTTCAGTTTTGGTAAAATCGATCGTCTCCCCATTAACACGCGGCGGTGTGCCTGTTTTGAAACGAACTAGCTCCAGTCCATGCTCCTTTAAGCATGCTGCAAGCTTAACAGACGGCTGCTGGTTGTTCGGTCCGCTTTCGTACATCAGCTCACCCATAATAATTTTACCGCGCAAATATGTGCCTGTTGTAATAACAACCGCCTTGGCATAATAACGAGCTCCTGTCTGCGATATGACACCAACGCAGCGGCCATCCTCGACAATCAGCTCATCGACCATTCCTTGACGCAAGGTCAGATTTGGTGTTGACTCTATTGTTTTTTTCATTTCATGCTGATATAAAAACTTATCTGCTTGTGCGCGCAGTGCATGAACAGCTGGGCCTTTTCCAGTATTTAGCATACGCATTTGAATATACGTTTTATCAATATTGCGTCCCATTTCACCACCTAGCGCATCAATTTCGCGCACGACATGTCCTTTGGCAGGACCGCCAATTGAAGGATTGCATGGCATAAACGCTACCATATCCAGGTTTATCGTCATAAGCAGCGTATCACAGCCCATCCGCGCTGACGCAAGTGCCGCCTCACAGCCTGCGTGCCCAGCACCAACAACGATGACATCATATTCCTTCGCAGTATATCCCATCATGATAACCTCCCTTTACTTGTAACATCACGTTAACAGACTTTAGCTGCCTCTATGCAGCTCGTATGCATGAAAAAACGAAACATTATACCTTAGCCTTGCTATGCAAGCTGCTTAACTAAAGGCACTACCTACTTGCCTAAGCAGAACTGCGAGAAAATCTGATCGATTAAGGAATCTCCCGCTTCATCTCCCAATATCTCGCCTAGTGCTTCCCATGCCAGTCTCGCATCAATTTGTATAACATCAATAGGTATGCCTGTATAAGTCGCCTCTATCGCATCCTGCATCGATTGCTTCGCTTTCTTTAGTAACGAAATATGACGTACATTGCTCACATAAGTCAGATCATTCGCTTCAAGCTTGCCTTCAAAGAACATATCACTAATCGCCTTCTCCAGCTGATCCAATCCTTCTTGCTGCAACATAGACATTTTAACAATAGAACCCCCATTAAGAAAAGGGATAACCTCATCCAAATTTAATTTTGCTTCAAGATCCATCTTATTCACGATTACAATCACGCTTCTACCTTGTAACGATTCAAGCAGCTCGCGATCCTCTTCCTGCAGTGCTTCATTATTGTTTAAGACAAACAGTACCAAATCCGCTTCCGTAATGGCATCTCTTGAACGCTCAACCCCGATCTTCTCTACGACATCGCTTGTCTCGCGAATGCCTGCTGTATCCAGCAAGCGAAGCGGTATACCATTTAACGTAACATACTGCTCGATCACATCACGTGTAGTGCCTGGTATATCAGTTACAATAGCACGATTTTCTTGACTAAGGGTATTCATAAGAGACGATTTCCCAACATTGGGACGTCCAACAATTGCCGTTAATATGCCTTCACGCAATATTTTACCTTCGCTTGCCGTTTTGAGCAGCTGCTCAATTTCAACTATCGTCTTCTCACATTGTTCGCGAATATATGCACTTGTCATCTCTTCTACATCATGCTCAGGATAATCAATATTAACCTCGATATGGGCCAGAAGCTCAATAACATTTTGGCGAAGCGCCTTAATTTTGTTTGAAAGCACCCCTTCTGCCTGCTTGCGCGCTACTGCAAAGGCGCGATCCGACTTCGAACGAATAAGATCAATAACTGCCTCTGCCTGCATGAGATCAATACGTCCGTTCAAAAAGGCACGTTTGGTAAACTCGCCTGGCTCTGCAATTCGAATATCATCCTGCTGCAGCAGCACATCCATAACGCGAGCAACTGCAATTACACCACCATGTGCATTAATTTCTACAACGTCCTCTGCCGTAAAGGAACGCGGACCTCTCATAAGTGAAACAAGCACTTCCTCTTCCTTCTCGCCTGTTGCCGGATTTACAATATATCCATAATGAATCGTATGGGAAGCTGCTTCACGCAGCGGTTGCTTTGCTTTGAAAATGCGATCTACGCCTTCAATTGCCTTAGGCCCGCTGACGCGAATAATTGCAATTCCGCCCTCACCAACGGCCGTAGCGATCGCAGCGATTGTATCATGCTCAACCATTTTGCATTCACCTCTCAAATCTATGGTCAAAGGTTTCTCTATTAAACGGAAAACAGCAATGACTTCAACAGTCATTGCTGCACCCCTATTCTATCTACATGTATGTTTCATTCTACTTACTTCAAAGTAATGACAACGCGACGATTCGGTTCGTCGCCCTGACTAAAGGTACGTACCTTTGGATGACTTTGCAGCTGAGAATGAATGACCTTACGCTCATGCGGCACCATTGGCTCAAGAACGACTTCCTTCCTTGTCCGAATGACTCGTCCAGCCAAGCGATCCGATAGCTCTTCCAGAGTTTTGCGACGACGTTCTCTAAAATTCTCAGCATCCAAAACAATTCGAATATGATTGTCCGAATAACGATTAGCAACAATGGTTACTAGATACTGCAGTGCATCTAATGTTTGACCACGACGGCCAATAATCATGCCTAGGTCACCACTGCATGAGATCGAAAGCTGCAGACTATCCTTTGTCTGTGACCATGTTAATTGAACATCAAGTCCCATTGCATGGGCAACGTCACGAATAAAACGCTCAGCTTCTTCCTTAGGATCAGGAATTAATTCAAGCTCAACCTTAGCATCCTTTGAACCAATCAATCCTAGAAAGCCCTTGGCAGGCTGCTCAACTACGACAACCTTTACGCGATCTTCAGTAACTTGCAGCTGTGTCAATCCATTTCGAACCGCATCCTCGATTGTCTTTCCTGATGCTAGAACTTTTGTCATTTCGCAAGAACCTCCTTCTTCTCTTTCCCTTTACGGTTCGGTAGTACATATAGGAAGTAATTTTGAATAATAGTGTAAAGGTTACTGAATACCCAGTATAGCGGAAGTGCCATTGGGAAAGACAGCGACATTACAAAAATCATAATTGGGAAAATCCCAAGCAGAATCGACATACCCGGCATTTGCTGCTGCTGTGTCGCCTGCATCATTTTGGTTTGAACATATGTCGTGATTGCTGCAATAAGAGGCAAGAAATACCATGGGCTTGTCTCATTTAACGTCCAGCCAAACAACACGCTTGACCGTAGATTCTCATTCCAATAAATCGCGTTATACAGCGCAATGAAAACCGGCATTTGAATCAATAGCGGCATACAGCCAGCTAATGGATTAACGTTATGGACTTGATACAGCTTCATCATTTCTTCTTGCATTTTTTGCGGATTGTCCTTGTGCTTTGTACGCAGCTCAGTAATTTGTGGCTGCAACGCTTGCATCGCTTTTGAACTTCGATATTGCTTTAACGTTAGCGGCAATATTAAAGTACGAACAACAATAGTCAGCAATAAAATGGCAAGCACATAGCTGCCAGAAAACCAATCAGCAAACGTATCCAATGTTAAAGCGAAATAGTAAACGACATTACGCTCCCAAAAATTTCCCTCAAGCAGGTTTTCAGTCGTCATGGTGTGATCTACTTCAGGCACACAGCCTGCCAATAAGCTGATTGATAACAGCAGACCAACCACTAATATCCATTTTCGATTGTTACGAAGCAACATGCAATCTCCTCTCTGAGAGCTAGTACATAAATCTCAACTTAGACTATACCATAAATTATTCCACAAATAAACAGCCGTTAACCGCTTTCGAAATGGTTGATTCGTCAAGTTTGTGACTATGCTGAAAAATGCACTATCTTCTATCTTTCACAGTAGCTGTTCTAGGGCTTTTAGGTCTGCTGTCCTTCAACAATCCAGCCTTGCGAAGCACATGCTTAATCGAACGCTCCAGCTCTGAATGACTCATCGAAACGGCAGGCTTTCTTACTATTAAAATGAAATCGACATTCGGCACGATCTGTGCCTCCATATGCCGGACGATTTCCTTTATTAAACGACGCATTCGATTACGTACCACTGCATTTCCAATTTTTTTGCTGGCAGAGATGCCTACACGGAATGGCTCTGCAATAGGCTGCTTGGACCAATATACGACGAATTGACCGTTCGCAAACGATCTTCCCCCTCGATATACACGACTATAATCCTCACGATTTCGTAAACGTAGCTTCTTGCGCACCGATCTGGTCACCATTCCTTCTATAATAAAGTAGCTCGACGATTAATCTGAAACAAGTTTACCCCAAGCATAAAAAAAAGACCACCGAGTGTGGTCTTCTGTTTTATGCGCTTAGCACTTTTCTTCCTTTTTGACGACGAGCTGCTAAAACCTTACGTCCATTTTTGCTGCTCATACGTTTACGGAAACCATGCACCTTAGCACGTTTGCTTACATTTGGCTTAAATGTAGGACCCATTATGCTGCACCTCCTATACACTTCTTATCCAAACGCGTTCCTCCAAAATTGGGCTCCCGCGCTTAATAGACATTTAAAAACACGCTTTTTTCATTAAACCATGTCAGCACCAAAAAGTCAATCAAAGCCAATAGGTAAAAGCTGCACATTAGCAGTTTGCGAATAGGAACCTTTTATATTGTGGATAACTAAAATACCCCTTCATTCGACGCTATCTGTATAGCATGTGGATAGTTTAAAACAGTTTCTTTCGAGTGCTGTCGAAATTTGCACACAATATAAACAATATCTTGTGTTGTAGATAACTTTTGTACACAACCTATTGACATTGTGGATAAAATAGCGAATTCCATTGAAATACAAGGCATCTTTTGCTATGATAGTAATGTTTTCGTTGTGGATTATTTAGAATTACAACAAGGTTATTAACAACCTGTGGATAATATTGTGTACAACATCTTGCATATATGAATAACTTATTTTGAGCATATCTGCTTAATGTGGACAACTTCTTCCGATACAATCTAAATTTCGACATCAACACAAGCCAGCCTTGAACCTGCATTTTTATTGATAAGGAGTGACAGTCTGTGGATAGCCATACTCATGATATATGGCAGCAAGTATTGTCCATCATACAAACGAAGCTTAGCAAACCAAGCTATGATACTTGGTTTAAAGCCACTAAAGCGAAATTTGTTGATGAATCATTACTTGAAATTATCGCGCCAACAACGTTTGCTGCGGAATGGCTAGAAAATAAATATACCAATCTTATTAAATCGACACTTTATGACTATTTGGGTCGCAATATTAACATCACGTATTCAATCGGTGAGCCAAAAACAGCAGAACAAGCCGTGGTTTTTCCGCCTAAACAGCCTGCCAGTCCTGGTATCGTAGAAGAAGCTCCTTCCAATATGCTCAATCCCAAATATACGTTCGATACCTTTGTCATTGGCACAAACAATCGTTTCGCTCATGCTGCATCGCTTGCCGTTGCAGAAGCACCTGCCAAGGCCTACAACCCTTTATTTTTATATGGTGGCGTTGGATTGGGGAAAACGCATCTTATGCATGCAATCGGACATTATATTATGGAACATAACCCGAATACACGCGTGCTTTATATTTCATCTGAAAAATTTACGAATGAATTTATTAATGCGATTCGCGACAGTCAAGGGGAAAGCTTCCGCACCAAATATCGAAATATCGACGTGCTGTTAATTGACGATATTCAATTTATTGCGGGTAAAGAGCAAACCCAGGAAGAATTTTTCCATACCTTTAATGCGCTGCATGAGGAACGCAAGCAAATTATTATTTCCAGTGATCGGCCTCCGAAGGAGATTCCAACGCTTGAGGAACGTCTAAGATCGCGATTCGAATGGGGTTTGATTACAGACATTCAGCCGCCGGATCTCGAAACGAGAATCGCCATTTTGCGCAAAAAAGCAAAGGCTGAAAACCTTGATATTCCGAACGAAGCGATGAACTATATTGCCAATCAAATCGACACCAACATTCGCGAGCTGGAAGGTGCGCTAATTCGCGTTGTAGCCTATTCTTCGCTCATTAACGCTGATATAACCTCGCATTTGGCAGCAGAGGCGCTGAAGGATATTATTCCATCCTCTCGTCCTCGCATGATTACGATAAATGATATTCAAGCGAAGGTCGGTGAGTTTTACGGGTTGAAGCTTGAAGATTTCAAAGCGAGAAAACGGACTAAAGCCGTTGCATTTCCACGTCAAATTGCGATGTACTTATCGCGTGAGCTAACTGATTTCTCTTTGCCGAAAATCGGTGAAGCTTTTGGCGGACGAGATCATACGACTGTTATCCATGCCCATGAAAAAATTTCGCAGCTCATTCAAACCGATCAGGAGCTATATAAAATCATTACAAATATCACTGAAAAAATTAAAAATTAAATGTGAACAACTAAACAAGCCTATGCACACGCTATGCACATGTGGATAGGCTTGTTTTATCCGCTATATTAGGGGTTATCCACATATTCAGTGCCCCTACTGCTACTACTACTAATTTTTAAACCAATATCATCTATTAGAAACGAGGAGATCGCGTTGAAACTAACAATAGCGAAACAAGAGCTCAATCAAGCAATCCAAAACGTTGCAAAAGCTATTGCAGCACGTCCAACTATTCCAATTCTAGGCGGAATAAAAATTGATGTTACCCATCAAGCTGTAACCTTAACAGCTAGTGATACTGATATATCTATTCAAAACTTCATTCCTGTAGAACAAAATGGACAAATTATTGCTGAGATTGATAAACCAGGCAGCGTCGTGCTACCCGCTAAATTTGTAGTCGAAATCGTAAAAAAACTGCCTTCAGATCAAGTATCTATTGAAGTTAGCCAGCATTATCAGACATTAATTCGTTCCGGTTCAACTGAAATTCAAATGGTAGGTCTTGATCCAGAAGATTTCCCAGTGCTTCCAAGCATTGAACAGGATCATGTATTGCAGGTCCCTGGGGAGCTTATCAAGTCCATGATCAGACAAACTGTTTTAGCAGCTTCCACAAGCGAGCAAACACCCATTTTGACAGGTGTGTTATGGAATTTACAGCAAGGCGAGCTAAAATTTACTGCAACTGACCGTCATCGTCTCGCAAGTCGTAAAACAAAAGTTGAAGCTGGGGATGATTTTCGTTTCAGCAACATCGTTATTGCAGCCAAAACATTAAATGAGCTGTACAAGCTGATTCCTGATCAGCATTCTCCAATCGATATTGTCGTAGCAGACAATCAAGTGCTGTTTAAACTTGACCAAATCTTATTTTTCACAAGAATTTTGGATGGTACGTATCCGGATACTTCAAAAATCATTCCATCTGACTTTGAAACAGAGATTGTACTAGATACGAAAAACTTGATGGAAGCAATGGATCGTGCTTATTTGATGTCACGTGAGGAAAAAACGAATATCGTACGCTTAACAACAATTGACAACAATACAATAGAGATTTCCTCCAGCTCAACTGAGCTTGGTCGAGTTACCGAGCAAATCGAGGCCATCGACTACAAAGGTGAATCGCTGCGGATTGCATTCAACTCGAAATATATGCTCGATGTATTAAAGGTTATAGATAGTGAAAAAATTGTTATTGGATTTACGGGAGCAATGCGGCCTATTATTATTCGACCGCTTGATCACGATTATTGCGTATACGTTATTTTGCCGTATCGTACAACAGGCTAGGAGGAAGCAGTGTGAAGGAAATTGAGATATCCACAGAATATATCGCACTTGGCGCATTTCTAAAGCTGTCTGATTGCATATCCACAGGTGGACAAGCTAAATTTTTTCTACAGGAAGCAGAAGTGTTAATAAATGGTGAGCCGGATCAGCGCCGTGGTCGCAAGTTATACCCTGGGGATAACGTTGAAGTGGAAGGGCACGGAACATTTGTAATCGTCGCTTCAAAATGATGATCGTCCGGGAGGCAAAAAGGTGCGACTTCAATCAATTAAGCTAAGCAATTATCGGAACTACGAGTCACTGGAGCTTGAAACACCAAGCATGGTCAATGTATTTTTAGGTTCGAATGCGCAGGGTAAAACCAATTTGCTAGAAGCGATTCTTGTGCTTGCCCTGACCAAGTCGCACCGCACCTCCAAAGACAAGGAGCTAATCGGCTGGCAAGGCGATCACGCTTATATTGGCGGTGTAGTTGATAAGAAATACGGTAGACTTTCTCTAGAGCTTTCCTACAGCCAAAAGGGAAAAAAAGCGAAGCTGAACGGGCTTGAGCAGCGAAAGCTAAGTGATTATGTTGGTGGACTCAACGTCGTGATGTTTGCACCAGAGGATCTCGAAATAGTAAAAGGCACGCCAGGTGTACGAAGACGATTTCTGGACATGGAAATTGGTCAAGTGCAGCCTGGCTATCTGCATTGGCTTCAGCAATATCACAAGGTGCTGCAGCAGCGAAACAATGTATTAAAAAATGGTCAACATCTCAGAGATGCTGCAATGCTTGAGGTGTGGAACATGCAATTCGCCGAGTATGGTGTTAAAATAATGATGAAACGGCAACACTTTATAAAAAAGCTCCAAACGTATGCTCAGCACATTCATGCGGGCATTACGAACGGCGCTGAGCAGCTTAGGCTCGCCTATAAGCCATCGCTTGAGAGTGAGCATTTGCAAGATGAAGCTATGTTATTCGAGCAATTTATGGTAAAGTTAACACAGGTGAAAGACCAAGAGTTCCGAAGAGGCGTTAGTCTTGTCGGGCCACATCGAGACGATATCGCATTTTTTATAAATGATAAAGAAGCCCAAGTTTTTGGCTCACAAGGACAGCAGCGAACGACCGCTCTATCTATTAAGTTGGCCGAGCTGGAGCTTATTCATGAGGAGATTGGCGAATATCCAATTCTATTACTGGATGATGTGTTGTCTGAGCTTGACCGCAATCGTCAGACACAGCTGATTGAGACGTTCCAGAGCAAGGTACAGACCTTTATTACAACAACAGGTCTTGAGAGTGTTGATATGGATCGGCTTCATCATGCAGGCATCTATTACGTAAAGAATGGAGAAGTGAGCTTAACTCCGGAATGAGGTGGAATGATGTATATTCATGTAGGTGGAGAAAAAATAGTTCGAACTTCAGAGATTGTTGCTATTTTCGATATTACGATCGAAAGCTCTTCCAAGCTGTCTAAGCAGTTCATGACCGGCGCCGCAAAGCGCAAGGAAATAGAAACGATAGGCGAAGAAGAAGCGAAAAGCATTGTCATCACATCGAATAAAGTAATTTACTCACCGATCTCATCTTCAACATTGAAGAAGAGAGCACATCATTTTGCAGCATTGTAATCGGAATGACTGATTTGATTGATTTTAGATGGATTAGCAGTTGAGAGGAGCAGTGAACGTGCATGTCTTTGGAACAACACACGTATGATGAGAGTCAGATACAAGTACTGGAGGGACTGGAAGCGGTCCGCAAGCGTCCTGGTATGTATATTGGCTCAACAAGCGGAAAGGGTTTGCATCATCTTGTATGGGAGGTCGTCGATAACAGTATCGATGAAGCGCTAGCTGGCTTCTGTACGAAAATCGATGTGATTATTCATGAGGATAATCGCATTACTGTTATTGATAATGGACGCGGTATTCCTGTAGGGATGAACACCAAGCTTCAAAAATCAACGCTTGAAGTCGTACTAACCGTGCTGCATGCAGGAGGAAAATTCGGCGGTGAAGGCTACAAGGTTTCTGGTGGTCTGCATGGTGTCGGGATTTCTGTTGTAAATGCGCTATCTGAGCATGTACAAGTTCAAGTTAAGCGAGACGGTCATCTCCATCAACAAGAATATGTACGCGGTGTGCCGCAGTACGATATTAAAGTCCTTGAAAATACAGATGAGACGGGTACAACGGTAACCTTTAAGCCAGATCCTGAAATCTTTACAGAAACAACCGAATTCGAGTATGAGACGTTGCAAACTCGTATTCGTGAGCTTGCGTTTCTGAATAAAGGGATTATGATCACGCTAAAGGATGAGCGAACAGATCAATATGAAGAATTCCACTATGAGGGCGGTATTAATGAATTTGTTAAATACTTAAACCGTCATCGTGAATTGCTGCATGAGGAGCCAATCTATGTAGAGGGCAATCGTGACAACATTCAAGTGGAAGTTTCGTTGCAATATAACGCAAGCTATTCAGAATATATTTATTCCTTCGCCAACAATATTCATACACATGAGGGCGGTACCCATGAATCAGGCTTTAAGGCTGCCTTAACACGTATTATTAACGATTATGCGCGTAAAATGAGCATGCTGAAGGACAATGATTCCAACTTTACAGGCGATGATGTACGTGAAGGATTAACGGCGATTATCTCAGTTAAAATTCCTGAGCCGCAGTTTGAAGGACAAACGAAAACAAAGCTTGGAAACAGTGAGGTTCGCGGAATCGTAGAATCGTTATTCTCTGAAAAATTCCAGGAGTTTTTGAATGAGAATCCAAGCGTTTCCAAAAAAATCGTGGAAAAAGGGCTGCAGGCTGCTAGAGCTCGTGAGGCTGCGAAGAAAGCACGCGAGCTGACTCGCCGTAAAAACGTGCTGGAGGTTGGCTCACTGCCTGGTAAGCTGGCTGACTGCTCGTCTAAGGATGCTTCGATTAGCGAGTTGTACATCGTAGAGGGTGACTCTGCGGGTGGATCAGCTAAGCAAGGACGGGATCGTCACTTCCAAGCGATTTTGCCGCTTCGTGGTAAAATTCTTAACGTTGAAAAGGCGCGTCTTGATCGCATATTGGGCAATGCCGAGATTCGTGCTATTATTACGGCGCTTGGAACAGGGATTGGCGAGGATTTTGATATTGAGAAGGCAAGGTACCATAAAGTCATTATTATGACCGACGCCGATGTCGATGGAGCGCATATTCGGACACTTCTGCTTACGTTCTTCTATCGCTATATGCGTCAAATTATTGAAGCGGGCTTTGTATACATTGCTCAGCCGCCGCTTTTCAAAATTGAGCGTAATAAAGTGGTGCGCTACGCCCTTACTGAAAAAGAGCGCGACGCCATTGTAGAAGAGCTGGGCGAGGGCAATAAAATCAATATTCAGCGCTATAAAGGCTTGGGCGAGATGGATGCGACTCAGCTGTGGGAAACAACGATGGACCCAGAAAGTCGTACCATGCTTCAGGTATCCATCGCTGATGCAATGGAAGCTGACAAGATCTTCGATACGTTAATGGGCGATAATGTAGAGCCGCGTAGAGATTTCATTCAAAAATATGCAAGATACGTAACCAATCTGGATTTCTAAGATGAATTAGATTGGATAAGGATGCTGTAAATGCGATATTGATCGCTTTTGCAGCATCTTTTTTGTATCAATCGTTGTATTTACAGCAAGACAGTGCAGTTAATGAATGGTATAATATAGTTTGGTACTCTTATATTATGAGAACCGTAAGGATGGGAACTTAGTCGAAAGCACGCGTCATTCTTATATCCTTTCTCCCTTGTTTGCTTAGCTGCATAGTTGGAGAAAATAGGAATAGGATCTATGACGTTAGGGAGGTAAAGCATGGCCGAGGAAAGAATGTCAATTGTGAATCGTGATATAGGTACGGAAATGCGCGATTCGTTTATGGATTATGCCATGAGCATAATCGTAAGCCGCGCGCTGCCAGATGTAAGAGATGGGCTAAAGCCCGTGCATCGTCGTATTCTATACGCGATGTCAGACTTAGGCATGTCGCCGGATAAACCGTATAAGAAATCAGCCAGAATCGTAGGAGAAGTTATCGGTAAGTATCATCCGCATGGTGATTCTGCTGTATATGAATCTATGGTTCGTATGGCACAGGACTTCTCCATGCGCTATACGCTTGTTGATGGGCATGGTAACTTTGGATCTGTTGATGGTGATATGGCAGCGGCCATGCGTTATACAGAAGCAAGATTATCGAAGATGGCAATGGAATTGTTGCGTGACATCAATAAAGAAACGATTGATTTTACTGACAACTACGATGGTGAAGAGCGAGAGCCAGTCGTTCTTCCTTCACGATTCCCGAATTTGCTTGTAAATGGGGTTACAGGTATTGCAGTAGGTATGGCTACGAGCATTCCACCTCATAATTTGAATGAAGTAATTAATGGCGCGCAAGCGCTAATACGCAATCCTGAGTTAACATCTCTTGAACTTATGGATTATATATCGGGCCCTGATTTTCCGACATCAGGCTTTATTTTAGGACGAGCTGGTATCAGACAAGCGTATTTGACAGGACGTGGCTCGGTTACGATGCGTTCACGCTGTGAAATCGAGGACCATAACGGCAAGGCTCGTATTATTGTTACGGAGCTGCCGTACCAAGTTATTAAAGCTCGTCTAATTGAAAAAATTGCTGAGCTTGTTCGCGAGAAAAAACTCGAGGGCATTACAGATTTGCGCGATGAGTCTGATCGCAACGGAATGCGTATCGTGATTGAATTGCGTCGTGATGTAAATCCGAATGTTGTTCTGAACAATCTATACAAGCAAACTCAGCTTCAGACTAATTTCGGGATTAATATGTTGGCACTTGTAAATGGCGAACCAAAAACGTTGAACCTTCACGATATGCTGTATCATTACCTGCAGCATCAAATCGAAGTCATTCGTCGTCGTACAGAATTTGAGCTGAAAAAGGCTGAAGCACGTGCTCATATTTTGGAAGGGTTGCGCATAGCTTTAGACCACCTGGATGAAGTCATTACGCTCATTCGTTCCTCTCAAACAGCAGATGAAGCGCGTGAAGGCTTGATTCAGCGCTTTGCCTTAACTCATGAGCAAGCGCAAGCGATTCTAGATATGCGATTGCAGCGTTTAACAGGTCTGGAACGAGACAAGATCGAAGCGGAGTACGAGGAGCTAATGCGCAAAATTAGCGAGTACCGCGCGATTTTGGCAGACGAGCAGCTTGTGCTTGAAATCATCCATGAAGAGCTGGAAGAGATTAAGCAGCGTTTCGGCGATGAGCGCCGTACTGAAATTACAGCTAGCGATGAGGAGATTTTGGATGAGGATCTTATTCCTCGTGAAGAAGTATTAATCTCCATCACACATTCTGGCTACATTAAGCGCCTGCCTGTATCTACGTATCGCAGCCAAAAACGTGGTGGACGCGGTGTAGTGGGGATGGATACGAAGGAAAATGACTTTGTGGAGCATTTATTTGTAACGAACTCCCATCATTTCTTGCTGGTGTTCACCAACAAAGGCAAGGTTTACAAGCTAAAAGCTTACGAAATTCCAGAATTAAGCCGTACCGCTCGTGGAACACCAATCATTAACCTAATCCAGATTGAACAGGGAGAAACGATTAATGCGGTTATTCCGGTTGAGTCATTCAATGACGAACAATTCCTGTTCTTCGCAACCAAGCAAGGGATTGTTAAAAAGACACCGCTTAGCGATTATGTAAATATTCGCAAGGTTGGCTTAATCGCTATATCACTGCGTGAGGAAGATGATCTGGTAGGTGTAAAGCTGACAGATGGTACGAAAGAAATTATGCTTGGCACCAGCCACGGGATGTCGATTCGCTTCTCGGAGAAAGATGTTCGTTCAATGGGACGTTCAGCAACCGGCGTAAAAGGCATTCAGCTAGTGGATGATGACCAATTGATTGATATGGACGTTGTAGCAGAAGGTCGCGAGGTGCTGGTCGTTACATCTAACGGCTATGGCAAACGTACACCGGAGAGCGAGTATCGTCCGCAAAATCGTGGTGGTATCGGGATTAAAACGATCAACCAAACAGAGGAGCGCGGCTTAGTTGTAGCTTTGAAGCTGGTTGATGATCAAGAAGATCTGATGATTATGACGGCTTCCGGAACGTTGATTCGCATGAGCATGGAGGATATCAAATCCATGAAGCGTGACACGATGGGGGTTAAGCTCATCAATACACGCGAGGATGATATTGTATCGACGGTTACACGTGTAGAAAAAGAGGACGATGCAGATTTACCTGAAAATGAAATAGAAGACAACGAGCCAGTAATAGAACCATCATCTCCTTCATCTTCATCTGAAAATCAAGATCAATAAACTGTATGCTAATTGAGCTGGAAAGGAAGAAGAGGACCTATGGTATCTGTCAAAGTTGATCAGCTTAAACTAGGTGAAAAATTACTTGAAGATGTCCTCACTCCACTAGGAAGCACCTTGTTATTAAAGGAGAAGGTTATTACAGAGCGCGATCTCAATATTTTAACCGCCTTTATGGTCGATAAGGTAGAGATCGCCTCCAGTGCGCCTGAAGATGAGCAGCTTAAGGAAGAGATTCCGAAACACAAAGTGCCGGTCAGCAATTTCAATCGCGAGTATGAAAAGATTGTAGAGTTGCTGCGGAAGGTTTCTCAGCTTGTACTTGCGAGTCAGCCTATTCCGCTTTTGGATATTCGCAATCAGCTCAACACTATTTTTGAGCATCTTGGTGAATATAATCCGATAACCTACACACCGACTTTTACAGACAATGAGGATTATTTGCTCCATAAAAGCGTCGTTACTTCTTTAACGTCGTATTTAATGGCGCGATGGGTCGGGTTACCGCAAAAAGATTGGATGCAGGTTGCATTAGCTGGTCTGCTAATGGATATTGGCAATGTCAAAGTTGATGCAGATATTCTGAATAAGCCTAGTAAATTAACCGAGCATGAAAAACAACAAATTCAAATGCATACGATATATGGTTATCAAATTTTGCGTTCGATAACAGGATTAAATGACGGAGTAAAGCTAGCAGCTTTGCAGCATCACGAACGAGTTGATGGCTCTGGCTATCCGAACAAATTTGTAGGCAGTCAGCTGCACCCTTATTCCAAAATAGTTGCAGTAGCTGATATTTATCACGCTATGACGCTTAATCATGTATATCGCAAGCCAATTTCACCTTATCTTGTACTTGAACAAATCCAAAGTGATGCCTTTGGCAAGCTTGATCCTGTAAACGTGAGAATGTTTATTGAAAAAGTAACAAACTTTAATACAGGAACTAGAGTAAGGCTAAGTGATGGTCGAGTAGGCGAGATTGTATTTTTCGAGCGTGACCATCCAACAAGACCATGGGTCTCTGTTGGAGGAACGATTGTCAATTTGACGATTGAAAGAAGTTTGCATATAACGGAAGTGATCTAAACCTATAGCCTCAATATCTAGCATGAGCATGTAGTCGTGCACTAGATATTGAGGTTTTATATATTTCGACAAAATCTTTTGAAAAACACTTGCAATGTGTAGTCGATTCGTGGTATATTATTTCTTGTCGCCGCGAGAGATTGCGAGAGACACACGAAACAAAACGTTCGCATCACGAAGTGATATGAACGGCATTGTTCCTTGAAAACTGAACAACGAGTAAGAACTGCCATCAATCATTCAACCCCGTTGGGTGATTGATAAAAGCGAAATAAATGAGCAATCAAACACTTTAATGGAGAGTTTGATCCTGGCTCAGGACGAACGCTGGCGGCGTGCCTAATACATGCAAGTCGAGCGGAGTTGATAGGAAGCTTGCTTCCTTGAGACTTAGCGGCGGACGGGTGAGTAACACGTAGGTAACCTGCCCATAAGACTGGGATAACATTCGGAAACGAATGCTAATACCGGATACGCAAATGGATCGCATGATTCGTTTGGGAAAGGCGGAGCAATCTGTCACTTATGGATGGACCTGCGGTGCATTAGCTAGTTGGAGA
>NZ_JBHSTE010000006.1:0-215598 GCF_042659865.1 Paenibacillus septentrionalis
GAGTAGAGCGTCCAACAACTGCTGTGCGGAATGAAGGTCGGCGAGCAACGCAGCCTTTTCCGCACCATCGTCCACAAGAGCTACTTTAGCGCTGGCAGCGTTAATTGCGTCTTGATCGACGTCCGCTTTCAATGCCGTTTTAGAGCTGTCCGAGAATAACGAAGCAACTGCATTTCTTGCTTCAATTAATTTAGGATTTACGCCAGAGTTAGGAGACCCGCCAGTAGGAGGCTGCAAATCAAAATTTGGGATCCCATTAATTCTAATGATTTTATGTTTTATTAGCTCGTAGTCAATAAATATTAATTTCAAGTCGTTCTTCAGTTTTAAGTGTAAATCTTCAATCCTAGCATCATTTTTCAGAGTAATTCTACTATTCGTGTTTTCAACGAGGAGTGAATCGATTACTGCGTTTAACGCTATGTTTAAGGAGCCAGCTCCAACCCTGATGATGGGGATGGTTAACCGTGTATCTGCCTCAATGGTCGCATTAACTAATAGCTCTATCCCGCTAACTTTGGTTTCACCTGTAAATTTAATGGTAAAGTTATCCAAGGCAACTTTAACAGATTGCAAGGTTGAATTATGAACGTGCAATGTAGAACGATTTATTTTTGGGACTGGTTTTTTCTGATTCGCTAAGATCGTCGAACCTTTTACGAGTATATCTTCAAGATAAAAGCTGCGAACATCGCTTTCTATTAGTAAATCTTTTGTTATCGTGGCGTCTTTAATGGACAAATTATCGCCTTTTACGATTATGGTCGCATCAATAACAGCACCTTTGCCCAATAACACTACATCTGAGTTTTTTGCTTGATTATTGAACAACCCATTTGTGTATAGAGTAATCGATTCGATACGGCTTATTTTTCCTCCAGCAATATGTGCTTTTATGCGTGAGTTTTTCAATATCGGAAGATTATCAGGCGTCATCCAAGTTTTAAGCTCTTCATTTAATGTATAGCTTTCGTTACCTAATTGAACGGAATCTGCAGTAATTGTCTTTAATTCAGACTCAATAATTTTCTCTTTTTGTTGTTTCACTTGTTGACAACGGAAAATAAATAAAGCCATTTCACCGCGATTGATTTCTTTATTCGGGGAGTAGGTTGTCAGTGATGTTCCTGTTGTAATTTTATTTTGTATTAATGAGGTCAAGTAAGGAGCATACCAGCTAGAAGAAGGGACATCCTTAAAAGGATTTGTCGTTAAATCTTCTATTGGCAACTGATAGGAAACTACAAGGATTTTCGCCATTTCCGCACGTGTAAGCGATTGATGAGGCCTAAACGTTCCGTCTGAATATCCTTGGAATATGCCAGCGCTAACAACTGCAGCAATCGATTTATAAGAATCGGAGCTTGTATTCACATCTTGGAAATTGGGCTCTTCAATCACATCAAGATTGAGTTGTAGAGCCCTTGCGAGAATAACGGCTGCTTGTTCACGACTCAATTTTTCTGTTGGACGATAGGTTCCGTCCGAATAACCATAAATAATTTCTTGTTGCACGAGACTTCTTAATGCATGTTCATGTTCGCTGCCTGGCTGTATGTCCGTAAAAATGGCATTCTTCTCGCTTGCCTCGGCAGGTTGATTAGCTATGATCCCACCAAGTGAAAATAAATTCAGTAACGCGATAACAATCGCTATTCTAATCGGCCTTAAACTGCTCTCTTGCATTTCCATAAGTTATAAGTCCTCCTCCGAATACATACCTAGCCCCTTCATGAGACTATTGATCACCTAATAAAATAAAGATAATACTCATTAGTAATATATATATTACTAATGAGTATTATCTTGGAGAACTCTATTATTGTCAATTGTATTATCTTGTCATCTGTTGATTCTCTCGTGCTTTTGGTTGATAAAAAACCATCAAACATGGTATAAGTGTTAAAGATGTGAAGCATTAACGACGATATCGTTCTGAGCGATAGTAAAAGCTGTATTGCACAACGAGAGGACTTGATATATATATCAAGGAAAATTTTTGGCGTGAATTGCCACGCCCCTTTTTTGTACTTGCTCCAATGGAAGATGTGACCGATGTTGTATTTCGCCATGTCGTAGCCCAAGCAGGTCGGCCAGATGTATTTTTTACGGAGTTTACGAACACGGAGAGCTATTGTCATCCAGAGGGGATGACAAAGGTGCGCGGACGTCTATTGTTTACAGAAGACGAACAGCCAATCGTTGCACATATATGGGGAGATAAGCAGGAGTATTTCCGTCAAATGAGTATAGGGATGGCGGAACTGGGCTTCAAAGGCATAGATATTAACATGGGCTGTCCTGTGCCCAATGTAGCTACAAGAGGGAAAGGCAGCGGCCTTATTCTTCGTCGAGACGTTGCAGCTGACATAATCGAGGCAGCAAAGGCGGGAGGACTTCCTGTAAGTGTAAAAACAAGACTTGGGTTCCATGAAGTAAACGAGTGGGAGGAGTGGTTAACGCATATCTTGAAACAAGATATTGCGAATCTTTCGATTCATTTACGAACGACAAAGGAATTGAGCCAGGTTGCTGCGCATTGGGAGCTTATTCCTGAGATTAAACAATTGCGTGACCGTATTGCACCTAATACCTTATTAACGATCAACGGAGATATACCTGACCGTCAAACTGGGCTAGAGCTAGTTGAAAAGTATGGTGTAGATGGTGTGATGATTGGGCGCGGCATTATCAAAAATCCATTCGCCTTTGAGAAGGAGCCGAGAGAGCACAGCGGTGATGAATACTTGGATCTGCTTAGATTGCAGCTTGATCTGCAGGATCAATATGCAGAGCAATTGCCTCGTTCGATGTCCGGGCTGCATCGCTTTTTCAAAATATATGTCAAAGGCTTTCGCGGTGCTGGCGAGCTAAGACATCAATTGATGAGCACTAATTCCACGGATGAAGTAAGTGCACTGCTCGATCAATTTGCAATGCAAATTGAAGATAACATTGAACAGAAGAGCAAGGATATTGAATAGGGAACAAGAGGAAGAGGGGCTATTTGCCCCTCTGAATGCACATACTAAAATGACTTTTAGTAATGTGCATTTTCTCTTATTGAGATAGATACGTCGTATAATCAAGACGGTTGAATTCAGGCGGAATACGCTTAGCAATGCCGGTCTGTATCGCTGCTGCGATAACCGCAGTTCTAACTTGCTGAACGACCTTCTCATTAAAAATACTCGGAATGATGTACTGCTCATTTAATTCCTCTTCGGTAACGATAGAAGCAATTGCCTTTGCAGCAGCTAGCTTCATGGCCTCGTTGATTTCAGCTGCTCTACAATCTAAGGCTCCACGAAATATCCCTGGAAAACATAGGACATTGTTGATCTGGTTCGGATAGTCACTGCGGCCTGTAGCTAGTACTCTAACGTGATCTTCTGCTAGATCAGGATCAATTTCTGGCTCTGGATTGGCCATTGCAAATACAATCGCATCACTAGCCATTTGCTTTACGTCTTCAATTGTTATTACGCCTGGAGCAGAGACACCAATAAACACATCCGCGCCCTTAATGACCTCCGACACAGTTCCCTCTTGTTTTTCAGGATTGGTGATTGAAGCAATGCGCTCTAATGTCGGATGATCATATGTGTTGCCTGCAACAAGCGCCCCGCATTTATCTACCGCAATTAATTGCTTGATTCCCGCAGCAAGCAGCATATCAATACATGCTGTTCCAGCAGCCCCAACTCCACATACGACAACCTTGATCGCATCAATAGATTTGCCTACTAGGCGAAGCGCATTCAATAGACCTGCTAATATAACGACAGCAGTTCCGTGCTGATCATCGTGAAACACCGGGATGTCCAGCTCTTGTTGCAGCCTCCGCTCAATCTCGAAGCAGCGAGGAGATGCGATATCCTCAAGATTAATCCCGCCAAATGTAGGAGATATTGATTTTATGATCTGGATAATTTCTTCTGTATCTTGTGTTTTTAGGCAAATTGGGAATGCATCCACATCTGCAAATTGCTTAAATAGCATCGCTTTACCTTCCATAACGGGCATCGCTGCTTCTGGCCCGATATTACCTAATCCCAATACAGCGGACCCATCTGTAATAACGGCTACGGTGTTGCGTTTTACAGTCAATGTAAATGCCTTGCTTGGATCCTCATGAATAGCCATGCATACTCTAGCTACACCTGGAGTGTATACTTTGGAGAGGTCTTCGCGATTTTTTATAGGCATTTTAGGTGTCACTTGAAGCTTGCCGCCTAAGTGGGCAAGGAATGTACTGTCCGATTCATGAATGAGCTTTACACCAGCGAGTGATCGAATATGGTTTGTAACCTTTGAATGGACTTCAACATTTAGTTTTACCGTAAGATCACGAACGGTAATATCCTTGCTTGAGCGAATAATATCGACTGCAATGATATCACCACCTGCCTGATTAACAGCCGTTGCGACTTCACCAAAGGAAGCTTGCTGCTTATCCATTTCAATTCTGAAAATAATGGTTGTACTAATTGACATGATATCCCTCCTTAAGTGGTTGCTTCACTCTTATTTACGGGGTTACGAAGAACGCCTAAACCGTCTACGATACATTCAATAACATCTCCAACTCGTATGAAGTCAGAGCCTGCTGGAGTGCCGGTTAGTATAACATCGCCAGGCATTAAGGTCATGAAGCTGCTAATATAACTGATCATTTCAGGGATAGGCGTAATGATATGCTCCATTGTGTCGTTTTGGAGCTGCTGACCATTTAGCCGGGCGCTAATTCTAGCATTAAGATAATCAAACTCAGTATCGATATAAGGTCCTAACGGACAAAATGTATCAAAAGCTTTGCCTACCGTCCAATGTCCTTCATGATGGAAGTATTGGGTTGCTGCAAGATCATTAGCAATCGTGCAGCCAAAAATATATTGTGAAACCTGATCTGGAGTAATATTTTTAGCGGTTTTTCCGATGATAACGGCAACTTCTGCTTCGAATTTAGCCTCAGTTACGTGAGCTGGGAATAGAATAGGATCATTAGGACCAATGACAGTAGTCAACGGTTTGAAAAAGAAAATTGGCAGCTCAGGAATAGGCGGCTTTGGTGTACCTTCTGCGATGAAGTTTTTACCGATTCCGATAATGGTTCTTGGAAGAACTGGTGAATGTAGGCTAACTGCGTCGAGTGGATATTGTTCTTGTGTAAGTTCAATCGATTCAAATGGATTGCCGTTGTATGTACGTATACATGTTCCATCCATAACACCGTTGTACACTTGTGCATTACCTTCAATTGAAAATCTAACGAATTTCATTTTCAAAGCCCCCCATTTGTTCGTTATTTAGAACAATGTATTGTATATAGCACAAGACTATCCTCTTATATTTTTTATAATCTGTCAATGGGTAAAACAAAAGACATGCTTCGTTGGTGATCTCCACACAAGCATGTCCTTTTTTTGTATTTTCTATGAATGAATCTGAGAGAGTGTATTGGCAAGCTGTAAAACTTCTTGTAAAGCTAAGTCTTTTTTTCCTTCCCAATGATGGATAGGCATCGAGCAGCTTAAAGCAGCTATGACTGAACCATTCGGTTTTTTTATTGGTGCAGCTACACAACAAAACCCCATTACACCTTCCTGAATATCGGTTGTATAGCCTGCTTGCTTGCCCGACTTAATTTCTTGAATAAGCGCTTCTCGAGAAGCAATGGTGTGCACCGTTATTTTGGGCAATGTTTCTTGCGGGAATAACTGGCGAAGCTGCTCCTCGCTCATATCAGATAATAAGGTTTTGCCCAGACCTGTTGCATGTGCTGGAAAACGAACTCCTGGACCAGATACCATCTGAACAGGCGTCGCTGCTTCTACCTTGGCGAGGTAAAGCACATCAGAGCCCTCAAGTACGGCTAATTGAATCGATTCCTGGAGCTTTCTCATTACAGGATCAGCTAGCCTGCGAAACTCCTCTATCAGATCGAATTGACGAAAAAAAGCACTTCCGTAGCGACCTAAGGCACTGCCAATAGCATAGGTTTCATTGCGATCTCGGTTCACCCATTTTAGGCGCTCCATCGTAACGAGTAACGAATAAAGGGTGCTTTTACTAATATTAAGCTGCTTGGACAGATCAGATAGCTTCCAACGATAAGGCTCATTAATGAGTAATGATAATACGGCGTCGGCGCGATCAAGCGCAGGAACACTGTACTTTTGCTCCATATGCATACTCCTTAACTTGAATATTGTTCAATATGTAAAACTTCGATTATTTTATCATTGTGAGTTCTATAATGTCAAACAATATAACGGTTATTTTTTGTTTAAGTTTTAATATTGACCAATATTTGGATCGGTGATAAACTGAATCAAACGTTTTACAAAACGTTGTTCAATATAATGAACAAAATGTATGAGGATATAAGCTAGAAGGTGAATTTACTAAGGAGGAATTGAAGATGGAGAAGTATGTTGAGGTTGGTGGTTTGAAGGTTGCTTCTGTGCTATATGATTTTATAGAAGCAGAGGTGCTGCCAGGAAGTGGAGTTGAGCGTGATCAATTTTGGCAAGGCTTCAACCAGCTCGTTCATTCGTTTGCTCCTAAAAACCGTGAATTGCTGGAAAAGCGTGATGAAATTCAATCCAAAATTGATGCTTGGCATAAAACACACTCGAATCCGGAGTTTAAGGAATATGAACAATTTTTAAGAGAAATAGGATATCTTGAGCCAGATGTCGAGCCGTTCAAGGTGACTACTGAAAACGTCGATGATGAAATCACGTCTCAAGCTGGACCACAACTAGTTGTGCCTGTAAACAATGCTAGATATGCCTTGAATGCAACGAATGCACGCTGGGGAAGTCTTTATGATGCATTATATGGAACCAATGCCATAGATGCAGAAGGTGGAGCTGAACAAGGCCAGTCATACAATCCGATTCGAGGTGCAAAGGTTATCGCTTTTGCAAAACAATTTCTCGATAACACGGTTCCGTTAACTGACGGCTCTCATGTAGAGGTAACAAGCTATTCAGTAGCTGACGGAGAAGTCATTGCTGCTTTGCAGAACGGAACGATCGTACGAATGCAGCACAATGAAAGATTTGCAGGCTATCGAGGCCAACCAGCTCAGCCTGAAGCGCTTCTTTTTCGCAATAATGGGCTGCATTTTGAATTGCAAATTGATCGTACACACCCTATTGGCCGTACGGACAGCGCAGGCGTAAAAGATATTATTATGGAATCCGCGATTACAACGATAATGGATTGTGAGGATTCTGTAGCTGCGGTGGATGCAGAGGATAAAGTGTTGGTTTACCGTAACTGGCTAGGGCTAATGAAAGGCAATTTATCTGCCAGCTTTAATAAAGGCGGTAAGGTTATTAACCGAGTGTTGAATCAGGATCGTCATTATACTGCGCCTGACGGCTGCGACTTCAGCCTGCGCGGTCGATCCTTACTATTTGTTAGAAATGTTGGACACTTAATGACGATAAATGCAATCTTAGATCGCGATGGCCGCGAGATTCCAGAGGGTATTCTGGATGGAGTGCTAACTAGCTTGATTGCTAAGCATACCTTTAACCATGCCATGACTAACACGAAGAAAGGCTCTATTTATATTGTAAAGCCTAAGATGCATGGCTCAGCAGAGGTGGCGTTTACGAATCAACTATTTAATGCAATCGAAGATATGCTGAATATGAAGCGCTACACACTTAAAGTTGGGGTAATGGATGAGGAGCGTCGTACTTCCTTGAATTTAAGAGCCTGCATCCGTGAAGTGAAGGATCGTATCGTTTTTATTAACACCGGATTTCTCGACCGTACAGGAGACGAAATTCACACCTCCATGGAAGCTGGCGCAATGCTAAGAAAGCATGATATGAAATCATCCACTTGGCTGACTAGCTATGAGTTGTCCAATGTTTATGCAGGATTGGCCTGCGGGTTACAAGGACACGCCCAAATCGGCAAAGGAATGTGGGCAATGCCAGATCAAATGAAAGAGATGCTGCAAAGCAAAATTGCTCATCCAAAAGCAGGAGCAAATACAGCTTGGGTTCCTTCTCCTACAGCTGCAACGCTGCACGCTTTACATTATCATCAAGTAAACGTACAAGACGTACAGAACACATTAGTTACCTCGATACAAGATATGAGAGCCGGAATTTTGCAAATACCGCTTTCACCAACGAGGGAATGGAGTGAGCAAGACATACAGGAAGAGCTGGATAACAATATCCAGGGCATACTCGGGTATGTTGTTCGCTGGGTTGAGCAAGGTATCGGCTGTTCCAAGGTTCCTGATATTCATAATGTCGGGCTGATGGAGGATCGCGCGACATTGCGAATTTCAAGTCAGCATATTGCGAACTGGCTGCATCACGGCATATGTACGGAGCAGCAGGTAAGAGAAAGTCTTGTACGAATGGCTAAAATCGTAGATGAGCAAAATGCAGGAGATACAGCCTACCGTCGTATGTCCGATAATCTCGATGCTTCAATTGCGTTTCAAGCTGCATATGAGCTTATATTTGAAGGACGCCATCAGCCTAATGGTTACACGGAGCCAATTCTTCATCGTCGCAGATTAGAATTTAAATCGAAAGTCGTACATCAAGTATAGGGCAGATCGTGATTCGGATTAATCATTCGAAGAAGTAGGTGGCTTGTGCGAACCAAGAGCTTGCTTCTTCTTTTTAAATTAGCATGCTCAAAGTAACTTGATAGGTCAGGGGGAGGATACAATGACTGTACAAATTGTGGCGGCGACAGCGCATAATTCTACTGGACTAAATATTGCATTGCAAAAGCTTGAATCCGCTTTGCGGGAGCTAGGTCTGTCATCTACCCGGAAAAGTTCAGCAACAGCTTCTGAGCTTCATGAAGCAATCAAGGGTAATCTGAGCGAAAATGAAATGATCATCATCGCTGATCAAGCATTGCTTGATCAATGTAAGCTGGCACCTGCTTCGCATCAGCTTGCTCCGGAATCATTCGAAATTCGTAAAGGGGGATCGTCAATAAATGCGCAGGTTCTCGTGCTCAGCCTAGACGAAAGAGGCGCTATTTACGGTGTTCTAGAGCTGGCAGAGAGAGTAAAAGCAGCAAAATCCCTTGTCAACATCGAGCCGTGTCTTATTCATGCAAGATTTCCATTTCGGGCATTGAAGTTTAACTTGCCTTGGTCAAGTTATAGAAAAAATGAGTGCTTTGAGCTGCAGCATAACTGTGTGAAGGATTTGTCGTTTTGGGAGCAGTTTCTTAATATGATGCTTGAAAATCGCTATAATACGCTAACGCTTTGGAATCTTCATCCATTTCCGTTTATGGTTCGGACACAAAATTTCCCGCTTGCGACTCCTTTTTCAGATGCTGAGCTGTCAGAATGGAAGCATTACTGGACTGAACTGTTTAGAATGGCGAAGGAAAGAGGGATAGAAACCTACTTAATCAATTGGAATATTATTGTTTCGGAAGCGTTTGCAGAGCATTATGACCAGCATGCGATACACGATCAGTACTATCATTACGGCGACTCCTATTCAACGAATCAAATTAAGCAATATACAAAAGAGAGCATCATTCAGCTTATAGAGGAGTACCCCGATCTGACGGGATTTGGAGTTTCTCTCGGTGAGCGTATGAACGATATGACGCCAGAGGCAATCCAACAATGGATCGAGGATGTGTATTTTGAAGGCATGAAGGCGGCCAGTCGTCCAATTAAATTTATTCATCGCGCTCCATTTACCGTTGATCCTGCTATTACAAGAGCTTCGATCGAACAGAATCATGCAGCGTTAGAGCCTGTTTGGCTAGAGGTGAAATTCAATTGGTCGCATGCGTATTCCTCCCCTCAGCTATTGCTTACCCATGGAGGCTCGAAGGGTATGGAAGCATATTGGAATCCTATGCCTACCAATTACAAAATAACTTGGATGGTTCGTAATGAGGATTTCTTTACGCTTAGATGGGCGCAGCCTGATTTTATTCGAGATCATATACGAATGAACGGGCAGGAATATGTTGGAGGCTATTATGTAGGCTCAGAATGCTTTATTCCTGGAATTGATTATTCGCATATTCCAGACAGTCCACATATTCATTGGGACTATGCTTTTCAGAAAAACTGGCTGTATTACATGCTATGGGGTCGCCTCCTACATAATCCTGACACTTCTGATGATGTATTCGTTCAGCAGCTTAATGAGCGTCTTCATATATCAAAAGGGGATAAGCTGCTAACGGCATATTCCAAAGCATGCAAGATGCCTATGGCGTTAGCGTCGTTTTATCATTTCAGTTGGGATTTTACATTGTATGCAGAAGGGTTTCTTGCAACGGACGAATCCGAATATAACAAGGGTAAAGCCTTTATTTCACTTGAGGATTTATTGGAGAGCAGACCGTTTAATCCAACATATCTGTCCATTAAGCAATATGTAGATAAGCTAGTGAGAGAGGAAGCGATGGATGGTTTTATTACACCATTAGAGCTGGCGAGCGAGCTAGAAACGGACGGACAGGATGCACTTACTATTGTTGTTGAGCTGCTCAATAACGATCCGCGATTAGATTGTGAGCTGTCAGATATTATTGCTTGGTCCCAGCTAAGCTTATACTTTGCGAAGAAGCTGCGAGCTGCGGTGAGCCTTGAATGTTATAGAAGAACAGGTAATAAAGCCGATCAACAAGCCGCAATATATTGGCTTGAGCCTCCTCATGCCGCTGCTCACTGGGAACGATTAGTTGCAGTCACGAAGTTGCATTATAGGGTACAGCCACTCATGCATTTGGGCAAAACGTTATTCTCTTGGGAGCTTTTTTTACCGCAAGTTTACGAAGACATTGAATATGTTCGAGGACAAATAGTCTAGGGAGTGTGACTAGGATGCTAAACACGCAAGGATCACTTTGGCTGCAGGCGGAGCTAGTGGAGCTTCGTCAACGTATCGGCGCATTTAAAGTGATGGAAAGAGGGTTCAAGCATGAGAGGAGTTACAGGATAAGTACGCCCGTAATCGTTACACCGGAACATGAAGAGGATGTTGTACAGATTATGATATGGGCAAACAAGCATCGATTGACAGTTGTACCTCAAGGAGGTGGGACAAAGGATGCGATGGGTGAGCCGAATGATTCGATAGTTTTGCTTTCTATGGAGCGACTGTCTGGCATTGTAGAGTATTCACCTCGTGACTTAACGATAACGGTGAAAGCAGGAACAACCATTGAGCAATTACAGTCTTGCTTAGCAGAGTATGGTCAGGTTTTGCCACTAGATATGCCTCATGCGGAAAAGAGCACAGTCGGGGGTGTTTTTTCAGCCAATGTATCTGGACCGAGACGTGCGATGTATGGATCAGCAAGAGATTACTTGATGGCGGGTAGAGTGGTGTACCCGGATGGGCGAGTCATTCGAATAGGGGCAAAAGTAGTTAAAAATGTAGCTGGATATGATATGAATAAGCTTTTTATAGGGGCGATGGGAACACTTGGGGTACTTACTGAGCTGACAATAAAAACTCGTCCGATCCCCTTTTCAAGTGGATTACTGCTCATACATGCGAAACCAGATCAGCTGCAAGCGCTGCAGCATCAATTACTGGATTCTCAGCTTGAGCCAAGTATTTGTGAATGGCTGTATGGGGACTATGAATCGCCCATAGGAATAATAAATGAGCAGCCTGCTATAGCTGTTGGCTTCGATGATGTTAGATCAGCTGTGCACGATCAATTAGAAGAGGTAAAGCGTCTCTGTGCTGAGGTGGGCATACAGGAGCTTAAGCATGAAGCGGATGCTGTTGAGACAAGAGCTATTTATACTAACATAAGTAATATTGTTCCAAATTCTCTAGAGCTCCAAGAGGATGATCACGTTGTATGCATGAAGCTCATGTGCTCGATATCTGACGTGTTCAAGGTTTTCGAATATATTCAAGCGAAGGCGGAAGAGACAGGTATTCATTTTCAATTTTCTGGCGGGCTGTACACAGGAATGTCCAGAGTTATCTTCAATACAAGCTGGAAGCAGCAAGCAGGAATGATTGATCTTATACAGAAGCTGCAACAATTCGCAGCGTCTCTTCATGGTCATAGCCTGGTCGAGTGTGCGCCTTTAGCTATTCGAAGAAAAGTAGCGGTATGGGGACCAGCGATGCCGACTGATGACCTTATGAAACGGATTAAGCTAACGTTCGATCCCCATTACCTGTTAAATGCAGGTAGATTTCGAGGAGGAATATAAGCGATGTCTAAACAACGTTCAAGCTTCTGGTGGGAAGATGCACCTGATGAAAATAAGTTTTCCGAATGCGTTCATTGCGGCATGTGTCTGGAAGCATGTCCAACCTATCAAGAAACTGGATTGGAGCATCATTCTCCAAGAGGAAGAGTGTACTTAATCAAGTCTGCAGCCGAAGGAAAAATGGAGCTAAACAGCTTCTTTAAAGAGCCGATTGATACGTGTTTAGCATGTCGTGCTTGCGAGACAGCTTGTCCTTCAGGAGTACAGGTCGGTGCGTTAATTGAAGAAACTAGAGGACAGCTGTTTCATGCAACACCTGCAAAGGGGAAGAACCGTATGCTGCAGCAGCTTTTTTTACGCCACATATTCCCTAACCCCAATCGGTTGCGGATGCTAGGCAGCATGACGCGCTTGTATCAAAAGTCAGGAATTCAGCGCGGAGCTAGAAAGCTGAAGCTGCTGCGAGTGCTCCCTGCTCATTTGCAAGAAATGGAGGCTGCACTGCCTTCCTTACAAACCGCCCCTCTGCTTGGAAGAGGCGGAGAGCTTTTCCCTGCCTATGGTGAAAAAAGAGCAACGGTGGCAATGATTACAGGCTGCGTGATGGACGTGGTATACAGTAATGTGAACGAGGCAACCTTAAATGTTCTTCGTAAAAATGGTTGCGATGTATGGATTCCTTCATCTCAAAAGTGCTGTGGTGCACTCCATCTGCATTCAGGGGATCGAGAGCAGGCCAAGCAGTTAGCAAAACATAATATCAATGTTTTTTTATCCAATGACGTAGATGCAATTGTTATTAATGCTGCCGGGTGTGGTTCAACCTTAAAGGAATATGATGAGCTGTTAAAGAACGATCAAGAATACGGGGATCGATCACATCGCTTCGCTGAGAAGACTAAGGATATCTCTGAATTTTTAATAGAATTAGGAGTAATTCCACCAACAGGTAGAGTTGATAAAAAAGTTACTTATCATGATGCGTGTCATCTTGCACATGCACAGGGCATTCGTCAGGCTCCGAGAGAACTGCTAAACATGATTCCTGGCTTAGAAATCGAGGTGATGCCTGAATCGGATCGTTGCTGTGGCAGTGCAGGCATCTACAATATAACGCATCCAGAGATGGCATCTCAGCTGCTGGACCGCAAGCTGAACGATATTCCAACAGGCTGTGACGCAGTAGCAATGGGCAATCCTGGATGCATGATGCAATTTCAGGTTGGCGTTGTAAAGTATAAACGTTCAGAGCAGATTGTACATACGATTGAGCTGCTGAATGAAGCCTACGAGAACGAATCGTCGAAAGGGGGAACTGCCGAGTGAGTACGACTCCATTAGACTCGATCCGCAAGCAGAAGATGGTTGAAGCGATAACTAACATTGTGGGGCAAAAATCGATCATACATCGATTCGAGGATGTTATGGCCTATGAATGTGATGGCTATACCATCCATAAAGGGATACCATCTGCGGTCATATTTCCAAGCAATACCGAAGAAGTCTCCGAAGTCGTAACGTATCTTCATCGTCATCAGATTCCGTTCATACCTAGAGGAGCCGGTACGGGTCTGAGTGGTGGAGCAACTGCGCTGAATGGTGAGGTTATTATTTCGTTAGTACGGATGAATAAGCTGCTACATGTTGATTATTGCAATCGAAAAGCAATTGTGCAGCCAGGCTACATTAACTTGAAATTATCCAATTCTATCGCATCGAAAGGTTATTATTACGCCCCCGATCCTTCAAGTCAAGCAACCTGTACCATTGGCGGAAATGTTGGTGAGAACGCAGGCGGCGCTCATTGCTTGAAGTACGGTGTGACGACGAATCATGTACTCGGCCTAGAGGTAGTGCTGCCAAACGGACATATTAGAAGATTTGGCGGAGTGCTCGATATGCCTGGTTATGATGTACTAGGCTTGCTCACTGGGTCAGAAGGCACGCTTGGTATTGTTACAGAGATCACAGTCCGCATCTTGAAGAAGCCACAGTCGGCTAGCACGGTTCTCGCACTATTTGATCAAGTGGCAGACGCTAGTCAAGCTGCATCAGATATCATCGCAAGCGGGATTATTCCAGCTGCACTAGAGATGATGGACAATATGGCGATTCACGGCGTGGAATCGGGTAATTATCCTGTTGGTTATCCTAAGGATTTAGCAGCGGTGCTCATTGTTGAAGTAGATGGCATTGCTGCGGGGCTAGAAGAACAGATCGACGAAATTATGAACGTATGCAAAAAGCATCATGTGCGTGAGGTGCGTAAAGCAAAAGATGCAGCCGAACGTGCGAGATGGTGGGCCAATCGTAAAACGGCTTTCGGGGCGATGGGGAAAATTTCACCTGACTATCTCGTACAGGATGGTGTGATTCCGAGAAGCAAGCTGCCGGAGGTGTTAGAAAAAATTAGTCAGATCAGTCGTCACTATGGCCTGCGTATCGCCAATGTGTTCCATGCAGGTGATGGCAATTTGCATCCGCTTATTTTATTCGATTCAAGAATAGAGGGTGAGACGGAAAGGGCAGTAGAGGCAGGCTCTGCTGTATTGAAGGCATGTGCCGATGCAGGAGGTTCAATAACTGGCGAGCATGGTGTAGGTATCGAAAAACTGGATGATATGCGCTTTATATTTAATGAGATAGAAATTGAGGCACAGACGCAATTAAGAGATGTATTTAATCCTTTATCCCTTTGTAATCCGCATAAACTCTTCCCTAAACCAGCACGTTGTGTTGAGATGAAGCGCATGGAGACCGCAAGTATGAGCTAATACTTCACTTTCGTAAATCACCACGTATATCACTCTAAAGGGGGCTAATCATGAAAGTCATCTTATGCCAATCGGGCGATTTTAAGCCGCAGCTTCGATTAATGCCTATCGTTGAAGTGTCCTGATTACATAGACCAATTATATTCTACCACTACCAACTAACAGTATGCTATGGGAGCTGGACAATGTTATGATTACTTCTCATTCAGCTGGTGTAACGAATCGCAAGGAGGAACGAAGAATGGAGCTGTTTGCACAGCTATTATCTCATTACGTTCAAGATAAACCATTGAAAAATGTAGTTGATCGAACGTTAGGATATTAATGAAAACGTGAATACTCATTAATTATTGATGAATTATTGTAATTATTATCTCAAATTTGTAATTAATCCAATGTAAAGAAATATGCTACAATGATGAGTAATTGGATAAGTTTTACTATTTGTAATGATTGTCTCAATCATGTGGAGTGACACATATCGGAGTACGTACAAAAAAATATTTTAGCACATAGTGTTACCGACTACGACCAAGGTTGTAAACCATGGACGCGATTTTTATTCATGCACGGTGCCCAAATATGACCTAACGGACAATATTTGCTTTTTATTGAAATCTAGTCAAAAATCAAAAACTGTCAGTTACAAGCATTAAAAAAACGTCATAAAATCCAATTGTAAGCGTTACCAAAGAACTTTCTGCTTCACAAGCAATTCTTGGTGGTTGTTTACAACATCTGAATAGAAAGAGGGAGGGTTATTTTATGAACGTGAAAAGAACAACAGGTCTATTGCTTTCATTAGTTCTTATTCTAAGTTTACTCTCAGCATGTGGGTCCTCACCAGGCGGAAACAGTAAAAGCAACAACGGAGCAAAAGAAACGGTAGCTCCAGCTCAGAGCAATGGTTCTCAAGAAACGAAAGTATCAGATGATGAAGAGGCAGAACCTTTGGAAATGCAATTTATGGTGCCGTCGTACTCTGATGTACCGAACATGAATGATGAGTACTGGACCGAATGGCAAAAAATGACCAACACGAAATTGAATGTTGAATGGGTTCCATCGGGTGATTATGATACGAAGTTTGATCTAGTTCTTGCTTCTGGTAATCTACCTGAAATTATTGTTGCGACTAGTGCTACTCGTACAACGTTACTAAATGCGATCAACCAAGGTGCTTTTTGGGATCTGACGCCGTTTCTAGGTGATTTTAGTGAATATCCTAATCTGAAAAACAACAGTGAAGCGAATGCTTGGAATTACTTGAAGGTTGACGGTAAATATTACGGTATTCCAAGAAATCGTCCGCATATTGACATTGCTCTTAATATTCGTAAAGACTGGCTGGATGAATTAGGTCTAGAAGTACCTACGACAATGGATGAGTACGCAGAGGTTCTGAAAGCAATTGTGAAGGGCGATCCCGATAAGAATGGAAAAGATGATACGATCGGTATTCTTGGTCACGGATTTTTGTTAGATGATGGGGATAACAATTACTTGGCAGCATTCGGTGGATTGGATCCTATACATGATGAAGCAGGTGGGCTAATCAAAGAAAATCTAACACCGAACTATACGGAAATGGTTGCTTGGTTCCGTGATCTATATGCACACGGTGTTCTTGCAAAAGAATTCGCAGCCGTGAAGAAGACGCAAGCAGAGGAAATGTTTGCTACTGGCCGAGCAGCTTCTTATGCACGTAATGTATGGCGTGATTACACTTGGGAGCAGGAAATAAAGAAGGTTCAGCCTAATGCAGAGCTTATAACGCTGCCTCCGATGCAAGGAACTGGCGGGGTGAGCGTCGGACTAGCAACGCCTATATTCGGTGCGATGTATATCTCTAAAAAAGTACCGGAAGATAAAGTAAGAAGAATTATAGATTATATGGAAATGACAACGACGAAGGAGCATACAGATTTCAATTACTATGGCATTGAGGGTGTTCATCATACGGTTGTTGACGGTCAAAAGCAGCTGACTGAGCTTGGGACAAAGCAAGTGACAACGAACGCTAACCAAGTATTCCCGCTTGCTTATAACAATGAGATGAAAGTATTGAATGCAGCTGCGCCAAAAGCATATAACGATGCGAAAATGGAAGCAGTAAAGGACTTCAGCGAAGTTGGCAAAATTAATATCTTCTCGGTAATAAGCTCAGATACTTGGACTGCTGAATGGCCGAAGTACCAAGCAGAATGGGAGTCTAATGTCATTAAAGCAATCGTTGGTCAAATTTCGATGGATGAATACGAAGCATATGTTGCTAGCTTAGTGAGCAAGCCAGAAATTAAGCAGGCATTCCAGGAGTTTGCTGCGCAATACAAAGAAAAATTTTCTAACTAAACAGTTTGAACGGTCAACATAGACAATAGGATGTGTTGACCGTTTCATTCCTATTTAAGGGGGACTTTGTGTGAATCCAGATTGGTTGACTCAGCGCTCTAGAGGTGTGCATTTAACGATTAGAGATATCGATTGTCGTGATTTTGATGTAGAGCAATTAGCGATAGACTTAGAAGAGATGGGCGTCAATATTTTATCATTTTTTTGTGCAGGGTACATCACAACGCATCAAACAACATTGTCTATACGACGCAGCCCATATCTTGGAGAACGTGACTTAACAGGAGATATTGTAAATGCGTTGAAAAAACGGAATATCCGAGCTGTTCCTGCAATGGACTTAAGTTTAATTCCTGGAAATGCTGCCAAGGAGCATCCGGATTGGTGCTCCCTTGATCGAGATGGAAATGCGTATCGAGCGAACAAGGATTTGGGGGATTTCTATATCGCTTGTCCGTTAAGCGGCTATCAAAATGAGTATTTGGCGTTAATTCTAACTGAGATTGTACAGCGATACGATATTGACGGTATCAAATTCGGAGGTGGGAGCTATGGCTTTTCCTCCTATGGAAATGGCATTTGTTATTGTGAACGCTGCAAGACGGCGTATCAGCAATATGCAGGTGCACACATTCCATTGGAAGAAGATTGGGAAGATCCGAATTGGGGAGAGTTTCAACGCTGGAGACAGCAGCGTGTAGTTGATCGCTCCAAATTTCTCTATGACCTCGTCAAATCACTTCGTACTGATTTGCCGGTGATGTGTAATAGTGTTGCCTTTGGTGATCCGGGCTGGACGATAAAGGGCTCACTTGATATTGAACGAATGGCCCAATATATTGATGCGGTTCAAGTAGAAGCGCAAACGCGTGTACGCGTAGAAGAGGATCAGTATCATTGGGATTACGTATATATGCCAGCTGAGGAAGCGAATTTCTTAGATACAGTTAGCGACCATCAACCATGGGTGCTTGCTTCCTATTTCCAAGCTTGGCCATGGCGCAGAAATGCGGTACCGCCGGCAGAGCAAAAAGTATATATGGCTCAAATTTATGCCAATGGTGGAAATGCTATCTTAAATCTGTCAGGTGGTCCTCCAAAGGTACATGAGGATAAACGTGGGTTTCCGGCGGTTGCTTCGCTGTACAGGTTTGTTGCTGAAAATCAAGCATACTTCCAAAATGATCACAGCGGCAGTGAGGTCGCATTGCTCTACTCTCAAACAACGATGTTTTTTTATGGTCAAAACGAAGCTAAACAGAAGTATGTAGAAGCAATCCGAGGCTTTGAGCAAGCACTTATTGAACAACATATTCCGTTTCAAATTATTTCTGATTCGATGCTAACACTGGAGCAGCTTCAGAAGTATAAGGCGCTTATTTTGCCTACTGCAGCTTGCATGTCAGAGGAAGGGGCGCAAGCAATTGAGCAATACGTTACAGGTGGGGGCAATGTAGTCGCTACGTTTGAAACCTCATTATTTGATCTTAACGGCAAGAAGCGCGCTAACTTCCTCCTTTCTAGTTTATTTGGTGCTGCGTATGTAGAAACGGCATCGGTTATGGGCGAGCCTAATGGTGTTTTCAAGCAGGCTTATATGAATATTCAAGATAAGCACAGTCCGTTGTTTCGAAATATTGGGGATACACAGGTCATTCCTGCCGCATATCAATTTTGTCATGTCGAAGCGGGTTCTTCTGTTGAGGTCCCATTAACGTTGTCAGCAGCATTTCGAGTATTTCCTGAGGGGATGTCCTACACGACAGCACCAGATACGGGTTGTCCGATGGCGATAACGAAAACGTACGCTTCTGGTGGAAGAGTCGTATATTTTACAGGTCAACCTGATATTGCTTTTTTCCGGGCAGGCTACCCTGACTGGTCAAGGCTCATGGTAAATGCCGTGACATGGTGCCTGCAGGACCAGCTAGTGCTTGAAACGAATGCACCTTCTACGATGATGATTACGCTGCGTGAGCAGGAAAATCGCAAGCTAATCCACTTTGTAAATATGAACGGCGGCAGAAGAATGTTCCAGGACATTATTCCTGCACATGATATTCAGCTTGCAATCCCGCTTTCTGAGCAATTCGTACCCGTGAAGGCCTATATGTTATCCAATCAACAGCAACTGGTTATCAATTCAAACGAGCATGCTTGCTATGTAACTATACCAACGATTAAGGACTATGATGTTTTAGTATTAGAAGGCTAATTAACACTTACTTAAAGCGGTCGTGGATCATTATGTATGTCATGAAAGTACTATGTGCAGGTAGGTGGGATGTACTATGGCTAACTGGAGGCAACGATTCATAATGAAATTAAATCTTGACCATGCAAAAAGGAAAAAAAGCTATTTATATAAATTAATATGGTTGAGTTGTATTTCTGTATGTATCCCTGTCATATTAGCAAGTGTTGCCTATCATTTTGTATCCGTACAAAAAATGGAGCTGCATCTGCTGACTGAAAGTGAATCTTCATTACAGCTAATGAAAGATCGTGCTGAACGGGTTATACAAGGAATTGAAAGTGAGTCGCTCCAGTTAGCTAATGATCCATTGACGTTGAAAATTATACAGAATACGAATCAAGAGCAATCCATTATTTGGCATGTTGAGTTTTTAGGGAAGCTGTCACTAATTAAAAATATGAATGGATTTATTAATGAAGTGTTTCTATACATACCGCATAATGATTTAGTTCTATCAAATGAATATGGAACGATAGAAAGAAAAAACTTTAAGTACGAGCAGGACATTGAGCAATTATTAGAATCAGATCAGCCCTCGCAGTGGATCCAGCATTCGCAAAGTATTGCAGATGGTCATATTACCTTTGCCCGTTTGCTCCCAATAGGCTCTAGCGGAGCAAAAGGAATATTAGCATTTGAAATTGATGCATTGGCAATGGGGAATTTTCTAGAGACCAATACGATTATTTTAACTAAAGATAATGAATTTATTATTATGAATTACTTTGATCTGTTTCAACCAACCGCAACACAAGAGGACGACCTTTTAGAAAGAATCTATCAACTTGAAGGCATTAAAACAATCATCGAATCAACTTCAAGCAATGGTCATTTTGCAGCTGCTGACATCTACGGCAATGCTGCACAGTTTCAATATATGAAAAATGTATTTAATCGTACGTATGTATCGGTCATCCCTGAGGCCTTCATTTCAAGTCAATTTGGCTGGATTCGCGGCATGACGATTCTAATCGTGTTTTCGTTTGTTATTATAGGCTTCATTCTTACCTCTATTACATCCAAGAAGGCGTATAGTCCAATTGAAAGATTGCTTGAGCATAGTCATTCCTTAAATATTGGCAGAGTTCAGGCGAAAGGTAATGAGCTTGAATTTATTAAGGATTGTCTGGATCATTTGAGCTCAGAGAAGGAAAACCTTGCAATATTTATAGAAAATAGCAAGCCAACCTTACGTGAAAAGTGTCTTCAACAAATATTAGATCGTGATTACACACGAGCAGAAACTGTGCTTCAGGATTGCAATCGCTATGGAATAGATTGCACGCTGACTAATATCGTTCTAATTGTAGAGGTAGAAAATATTTACCGAATCAATCGATTTTTACCTGAAGAAAAAGGCGTCGTTTCTTTTGCTTTAGTCAATGTCATGTTAGAAATATTGCGTAATCAGAATGTCGCAAAAGGATATGTTATTCCTTATCATGGAGCGGGTGTCGCGATCCTGCAATACCCTTCAGAGCTGGAGCAATCGGTCATGCATAAGCAGACGCTGGCCTATATCGAGGAGTTTTCTACAGCACTTAGAGACTTTTTGTCCTTTGATGTAGCGGTCGGGATTGGACGCTATTATTCCCACATTGCGGATGTGAGCGTCTCTTACAATGAGGCTCAAACTGCGCTGCAATATCGCATGTTCCCGAATTTGGGCTCCATATTGTTTATCGAGGATATTGAGGTTGAGAAAAAGCACAGTATACTCCGGTATCCCTTTGAGCTGGAAGCTAATATTATTGATGCCCTAGAACGAAAACAAGAAGGCATTGCTGTTGAAAATCTCACGAAATTTGCTGATTTGCTTCAGATGTCTCAATCCTATGCCTTTATCCTGCAGTGCTATCATATTCTCCTTTCATCGATCATCGTGTCGATGGAAAAGCAGAGTGTAAATATGATGGAAATTATGGAGCATAACTTTTTTCAGCAGCTAAAAAGTAAAAAGACATTCAAGGATCTGCATGCATGGTTTGCTGAGACGGTATTCACTCAATATATCTACCTCACACAAAATGGCATTGAAGAGAATGAGGAACTGGGCATTCAATATATTTGTAAATATATTCGCGAGCATTGCCGAGAAGATCTGTCCTTAGTGCAGTGCGCAGAAATGATTGGAATAAGCCCTTCTTATCTAAGTCGTTTATTTAAGAAGGAAATGGGGATGAATTTTTTGGAATACGTAGCGGAAAGTAAGATCGCAGAAGCGAAGAAACTTTTGAAAGAAACCGATCAGAATATTAGTGAAATTGCACAGCAAATTGGATACTCCGAACGAAATTTGAATCGAGTGTTTCAGAGACATGTTCAGACCTCCCCAGGTAACTATCGAATGCAGCATCGATAAGTAGGTCAATTTTTATACACAAGGACAATTTTTATTCATGCAATATAAGTGGAAAATTGTCTCTTTCAGGTCGCTTCGATCCGCGCTAAGGTTAAGGTGTTAATGACTAAGGCGATGTAAAGGGTGATGCCATGTGACACAAATTCCATATGGAAGTGTATACTTTCGCAAATCCAATCCGCCCAAAGCTGATTGGGAAAGAGACTATATCGTTGCTAGCGAGGATGGAATGAACGCCTTTAGGCATTGGTTTTTGTGGGGCGCCATCGAGACCTCGAAAGGGGAGTATGATTGGTCTGATTACGATATTCAGCTTGAATTAGCTGCTCAGCAAGGCATGCGAACGGTGATAGCCGAGATGATTACCTCTGTACCTGAATGGCTGGCAGCTGAGGAGCCTGATCTAGCTTATACATTATCAGATGGGAGTAAATTAAAAACTAGGATGGGCGTTAGCACAGCAACTGGAGGTTTCGGTAATGGATCCTCTGGCGTGATTTGCTTAGATCATCCGAAAGCAAAACAATATGCGGCTAGCTTTCTTACAGAGCTAGTATTGCGTTATAAGGATCATCCTTCTCTTATTGGCTATGATGTTTGGAATGAATGCAATTATTCTCCTTCTGTTTGTTATTGTCATTACACGAAGGAAAAATTTCGAGAATGGCTGTTAAAAAAATACGGAGATTTAATGACATTGAATCAGGCTTGGCGTAGATACAGCTACACAAGCTGGGAACAGGTCGAGCCACCTGTTGCACTAGCGCCTTATCCTGAGCATGAGGATTGGCTTCAGTTTAGAAAGGAAAATTTTTATGAGCAGATGCGTTGGAGAATTGAGCTCATTCGAAGCTTAGATCCCAAGGGATTAATTATTGCTCATGGCATTGCTGGAAGCATCTCACACATGGCGTTGATGGGAGCTGATGATTGGGCAGCGGCAGCAGAAGTAGATGTATATGGCTTTACTTGGGTTGCCTCGCGTAAAGGAAATGAGCCTTGGAAGCTATGGCATGCGGTAGACCTGACAAGATCAGCAGCTAATGGCAAGGAGTTTTGGCATGCCGAAACACAGGGAGGACCACTGTGGCTGCAGCCTCAAGTCATCGGTAGAAAAAAAGAGGATGGAAGGGTTGCTTCTCCTGAGGATATTAGAGTATGGCAGCTGACCTCATTTGCCGGAGGAGCCAGAGGGATATTCTTTCCTAGATGGAGACCATTGCTGGATGGACCATTATTCGGCGCATTTGGTCCATATGCGATGAATGGAGCAAGAACGGAGCGTTCTGAGATGGCAAGCACCATTGCCAAATGGGCGAATGCAAAAGAGCAGCGTCCATTATGGGAAGCTAAGCCGCTAAAGGGTGATATTGGGCTGCTTATACTGCCTGAAGCTCAGATTTTCGACCATCTCCTTCACTCGGATGGGCATCAGCCGCTCTATAGCCAAGCCATGTGGGGGGCTTATCAAGGCTTTTTTGACAATCACATTCAAGCAGATTGGATCCGCATGGATCAGGTGGATCAGTACAAGGTTATTTATTTGGCCTATCCCCTGCGGATGGATCAAGCGAATGTGGAACGGCTAATCGCTTGGATTGAGCAAGGAGGCACGCTAATTGCAGAGGGCTGTCCGGCTTACTTCGGTAATCTTGGCAGAGCAGGCACGGTTCAACCGAACTATGGTCTAGATGAAGTGTTCGGAGCGCAAGAATGTGATGTCGAGTTTACACCGGATCTGTTTGATGAGCTGACATTTGGTTGGAACGGCAATCGCATTTATGGTGGTGGATATCGTCAAGCCTATTCGCCTTTACACGGAAAAGTAACGGGGCGTTATCCGGATGGTAAGCCTGCTGTTATTGAAAACGCTCACAAAAAAGGAAGGACGTTTTTAGTTGGGAGCTTGCCTTCAGAGGCTTATTTTAGAAACAAGGCACATGGCAATCGGATGTTTTTTGCTGAGCTGGCGGCTTGGGCAGGTGTGGAGCCCGCTGTTCGTATCCCTGACGATGTCGAGGGGCTGCACGGTAGAGTCCATAGATCACCCAATGGTGACCTGATGCTGTGGTTAATTAACTACAGTCTTAACGAGCTCGAGACTACGATTCAGTTAGCAGCGGCCTTCGGAGATTATAGGCTTGACACCGTATTCTGGGGCGATGAAAACGGAATACGTAAGCGAGGAAATCAGCTTTCCGTGAAGCTGCCAAGCAAGGACGCACTCATCGTGCATTGTATAAAGCAGGAGCAATGAAGCTCGAAAGGGGTTGAAGAAACTGAATATTCAAAAGATTGAGACATTTACTTCGCGAAATATTTCAGTGGTACGCGTACAAACCGATGATGGTCAAGTAGGCTATGGGCAAATTGCTCCTTATCATGCCAATATCTCAGCGTTAGTGCTTCATCAGCAAGTCGCTCCGCGGGTGCTTGGAAAACGCTCGGACGAGATTGCATCACTAGTTGAGATGGTCATCAGAGAAGAGCATAAATTTCCTGGATCGTATGTCTGCAGAGCAGTCGGAGGCTTAGAGACAGCGTTGTGGGATCTACTAGGCAAGCGACAGCAAAAAAGTGTATGTGAATTGCTAGGTGGAACACATCGAGAAGTTAAAGTTTATGGTTCAAGCATGCGAAGAGACATTAGCCCTCAGGCTGAAGCAGAGCGCCTGCTGCGCTTGCAGGAGCAATTTGGCTACGAAGCATTCAAAATCCGTATCGGTAATAACTTTGGAAATGACGTCGATGTGTACCCAGGTCGAACGGAGCAGGTCGTAGCCGAAGTTCGAAAAGCACTTGGAGATCGCACCGCTATTTACGTGGATGCAAATAGTGGATTTACGCCACAGCGTGCCATCGAAGTAGGCAAATATTTGGAACAGCAGGGCGTTGTGCATTACGAGGAGCCCTGTCCATATCCAGAGCTGGAATGGACGAAGCAGGTAGCTGATGCGCTAGATATTCCAGTAACAGGAGGAGAGCAGGATACGGACCTTGCACAATTTCGCCGCATGATCAATATGAAGGCCGTTGATATTGTGCAGCCAGATATTTGTTATGTTGGCGGCATAGATCGAGCGATGCAGGTCGCGAAGATGGCACAGCAAGCAGGGATTCCTTGCACGCCGCACGCTGCGAATTTGTCTATGGTAACTGTGTTTACCCTTCATATGGTTGGAGCCCTTTCCAATGCAGGCCCTTATATGGAATACACCATTGAGCAGGACTCATGGACGGAGGGATTGCTGGATACGCCGCTAGTTGTACGTAACGGAGCGGTTCGCATACCTGAAGGACCGGGCTGGGGTATAACGATTTCCCAACAATGGCTTAATCAAGCGCAATATGAAGTAAGTGAGAAATAGTTAATACAAGTCTAACTATACGAGGTAGGTGAATACCCAATGTCATTGGCAGTATCTAAAAACATTGAAAAGAAAAAATCACCCATTATTACACTGCTTCGATCCATCGTGCAGCATCGCTGGCTCTATGTCTTGGCTATACCCGGCTTTTTATATCTTATAGTCTTCAAATATTTTCCGATGTGGGGGCTGCTTATTGCCTTCAAGGAATATAACCCGTACTCAGGCTTTTGGGGGAGTGAATGGGTAGGATTTAAGTATTTTATCGAATTATTTGAAAGTAGAAATTTCTATATTATGCTTCGTAATACGCTTGCTATTAATTTATTTGGATTGGTGTTTATGTTTCCGCTTCCCATTATCCTCGCGTTAATGCTAAACGAGGTTAGACATGAAGTGTTTAAACGAATTAATCAGTCTATCGTTTATTTACCGCATTTTTTATCTTGGGTCGTTGTCGTTAGTATGACGTTTTTTCTATTATCAACAGACGTCGGCATTATTAACAAGCTAATCAGTGAGTTCGGTGGAGAAACCGTCATGTTCCTATCTGAGCCCAACTATTTCTGGGCCTTGCTTACAGCACAAAATATGTGGAAGGAAGCAGGCTGGGGCACGATTATTTTCCTGGCAGCGATGGCTGGCGTTGATCCGCAGCGATATGAAGCAGCGGTTGTCGATGGTGCCTCAAGGTGGCGTCAAATATGGCATATTACCCTTCCTGCTATTCGACCAACGATCATTATCCTATTAATTTTACGCTTAGGACAAATGGCAGACGTCGGATTTGAGCAAGTAATTTTGATGACCAATCCATTGGTCACCTCTGTGTCTGAAGTATTCGATACGTATGTATACACAGTTGGTATATTGCAAGGAAAAATCAGTATAGGGGTAACGGTAGGGATGTTTAAGGGAGTCGTTGGGCTCGTGCTGGTCGTTCTATCCAATTATATCGTCAAAAGAATGGGTCAAGAGGGTATCTATTAAAAAATAATAGGAGGTATGGCAGATGAGCTTTGTCGCGACGAAGAAGCTGACACTTTTCGATTATGTAAACTATACGTTATTAATCCTTATTTCACTCATTAGTTTATTTCCCTTTATCTATGTATTCAGTGTTTCCTTCACAGATCCAAAAGTGTATGTTCCTTTACAATTTTATGTATTTCCGAAGGAATGGTCACTATCAGCCTACCAATATATATTGTCAACGAACAGCTTCTTAAATGCGTTCAAAAATACGGTTTTTGTTACCGCTATCGGTACAGTGCTTAGCATTGCTTTTTCATTTACCTTTGCTTATGCCTTGACCAAAAAATCAATGCCTGGCCAGAAGATTATGCTGGGTGCCGTTATATTCACGTTAGTATTTAATGCAGGAATTTTGCCCAACTATTTGCTTATTAAGGAGCTTGATCTATTAAACTCACTCTGGGCACTGATATGGTCAGGCTTAACGAATGCGTGGAGCTTAATTATGATCAAAAGCTTTTTGGAGTCTTTGCCATCTGAACTAGAGGAGGCAGCAAGAATTGATGGAAGCTCAGATATCGGAGTGTTTTGGAGAATTGTTGTACCGCTCTCCATGCCTGCGGTTGCGACCTTTACGTTGTTCTTTGCGGTGATGTATTGGAATACTTACTTTAATGCACTCATTTATGTTTCTGAATCATCCAAATGGACACTGCAGGTGCTAGTGAAGTCTCTCGTTATTGACTCTGATTCGAATGGCGTTGGAGAAGCGGGAGCAGGTGGAGACGAAGCCGTGCTGCCTCAGGAGACGATTCGAATGGCGTCGATTGTTCTTGCGATGCTACCAATATTATTGGTCTATCCGTTTCTTCAAAAACACTTTGCCAAAGGCGTCATGATTGGTTCTGTTAAAGGATAGGGGGGAAGGAAATGCAGCTTTATTATGATCATAACGATTCGATGGTACGCTTCGGTGTGGAGCATATTCGCAACAGCTTGAAGCAAAAGGGGATTGAGTTTGTAGAAAGCTTTATTACGTATGGGTCACTTGTGCTGCCGAAAAACGGGATTGTAATTCGCAAGATTACAGGTAAGAAAGGCAATCCAGCTCCTTATGCAGATCAGGCGTTCAAAATCTATAGTGATGAGGACAGTATCCATATTGAAGCCTCTGATTCAAGAGGCTTGATGTATGGCTGCTTGGAATGGGCCGAAAGGATACTGCTTGATCAGACTTCCTTGCGCGAGCCAATCGAACAATCTCCGGCAATTGGGATACGCGGAATTAAATACAACCTGCCCTATGCCCCTTTTGACTCAGGAGATCCATTTGTAGAAAACGAAGAAACCTGTCTCGATATCAACTACTGGAAAGCGTTCATCGATATGCTGGCGCGTCATCGCTACAATTGCCTCAGCCTATGGTCGGAGCATCCCTATCATCTTATGGTCGTGTCTAGCAAGTATCGCAGCACGAACCCTTATACAGATATTGAAATCGACCGAAATATACGGTTTTTCCGTCAATTATTTCAATATGCAACTGATCGCGGGGTCGATGTGTATCTGTTTACGTGGAATATTCGATTAATTCCACAAGCTGCTGTAGGCCTGGGATTGCCTGAAAATGTAGGGGATTTTGGAAATATGTATGACCACTTAATTCATCGTGTCGGGCTGCCGTTGAATCGGTTTCGCAGTCAATCTGACCTGATTCGAGATTATATAAAAGAAATGGTTTTACAGCTGCTGTTGACCTATCCTGAGCTTAAGGGGCTTGGCACCTCGGCAAGTGAATGGATGGATGGGGACGGATACGAGCGTGAAGCATGGATTGTGGATACTTATCTTGAGGCGATTAATCAATCGGGAAGAGATATCCCTTTTATTCATCGTACCAACATGCAAAATGCCGGAAAAGAAATTAAGGAAATGATTATGCCGCATATCAAACCAGAGAAGTTTTATATCAGCTGGAAATACTCCAATGCGCATTGCTATTCACATCCAAGGCCTCAGTTTGAGAAGCTGTGGAAGGCGTGGGAAGGCATTGACCTAGATGAAACACAAGTGCTTTACACTGTGCGAAATGATGATGTATTTACACATCGCTGGGGCGATCCCGAATATATTCGCGACTATGTACGCGGTATGTTAAAGCCTTACGTGAAGGGCTTTTATTGGGGAGCAGACGGCTATGTGTGGGGCAAGGATTTTCAACATATCGACTACGGTCATAAAACTTGGACATATGATTTTGAACGTCATCAGTTTCAATTTTTATTATGGGGTCGTTTAAGCTACAATCCTGACGTTAAGCCTGAGGTATGGGTCTTGTCTCTTCAGGAGCATTATGACCGTGAGCATGCGCCATTATTTTTAGAGGGCCTGAGCTCAGCCTCCAAGGTTATACCTGCTGTTAATCGATTGTTTTGGATTGATTATGATTTTCAGTGGCATCCAGAGAGCTGTCTATCTGAGGTGAGTGGCTTTAAGACGATATTGGATTTTGTAGATGCAGCCCCGATGCCGGGTGTCAATGTGATGAGTCTGCGACAGTATGCTGAGGCCGAGGCTGATCTGATAAGCGGAACAATCGTCATCCAATCCTATGACGAAACACCGATAGATATTTTACGTCAGCTTGAGCAAGCAGCTGATCGAACAGAACGAGTCGTCAAGCAGCTGCATGCTGGATTAGGCGAGCTGTGCGGAGGACATGCGGAATGTACATTGTCTGATCTGCAAGCCTATGCGGAGATGGCAAGGTATTACTATTGTAAGTTTTCAGCTGCACTTTCGTTAAACCGTTATCGTGTCAGCGGCAGCCTCGTTCATCGTGAGCATGCTGTTGAAGCGCTGCAGCAAGGAGTAAAGCATTGGGATAAGCTTGGCAGGTACTGGGCCTCCCATAATAAGCCTTATTTTATGGCACGGGTGAAGCATACGTTTGGCTACCCATTTTATCGAAGAGATGTACTTGCAGATATTGAACTTGCACGGCAATTCACGATCGATGCGGAGGTAAAGACGGATGGAATCTTATCCTAGTCAGAACTGGACAATGGAGATAGACGATGAAGGCTTAAAAGGTTCAGAGCAAATTCAGTGGGCATCGAGCGAGCTTATTCATATACTCCAAACTAGAGTGAGGTCGAGGAAAGGTCCACGCATAAACATTCGAATCCGTTCACTTGATGAGAATGCTATGAGATTACTGGATGCTGAGGGGATCGGTTACCCGAATACGCAAGAGTCCTTCTCGCTCATTCGTACATCTTCTGCGGATAGCCATGACATCGATGTGATCGCTTATGACACTATAGGCATCGTCTATGGCCTGCTGGAGCTGGCAGATCTTTTGCAGTGTTCAAGCATGAAAGAAGAAGCCTATGCTCAGCTAGCCGCATTCACATCAAAAACAGAACGCACAGCTATGCCAATTCGCAGTGTGACTCGATTGTTTGTTAGTGAAGAAGAGGATAAAGGCTGGTTCTACAGTCCTGCCTTTTGGGATGAGTACTTGACCAATCTGGTTATGCAGCGCTTCAATCGTTTTCATCTTGCATTAGGAATAGGCTACGATTCTGGTCATGACCCCAATGTCGTAGATAACTATTTTTGCTTTGCTTACCCGTTTTTGCTGCAGCTCCCACAGTATGACGTTAAGGCTGTTCATTTACCGACAGAGGAAAGAGAGCGAAACCTTGAAGCCCTTCGCTATATTAGTGAGCAAGCCAAACGGAGAGGTCTGCATTTCCAATTAGGGTTATGGACGCATGCCCATGCTTTTTTAGACAGTCCGAATGTACGTTATCCGATCCAGGGGATTACGAAGCATAATCACGCGCTGTATTGCAGAGATGCCCTGCAAGCGCTGCTCCAAGCGTGTCCAGCTATTGATGGAGTTACATTAAGAGTGCACTATGAAAGCGGCATTCCTGAGCCGGCAAGTGAATTTTGGAAAACCGTCATGGAAGGTGCTCGTCGCCATGATAAGCGAATTGAGCTGGATATGCATGCTAAAGGCGTAGATGAGCAGCTAATCCACACTGCCGTTGAGACCGGTTCTCCCGTGCTAGTATCTGCAAAGTATGCAGCTGAGCATATGGGACTGCCCTATCATCAAGCAGATATTAGACAGCTAGAAAAACCGAGAACAGGGAAAACGGCACTGCAGTTTGATGCCGTCACTGCAACTTCTAGAAGATTTACGAGATATGGATACGGAGATTTCTTGCAAGAGCGTCGTTCCTATGATGTGATCTATCGCCTATGGCCTGGCACTCAGCGCTTGTTATTATGGGGCGACCCACAATTGGCAGCTGGCTTTGGACGCTTAGGCAGATTTGGCGGCGCAAAAGGGATAGAGTGGTTTGAGCCGCTCTCCTTTAAAGCAAGAAAAAACTCCGGAACGTTAGGCGGCAGAGATCCCTATGCCAGCCAGTCCTTGCAATTGAAAGAGCATGACTGGAAGAAGTATCAGATTACGTATCGTCTAATGGGCCGTCTACTTTATAATCCGGATACCAATCGAGACGCTTGGAGCAGATATTATCGAGCAAGTTTTGGCGAAGCTGCTCCGTATTTCGAGAAGGGGCTGGCAGCAGCAAGCCGTATACTTCCATTAATAACGACCGCGTATCTTCCGTCTGCGGCTAACAATATTTATTGGCCAGAAATGTATACGAATCAAGCAATCGTTGCAGGACAAGAGCCTACCGATGGGGATTTTGACACTCCAGCGCCTTATACGTTTGGGACTGCTTCTCCGCTTGATCCACAACTGTTTTATGCGATAGATGACTATGTAACAGATCATTTATCTGGAAAATTGAACGGCAAGATTACTCCAGTCGAAGTCGCTAACTGGCTTAGTCAGCTGGCTAATGAAGCGCAAAAGCAGCTGCAGCGCATTCAAGAGTATTGTGAAGGTGAAGCGGATAATAAGAAGGGCACAGCTGAGTGGGATAGATTTTGCGTAGATATAGAGGCACTTAGTTATATCGGTCAGTTTTTCAAATGTAAAATCGAAGCAGCAATTCTTTATGCATACTTTAAGCAAGCGAAGCATGCAACGTTTTTACATTATGCGCTTAACAGCTATCGCGAGGCGAAAGCGTCATGGGAGCAGCTTATTCATGCAACAGATGTGTATAAATCGGATTTAGCCTTTGGCTATAAGCCTTATGCGAGAGGGCACTGGCAAGACCGATTAGAAGGAATCGAAAAGGATATTGCGGCAATGGAGAGGGAGCATAGGGCTTGTCTTTTGCAATCAGGTGAGCCGCTCATGCGGTATGAAGAGCTCCAGCCGATTGTGTTCGGCGACACCATCACATGCATGCATGTTCAGCCTGTGGCATCCTGCGGTGAGGCTGTATCGTTAAGCATCGAAGTAAAGGGAGCTAGTGAAGCCGTTAGTGTGGATATTTACTACCGGCCAGCTAATCAAGCTGCTTCGTACACAGGAATGGAGATGACATGTGTTGGTAATTGCTTTTATGCGCAGCTACCACCAGCCGTCACCTCTACTGGATATCCATTAATCTATTATTTCATCGTAAGGAAAGCATCTGGCGCAGCTAAGCTATGGCCAGGGTTTGAAGCAACGCTATCGAATCAGCCGTATTATACGTTAGCGTTTCTAGGAGGGGAGGAGTTAGGTTGAGCTACGAATTGCTTATGCCCAGTCGTATTCAATATGGAGCAGGCTCGTTAACGCAGGTTGGCGTGCTTGCTAAGCTGTGGGGAAACAAGGCACTTATCGTAAGTGATCTTATGATGCAGAAAAACGGTCTAGTTGAGCGCTGTAGTCAGTATCTGTCTGAAGCAGGGATCGAATACGTAAGCTATTGTGGCGTGAATACAGAGCCGACTACAAAGCACGTAGATGAAATTGTAGCAATATGTGAGGCAGAGGGCTGTAATTTATTTATTGCGCTAGGAGGAGGGAGTTGCATCGATGCAGCCAAGGCGGCTGCTGTGTTAATGACGAATCGTGGTCAGCTTTCCAGCTATACATTTACTGGCGGGCATCGTTTCCAGTCGGAAGCCTTGCCGCTGATCGCTATTCCGACAACCGCAGGTACTGGCTCTGAAGTCACAAAGGTGACGGTTATTATTGATACGGACAGTCAAGTTAAGATGATGATTGCTCAGCCTCAATTGCTGCCCAAAGCGGCAATCGTTGATGCGGAGCTGTCTATGACTTGTCCGTCAAGCGTGGTCGCTTCCTCAGGTGTAGATGCACTATGTCATGCGATTGAAGCGTACCTCTCGAGAAAGGCACAGCCAGCAACAGATGTTTGGGCATTGCAAGCGATTCAACGAATTTATAGGCATCTGCCGAAAGTTTACCATAAGCAGGCGTCTACTGAGGACTATGAACAGGTGGCATTAGGCGCCATGCTCGCAGGTGCTGCATTCTCTAATGCATCCGTTACGCTCATACATGGCATGTCCAGACCAATCGGCGCCTTGTTTCATGTTCCGCATGGCATCTCGAATGCGATGCTGCTGCCCGCAGTATTAACATTTATGGCAAGCAAGACAGCATCTAAGCGCTTGGCCGATATTCACACTATGCTGATCCAACAGGAGCGGGTACGAGATGTTGCAGGCGCAAGAGCACAAGCTGGGGGAGAGCAAGAAGATTATGCTTCAGCTATAATCCATGCAGTTAAATCGCTATGCCGCTCGCTAGGGATTGGTAATCTTAATGACTATGGTATAGATCGAGAATTGTATAGGAAAGCCATTCCGAAAATGGTCAGTGATGCGATGGATAGCGGAAGTCCAGCTAATTGTCCATTTGATGTAACAAGAGAGGATATAGAACAGCTTTATCACGTTTGCTTTGATTATATGTATGGTGATGATTTGCAGGAGTTAATAATCTAGGAGGTACCATAATATGAGTGTCACGATGCTGCAAAATTATATTAATGGGGTATGGACAGATGCCAAAAGTTCATCAACCCTTTCCGTTCCAAACCCTGCTAACGGTCTAGAAATGGCGAAGGTGCCGTTATCTTCTGCTGAAGATGTTGAGGCTGCAGTACGGGCAGCCGAGCAAGCATTTCCAGCCTGGAAGGCAACGGCCGTGCCTCGCAGAGCTAGATTGTTATTTGCGTATCAGCAGCTTTTAATCGAGCACCAGCAAGAGCTGGCAGAACTGATTACGAAGGAAAATGGCAAAAGCTACACGGAGGCATTAGGAGAGGTGCAGCGTGGTATCGAATGTGTCGAATTTGCCGCGGGCGCGCCAACGTTAATGATGGGCTCTCATTTGCCAGACATTGCTACAGGGCTGGAATCATCGATGTATCGTTATCCGATTGGAGTCGTTGCAGGCATCACTCCGTTCAACTTTCCAATGATGGTCCCGTGCTGGATGTTTCCGCTGGCAATCGCCTGTGGCAATACCTTTGTATTAAAGCCTTCAGAGCGAACGCCGCTTTTAGCTAATCGTTTAGCTCAGCTGTTTAGTGAGGCAGGACTTCCAGACGGTGTACTTAATATCGTTCATGGTGCACATGATGTTGTAAATGGGCTAATTCAGCATGAGCAGGTAATGGCGATCTCATTTGTTGGATCACAGCCAGTAGCGGAGTATGTATATCGTGAAGCGGCTGCTAGAGGCAAAAGAGTACAGGCGCTTGCTGGTGCTAAAAACCATAGCATCGTCCTACCGGATGCGGATATGGACTTGACCGTGACCAATATTATTAACGCTGCGTTTGGTTCTGCTGGTGAACGCTGTATGGCTTGTGCTGTCGTTGTAGCTGTTGGAAATGCTGCAGAGCCATTAATCGAGAGGCTGGTTGAAAAGTCTCGTGCATTAATAATAGGTGATGGCTTGCAGAAGGATGTATTTCTCGGTCCAGTCATTCGTCAAGAGCATAAGATGAAGACGATCCAGTATATTGAATCGGGCATCAATGAGGGAGCCAAGCTAGTGCTTGATGGTAGAGCAGTTGCAGCCGTCGAAGGTTCAGGATACTTCCTGGGGCCAACAATTTTTGATGGTGTTACGCCAGAGATGACCATATGGAAGGACGAGATTTTCGCGCCAGTACTTAGTGTCGTTCGTGTGGATAGCTTGCAGGAAGCGATTGAGTTAGCTAATCAGTCGGAGTTTGCTAATGGTGCTTGCCTGTATACAGACAGCGCAAAAGCAATTAGACAATTTCGCGAGGAGATTGATGCAGGGATGCTGGGCATTAATGTCGGCGTTCCAGCACCGATGGCCTTCTTCCCTTTTTCAGGTTATAAGAAATCATTCTATGGAGACTTACATGCTAACGGGAAAGATGGAGTAGAATTTTATACTCGAAAAAAAATGATGACAGCTAGATATTAAAATTTGATAGAGAGAGGTGCAAAACGATGAAAATCGGATTTATTGGTCTTGGTAATATGGGATTTCCGATGGCACTGAACATGATGAAGGCAGGGTATGAAGTGCACGGGAAAAATCGAAGCAGCAAGAAAGAGGAGGCATTTGCAGCACAAGGCGGAAACGTTGCACACTCCTATAAGCAATTGGCACAAGAGATGGACATAATCGTTACATGCTTGCCGATGCCCGAAGACGTTCAGGACGTATATTTGGGTGAGGACGGAATAATCAAGCATGCAAGAGAAGGATTAATTCTAGTCGATTGCAGTACGGTTTCACCTGCGTTAAGTGCATCACTGGAACAAGCTGCCGATCAAGCAGGGCTGTTGTTTGTAGATGCACCGGTGAGCGGAGGTACGACTGGTGCAGCAAGCGGAACGTTGACGATTATGGTTGGCGGACAACAGGAGACGTTCAATAAAGTATTGCCTGTCCTTCAAGCTGTTGGTCAACATATTCATTGGGTCGGTGAAGCGGGCAGCGGCTCGGCGGTAAAATTGATCAATCAGTTAATGGTAGGTATTCATACGCAGGCAACGAGTGAGGCGCTGGCGCTAGCTGAGCAGTTTGGATTAGATTTGAAGCAGCTGTTTCAGATTCTTAATGTCAGCTTCGCTCAAAGTAAAATATTCGAGCGTCACTATACACAGTTTATTGCAGAGCAAAACTATCAACCGGGCTTTGCAATTAAGCTGCTGGCGAAGGACTTGAATCTCGCAGTCGAAGCGGCTAGCTCCATGGGCGTACAATCCGTTGTCGGTGCACGCGTGAAGGCATTGCTTCAGCGCGCGATGCATCAAGGGCATGGCGATCAGGATATGTCGGGCATGTTTGTATATCAACAGGAGCGGGATCATCAACAACGCGAGCAAGGTAAGCTGAAGCATTTTGCTGTGTTTTTACCGATGCTTGATCCGGATAAAAGTGTCCAGTACCGAGAGGAGCATCTTGCATTTTTAGCAGAGAGACGACAGGCTGGCATGCTGCTTGCTAATGGTCGATTCGTTGATGGTGCAGGAGGGCTTGTCATCTATCGAGCAGCATCACAGGATGAAGTTGAGCACTGGGTGAAGCAGGATCCTTACATTATTCAGCAGGCTAGACGATACGAGATTCATGAGTGGGATATCGTGCTAGCAGATGAGTAGTTGAGGCAGGGAAAAGATATAGATTAGTTAAATTTATTAATGAGGAGTGAGCGACGACTAAGCTCACTCTTTTTTTTTGTTTTAATGTTAGTAATGCTCGTATAATTTAATCGTAATAATTACTATTAGTATTGACTTCTAGGGAATTGTTGGATAATATATTAAACGTAATAATTACGATTAATGAGGAGTGGAACTTACAATGAGGAAAACGATGATGTGGGTAAGTATTGTTGCTTTAAGTGTAATGCTAGCAGCATGTCAGTCTAAGGATGTAGATATGGAGGATAAGAATTCAACTGGAATGGAACAGCAAGAGGCTGAACGTGACCTTCAAACGGAAGAAGACGGGCACGACCATGTACATAGTGAGCAGGAGGTACATAATCACGAACATGATAAGGAAGATGATAGCGATCATGGACATGAAGAGGAAGGGGATCATAATCACGAACATGATGTGGAATTAGAGCGAATTTACTCTGGTTATTTTGATGATGATCAGATTAACAATCGAGAATTATCAGACTGGGCTGGTGACTGGCAGTCTGTATATCCGTATTTATTAGATGGGACATTAGATGAAGTGTTTGAGCATAAGGCTAAGCAAAGTGATTCGATGACCGCAGCACAATATAAGCAATACTATGAAATTGGTTATAAGACAACGGTGAATCGCATTGTCATTGAACGTAATCAAGTGACCTTTTATGAGGGAGAAGAAGTTAATACGGGGGAATACGTAAGTGATGGATACGAAATATTAACGTATGAAAAAGGTAATCGCGGCGTACGATTTATATTTAAATTAACTGAGCCTACAGAAGGATTACCAACCTATATTCAATTTAGTGACCATAGTATTTATCCAACAGTTGCAGGACACTATCATTTATATTGGGGGAATGATCGTGCTGCTTTGCTAGAGGAAGTAGTCAACTGGCCCACGTATTATCCTACATCAATGGACGGCCACACGATAGCACATGAAATGATGGCTCATTAATGCATCGACATTAACTTATTTGAACGGAGCAGCGTAATACATGCTGCTCCATTTTTTGAGTTTTGAAAGCGGCACTCCATTAACTGGGAGATCACTTGCAAAGGTTTAAGTATTTGTTCTAGTTGAAAATAAGCTATCAAGCATGATATAAGTGTAAATGAAGGTTGGCTATACATTTATTCGAAAGCTTAAGCCGTATTGATCAACGAGAGGACTTGATTTATATATGAAAGAAAACTTTTGGCACGACTTACCACGCCCCTTTTTTGTACTTGCTCCAATGGAAGATGTGACCGATGTTGTATTTCGCCATGTCGTAGCCCAAGCAGGTCGGCCCGATGTGTTTTTTACGGAGTTCACCAACACGGAGAGCTATTGTCATCCAGAGGGAATGACAAAGGTGCGCGGACGTCTATTGTTTACAGAAGACGAACAGCCAATCGTTGCACATATATGGGGAGATAAGCCGGAGTATTTCCGTCAAATGAGTATAGGGATGGCGGAACTGGGCTTCAAAGGCATAGATATTAACATGGGCTGTCCTGTGCCCAATGTAGCTACAAGAGGGAAAGGCAGCGGTCTTATTCTACGCCCTGATGTTGCGGCGGAAATTATTGAGGCAGCAAAGGCAGGCGGGCTTCCTGTTAGTGTGAAGACGAGACTTGGCTACAATGACATAAACGAGTGGGAGGAGTGGCTGACACACATTCTTAAGCAAGACATCGCTAACCTTTCCATTCATTTACGAACGACAAAGGAATTGAGCCAGGTTGATGCACACTGGGAGTTGATACCTGATATTAAGCAATTACGTGACCGTATTGCGCCTAGTACGCTGCTAACGATCAATGGAGATATTGCTGATCGGCAAACTGGTATTGCGTTAGTTGAGAAATATGGTGTGGATGGGGTAATGATCGGACGAGGTATATTCAAAAATCCATTTGCTTTTGAAAAAGAACCGAAAGAGCATAGCAGTGAGGAATATCTTGACCTCCTAAGATTACAACTCGATCTACAGGATCAATATGCAGAGCAATTGCCACGCTCTATGTCTGGTCTCCATCGCTTCTTCAAAATATATGTCAAAGGATTCCCAGGAGCAGGTGAACTAAGGAATCAATTGATGAATACAAAGTCAACAGATGAAGTACGTGAACTGCTCAATCGCTTTGAAAAGCAAAATTAAAGGTAATACAAAACAGTCAGATATCGAATAAGATTGCATGCGACTAAGAGGGGCTTCGGCCCCTCTTTTTTACGTTCATATACCTAATTGTTGTTAGTTTTCAGCCTGTAATGGAGAGAAAGCGAGGATTATATCGCATTAGAGACTGAAATGATTCTGTAAAGTTCTTTATCGATACGCTGGATAGCTTCTTCTGCAATCGTAAAGCTGCCGTTATCCTTCCGTTCAATCTGCTTATCGATCAAATAGACAGGCTGCAATATCGTTGTAGCTCCGAGCACCGATAGTACAGGCTTTAATGCATACTCTAGTGATAGTAAATGAGCCAGTGATCCCCCCACTGCAATCGGCAGAATCGTTTTATGTTCAAGTCCTTTTTGTGGCAGCAAATCCAAGTAGGTTTTCAAAATGCCGGAGTAGGCAGCTTTATACACCGGTGTAATTACGACGATCGCTTCGGCCCTCTCGACCAGCTGATTGACAGCCTGAATATGCTCGCTATTGAAATTAGCGCTAAGCAAATCCTCAGCGGGTAGCTTGAACACTTCAATAGAAGTAACCTCACTAAATGTTTTTTCGATATGCTGCTGCACCGCGTTCACTCTTGAACTAGCGGCATTTGCTCCGTTAATAATAACGATACGTGACATATGAATAACCTCCATTAAATGAATTTTGGCAATTAGGACGGATGAGTAGGCACGTTTTGCTGTGCTTGCAGTGTGGCTTTTTCCTTACGCCCATAACAATAGTAATACAAGGGTAAGCAGCACATCCCGACCATAGAAACAATCAAGTACAAGGGACGATAGCCCAATTGCTCAATGATTAACCCATGAACGTATGGGCCTAGACCTGTACCGATATCCATACACATAAAGTAGGTAGCAGTTGCTATACCTAGACGATGCGGTTCACTGAACCGTACAGCTAGGGTTTGAGCACCCGTATTAAAATTTCCAAATCCGGTGGACATGCATGCGGCTGCGAGTAAAAACATCCAAGCGACGGTTGCTTGACTATATAGCAGCAATCCTCCGGAAAATAACAGTAAGCATGGATAGAGAACAATATTGGCACCTTTTGCATCAATCCATTTGCCAGTGAAAAAGCGAGTACATATAATGCAGACGGAATGTATGAAAAAGTAGTAGCTCGCTATTTTTACAAGATGAATGTGCTCGCTATACGTCACGAGATAGGAAGTGACGCTAGAAAAACAAAAGCCAAACAATAAAGCGATTAATGAAATCGGAATAGCTTGAACCTCTATGATGTGATTCCATGAAAACCGTGATCGCTGGACAGAAGCAGGCTTAGGAATAGAGGGGATATGCTTTTTAGTCATAAGCAAGATCGTATAGCTAATGATCCCGATCATAAGATTGATCACAAATATCCACTGGTATCCACCTTGAAGCGATAAGAAGAATATTCCCAGAAAAGGACCGACAGCCGCTCCAATGACAGCGCTAAAGCTATAGTAAGCAATTCCTTCCGCACGTCGTGATAAAGGAATTGCCTGCATACTCACCGTGCCGGTTGCTGTACTTATGACACCTGTAGTAAATCCTTGCAGAATTCGTACAGCAAGCAGCAGCTCGATCGTAAACGATAAAAAATAGCAAGCTGATGTAATGATAAAGAACAGTAGACTAAGCTCTAATACTTTCATTGCACCATAGGCTGTAATCCATCCCCCTGCAAGTATTCTTCCGAATAAGGTGCCAATAACGAATACGCTAGCTGCTAAGCCGGCAGTGCTAATCGAAACATGAAATTGTTCCTTGGCATACGGTGTGATCGTTACGATAAATAGAAAAAATATGATGGTGAACATCGAGTTTATAATGGTCATACTCGTAAATTCGCGTGTCCAAACCTTATAAGTGCTCATGCTCAGCTCCTTCTAAGCAACGACGTCAACCTGCCATCGTAAGCGTTCGATGCCTTAACGATGAATCGTGCTCGTTTGCAGCTGAGAGGAGGTATAAGCTAAACCCAAATGATCGCGAAGTGTCGTACCCTCATACTCTGTTCGATAGATGCCGCGACGCTGAAGCTCAGGAATTAATAGGTCTACAAGGTCGGTTAATCCATCGGGGAAGGTAGGGGCCATCACATTAAAGCCGTCGGCGGCCTCCTGTTCGAGCCATGCTTGCAGTACATCAGCCACCTGCTCAACGGAACCAACGAGCTCTAAATGTCCGCGTCCACCGGCAATATGCTCATACAATTCACGTAACGTCGTAAAGTTGTTACGCTCGGCAAATTCCTTAATAATGGAAGCGCGAGTATTAGGATTCGTTTTATCGCTATTTTCAGCAGGCGTTGGAATCGGATCATGAATATCGCGATCGCGCAAATCAATACCGAAGAAATTGGATAAATACTCAAGGCCGATCGCAGGTGAGATGTAGCGGTTTAGCTCCTCGCGTTTTGCACGAGCCTCCTCTTCTGTTTTAGCGACGGTAATATAAACACCAGGCATAATTTTAAGATCGTCAGGCTTGCGATTATATTTGGCTAAGCGATCCTTGACGTCTCGATAAAATGCTTTGGCATCATCAATCGTCGTCCATGCGGTGAAGATCACTTCAGCAGTTTTGGCAGCAAGCTCTTTTCCTGCTTCAGACGATCCAGCCTGAACGATAACAGGATGACCTTGAGGAGTAGCAGGTGAATCTAATGTGCCTTGCACTTTAAACCATTGCCCTTCATGATCGACAGGATGTACTTTATTAAGATCAAGGTATCGGCCAGACTGTTTATCTATTACGAGTGCATCTGACTCGATAGAGGACCACAGCTTTTTAGCGACTTCTACAAATTCCTCCGCGCGTTCATAACGATTCGCATGCGGAAGATGAGTAGCTTTACCGAATAAATAAGCTTCCTTTTCATTGCCTGACGTTACGACATTCCAACCAGCACGACCTTTAGAAAGGTGATCAAGCGCTGCAAATTTTCGAGCTAATTGAAAGGGTTCGTTGTATGTTGTTGTAGCTGTCGCGGTTAACCCAATATGCTTGGTAACTGCAGCAATAGCAGACAAAACAATAAGTGGATCAAGCTTTAGTGAATTTGCTAGATAGCTCGATGAGGTTTGCCCGAAAACATCAGCAAAGAAGATCATATCGAACCTTCCACGTTCAGCGGTTAATGCCAGCTCCTTAATATAGTCGATATCATATACGCGATTCGCCCCCGTTGTAGGATAGCGCCAGCTTGCGACATGATGCCCAGGGAAATTGAAAAATGCACCGAGCTTTAATTGTTTCTTTGCCATAACGTAACACTCCCATTCCTTCTCTTAATAAATATAGGCAAATTCATGTTTCATATTGAGCTTCTCTATTGAGCTTGAGCATACGGATTAAATTCGTTTGTATATAGATCCTCAGCTTTTATCTTTCCAGGCTCTAGCTCACCGTTTTTCTCCAGCCATTCGATCCAAATGCTAAAGTTTTTTTCTTCAATAACGCCTCCTGTCGTAGCGATTCCCGTGCTTTTCCAATACTGCAGGTTTTCGGTTGGCTCATTCCCTTCGCGAGCGGATACTATTTTTTCGAAACGTGCAATAACTTCTTCACGGGGCGTTTCTTTTGCCCACTCAATGGCTTTTGCAACGCCTTCAGTGAACGTCTTTACCGTCGTAGGGTTTTCGGAAATATACTTCTCAGTAAAGAAGTAATCACCCGCAGTAAAATTCCCTCCAAAAACATCAGTATCTTTGAAAAGCTCAACGAGCCCACCGCGTTGAAGCGCAAAGTCCCTAGCTATGCCGCTAAATATGATGACATCGAGCTGCTTATTCCGTAACGTTTGCTCAGCGTTGGCAGGTGGGATTGTCACTAGAATAACCTCGCTGATTTCCTTTTCCGTTAGGCCTTCCTGTCGCAAATAATCCTTTACGAGGAATTCAGCATGTGCGCCTAAAATGTTCATACCGACCTTCTTGCCGATGAAGTCTTTGGGCTCTTTTATAGGACTATCCTCCAGCACATATGCTCCAATATATGTGTTGTCATCGCTGCCATAAGAGCCGACAACTGCTTTGATCTTTACATTTTTAGATATCGCCTTGACCGTTGCGCCGTTAAAAGCAGAGCCAAAATCGATATCTCCTGTCGCTGTTAATTGAATGCTTTCGGGTCCGCCAACGGAATTACTTACTTTTTCCAGCGTCAAATCACCTAGGTAGCCGAGATCTGCCGCTAATTCGGGAAAACTAACTGAGCCCGGCGAGCTTTGATATTGCAGCACCTTATCTTCACTTGAACTGCCTCCAGCTTTAGCTGTAGCAGATTTACTAGAGGAAGAGCATCCAGTTAATAGACCGATCAGCACTGCACTAAGCAATAAACCTAACACGAATTGGTTTGAATTTTTCATATGTCATGTCTCCTTAAGATTGGATGGTATTTATCGTTTGTTGGGCAGGTTGAATGGGGAGTGATAGGCCAAGATTTTCACGTAACGTATTTCCTTCGTACTCCGTACGGAATAGTCCGCGTCGTTGCAGCTCAGGAATGACAAGATCGACGATATCGTTTAGACCATCAGGAAAAGTAGGGGCCATAACGTTAAATCCGTCAGCCGCTTCATGTTCAAACCATTCTTGCAGTTGATCTGCAATCTGTGCTGGTGTTCCGACAATTTCCCGATGTCCTCGTGCCCCTGCAATAAACTCGTAAAGCTCTCGAATCGTCTGAAGACCTTCCCGCTCAGCGATGCCGCGAACAATATTGGCACGAGTTTGCGGATTGGTTGGATCGTCGTTGTCTGAATGTGCAGGGATCGGGCCATCTACATCGTAGCCACTAAGATCAGCACCAATAAAATGGGATAGATAAGCAAGACCTACATCAGGCAATATATATGAGTTTAATTGTTTTCGTTTAGCAATGGCTTCAGCCTCTGTTTTAGCTACCGTGATGAACACACCGGGCATAATTTTGAGGTCATCAGCTTTTCGCCCGTATTTAGCTAGACGCCCCTTTAGGTCACGATAGAAGGCTTGCGCTTCCTCTAGCGTCTGCCAGCCGGTAAACACAACGTCAGCTGTTTTGGCAGCAAGCTCTTTTCCAGCCTCTGAAGAGCCTGCTTGAACGATAACAGGATGACCCTGTGGTGAAGCAGGGGCGTCTAGCGTTCCTTGAACCTTAAACGATAGTCCCTCATGATCTACGGGGTGCACCTTATTAAGATCGAGATATTGACCATTTTCTTTATCAATGACAATCGCTTCACGTTCAATAGAGAGCCAAAGCTTTTTCACTACATCTACAAATTCCTCAGCACGTACATAACGATCTGCATGGGCTAGATGCTTTTCTTTGCCGAATAACGTTGATTCTTTCCCGTTTGCAGAGGTTACAACATTCCAGGCTGCTCGGCCTTTCGATAAATGATCGATGCCAATGAATTTTCGAGCGACTTGAAAAGGCTCGTTATACGTGGTCGTAAGCGTTGCAACTAACCCGATGTTTTTTGTTACAGCAGTTAATGCAGCGAGAATAATAATCGGATCTAATTTAATACCAGAAGGAGAGTTCTCCTGAAGCTCTTGACCGAACCCATCAGCGAAAAAGATGGTATCGAATTTGCCACGCTCCGCGATTTGTGCAAGCTCGATAAAGTAGTCAAGGTCAAGTGAACGCTCAGGATGAGTAGTAGGGTAACGCCAGCTTGCAAAATGATGTCCTGGCAAATTGAAAAATGCACCTAGCTTTAATTGTCGTTTTGTCATAATGAACACACTCCTATTATTCTAATTGGAATACTTGGTTTATGATGCAAAAAAATTACGCGGTCGGATCTTGCTTCCAACGTGACAATCTTTTTTCCAGCGCTAACAAACTGTAGTTAATGATCAGACCAAGTATCGAAATCGTAAGAATACCAGCATACATTTCCGGGATCATGAAGTTGTATTGTGAATAGGTGATGAAGTACCCTAAGCCTTCTTTTGCCCCAACCATCTCGGCAGCGATTAATACTAGAATAGCTCCAGTCCCGGCCATTCGAATCCCTGTAAACATTGTCGGGATGGAAGCGGGGAGTATGACTTTATAAAATAAAGCAAAGGAAGAGATGTTCATCGAACGTGCAGATTTAATCAGCATAGGGTCAACGTTTCGTACAGCTGCGATTGTATTTAATAAAATTGGCCAGGTACAAGCGAAAAAAACAATGGCAATCTTCGAGGTTTCTCCGATCCCTAGCAATAGGATGAACACGGGCAACAGTGCTAATGCCGCTGTATTGCGAAACAATTCCAGTATCGGGTTGAGCAGATCACGCGCAATCGGATACCAGCCAATGACTAAACCTAACGGGATTGCTAACGCGATAGCTAAACCAAAACCAGCAATGGAACGGGTAATGCTTGCACTAAAATGAGAAAATAATTCGTTCGATATAAGCATGTTCCACCATGCAGCTGCTACTTCTGAAAATGCAGGGAAAAATGCAGGATCGACTAGGCCGATTCGGGGTGCAACCTCCCAGGCCACTAGAAATAGCAACAGTATGATAGATTGTTTAATTAGCTTTTGTAGCGTCAATAAAGGGTTAAACGTTAGTTTTTGAAGCCTTCTAGAAGATTTCACTTGTTTACTAATCGCAACCATAAAGTCATGCCTCCTTATTTTGCTTGCTGATTAAGCTTCCTCGATAATGAAAAGTTCACTTCGGGATATAGGTTAAATATATAGTCCTGCATATTCATTCTCGTGAAGTAAACTCCAAACCTCATGACGAGCTTTTACAAATGCTGGATTGGATCGAATATCTGCATCAGCTAATCGGTGCTTTAATGGAATCTCAACGATTTTCTTTACACGCCCTGGATTGGCCGATAGGATCACTACCCGTTGACCAAGATAAACGGCTTCATCAATCCCGTGCGTGATGAAAATAATCGTTTTTTTCGTTTTTTCCCATATTCGCAGCAGCTCGCTTTGCAGCGTTTCCCTAGTTTGAGCATCTAAAGCTGCAAAGGGTTCATCCATAAGCAGCACATCTGGATTAAACGCTAAACTACGAGCAATTGCCACACGCTGCTTCATTCCACCAGAAAGCTCGTGAGGATATCGATCAGCAAAGCTTTTTAATCCGACCAGATCTAAGTAGTGATCGGATTGAGCTCGCCATTCACGCTTAGGTATTCCTTTTGCTTCAAGTCCGAACTCGATATTGCCGCGTGCAGTTTTCCAAGGGAATAAAGCATATTGCTGGAAGACGGTGCCTCGATCTAACCCGGGGCCTTTAATTTCTTGACCATCAAGTAAGATTCTTCCTTTTGTTGGTGTAGACAGACCTCCCAATAAATCAAGCAGCGTAGACTTTCCACATCCACTCGGACCGACTATCGTAAGGAATTCTCCTTCATTAACGGAAAACTCCATATTGCTTATCGCAGTGAATTCCATTGATGCACCCTTTTGTTCGTTGTCACGTACGGTAAATGCTTTCGTCACGCGCTCAACCTTAATCTTCTCTCCCATTCAATCAGCTCCTATTGTAATAAGATTTACATTCGTATAAACAGAAAGGCTCCTACTTATCACTGAACAGTGAACGTAGGAGCCTTTAGATAACTAATCGGCATTCATATGAGGGGAAACAATAATTCTTAGTAAACTTATGGGAATAGTTTAACATGATTCAAGGTAATGTCAACCCATTTTTTATAAATCCTGTGATAATCGAATCATGTCTCTACACTGGATTCCGTTCTCATAAATTTCTTCAGCGTAATGTCTAATGAAAAAGTCAAAATCTACACCAACAATTCGAAAGCCGCATTTTTGGTAAAGTGCTAATTGCCCTATGCTGGAGTTGCCTGTCCCAATTTCTATCGTCTTGTAGCCGCTTGACCTAGCTGTTTCAATGGCATGTGAAACTAATTGCTTCCCGATTCCTTTGCCATGCAGCTCCTCTGTTACCGCGACGTTTACCAGTTCAACGGTTTCAGGTCTAGTTGGCAGCAGAACATATACACCCACGATTTGATGATTGATTTCTGCTAGGAAGCATTCACCTCTTTTTAGGTAGTCCTCAACAAGCTTTTGAGAAGGGTCCGCTAGCAGCAGAAGCTTTATCGGGGAGTCCTCATCAACACGTAATTTTCTAATCATCATAATTCTCTTCTCCTTTATCTAGGGCGTGTCTGAAAACCCGCTCAGAGGCTCCTTTCACGCCCTTTCGCCCCCTGCTTCGTTCCGTTTGTTTGACGTACGCCCGGTACGCCTTCCCAAACGCGCCTTGCATGAAACGAAAATTCAGCAAAATTGGCTGGCCTCGGAGTTCTCAGACAGCCCTAATACAATTTCATCATAACACAAGTTCAATTGGAAACGGGCTGTACTACATGACGACTCATCACTAAGACGATATCGTATAATGGTTAAAGCAGTGTGACATAATACAGGAGGATTATGGAAAACTGTTCGTGTTCGTGATAATAAATTTAGAGGTGGGGCAGCAGGATGGAGCTTTTGTTTTTAGGTACCAATGCGGGTATGCCGATTCGCGATAGAAATGTAACATCAATAGCTATAAAACTATGTGAGAATGGCGGATCGTTCTGGATGGTTGACTGTGGAGAGGGAACTCAACACCAGCTGCTGAAAACTCCCTTGAAGCTTAACCGATTGAATAAGCTATTCATAACCCATTTGCATGGGGATCATGTCTTTGGACTGCCTGGATTATTGAGCTCCCGCTCATCGCTTGGCGGTACGGAGCGCTTGGATATTTACGGTCCGAACGGGTTGCGTGAGCTAGTAGAGACTAGCTTGGGTATAACGGAAACCTATTTAGGGTTTCCATTGAACATTGTCGAGATCCAAGAAGGCATGATTGTCGAAGATGAAGACATGACGGTCGTGGCTGCCAAGCTTGATCATCGAATTGAAAGCTATGGATACCGTATGGTGGAGCGTGAGCGAACCGGTGCGCTGAACGCCCAATGGCTGTCTGAGATGAAAGTTCCTCCAGGTCCTGTATACAGAGAATTGAAGTCGGGTAAGGATGTGACACTTGACGATGGGCGTGTAATTCGTTCTGCAGAAGCCGTGGGCAAGCCATTGCCTGGACGCATCATTACGATTCTTGGCGATACAAGGCCGTGTGATAATGCTGTGAAGCTTGGCGAAGGGGCAGATGTGCTTGTTCACGAGGCAACCTTTGCACATGAATTGGCTGATAAGGCGCATGAATACGGACATTCAACTGCTTTACAGGCGGCACAAATTGCACATGCTGCCGGTGCCGGCAGGTTGTTCATTACGCATTTCAGCTCTCGATATAAGCAAGAAGATTTGGCCGAGCTTGTTGCAGAAGCCAGAAGTGTATTCACGCACACAGATGCGGCTATAGAGCTAAAGCCGTATCCCATTAACCTATCGTTATTACGCAGTATGTAATGATCTGTTCACTAATAGCTTTATGTTATATCTAGCAATAGCTTAAAGGTGTTATTTCTCTCTGGCTCTTGCGTGCTAAGATCAAAGCATGAACAAGCAGCCTAAGGGAGGAACTACCATGTGCAACAAATTTCAAATTGTAGGAAGTCTATTGCGTCCATCTAATTTACTAGAGTATAAACATATAATCGAGCATCGCGATGATATTCGATATCCATTTTATGAGCAAATTCCTGGCTATGAGCAATGTGAAGCTGCTGCGATTGAGCAAATCGTAGCGAAGGAAATTGATAACGGACTCGATATTATTACTGACGGTGAATTTTCAAAATCGATGTGGCACCTTGATTTCGTGTGGGGACTGCATGGAATCGAACGCTATATTGCCGATCATGGCTATTTCTTCAGAGATATCGATGGCACCTCCAAGTACGAAACAAGAAAAGACATCGGGCTTCGTATCACAGGTGAATTAAGCGGTAAAAATCATCATTTCATTACGATCTTTAAGAAGCTTCAGCAGTTGGCTGATGATCGTGAAACGAAGCTTTGCGTGCCTTCACCATCACATATTTATGGTGAATTGTCCTGGTCTGATAATATTGGCAGGGCTGATGCTGTTTATCGTACGCGTGAAGAGCTTAAGCTTGGACTTGTGACAGCGTACAAGCAATTTGTTGAAGAGTTTGCAGCTGCTGGAGGTAAGATCCTGCAATTTGACGATTGCTTATGGGAGCTTTTTGCCGACGATAATCCGAACTCGCCTTTTACGGGAGAGAAGGTTAACCAGGACGAAGTACAAGCACTTGCCGGGGAGTTTATTGAGATTAATAACGAGGTTATCGACTTTGGGCATGAGCTTGGTTTGAAAATGTGGACGCACAACTGCCGTGGCAACTACGACTCACGCAATATGGGTGGCGGCTCGTACGTGAAAATTGCGAACCTGTTCCTTAAGCAGCTGAAATATGACCGTTTCTTCTTAGAGTGGGATGACGAGAGAGCAGGCTCTCTTGAAGCGCTTGCTGTATTCAAGGATAGACCGGAAACAGAAATTGTGCTTGGCTTGTTATCCTCGAAAACAAATTCCCTGGATGATGAGACTCGTGTACTAAAAATGCTTGATGAAGCATCGAAAATTATCGATAAGGATCGCCTATTCCTATCTCATCAATGCGGCTTTGCATCCTGCGATGGAGGAAACGAGCTGACTGAGGATGAGCAGTGGGCGAAGATCAATCAAGGACAACGCATTGCACAGCAATACTGGAGCTAATTGAAAATCCGCAGTATGCAAGAGAGTATCTCTTGTGTGCTGCGGATTTTTTTATATATTTCGGGATAAGAATGTGAATGAATCTTAAAAAATGACAACGCTTTCTTAAAAATGTTAGCTTATGGAAGGTTATTTTGCAAAGCTATAATGATGGAGAAGGAGGGGGTTGTATGGCATTGGAAAGATCAGTCGATCACAGTGTTCGGTTTAGCGAACGACGCACACAATTTTTCAAACAATTAAAAAAGCAAAAAGTTCTTCACCTTTTTGTAGGATTAGGAATGATTTTTTTACTAATATTCGCTTACACTCCGATGTTTGGGATAGTTATGGCTTTTAAAGATTATTCCATATCTACCGGGATTAAAGGAATATTCACAAGTGAGTGGGTTGGACTTAAGCACTTCAATGAATTCATTAACGATTATCGTTTTGGTGAAATCGTTCGTAATACCCTTGCTTTAAGCTTTCTGAAGGTACTGTTTACTTTCCCAGCTCCAATTATACTTGCAATTTTACTGAGTGAGGCTAAAAACCTTCGTTTTAAGAAAGTGGTCCAAACGGTTAGTTACCTGCCTCATTTCATTTCTTGGGTAGTAGTGGCAGGTATTGCATTCTCCTTCCTGTCCGCTGATATAGGAATGATCAATAAAGCTTTGATCAGTCTCGGTATAATCGATAGGCCGTTAGATATTTTGACTAACGCTGATCACTTCTGGGGGCTAGCAGTCGGAAGCGCAGTATGGAAAGAGGTTGGATGGTGGACGATTATTTTCCTAGCTGCTATAGCTGGGATCAATCCTACATTGTACGAAGCAGCTCAGATCGATGGCGCAGGAAGACTTGCACGAATTCGGCATATTACGTTTCAAGGTATGAAAGGAACGATCGTTGTTGTTCTTATTCTTACAATTGGAAGCATTTTGGGAGGCGGATTAGTAGGCTCTAATTTTGAACAAGCGTTTTTATTTGGAAATAGTATAAATAATTCCACATCCGAAATTGTTCAAACATATGCGTTTAAGGTTGGGCTTCGGGATGGTCGCTTTTCATATGCAGCAGCTATCGATCTTATTCAATCTATCATATCTGTCGTCTTAATTTTTTCAAGTAACTATATTGCAAAACGCGCTTCAGGATCAAGCTTATTTTAGAATGAGGAGTGGAGATTATGGCTTTGAGTCAAAGACAAAAAGACCGGATTATGGATAGCTTGATCACAGTCATCCTATTCGTCATTTTTATAGTTATGTTTTATCCGTTTTACTATGTGTTAATTCTATCCTTTAATAAGGGAACGGATTCCCTTACAGGAGCTATTTACTTTTGGCCAAGAGCATTCACTCTTGAAAACTACGAACGTTTTTTAAGTGACCCTCATTGGTATAAGGCTTTTCTTGTAAGTGTTATGAGAACGCTTTCAGGTACGGTTCTAGGTGTCTTGTTTACTAGTCTTGTAGCCTATGGCTTGTCGCATCAACAATTGTTATTTCGTAAAACCTATTTCACGATTATTATCTTCGCCATGTATTTTTCAGGCGGATTAATTCCTTATTATGTTGTATTGCGCTCGATAGGATTGCTCAACACGTTCGGCGTATATATCATTCCTTCGATGCTAAGTACGTTCTTCTTGTTAATCGCGATTTCCTTCTTTAGGGATATACCAGGAGAGCTTAAGGAATCAGCTCATATAGACGGCGCAAATGAGTTTGTTATTTTTTATAAGGTTATTCTTCCTGTATCGATGCCGCTTATTGCAACGATGTCGTTGTTCACTGGTGTAGGTCAATGGAATTCATGGCTGGATTCAGCTTACTTTGTGCAGTCGGAAAATTTAAGAACGCTAGCCTTTCGTATGATGGAAGTTATTAATAAAAGTAACGCACCTATGGATTCAATTGCGATAGCAAACAGTGCTTCAGCTGGGGTTACGAGCTACTCGCTTCAATTAGCTGCAATGGTTATATCTGTCTTGCCTATTGTCTGCGTATATCCGTTTCTGCAAAAATACTTTGTTCAGGGCGTTATGCTGGGCTCGGTAAAAGGTTGATTCTGTGGTATTAGAGCAAGCTTGCTTGCTTTGATATATAATTTGATTCATGGAGGGGTTGTTTGATGATGAAGATAAAGAAAGGTCTGTTACTATCGTTGTCAATGGTTCTTTCGTTTTCTTTGCTAGTGGCTTGTGGTAGCAACAATGCGAATACGAATGAAAACGATGGCAAGACATCAACAGGGAATGGTGAAGTTAAGGAGCTTTCGCTTTTTATTGATGCTCCGTGGTATCCTGTCAGTGAGTGGAAGGGCCCTATAGCGGAGAAAATCACTGAAAAAACGGGTGTGAAATTAAAGGTAACGGTCGCTGCTGATGACAGACAACTACCGCTTATGATTTCCTCAGGTGACTTGCCGGATCTGATCTTTACTTATTCTCAAATTGATCGGTTGTCGGATTCAAGTTTATCATACCCATGGAATGAACTGATTGAACAATATGCACCTGATTTTGTAATTGATAATACGAGAATTGCCATTCATACAATGGACGATGGGAATTTCTATACAGTAAGAAATTCCTTTGCTACGCAAGAGGAAATGGCCGCGAATAAATATGCAATTGGCAGTGATGGCAATCCAGGTATTGCGGTTCGCGAGGATATACTGAATGAATTTGGCAACCCGTCTCTAAACTCCGTAGATGATTTCGTAAATGTTTTAGCTATGGTGAAGGAAAAGTATCCTGATATGGTGCCATTGATTATGGATAAGGACTGGATCGAACAATATTTCCTGCAACAATTTGGAGTGGAAGCACTGCTGGATGGATGGTATGAAAGAGATGGCAAGATCGAATACGCGATTAAGCAGCCAGAAATGCTGGAGTTCTTTAAATTCATGAATAAATTATACCGTGAAGGCTATATTCTAGCTGAAAACTTTGCATACACCAATGATCAAATTGATGATGAGTACGCCATCAGTGGAAAAGCATTTGCTCATAGCCATACCGTAAGTGTAGCTGACGCCAACAACACAAAAATCAAAAACAATGGTGGTACCTATACATTTAAAATGCTGCCAAGCGCATTATCTGAAGATGCTAAAATTGTAAGCACAGGACTTGGGTTCGCGGGTACATTTATTACTAAAAACAACAAGGACCCTGAGGCTTCAATCAAATTCATCGAATACCTAGCTAGTGATGAGGGGAAAAAGCTAACCATGTTCGGTATCGAAGGCGAGCATTGGACATGGAATGAAGAGGGTTATCCTAATTTGAATTATGATCCATCAGATGGGGACTTTGTTAACAGTAACGGCATCAAGTGGTGGTATCTGTACAATGATGGTGTGACTGAAGGGCTGCAAGGCTACGTTCCTGGTACACAAAAAACTCAGGCCTTACTGCAGCGAAAAGAGATTACACAATATAAGCCTGAGATTGGACTTATTCAAACACAACCAGACTCTGAAGAAAAAACAATTAAAACAAAAGTCGATGAGATGATTAAAAATGAGAAAGTAAAAATCTATCTCGCAAATTCAGAAGAAGAAGCGATTGCTAACTATGAAAATATGATAAAAACAGCCGATCAAATCGGACTACCACAGCTGGTTGAATGGGCGAATGACATTTATCAAAAAAAGAAAGAACTATTTATTAAATAACCTGTTACATCGGTAGAGGGACCTTGTCTCTCTACCGTTTTTCGAACTTCCGTCTGTATTGATCATTCTTCCATGTTATATTAGGTATACCAAGTGACATACAAGTGCTAGGAGGAGTAATGGTGAATATTACTCGGAAAATAACGCTAGGTTATATTATTTTAATATTCATACCGGTAATGGCATTTGGTTACCATTATTATACTCAAATACATGGAAGCTTAACGAAGCAATACGCTGAAGGTCGTCAAAAGATATTGGAACAAGCCTACTCAAATATGAAAATGGACTTCACTCGTATCGAGTCGATACATCGAGTTTTGCAATATAATTCTTACGTTACTGATTATCTTGATGGCGTATATGACACAGAATTAGAAAATGTGTATTCCTTCATTCGCTATATACGGCCGTTATATGCACAAGCGTTATTTGCCAATCCTGAGATTGATTCGTTATTGATCTACACGAAGGGCGCGGACATATTTACAATAACCGATCATTTTGTTGAGTGGGAATTTCTTGATTCCCAAATAGAAGAGTCACTAAGCACTCTAAAACCTGGTTCCGGGTTATGGGTTAGAGTTGACCCGGATTCTTTACATTCTGAGCTAATTTATTACCAGCATCTTTACAACACACAGTTTACTGAAATAATCGGACTATTGGAAATTAGAATTAACGATTCATTTATAAAAAAGTTTTTTGAAGCTGCAGGAGTACAGGCTCCATGGGAGGCTTTTTTCTTAGTAAAGGGTGAAGTTGTTGGCAACCTTCCCATGCCAATTCATGACAGTGTTTTCGAGTTAGTGAATTCGGAAGCGGATACATTTATCATTGACCGTCAAAATGTAATCAATCAACTGGTGCTTGAAGAGCTTGGCGTTCATGTCTTCATAGCTGGTAAAGTTGACGATGTATTTCATTCCTTAACAAGGTCTGAAGTGATCGTGATTATCATTCTATTCTTGCTGTTAGTAGGATTATCACTCGTATATTATTGGCTGGCAACGTCTATTACGAAGCGTATTCTAAAATTAGCAAGACATATGCGTACGTTAAATGAGGATAATTTACGTCAAAGCATATTTAAACAGAAAAGCTCCAAGAAAAAGGATGAAATAGGCTTCCTGATTGAAACCTATAATTCTATGCTGCATCGTATGGACGAACTGATTAACAATGTTCATCGCGCGGAGCTGCTTAATAAAGAGGCTGCCTATAAAGTTTTACAAGCACAAATTAAACCGCATTTTCTTTACAATACGCTTGAGACAATTAGGATGCTCGCTGAAACGAATAATGATAAAGAAGTGGCGGATATTTCATTTTGGTTTGGCAAGCTGATGCGTTATAGCTTATCCTCTGAGCAAGATGAGGTAACATTGGCACAAGAGATTGATATGGCAAAGTTTTATTTGCAAATTCACAAAACACGACTGCAGGACAGATTGACATATGAGATTGATGTTTCTATGGATGCCGCAAAGGTTATATGTCCGCGTTTCATTATACAGCCTCTGATAGAAAATAGTATCAATCACGGAGTATCCGCAGTAATACGTCCTGTTCATATTCGACTTGCAGCTAAAGAGCTGGAGGAAGAAATTAGATTGTATGTGATGGACAATGGGAATGGTATTCAAGCAGAGAAATTAGTAGTGCTTCAATCTTTACTCCTGGGTGGAGATAAACTGCGAGAATCTGCGACGATAACGGGTGTTGGATTGATAAACGTGAATGATAGAATTAAAGCTTTCTTCGGCGGTACGTCCCGTCTTGAGGTGCACAGTGAATTTGGTAAGGGGGCGAGTTTCTGTATCATCATTGATAAAAGGAGGGGGAAGTAAAATGAGACTACTAATTGTGGACGATGAACCATTGATATTGCAAGGTCTGATCAAAGTCATCAGAAAAGTCGCTCCTGGAGGAACGGAGATTCGAGAAGCTCACAATGCAGTAGAGGGACTTGAGGTTATGAAACATTATATGCCTGATATTACGATCACTGACGTAAATATGCCTGAAAAAAACGGATTTGAGTTGATAGAAGAGGCAAGAGAGCAAGAGCTGTGTAATCGTTTTATTATATTAACAGGATACGATGAGTTTGAGTACGTACGAACAGCATTGCGAGTTGGTGTTATTGATTATATTCTGAAGCCAATCGATCAAGAGGAAATCGCTGTATTGCTTGAACGTGTCAATAAAGAGCTGCCCCCTGCTAATGATACAGATTCTCGTCATGCCAGCAGAATACTAGCCTATATGCAGGTTCATTTTCGTAAGGATCTTTCACTGGATCATATTTCTGACATGATGAATCTGCATCCGAATTACATTTGCAGCTTGTTTAAGAAGGAAACAGGACAGACCTTTGTCAACTATTTGAATGGAATTCGAATTCAGGAAGCAAAAAAATTATTGGCCTCTGGGAGCGACATCCCGGTTAGTACAATAGGGGAAATGGTTGGCTATGACAACAAGCACTACTTCACGAAGGTGTTTAAACGATATACAGGCACAACCCCAGGTGAATATCGCAAGAGCGCGAGTGGCGAAGCAGACTGCTGAAGGAAACAAGCGATATGTGCAATGAAAAAGGGAGGAATGGTCATTGATTCGTTCATGTCATTTGGATGAGGTTACATTAATGGATCATGATGCAGCTGTTCGCCGTCAACTCGTTAAACAGTATATCGTCAATTTCGAGCTGGATAGGTTGCTGCACACGTTTAGGCTAAATGCAGGCTTACCTTCTCATGCTAAACCATTAGGAGGGTGGGAGGCTGAGAATTGCGGCTTAAGAGGTCACTTTGTCGGACATTTTCTATCTGCTTGCGCGAAGCTTGCTTATGCTGATGGCGATCCACACTTAAAGCTGAAAGCGAATACAATTGTTGATGTGTTGGATGTCTGTGCTCAGCCCAACGGGTATCTTAGTGCCTTTGAAGAAGGTGTATTGGATGTGTTGGAGCAGGAGGAAGACCGCAATGTATGGGCGCCGTACTATACGCTGCACAAAATTATTCAAGGATTAATTGATTGTTATCACTACTTGGGCAATGCAAAAGCGTTGACCTTGGCACTCGGTCTGGCTCATTACATTAACAGAAGGTTTGAAAAGCTATCCTCTTGGAAAATCGACGGTATACTGCGATGCACTAAGCTTAATCCGGCAAATGAATTTGGCGGAATAGGAGATTCCTTCTATACCTTATATGACCTAACAGGTGACGCGAGCCTGCTTCGTCTTGCGCATCAGTTTGACAGAGATTATTTCATATCTCCACTTGCCTCAGGGGAAGACGTTCTTAATAACCTGCATGCCAATACGCATCTACCGATGATTATAAGTGCCATGCACCGATATGAGATTACGGGTGAGGAAAAGTATAAGCTTGCAGCGATGAACTTTTATCATTTCTTGCTAGGGAGAACATTTGCCAATGGCAACAACAGCTCTAGGGCAACACATGCTATACAAGGGGCGGTATCCGAGAAATCAGAGCATTGGGGAGCGTATGGCAGATTGGACAACAGCTTGACTGGTGGTGAAAGTGAGAGCTGCTGTGCGCATAACACGGAAAGAATGGTTGAGCGATTGTTTTACTGGACTCAGGGGGTTAACTACTTGGATCATCTTGAATCGCTGAAATACAACGCCATTCTTAACAGCACAAGCAGTGAGACTGGTCTATCTCAATATCATCAGCCTATGGGCAGCGGAGCTTGCAAAACATTCAGTGAACCTTACGATACCTTCTGGTGCTGCACAGCATCCGGAATCGAGGCAATGAGTGAATTGCAAAAGAACATCTGGTTTAAAGGAACAGACACGTTATTACTGAATGCCTTTATCTCATCTACTTTATATTGGAAGGAAAAAGAAGTAGAGATTTCACAGCAAACAGCTTTCCCAGACAGTCTTACCTCAACGCTTGTCATAAGCACAAAACATGCTGTAGCGTTCACCTTGATGTTAAAGGAAAGCACTATTGTTGACGTAAAAATAAATTCATCAAGCATCGAATATAAGAGGGAGAGCGGATTTATCCTCATTGAGCGAGTATTCCATGATCAAGACACCATTCAAATCGAAATTGCAGCACCGTTACGTTTCGTTCCATTACAAGGCAATGAGCGTTTGGTTGCTGTAATGTACGGAAACGTATTACTTGCCCAATTAGGAAGCGAACAAAAGTTGGTCGGCATATCAAAAGAAAATTTGTTGAGTAGATTCGTAAAATGTGAAAAGAATCAGCTTGAATTTGTATTAACAGACGACCTTGGACATAAAGCGGCATTTAAACCGCTTTTTCGAATTGAGCAGGAACAGTATTCTGTATACTTGGATCTTGCTGGACGCTTGTCGCACAAGCGTCGGTTTATGCCGGCAACAGATGGAAGTGCAGCGTATGAACAGGCATGACGCGATATAAACAGAAAAGTTCGAAGTTTCCATAATCGGAGGGGATAACATGAAACCTTGGAGAGATTACGTACTAGGCGACATGATTGCACGCTATATAAAAGATGATCAGAGCAGTACAGTCGGGTTGATTCTATTACCGAATACGATGGCATCTGAAGTGCGCCATAAATACGAGATGGTCGATTCATTGGTGCAAATTAAGCTGCTTGGCGATGCATATCCAAGTGGATTTGCTCATGGTCATTCCATGCGCAATAGTGGAACGCTTGATAAACTTGAATTTCAAGATCAGCATGTAATAGAGGGGAAGGATCGTAAAACGATTATTTCTACTTGGAACTCTCCTGATTCCTATAAAGTAGAGCATCATTTCATATGGTATACCGATTACAACGCTATAGAATCCTATGTCGTCATAAGAAATAAAGGTGAACGCCCAATAACAGTAGAGATGCTATCTTCATTTTCATTGACGGGAATTACACCTTTTGCTGAAGATGACGCTTCTGACACTGTTGTACTGCATCGCGTGTTAAGCTCCTGGTCGGCAGAGGGACGATTAATGTCAAATACGCTTGCAGAATTGAACTTGGAGCCTGCATGGGCCCCATTTGGGAACAGATGTTTGCGCTTCGGACAAGTAGGCAGTATGCCTGTTCGTGAGTTTTTTCCAACTGCATTTTTAGAAGATACTCGGGCAGGCGTAACGTGGGGAGTTCAGATTGCGCATCCAGCTTCCTGGCAGATTGAGCTTGGCAGAAGAGATCATGCGTTGTACCTCTCAGGTGGCTTGGCGGATAGAGAATTTGGTCATTGGTATAAAACGATTGGAATAGAGGAGTCATTTCAGAGCCCAAGCGCTTTTTTGACTACTGTAGCAGGAGATGTAGATTGTGCAGCAGAGCGTTTGACCGCCATTCAGAACAGACCGTTGGCGCAGTTGCCAGCAGTTGAGAATGACTTGCCTATTATTTTTAATGATTATTGTACGACATGGGGATCTCCCTCCGCTTCGAATCTGTACGCTATAGCGGAACAGCTTAAGGGGAAAGGGATTCAATATCTCGTCATTGATTGTGGATGGTATAAGAGCGACACATCCAATTGGTTTAACAGTATGGGAGATTGGGAGGTCAGCCGTAGTGATTTTCCTAATGGACTTGAAGAAACGGTTGAGCATATTAGAAAATGCGGCCTGATTCCAGGGATTTGGTTTGAAATGGAGGTCTGCGGCGAAGCGTCAACAGCGTTTCATAATACGGAGCATCTGTTGAAGCGAGACGGATTTCCCATTACAGTTGGCAGAAGAAGATTTTGGGATTTCCGCGATCCGTATGTGATCGAATACTTGAGAGAAAAAGTAATTCAATTTATGAAACAACACAGGTTTGGATATTTAAAAGTTGATTATAACGATAGTCTTGGAATCGGCTGCGACGGTTCGGAGTCTCTTGGAGAGGGATTACGAAGTCAAATGCAGGCCGTTCAAGATTTTTTTAGGTTAATTAAGAAAGAAATTCCCGATATCGTCATCGAAAATTGCGCTTCCGGGGGACATCGATTAGAGCCTTCTATGCTTGCCATTACAAGTATGTCGTCCTTCTCTGACGCACATGAATGCGAAGAAATACCGATAATTGCTGCTAATCTCCATCGCGTCATATTACCAAGACAAAGTCAAATATGGGCTGTGTTAAGAAAACAGGATTCGCTGCAACGTTTGGTCTATTCGTTAAGCAGCACAATGCTTGGCAGGATGTGTTTGTCTGGAGATATTCATGAGCTGAGTCATGAGCAATGGAAAGTTGTCGAGCAAGCAATCAAATTTTACAAAGATGTCGCACCAATCATTAAAGAAGGCACTACTAGAAGATACGGAAGCACCATTACTCGATATCGCAAGCCTGAGGGCTGGCAAGCTATTATGCGTACGTCCAATGATCATCATCAGCTACTAGTCGTCATTCATACATTTGACGGTGCTTTAGCTCCAACCATCACGTTGCCACTACAGAACGATCTACATTATGAGATAACGAGTACATTCTCGGAACAGCATGTAGAGGCTCATATCAATGATGAATCGCTTACAATTCGCCTACACGAACCATTTTCAGCAGCATGTCTTCAGCTTTCGGCTTTAAAGTTGGAAATTTAACACCAAACTTAAGATGTTGTTATAGAGTAGCGGCATGACTACGATATACAATAAAGACGCCAATTATGAAAGCGCTTTACAAATGGTGCAGAAAGGATCCATCTACGCTATTGTATTCGTCTTTCGTGCTGGTCAATTATTTAGGAGGTGTCGAATGAAGAAGAAGTCTTGGATTTCATTAGTTGCAACAGGTCTCATTTCTATGGTTTTGGCTGGATCTGTATTTGCTAGTTTTGTTTTCTGGGAGCCACTAACCTATTTTAATTCTCAGACATGGAACAAATCGAATGGTTACTCAAACGGCGGGATGTTTAATTGCACATGGCGCAGCAACAATGCTAGCTTTACGAACGATGGTAAGTTAAGGCTTGGATTGACGAGCTCTGCTTATAACGTATTTGATTGCGGTGAGTATCAATCCAAGCATACGTATGGTTATGGTTTATACGAGGTTAGCATGAAACCTGCCAAAAATGTAGGGATTGTATCATCCTTCTTCACGTATACAGGCCCGTCTTATGGAACGCAGTGGGATGAGATTGACATTGAATTTTTAGGCAAGGATACGACAAAGGTACAATTCAATTACTTCACCAATGGCGTTGGCGGCAATGAGAAAATTGTTAATCTCGGCTTCGATGCTTCACAGGGCTTCCATACTTATGCTTTCGATTGGCAGCCTGGCTACATTAAATGGTATGTTGACGGCGTGTTAAAGCATACTGCAACAACCAATATTCCACGTACGCCAGGAAGAATTATGATGAACATTTGGAACGGCAAAGGAGTTGATTCTTGGTTAGGATCATATAATGGTGCGAATCCGTTATATGCTGAATACGATTGGGTCAAGTATACAAGTAATTAAAGGTTAACAAGGCTAATGCTTTAACTTGGCTGTGACAGCACTAATGTTGCCGTAGGGGTCCCGAACAATTAAGCTAATCATGTGAAATTTTAAATAAGAACCCGATCTATAACGAAATTCTGTAAAGCATTTCGTCAAATAGTTCGGGTTTTTCGTTAGTTGAAAGTCCAATCTGTTTTCTTGTTGTACCCGCAATTCCGCATACTGTCCTTGTTGTTGGAAACACTACCAATTATACATAAATTAGGATAAGGGATTTGACTAATGACTGCGAAGCTAAGTGAGTATAACGAGAAAAGGAATTTTGATATTACCTTAGAGCCAACAGGGAGAACAGAAGCTTCTGAAGATGGTCTCAGATTCGTCATTCAGCACCATATGGCAAGAAGAGAGCATTATGATTTTCGTCTGGAGTGGGAAGGTGTTCTGTTAAGCTGGGCTGTACCGAAAGGCCCTTCCTATAATACACGGGATAAGCGGCTTGCTGTTATGGTGGAGGATCACCCGCTCGAATACAGAAATTTCGAAGGCACGATTCCCAAGGGACAGTACGGCGGTGGAACCGTTATGCTATGGGACGAAGGCTACTGGGAACCACAAGGGGATGTGGACGAAGGGCTTCGTAAAGGTGAGCTGAAGCTTGTACTGAGAGGAAGACGGCTGAAGGGAAAGTGGGCGCTCATTCGCTTGAAGCCTAAAGCTGGCGACGACAAGGACAACTGGCTTTTACTAAAGGAAAGAGATGAATATGTCCAGACCTCTAGCGGAATATCGGAGTATACGACCAGCATTAGAACGGGACGTACAATGGAGGAAATCGAGCGAGGAGAAGAGGAGAAGCTAACAAGAAATCCGTTCAATAAGGTCGAGGTTCAGCTTGCCAAATTAGTTCAGACCATTCCCGAGGGCGAGGATTGGCTTTATGAGTTGAAGTACGATGGCTACCGAATTGTTGCCTTCGTGGAGGGGAATACCGTCCGACTCATGACGAGGAACGGCCATGATTATACGAGTCGTTTTTCAACCATTGCAACTTCTGTCTCCGACCTTGCCGCTGGAAGATCGATGATTTTGGACGGTGAAGTTGTCATTACTGACGAAGCGGGAAAGACGGATTTTCAGGCGTTGCAGAACTATATGAAGAATCCGAAGGGTCAAAGCCTGACCTATATCGTTTTTGATCTGCTTGCGCTGGATGGTGTGGATCTTCGGCGGAATCCCTTGATCGAGAGGAAGGAGCAACTGGAGCAATTGCTGGAGAATGCTCCAAGCCATCTATACTACAGCCGCCACATCGAGGGTAACGGAAAGGAAAGTTTTGCAGTGGCCTGTCAGACTGGAATGGAGGGGGTCATTGGTAAAAGGGCAGACTCCAAGTATAGCGGTGGGAAAAATGGTGAGTGGATTAAGCTGAAATGCGATAGAAGGCAGGAGTTCGTTATCGGAGGCTTCGTGCTTACCGATAAAAAAACGAGCGGGATAAGCTCGCTTCTGCTAGGTGTCTATCAAGGCGATGAATTCGTATATGTTGGTCGCGCAGGTACAGGCATGAGTGAGGCTGATGTGAGAATGCTAGAAAAGGAGTTTGAGCGCCTGATACGAAAGGATTCCCCATTCAATCAAGCACCGAAGCCTAAATCCAGCGAAAGGTTTACATGGCTGGAGCCAGAGCTGGTTGCGGAGATCAAATTTGCCGAATGGACGAAGGAGCAGCAGCTAAGGCAGGCAAGCTACAAGGGCTTACGGGTAGATAAGGACCCTCGGGAGATCAAGCGGGAGGAAGCGGAAGAAGAGAGCCTTCAACCAGCCCCACCCAAACAAGGAGGCAGAGCTAAGAAAGCCAGCATCGTTATTGAAGGAATTAAAATTACAAACCCTGATAAAGTAGTATTTACCAATCCTGACATCACCAAAGAAGACGTGATTCGGTATTATGCTAAGGTTGCCAAGCATATGCTGCCGTACGTAGGCCACAGAATTCTTACTGTGGTGCGCTGCCCAAGAGGAGTCGCGAACACCTGCTTCTACAAGAAGCATCCGGGTGCCGATAGCAAGGGAATTGTTCCCATCCCTATAACGACTGGCAGTGGAAGTACGGAGGATTATTTTTATATCGAGAACGTGTCCGGGCTGATTTACGAGGCGCAAATGGGCACGATGGAATTCCATACCTGGGGAAGCCGGATCGATAAGCTTGAATATCCTGACATGATGGTGTTCGATCTAGACCCCGATGAAGGCATGGAGCTTGAAAGAATTAGACAGGGAGCAAAGGACGTAAGAAGTATTCTTGAGGAGCTCTCGCTGAAATCATATCTTAAAACGAGTGGAGGAAAAGGCTACCATGTTGTTGTTCCCTTCCAACAGGCGATGACATGGGATCAGTTTCACAATTTCGCCAAGCAAGTCGCACAGGTGATGGAGCAAAAGTGGCCTGATCGCTATACGAGCAATGTAAGAAAGGCCAGCCGTGCCGGCAAGATCTTCATCGACTGGATACGAAACGGCAGGGGGGCAACAAGTGCTGCTGCTTATTCTATACGAGCAAGAGAAGGAGCGAAAGTATCGATGCCGATCTCGTGGGACGAGCTCGATACTGTAGAACCGGATGGCATTACGATGGCAGATGCACTATTGAGGCTTAATGGAAGTGATCCGTGGGAAGATTTCTTCAAGCAGTAACTGGCAGGCATCACATAGTCAGACTCGTGAGACGAAGAACATCATCATATAGTCGGGTAGTAACCACAACCGAAACTAAACAAAGAGGGGCGCAGCCCCTCTTTGTCTAATTCAAATTTATACAATATCTTAGCTCTTCCGATACCGAATGGAATCCAACTGATTCGTATAGAGTCAAGGCAGATTGATTAGTCGTTACGACCATCAGAGCAGCGTTTTTCAAACCATTAGCCTTGAGATAGGTTAAGGCTTCTGTAAGCAAATACTTGGCAATACCGCGCTTTCGCCAGGGCTCTCGAACGAAAACATCCTCGATTACGCCGTAATCCTGTTCTTGCCACGCCATTAATCCCCCCACAATGATCCCTTTATATCGAATGACCATCGCCGTCCATAGCTTGTTTGTTTTATGCTCACATAGCCGATTATGACCCAGTGGAGTGTCAGGCCATATCTCTCCTTCTATGGCAAGATACTCTCTCTCCTCGTCAGCTGTCTCCATCTTCCAGTGCGAGAATTGAAATTCCTCAGGGAGCTTTAATTCAGAAATGGGTTCCTTCAAATCTCGATTCATATGATACGAACGGTACAGATTACGATACCCTTTATCAATAAAAAACTGATTGTTCGCTGCTTCAGACGAGTCGTTGCCGACACATAGAATCGTCCCATATTCTTTCGGCAACTCATTCATTAATTCATTCGCTCTTCTGAATAGCTGCTGATAGATGGTCTCTAGTAAAGCAACGTCGTTTTCTCTATCGGGTACGGTTTTAAGGTTCACATATATAGAGTGTTTGTTCTCTTGTGAACGATTGGGAGGTACGACGTTAATTATGCTGACCTGCCCTTTAGCGATCATTTTCCCTTGCTCAAATGCACAATAGACATTGCACCAGTTAGCTTCGTCTCCGACCCACCAAAATACTGCATGCTTATTTATCGTAACAGATTGGTATAGCTCGCCAAGCAATGGCATGTCTTCGCTTTGAAAAAGACGAATAAGTACGTTTTTAGATAATGATTGGCTCAAATGAGTACCCCTCTCGGTAATAGAGGGCTTCGCAGTTTAGAGGGCTAGCTATGCGAATTTCCCCTTTATAAGATGGCCCTTTACGCTCAATTGTTTATTCAAAATCAAACGCCTCCTTTACTGTGATTATTAATAAGGTTACCATATATTGGTTGTATTAATCGACGTAATGTACAGTTATATTTATTTTTTACTGGCGACATTGTACGTTCAACCTATTCAGCGAGTGCCAACGTAATACTGCTAGCCTGAGCATTGCAGTTGGCTGCAAGATGCAATATGAAAATAAGTCCTTTCGCACCCCGATCAGGAAGCGAAAGGACTTATTTGACTACTTGCCTAACATTAATCTAGTTCAAGCGACTCCAGAATTCGAATCACGATCACAGCAGCCTCTGCTTTAGTGAGGTTTGACAATGGATCGAATGTGGAGGATGATTTTCCGATCATGATGCCTTCTTCCACGATTCGTGAAACAGCAGATTTTGCATAGGCTGAAATGAGATGGGCATCCGTGAATGTATCGAGAGATGCATCAGCATCAGCACTTGTCTTAACATCTGCATAGTCTAGTACATTCGATAGAAGCATCGTAACATCTTGGCGGCTGATGAAGGCATCAGGCTCAAACGCTGTTGCGGACTGACCATGAACAATTCCTGCCGCTTTGGCAGCAGCAATATCTCCTGCATAGGTGGAGCTGGCAGGTACATCCCCGAATGGTGCTGCTCCGTATTTAGGCAGAATACCTAGACCCTTCACAATCATCGATGTGAACTCCTCTCTCGTGATGCTGCTATTGACGCCGAAGCTGTCCTTGCTTTCACCATCAAGCAGCAGCTTAGCCGCGGCGCGATTGACAGGCTCCTTCATCCATGCTGCCTTTACATCACTGTAATTAACATTAGATTGTGCAATGATGTAGATACTGTTGCCGTCACGTTTCAACTCGGCCGATAGGGTGCCGTCCTTATGAACAGTGAACTGTGATGGTACTGGACGGAACTCATTAGAATCAGGCAAGAATATGACTCCTGTAAGCTTAGCTGGATCAATGTCTTTGCCCTTCAGCGTAAAGATACGGCTTAGCTTTTGATCTCCGAAGTCCGTAACATCCTCCCAGGTATTAGCAGCTGAACGCTTTGAGATATTGAAGTCGAGTACCTCGCTTAACAGCGACAGGCCGCTCTCATCAGCAAGCTGTTTAATGTCTTCCAATTGATCGCTTACTGGTGCAATAGATAGCTGAATGTCTGCATCCAGCTCAATTGCTTGTGCGGGTACAACGTACGTGATCCCGTTCCAAACAACAGAAAGCTGTGCTTGAGCATCCTTTCCTCTAATTGCAGCGACGACCTCTTTTGGTACGATGATGTCAATCGCTTCTGCTTCATCGCTTACCGTGATTTTGAAGCTGTTCACATCGCCTGCTGCTTCAATTATTTGAATCGAAGCGTCTTTATTGATGCTTACAGTCCATTTGCCATCGGATCTTGAGATTGAAGCATCCAGCTCATCCTTATCTCTGACCGGTAGCGGCGCAGCTGGGCCAGAAATTTGAGAAGTTTGTGATGTTTTAGCTGTTAGATTCGAGCTGAATGGAGATACTTCTACAATTTTGTCTTCGGTTTCTTTAATCGCCAGCACATTGAACGTATAGGTTGTATTGGACGTAAGATTCGAGATTGCCGCATTAGGTTGCTCTACGGATTTGACATATACATCATTCATAAATACCTCATAGCCTGTCGCTCCGTCCACAGCTTCCCAAGTCAGCTGGATCGAAGAGCTCGATGTAACCGCACGAACCTGCGTAGCTGCTTGCAGGGCAGCCTCGTTCACGACTCCGTCGATAGGCAGGTCCTTCACCAATTGTGTCGTTAACGAACGGTTGCGGTCTCCACTAATCTCCCAGCTCATCACCCCTGCGAGATCTAGCGATTTTACTAGCGATGAGGTGTACATCATCGTGGTGGGATCGTTATACGTTATGAACATCCCTGTGTCGCTATTGTACAGATATGAGATTTTGGCAGCTTCATTCCAATGATGGGTAAAGCCCTCTTGACCTAAATAGTTGGTTTCAACATCGGTATAGTCAAATATGCCGGATTCCCATGTGCCTGGCGGAATAGAGGTACATGTCGCATATTGACCTCCGTCAGGGCAACCAATCCAGCCCTTGCCGTAAAAAGGAATGCCGAGCGTAAGCTTATAATTAGGAACACCGCCATTGAGATGACCGACGAGTCCACCTTTTACATGGTTGCGCGGTGCAGTAGCTGCTGGATGCTCAGGATCATAATAAAGCGGCGAGTTGTGGTGTGCCAGCATCTCCCAGCTTCCGCTATAGTCATATGTCATAATATTGATAAAATCAAGATCGTTCACTGCGTTTTTAAGGTCAGCGTTCACAACAAAGTTATCGCCTTGCCCGGATGCGATTGTTAGCAGATAATATTTGCCGTCTACTGAACCAGCTGCGTCCAGTGCATCACGAACGGTTTGCATGAGCAGGGTGAAGTTTTCCTTGTCTTCTGGTCTGTGAGTATTGTGAGATTCTCCTCCTTCAACAGGATATTCCCAGTCGATATCCAGTCCATCTATTCCGTATGCGCGGAGGAAGTCAACGACAGAGTTGGCGAAAGCTCTGCGCGTTATTTCAGTAGCCGCCATATTGGAGAAGTTTTTCGACCAAGACCAGCCGCCAACAGATACCATCAATTTCAAATGAGGATGAGCAGCTTTAATTGCGGCGAACGATTCGAAGTTGAGCAGATCATATTCCTGATCGCCCAGCACCATTTCACCATCGTATACGTAGCCCGTTTGAAGTGGAATATCGTCGTTCTGACAAGCCGTTCCGTTCGTACTGACCTTCATCCAGCACAGGTCTGAAAATGCATAGTTAATATGCGTTACTTGCGACACATCCACATCCTCAGGCTTGTAGTTCCTTCCAGTAGGCGATAGCGACCATGACGTGTAGTAGGTGACATTTGTGTAATTCGCACCCGGGACGGCAGTAATAGGATCGCTAGGCGCAGAAGTCCATGCATTGTTTCTAGCTACTACATGGTAGGAGTAGGATTGACCTTCGGTTAACTGTTCAATGACATAGCGGTTCGATTCACTAGTGCCAATTAGCGTACCATCCTGATAAATTTCATAGAACGTAGCACCTTGGGTGGGTGCCCAGCCGAGCACAACCGTTGAGCGGTTGGCAGTAACGACCTGCAGATCTCTAGGAGGGATTAATTGCCCCCAGGTGATGGTTACTTCGTTGCTTTTCTCAGATACGGTTCCTTTTTCCGAGTTCTGAGCAGCGACCAGGAAGGTGAGCTCAGTTCCAGCTGCTTTCTGCTCATCTGTTAGCGTATACGTGAATTGATTGCTTCCATCCCATATTCCGCCTATCCAATCTCCGTTTACCCAATAATCGTAGCCGTCCGCTTTTGGTGAGCCAATAAAGCCTAAAGTGATGCTGGAATCCGTAACCTCCGTAACTTTAAAATTCAACGGTGGCATAAGCGGATGCTCTTCGTACTCCGTTTTATCCTCTAACGTCGTAAAGGTGACGACATTGCTTTTTTGGGCATCGGTTAAATTAGGAAATTGGATGCCGTCTGGACCAAGCAGGATCGAGTAAGTCGTTTCAGGATTAAGACCACCGAGGAATTTGTACTCACTATTCGCCCAGTTGAGATAAGTGCCTGCTGTGGACCAGATCCAGTAGTCATCAATGCCAGGAGCATTTTTCCATGTTAATTCAACAGAGTTGTGCGTAATATTCGAAACTTGCAAATCGGTAGCTCCAGCTGTTGGAACAGATGGAGGCGGGACTTCTCCTGCGGGAGTTGTAAACTCGATGATGTTGCTTTTATTGGCCGCTGGTCTTTGACTAAACCACGTAATGTACAAGCGGTAGGTCGTTTCAGGCTTTAAAGTGGTGATCGTCTTGGAGCCTGAATTTCCCCATTCGAAATAGACATCACCATCTGCCAGCCAAATATCAATATCATTTAGCTCTTCAACATGATCCCACTCAATAGTGGCGCTAGTCGCAGTAATAGAATCCTCCAGCACGCGAAGATTTTGAGGGGCGGGCGCCTCTGCTTCTGCTGCGGCATTACCATCAGCTGCATAGAAAGTTGCACTTAACAGGGGGCTAATAAACAACATAAGGGCGAGCAATGAGAGAAACACCAGTTTTAATGGTTGGACTTTGTAAACCACCTTATCACCTCTGATTTGTAGTCTAAATCATACGAGTCTATGATTTGATCTCAAATTCAATAGTGTGTCATGGCGTGCAGGCGTTCTAAAAGGACGGGGCATTGAAGCGTAGATTAGTAGTGGCTTTGTTCGCATCACCTCTGCATACGGAAATGTTAATGCTACATACTATCATGATTCGTAGGCCAAGAAGTCGGAAGGGGGAGATTTTTACGATGTGAGGGATAATATTATAAACACTGTTAACCTGTCATAGAATCAATAAGGCATATTTAGCGATATGGATGGACAAGTGAGCTTGTGCAGGTGCGTCAATTGCGTGGTAACATAGATTATGGAACGGTATTGGTTCTGTATTGATTTTGTATTGAAAAAGGAGAGTTTACAATGTCTACGGTAATGAAGCCGAATTTGAATAGAGCCTACATGATTGAACGCCTTGAGGAGCTGCTTAACATACCTAGCCCAAGTGGATTTTGCATGGAGATTATGAAGCATTTGGAATTGGAGGTAGACAGGCTCGGCTATAAGATGGAGCAAACACCGAAAGGAACGGGCATTATTACGATTCCCGGTCGCACGGAGGGCAAGGTTATCGGGATTTCCGCGCATGTCGATACGCTTGGTGCGATGGTTCGTTCGATTAAGTCAAACGGGATGATTCGCTTCACATCCATTGGAGGCTACACGATGGAATCAGTGGAGGGGGAATATTGCCAGATTCATACTCGGGATGGACGCCGATATGAAGGGACCGTGCTGACTACAAAGCCGTCTGTCCACGTTTATTCGGATGCACGAGATATGAAGCGGGAAGAAGCCAATATGGAAATACGGATTGATGAAGCTGTAAGCTCCAAGGAGGATACGGAGCAGCTCGGAATTAGCGTGGGCGACTTTATTTCGTGGGACCCTCGCGTGCGTATATTGCCTAATGGCTGGATCAAGTCGCGACACTTGGATGATAAGGCAAGTGTTGCGGCGCTGCTTGGTTTCATGGAATGGCTGCAGCGCGAGGGAAAGCAGCCTCTTCACACGATTAAATTGGTCATTTCGACGTATGAAGAAGTGGGGCATGGCGCGTCTTACATCCCTGAGGAGATAACCGAATTTATAGCGGTAGACATGGGTGCGCTGGGAGAGGATTTGTCCGGATCGGAGAAGCATGTATCGATCTGTGCGAAGGATTCATCAGGCCCGTATGATTATGGGATGACAACGAAGCTGATCGAGCTGGCGAAGCGGGAAGAGCTGCCATATGCAGTAGATATCTATCCGCACTATGGATCAGACGCTACGGCCGCCCTGCGAGGTGGGAGCAATATTCGCGCAGCGCTTCTTGGGCCAGGCGTTCACGCTTCGCATGGCATGGAGCGTTCGCATGCGGATGCAATCGTAAATACAGCGGCTCTGCTGCTCGCGTATGTGATGGAACCATAAGAGAAGCGCCGCAATTCCTGACAGAGGAGCTGCGGCGCTTTGTCTTTATCGCTTGCAGGTTAACGAGCACTTAACCTAACGGGGTCAATATTTTTTGAGCAGCGATTGTGGTCATCGCATGCTTGTGCGGAATGCCAGAAGAATTGCAATCAAATACAATCTCTGCACTGTCCTGAATTAGCCAGTCATGATAATGCTTAAGCAGCTCGCCTGAGTACCACTTGTACGCGTTCGGCTCTTTTTCAGGTGGCGGTGCAATAAATGGCTTCTGCACGAACACATTAAAAACATGCATGCCGTTTTCGTTCGTGAACTGCTTATAATTGTCGAATATCTCATTACGGTATTCCGGCTTGATGTAGTGCAGTACGCCGCTGGAGAAGATAATGTCGTAATGAGTGTCCAGGCGATAATCCAATAGATCAGCCTTAAACACATTGACATGTACACCAACTTGATCAGCAAGTCGCTTTGTTTTTTCAATTCCGGCATCCGATACATCGAAGGCGCTAACCTCATATCCATTGCGGGCAAAAAATACAGCATCTTTCCCTTCGCCACAACCGACATCAAGCAATTTCAGTCGTTTTGTTGGCGGCATCAGCTGCAACACCTTGTAACAATCCGCATTAGGCTCGGTTCCCCAATAATAATTTGGTGATTTATATTCTTCCTCATAGATCGTGATTGGCTTGTCCTGTGTCACATAACCAAGCAGCTTATCTATGCTCACTTCCAGCGTTTGAGACAGCAGTGGAAGCAGCGAAATATCTGGCATCGTTTGCGCGTTTTCCCATTTGGACACGGCTTGGAACGATAATCCGAGTATGTGCGCCAGCTCTTCTTGCGTTAGCCCCTTCTCCTTGCGATAAATGCTAATATTTCTTGCCAATTGCTCCTTTAACATTCGAACACGCTCCTTTGTCCCTTAGTTTATGGGAATCGCCAGGAATGAACAATAACTTCGTATTTGATTTTTTATCGTACTCAACCAGCAGTTGAGTACGGATAGGTGAAACAAATGAAAAGCAGGCTTTGCTCTTAAAGCAAGACCTGCTTCGTTGGTTGTAAAAGGTCAAATTATTATTGCAGCTGTACCTCATCGGCTGATCGTCTTGGGCTTGGCAGAGCCTGATCACGAGCATAGCCCATTCGGAATAAAAAGACATGCTCTCCATGACCGCCAACAATCGAACGCAATGCATCGCCAAAGTGTGGGGTCAGATTCATTTGTTGTTCACGATCCAGGCGCTCATTTACCTGATTTAGAGGATGCAGTGCGATTCCTTTACTAGTCGCCCATAGGTGGATTCGCTGCCATAGTCGTCCAGCCTCCAGCAATTGCGCTTTGGAGCGTGTTGCAAGTACGATACTGCCATAAGCAGAGGCAGTCGGAATATGAACCTCCTTTGTAGATTTAAGCCAATACGCATTGGACGATTTTTCGGATATGGAAAGCATTTTGCCAAACACGCGTACTAGCGTAGAGTTGCCTGTAGCATCCAGTGTCGTGCCATCCTTGAAACGGTGGATATCATCCTGACTATGACGATACCAGCGATGACTGTCTCTTGCTTGATCCGCATCATGTACGATTGCTTCCGTTGCTTGAACAATGAGCGAGCCGAGCTGCTCCTTCATTTGCTGATCAGTATGCAATAGCAGCTTCGCAGATGAAGCGTGATCGCTTAACGTGGACATCTCGTTAAGCAAAGCAACCGATACTGGTTTATTGCTGTCATAGGCTCCACGATGAGTATGACGTTTCGTAATCATGTGAAATAATGGAGAGGAGTGAGGGGAACTAGGCGATAAATCGATAGTAGCAACCTTGGCTTGATCGATATCGCCATCCAGCAGTTTCACGTTTGGCTCAAAGCCATGCGCCTGTGCAGCAAGGCACAAATTTTCAATGGCACAGCCAAGACTAATGTTCATTTCTCGAAAGTAGGGGTCCATTGTGCCAATATTTTTAGACAGATCGGCATATAGTTCAATTCGATCAGCATGAACTCGAAACAGCCACGGCTGCGTATTATGCGCATTAGAAGCTAATATGGCATAGTGTACAAGCCTTTCAGGGGCCTTGTCGGACAGGTCTGCCTGGTTTACAGCATGGATAGCCCATGGCTCATAGGCAGGTCCTTTACTTGTTGAAAACACCCCTTGATCAACGGCGCGATACAAACCTCCTCCAGACAGCAATAGCAATGCTGCTCCGGATACTTTTAAGAAGCTTCTTCTTGATAATTTTGTTTGCGGTTCAGTAGGTTTCACAAGCTTTCCCCCCAATATAGTAGTCATCTATTTCTTTAAGTAAGGGGTTAAAATCGCCCATATGAGGCTAACGCCCTTCTGCAATCCCGCTTCGTCAATCGGCTGCCCGTTCATCTCAAGAAAGGATAACCAATTGTTCGCAATGATCCAGCAAGATAGGAGCAGCTTCTGCAGTTGCTCTGAATCGGCTTGAATATGCAGGACACCACATTCGATAAACCGCTGAATGAAGGCTTGCTGCTCTACAAGTCGAGTTTCCATCATCGCATTATGTTGTTGTCTTAAGCTTTCATCTGCTTGAAATAAAGACAATGCCTCGCGATAGAAGAAGCGATATCGCCATAAGATTTCGAAGTTCTGGATTAATTTTTGCTCCAAATGCTTTTGTTCTAGCTGCATTTGTTCCTCGATGTACCAGACCTCATTCCACTCCTCATACATAATAGTTAGAATGGATTTAATGATCTCAGACTTGTTTTTGAAATGATAATAGAGATTGCCAGGACTAATAGAAGCTGCTGTTGCGATGTGATTCGTCGATACCTTGCCAACCCCTTGTTCATTAAATAATTGAACTGCGGTTTGAATAATACGTTGCTTTGTGTTCAAATTCCATCACCTTTATTAGAGTAATTACTCTAAATATAATGAACATTATCATATCTGTCAAATTTTCATCATCCACTTGTTCGATTAACCGCAGCTAATCTATGTCCACAAACAAAAAAAGGGTTGTCCAGAGATCAGCTTTCACTGAGCTTCCGAACAACACCTTATCAACAGCCTGTTTACATTAAGCGGGTAATAAAAATCGTTGCAATACCAAAGTAAATGAACAAGGATAAAATATCATTTAACGTTGTAATAAGTGGACCAGAGGCAACTGCCGGATCTACTTTGAATTTATGCAATAGCAGAGGGATGATCGTTCCCGCTAACGTTCCAATAATTAACGTAATGACGAGTGTGCTACCTACAACAAGCCCCAAGATCGCATCGCCTTGCCAGATAAATGCGATTATCGAGATCAATAACCCACAAATAACTCCGATCATTATCCCGACTGACAGCTCTCTAAATATAAGCTTCGCGACAATTTTTTTATTAATGTCTTTTGTAATAAGTCCTCTAACAACGACTGCCAATGATTGTGTACCTGTATTCCCGGTCATACCGGCAATCATAGGCATGAAAAAGGCTAACGCGACGACTTTTTCCAGCGTCTCCTCAAATATGCTAACAATAGTACCAGAAACAATGCCAATAAATAACAGCAATATAAGCCATGGTAATCTTCGAAAAGCTGCAATCGGTGCTTTAGTGTCAAAGTCGATGTTTTTACCAGAGGCGGATAGCTTTTCAATATCCTCAGCCGCTTCTTTCATTACGACATCAATCATATCATCGACGGTGACAATCCCGACCAGCACGTTGTTGTGATCAACAACGGGAACAGCTAGAAAGTCATATCTTTCAATCATCCGCGCTGCTTGCTCCTGATCGGTATCTACGGTTACGGAGATGACACGTTCATACATGATGTTCTTAATTTGCTCATCTGCTTCTGCAAGTATCAAGTCTCGGTATGAAACGACGCCGATCAGTTTTTTTTCATCATCAATGACGTACAAATAGTTGATTGTCTCGGCAATTTCGGCATACTCTTTTAATTTATCAACAACATCTCGAACCGAATAATGATAAGGGATCCAGACAAAACGGTCGGTCATTAGCCTGCCGGCTGTTTCAGGCGGGTAGTTCATCAGATTTTGGATAACCTGAGATTCTTCTGCCTTCATACTTGCCAGAAAGCTTTCTTTGTTCTCTGGCGATAATTCCTCTAGCAGGTTCGCCAAGTCATCATTATCCATCTCATCCATGACGTCCAAAGCCTTTTCGACACCTAGCTTATTAAGAAATTTTTGCTGCTGTTCCTTGTCAAGCTCCTGAAGAATATCGGCTAGTTGAGAGGTATTGAGGAAGGATAAAAAGCGATTTTGATGCTTGGCAGGCAATACTTCATAAATTTGAGCGATATCATATGGCTGCAATTCATCCAAAAGAACGTGAAACTCATTCATTTTCGCTTCTTTTAGATACTTAATCACTTGGAGTGTGATTTCATTTTGATTCCAGTTATTGATCATGTTTTCACCTTTACTTTATAGGATGACCTACCCACTGAAATGAAGACAAATATAGTCCAAGAAATGTGTGAAATGGACGTATTCCTTATCATTCATAAATCACGAAATAATATGCATGATCTATCAAACAAGAACAGTCCATTTCAATATTTCTATTTTATGATCGTTGCGTTGGTGAATGGTCGATTAGGCATGAACTTCGTCGTTCAGGCGTTGAACTGCTACGACATGCACGTCTACCTCGGTAAGCAGACTTAACAGGTCATTTACGAAACAACCGTGCATAATTTCCTGCCAGCGCGTTTGTCCTGGCTGCCCAATGATTAACTGCGTAATATGGTATCGCGAAGCTGTTTCAGCTATCACTTCATTGATTTTTTTATTGTCGAAGGATTCAACGATCAGGGTTGCTCCCCATTCTTCACATTTGCGCTGCCAAAATTCAGTGTCCTTTTTCTGCTCTTGAGTTGGTGTCTCTGTTTGTCCAGATGTAATGTTTAACACATATAGGGGACAGTGAAGCATTTGAGACAATTCACCTCCACGGCGAATTAATTGCTCTCCATTTGCCATATTACGCACACATACTAAGATTTTTTCATCGTTTGTCATTGCCAAACTCCTTTTGTTGAATAGAATTGTCTCCACAATTAAAAAAAGCCTGGAGCAGAGATTATCCGCAACCAAGCTTTGGTTATTTTCAAAATTAACCAAACATGCATGAAGGCTCTCTCTCATGACGCTGACGAGGTTAGCTGTCGGATTCGGGTCTGAGAGTACCCGTTTTCTCTGGCTAAGAGAAAATTCACCCCTGAAGCATAATATGCTTCTATGGTTCCCCCGCTCCTCCTTGATAAGAGGATTAAGCAGTTTAATATGAATTTGTCGATATCCATACTAAAATACTTTTCTCAAAATGTAAATAGACCTCTACAAAAAAGACCAGCAAGATATACGGTTTATAGAAGAAACTTACTGCAAATGATCTGGCGTTTCCAGGTCCTTTTGTAAATTAGGCAAAATACGCACATACTGCCGCGGGAAAAACGGTGTGGAAGTAGAGTGCGCCTTCAACTGATCAGTGCTGCTCCAATTCCCGAGAAATCGTTGCGTTTTGTTATATTGTTGACTATAAAAGCTAAAAGCAGCACATATAAGTATTGTTGCGAGGAATACGAGTGAACAAATTCCGATTTGACGAATAGGCAAAGAAATGTCCTCCGTTTTTAATAACAGTCTCACCTCATCTATTTAAGGATATACATGTGGATGAACGATATCGATTTGCATTTACAATTAACCGAGAATAAGGTATATTTATTTAAGTTCGTACCGTGACAGCTATACTTGAGCAAAAAATCAAACTAAATATGGAAATATCGGAGGAGCCTGCCATTTTGCAGGCTTTTTTTGCGTTTTTTTAGGCTTCCATATATTAGTGATTTGAGTGCAAGAAATTGGGAATGATGAAAAGTAAATAAAGAGAAGGAGGAACTTTTTTGTCTTTGCTTCATGTGGCTGTTTTTATACCTTTTATATTTTCTGCTGGCTTGTTAGCCAGTCGCAAGCTATTGGAACAATTGCATAGGGGATGGTTGACTCTACCTGTTCCACTCATGCTTTTTGTTTTCTTTTTGTGGCATATGCCGCAGATTCAAGAAGCACCTATCATCCATTCAATGTCGTGGCTTCCGTCACTTGGCATTAATATGACCTTGTATTTAGATGGATTATCCATGCTGTTTTCGCTATTAATTAGTGGTATTGGTTTACTTGTTGTGCTTTATTCTATCTTTTATTTGGAGGAAGAAAAAGCAGCACAGCGGCGTTTTTACGCTTACCTGTTAATGTTTATGGGGGCAATGCTGGGCGTTGTTCTTTCTGATAATTTGTTCGTGCTGTATGGCTTCTGGGAGCTTACGAGTATCGCATCCTTCCTTCTAATTGCGTTCTGGTTTCAACGGGACCGTTCGCAATATGGAGCATTAAAATCAATGCTTATTACGGTGTTTGGCGGATTGGCGATGTTCGCGGGCTTTATATTGCTATATGTGATGACTGACACCTTCAGTGTTCGTGAAATCATTGCTCAAGTAGATGTGATTAAGGATCATTCCCTCATGGTACCAGCTCTTATCCTTGTTCTGCTTGGAGCATTTACGAAATCAGCCCAATTCCCTTTCCATATATGGCTGCCGGATGCGATGGAGGCTCCAACACCTGTCAGCTCTTATTTGCACTCGGCTACGATGGTTAAAGCAGGACTTTATCTTGTTGCCCGCTTAAGCCCGGTATTTGCTATGCGGTCTGAGTGGTTCTGGATTGTATCAATTGGCGGACTTGTAACGCTATTGTATGGCTCGCTGAAAGCGGTAAGGCAGACGGATCTAAAGGCGCTGCTCGCTTATTCCACGATCAGTCAGCTCGGTCTTATTATGTGTTTGCTAGGTCTAGGCTCTGCAGCAGGCTTGCAAACAGAGACTGCAGTATCGTTGTTCTTTGCTCAGGCTACGGCAGCAGCATTGTTTCATCTAGTTAACCATGCCGTGTTTAAAGGTGCGTTGTTTATGGTTGTCGGTATTGTAGATCATGAAACGGGAACACGTGATTTGCGAAAACTTGGCGGACTAATAAGCTTCATGCCTGTTACGTTTTCAATTGCGGTGATCGGTGCGTTTTCAATGGCTGGCCTGCCACCATTTGGCGGGTTTTTAAGTAAGGAAATGTTCTTCACGTCGGTATTGAATATTAGAGAAATGAACATGTGGAGTTTCGAAAGCTGGGGCGTCCTGATCTCTGTCGTTGCATGGATCGCAAGTGTATTCACCTTTATGTACAGCATGGTTCTTCTTGTTCGCACATTTGGTGGAAAGCATCAGCCTGAGCTTTTACCGAAGAAACCGCATGAAGCGCCTGTTGGCTTGCTAATATCGCCAACGATTTTGGCGGGGCTTGCACTTGCGATTGGTTTATTCCCTGCACTTCCAGCTGCATGGCTGGTTGAGCCTGCGATGAATGCCATACATCCGAGTGTACTGGCAGCAGGCGAACAGTTTGATATCTACATTCGCATGTGGCATGGATGGACGACGGAGCTATTCATGACAATAGCGCTCATTGTACTGGGAACAATACTGGTCTACGTCTATAAAATGCGTGGCTGGAAACTTCCTGGCTCTGGTGAGAAGGCTCGTTTTACCCTGAACCGTTTATATGATAAAACACTTCAAGGAAGCGAATATGCATCTGAGAAATTGACTTCGTTATATATGACGGGATCGATTCGTCGTTACTTGATTTATATCTTTCTGTTTTTCGTAATAGCGCTAGGCACGACGATGCTGCGTCTACCAGTGTTTAATCTGGATTTTAGCGCAAATGCGCCAGTGACTGGCTATGAGATCGCAGCGGTTATTGTACTTGCACTTGCTGCGCTTGCTGTACCATTTTCACAAAATCGAATGGCATCGATCTTGTTAACAGGTGCTGTCGGATACATGGTGACACTGCTGTTTGTTTTGTTACGTGCGCCAGACTTAGCGCTTACTCAGTTAATTGTTGAAACGGTTTCGGTTGTGCTGTTCTTATTGTGCTTCAAGCATCTGCCTAAGCTAAAGAAAGAAGCTGTGAAAATACCATTCAAGCTAACCAATGCAATAATTGCCGCTGCTGTTGGGGTAGTCGTTACATTTATTGCGCTTGGGGTTGGCAGCAACAAGGAATTCACACCGATCTCTACCTTCTTCATGGAAGAAAGCTATAATCTGGCTGGCGGTAAAAATATGGTTAACGTCATCCTTGTTGATTTCCGTGGCTTCGATACGATGCTGGAAGTAATCGTTCTTGGTATTGCTTCTCTAGGAATCTATGCGATGGCGACGCTTCGACTTGGCGATCAAGCCAAACAACCATTAAGTGGAAACCATCTGTCCAATCTGGCACTCCGGCGTGAGCCAAAAACGAACGATGTTATATTAATGACCACAGCTCGCGTTGTGATTTTCATCATCGTTCTGTTTTCCATTAATCTATTTTTTGCTGGACATAATGCGCCTGGCGGCGGCTTTATTGGCGGCTTGCTTACAGCGGCAGCTATCATATTGTTCGTGATTTCCTTTGGCATGGATGCAGTAGGTCGTGTACTGCCGTTTAATTATCGCATAATGACTGGAATCGGATTGCTCATTGCTGTGCTTACAGGAGTAGGCGCCTTTCTATTCAACGCTCCGTTCTTAAGTCATTCGTTTGACTACTTTACCTTGCCGATTTTAGGGGAAACCGAGCTGGCCACAGCGGTTATCTTTGATCTTGGTGTTTATCTAGCTGTTATTGGTGTTACGTTAACGATTATTTTGACTGTAGGGAGGGAGCGTTAAGATGGAACTCGTTATGGCGATTACAACAGGCTTGCTCTTTGCTGTTGCGGTTTACCTCATATTGTCCCGTAGTGTGCTTCGCATCATACTAGGGACCTCCCTTCTGACACATGGTGTTCATTTGCTATTGTTGAGCATGGCAGGATTGAAAACAGGTGTTGCTCCATTGATTGGAAAGGGAACGGAAAGCTATACAGATCCACTGCCACAGGCATTGATCTTAACTTCGATTGTTATCAATTTTGGAGTGACGGCTTTCTTTCTAGTATTAGCGTATCGTGCTAACCAGACGCTGGGAACGGACGACTTGGAAAAGCTGAGAGGGGGAGACATGGATGAATAACTTGATTGTAGCTCCTTTGCTGATTCCATTATTGACAGCGATCATGCTTATCTTCTTCCGCAATCAGCTAGGTTTTCAACGTTGGGTTAGTGGCATAAGCGCATTGCTTAATATACTCATTGCCGTTATTCTTGTTGGTCAGATTCACAGCGAGGGCATACAAACATTGTATATGGGAGGATGGCTCCCGCCTTACGGTATTGTGTTCGTGGCAGATATGCTTGCAGGATTGCTTATTCTAACCGCGTCTATCGTAGGGGCTGCGTGTCTGTTCTATTCATTCAGCAGCATTGGAGAAGAACGCGAGCGGATGTATGTTTACCCTTTGGTTCACTTCTTGCTGGCTGGTGTATACGGCTCGTTTCTAACAGGAGATTTGTTCAATCTGTTTGTATGCTTTGAGGTTATGCTGATTGCATCCTATGCGCTTATCGTGCTTGGCGGCAGCAAGCGCCAGCTCGGTGAGTCTATCAAATATATGCTGGTTAATATCCTGTCATCCGCATTGTTTGTAACGGCTGTCGCGTACCTGTATGGAGCAGTTGGAACGCTGAACATGGCACATTTGTCACAGCGTGTAGCGGAAGCTGGACAGGGGGGCATGCTTAACGTTATTGCGATTCTGCTTATGATTGTGTTCTCTCTAAAGGCGGGTCTGTTTCTGTTCTTTTGGCTGCCAGGCTCATATGCAGCTCCACCAGCAGCAATTCGCGCATTGTTTGCGGCTTTGCTCACTAAGGTTGGCGTGTACGCGTTAATTCGCACCTTTAGCCTAATTTTCTATCATGATCCTGCGGTTACCCATACGTGGCTTGGCGTTATGGCTGGCGCGACGATGGTGTTAGGAAGCATTGGCGCTATCGCCTACCGTAATGTGTTAACGGTTTTAAACTATCAGGTCGTTATAGGAATTGGCTTTATCGGCTTAGGATTAGCTATTGCAACGCCAGAGGCATGGGACGGTGTTGTTTTTTACTTGCTGCATGATATGCTGGCAAAGGTTCTGCTCTTCATATTGGGCGGTATGCTCATTGCCAGGGCAGGAACAGAAAACCTGACGCAAATGAGAGGCTTAATTGTCCGTTACCCGCTGCTCGGCTGGTTGTTTTTAGGAACAGCACTTGCACTTGTTGGAATCCCGCCATTAAGTGGTTTTCCAGGCAAGGTGCTGCTTATCCGCAGTGCTTTTCAAGCGGAAGCCTTTTTACTCGCCGCTATCGGGCTAATATCCAGCTTCTTCGTCTTGTACTCGCTTATTAATGTGTTCAAGCAAGCCTTCTGGGGAACTGAGCCGGAGGAAGAAGCTCCTGTCACGAAACCTGCTAGATCGAAACTGTTAAACGGCACAATATTAGCAGTATTTGCACTGTTAGTATTTGTCGGTATTAACGCAGAGTGGATATACGAGTATGTGTCTCGGGCTGGACATGTCATTTCTCAGCCAGACCTGTATATTCAGGCTGTAATGAAGGAGTAGATAGATATGGCTATTCAAATATTGCTTAATCTGATGCTGGCATTCATCTGGATGTTTTTGCAGAACGATTGGACGCTTAGCGGCTTAATTGTTGGATATGTGCTCGGCTTATTGATCATCGGGGCATTTCGTCGATTTTTCTCAAGGCCTTTTTATATGAAGAAAATATGGGCAATTATACGTTTGCTGCTATTGTTTATTAAAGAGTTGTTTCTGTCCAGCTTTTCTGTTGCATGGCAAACAATCTCTCCTAAGCTTAATTTTCGTCCAGGAATTTTCGCATATGAGACTGAGCTTGAAAAGGATTGGGAGGTTACTCTGCTTGCTTGCTTGATTAGCTTGACGCCAGGCACATTGACGCTGGAAGTTTCCCAAGACAAGCGGTCCCTTTATATTCATGCGATGGATATTAAGGAGGTTGAAGAGCATATCAAGCAAATTAGAAATACGTTTGAGACGGCCATTTTGGAGGTGAAACGCGCATGATTGATGGTTTATTAACGACAGCACTTGTGCTGATTGCACTATCTTTACTTGGCTGCATCTATCGACTGCTGCGCGGGCCTTCGCTATCTGATCGAATCGCGTCGCTGGATACACTGGGAATATGCTCGCTCGCGATGATTGCCGTAGTTAGCTTGAAATTTAAGACACAAGCCTACTTTGATGTCATCCTCGTTCTAGGAATATTGACGTTTATTGGAACAGTGGCGCTGGCTAGATACATTGAAAGAGGCATTGTGCTGGAGAGTGGGGATGAGACTAGTGATCATTGAAGTTATTGCCGTTGGAGTCGTCTTGTTCGGAGCTGTATTTTGTTTGCTTGGCGCATTTGGGCTAGTTCGATTGCCCGACGTTTATCTTCGTTCGCATGCTGCAACGAAAAGTGCTACGCTCGGCGTGCTCTGCGTGCTTCTAGGGGTATTCTTGTACTTTTGGATTGTGCTCGGTGAGGTAAGCATTAAGCTGCTGCTTGGAATTGCGTTTGTATTCATCACATCTCCTGTCGCAGGGCATTTGAATGGGCGAGCAGCCTACAGAAGCGGCGTGAAGCTGTGGGGCAATAGCGTTCGTGATGAACTAGACAAGCAAAAAGGCAGAGCAGCAGGCACAGAATAATATGACTATTGCGATTGCTGTTCAGCCGTATATTATGATCGAACGTGTTGTTGCGAATCTAACGCAAAAGACGACTATTGTACAACATGAGCTTAGCTTGTTCGAAACTAAGATCACTTCGAGTCAGCATGAGTTTCTATTGCAAAACGTGTACGATATGTCTTACAAAATTATAAGCGGTGAAGAGGGGTTCCTGTATGTGCATACGAATCAAGGTGTATATGCCTTTCATGTGCGAACAGATCCGTCGACGTTTATACTGGCTTATCGAAGCTTGAGCTATCAATAGATTAAATTAAAAAGCGTTTGGTGGAAGGTAGTTTCTTCCATCAGACGCTTTTAAAAACTATTTTATAGTTTTAATTTATTTTAGCAAGAAATGACATTATAATAGGAGTAAAGTAGCAATCTTAAAATATCTATTGTCGAATGGAGTAGCTATGCCGTACTACAAAAGTATCGAAGAGGATCCTTGGTTTCGGCTGCAGCGAAGGAAACAACAGACACAGTCTTCCATAGAGCAAGAACAGCGAAGCCATATGCATGCAGGTGTGAGCGAAAGCACCAGAGCATCGTCTCAGAAGCTGATGCCTCAATCGACTCCCCAGCTTACAGCCTTTAAGTCAATGACGAGGATTGAGCAGGAATGGATAGCGGTCTGGTATGAGAAATTCATACAGCATGAGCAGCATCATCTGTGGAGCAAATTTGAAGTGTTATCGATCGGTCAAAAACGCTCCCTGCTATTAGATATCGCACAAACCAATCAAAAACCGCTAAACGAAAACAGTCAGCCTGATTGGAAGGATTGGCAATCAAGATTAGAGGTAATCGCTGAGATTCCGTTGCAGGATCAAGAATCGTTCGAAGAGAAGCGGAATAAGGATGCAAAGCCGATTACATCCTTTTATATGATGAATCAAAGTGACCTGTTATCCCCGTTTCGTGAGATTTTATTATGGCTCTGCTATAAGGGCAATCATCAGGGACAGCAAGCGTTACTGCACAGCATCGATCAACTAGATATAAATGCTAAAAAACTATTGATTTTGCGCTTGAATGGCAAGCAAAGATGCAGCAGCTTGCTTTTTAGTCAACAATTAACGATCGTCCAGCATGAGCAGAAGGTCGTGGATTGGGACAGAATTATGCAACAATTACGCAGCCTGCATCAGCTGGATACTGATCAAGTACAGGCTGAGCTTCTTCAATTAGAATCACTTACTCAATCTCAATCGCAGATGGCTCCTCCTAACGCTTCACACCATATGCTGATTGACGAAGATGGACAAGACGAGCTTGATGATCACACATTTTTAAATGAGGAGTTTGCATCTATGGATCATGATGCAACAACAGATACACCCTCTCATATGCAGAAGCATGGTCAAGCATTTGAACAAGAAAAGGATCAATTACCGCCTTTAATTCCGATTGGTGATCGAAGAAAAACGTTGCTAGAAAATTTAGAGAAAGACGTTCTGGCGTTGCTAGGTCTTTTGTCTAATGGAAATCAACGTAAAGCAATGAAAAAAGAAGATTTTGTTGACCTATGCTTGAAGATTCCGCACAATTTACAATCAACAAAACGAGAAAAAGCTCGCAAGAAAAAGATTAAATCCCTAAACTTTCCCTCCCTTCAACACATTTTCGAATTTATTATCAATGTTATATCTGTGAGATTATATCAGGATGGTGTTTTAAAGCAGGATCCTGCGTACATAGAGCTATTAAAAGCTTTATCACTAATGAAAGGTGGAGCTATTCCATCCCAAGAAAGCCTAACCAAACAATTGTTAGCTCACTTTGAGTCATAAAGCATAGGGTGGTGTCTTAAACGTTACAGCGCATGCTACATCTTCAAAGAGATGATACGAAAAAACTTATGCTACTTGGCTTTGTGTTTTTTGTAGCAGGAATAGCCGAGATGCTAAACTATACGTCGCTCATGGCTATTTTTAATACTCGCATGGGAACGGCCATGCTGCCGGTGATGTATATTGTTGAGGCAATTCTATTGCCGATTGAGGGATGGCTGCTTTCACTATTCTCTCAAAAGGTCGCCAAGCACAAATTTATGGCTGGGCTTTATATGTTGTTTTTATCGATATGTACCATCAACGGTGTTTGTTTACTATTATTCAAATGGTTTGAGTTTCAATGGATTTCGTTTTATGTCGTGTTATTTTTAAGCTCAAACTTCGTAATTAGGCAGCAAACGCTGTTAATGTGGAGTGCGGCTTTTGACTTATGTCCAACGCAGCAGGCAAAGCGTTTAATGCCCGGCTTTGTCATACTGGCGATTATCGGAGGTATTACTGCAGGTGTTCTGTCGTCCTCTCTAGGTACTTTGCTAGGTTCAGAGATTATCTATTTGCTAGGAGCTGTGCTGCTCGCTTGCGGGCTGCCATTTTTTATAAAAGCACTTCGAAAATACTTAGTTCCGCTTACGTTCCGGCAAGAAGAAGAGGTCAAAAGCGAGAAGACTTCCTTTTATTGGAAAAATATTGTCAAATCTCCGTTTCTACTTTTAGTGATCGGGATAATGACGCTAATGCCTGCTTTGTATTTTGTTATGGAGTACCAGTACTTCACCAATGCACAAGCAGTGTTTACCGATGAAGGACGCTTAACGGCTTTTTACGGCATGATGGTTATTATATTGTTTGTCGCTGCTCTAATCTTGCAAATTATCGCGACAAAATTAATGGATAAACTAGGCGCAACCAATATGATTGTCATTATATCGTTTATCTTTCTAGGTTGTTTAGTACTGTCTAGCTTGTTTGTTTCCTCACATATCGCGTTAATCATTGCTTCATTGGGCTATAGCTTAACCTACCTGCTGCTCTATTATTTTGCGGAACCAAGCTATCAATTTTTCTTTAAGATGCAGCCGATCCAGCATCGCGACGGCTATCGTTATTTGGCACAAGGCATCGCGGCATCACTAGGTATACTAGTCGGATCGGTCTTGTCCTTGCTGCATTCCAGATTTGAGCTTTCAATGAATGTGCAGGCGATCATTGCATTGGTATTTGCCGTTATGTTGTGCGTCATGGCATGGCTAACGAAATCCTTATACATGAAGGAGCTTATGAATCAATTACAGCTAACTGCGGTAGACCGAGACTATTTGGCTGAGTTTTGGAGCTATATTCGTACAGATAAATTTCGCAAGTTTCTGCAAAACCAGTTAAATCAGGGAACGAAAACGATGAAGCATGTGCTGTTGGAGCTTATTCGGCGTCAGCCGGATCAAGCACTCGACACCTACATTATGCCTTACGCGGAGCATGCCCAAGGAGAGTCCAAGGTGCAAGCGTTGCAGGCGCTTCATCCAGGTACATGGGCAGGCTTTGAGCAAGGTCGCTACGAGCGGTTAATTCAGGATAATGATCCGGGAGTTAGAGCGATCAGCTATCACTATTTGTTTAAGCAGGCTGTTCTTGAGGATGACCTTAAGCGCGCTTTGGCCGATGAGCATGTGTGGGTGCAACGAGAGGCATGGTATGTGATGCCAAGTGATGAGGCGTTGTATAGTCAGCTAAGAGCACAATTGCATCAGCAGCAAGAGGGTGCCATATATGCAATGGATGTCATCGTCGCGAGACATCTTGAATCTCTGACAATGGACGTTATGTATGGCATGATGTCGGAGGTCCAAGCGGTGAAGCTGGCTGCTGTCAAAGCGATAGGCAAGCTTGGGAATGAAGAGCTCGTAACAAGCTTCATGGAGCTGCTGCTTGGAGCGGATATTGAAATGCGGCAAGCAATTAAACAATCGTTATGCCTGCTCGCTCATAAAAGCAAAAAGGAATTGATCCGCTTCGTGCAGTCGCCTAATACGTTGCAATGGAGCATGGCGGTTGAGGTTCTGCGAACGGTGGCGACAGAGCAGGAGTTATCGGAGATCATCATTCCATCTTGCTTAACGAAGCTGCAAGAGATGTCTGCCAGTCATGTGATGTATGCAGAAATTGTGAAAACCAATCAAACACAATGGATAGAGCTGGCGAAGCAGAGAACAGAGGAGTTGGTATCAGGTCAGCTGGATACGATCTGGGAAGTGATGAGTGGATATAGTGACGAAAGAGCAATTTCCAAGCTAAGAGAGGCGCTAGAGCACCCGGAGGAAGAAATTAGAGATCAAGGTCTTGAGGTGCTTGCAGAAGGCTACGGCGAAAAAGGATTAAACGATGGATTATTGCATTATTATCGCGAGCACATGCAGCATGCGAAGCGTAGCGTTGATCATTCGTGGTTTGAGCACATTAAAGATCCTTGGCTGCAGGCTATTGCGATTCAATCTGGAGCCGAAGAAGGAGAGCTGCTGTTGATGAGTAACTGGGAATATTTAAGCTCCATTGAGAAGATCGTTTTCCTTAAGCAGGTTTCATTGTTTGAGAAAATTTCGATTGAGGAGCTAGGTAGAATCGCGAGCATAGCGGAAGAAACTCGCTATAACGCAAATGATCTAATTGTTCAGCAAGGTGACCTGGGAGATCGATTGTATATTGTCAAATCAGGCTTGATTGAAATTAGTGGAGAAAATGATCAAGGTATCGTCGGTACATTAAACATCATTCAAGAAAAACAATGCTTTGGCGAAAGCAGTCTGTTTGCCAATCAGCCTTCACAGGTAACAGCGCAAATCTTGCTCGATCAGGCAGAGCTGTTAGAGATTAAGGCGATGGAATTGTTGAGATTGATCCGATTGTATCCAGAGATCGGAATCGGACTTTTGAAAACCTTGAGTCAGAGAATGAGTAATTTGGAGCAAATGGTAGTGAAGATGAGCTAATGGAGCAGGTGGCGTTCAAAGGAGGTCTATATGGCAAAGTTATCGCTTGAGGTCTTGCCTCTTGTCACGCAATGGGATGTAATTCGGACTCATATTGAGCAGCTGGCGCTTGAAAAAAAGTGGACAGACAAGCAATCCTTCGACATTACACTCATTTGTGAAGAATGGTTCATGAATATCGTCGAGCATGGAAAGTGCGATCTCTCCACTTACATCAATGTGGAGGTGGAGCAGCTGCACGCTGGAGACATCAGAATGTATTTCTCGGATGCTGGCATTCCGTTCTCTCCTTTTGAGAAGCCGGCATCTACGGAGGTTACAGCTAATATTGGTCAGCGTCTTGGCGGGCTTGGCATTCACTTTATTCGCAGCAAAATTTCGCACTACCATTATAGCTATGTGAATCAACGTAATTGTGTCGCAATGTACTATTCCACTATTGAAGCTGGAGAAAGGGGGGAATCAGATGGACACGCAGGTGATAGGCCTTGAGCAGGGGGTAACTGAGATTCGGATTAGCGGGAGACTGGATGGCATTACAATGCCTGAATTGGAACAACGGCTGGAAGCAGAGTGTTTTAGTCAGCAAAAGCTTCGCCTGATCTTTAGTTTAGAGAAGCTGGACTATATTAGCAGTGCAGGTCTTAGAGTGATGCTGCTCGCATTGAAAAAAACAACAGCGATGAAAGGCAAGCTTGTGCTGTATGGCTTGAACAGCTCGGTAAACGAAATATTCAAATTATCAGGCTTTTCTAGCATTTATACGATCGTTTCTACTAGAGAAGAAGCATTGGCAATGATGCAGTAAATTTGGGGGGACCTACATGTGGGCAATCGTTAGTGGCGTGTTATTACTGCTATGCATTGGATTATGCAGCTTGTTGTGGAGGCTTCGCCTTAAATTACAAATGAATGAAACGATTCTCTCGATGAGTTTGCAGTTAAGCTCTACGGTAGAGCGCAGACAGCTTCTTGCCTTAATAATGGAAAAGACGACAACTGCTCTTGGTGCCGAAGGGTCTTCGATTATATTAATGGACCATGAAAGTGGCGATTTGTATTTTGAAGTGGCAACAGGAAACAGTGCCGAGGAAGTGAAAAAAATACGTCTGCCGGCAGGAGAAGGGATCGCAGGATGGGTACAGATTCATGGCAAATCAGTGCTCATTCCAGATGTAAGCCAGGACTTTCGATGGAGCAATAAAGTACAGAATGAAACAGAGGTAGTTACAAGAAATATGCTATGTGCGCCGATTTTTTCTAACGGCACACTGCTTGGCGTCATTCAGGTCATCAATAAGAAAAATAATGGTAGATTCAAAGCCTATGAGCTTGATTTGCTAGAGCAATTAAGTGCGCCTATTGCCATGTCATTAGAAAATATGATGCTTTATGAAGCACTGCGCCATTCAATGGATAGCCTGCAGCAAACAACGGCTGCGAAGGAAAAAATGCTGAGTGAGATGAGAATGGCTAGTCAGATTCAATTAAGCCTGTTGCCAGGCGAACAATTTCAACATGGCAACTTAAGTCTGAACGCCAAGCTATTGCCTGCTAGAGAAGTAGGTGGTGATTTCTATCATTTTTTCGAGCTTGATGAAGAGCATGTCGTTGTTTGTTTAGGCGATGTATCGGATAAAGGCATGCCAGCGGCGCTGTTTATGTCTTCGCTTATGATATGGATTCGTGCAAAAGCTCAAAAAGGAATGAATGTTTCAGAAATGGTGTATTCCATCAATAATGAAATCAGCTCAGAAGACTCTACGATGTTTGCCACGTTATTTATCGCGATTATCAATACGCGGACGAGGCTGATGCAGTATTGCGATGCGGGACATTGTCCTGTTCTGCTGCTGCAAAATGGACAGGTTGCGACGCTTGATGTACACAAAGGCTTGCCAATCGGGGTCATGCCACATATGCGTTATGAAGCGATGGAAATGCAGCTTGCTGCTAATACAACGGTAGTGATCTATTCAGATGGGATTACAGAAGCGGAAAGTGAACTTGGTCATATGTACGGACCCGATCGACTCGAGCAATATATACGTTCTAGGCAGCGATCTTTGCAAGCCCAGGCAGTCATTGAAGATGTCCAGCAATTTGCAGAAGGCTTCCCTCAGTCAGATGATATTGCAGTGCTAGTTTTTACTATGACATAAAAAATAGCGAAAATTTGCGAAATTTGTGATCTAGTTCATTGTTTTTAATTTTTTTCAAGTTACACTAAAAGATAGAATGATCCGAAAAATTGAAGTTGAGGAATGGATGTATGAAAACAGGTCAAGGAGCAGCTTCAAATAGGTATGAAACGGTTTGGGAGTATTATGAAGATCAATCGTTGATTTTGGACGTAGTGCTCGAAGAAGCGATTCGATTAATGCCTGTCTATCGCTCGATAAGTACGAGCAGCATGAGCAAGATGGCATTGTCCGAGGAAGAAGCCAAGGAGCTGCTGCATAGTCAGGTCATACATCTCAAATTAAGTGATCAGTATCAGGAAGTCATTCGAAGGCTGGAGAGCATTGCAACTGAAAAGCTAAAGCATTCTACAAGTTTATCGATTTTTTCACTGCAGCAAAGCTTAAAACTCGATGAGCTTGATTTTCGTGTGTTAATGGTGATGCTTGCCCCGCATTTGAACAAGAAATATATGAAGCTATATGCGTATTTGCAGGATGATATGACGAAGCAAAACGTAACCCTTGATCTACTGATCGCACTTTGTGCTAGAACCTCACAGGAGGTACAAGCGTTATACCATCGCTACTATTATCTGGGCGGTAAATATGCCCTGCTCTATGAAGAGGGCGAAAAGCAAGCGATTCTTTTCCAAGAAAGCTCGATATTAATAAAACCGCTTTGTCTCAAAGAGCGTGTTATTCATTATTTATTGCTTGATGTTCATGAAGAATATCGTTTTCCTTTCGATATAAAAGCGAATCGATGCAATTCACAAGCGTTTATGGCTGAACTGCTTGTTGATCATGAGAAACAGCGCAATATGCAGTATATTGCGGATACCTATAAGAACGAGCAGGTCGCACTATGTCTAGTTGGTACAACAGGGTCAGGTAAAATGCTGCACACAGCATGGCTGGCAAACTATGCTCAAAAATCTGTTCTTTGCGTGGATGCAACGACCTTGCCGCTAATGCGAGCAGAGTTTCAGCAAGGTTTGACTGATATTATGTTTGGCGCAACCATTACGAACTGTCTTATCGTATTTGATCGACTTGAGAAGCTTCTCTTGTCCAATGACTTAAGGCTGGAATGGCTGCAAACCGCAATAACACAGTTCGAAGGAATGATTATTTTACACTCAGAGCAGCCGATCACGTTGTCGTTAATGGATATCCCGATATTCAGCTATGTTTTTGAAGTACCAAGCATCGATGAGCGTGCCTCTTTATGGCTCCATTTTGCAAGCACTAGATTGCCTATTACTTCCTCCCAAGCATTAGAGCTTGCAAATAAATTTCAATTTAGTCCAGGTCAAATTAAAAAGGTTTTGCAATTAGCGGAATATGTAAAAATTCAACAATTTAATGATGATGCCACGCAAGACATGAAGCTTATTCATGAATCAGCGTACTCTCTTATCCATCATGGATTGGAGGAGAAGGCTAATAAGCTTAAAGCAAGCTGGAACTGGGAGGACTTAATCCTGCCGCCAGATGTTATGCAATTATTGCAGCAAGCGTGTTATCGAATTAATCATCGCTACACCGTCATGCAGAATTGGGGATTTTCCCGGTTGTTGCCGTATGGTCGAGGAGTCAGCATGCTGTTTACTGGACCACCAGGAACAGGTAAAACAATGGCTGCTTCTGTGATGGCCAAGCAACTGCAATGTGAATTGTATCGTGTTGACCTTACACGGGTCGTATCGAAATATATTGGCGAAACAGAGAAAAATCTAGCGGAGGTTTTTGATCGTGCCAAGCTTAGTGGAGCTATTCTGTTCTTTGATGAGGCAGATGCTTTGTTCGGCAAACGATCAGAGGTAAAGGATTCGCACGATAAGTACGCCAATATGGAAACGTCCTATTTACTTCAGAAGATGGAAGAGTATGAGGGATTAACGATTCTGGCAACGAATTTTTCTCAAAATCTGGATGAAGCCTTTACAAGAAGAATTCAATATATCGTGAAATTCCCGTTTCCTGCTGTTGAGCAGCGAGAGCAGCTGTGGCGCTCTGTTATTCCGAAGCAAATGCCATGCGAAGAGCTAGATTATCAGTTTCTGGCAAAAACGTTTGAACTCTCTGGTGGCCCGATTAAAAATATCGTACTGACTGCTGCATATATGGCAGCAAGTGATACAGGTATCGTCTCCATGAAGCACGTCATTGAGGCAGCTATTCAGGAGTATAAGAAGACGGGCAAATTACTGATGAAAGAGCGGCTTGGCAGCTACAGTGAATATTGGAAGGGGGGATCGTAATGGCGAGTTATTCAGTCATTGCTGATATAGGACTGTCCTTTGTAAAGGTGCTGCGAGAAGCGCTCGTTCCTGATCTGGTCAATCATTCTGATGGAGTTGGACTAGCTAATCCACTTGATCGTGGGGATATGAATGTGACGGTCTACTTATATGAGATCAAGGAAAACGCTGAAGCTCGTAGTCAGGAAATGGTAGACCTGGGCGATCGCATGCGTTATCCGGGTGTTGCTTTGGATCTGTATTACATCGTGACAGCGCATTCCTCATCTGATGTGCTGACACGTGGCATCGATGAGCAGCGGATGATTGGGAGAATGCTTCAGCTGCTGCACGATCATCCAGTATTGAAGGATGACGATCTAGAGGGAGCGCTCACAGGCACAACTCATACATACCGCATTTCGAAGGAGCCTGTTCCAATAGAAACCTTGGTTAGCTTGTTTCCGAACCAGCCATATAAATTATCGCTAGGTTATAAGATAGGTCCAGTTTACATCGATTCTACTCGTACCAAAACCGTGAGCCGAGTAAGCGAACGACAAATCAAAACAAGGCAGTTTAAATGATGATTGTACTAGAGCTGGAATCTTCCAACTCTATTCAATAAATAAAATAAAGGAGGTACTAGTTATATCGATGATCGATATAATTGGGCAAACAAATGGCTGAATATTTTACACCTGGCGTGTATATAGAAGAGTTCGATAGTGCTGGGCAACCGCTATCAGGCGTAAGCACAAGCATCGCAGGGTTTGTTGGTTTGGCTGAGCTTGGACCAACGACTGGACTACCAACTCTTGTAACGAGTATGAATGATTTCAAAAGAAATTTCGGTGGCTATTTGTCACAAAACCAATTTGGCGATTACCGTTATCTGTCTTACGCTGTTGAGCAGTTTTTCGTCAATGGCGGCTCCCAGGCATACATCGTACGTGTAACGCCAGAAAATGCTGCAGTTGCTTCAAGCGAAAGCGGCGTGCTGCAAGTTTCTGCTAAAAATGCAGGCGCATGGGGCAATCAGGTTGCAGTTAGTGTAGAAAAGGCAACGAAGGCGAAATCAGCTATTGTATCTGATCTAGGAAATAATCAGTATGTACTTAAAAATAGCGGGGGCTTCTACGCAGGAGACGAGGTTGTATTCTCAAGCGAAGAGGGCATCCAAAAAACAGTGGTCGTTAGTGTTCGTGATCAAGTAATCGAGCTTGCTGATGAATTGACGGGTGAAGTAACAACAGAGCCGGGTGCTGTACCGACTCGCATTCTTTCCACAGTAGAATTCTCGTTGTTTGCTGCTTATGGAGCAGTAGCCGAGAAGTTTGATAATCTTTCCTTTAACGTAGAATCTCCACACTTTGTTACAAAGGTGCTTGCAAAATCACAGCTCATTGAAGTAACGGTTAATGAAGGTACAATTAGTGATCTTCTAGGCGAGGCGAATGAGCTAACCATTAGCCTGACAGGCGGTTCTGATGGCAGTCTCGACACAGTAACAGCAGGTACATTTATGGGTGAAGATAATGGTCCTGGCAAACGTACAGGTATCCAAAGCTTTATTGATAATGATTCCGTTAGCATTATGGCTGTACCTGGCGTTACGATTCCAGCTGTACAACTTGCACTAGTTGCACATTGCGAAGGACTTGGCAGCCGTTTTGCCATTCTTGATATTCCACGTGAGAAAACATCTGTTCAAGAGGTGCTGGAGCATCGCGATCTGTTCGATTCCAGCTATGCGGCGCTTTACAATCCTTGGGTGCAAGTGTTTGATCCGGCTGAGAAGCGCAATGTATTCATTCCTCCATCTGGTTCTATGGCAGGTGTGTACGCAAGAAGCGATTCTTCTCGTGGTATTGAAAAAGCACCAGCCAATGAAGTGCTGCGCGGCGTAACTGGACTGGATGTTCAATATAATCGCGGCGAGCAAGATCTGCTTAATCCGAAAGGCGTAAACTTGATACGCAGCTTTACTGGTCAAGGTATTCGTGTATGGGGAGCTCGCACCGCTAGCTCCAATAGCTTATGGAAATATATTAACGTGCGTCGCCTGTTCATCTTCATCGAAGAATCGATTAAGCAAGGCACAAACTGGGTAGTATTCGAACCGAATGATGAGCGTCTATGGGCAAGAGTACACCGTACGATCGATGCGTTCCTAACTCGTGTATGGCGTGGCGGCGCATTGCAGGGTTCATCGCCAAATGAGGCATTTTACATCGATATTAGCTCCAACACGATGAGCCAGGATGATATTGATAACGGCAGACTTATATGCGTAATTGGTATCGCGCCAGTTAAACCAGCAGAGTTCGTCGTATTCCGCATTACGCAAAAAACGAATGAACAATAATGAAAAGTAGAAGGAAAGGATGAATCAAACATGGCAGGCGAAAGAAATGACCCATACCGCAAGTTTCGATTCCGTGTAGAGGTTGAAGGAATTGAGCAGGCAGGATTTAGCGAAGTTTCTGGCTTCGACGCTTCACTTGATGTCATTGAATATCGTGAGGGGACGGATGTCATTACACCGCGTAAGCTACCAGGCTTGGCGAAGTACGGCAACATCTCACTTAAATGGGGTGCTACCGATTCTCTTGATCTATGGGAATGGATTCAGGAGTGTATCGTTGAAGGAGCAATTGAGCGTAAAACGGTTACGATTATTGCGATTAGTGAAGAGGGCGAGGATGTTGCAACATGGCAAGTAAATGAAGCTTGGCCAACGAAATATACTGCGCCAGACTTTAATGCTACCGCATCAGAAGTTGCCATTGAGCTGCTAGAGCTAGCGCACGAAGGAATGCTTCGTACGCAATAATAGATGATGAGATTGGACGCAAGGAACGACCGCTGCGGTTTGTTCCTGCGTCTTATTTCAGAAATATGGAACATATTAAAAATAATTAAAAGCTAGTATTTTCGATGGATATACTAGCGCAGGAGGAGCGGCTATGTCATTTGAAACTGAATTTCAATTTGAATTGCCACGAGGATATGTGGATGAGAACGGCAATCTGCATCGTAGAGGAACAATGCGATTAGCTACGGCAGCGGACGAAATTTTACCGATGCGTGATCCTCGTGTACAGCAAAACCCGGGCTACTTGTCTATCATATTGCTTGCTCGTGTCATTACGAAGCTGGGCGATTTGCGTGCAGTAGATACGAAAACAATTGAACGGATGTTTACAGCGGATTTAGCATTTCTACAAAACTTCTATCGTGAAGTTAACGAAATGGAAAAGCTGATGGTTCGTACACATTGTCCGAAGTGCGAGCATGAGTACGAGGTGGATATTTCTTTTTTGTCTCGGACGGAAGAGGCTTAAGCGTTTATCCCGAAAAAAAGCTGTATGAAGAAATCGGGTTTATTGCTTACTACTTCCATTGGTCGCACGCAGAAATTATGAATTTAGAGCATAAGGAACGAAGAAGGTGGTGCGAAGAAATATCACAAATAAACCGTAAAACAAATGGAGAGTCGGAACAAAAAAATCCATTTGATGTTTTCTAGATCGGGGGAGAACCAACTTGTTTTTTAATCAATCATCCCTAATAGGCAATTATCGTTTTATGGTTGAAATCGGAAATTTATATGTTGCAGGTTTTTCTGAAGTAAGTGGCCTTACGGTTGAAACGGAATTCGAAGAATATCGCGAAGGCGGAGTAAATGACTACGTTCATAAGCTAGCGAAGGGGACTAGACATGTACCGATTGTGCTGAAAAGAGGCATAGGCTATTCTACTGAGCTGTGGGATTGGCACAATGATGTTGTCGCAGGACGCATTAGGCGTTTAAGCGGTTCTATTATATTATTTGACGACAGGTTTAGGGAATATCGTCGATGGACCTTTAACGATGCCTATCCCGTGAAATGGATAGGCCCTGATTTGAATGCTTCTGTAAGTGAAGTAGCGATTGAACAAATTGAGCTCGTGCACAACGGATTTAAGTTGCGTTAGTAAGGCTGGAGAGGTGAGCATGAATTGAGAATGAAAGTGATGAAAAGCCAAACGATGATGATTAGCGTTCAATGCCAAGCACAATTTTCCAACGAAATTTTAAGGAAATATGGGTGGTCTTTTTCGCAAGGCAATCATGTTCGGCTTCAGCATAAGGAAGATGTCGTTCATGCTAAGCAGCAGACGGCTATTGCTGTACCTGCTGTATCGATTCAACAGATCATCCAGCCCTTGTATATAAAGCTCGCTGTGCAGCATCTTTCCTTTTCACAACTTGCCGTATACAAGCAGCAGCTGTTGCGGGAAACCAATGAGAGCATCATACGACTGCAGACTTCTGCTGGCTCCAGTTCTAGCTCTGGAACTCAGCATATGCAAACTACAAGGATTGTGGATGCTCTTGCTATGACTGAAGCAAATGTTGCTCCTATGTCAAGCTCGATAGAGCCCGCACAAGCTATGCATGTACGTCAAGAGAAGCAAAGAGATACGACATGGTTGCACATGAAGCAGGTTTCGCAGCATTTTAAGCAGGATCGCTTTCTGCAATCGATCATAGAAAAACGCAATGCTGTCGTTCATTATTACGAGCGCGTCAAGCATATGGAGCATGTTATGACCAATGCTCAAACCGTTGCAATCGAAAACGATGGTTCGCTCGCTTCTCCTAATCGAGAGCAGCTTGTGTCAGAGCAGCCTACAGCTTCTACCGTAAGAGGATTGGAAAAAAAAGAACAAGATGTGCAGCAAGCAGAATTGACCAAGTCGCAGCTTGTAACGACTTCATATGCGAAGCAGCCGGCTCGAATGATCTGGCATGAGCGTGTAGAAGAAAGGCAGCAGCAATGGCGTAAAGAGCACGAGTCACTACTCCTGAAGACTCAAACAGTAGTGAAGCAGCTAGAGAATGAAAGCATCTTTCATAATGTGGTAAGTGAGAAGCGGGCAATAACTCCTGCTAATCAAGCAAGCAGGGATGAACGAATAACTGGGCAGGATGTTCAGTGGACGATCCATCGGTTAGTGCATGATGATTTTGTACGCTATAGATCTACACAGCATTTGAAGGTGTCTACCAAGCAATTGACACAGCTTAGAAAAATCAGCATGAAGGACGTTTCTGAGAAGACGTTAAGCAAAATAGAGCAGCGGCTTTCTCAGGAGCATATCAAGCTTTACTACGTTGCAGAACAAAAACGGCAACAGAGTCGCCCTAAAAAAGAAAATAGTCAGCTTGTCCAAGATAGGCAAGCTGTTGCTCATCATATACATCAAATTCGAAGAAATGCATCAGTCTTAAAAGTTGTAAAGGCACAAGCTCATTCTTCTTCTCTTCAAGCAACTCACGTACAGAGTGCAGCTCAAACGATTTCAGTAACACTATCATCACAGCAGATGGTTCATTCTACGTTTAACAGGATGGAAGGAAGCAGGACACAAGTTGAAAAACAGCTTGTGAAGTTTCCCGTTCTAAAGGAGCTTTCAGTAAGTGAGCAGTGGCTGAATAGAATCAAATTTAAGAAGCAGTTATCGCTTATTCACCTTACGAAGCAAGTTAGCGAAATAACAAGGAAGAGTGACGATGAAAAGAGCCCGAGGCCGAATAGTGAACAGTCGAGCAGTGAAAAGAGTGACAGCCCAAGGCTGAATAGTGAACAGTCGAGCAGAGAAAAGAATGACAGCCCAAGGCTGAATAGTGAACAGTCGAGCAGAGAAAAGAATGACAGCCCAAGGTCGAATAGTGAACAGTCGAGCAGAGAAAAGAATGACAGCCCGAGGCCGAATAGTGAACAGTCGAGCAGTGAAAAGAGTATCAGATCGAGGTCGACGCTTCGTGAGCAGTCGAGCAGCGAGCCGCTAAGTAATATGGAAGCTCCCGTAAGTGATATAGCTTTGGAAGGCAGCTCTCAGCACAATGAACGATCCAACTCTTCTAGCACGTCAGCAGCAAGAGATATACAACAGCCGCAGCAGGAACGACTACAGCTTGCAGAAGCAAAATGGATCGTTAACCATCAGCTACAAGCCAAGGTGGAGCATGTGCATCTGCACTCGCTTCAGCACTCGATAACGAAACAAATAAAGTCCGTATTAGCCCCAGCTATACAAGGAGCACTACGTTCTCGCTCGAATGATAAAGGGGAACCATTGCTTCAAGCAAAATGGCAGCATAAACTGGCTTCACCGCAAACCGTATTACTGAACAAGCTGCAAGAGAGATTGAACGTGATACGGCACACTGATGATGTGATAACCGTGCATAATCAACATTCCGTAACAATTCATGCGCAATCAAGCCAGCTTGTGACGTTAAAGAGCGGCAAGGCGATATCATTATCGCATTTGTCGCATAGAGGGGAAGCAGCTATCCAAAAGCTGACTTCAAGGGCGTTAGCTAGACGGGAATTGACGTATCGTGAAATTCAGGAAGCACAAGCTATCCCGACTATCCCGATTTTGGCGCGAAAGCTGCTGCGCGAGGTTAAAACCCAAACGATAAATACGCACTCGATAAACAAGCAGACGATAAACACGCACTTAATAGACACGCAAACGATCCGCAAGCAAGATGCGGAAACCAGGAATGAACAAGCTGTTTATAATGCGGAGCACAGCAGCGTCACTCAGCAGTCTAAAGAGCTTGTTCATGAGCGTGTATTCAGGCCTATCATAAAGCAGCATATGACGATATTGTACAAAGAACATGAAAAGCTGCCAACCGCATTGAAGCGAGGAGTACAGCAGGCAAATAGAGGTTCTTACGAACGTTCAAGCTCATCGTCAGTAGCTATAAACCAGGTTGAACGTACAAAATCAACAATGCCAGTGGAAATGAAACAGGTTGAGCATGCAAGGTCAATGCCAGTGGAAATGAAACAGGTAGAACGTTCAAGAACATTGCCAGTGGAAATGAAACAGGTAGAACGTTCAAGAACATTGCCAGTGAAAATGAGGCAAGTTGAGTATGCAAGCTCATCGCCAGTAGCTATAAACCAGGTTGAACGTACAAAATCAACGCCAGTAGCAATGAAGCAAGATCGCTCAAGATCGCTGCCCGTCAGTGTGAGGCAGGCTGAGCAATTCAGAATACTTCCGGTACATATGAGAATGGCTGAGCATTCTAATGCACTGCCAGTCGTCATTCATCATACGGATATGACGCGGAGCAATTCCAAGGTTGATACCCGTTTAAGTTATGTTGACTCCTCTAAGCCTTCAAGAGTAGAGGCTGCACAAAAAGAGGATAACGCTCAGACGCTTTCATTAAAGCGTGTAGAGCTTGATACGGTCATCAAGCATGTGTCTTTGCTTGTGAAGGAAGAAAAGAAAGTGAAGCAGCAGGATTCCCTTACGGAGCCCATAGCAGTCATGCAAACGCATATTAAAAAGCTCGAGGAACAAATTACGCAACAGCAACAGCTTATTCAGGATGCAAGAAATCCCAATGCAATAAAGCAGCTTTCCAATCAAATCTATGAAGAATTAAGCAGAAAAATCAAATTTGATAACCAACGATTAGGTCGTTAATGTTCTCAGAAGTGATTAAGGGGGGAAATCATGTCACTGGAAAAAGCACAAGTCATTGCGATGGTGGGATCAAAAAAAACGACGGTTGATGTTCTATTCAATCCTTCAGAGTACGCACTTGAATCATCCAATCAATATTCCTGGCAGTCGATGCCCGGGTTATCTCAACCCATTGCGCAATTTGTAACGGGTGAAGCCACTACATTGTCCATGGAGCTGTTTTTTGATACTTATGAACAAAATACAGATGTTCGAAGCTATACCCTGCAAATTGCTGGAATGCTTGATATCGATAAGGATTTGCATGCACCTCCGCTATGTATATTCAAATGGGGCTCGTTATCGTTTCAGGGTGTACTCGAAAAGGTAAGCCAGCGCTATACGATGTTTAATCGAGAGGGCAAGCCGGTTCGAGCAACATTAAATGTAACGTTCAAAGCAGTACAAAGCATGCAGGAGCAGCTAAAGCATATTCCAAGACAATCGGCGGATCGTACGAAACAACGAACTGTGAAGCAGGGTGACCAGCTATGGCAGATCGCAGCGGAAGAATACGAGGACCCAGCACTATGGCGTGCAATTGCGAAAGCGAATGATCTAGCCGATCCAAGACAGCTTGAGCCAGGGACTTTATTGAAAATTCCACGATTATACGGATAAGGAGATCACGATATGAGCAGCGTTAAGCTAGATTCAAAAACCGTTTCCTTTGATTCCTTAGAGCAGCATTACCGTGGATTTATTGCTCCATCTTTTAAGGTCATCGTTAGCAATAAGGATATTGTAAAGGAAGGTATGGCTATTGAATCCGTCACTATACAAACCTCCACCTCAAAGATCGCGGATACGGTCAGCTTTTCTGTTACCAATGCTTATGATTTGATAAAACGAGATTTGAAATGGGCCGATTTGCTTCAGCCTGGTAATTCTGTAGAAGTATCTATCGGCTACACCGACATCTTGACGCCATTATTCTTTGGTTACATTTCCAACACTGAATTTAATTTCTCATCTGGTCAAGCTCCCGTTATTTCTGTGACCGCAATGGATATAAGCTTTTTCATGATGAGAAGCGGGGAGCCGCAAATTTGGTCAAATAAAACGATTCCTGACATTGTAGAGGAACTCGGCAGAAAATATGGGCTTACTGAATTTGATATTGAAAAGGATACACAGGTTTACCCGACCCTTATGAAAAATACGGAGACTGATCACAAGTTCATTAAAAATTTAGCAGATAAATTACATTATGAGTTTTTTGTAGTGGGTAAAAAGCTGTATTTTCGTCCGTATATGAACAACCGCACCCCTGTTATGACGCTGGAATGGGGGAAGCAATTAATGTCCTTTAAACTCGAACATGATATTGCGGATCAGGTGACGAAAGTGATCGTGAAGGGGAATATACGCAAGTCAAAGGATATTGTATATGGAGAAGCCTCTACAGTACGGAAGCTTGGGAAAAATTCTTTAACCGGCGGAGATTTGCTGAAAAAGATAGGGACATTTATACAAGTCATCCAAGAGCAAGTAGATGACGAAGCGGAAGCGAAAGAGCTAGCGGAAGCGAAGATGGAAGAAATCAGTATGAAGCTTGTCAGCGCCAGTGCCTCATGTATTGGCTTGCCAGAAATTCGAGCAGGCAGATATATAGAAATCGGTGGCTTAGGGAAGCGACTCAATACCCTTTATTATATTGAAAGTGCGACACATACAGTAGGATCTTCAGGCTATCAAACCTCATTCAAATTAAAAGGAAATGCGGTGTAATGATGTTATATGACTACTTTACAACAGGATCGCGCCAGGATGAGCATTTTACGATGAATGGTGTATATAGCGGTATAGTCACAGATAACAAGGACCCGGATAGTAATGGACGTGTAAAAGTGAAAATCCCTGTTATCGATGATCAAAAGGAATTCGACTGGATGAGAATCGTTGCCTTTATGGGGGGAAAGGACAGAGGCGCTTTATTTATACCTGAAGTAGGGGATGAGGTGCTGATTGCTTTTATGATGGGGGACATTACTGCTCCTATTGTGATAGGAAGCTTATGGAACAAGGAAGAGCCTCCACCTGCTGGAAACAATGATAAGAATGATATTCGAAAAATAAAGACGCGAAGTGGTCATGAAATTACATTCGATGATAATGATCAAGCGGGTAAGATTACAGTAAAAACGAAAAAGGGGCATCAGCTGGAGTTTGCCGATAAGGAACAGCGAATCGAACTCCGAACAGCTAACAGCAATCATAAAGTTATGCTGGATGAGCAGAAAGGTCAAGTAACGATTCAATCGTCACAAGCGACACTTACGATGAATCAGAAGGGTGAGATAGAAATCAAGGCGCCCAAATCTATTAAACTATCAGGTGGTCAAATTCAAATCGAAGCAAGCAGTACGTTAGAGATGAAAGCAAATGCCAATGTCAATATATCAGCTTCAGGCATGCTGCAATTAAAAGGAAGCATTATTAAGTTGAATTAGTAGGGGGAGAAGGCAGATGTCAAAGGATTTTTTGGGACGAGGCTGGAAATTTCCCGTCGAAGTTGATCCAATAACAGGAAGAATTCGATCAGTAGAATACGAGGATGATATTGCAGAAGCGATAAAAATTATTATTACGACAATAAGAGGCGAGCGCATTATGCGTCCAGATTTCGGAAGCGGCATTGAATCGTATCTTTTTGAAGGCAACAATGCGACAACGGCGCAAATGATAAAAAATGAAGTGCTTCAAGCGATTATAAAATGGGAACCGCGTGTACACGAAGTAGAAGTAGAAGTAGAATCTGACCCACACGCTGATCATCGCTTAAATATTACAATTCAGTATACCGTGCGAACAACGAACAACCTTTACAATCTAGTATACCCCTATTATTTGTATGAAGGTGCAAATTAAGAATACGGAGCGAAAATATGAATGATAATCGGCGTTTTGAGCAACTCGCACCTACGATAGATTCGAGTGATCAAGAGGTTCTATTAGAACAACTGAATAGCATGGTCCCATTTTACGCTCCGGAGTGGAGCTTTAATAAGGATAATCCGGATTTTGGCAGTGCATTGGCACTAATCTTCCTACGACTATTGGAAGGCAATATAGAACGAATGAATAAGCTGCCTTACAAAAGCCTCGTTTCTTTTTTGAATCTATTTAATGTAGAGCGTGCGCCTGCGACGTCCGCTGTAGCCAATGTCTTGTTTAAGCTTACTGATGGTACACCTCAACCAGTATGGATTGATAAAGGCATACAACTTGCAGCCAATGTGGCTGGCGGTGAAGCGGTTGTATTTGAAACGGAAAGCCCTGCCTTATTAACAACCGCTGCTCTGGAGCAAATTATTGCTGTATATCCTCGCAATGATCGCATCGTCGTACACAAAGAGGATAATCAATGGAACGGAGCAGGTCACGACGAGCAGGCTCCAGTTATTACGTTATATGGCAGCAAGGGACACAATCTTCAAGAGCATACGCTGTATTTGGAGCATCCTTTCTTATTCGATGTCATTCATCCTTGTTCTATCGAGCTTTATTTTTCTCATGCTCAGCATGAAATTGCAGCAAGTGAGGCTGCACTGATGTTTGCTGATGAACGTAAAGTTACGTGGGAGTTTTACAGTGGTGGTCAATGGATTCCTTTTGATGCTGTTCATGGCTATGAACAAAAGCTGCGTCTCCTGAAGCTAAATTCGACGCCGCTAGAGGCAACAGTGATTGCTGGTCAAGAAGGAAACTGGATTCGTTGTCGCGCACATTCCTTATCTGCTGTTGATGATAATCTGGGGCTGGGAAAACTTCAATTCCAACGTCTCACGATGAAAACAGACTATGCAGCTGCCCATGCTTCCTCAGGGATATTGACGGAACGTGCATTTTACAACGATATTCCGATTCAGCCGGACAAGGGCTGTGAGCCTTTTGGTGACTTTTTCGCGACATACGGCTGCTTCTATATTGGTAATAAGGAAGTGCTCGGCAAGCGAGGGGCTGAAGTATCGATTTCATTTTCACTATCGTACAACATGCATCGGCTATTCCCTGACAAACCGAAGCAAATCAATTGGAAGCCAATTATGAAGCGTGAAGTGGTAGATCGAGTAGAGGTTCCTGATCCCGTCACGATTACGAAAGTACAGTGGGAATATTGGAATGGTCGTTCATGGGCGGTGCTTCCTGTGGCTGAGGAAGCGACAACGTTATTTCAGCATATAATCGCCGAGGAAAAAGAGGTTCAGCTGCAATTTATCGTTCCAGAAGACATGGAAGGAATAGAAGTGAATGCCGAGTACAGCATGTGGATTCGTGCTCGCATTGTTACCGTAGCTAATCCGTATTCCATTGATGCCATCTATTATTCACCTTATGTTCAGCAGATGAAGCTGCGCTATCGCTACGAGGATCGCATGTTAACCCCTCAGCATTGCATGAGCTACAACAACCTCGACTGGCAAACTTATACCCAGCAGTTGAAAAGTGGCGGCATAATTGTCAGACCTTTTCAACCGATGGCAGGCTATCAGCCAACCGTTTGGTTTGGTTTTGACAAGCCGCCAGAGCGTGGGCCGATTCATTTATATATGGATGTGATATCGAGAAATTGGACATCAGAAGAAATTCCTCATGTAGAATGGCAGTATTTAAAGGCTGTAGGAAGCACATCGCAGTGGCAGCCTCTTGTTGTTGCAGATGATACACAGGGTTTTTCAAGAAGTGGTATTTTGCAATTTGTAGGACCTAGAGATTTTGCTTTTCATAAGCAGTTCGGCAAGGCGCAATATTGGATACGTGCGGTTAATCGCGATACGCGTTTTTACATGCATAATGAGGAAGAGTATGAGCCACTTGTGAAAACGATTCAGTTAAATACGCTGCGTGTATTGCAGCAGCATACGATTCATCATGAGAACCCCGTCTATCTGGATGGTTATGACTTAACGCAAGAGATGCAGGAAAGCTGCTATGCCCTGTCATTGAAGCCGGTGATTAGCGAGACGGTATGGGTAGATGAAACAGGTCGCATGAGCAGTAATGAGCTGGAAGAATTGATGCTTCATTCACCTGAGATGCTGGATATCCAGCGTGATTCAGAGGGTCATATTATGCAGGTTTGGGTGAGATATACACTGGTTGATCATTTCTTGCATTCCAAGCCAACAGATCGTCATTATTGCATAGAACGAGCCACCGGCAAAATTACGTTTGGCAATGGTCAGTTCGGTAAAGCTATATCGCTTAATGGAATTGATCAGGTTAAAGTAAGCTATATCAGTGGAGGCGGTGCTAGAGGAAACGTAGAGAAGGGAACGATCACTTCTTTGCAAAATGCAATAGCTTTTGTAGAATCAGTGTCTAATCTTGAAGAAGCAGCAGGCGGCTGTGACGCAGGCACTGTATCTGATGCGATTGCTCATGGGACGAAGTTTTTTGCTCACCGTAATAGAGCGGTAGTAGCTGATGATTTTGAATGGCTCACTCGCAGCATCCATCCTAACGTTGCCAAAGTAAAATGCTTGGCTAATCAAAATATTAAATTGCAGCCAGAAGCAGGGGCATTAACACTCGTCGTAATGCCTCATACGGGCAGAGGTCAAAATACGCATTTTCTTGAGCTGAAGAAGTGGATCGAGCATCGTTTATTGAAAATTACAGCAGCGAGTGTTGCATTCCCGAATTTATTGCAGGTGATTGAGCCTGTCTATGTTGAAATTGGAGTTCGCGCTACTGTTTGGGTTAGAACGATGGATGATGTCGTAATGGTCGAAAGACAGCTGCAGCAGAAGCTGAATCATTTTCTTGATCCGATTCATGGAAATCACGACGGAAGAGGCTGGGAAATTGGTCAATCGATACATCCATCGATGTTTTATGCGTTAATTAAATCATTAGGTCCTGTCGTTCATATACCACAATTATTGCTCGAGGCATACAAGCATGAATTAGACGGGAAAGTAGAATACAATCCGGACAAGCTTGACTTACTGCCGCATAGCATCATTATTCCAGGCGAACATCGGATTACGGTTGAGGTTCATCAATAAGCAGGAGAGGAGATGCAGATATGTTGCCAGTACCAAATTTGGATAATCGCACCTTTGAGCAAATTATGCGTGAAGCGAAGGAACTCATTCCCCGTTTAGCTCCAGAATGGACAGATGAAAATGTACATGATCCAGGTATGACGCTGCTTGAGCTGTTGGCATGGCATATTGAGATGCAGCAATATCGGATTAATCGGATGTCAGTAGAGTATGATCGTAAATTTTTATCTTTGCTGGGCGGCTGGCCAATGGATAGACAGCCTGCAACGACTTCTGTTAGCTTTACGCACGTTCATGACGTCACCTACATACCGTTTGGTACGGCAATCAAGGTTGGACAGTTGCAGTTTGAAACCGTACGCTCCATTACGCTAATACCAGAACGCACAACTTCGATTACGTTAAAGCATGATGGAACAAGCAAGGCGTTAACACAAAACCTCCGTTCAGGCAAGGTTGTCTTCTATCCTTTTGGCGATAAAGGAGAGATTGGCTCTCACATGTTAATTACATTAGAAGAGCCGCTGCCACAGGTTATGCCGCTATCCCTATTTATTGAGCTGGACGGTCAGCCAGCGGCGCACCGTATTCCTGCACGCTATAAGCAGTTCTATCCTTCTGCTACGGTTGAGTGGAGTTATTTGGCAGAGGATGAGGAGGGTGGAAGCTGGAAGCCGCTTCGCATGGAACGAGATGAATCATATTCCTTTCATCAAAGTGGTCCGATTTTATTCGAATTGCCACTTTCCACACAAAGCATTTCAACGATAAAAGCAGAAGTAGTGGCAGGCAGATTTGACGATATCCCTCGAGTTCGCCGAATTATGTGGAATGAGGTGTTTACTTCCCAAGGCAAAACATGGTGTATTGAGGAGCGCTTTGAGGGTTGGGGAGAAGAGACGCGCAAATTAGGCCAAAGTGAACCGGTACATCTGTATTTGTATCATGCGCTTTATCTAAGCGGCCATATTCAAGTACAGTATAAAGTTGAAGATGGCTGGATCGATGTTGCTCCACAGTACATACATGCTGAGCATGAAGATACTCATGTTGTACTGACGATACAACCATTCGAGATTATTCCTATTGGAAAAGACAGTATAAGAGTTGTTGGTCTTGATCCTGATTTTGTAGCGGATCAATATATTGGCAGTGGAACTGGAATTGCGTTTCAAATCTATCCATTGCCGATATCTTCGATATATTGTAATCAACTGATCGTGCAGGTTGGGGAATGGGATCCCGAAATGAAGAGAATGCTTTGGCGTGACTGGGAACGGGTATTGGATTTCGATCAATCGACGATGAGCAGTCCCCATTATGTGATCACGGAGGATGAGCAGCTCTCCTTTTCTGATGGCACATACGGAATGTCACCTTCGAGCTCGCCTGTACCCAATATTCGATTCATAAGCTATCGTACAGGTGAAGGCATACAAGGAAATGTGAAGGAAGATACGCTTAAGAGCATGAGTGTACATAATCAGCAACTGCAGGTAACTAATTTATTCCCTGCATACGGAGGCAAGGACCCGGAAACGGTAGCTGACGCATTGGCACGTACAAAGTTGGAGGCATTAGATCCGAAATGCGCGATTACCGAAAAGGATATTGAGGCACGCGTTTTAGAAATTCCTGGTGTGAAAATCGCTAGAATAAAAGCGATAAGCGGCTATCATCCTACCCTTACCAATTATCCGCAAGAACGTGCGATGGGACAACTTTCAATCGTTGTCGTACCAAGAAGCAGTCGGTTGTTTCCGAGTCCTAGCGATGGCTTGAAGCAGACAATTGCTGCACATATGGAGCCATATCGGCTGCTAACAAACAAGTATCATATTATTGGGCCTGAATATATCAAGGTTACAATTCGAGCCGTTATCGTAGTGGAAGCCCAATACGAAGGAAAAGAGAAAGAGGTCGTAACGGCATTGAATCGCTGGCTTATTCCTGAACAAACGAGTCAGTCAGACGGCTGGGCATTTGGCAAATCCATTAATAAAAGCGATGTATACGACTATATTCATAGCGTTGCTGGAATTGTGTACATACAGGATTTGTGGATTATGGCAGAAGGCAATCAAGTTACACAAGAAGAGGGCGGAGATATTCGCATTCCGCCTAATGGCTTAGCTTATTCTGGCGAGCATGAAATCGAATTTATTATTCAGCATTAAAAGGGGGATTGACGAATGAAACAACAAAAACATTTTGCATTCCGTAAGCCCTCAGACTGGAATAATGGCATAGCTGTTCATCTTGATCCTTATGTTCATGGTCTTCAAATTCGTAAAGATCATCACTATCGTAATGTGCAAAAATTAACTTTGCCTGCAAGCTATGAGGATACGACATGGAAGGATGCTATCGTTGCGAAAAATGGGCGATGGTATTGGCTGGATGATCAAGAGCGCGTCTGGCGAATGGAACGAAATTTTGCAGCTATAGAGCTGGTTTTTGTGTTGCCTGCTCAAGAAGGCTTAATGGCGCATCGGATATCTATCCAGGATAATTTACTCGTCGTACTCTATCAGAGCAACGATGAAGACAGCGGCAAGCACTCCCAATTGTTTTGTTATTTTCTGGACAGTGGTCAATTGAAATGGAAGCTGGAAGCTTTTAAAGATCAACCGTTTGTGGCAAGTGCAGTCTTGCTGCTGGACGATCAATCGACCGTTGTCACCGGAACATTGCCTGGTGCACAGCACGTACAATTGTTGCAGTTCGATAATATAGGACTGGCGATGAATGCTGTAGATGTATATCGCTGTTCTGCAGCGCTTGTTCATGAGGCTGATTTCATAGAAGAGTGGAGCGCTCGCAATCGTTTGCTACAGCATAAAAACGGTGATGTCGTCTATGCAGATGCTATAGAAAATCAGATCGTATGCTGGGACGTAAAAAAAACGATACGTTATCTCACATTGGATCGAGACATCTCCAACATCGTAAGTATGGCAATAGATGAGAATAATCAATATTGGATGTTATTGCTGGAGCAGCAGGCAGAAGAGGGCAGATTAATTTCCTTTGATGAGAATGGAAGGTATGTGGAGCACGGAACAACACCGCTTACAAAGGGGCAATATGTCGTCGCGCGTGGAGATCAATTGCAAGTGATCAATGTGACTGACGGATTTGCCTATACGCTCATCCCGCAGCTATTGCCGAGCTTTTGGGATAAGAAGCAAAGCTACAGTGGTGTGTGGCTGTCTATGCCGCTTAATAGTGGCGAGTTGGGGACGCAGTGGCATAAGATCATTCTGGATGCAAGCATTCACAACGACACCACGATTAACATTCATGTATTTGCAACCGATCACCTGGAGGTGAACGTTGCAGGGGAGAAAATTCATCTTGTGGAATGGCTGCAGCATAACGAAGCACCAATGGAGCAAAAGCTGGACATTTTGCAACCACTATGGCAGCAAACGATTGTAGATCCGCAGGATGCTTTGCTCAACAATTTGATCGGTCAATATTTAATGGTAGCCGTAGAGCTTATGGGAACCGATAGCCATTCTCCTGGGTTGCATGCATTAGATGTGTATTTTCCGAGACAATCCTATGTTTCAGATTTACCCGTAATCTATCAGCGGACCGATAGTGGATTTTTAACGAACTACCTCAGCATATTTCAAACCTTAATCGAGAAAACGGATCAGCGTATATTGTCGGCACCGAGAACATTGGAAGCAAGCATGAATAGCGGCTCCTCACTAAAATGGCTGTTAAGCTGGTTAGGAATTGATAGCGAGGATTATTGGTCGGAGGAGCAGTTGCGAGAATTGCTCATTCATGCCCCCAAGCTATCCAACATGAGAGGGACACGATATGCGATAGAAACTTTGGTGAAGATCTATACAGGCTATCGCCCCATCATATTGGAATATGACGACATTAAGCCATTAAAGGAAAATATTGAGCTTCGCGATGTTGTAGATCGGCTTTATGTAACCGATCCGCATACCTTTAACGTACTGGTAAAAGCCGATGTCGTAGATACAGAGCTGAAGCGTATCACCTTGGAGCATATTTTAGATAAATACAAGCCTGTATTCTCAGCATGCAAGCTGGTTGTACTGCAGCCATGGGTATACATGGATCTTCACTCTTACCTTGGTATGAATACGATTTTAACAGCGCCACAGCAGTTGCTGCTAGACGGTATTTCATCAATGCCTCATCATACGATTACGATGGAGCTTGGTCAGGAAAATCAATTGAATAAGCATTCTCGTTTAGGCTTAAATTCACGATTAGAATAAAGGGGAGAATAGGAAATGAATCGATCAAGATATGTGCCGTTTGAAAGGAACCGTTATTTTTATGGAAAGCTATTGACGGTTCGCGACTTTATGACAGAGCAGACCTATAATGCCGACAAACGAAGACTAGTAAACCGACTATTGTATGGGAGCGGAGTTGTAGCTGGCTTACAGGTAGTTGCTGTAGATGATAAGTCTATTGCAATTGAAACTGGAGTTGCTTTAGATGCGCTTGGAAGAGAAATAGTCGTTCCTTCTCCAATGACCATGAAGCTTTCTAACGTGGATGGATTTACCAATCATGATTACGCTAAAAACGTGTATCTATGTCTTGCCTATAATGAGAAGCCGAAAGAGCCTGTCCATGCTGTAGGGGGAATGAGCAATAGCGAGGAAATTAGTGAACATAACCGTATTCAGGAAAGCTATCGCTTGTTCGTAACAGACAAGCGACCTAAGCATCCCAATATATCATTTGAGCATCTTATGTTCAATGAATGGGCATGGTACGATGATGGATCGGTCAGCATTTATCAGTACACGCCTCGTTATATCAAGCAGGATGAGGAATTTGAGATTACACTTGTAATTGAAAAAACGCTGCAATCTCCACCTGTTTCATTTGAATTCATCCCGCAATTTCCTTCCTTAACAGTTGTCGATGGTGACGTTGATGGAAAAATCGTGTTTCAAGAGCCGCTCGACAGCGGGGAAACACAGTTTGTTAAGCAGATTAGGCTAAAGGCAGCTACGCAAGAGGAAGGAATGGAGCAGGCAGAGAGTGTACTGTTTTTATCCGCAACTACTGGCAGTGTGAAGCTAACGATAGGAGATCGTGTTGTATACGATCTGAACGTATTAAAGCAGAAGCTTGAAATTATTGAGCAGGATGTGGCGAGCAAAATCATTAGTGATTACTATAATCGTCCGCTTGATCTTGCTTTGGATGCTCCGAGCGAACCGAGTATTTATTTGGCACAGTTAAATTTGCTGCAGCTCGGGGCTAGTTATGTTATTGATAAAATCATTCCACAGCCTTTTCAGGACTATGTGATGAATCCTACGCTGCTCTATAAGCTGATGAAGCATAAATTTATCGCCGCAGATCGTAACGGCCAATCGGCTCAGCAAGCAGATATCATTCCATTCGATCAAGTGAAAGCACCGCAGCCTTTTCCACTTATTGAAGAGGAGTTTGCACGCATTATGCCAGAGACGGAAGAGATTGAACCGACGCCAACGGTGACCACGGGCATCGCAGAAATTTCTATCGTTTCTGAGAAGAAGAAAAAGTGGTTCCAGAGTCGTGAGAGTACCTTCTACTCTGAAGAGATTAAGCACGGATTTACCGATAGTGTGCCGTATATTACGACAGCGATTTCGGATGAGGATATTAAATCCGATGTTGCCGTGCCGGAAATGTGGAAAAAGAGTGATGCTCTCATCTCAGGTGATCTCAGCATATTGAAGGGATCAGAGTATGAGCTGCATTATCCGAAGTTAAGCATAGCAATCATTCAATTTCCAACGAATCAAACATTTCGAATTGCAGTAAAGGTTCATAAAAAAACAGATATTATGCGTGTTCGCGTGCGTTGGTGGGCAACTGGAGCTGTAGCCGTTAAGGCAGAAGAACTGCCACAGCATGCACATTTAGAAGCAGCTGCAGCCATAGAATAGCTACTAAAATAGCCGTCTCAAGTCAAAGGGTATGACTCAAGACGGCTATTTTTCATTCTCTCTCTTTCAATATGACTTTTGCATATTGTGGTTCTTCATCCTGATTTAAACGAATGAGATAGGTAATATCCGCTATGTTAAACGTATAGGACAGACCATTTTTAGTAAGCTTAACTTGCTCTGGATCAGCTTGAGATCTCTCAAGTAATTCATGATAGAAGGTCGTAAGCACGAGCCCACCTGATAAAGTCATTTCGTACAACTCATACTGCTCTACCTCTATATTCTCTTGTCGGGTAACAAAAGACAGACTTAATGCTGCATAGTTTTGTTCAATCCATTGTCCTTGAATTGGCTTATCTTCTTCTGCCTGAGATACAGGTTCTATTGTCGTGGAAGCAGGTTCCGTATCTTGCGCTTCCGTAGCATTTGTACGATCCGTGTCTGGATTATCTGCCGAATCTGAGTCAGCGTTAGTGTCCGCAGGTTCCGTTTCAACTACGATAGGCGCAGGCAAATCATCAACGATATAGACCGTGCTAGGCGCTTGACCTAACAGCAGCTCACGCTCCTTATAGCCTAATCGCAGCAGAGCATTGAAGTCCAGATAATCGTTAGCAAAAAATCCGTGGTAGATGAGCTGAGTGCCATCCTGATACCATTTGCCTTCACCGTTGCGTTTGCCGAACTTATAGGTAGCTGCATATTCAAGAAGTCCGTCCTCGTTATAGGCCTCTCCAATTCCATGATATAATCCATTAGAGTAATTGCCTTGATAGATCGTATTGCCATTTTCATTGAATAGCGTGCCTGGTCCATGATACTGATTAGATTGAAGCTGTCCTTTATACATCACATTCCCATTTTCAAAGTAGGATGTGCCCTCGCCGGTCTGTTTACCGTTAATGAACTGACCTTCGTAGCTTATGAAGCCATTGGAATATAGCAGCTTACCATTGCCATGAAAATTTCCATTAAGAAACTGACCCTGATAGATCATTTGCTGCTGGTCATCATATAGCGTTCCTTCGCTCGCATATGCGCCGTTCGCAAACTCGCCTTCATACAATAGTGTAGCGTGATCGGTGTATAATCTTCCTTTGCCATGAGGCGTTCCATTTTTTAATGCGCCCTCATAATGCACGGAGCCGTCCGCATGGAACAGCTTGCCTTCACCTTCATATGCTCCATTCAAAAGGGCGCCGGTATATAGTAAGACAGCCGAATCGTTATATAAGGAGCCATTGCTTAGCAGGCCTTGTGAAAATAACCCTTGCTCTATTAATGTTCCACTCGCATTGTATCGCTTGCCCTGGCCATCAAACTCACCAGCCAGGAAGCTGCCTTCATATTGCAAGGTTCCGTCCTCTGCATACAGCGTGCCTGCTCCATTGTACAAACCAGCACTAAAAGCACCCTCATATTGAATCTGACCATTAGGGTAGTAAAGAATTCCTTGTCCATCATATTTGCCTTCCACTAAATTACCAACATACAGAAGCTGCTTATCACTGTTTTTCAATATTGCTTTTCCTGTGAAATTAGTTCCTTGTTCGCTGACCGTTATGGTAGGTGTACGCTTTAGCAAGTTATTGATGAATTTGGGAGGTCTGATAAATATTAAAAAGTAGAGTAATAGAATAACGATTAGGATAATGACAATAAATTTTTTAGAAATATAGTAATTACCTATAGCAACATAGCTATCCTTCGTGATTTCCTTTTGTCCAAGTATTTCTTTAAACTTGCGCTTAATCCATTTGGCTAGTAGCTTGGGCCAGCTTTTCAATCGCTTTAAAGGCATAATAATGCGTTTTTTAATAGGATTGACAAATGGCATAATAATTTTTTCTATCATTTCTCGATCTCCTTCAAATCATGTCAAAAGGGAATAGATTGTTAAGGAGCTTGGATTGTGACTTGTCCAGGTGCTTGCACAGAAATGACTCCGCCATAACTGCACATACATTTGCATGAGTTGGTTACTGCTGGGAAATTATTAATTTGCACGGTAGGAGAACCGGGCGTCCAGGGTGAAGCAGGAACAGGCATGCAGGGCATAGGCGTAAGCGCACCAAATGCTGCAGCTGTAGCGCTTGCTACGGTAGGATTGGCTAATGATTGACACAATATAAAGGGAGAAATATTAACAATTGCTTTATTATCCATAATATTAGCGATGGGGAGAGAGGTTGTGACTTTGTTTGCTGGGAGTACATTAAAGATCGACGGACCTGTTCCAAAGCTACATTGCAGGACAGCTCCACCACAAACGACATTTGCGATGCGAATCACCCTCTTTGTTAAATAAACATCTAGCATAAGTTTACTATTTGACATAAAAGATTGCAATAAAGAACTAGTAGTATGCTGGCTAAATATAGTAAAATAGCATTGGATACATAAAGAGTTGTGATGCAAAGACTATAATGTAATGGGGAGAAATAATGAAAAGAAAGTTAATAGTTTGCTTTGCAGGTATACTATGTTGTGTATTCTTATTGGTTCAGTTTAGAGGATTAGGTTCTATGCAGCCGCTTCAAAAAAATTTCCCTTTTGAAGCTGTCTCCCAGGCTGTCATCGACCAGATGGATTCTATGTATGTGATCGCACATTCAAAATTATCTCTCACTAAATTGGACATGAACGGTAAGGTCGTGTATGAATTGGATAGTTCGTTGAAACAAGGTCAGCAAAATACGTATATGTATAACGATCTGGCTGTCGATGAGCATGGCAATGCATACGTTATTGTAACCGTGTTGGATGAATTTGGTTTAAAGGTTGTTCGTGAGCATATTTTGAAAATTTCATCAGACGGAAAATCACGTCAAATGCTCTACACAGACAATATCCCGAACACAGAAACCCATATGCGAGTAGGTAAACTCCAGCGACTACATATCGAGCAAAATCAGTTGTACTTCTATAAGAAGCAGCCCCAGAACAATTCGGCTATTCTCATGAGTATTGATCTTGTACAAGATAGTTTATTGAAGCCGCCTACTGAAGTTCATTCTGTATTACTGCCTCCCAATCAGTATTTGAAAGAGATTATTGGTACACCCTCCTCCCATATCTATTATTCTACAAAGCAAGGACATTTATTTAGCGAAGAACATGATAACGATCTACAGTTGTATCCAGAGAAAGATGTTGTCACAACTCATTTTCCAGTAGAGCTTTCGTTGTATGAGAATGAATTATATTACGTTGATAATCAAGTGGAAACGATCTATTCCGTTAACAAGCAGATGCAGACAAAGCTAAGATTAGATGTAGCATCAATAACACAACCGTTAGAAAGCAAAGCAGAATGGTGGGGATTAATTGATTACTCCATTACTCCGCAGGGCAAGTTTGTGTTGACAAGTGAGGAAATGATCGTCGTTAGCGATGCGAACGGGAAAATTGAAAAAGTGCTGGAAGGCTATCACTACAGTATAGGTCAAGTCATCAAGCAATTGATGTATGTGCTGCTTGTATTGATCACAATCGGTTTAATGGTTCTGTTTCTTCGCATGGTTTACAAGGATGTGATGAAAGGAAGACTGTCATTAGTTGCCAAGCAATTATTAATTGTCCTTCCTGTCATTGCGGTATGTATGGCGTGGCTAACGCACAGCATTAACGCCTCAGTAGCACAGCAATTAAGAGAACAGACGGTAAGACAGCTTTCTATTCTAGCCACGAATGGTCAATATTTAATTGATGGTGACTTGCTGGAAGATTTGAATAGTCCAGCCGATTATCGCTCCTCATCGTTCACCCAGCTGAAAAACCGATTGAATGGTCTATTTACAACATCAGGAGACAATAGGGGCGGGCTATACAACACCATATATCGTTATGTAGACGGTGAGCTGTACATCTTAATGGATGATGATGACGGCGTTACGATGTATCAGCCTTTCGAAACAAATGAAAGCAATATGAGGGTATTGGAAAAAGGCGAGGTTGTTGTTGAAGAGTGGACAGACGCAAGTGGCAGCTGGGTTTACGCGATCGGTCCAATCTATAATAGCAAGCAAGAAATCGTCGGTATCTATGAAACGGGACAGGCTATCGTTGCTTTAGATATAAAAATTGCACAGTTGAGAGATCATGTCATCGAAATCGTATGCTGGATCAGTATTGCGCTATCGGCTGTTATTGCCTTAATGACCGTCTACTTCTTAAGCTCAATTGGAAAGCTAAGAAAAACAGTTAATCTGATTGCAAGCGGAGAATGGAATGTAAAGGTAGATATTCATACAAAAGATGAGGTTGAAGAGCTCGGGCAACGTTTTAATATGATGACAACTGCCATTAAAACGTATATTTCCGAGGTAACGAAGCTCAATGGTGCCTATCTTCGCTTTGTGCCACAGCAATTTTTGAAGCTGCTAGGTAAAGAGAAGATGACGGATATTCAATTAGGCGACCAGCAAAATCGCTATATGACGATCCTTGTCTGTCATGTTCGTAATTTTGATGAGCTGTCACAAGATATGACGACGGATGAGAATTTTACATTTATTAATCAATTTCTCAATCAATTTGGTCCTATTATACGTGAGAACAACGGCTTTATTAGTCGCTATTTGGGGCCAGGCATGCTAACGATGTTCCCCCGCAAAACCTCTAATGCGTTAGAAGCTGCGCGTCAAATAAGAGCACAGCTGCTGAGCTACAATCAAGATCGCGAGCAGCGGGGATTAGTACCAATCGATATTGGAATATCGATACACGCTGGAGAAGTCATGCTCGGCATTATTGGAGAAGAGAAGCGGATTGAAGGCAGTGTGATTTCCAATCATGTCAATCTGGCGATTGATTTGGAGCGACTTAGTCAGACGCTCGGTGTATCGGTGCTAGTAACCTCTCAGGTTGTTGAAGGCATCACTCCTCTGGAAAGAGAACGCTTTAGACATTTGGGGGAGGTGGAATTGACCTCACAGAGGCATTCCATTCAACTTTATGATTGGTTTGAGACTGATTCTCCTTCCTTGAAACAGCAGAAGACAAAAGATAAGGCAATGTTTGAAGCTGCAGTAGAAGCATTCCGTCAAGGGAAGTATGAAGCTGCTAGAGAAGGCTTTGTACAAATTATGAAAGCCAATCGCAACGACCTTATAGCTAAATATTATTTCTTTAAATGCGATGAGTTTTTACATTCAGGATTGATCATAGAGCAAGAAGCCAAGCTGAAATTTTAGAGAATAGGACGGGATTGCTATGGCACTAGAGGGTGAATCAGGGTTAGAGATAAAGCGGATTGCATCAGGCACAGATGCTGGAAAAGTATCGGATTTTTTATTAGGCAAGGATTGCTTTGATGATCAACGGTTTACACCGGGCGAGTTAGAGCAGCTGCGTTATTTGCCACTAAAGAGCATCCAGGATAAAACGGTGCAATGCTGGTTTCAAGAGCTGAATGGCGATATTATTTCAGCTATCATATTTGTCGAAAATGAGCATTTAAGTGGTGGATATCGTTTGGATTATTTCGGGGTGCACCGTGCGTATCGTAAACAGAAGCTGGGACTAAAGCTTATGACCTTTATGTTGGACTACTGCAAGTCAAGCAGCGGTCGCTATATTGAAACCTTTACATGTGATCTTCCCGAATATGAGCAAGCGAGAAGAATGTTTCTAAACTGCGGTTTTCAGATTATGTGTCACCTGCCGAACTATTATTATCCTGGAGAAGGCAAGCTGATCTATATGAAGCATTTGGAGATGTCCTAACACCAGTATGAGCTCACTTCATATCATGTATTGCATATACGAAATTTACCTACTATTATAATAGCTGGAACAACAAAATATAAAGCAAGCTATATTACAGCGCGAACGTAGATGAAGGAGGCATTGACATGTCAATTGAAAAAAAAGAACTATCAGCAGAGCAGCGAACAGAAATTATTACGCTGTTGAAGGCTCGTTTTGAAAAAAACATGAGTCGTCACGAAGGGATGCAATGGGCTGATGTTCAAGCAAAGCTTGAAGCAAGTTCGGACAAGCTATGGTCGCTATATGAGATGGAAAGAACAGAAGGAGAGCCTGACGTGATTGGCTATGATGATGCGACAGGCGAGTATATGTTCTGCGATTGCTCCAAGGAAAGTCCGAAGGGACGCAGAAGTTTGTGCTACGATCGTGAAGCGCTGGAAGCAAGAAAACAGCATAAGCCTGAAAACAGTGCGATTGATATGGCTGCCGAATTAGGAATAGAGATATTAACAGAGGAGCAATATCGCGAGCTGCAGAAGCTTGAGAATTTCGACTTGAAGACGTCAAGTTGGCTGCAAACACCATCTGATATTCGTAAGCTTGGCGGGGCCATTTTTGGAGATTATCGTTATGGTCAAGTTTTTGTGTATCATAACGGAGCCGATTCATATTATGCTGCAAGAGGTTTTCGTGGTTTACTGAAGGTTTGAGCCATGCTGCTACAGGAAAAAACAATCACAAATACATACGTCCACGTGCTCTTATAGGAGTACATGGACGTTTTTGTTTTTGTGATTGAATTAATACGTAGCGTCTTTGTTTGGCGACTTGTTTTCTCCCTCTGTTTTTTCGATGACCTCTTGTACGGTTTTTTCTGTAACACCGGGGAGATTGTCATCGTTAATGATTTGACTAATATCATCCTTGCGCTTTATACCCTTTACCCAGAAACCGCCATGGAAATGTCGCGGCTCATGTGAAATGATAAATGCTTTTGAATCGTACGCAATGATATGGTTATACAGCTCCTGCTGCCTTTTTCTTCTAGTCAATATTTCCATCATTAAACGAGGACCGTCTCTGCCTTCACCGAGCCACGACGTCACGCCAAATCCAACATCTCTTAATTTATTTGGAAGCTGTTCGTCGAAATGATTGGTAATAACTTTTACGGTTACGTAGCCGAGTGCCAACATTTCTTCAATTTTTGAACCTAATAGCACACCAAGCGCATAACCCGCTGCATATGCGATCAGATTTTGTATGTCGTTTAAATTATCCAGTACCAGTCCTAAGCCGATTACGTAAATCATCACTTCTATGGAGCTAAGCGCTGCTGCCAAAAACTTTTGTCCCTTCAACGTGAGAATCATCCGGACTGTAAAAAATGATACGTATACGATGTTTATCGTTAAGATGATAATAACCATCCCCATCATGTGCACCTCCTCGAAAACATATACGGCACTTATTGTGCACTGTTAAGTGTAACGTATATGGAGATGGTGTTCAAATTCGTGCAAGGTTATAATATACTTTACCTAAATTAGGATGGAAAGGAATTCGGAAATGAAAAAAGTTATTGTAATCGGCGCAGGAATACTAGGTGCTTCAACGGCCTACCAGCTGAGCAGACTGGGAGCGGATGTCATCATTATCGACCGCAAGGATGCAGGACAAGCTACGGATGCAGCTGCAGGGATTATTTGTCCGTGGCTGTCACAGCGCCGAAATAAGGCATGGTATCGTCTTGCTAAGGCTGGTGCAAGCTTCTATCCAGCGCTAATCCGGGAACTGGAAGATGGCGGAGAAATTGATACAGGATATGCCAAGGCAGGAGCACTATGTATTCATTACGATATGACAAAGCTGCTGGCGATGAAAGAACGAGCGGAACTTCGAAGAGAGGAAGCGCCTGAAATAGGAGAACTCACACTACTAACAGATATGGAAGCTAAGGAAAAATTCCCATTGCTGTCTGAAGGTTTTCATGCTTTGCATGTATCTGGAGCCGCTAGAGTCGATGGTCGCAAGCTGCGAGATGCTCTGTTAACAATGGCACAGCAAAACGGTGCGCAGATCATAAGAGGAGATGCTAGCTTATCGTATGTAGATCGTGAAATAACAGGTGTTAGGGTTGGAGACCAAGAATTGCTGGCAGATGAAGTCATTGTGTGTGCGGGAGCATGGTCTAATGCTTTGCTGCATCCGCTCGGTATTATGATTCAGGTGCACTATCAGAAGGCTCAAATTATGCATTTGCTTGCTGATCAAGTCGACACCGGGCATTGGCCTGTCGTTATGCCTCCATCCGATCAATACTTACTTGCATTCGAGGAGGGACGAATCGTCATTGGCGCTACGCATGAAAATGATGTAGTCGATTATAACACCTCCATTACTGCCGGTGGAATGCATGAAATATTGAATAAAGGTCTTCAAACCGCTTCAGGACTTGCAGCTTGTAGTCTAAGCGAGATAAGAGTAGGATTCCGTCCGTATACTGCTGACTTTCTTCCAGTGCTTGGAAGGGTAGCTGGCTGGAACAATCTCATCGTGGCCAATGGGTTAGGCTCATCGGGCTTAACAGTGGGGCCATTCCTTGGCCAGCAGCTAGCGAAGCTGGCTATGCAGCAACAGCTGGATATACCACTTGAAGATTACGCACTAGAGAAGGCAATGTCTCAATCTTAAGTACGATTCGAATAAGCAATAAGCTGCAGCATCCTATTGAAAATAGATTTCTAGAAAAACAAAAGGAATGAATCCGGTTCATCACCTTTATCATACCTTTTGTGAAAGAAGCTTATTATTTTTATATGAAAACAATAATTATTCTAGCAATCTAAGCTAGCTTTTCAATAACAATTGAAGCGCTAATAACAGCTGGTCCGCTTCCGCCAACGTCATTTTGCAGGGTGATGTTACCAGTCGCATCAATTCGATTGAGCGTTAACACACCTGTTGATGTTAATTCTACGATGACCTGCCCTTGGTAAGGCTGATTGCCTGATCCAGCTCCATAATTGCTTGCTGGAACAAGTGTTGGCAAAGGAGCGCCTGTAGGATCAAAGAACAATGCAAATGCGGTATTTCCTTGAACCGGGAATACCTCCCAGCTAATATTGTAAAACCCTGGTTCATTAATGTTAATGCTGCTTGGTGCAGTAAATGAAATGGCTGTACCGTTAATAACTGTATAGTTAAAAGAAACAGCTCCTCCTTGTGCTCCCGGTTCTGTTGCTCCAGCAATCGTTTGTGCGACAGTACTAGCAAGATAGGCAAAATCAGCTAATCCTCCTGGTCCCGTTGCACCTGTTGCACCTGTTGCACCTGTAGCTCCTGTAGCTCCTGTTGCGCCTGCTGGTCCCGTTGCTCCTCTTGGTCCTCTCGGTCCTCTTGGTCCTCTTGGCCCTCTCGGTCCTCTTTTGCACTTGCAATGAATGCCATTAATGAATACATCTTTCTCACCATTCAGCTCTGAATGGTTATTTTCATTTTCAGTGTGTTTATTCACTGATCTTTCACCTCCAATTCGTTTGTATAAAATATGATTCGGAAGCGGTGAAATCTTGTACTTATAACTACGACACTCGTCTATTAATCTATATAGCTTCAAAGTTATAGGTTTAATGTTCTAGTTTCTCCTCACTTAATACAGAGTTTATCTTTCTCTTATATAGAATTAATAGTTCATACGTATAATGGGCAGGAAAAACGATGAAGAAGGGGATTTAGTCCTATGACAAATGTTCGTAAAATTACGTCGGATCAAAAATGGTATGCAAGATTTACTTTGCGTGATAGGTTGTTGATCTTATCCATCCTTCTGCTAACTTTCTCGATTAGTGCAGTCGGGATAAGCTCCTACACAAAGGCCAAGGATATTCTGATTGAGAATGTCGAAAAGCGGCTGGAGCGTGAATCAGAAAGCATCAGTTATGTTGTTCGCAATTTGAAGTTTGTATATGTAAGTGATGAAGTTTACTTTAAACAACAGGTCGAGATGAGTATTAGCGAGCAAAAGAGACAGCTTGAGCTGCATGGCTTCACCCCTGATTTCTTTTATTTAACAGATGGCGCCATACACCCTTTCAAGGTGAGCATCAACTCTAATATTCCATTTTCAGATACGTTAATGAATCGCATCGCTGAGGATGCGAACGGCGTTTTTCATGAAACCATTGACGGGATCGATTACACAGTAACGGTGCGCGATATGCCAGAAATTCAAGGCAGATACATTCTTATGGTCCCTACGAGTTCTTATTTGGGGCCTGTGTATGGAATGGCTGAATTCACCCTTATTATTAGCGGGATCAGCTTGGCAGCATCAATTCTGCTCATTATATTGTTCGTTCGCAGCTTAACAAAGCCGTTGATGAGACTGCGTGAGATTATGTCAGATGTTCGTAAAGGAAATTTAAAGCAAGCCTTAACAATTAAATCAACAGTACCTGAAATATCATCATTGGTATTAAGCTTTTCGACCATGCTTGAGCAAATGCGTGGCATGATTACAGAAGTGAATGACATGACCAACGATCTCAATCAAACGGGTGGTACATTAAGTGAGGCTTCAGATGAGGCACTAACGCATAGCAAGCAGCTGATTCACTCGATTCAGGTTGTAAAGGAAAGTGCGGAGCAAGCTGCAACCGGCTCAAATACAGGAATGCATAGCTTTAGAGAAATGCTTAAACAAAATGAAGCGCTGATTGAAAATATGGATCATATCTTTGTCACGTCAGAAGGAATGAATTTGTCGGCTCAGCATGGCGAAAGTAGTCTGAAATTGCTAATTGATACGTTTCATACCTATGAGAGGGACTTTAGCCATATGGCAGAAACCTTTAATGAGGTGAAAAAACAAGCATTTTCGATTTCGCATCAGGTGGAGCTGATTCAAAACGTTACGAAGCAGACCAGCTTACTAGCGTTAAATGCTTCGATTGAAGCAGCCAGAGCGGGTGAAGCTGGCAGAGGCTTTTCAGTTGTAGCGAACGAAATAAGAAAGCTTGCCGTCCAATCCCAATCTGCAACTGAGCTTATAACAGAGTCGATTCATCAAATGGGTAAGGTTACGCTTCGAGCTACCGATACGTTTGATCATATGATTGCTAAGCTTAAAGACAATGTGCGAACCGCTAATGAATCTAAAGTATCGCTCGATCAGCTGATGATGGATATCGGAAGAGTTAGCGAACGCATTAAGGGGGTTCAGGGTGATTTGCAGGCTCTTAAGGCAGTATTGCCCGAGTTGCAGCAGGTGATTATGAATTTCTCCGTTGTGTCTAAAGAGACTTATATCAGCTCTGAGCATATGTTGGCAGCTAGTGAGGATCAAATTGTACAAATGGAAAGAACGCATGAAATCGGCTTGCAGCTGCGCAATTTGTCCAATTCCCTGGCGAAAATGACAAGCCAATTCAATGTTGGTTAAATTTTAACACGGAATTAACACTACTTTATACATGCATAACAAAACAGGACTACCATAAGGATGTGGTGATTGAAACCCATATTGATTAAGGAGGAAATTGTACAAATGAAAAAAGTATTTAAGACATTAGGGGTCCCATTGATGCTTGTCCTAGTTATGGTAGTTGTAGCAGCTTGCGGTAATAGCAGCAATGGAAATGCAGGTAATAACCAAACGAATACAGGTGGTACGAACACAGAAACAACAAGTACACCAACTCCAGAAAATCAAACACCAGAATTGTCAGGACAAGTAATTGTTGACGGCTCAGGTACAGTATATCCGCTAATGGCACGTATCTCTGAAGAGTATATGTCTGAAGTTCAAACGAAAGTAAGTGTTCAAACAGGTCGTGCAGGTTCATCTGCTGGTTTCCAAAAGTTCATTCCAGGTGAGCTTGACTTTGCAAATGCTTCAAGAAAAATCAAAGATGAGGAAGCTGCAGAGCTAGAAGCTAAGGGCTTGGTAGTGGGTGAAGATGTTCTTGAATTCCGACTTGCTTATGACGGCTTGACAATGGTCATCAATCCGGAGAACGACTGGGCTACTGAAATGACGAAAGAAGAAATTGTTAATATGTACCTATCTGGCCACTATGCTGCTGATGATGTTGTGAAATGGTCTGATATTCGTCCAGAATGGCCAGCTGAACAAATCAACTTCTATGGCCCGAACGAAAACCACGGAACATATGAGTTCTTCTATGAAGTCATTCTTGGCAAGCAAGAAATGGTGAAAACTGCAAATCTGCAACAAGAGTACTCTACACTTGTAGACCTTGTATCTAAAGATAAAAATGCGATTGCCTTTTTCGGATTTGGCTACTACATTACAAACACTGACAAATTAACTGCTGTTCATGTTGATTTCGGTAACGGTCCAGTAGAGCCAAGCCTGGATACAATCGGTGAGGATCTTGACTATGCGGGCTTTACTCGTCCAGTATACACGTACTTGTATGGTCCTTATGCAAAAGAAAAACCACAGGTTCTTGATTATGCGATTTACGTGATGGAAGTTGCTAAAGATTTCGCAGGTGAAGCTGGATTTGCTCCTCTTCCGGACTCTATATATGCAGAATATAAAGCACAGCTTGAAGCCTTGAAATAATGCAACGAATCAATCGTTACTAAAAATTAGCGGGAGATGAGAGACATTGCATGCTCTCATCTTCTTGGCTGTTTCATGAGTAGAAAATAAATAGAACTTTAAAATAGAAAGTAGAAACGTAAAAAAGTTGCTTTGGAAGGTGGCATACCCTTTATGGATAAGCGCACAAGCGTCAGGGAGCAAATCCAACAAAATATCGCCCGCAGAAAAAAAAGACCTTTCCAATTGGAGAGAATTGCGCCGATATCCTTGTTTACTGCGGCCCTTATCTCCGTTCTTACAACAGTTGGCATCGTGTTATCATTGGTCTATGATGCAGTATTGTTTTTTCAGAAGGTTCCGTTCTGGGAATTTTTTGGCAGTACAAACCTGGCTCCACTAAGCCACAATAATCCTTCATTCGGAATTTTGCCATTAATTAATGGTACACTTATTACGTCTTTGATTGCGATGTGCGTTGCTATCCCGATCGGATTAACGTCAGCAATCTATTTAAGTGAATATGCATCAGCTCGAGTTAGAAAAATTGTTAAACCGCTGATGGAGGTTGTAGCAGGTATTCCTACAATTGTATATGGTTTTTTTGCTTACTCATTTGTAACACCACTATTAACGCATATCATTCCAAGCTTAGGTGCAAAGAATGCATTGAGTCCTGGAATTGTAATGGGAATTATGATTATTCCATTGGTAACCTCATTATCTGAGGATGCGATGAGCTCTGTACCGAATTCAATGCGTGAAGGGGCTCTTGCATTAGGATCGACAAAGCTGGAAATGACCTTCAAGGTTGTTATTCCTGCTGCCTTGTCTGGAATCATCGCATCCTTCGTATTAGCAGTTTCACGTGCCGTTGGTGAAACAATGATCGTTACGATTGCAAGTGGAAGCTCCAAAAACTTTACTTTTGACATTACTCAGTCTATGCAGACGATGACAGCATATATCGTTGAATTTACAAGCGGTGATGCAGGAGCTGGAACAGTAGGCTACTACAGCTTGTATGCCGTTGGTTTGACGTTGTTCGTATTTACGCTTCTCATGAACCTGACAGCCCGTTATATTTCACGTAAATTCAGGGAGGGGTATTAAGCATGAAAAGCGGACATAATCAAAGAGTCATGATCCGTCGTTCGATGGATACAGCGATGAAAAATCTGTTTTTGCTCGCAACCATGTTTGCGTTGCTAGTACTTGGCATCTTGATTTATCAGGTCGTTACACAAGGGATCGGTTGGCTCGATTGGAAGTTTCTTACCGGCAAGCTTTCCTTGAATCCTGATCGAGCAGGTATTTTAGGTGTTATTGTCGGAACTATACTACTAATGGTAGTGGTGGGTCCAGTTACAATGCTACTGGGTGTTTGTACTGCAATTTATTTGGAAGAATATGCGAAAAAAAGCAAGCTCCATGCATTTATACAAGTTAATATTTCAAATTTGGCCGGAGTACCATCCGTCATTTTCGGATTGCTGGGTTTAGCGGTCTTCTCCAGAATGTTTAATCTGGGGTCTAGTATTCTTGCGGGTGGATTGACGATGTCCTTGCTCGTACTGCCGATTGTCGTCGTAGCTAGTCAGGAAGCGATTCGTGCAGTACCACAATATTTGCGTGAAGCATCCTACGGTATGGGTGCTACCAAGTGGCAAACAGTACGAAGAGTAGTGCTTCCTGCTGCTTTACCAGGTATCTTGACGGGATTTATCTTATCGCTGTCGCGGGCAATTGGAGAGACGGCTCCTCTAGTCGTGCTTGGAATCCCGGTATTAATTATGCCAATTCCAAATTCTCTAATGTCTGATTTTACGGCGCTGCCGATTCAGATCTACTATTGGACGCTGGACACCGTACTTGTTCAAGAGTATGCAAATTTGGCTGCAGCTACGATTATTGTATTGCTTGTTATTTTGTTCGCGATGAATTCACTGGCAATATATATTCGAAACAAATACCAAAAACGTTACTAAGAATGGAGGGGGAAGAATGACTAGTGCTGTTATAGAGCATCAACCTGAAGCCGAGCTTATATCGGAGGAGTTTACTGTTAACGCAAAACCAAGTGTGATTCAGTCGAAGGACCTGAATCTATGGTACGGTGATTCGCAGGCATTGTACGATATCAATATGGACATTCAAGAGAATCAGGTGACAGCGATAATCGGCCCTTCCGGATGCGGCAAATCAACTTATATTAAAACACTAAACAGACTTATCGAGCTGAACGACAGTGTACGGACAGAAGGGGAAATTATTTACCGAGGTCGTGATATTTTCCGTGAGTATTCTGTAGAAGAGCTGCGTACCCAGGTTGGAATGGTGTTTCAGAAGCCTAATCCACTGCCTAAAACGATCTATGAAAATGTCGTATATGGACCGCGCGTTCACGGTATTCGCAAAAAAGCAGTTCTTGACGAAATCGTTGAAAAAAGCTTGCGTGATGCTGCAATCTGGGATGAAGTCAAGGACCGTCTGCATAAGGATGCTTATGGTTTATCTGGTGGTCAGCAGCAGCGTTTGTGTATTGCACGTACGCTTGCTTTCGAACCGGAAGTCATCTTGATGGACGAACCAACCTCAGCGCTTGACCCAATCTCTACAGCAAAAATTGAGGAATTGATTCAGCAGCTGAAGTCGCAATACACGATTGTTATTGTTACGCATAACATGCAGCAAGCGGCTCGTATTTCTGATAAGACAGCGTTCTTCTTGAATGGAAAGCTGATTGAATTTGATCAAACGGTTAAAATATTCTCGAATCCAAGCGACAATCGTACGGAGGATTATGTTAGCGGACGATTCGGTTAATTCATTATGGCGTAATATATGCACTCGTATATGTTTAGCGAGCATGAATGATAGTAAAACAAAAAACTTACATTCTTGCTCGTTATCCATATAAACAAGAGGCGAGGACCCTGTCAGGGTTTTCGCATTTTTTTGTTTGCTCGATATTGCGTAGCCGTCATGCCACACACTCTTTTAAAGGTATTGCAAAATTGCTCCACTGTTAAAAATCCAACCTGATTCGCTACAGCAGTTACCGTCATATCTGATTTTTCTAATAGACGTGCAGCTGCATTAATTCTAGCTGCAGTTTTTTTCTCCATAAATGATAATCCGTACTGCTTATAGATCGTGCGCTCAGTTTGTCTTGTGCTTAATCCTAGCATATCGGCAAGGTGTGTAAGTGTAATCGTTGAATAGTGGTATAGAAAGCTGTTCTCGATAATGATCATTCGTTGATCATCCAATGATTTAATAGGGATATCCGTGACCTCATGCTGCTTGCTGGATGAATATTGCCTAATTGTATTAATTAAGATCATTTCTAAAATATTGGTCGTCATATGATGCAAGCCAAGGCGATGTCTAGAAAGTTCATCTGCAAGCATTTCAAACAACCCCATTAGTCCACTACGATCTGTCCCAATCCAAAACGGGGTAGACATCAGAAGCTCGGATAACTCAAGCTCCTTTACAGTCGTTTGCTTGCTAGAGGATGCGGAATCTTGCGATATAATTTCAAAAAATATACAATACTCAGCCATTGGATCATCCATATTGGTTATCTGCTCGTGCGCGACATTCGGACCAGTCATGAACAGCGTGCCTGGCTGAATTGGATAATGATTGCCTTGCGCGATCAATTCTCCCTGACCACATGGGATATAATGAAGCTCATAGCTGCCAAAGCTGTGGCTGTGCTCCGGCATTGAATGATAGAAATAACCGAATCTTACATAAAGAACATTCAGTACTAAGTGACCAAGCCTAAGCTTTATATCCATATTCCCAATATCGATGGGAGGTAAATTCATATGGCATCCCTCCTGTAAAAATACGACATTGCAGTCGGTGATTCGTCGTCTTTATGGCATTCATGTTCAAGAGCTAGTTCCTTATAATTATAACTGAAAACGTTTACTTTGCGAAACAGCCCATGTGAAATGACGACATCGAAATGACAGGGGGATTAGAAGATGACAAAGCGATTAGCCAGCAGCCTAATGTACCGAAAAGGAAATCATGCTTTTTCTTATACGGAGGTTCCCGTTCAAAACGCTGGACGTTCATGGCGAGACGGAATGGTTAGCGGTAATGGTGAAAATGGATATGTTACTTCGGGTGCACCCTACTCCGACACATTTATTTTTCAATATATGTGGAATAACTTTCCGTCAAGAGATCCCAGATCAATTCCCGAAGAACTAACGAGTCAGCTGGACGAGGCAAGATATCATGTATTTACGTTGAACGACCAATGGAAGATTAAGCATACCAATGGCGATACAAGAATTCGAACATTCTATTACAGCTATCATCCCTCACATCAGCTGCGGCTTTCTGTACGGAAGCAGAGCAAACTAACCAGCTACATAAGATGGACCAATTACGAGACAGCAGAGACAGGCGTTCAATATGGAAATGAGGCTGGCGAATGGACACGCACGTCATTCACCTCCAGAGTCGATAATGTCTCTATTACGAAAATTACTCAGTCTTCAACAGGAACCAAAATCAACATGATCTTATCTATTGATGATATATCTGTGATGAGTGGCGCATATGACGGCGCCAGCAAAATTTCGGAATTGCAATATAAGAAACTAGTCGATTCTAATGCCAGGTATATTGCACAGGTGGCCCATTATCCGTCTTATGCTGGCAGCGAGCTGGCTGAAGGCGGGTATGCAGGCTTGACCAAGGTTATTGTTGTGAACGGGACAAAGGAACGCATTAAGTTAGGTGATTCAGGCGAGCGGATGAATGTGGGAGAAGAGCAGAATCCCGCTATTCGTATTATCGATGCCGAAGCCGTTTATTTAATAACACAGGCAAGTCGGACGTTTAATATGGGGAAGATTGAGGAATTTGCAGCTGCCTCCGAGTACGAGATAATCGATCAATTGTTAGCATCTACGAAGGTAGTAGAGGAAAGATATGTTGATGTAACGGGACAATTCGACTATGATGCGGCGCTTGCGTCCCATGCAAGCGAGCACGCGGTCGAGTTTAATGCAGTACAATTTCAGCTTGCTGGTGATGAAACCGACAAATCATCCGATAATCTGGAATTGATTCGTACGCAGAAAGAGAATCCATCTACGATGAACCATGCATTCCTCGAGCAGGTCTATCATCAAGGACGATATGCGATGATTTGCAGTGGTGGTTCAAGCGCGCCACGCCTGTACGGCATGTGGACAGGAGAATGGAATCCAGGCTGGCGTTCGATCTACACCTTGGATGCAAACGTCAATTTGCAGGTCGCGGCTATGAATACCGGGCATCTAAGCTATTCACCACTCGGTTATATTACATTTTTCTTAAGAAATGCTCCTGACTTCGAATACAATGCTCGAATGGCTTATGGCATGCATGATGCGCTGCAAATTTCGGTGAACTCCGATGGAGACCGTGCCATGCACGTGGAATATGATAATGACTATCCATTTTCCTATTGGAATGCAGGAGCAAGCTGGTGCCTGCTGCCAATTTATGAATATTGGCAATGCTATGGCAATCGGAAAATTCCTATTGATCCGAATATGAGGATTCTAGACCTGCAGCAGATTCTCGGAGTTGAAGACGGCGGACTTTCTGATGAAGCATTTGCTGCCATTTTGAAGCAAGGCTATATGGACCTTGAACAGGATATTCTTCTACCATTGCTTACAAAGCAGGCGAATTTCTGGGAGCAAATTTGCACACCAGAATATTATACCGACATAGAAGGCAATGTGACTTATGAGAAAGGAAAGAAGGAGCTGCTTCCAGGAGAGAAGTACCTCATTATTCCAGCTTATTCGCCTGAAAATCATCCAATCGGGTATAGCAGTACGTTGACGGCAAATGCAACGATGGACATCGGTGCAGCAAGAGATGGACTCAATATGGTAATTGCCCTTGAAAGAGCAGTGAAACGAGAAGGGTACGAGAAGGCGATTGCTAAATGGGAGGCATTGCTGGAACAGCTGCCAAGCTATGCATATGATCAGGATGGAGCATTGCGTGAATGGGCGATGAAGGAGTATGTGGAAAACAATAATCACCGTCATCTAAGTCATCTCTATCCGGCATGGCCAGGCTATGAGACACAGCATAATGACGAATTAAAAGCTGGTGTTAAGAAGGCTTTGCACAATCGCAATACGTTCAATACGGGAGATGCAACTGCTGGTCATGGCTGGATGCATAAAGCGCTCGTTGCTGCCAGGCTGAAGGATGGAGATGAAATGGTTGCTTCCCTGCTGCCGATGATGGTCAATGACGGATATTATGCTTCGCTAATGACGGATCATGATACGAACAGACGTATGAACTCATTTTGCACCGATACGTTGTTTGGTACGGTAGCAACTATCAATGAAGCGCTGCTGTATTCCAATACAGGAGAAATTGAGCTGCTTCCAGCATTGCCGACAGACTGGATAGCAGGCTCTATATGCGGACTAATGGCAAGAACGCGGATAGAGGTTGCAGAGCTTTGTTGGGATCTGCAGCTAGGCATTGTTAGCGCTACATTGCGTTCCATAGACAATCAGCGGCAAATGGTTCATGTATCATTAGGACGCCCATGGCTACAAGCTGAAATTGATAGCAAGGTTTCTAATCCTGTTGAAGAGGGGGATAGAAAGTTTCTTGCTATCGAAATAGGCGCTGGCGATGAAGTAAACGTTCAATTCATGCTCAAAAGTAAATAAAGCTTACTTATAATGATTTTACTGTTGGAGCCAATCCAAGCACTGCACATAGTGCTGAGATTGGCTTTTTGTAGTTGTATTGAAGCTTCACCTTGTCGATAGCAGCTTAAGCTACAGGAAATGTAAAATCTCAAACTTGAAACAAAAATGAAACACCGCGGAATTGCTAGCTGTATTACAATGAAATGGCATTGTTCTATATTGCTTTTATAACTGAAGTGACACAAAGGAGCTAATTTAATGAAAACAATGATTACCTTGCTAATTAGGCGAAGCCATATAACGAGCAGACAATGGCCACTGCTGCAAAAACCGTTTCTCTTGCTGCTCATTTTTTCGGTGCTGCTTAGTTCTCTTGCAACCGCTGTGCCAGTCGCACGGGCCGGTAATGATGCAGTTCCGCTTGAAGAATCAGGTTGGGTGCTTGTAGGGTCAGCAGAAGAGCTTGCTTATATTAACAAGAATCAAGCTGCTTATATCGATCGCCAAATTCGCTTGACCCATGACATTGACATGACCGGATACGAGTGGATCCCATTTGGTGATGGAGCAGCAACGTTCAGCGGCATTTTCGATGGGAGAGGACACAAGATTAAGGGAGTTTCAATAGATGGGGGTTCACGTACCAATGTCGGTTTTTTTGGGCGAGTATCCGGCACAATTCAAAACTTGGGTGTGGAGGTACTCGCGACAGGCGGTGAATATACAGGTGGCCTGGTCGGACATCTGTTTGGAGGCAGCATTATCCGTTCGTATTCACAGGGAAGTGTTATCGGCGGTGATAACAACAGGATAGGAAGCGTAAACAGTTCAGGCGGACTGGTTGGAGGTGCAAATGGAGATTCCTCCATTATACAATCTTATTCGACAGCTGATGTTAAAAGTGGTGGAGCATCTAATCAATACGCAGGTGGATTGGTCGGTTCTCAAGGCGCCGGCACGATTGAAAATGCATATGCGACCGGAACTGTTACTGATACTAATGTAGGCTTTCTCTACTATATTAATATTGGGGGGTTGACTGGGCAGCTTATATACGGAACGGTTACGAACAGCTACGCTTCGGGAGCTGTGACAGCAACTGCAGACCCTATGTATACGGCAATCGGTGGTTTGATAGGAACGTTCGCGAATGTGCAGAATACTTCAATTGTATCGTCGTATTTTGATCAGATGACGACTTTGCAATCAAAAGGCTTGGGGACTGGTAATTCGCATGAGCCTACCGGCCTCTCGACTGACGATATGAAAAGTATAGCAAGCTACGGAGCAGGCTGGGATTTTATTAATGATTGGGCTATTCATTCTGGTGTGAATGATGGCTACCCTTATTTGCGTCCTGTAATATTGAGCGAACAATTGCCGCAAGCATTAAAGGGAGATTCATATTTACATGTGCTTGAGGCTATAGATGGAGCGGGAAATGGGCTTTTCTGGAGTGCCTCTGGAGTGCCTACTGGCATGGCATTAAGCGATGACGGGACCTTAACAGGAAGTCCTGCGGAGAGCGGCATATTTCAGATTAAAGTGTCGGTAATCGATGCTGGCTCGAATGTAGCCAGTGCTGATTTGTCCCTTATCGTCAATGAGCTTGCGCCTGACATTACTGACTTCAACGTTGCTCCGGGGAACGTGCTAGGTTCAGTAAATGTGACAGCAACTGCGAGCGATCAGGAGCATGCATTTGCTTATGTTATCGGCGATGATGCGGGTGTGCGGCCTTTGCTGGGGCAGCCGTTGCCTAGCGATGTGACCATATATTCTCTGGGATCAGACATTGCCGATGTTCAATCTGGTCATATACTCCAGCTGTACGAATTGGATAACGCTCAACACATCCAGGCATGGAGCAGCCTTCAACTTGCACCTTCACATATTCAGAGTCAGATTCGTGTAGCAGGAATAAGTCTTGATGCAACTGAGCTAACGCTTGTAGCAGGAGGTGCTGCGAGAAAACTAACTGCTACGATAGAGCCTGAAAATGCAAGTAATCAAGCTGTTTCGTGGACATCGAGTGATTCGGTAGTGGCGATGGTGAATCAGAGCGGCGAGGTAACGCCAGTATCCGAGGGAACAGCGGTAATTACTGCGATGACCGAGGACGGATGGCACACCGCCTATGCTACGGTAACGGTGCAACCATTGCCGGAAGTGGTCGGCAATGTCAAAGGAACGGTAATGGGCACAGGAGATACACCGTTATCTGGTGCGAAGATCGTAGTTGGTGCAGTCGAAGGCTCGACCGATGCAGAGGGCAACTTTCATTTGGTGAACATCGGTGCAGGCAGTCAACCGCTCGCCATAACAGCAGCAGGATATGTGGAGTATAAGGCGACTGTAGACATAGAGGCCGGACAGACAGTTGATGTGGGTCGCATCGATATGACGCTTGCGCCAATAGCTGTAACAGGAATAAGTCTTGATGCAACTGAGCTAACGCTTGTAGCAGGAGGCGCTGCGAGAAAACTGACTGCTACGATAGAGCCTGAAAATGCGAGTAATCAAGCTGTTTCGTGGACATCGAGTAATTCGGTAGTGGCGATGGTGAATCAGAGCGGCGAGGTAACGCCAGTATCCGAGGGAACAGCGGTAATTACTGCGATGACCGAGGATGGATGGCACACCGCCTATGCTACGGTAACTGTGCAACCATTGCCTCCAGTGGTCGGCAATGTCACAGGAACGGTAATGGGCACAGGAGATACAGCGTTATCTGGTGCGAAGATCGTAGTTGGTGCAGTCGAGGGCTCGACCGATGCAGAGGGCAACTTTCATTTGGTGAACATCGGTGCAGGCAGTCAACCGCTCGCCATAACAGCAGCAGGATATGTGGAGTATAAGGCGACTGTAGATATAGAGGCCGGACAGACAGTTGATGTGGGTCGTATTGATATGAAGGCTGTTCCTAGGCCTACCCCTAATCCGAGCTATCCGCCAGCTTCTGGTGGAGAAGTCAAGAACGAAGAGATGTCGATTACAATTAACGGTCGAACGATTAAGGTAACGATGGCGAAGGAGCAGGAGAATGATGGTCGCTCAGTTTTGCGATTGATACTGGATGCTGAGTTCATTGAATCGATATTTGAAGCTTCAGATATAGAAGAAGTCGTGCTAGATATCAACAATGAAGATCCAATTGTTAAGGTGGATTTCTCTGCAGAAGCATTAAGAGTCCTTGCTAATGATAAACCTCATGCAGTTATTCGCATTGCTGTAAACGGTGCAAGCAGCAGTTTTCCGTTGCATATGCTGAACATAGAAGAGCACGATGCAACTGTTACAGCCGTGATCGCGAGAATGGCGAAGTCTGATCAAGACGAGCTTACCGCTGCATTGGATGAAAAAGGACACACCATGCTGGCAGAGTCAATGAGCTTCTACCTTTATCGAGATGGTGACATGGTAGAGGTTGAAGATACCTACATGGAGCGGACGGTCTCACTTGCTGGTGATGTCAACCCTGATCATACTACTGTGGTGCAACTCGATCATGCAGGAAAGCCACACTTTGTTCCTTCCGTATTCGAGACAGGAACAGCGACTTTCTATAGTGTACATCATGGTGCATATACTGTAATTGCCTCTGAGCGAGCATTCGCAGACACTGAGGGACATTGGGCGCATAAGGAAATAGAACTGCTCGCCAACAAGCTTATTATAAACGGAGAAGATCTTAATTCGTTTAATCCCGAAAACGCGATTACTAGAGCTGAGTTTATCGCGATGCTTGTACGCTCGCTTGGACTTGCAGAGAAGCCAAAGCAAGCCACATTCACAGATATTCCATCGGATGAGGTTTGGTTTGCTGGTTCAGTAGGAGCAGCAAGCGCAGCTGGCTTGATTGAAGGCTTCGAGGATGGAGCATTCAGACCTAATGCGCTAGTTACGCGGGAACAGATGACGGTTATTATGGGCAGAGCGGTTTCCTATGCTGGCGAGCTTCCGTCTGAGAATGTAACGGCGCTGGAACGTTTTTCTGATTTTGATGAGATAGCCGACTGGGCAAAGGCATCAGCATCTCAACTGTATGCAGCAGGCATGATGAGAGGCGTAGAACAAGAAAAACTCGCTCCACAGGCTCCAGCCACGCGCGCTCAGAGTGCGGTGCTCATAAAACGAATGCTAGAGTATGTGGAGTTTGTGAACGAGGCAACTTAATATTGATCGTAATGGAAGCTTCCTAATCCACTTGTTATGTGGATTTGGAGGCTTTTTTTGTGTGTCTGTCGAATTGCTTATTTTATATGTGAGTGTTAGGTAATCGTACGAAAACAGCGTAAAGCACAATCTATTTATTTTTTGTGGTCAGAAAATAGTATAGTATAAACATACAATATCGCATGCGAAAGAGTGAGAAAAATATCGATGGAACAAATGGAACAACGTGTGATCGGTTTTGACAACGAAATGAAGTGCTTTAATGATTGGGTATTCGATTCCGATGCTCAAACTTCAATTTTTTCGGTTTCTGGAATCGGAGGTATTGGCAAAACGACTTTACTGTTTGAGATGGCTCGCACTGCTAGGCTTTCCTCCTTACGCACGTTATGGCTGGATGGACAGGTTGGGTTAACGACCTCGGGAGCATTTCTCGACAGTCTTGAAGTAAGTCTCGCAACAGAGTATGGCGTAATAAGAGAGCATGGAGCAGCGCTTTTGCCGTTCATTGTTTCCGAGCTGTCCAAGCAGAAAATCATCCTGTTAATCGATAACTGTGAACATATAGATAGATTGGAAGGATGGCTGCTTTCCAGTTTTCTCCCCCATATTCAATCTGCTTCTGTGTTATTGGTGTGTGCCTCGCGGAATGGCTTGCCGTTGAGATGGAAAACGAATCCGTACTGGAAGTCAAGGATACATCAATTGCCTTTACGGTTATTTACACGTGAAGAGGTTTACGATTATTTGGGAGACTCCGGCTTGGCAGAAGACGTGCAAATTGATATTGCGGAGAGGACAGAAGGGCATCCGCTTTCGCTAGCTCTTACCGTAGATTTGCTGCATACTGCGGCTAAGGAAGAGCGCAACGTATGGCGTGAAATTCCGACTATTTTGAGTGCAGAGTTTTTAAGGGAAGTGGCATCCCCTGGCGTCTTCCGTGCACTTACGGTGTTGGCCTTGCTGCCAGTAGCCGATGAGAAGTTGCTCAATCGTGTATTAGAAGCTCCTTTGGACGAAGGAGAATATTACAAGCTGTCCCGTCTTTCATTTGTTCGGGTTACGATGCAGGGCGTATCTTTGCATCATGTAGTATCAAGACTGCTGCGTGATGATTTCGCCCAACGAAATGCTGACCAATTTGAACGTGTTCGAGGTAAGGTTTTCAGCTTGCTGGCGGAACAGTTTCATTCCGTAGACAAACAATTGCAAATGCGTCTGGCTGCTCATGTTTTGGAGCTGTATCGAGAATTTCTGCCCTCGACGCATGCCTATGCTAATTTTTCGTCTAATCTTAAGCCAGGACAGCCCAAGCCATTCCAACAGGAAGATTTGCCATACTTGAAGCATTTTTTGATGGTATCGGTGAATGAATCAGATTGGCAATCCGAATTGGTTGAAACTGCTCATTATCAAGCTTTGCTGGAGGATATCGCACTCCACTTCTCTGAAGGTATTTTTATTGTGCGGGATTATAAGGGACTGCCGCTTGCGTTTAGCGCAGGGCTTTGGCTTCATGCATTAAGTATGCCGCTACTGGAGCGATATGCCACAGGATGGCTGGAGATACTGGGTGAAGAAGTTACTGCACTGCGCCAGCTTCCTTCCGAGTCAGCAGATACAATATTTGTATTGTTGTCTGCGGTTGACTGTGAGCATGCCTTGTATCGACCAAAAGAGCTGGGAGCGCTGCTTATGCAGCAATGGCTTATTCATATGACTAACGGGCTGCGATGTGTTTTGGCATCAGCTGATCGACAATTGAATCAGCTGATGCTGCTTCTAGGCTTTAGAGAATGCGGAAAGGCTATAGGAGTCGCAGGCATTGAATTGACAATATGGGAGCTGGACTTTAGGCAAACAACGTTTGATAAATGGATTCATCGCATCATCTGGCAGACAGAAGCTGCGCCAGCGATAACTGCACAGACAAGTGCTCTTAAAGGCGAAGCAATATTGTCAATTGAAAGGAACGACATGAAACAAATTCTTGAGCAATTGTTTGATGCTGTCCAGTTGGAGCGTCTCCCTGTTATGCAGCGTTTAAATTGGAGCGGATCACAGATGCGATCAACGATACAACAGATTCTGTCTGAAACTAGTTCAACGGAGCCGCTAACACAGCTTGAAAAGGACATTTTACGAGAAAGCTATGTACAGCGAAATCAGAATAAAAATCAACTTGCAGCCATGTTCCATATGAGCAGAACAACGTTTTACCGTCATAGCCGCTCAGCTGAAAACCATCTCGCTTATGTGCTGAGCGAAAGATTAAAGTCGATATAAATACCGTTTTATCACACTGAATAGAATTGGAGACATTGCTATTTTCATAAAAAACTCTAAATTAAAATAGCAGCCCTATGATTTTTGTAAACCAAGCTACATATTTTGCTCCCCATACGAACATCAATTGAGCAAGTAATGTGCCTAATAGCCTTGAAGTTACCATCATTAACGACATATTTTTTAGCTTATTATAGCTTCCTCTTCCATTAACAACATCATCTGCAATGACGGATAGCTTCGGATCTATAAAAATAACTAACAGTATAGTTGCGATTCCATTAATTAATCCTGATGCCATAGTAGCTGTCGCTGCTCTTTCAGGAACTAGCAACGCAGCATATAGGGCAGATAACACTCCTATCGTGTAAATCGAAGTTATAATCATATTTACACAAAAAAGCTTAATGGGAATGTCCTTAACTCTAGTATCCTTTAAATATGAAAACTTCGGTAAACTAAAATAAGTTATACTGCGCTTTATGTAGCGTAGGGAGAAGATTTTTTTCATAAAGGAAGGAACAGAGCCCTTTTCCTCTGATAAATGAATGATAGCTCTTGAAAATATCGCAATAAAAGTTGGAAGTAAAATTATCCCGAATAATGTTCCAAGAGTTGATGCGCCAATAAGGATGCGAAATTGAGCTTCTACAAATTCTAACGTGTTTTGTTTTGGGGCATTATCAATTAGACTCCCTGTGAAAGGTTGTTGCATCATATTTGCCAACCTTGAGACGATAACTAAAATGTTAAAGAGAGATAAAGCTGAAGCGATCATTCTAACTCTTGCACCTGATAACCTCACAGCGTAGGCGAGGGTTTCTGTTGTATGAATGATAAAAATAAAAAAAGCGATACATAGTAATACTCCGGTTAAGTACTCCATTCAGCAACCTCTTATGAAATGAATTTAATTGGAAAATTTTGATAAACTAAGTGTATCATAGGTTATACGTCTAGAACAAACAACTTTCAACAGGATTTGGATAATACGACAAGGAATTATGTAACTAGATATGAAGGCATTTTTAGTAAGGAGGATGAATCTATGAAGCAGAACATATACGATGATCAGCGATTTTTTGAAAAATACAGCCAGATGGATCGATCAAGGAAAGGTCTTGCTGGGGCAGGTGAGTGGAAAACGCTTGAAAAGCTACTTCCTGATTTCAACGGAAAACGTGTACTCGATCTGGGCTGTGGGTATGGCTGGCATTGTCAATATGCGATAGAGCATGGTGCGAAGAGTGTTACAGGCGTAGATATATCTGAGAAAATGCTGACAGTTGCGAAGGAAAAAACAGATGCAAGAATTCACTATATTCATCAAGCCATTGAGGATGTTTCATTTGATGCGAACGCCTTTGATATCGTGATAAGCTCGCTTGCCTTTCATTATATCGAATCGTTTGAACGTATTGTGGAAAAGGTCTCAAGTTGCCTGATTCCGAACGGAGAGTTCGTATTTTCAGTTGAGCACCCCGTGTTCACTGCAAACGGTAGCCAGGATTGGCATTATGATGAACAAGGGAATATTGCGCACTTTCCAGTCGATCGCTACTATTTTGAGGGAGAACGAACAGCTAATTTTCTGGGAGAAGCAGTTATCAAATATCATAAAACGCTAACGACGTATCTGAACGGACTAATACAGGGTGGATTTGAAATAACGGGAGTTGTGGAGCCGCAGCCAGCAGCAGATCTGCTGCTTACGGTACCTGGCATGAAGGATGAGCTTCGCAGACCGATGATGCTGATCCTATCATCACGAAAAAAATAATCAGTATAATGTTGATTGCTTGGCATAACGATTATATTGAACAAGCCATTCCAACGCTAATGTATAGCGCAGGAATGGCTTGTTTTATTGCTAACGCCCTTGAATCGGCCGATTGAACGTGAATGTTCTAATGACAAGCTCAGCTATAAGGAGCAGCGAGGCGATCGAGCCGTATATGCCGATCGTATAGCTGGATGCATAGCTGAAGTCCAGCCCTTTATGAAAGATTGTTGTAATCAAGTGAATCATCATGTTGGTAAAGCAGAAGGCGTAGCTTCTAATCATCCAGTTGCGATGCTTTGTTATTTGCTTCTTCTTCATATAAATGAGTGCAGTTGCGGTAATGATTAACCATATTATATTAAGCGCATTGAAGCCCATGCTGCTTATTTTTCCACCCGTGGCGTATGGCGCCATATAGCCTGATGAAAGAACAACGATCAGCACAGAGATAATATAGACATAACCTGTAAAACGGTGGAGCTTGCGGCTTTTTTCGAACATTCGCTCAGAAAAATTAAGCAAGCCTGCTGCCATAGCTACGCAAGCAAATGCCACGTGAATGTACATCACATTTAACCAGATTGGCAAATTAAGCTCGCGTTTTGTAGCTGTTTTGTGACTGAGAAAGCTGGTAGCGCCAGGATCGATCATGTAGTTTTTAATGATGGCATATACAATGACAACGATACTGAGACATGCTAGTAGTTGAAAGTAAAATTTTCGGTTTTTCATCTGGTCGGATCTCCTCATTCATTCTAACGTTTTCGTACTGCTAGCTAGACGATACGCACGCCTGTAAGCTTGGAAGAGGGCAGCAGGCCCGCTTTTGCATTTCCGTGGATCGCATTGCCATCAACGAATGCTTCGAATTTCAGATTTAAGCGCATAGGCTTCGTAATACGCAGCGACCAAACAAGCCTATTCCCATCCAGCATAGGATCTATAAATGGAACGGTTTCATTTCCTTGTGTTGCAGTACCTTGAACGATGCCATCCATTAGCATAATAGAAAGCCTAACCTGCAGCTTTCCGATTGGCGTCGCGATTGTCGTATCCCAGTCACCAATAAAAGCAGCTGCATCTTCTTCCTGTAGCAGCTTATGTGTGGGCGGCTCAACGGCTTGCTTATGTTTAACGATGGGCGGCCTTTCGTTATGCTTTGCACTAGCTGCTTCTGAGGTCACGTTTTGCAAGCTATGCATGTCTGGTTTTAGTAAGTTTGCTGCGTTCAAAGTTGGACGAATGCTTGATGTATCTCGCCACACCGTTCCCCGACGTTCAAATTCAAACAGCTGCTCTACTGCATGTGCGGTACGTGGACCTAGCACGCGTTCTACAAGATATAACGCTACATCCAGACCTGAAGTGACGCCACCTCCAGATACTAGATTGCCATCATCTACTACACGGGCATTAATCGGAATGGCCCCAGTTGCTGCTAAAAGCTCCATCCCCAAATGATTAGTGACTGCTGGTCTGCCCTCCAATAAACCGTTCATAGCAAGGATAAGCGAGCCACCGCATACAGTAGCGACGATACAATGCTCACGCTCCAAGGCTTGCTGTGCGAGTGGGGTTAGTTCAGTCTGCATCGCTTTGCTTAATCGAACAGGTACGGAATCAGGGTGATCTTCCTCCAACGGTCCTGATGCTCCAGGAATGACAATAATGTCCGCAGTCTCAGGGTCAAGCCTGCCAATCGCTTCTAGCTTTACGTCCTGAATGCCGCTGGCTACCGTACGCGGTCCCTCGGCAGTGACGAATTGTAGGTTTAGTTGATGATCGGTATACATAGCCGCTGCGGAAAAGACCTCATAGGGTGCAATGGCATCCATCAGGTCAAATCCATCAAACAGCACGACTTGAATCGATAGCATAGAATAGTCCTCCTTAACAGTAAAGTTGTTTAATGTCCAAGATAACCGATAAGTCTCACAAAAAATGCTGCAAACTATCACAAAACAGTAAACAAGTGATCACAACTTGTATATCCAATCGGGTTTCGGCGCAAAAGATGCTAAAATGAATGCAAAGGTGGGATGCGTGATGAATAAACCAAACACAATACTCGTAGTAGATGACGACCCAAGTATCGTTGATTTGCTAAGAGACTTTTTGGAAAATGAGCATTTTCATGTAATAACTGCATGCGATGCCGAGCAAGCGTGGCAAGCATTTGAGCAGCAGCCGATAGATTGTATGGTGCTAGATATTATGATGCCAGGGCAGAACGGATTTGAGCTGTGCCGTCAAATTCGTGCGAAGAGCAATGTGCCGATTCTGTTTCTGAGTGCACGCAGCGATGATGTAGACAAGATTAGAGGGCTGACGCTTGGTGGCGACGACTATATCGTCAAATCAGCCTCGCCAGGTGAAATTGTTGCGAGAGTAAAGGCCGTATTAAGGCGCTCGGCCTCTCATCAATCCAGGAGCGACACAGAGCTGGATTATGGACGGATCAAAATCAATGCCACAACAAGAGAGGTTCTCGTAGATGGGAAGGTGGTCACACTTACGCCAAGAGAATATGAGCTGCTGCTGCTGTTCGCTGAGCACCCAAGGCAGGTATTTTCGTATGAGCAGCTGCTAGATCGCTTTTGGGAAGGGGTTGGCGATAAGCATACGATTCGCGTACATCTTAGTCGCCTGCGTGAAAAAATCGAGGCTAACCCAAATGAGCCGCACTATTTAGTTAATGTGTGGGGAATTGGTTATCGATTTGAAGGAGGTAGAGTATGACAACGCTGCGCATACGAACCTTTACTGTATTTTGTTTAGTGTTAATTTTGCTCATTCCCTGGCTCTGCTTCGTTGCTGCTCATGCTATCGAAACGAAGTCGCTGACTATCACGAAAAAATCAACACAGTATGACATTGTACACGGTCATTTGACTGAAATGATTTCTCTGCTCGATGATACGACTATGCGATGGCATGATCCCAGTTGGCAAAATCAACTTAACACTCAAATCGAGCAGGCAAAGCAAAGTCTAGCAAACGAGCCTGCTGCTAATCGCTACACAGTACAAGCTACAGCTGCAGGAATAGGAGTAGTGATTGCGTTCATCATGATCGGCTTCATGCTAAGAAGGCTGTTGTTAAAGCCGCTTGAAAAGCTGGGAGTGGCAGCTCGGCATATCGCCAGTGGTGATCTCGATATTACTATTCCATCTTTGCGAATAAAGGAAATTGCTGAAGTACGTGACGGTTTTGAAGCAATGGTGGCGGGTCTTCGTAAAGCCCATCAAAAGCAGATTGAGCTGGAAGAGGAGCGTCGATTCGTAATCGCCGCAATTGCGCATGATTTACGCACCCCGCTTTTTGCTTTGCGGGGTTATTTGGATGGTTTAGCTCAGGGGATCGCACGATCACCAGAGCAAATGACGAAGTACGTTGCGGTATGCAAGGAAAAGTCTGCGCAGCTTGATCGGTTGGTAGAGGATTTGTTTACCTTTTCGAAAATGGAGTATGTGGATGAACGTCTCGACAGTGAGCGTGTCAATGTCCCCTCTTTGCTGCAAAAGGCATTGGATAGCGTGCAGCCAGCTGCCGAGCAGAAGACAATCTTATTTAGATATGATAGGGCGCCTTTAGAGGATTGCATCGTGTATGGAGATGAGCATTTGTTAGAGCGTGCCTTCAGCAACTTGCTCGATAATGCGGTAAGGCATACGCCGTCTGGCGGAACAATTGCGATGGAATGTGTGCAGGAGGGGAGCAAGTTCAAATTTTCGGTACATGACAGTGGAGATGGCTTTTCAGAAGAAGAGCTGCCGAAAGTATTTGAGCCTTTATACCGAGGTGAGCATTCAAGAAACCGTGCAACAGGGGGAAGTGGGTTAGGGTTAACGATAGCTCAGCGGATTGTGAGAAAGCATGGAGGCGATCTTGAAGCTGGCAATCATCCGCAAGGCGGTGCAAGGCTAACAGGCTGGTTGCCGGCAGTTAATCGTTAACTGGCTGGAAATGAGGTTGTTCAGTTTTTACTGAATTTCTGGACAACCCCATCTACTATTAGCAAGCTATTGTATAAGTCCGAGCCACTGCCAGTATGGTACACATAGTACCGCGAGCAATAAAACAGCAAGTCCGTAGGCCATTGCAACCAATTGACCTTGCTTATGACTAAATGATTTCCCCTCAGTACTGTAGTATGCCGTTAAATACGTAGGTGATTGATAGGTAAAGAAGAATGGATCAGTTGCAAGCAATACAACAAAAACAAGTACCCATGGATGGATGCTCGCTAATGCAGCGAACGGCGCCAGCGATACAATGAGCAGAATGACAGCTGCATCATCACGAACGATGAGTGTTATGACGAATGAGAGCAGGACGACAGCTAGTATAAACCATACAGGTGAATCAATGAAGACGCTCATATGTGAGCCAAGCATGTTTGATATGGCATCGACTGTCCCAGTACGTATTGCCGCTTCTCCAAAGCTGAAAGCTACACCGATAAAGAGTAGAAATGGCCAATCAATCGAGGTTTTCAGCGTTTGCTCATCCAATACGCCATACACTACGAGCACGACAAACGCTATAAGCATGATCCACACGTAATCAATGCCAAGCAATGGCTCAAGCATAATAAGCAGTATTGCGCCTAGTGTAGAATAGACCGTTGCTTTTTCTCCTCGTGAAAAGCTTCCTAACAGCTTCAATTGATCGTCAAGCACCTCAATCGAAATCGATCTGCGATCTTCTTGTTTGCGAAACAGCCATGCCAAGGCTGCAATCATCACCGCACTAAATAGAAGAAAAGCAGGCAGAGCGTAAATAAACCATTGGAACCAGTTCACACTGCCTCCAGTAAGACCTAATGCCAGCATATTTGTATAGGACCCTGTCAGTACAAATGGTGCTGTGAATCCGTAAAACACCATAGCGGTAAGAGACAAGCCAGCCATCCCGTTAGATCGATCCTTGTAGCCCATCGCTTCAGATAAGGTGCGAGCTAGTGGAACACCAAGTCCAACTTTACCTGAGGAAGATGGGATTAACGGATTGAGTAGTGCTCCGCTTGCTACGATGCCTAGAAATTGTCCGCGATAGCTCGCAGGAAACAGCTTAAGCGCCAATAATGAGAACCGGTACAGCAGCCCGGATTTCACGATCGCTGTACCAAGAGCTAAAATAAACAGCATATAGAGCCAACTCGTTGAAGCAAAGCCAGATAAGGCAACCACAGGCTCTACTACACCAAGCATTACCCAGAGCATTACCATCAGCAGTGCGACGATATAATCGGGGATGACACGAACAATCCACATCATGACAGCGGCGATGCTTATTCCAATAAAATCCATTCCTTGCTCAGTAAAGCTTCCTATTGGCTCTGCAATATGAAAATATACGAGACTAATGACGGCGAGAAGCATAGCAATAATTGCTTGCAGCTTTTGTCTTCCTGGCAGTAAACCAGCTTGCCTTTCCAGCTGCTGCTGTTTAGTGCTTTTCCATTTCGGACGAATGAGTGGAAAGCGATTAGCAGCTGTAGCTACTGGATCAGACAATTGCTGAGCAAGTGCTGCATACTCAAGTGCTTTTTGCTGCATGCCTGACTGGCTGCACCAATCGGCAGCCCATATGTATAAGGTCGATAATTCGTCAACGGTAAAGGAGTGCTGTGGCAGCTCGAGACAAGCCTTCAGACAAATATAACCTGCCTCATTTCTGCTTTCTAAGCACATGTGCAAATAATCCAGCATTACAGTTGGATAGCTTGCAAGCCTCTCAGGTGGGCAGCCTTGTAAAGCTTCAACGAGCGGCAGATCAATTCGATTGGTAATGCGCTGCAAGTACTCCAGCAGGCAGTCCCAACCTGCATTGTCGATGCCTCTGCATATCATTGCAGCTGCTACGAGATCATCAATAGATAAGTAATATTCCACAGCATGCAAAAGCCGCCTTGCTCTGGCACCATGACCGTGTTTTTCTATATAAAGCTCTGACAACACTTCCTTTGCGAACGGTGAAAATGTGAAATGCTGTTGATTAGTGGAATCGAATTGAAGCAGCTCGTTCAACCCGTTCTGCTGGTCTATCCATTCTCTCATATTGTCTATTTGAAAATGCTGCTGCAGCAGCAAAATGTCGCCATAAGGAAGAAGTGCGGCAGAGATGCATGCGTCGCGCAATTGCTCTGGCAACTGTTCAGCAAGGGAGCGGATGCGCATTACTTCTGCTTCTCGTATTTCAGCAAGCTTTGAATTGGTATGTGTTAATCGATTAGAGAGCAGCGATATGAAATACGATGATATTTTTGGATATTGCTCAATGAAATCTCGCAGATTTTCTTCTGTTATGACGTACATATGGGTATCCGAAGCGGCTATTGCAGTCGCGCTTCGCGGTTCACCCGTAAGCAAAGCCATTTCGCCAAGCAGTTCCCCTTCACCAAGTACAGCTAAGGCATAACGTTCTCCCTCTTCATTTTCAGTATATAGCGCAATTTGCCCTTCCAGCACAATGTACGCGGTTCTGCCCATATCCCCAAAGCGAAACAGCAGCTCGTCAGTTAAAATTGTTTTTCGTTCCAGCTTCCCAAGTATCTTTGCTTTTTCAACATTGCTTAGACCGCTAAACATTGCAATTTCATCAATCGGTTTACTTGCCATTATTCATCCTCCAAACCCATTACTCCTCGTTCAGTATAACGTATTACTGGTAGAATAATAGTAGCCGTATTACAAAATTTTTCATTGATGCGGGTTATTTAAGAGATTATCATTTTGACTTTGGGACTTTAGTAAGCGTGCTGCTTGCTGGATAATGTTTCCGTTATATAATAAGAGGATCAAGATAAATAATAATGGAGGTGTAACGGTATGGATGTAATAACAGCAATTGAAAAACGGAGAGAAATTACGTCATTTCATTCTTTGAACCTACTATCGGAAACACTTAAGCAATTAGAACGAGCTTTTTACTTATCTCCAAGCGGGAATAATTTACCTTCACGCGAGTGTATCGTCGTGACGGATCGCGTTATGCTTAACCAACTTAGTGTGACAACCCCTTATATGAAATGGCTCGAGCAGGCTGCAGCTGGATTTGTTATTGTAGCAAATTCTGAGCTGAGCAAGTATTGGCTGCAGGATGCAACGATTGCAGGCTCCTATCTGTGGCTGACAGCGACATCCTTGCAGTTAGGGGCTGCATGGGGAGCGGTATATCATTCAGAAAATTATGAGGAATCTGCACAGCGTGAACAATTTGTACGGGAACAGTTGAATGTTCCCGAGAGCTTGCGAGTCGTAGCTATCCTTGGAATTGGCTATCCTGCGATAGATCCTCCGCCTAAGGAAATGTATCCAATTGAGCAGATTATGCATCATGAGTACTATCAAAGCAGGGAAGAGTAGAATGAGAGAGTATGTTGGTCGTTGCGTCATATGCGGTCGTGACATTTATTGTGAGGATGGATTTCTTAATGGATATACCGACGATGAAGGGAAGCTCTGTTGTTATGAACACGAGCATGCAGCAGAAGAATGCAATGATGCTTGAAGATGTCACAGCTTATTAATTGAGAATGTAAAAGGATGTGACGTTTTGATAGATGTAGCAGCAGCGATTATCGAAAATCATAATGGTCAGCTGTTGATTGCACGGCGCAAGTCAGGCAAATCACAAGCGGGACTTTGGGAGTTTCCTGGTGGAAAGCTTGAACAAGGCGAAACGATAGAGGCTTGCTTGAGACGAGAGCTCCTGGAAGAGATGAATATTAACATTGAACCATATGAGGCTTTTGGTGTTCATTCGCATCATTATGAAACGGCCCATATTCGCTTATATGCATATAAGGCGAAATTTGTGAGCGGACATATAAAACTATCGGATCACGACCAATATGCTTGGAGCACTGCTGAAGAGCTTGATAAATACGAATTTGCTCCAGCTGATCTCCCATTTGTCAATAAACTGATGTCCCAATTGAAGCAATGAAAGAGGCTCGAACAAAACTAGTTTCTCATAAAAAGATGGATGCGACTGCATCCATCTTTTTATGCTATGTTGAAAATTTTATTGATACAATTGGCTGCTGTCACCTACAGCTTGATTTTGCTGTGCGGCCATCAGATGCTGGATTTGAGGCGAATTTTCAGGAATAACTTGGTACATGGCTCCGATTTTTGCTGTTTGATCTGGCGTAGCCATCTCCATCGGATAATAACCTTTTTTAGCCATGTATTGCCACATATCATATGCGTGCGAACAGCTCATCATGAAAGCAGTTTGACAGAAAGAACGAATTTCTGGATTGACCATTTCCATTGCAGCCCAAGCATACTCACGACCTGCGCGTTTCAATGTAAGCAAATATGCAGTTGCCATCTCACGGTCATTCATTTGCTCTACCATAGTTCGGGGTTGCACACCTGGAACTGGAGGCATCATGCTTAGCATATCGAAATTGAGCTGCTGCTTCTCGCTTAACAGCGGTAGCTCTTTGTGAGCACCTTCGGATTTATTCAAAAATTCAACCTTCATATTGTAATCACGAATATGAAGAGGGAAATGTCGTTCCAAAATCGCTTTAAACTCAGGATCCTGTACGTGTTGAAGCATGTACCCCATGTTGGTAATACTGTTGACACAGCTCATTGTTAATTCATTCAAGTCATATAACTCATGTGCCGCTAAATTCATTGTTTTTCATTCCTCCAATTTGTTTTTGTTGGTTATACGACAATAGGATGCCATAAGGTTATAAAAACATGCTCGCTTGCAGTTTAGAATCGAAAAGAAATGTGGTGGGATGTATGAAACTCGAGCATTTGGAGATAGTAGTAATGATTCTAATGAGGAGTTGATACTGTTGAGAACGTTAGACGCAATTGCATTAACATTGCTTATAGTCGGAGGACTTAACTGGCTGCTAGTTGGTTTGTTCCAATTTGATTTAGTTGCTGCAATTTTTGGCGGACAGGATTCCGTTTTGTCGCGTATCATTTACGTTATTGTTGGGTTATGCGCGATTTACTCATTCAAGTTCTTTGGTCGATTAAGAGAAGAGGAACGTGCACGCTAAGCACTTGAATAAATAAACAAGAAAGAGCTCCGAGGCATGTAAAGCCTTGGAGCTCTTTGAATTGTATTGATAATATTCAATTATTGCAGCCAAGCGTCAACCTTATCAGCATTCGCTTCAACCCAAGCTTTTGCGGCAGCCTCAGGCTCAGCTCCGTCAACGATTTCAAGCATTACCTCGGCCATATCGTCCGGTGTCCAGTTGAAGGCATCAAGGAATGCGTAAGCTTCAGGGTGATCTTCTTGCAGGCCAGTACGTGTAATCGTATGAATTTGTTCATCTTGACCATAGATAAGTTGAGGATCTTCAAGATATTTCAAGTCCATATTGGCGAATTTCCAATGCGGAGTCCAACCTGTCACGATAATTGGCTCTTGCTTATTATAAGCGTCCTGTAGTGCTTTAGCCATCGCAGCAGAAGAGCTTTCAAGCAGTGTCCAACCATTGTCGCTCAAGCTGTATTTCTCCATAACTTCCTCAGTTTTCATCATAAGACCAGCACCAGGCTCAATACCAATAATCGTATGATCAACAGCTGCACCGACTTCATCGTTCAAGTCCTCGATGCTCGTTACATCCATGTAAGCAGGAACTACAAGTCCAAGCTTCGTTCCGTTCAAGTTCGGTCCCAAATCCTCGAATTTGCCTTCCATCTCAGTGGCATAGGATTCATGCGTTGTAGGAAGCCAAGCAGCTACCATTGCATCGGCACTGCCGTCCGAAATTCCAGTCCACATTGGGCCTGCGTCAACCTGCAGCATTTCTACCTTGTAGCCAAGCTTTGTTTCAAGTACTTCTTTTACTACGTTTGTGCTGGCGATTTCAGAATCCCAGGCTACATAGGCGAGCTTTAACGTTTTATTAGCGCCGCCTCCTTGTGATTCGCTTCCACCATTATTTCCTGAAGCACAGCCTGCTAGAAGCACAAGCACGGCAAGCATTGCAGCAAACACCATTGGTTTTGTTTTTTTCATATCAATCACTCCTTGAATAAATTTTTCTCGCGATTGCGATATTTTAATTCAGTGTGTTGTCTTGATGTGTTGATGCATGGAGACATGCATATATTATGAAGCTACATTGTTGGATCGGCGAATAGCCCTTTGTGTAAAACGATCCAAGATGATAGCCAAAATAACGATCGCAAGTCCGGCTTCAAAGCCGATTCCTGTTTTAACCTGTGTAACGGCACGGTATACGGTAGCACCTACACCCTGTGCACCAACCATTGAGGCAATGACAACCATAGATAGCGAGAGCATAATCGTCTGGTTAATTCCTGCCATAATCGTAGGCAATGCGAGTGGCAGCTGAAGCTTGAACAGCTTTTGCGCTGGCGTCGAGCCAAATGCATCGGCAGCCTCAACAAGCTCCGAAGGAACTTGTCGGATTCCAAGATTCGTAAGTCGAATCGTTGGTGGAATAGCAAAAATGATGGATGAGATTACCCCAGGAACTACGCCAAGACTAAAGAACGTAATGGCAGGCAGCAAGTAAACAAAGGCTGGCATCGTCTGCATGAAATCGAGCAGCGGTGTAATGATTCGCTGCATTCTGTCGCTTCTGGCAGAGAGAATACCTAACGGGACACCAATTACGATAGAGATCAAGGCTGCTGTAAGGACAAGCGCAAGCGTCTGCATCGTCTGATCCCAGTAACCGAGGTTTTCAATAAGCAGCAAGCCAATTGCGGTAAATGCGGAAAGTCCCCATCTACCAATTAGCCAAGCCAGAAGTGTAAATATAATAATAATAATTAGTGCTGGCGGATAACGAAGAATTGTCTCTAATCCGTTCACCATACCGCGAATAATAAGCGTAATGAGATTGAAAAATGGTTCCATGTTGGTATCCATCCATTTTTCGACCGCTTCAATCCAAGCGCCAATCGGAAGCTTAGGCAGATTCATTCGTACCACCTCCATCAGCTAAGGAATTTCCAGCTAACGCTGCAAGAACTGCGCCTTTAATCACTACGCCCTTAAGGCGATTATTCTCATCAACTACAGCTACCGGTAATCTAGAATTACCCATTAACTCGAACAGCTCATTTAGTACGGAATCTGGAGACGTGACTGGCACTTCATCCTGAATGATCTCTTCGAGCTTCTTGCCTTCCTTGATTGCATTGGAGGCATCATCTGCGGTCACCAGACCTAAAAGCTTCATTGTTTTATCAACGACGTAAAGGCTTGAAACACCTCGATCCCTCATAAATTGCAGGGCAACACGGGGACCTTTATCAATCGTAATCGTCTCCGCCTTCTCCATGACATGGGCGGCAGTCAGAACCTTGGATAAGTCAACATCTTCAACAAAGCGTTCTACATACTTGTTGGCAGGCTGCATGAGAATTTCTTCTGGCGTACCAATTTGCACGATACTGCCATCTTTCATCAGCGCGATCTGATCACCTATTCGCAATGCTTCATCCAAATCGTGAGTAATAAATATGATGGTTTTCTTCATTTCACTCTGAAGCTCGAGCAGTTCATCCTGCATATCCTTGCGGATAAGGGGATCAAGCGCGCTGAACGCCTCGTCCATTAGCAGTATATCGGGATTGTTGGCTAAGCCGCGCGCCAATCCGACACGCTGCTGCATGCCTCCGCTAAGCTGATTAGGGTAGCTGTTTTCCCAGCCCTTCAAACCAACTAGCTCCAGCGCTTGCATTGCCATCTCCTTGCGTTTTGCTTTGTCTATTCCTTGAACCTCAAGTCCATACTCCACATTGCGAAGCACGGTGCGGTGCGGGAATAGAGCGAATTTTTGAAATACCATGCCGATGTTTTTTCTTCTGAATTGACGGAGCTGTTCAGCGGACATGTGCATCACGTCCTGACCTTTGAACAGCAATTGCCCAGCAGTAGGCTCAATTAAGCGATTGAGCAATCTGACAAGCGTAGATTTACCACTGCCTGACAGTCCCATTATGACAAAGATTTGTCCTTCTTCTATCTTAAAGCTGGCTTGATTGACCCCTACCGTCATCTTGGTTTCGGCTAGAATTTTCTCTTTTGTCCAGCCTTGCTGAAGCAAAGATATACCTTTTTTGGGCTCATGACCGAATATTTTGGTCAAATGTTTTGCCTCGATAATCGACATTTCGTATTCCCCCTTTCATTGTGGTATATAGCAACTTTGCACCCTAATAGTGTAGAAAATAATGGTTGCAGCGGTCAAAGCGGCTCAGCCTTCGTGTAGTTCGTACAGTTTTAACTTTACAAACTTTATGTACTGTATACTCTTGATAACTCCGTTTTTCGCCTCTGGTGTATTCTTTACATAATCATTGCCCGTTGTTTACAATGGATATAGTTAGCTCGCATGGTTATGCGGCTCTCAGGGAGGCACACAATGAATGAACTAGAAGCATTAACGGAAGAGCAGCGCTCTCAATTGCTTAAGGTTAGAAGAAGAGTAATTGAATCTATCGGTAAAAATATGGATTTGTACGGAATAACGCTCTCTATTGGTTATTTATATGGAAATATGTATTTTAATCGCGAGCCTGTTACACTGGACGAAATGAGCCAGACGATGGGAATGAGCAAAACATCTATGAGTACAGGTATGAGAACACTTCATGACCTGAAGATGATTAACAAGGTCTGGGGTAAGGGATCACGTAAGGACCTGTACGAGGTCGTACCGGATTGGCATCAGAACTTCGTTGATTATTTTTCAATTAAATGGAGAAAAGCCGTTGAACAGAACATGAGTGCACTTAAGCGCAGCTTGAAGGAAGTCGATGAGTTGATGGTTCAGTATGAAACAGATTTGTCGATGAAACAGCTGCTTGAGAGCGATAAAGAAAAAATTCAAGAAGCGCTGGCCTATTATAGGTGGCTGGATCGATTAATCGATTCTTTTGAAACGGGTGAAATTTACGAATTTATCCCGAAGGAAGAATAAGCTTAGATGTTATTAAAACAACAGAAAACCTGGAGAACAGTGACCTACAAAAGGACTCTTTGAAAAAGTGATCCTCTTGTGGGTCATTTGTGTTTTAGATTATTGTCAATCATTTGTTGAAACAAGTGAGATTCAGTACATGCTGCTGAATCTTTTTTGTTTGAAGTTTCGACAAATTGTACATGCTAGTACTGTACTAAACGAATGATTAAAGGAGGATTACCATGACAAGTTTACTCATTAAAATATTAAGTGTTCCACTTGGGTTAATTATAGCTTCCTGGATATTTCCGAATGTGGAATACTCAAGATTGTATCAGCCCATCATTGTAGGATTGATTTTAGCAGCAGTAGGGTTAGCTATGGAGTACGCAATCCTTAGAAAAGGAACACTATGGATAAGCACTTTTGCTGACTTTATCGTGTCATGGGTACTTGTATTTGGCCTTTCATTGCTTTTTGATACCGCTTATGTAAGCGTTTGGGGGGCATTCTGGGCTGCAGTTCTGCTTACTGTAGTTGAGTACTTCCTGCATCTCCTTTTAATAAAAAATGGATTGGCAAAAAAGCATGCTTAATTGCGTGCTGACCTGCCATACATAGGAGGCTCAGTTGCAATGGAAATAGACTCTGGCTTGTCATATGGCAGCGATTATCATTTTTTGCCGGTTACCTCGATCAAAAGCGGTGCTGAAGATGAAGTCGCTACTGGTGTATGGTGCAAAACGATTCAAATTGTAAATATATGCTGTATTAGCAATCAGGACGATTGGGTTTTGATTGATGCAGGGATGCCGCGTTCAGCCGATCAAATTATAGAGGCATGTGAAGCGCGATTCGGTGCTGGCAGCAAGCCAAAATGTATTGTACTAACACATGGCCATTTTGATCATGTTGGCGCAATCATTGAATTGGTACAGCTCTGGAAGGTGCCTGTTTATGCGCATAAACTAGAGATGCCTTATCTAACAGGAGCAGAAAGCTATCCTGCACCTGATCCTTCTGTTGAAGGCGGAATGGTTGCGAAGCTTTCCTTTGTTTTTCCTGTAGAACCGATCCAACTAGGTGATTGGATAAAGGAACTGCCTGAGGATGGCAGCGTTCCGTTTCTTGAGGATTGGCGCTGGCTTCACACGCCTGGTCATGCACCGGGTCATATCTCGCTGTTTCGTGAGCAGGATCGCGTGTTGATTGCGGGCGATGCATTTGTTACAGTAAGGCAGGATTCGCTTTACAAGGTGTTTACACAGGAGCAAGAAGTACACGGACCACCGCGCTACCTGACAACGGACTGGGAACAGGCTAAACATTCGGTTTACATGTTAGAGCAGCTTCAACCTGCTGTTGCTGTAACCGGGCACGGTGTGCCTATGCGTGGAGAGCGTCTTGCTCAAGGCTTAAAGAAACTAGCTGCAGATTTCGACTCGCTCGCTGTTCCCGATTATGGGAAATATATTCAGTAGTTAACACAAAGCCCGCTATATGCCAAGCAAGCTGCTTGGTCATTAGCGGGCTGATTTGTTAGGGTCCATTCACATGAGATCAACATGCTGATGCGTGCGTGCCTAGACAAAATTATCGTTGTACATCATAAAGAACTCGAACAAGGAGGTTTTGGCTATAATTGCCGAAGCTCTTGCCGAATATAGTCATGCCACCTTTGTTCAGAGAATACTCGGGGCATGCAATTCGAAAGGTAAGATCACTTTTGTAATCTAGTTGAACCTGTTCTAAGGAAATGTTTGAGATACGGACTCCATCAATAAAGCTGCCTTCATTCGTAATTCGAATCAGCTTAAGCATACCGTATTGATTCAGATGTGGAGGCCACCAGTCCGGATTGAAATTGCCGCGAGTATCGCCAAAATCCCCAGGGCTGGTCCATTTGCCAATTTCAACGTCATTTAGATAGAAGTAAATATCCGACGGATAATGATTATTGTAGCCAGGCGCTTCAGAGCTTAGCTCCATCGAAAATTGAATTTCCTTAAAGGTTTGGTTTGATTTTAGATAGTTTGGAATACGGTACTCAAGAAAGCCTTCCGACAGCCAAATGATATCTGCATGGATGCGCTCTGGATCTGCAAAATAACGCGGATCATCAAAATCGCCGATAATGCTGTCTTTAGTGGCAAGTCCACATGTTGGCAGAGCATTGTAGTTGCTAAAGTGCCCAACCTCAATTTCGACCTCGTACAAATTTTCCTTGTCGTTATTTCGCATATCAATCAGCAATTTGTCCTCATTCAAATAGCAAATTTTTTGAATGCCATGCTTGCCGACTGTAGAGTTGATCTGAATAATGCCACTTTCCTCAAGTTTCTTGATATGCATCGTCATGGCGCCGTTAGACAAATTAAGCTCGTTTGCCAATTCATTCAGATTCATGGCGGAATGACGGATCAACAGCTCAATAATTTGAATGCGAACCTCTGAGCTTAAAGCCTTGAAAATCGGCAATCCACTCATTAAATCTTTAATATAAATCATCGGCGATGGCTCCTTAACTAATCATTCATTTGCTATCTATCATATACGAAGCGATTATTAAAGAAAAGATGAAACTTTCAAAAATCCGAATTTTGTTTTAGGTTATTATAAAATGAATACGGGAGTTTCCTGAAATAATTGTCGTAAAATGTCGTTAAATCGTTGCTAAACGAACATAGTTTTAGGTTTATATAAACTATTTTATGTTTTTGTGTTTACAAATCCAACCTCGTATGCTATTTTATTGGTGAAAACGCATTCAAGTAGGAGAGGGGAGCAAAAATGAGTTCATCTGGATTGAAAGCAAAGATGATTGTTGATAAGGATTTCAAAATAGCGGAGGTCGATCCGCGAATTTACGGATCCTTTATTGAGCATTTAGGTCGCGCTGTCTATGGGGGAATCTATGAGCCGTCACATCCAACAGCAGATGAAGCGGGCTTCCGTGGTGATGTTAAGGCACTTATTCAGGAGCTGCAGGTTCCAATTATTCGTTATCCGGGAGGAAACTTTGTTTCAGGCTACAACTGGGAGGATGGCGTAGGGCCAGTCGAAGAACGTCCGAAGCGGCTTGAGCTTGCTTGGAGAGTTGTTGAGCCTAACTATGTCGGTACGAATGAATTTGCCAAATGGGCTAAGGAAATTGGTACTGAAGTGATGATGGCGGTCAATCTCGGGACAAGAGGTGTGGATGCAGCCCGTAATCTACTTGAATATTGCAATCACCCAGGAGGAACTTACTGGAGTGATCTTAGAATTAAGCATGGCTATAAGGAGCCGCACAAAATCAAAACATGGTGTCTTGGCAATGAAATGGACGGACCGTGGCAAATAGGGCAGAAAACGGCGGATGAATACGGCAGACTTGCTTACGAAACCGCTAAAGCGATGCGCCTTGTCGATCCAGATATTCAGCTCGTATCCTGCGGAAGCTCCAGCACAGGCATGCCGACATTCCCGGAATGGGAAGCGACGACACTAAACCATACGTATGATGTTAGTGACTTTGTATCGCTGCATCAATATTATGGAAACCGAGATGGAGACTCCTCTAATTACTTGGCGAGAACGATGGACATGGACCATTTCATTCATACCGTAATCTCGACATGTGATTATATTAAAGCGAAAAAGCGCAGCAAGAAAACGATGTATCTCAGCTTCGATGAGTGGAATGTATGGTATCACTCTAATGATCAGGATAGAAAAATAGAACCGTGGACAATTGGCCCTCCGCAGCTTGAGGATATCTACAATTTCGAGGATGCGCTACTGGTTGGCAGCATGCTGATCACACTGCTACGTCATGCTGATCGTGTAAAAATGGCATGCCTCGCACAGCTGGTCAATGTGATTGCGCCAATTATGACGGAGGAAGGCGGCAAGGCTTGGAAGCAGACGATCTTCTACCCTTACCTGCATGCATCGATCTTTGGTCGCGGCGTTTCACTGCTGCCGATTGTAGATTCTCCGAAATATGACGCACAGGATTATACAGATGTTCCTTACCTGGATAGCGCTGCCGTATACAACGAACAAAAAGAGGAAGTTACGATTTTTGCTTTGAACCGTCATCTGACAGACAGCCTGCAGCTTTCTTGTGATGTTCGCAGCTTTGAAGGTTACGCCATTGTAGAGCACATCGTACTCGAGCATGATGACTTGAAGGCGTTTAACACCGCAAGTGATGAGAAGGTAAAACCTCACTCTAATGGTGCGTCTGAGCTAAAAGACGGCTATGTAACTGCAAACTTGGCAAAAGCATCATGGAATGTGATTCGTTTGAAAAAAGTAAGCAATTAAATATAAAAGCATGTAGAGCAAGAACTTCAATAACAGCTGGTCACGATATGTAGCCGCGGGCATGCATAGAACACACCTAAGATAGGCAGGTTCGTTCTGTGCAGTACTCGCGGCCTTTTCCTATTAAATAGGATATGAATGGAGGCAAAAGGCATGTGCTCGGTGAAATCATCGAACACATGTCTTTTAATAATTTAAATACCAAGTATTGACAACAATAAACGTAATCATTACATTTAATGAAGAGGGCTAGCGTAAGGAGGTGGATCGGAACGAATGAACAATGAGGTAGCGCTGTATAAGCGCAAGCTGGCAGTGCTTTGGATGGGGTTGATTTTTCTACTGCTGCTCGGCGGGGTTTTACCAAGTTTAGCTTCGAATCATTCGATAGATTGGGTTACGAGCCTCTCTATTTTTAAGTCTATGTTCATAAGTATATTACTAGAGGCACTGCCTTTTTTGCTGCTCGGCATTGTTGTATCCTCAGTGATGCAGGTTTTTATCCCCGAGTCATGGATTCGAAAAATTATTCCGAAGCATCCTGTGCTTGGCGTACTGGTTGCGAGTATGATGGGAATGGTATTTCCAGTGTGTGAATGCGGACTTATCCCTGTCGTACGGAGACTAATGAAAAAGGGGATGCCGCTGTATGCTGGAGTTACCTTTATATTGGCGGGACCGATCATTAATCCTGTCGTAATCTCTGCTACGTTAACTGCTTTTCGCGGGCGATCAGACATGCTGTATGGGAGAATGGGACTTGCGCTGATCGTTAGTTGTGTTATTGGTTTACTTGTTTATTTATTGGTGAAAAAAGATCCGCGCAAGCCCAGTATCGACCACGAGAGTTTTGTTCATGGACAAGATCATGTGCATACGCAATCAAGGAAGAAAAATGTGGGCCATCAAATTTTGCGTCATAGCAGTGATGAGTTTTTTGATATGGGGAAGTATCTAATCTTAGGCGTTTGTATTACTAGTTTAATCCAAACCTTTATACCGCGAGCTGAATTAGTAGCTATTGGTCAGGGCGAATACTCCTCGCACTTTTTTATGCTAGCATTTGCTTATCTGTTGTCGCTATGTTCCACGTCAGATGCTTTTGTAGCTTCATCTTTTATGACGACTTTCTCGGCAAGCTCCTTGCTTACTTTTTTGGTATTTGGACCGATGATTGATTTTAAGGGAACATTAATGCTGTTGTCTGTATTTCGGGCAAAATTTGTTTTGCTTCTCATCATTGCTGTAGCGGCAGTTGTCGTAGGTGGAGCCTTACTTATTGGAGCTTTTGGGCTCATTTAGGAGGAAATAAGCATGGACAAGCATCACAGCAAGAAGCTGCATTATTACATTAGAGGCGCTATCCTATTAGGACTTACATCGTATATTGCATATTTGGCTTATTTCAATAAGCTACATTATTATATTGTTCCTAAAATGATTCCTTATATCATGCTGACTACCTTTGTCTTATACATATTGGCTTTATATTCGATTTATTTGGCGTGGCAGGAGAAACGTAAACATGAGCATGAGAATGAACACGAACATCGTCATGATTGTGACTGTCAGCATGAGCCGCCAACTTCGAAGTTGAAAAGCACATTTATTTACAGCTTGTTTATACTGCCCTTGCTGCTAGGCTTTGCCTTGCCCGATCAATTAATGGGGAGTGATATGGCAGCGGTAAAGGGTATGAATTTAAGTGCAGGAGCCGGAAGCATTGCTAATGGCAATGAGATGTTAACGGAAAACAAACTCCTAACAAGCACAAGCAGTTCCAGCAATAACGCTGCTGCTGACGCTGGTGAACAAACTGTACCTTCATCAGCAGCAGGAGATAAGAGTGAAGTTGATGAACGTGGCGAGATTGTATCGGCTGTGCAAGATGAAGGCTTGAGCAGCAAAGGTCCCACAGATGGCGCGAACGAAACTAATGAATATGGTTACATAGATTCAGAAAATGAAGGAATAAATTCAGATAAAGCTGCAGCTGGTAGTGCGGAGGGGCAGCCATTAAGCGAGCAAAGCTTTGATGCGTTGTTCCCTTCTGATCAATACAGCGTGGAGCTTGCAGAGCTTGGCAAGCTGCTTTATCAGCAGGATACGATAACGGTGACAGAGGAAGGCTTTTTGGAAATTTTAACGACACTCGATCTTTATCGTGAAAATTTTCTCGGTAAAAGCATAGTAATGAGTGGATTCGTCTACCGTGAGGATGATATGAGCTCAGATAAGTTTGTTGTATCAAGAATGGCGATGCAATGCTGCTCAGCGGATGCTTCTCCCTACGGATTTCTTGTGCAATGGGATGATGCGAATACACTGGAGAAGGATGCCTGGGTTCATATAACGGGTGAATTTGCGTTGACTAGCTATCGAGGTATCGAAATTGTACAGCTGAACGTTAAGCAGTTGAATAGAACAGAAGCGCCGAATGATCCTTATGTTTACCCGTATTTTGATGATTTTGTTAAGCTTGCGGAGCTGCAGTAAACTAAGGGAGGCATCTTAAGTAAACGAGAAGGCAGTATGCTTGGCACAAAGCGGAAGCTTTGCTAAGCATACTGCCTTAATTCTTATTATCTATTCATCCAGCCGCCATCTACACAGAGCACATGACCGTTGACATAGTCTGAGGCTTGTGAGGAAAGAAACACAGCTGCTCCTTTTAAGTCTTCATTATTGCCCCAGCGCATCGCTGGAATACGCTCCAGAATCTGCTTGCTGCGAACCTCATCAGCACGGAGAGCAGCGGTGTTATCGGTTGCCATATAACCTGGCGCGATAGCATTGACCTGCACGCCTTTAGACGCCCATTCATTGGCTAGTGCCTTTGTTAAGCCTGCAACTGCATGCTTGCTCGCTGTATAAGCAGGCACGTTGATGCCGCCCTGGAAGGATAGCATCGATGCGATATTAATAATTTTGCCCGAGCCCTGCTCAATCATCTCTTTCCCTGCCAGCTGAGACAGTGTAAACACCGAATCAAGATTCGTTGAAAGCACGGCTTGCCAGTCGGCAAAGGAATAATCAACAGCTGGTGTGCGGCGAATAATACCTGCATTATTCACTAATATATCAATGCGCCCATAGGCTTGCTTCGCTTGCTCGATAATTCCTGCAAGCTGAGCTTGATCACTAACGTCTGCTTTAACGATAATGGCTTTGCGACCGAGTTGTTCAATTTGCTGCTTTGTTTCGTCAGCCGCGCTTTGGTTGGTGACAAGGACAAGGTCAGCTCCTGCTTCTGCAAGACCAATCGCAATGGCTTGTCCAAGCCCTCGCGCAGCACCTGTTACGATGGCGCTTTTCCCTGCAAGGTTAAACAGCTTCATAATGATCCACCCTCTATAAAGTTATTGTGCAATAATAAGCGTTGCTCCTGCTTGTTTCATTTGCTCCAGATTATCAACTGATATCCCACCATCTGTTACGAATTGATGCACCTGCTCAAGCGTAGCAAATGTATGGAGAGCCCCTCTGCCATATTTGCTATGATCAGCCACGCATATGACTTCCTTGGCTGCTTCTACAAAAGCTTTTTTCATCACAAGCTGATCGTGTGAGAAAATCGACAGACCGTAGCTTGGATGAATGCCTGAGGTCGACAGAAATAGCTTATGAATGTTCATTTGCATGATCCATTCTAGTGGATGGGATGGGATAAGCAAATTATGCTGGCTGTATCCTCCTGGTATAACGAGCTTAATTTGCTGCTTCAGCATCAACTCACGCATAATGAGCAAATCATTCGTAATAACAGTAAGCGGCATATCCTCAATAAACTTGGCAATTTCAAGCGTTGTACTGCCGCTATCCAGGGCGATTACATCGTGGGGCCTAATAAGCTCGGAAACAACGTAGTGTGCAATTTGCTGCTTTTCATTTGGATTCACTGTATTAGGCAGCTTTAATGCAAAGTCGGGCTGCTCTGAGGATTCAACGAAAACAGCGCCGCCATGAATTCGCTTCAACCACTGCTGTTTTTCTAGCTTCATCAAATCTTCACGAATCGTTTTTTCGGTAACGTCAAATTGCTGACTAAGCTCAGATACCTTTACGAAGCCGTTGCTTTGCAGTTGTTCCAATATTTTTTTATGTCTAGTCGCTGCTAACACAGTTGAACCCCCTAAACCGTTTCAAAATCAAAATATATGTCAAAGTCGTACTTTTAAAACAACCTCTCTTAGCGAAGCTGATCCATCTTCACTGCTTCCATATCCGTAAACGTATAATTCTCTCCCGCCATTGCCCATATAAAGGAGTAATTGCTCGTTCCAGCACCAGAGTGAATCGACCAGTTTGGCGAAATAACGCCTTGCTCATTGGAGACAACGAGATGGCGTGTTTCCGAAGGTTCACCCATGAAATGGAAGACGCGCGCATCCTCTTTTAAGTCAAAGTACAAATAAGCCTCCATACGGCGATCATGAATATGCGCTGGCATCGTGTTCCAGATGCTGCCTTCCTTCAAAATCGTTACCCCTAACATAAGCTGGCAGCTTTGCACCGCACCGGCATGGATGTATTGATAAATCGTACGCTCGTTGCAAGCTTCTTTTGAGCCAAGATGATTAGGTGTCGCCTTTTCCAGATCAATTTTAGTAGTCGGCAGTACTGCATGTGCAAGAGCCGAGCAGAAATAAAGCTTGGCTGGATTGTTTTGATCCTTGCTTGATAATAATACTTTTTTCGTGCCTTTGCCAACATATAAAGCATCTAGCTTGTTTAATTCGTAGCGCTCGCCGTCTGCTTCAATAACAGCTGGACCACCAATATTAATAAAGCCTACTTCTCTGCGCTCAAGAAAATAATCGGTTTTCAGCGTATCAGCGTCGTCCAGCTCAATGCTCTCCTGCAGAGGAACCGCACCACCGATTACCATTCGATCGTAATGCGTGTATACCATGCTCAGCTTCCCTGCTTGAAAAAGATCTTCAATTAAAAAGCGTTCACGAAGCTCAGGCGTAGTAAGACGTTTAACATCAATTGGATTAGTTGCATGACGAATATCCATTATAAGACCACCTCACTAAATGTTTGTTTTTGTTCGTTTCTTCCTCATTATATAGGGTTTACTAATGTTTGTAAACGGAATAAAACGAACGTCTTGATGCGATTATCTATATATTCACCTGTCTACACACAAGTAACGTTATGCTACGCTACAATTACATTTAAAACAAAACAATTGCTGTGCTTTGATTAAGCTACACGTCAAGGAGTGATATGATGAACAAGATATGGTTTGATAAGCCTGCTTCTAAATGGGAAGAAGCGTTGCCGCTTGGCAATGGTAGACTAGGAGCTATGGTGTTTGGTCGAGTAGATCGGGAACGGATAGCTTTAAATGAAGATAGTGTATGGTATGGAGGTCCGCAAAACCGCAACAATCCAGATGCCTTGAAGCATCTGTCTGATATCCAACAGGCTATTACGGAAGGGAATCTTAACCAAGCGCAGGAGCTGGCTGTTTTGGCCTTATCCGGTACGCCTGAATCTCAGAGGCACTACATGCCGCTTGGTGATTTGAAGCTAGATTTTCGACATTCGAAGGTTGAACAATATAATCGAGCATTGAATCTGATAGATGGCATCGCTCATTCAGTCTATAGCAGCGAAGGCGTTACATATAGACGTGAAAGCTTTATAAGCTATCCAGATCAGGTAATGGTATTTCGTTTCGAAGCCGATAAGCCTGGCAAGATTAGCTTTCGAGCACGGCTTACAAGAGGAAACAATAACCGCTATTACGATGAAATCAGTCGCGTTAAGGACAATACCTTGATGATGAGAGCAATGTGCGGAGGCAATGGCGGCTCCAGTATTCGTGCAGGTCTTTCTATCACTGCCGAAGGAGGAGAAGTCTCGATTATCGGCGAGCATATCATATGCAAGGAGGCAGATACTGTAACGCTGTTTCTCGCTGCTGGTACCAGCTTCAGGCATGATGAACCAGAAGCGTATGTGATTGAAAAGCTGCAGCATGCGTCTGCCAAAACGTATGAGCAGTTGAAGCAGCGGCATGTGGAAGATTTCACATCACTGTCCAAGCGCGTCTCTTTAACCTTAGGTGATTCGGATTCAACGGAGCAGTTGCCAATTGATGAACGATTGGAGCGAATAAAGAATGGCGAGGTAAGCCTTGGTTTGGGCTTAGTGGAGAGCTTATTCTATTACGGCAGATATTTGCTGCAATCGTCCAGTCGCCCAGGCTCCTTGCCTGCTAATTTGCAAGGCATATGGAATGAGCACATGCTGCCGCCATGGGATAGCAAATATACGATCAATATTAATACAGAAATGAACTATTGGCTTGCCGAAAGCTGCAACTTGGCAGAATGCCATCTTCCACTCTTTGAGCTTATTGAGCGCATGAGAGAGCCGGGACGTGTTACTGCGTCCACTATGTATGGGTGCAGCGGATTTGTAGCGCATCACAATACAGATATATGGGGAGATACAGCGCCGCAGGATATATACTTGCCAGCCTCATATTGGCCGATGGGAGCGGCATGGCTCAGCCTGCATCTCTGGGAGCATTATTTGTATGCTGGAGATAAGCAATTTTTGTCGCAGGCTTATCCTACATTAAAAGAGGCCGCTCAGTTTTTCCTTGACTTTTTGACGCCTACAGACAATGGCTTGCTTGTGACGAATCCTTCTGCATCACCGGAAAATACGTATATATTGCCGAACGGTCAATCCGGCACGTTATGTCAAGGGCCTGCAATGGACAGCCAAATCCTATATGAGCTCTTCTCGGCATGCATCGCTGCCTCTGAGGTGCTGCAGCAGGATGCTCAGTTGAAGGAACAATGGCTAGCGGCAAAAGATCGTTTGCCTAAACCTGCTGTAGGCTCAAAAGGACAGCTGCTGGAATGGATGGAGGAATATGAAGAGGCGGAACCGGGACATCGCCACATCTCACATTTATTTGCCTTGCATCCTGGTAGCCAAATTACACCACATCATACGCCAGAATTGGCGGAGGCGACCAGAGTGACGCTTCAGCAAAGACTTGCAAATGGGGGCGGACATACAGGTTGGAGCCGAGCATGGATTATTAACTTCTGGGCTCGATTAGAGGACGGAGAGAAGGCATATGAAAATCTGATTGCACTACTTCAGCATTCCATGCTGCCTAATCTGCTCGATAATCATCCACCATTCCAGATCGATGGCAATTTTGGTGCAGCTGCTGGAATAGCTGAAATGCTATTGCAAAGTCATAAGGATGAGCTAAGGCTGTTGCCAGCCTTGCCAAACGCATGGCGAAAAGGACATGTCAGTGGTCTAAGAGCCAGAGGCGGATATGAGCTTGAGCTTTCCTGGAATGACGGACAATTGGAGCGTGCAATCATTCATGCATCTCTTGACGGAGTGTGCCGTGTTCGAGCAGATGTAGCTCTTGCGTTGGAGGCTGATGTCGAACTGGAAGGTGTTGAGCAGGACGGCCAAACTGTGCAATGGAATGTAAAGCAAGGCCAATCCTATACACTAATAAAAGCAACGAGCAACGTTATCCAAAACTAAAAATAAATGCTCTACGATTTCAGACTGTCGGCAAAGTGCTCACTTACCGGCAGTCTTTTTTTATGCAGCCTATTGCGATTAGGTAATAGAGATTGATGAGAAGCTATAAGAAACAAAAGAGAAAGGGCAGTGATACGTATGGTGCGGATGATTTCAACGAAGGATATACAATAGCAGTATCTTTTTGAGCGGAATTTTGCTATTCTAGTGAATGGTCTGCTTGGCCCGCGGTTCGGAACCATCCCGCGTAACCAAAACTAAGGGAGGATATATAGATGTTTAATTTAGGATGGGGCATTTTCTTTATAGCGGTAAATTTTGCGCTATTTCTGATATGCTATCGAATGTTTGGTCGAATTGGGTTATATGCGTGGATAGGATTTGCGACGGTAATTGCAAATATTCAGGTGACGAAAACGATTGAGCTGTCTATTGCTTCTGTTGGAATCATTATGACGCTTGGCAATACCATTTATACGACGATCTCCATGAGTACCGATATGTTGAATGAAAAGTTTGGTTCGCAAGAAGCGAGAAGAGCAGTATGGTTCGGCTTTTTTACGTTAATTGCTTCAACTATTATGATGCAGATGGTGCTTGCTTTTGAGCCACAAGAGACCGATTTTGCTCATGATTCACTGCAAACGATATTTGGCTTGATGCCCCGACTTGCAGCAGGTAGCTTGCTCGCCTATTTCATCAGCCAATTTCTCGACGTACGGGTTTATGGCTATCTAAGAAAGAAGTTTGGTGCACGCAACCAATTTTGGATTCGAACGAATGTCAGCACAGGTTTTTCCCAGCTCATTGATTCGCTGGTGTTTTGTACGATCGCTTTTGCCGGGCTGTATACGCTTGGTGAATGGCTGCAAATTGTATTCACAACGTATATTTTCAAATTCATTATATCAGTGCTTTCAACGCCTGTGTTATATTGGGCACGCAGCTTTAAGCTAAAGGAAGAGCAGCTGCAGGAGCAGAGCAGATAAAAAAATCCAAGTTAACGCTTCGTAGTCGTTAACTTGGATTTTTTAGTGGAAACCTAGTTGTCTAGCCGATTTAAAAGCAAACTCTAACTAACTCATCAGCCAAAGCAAGTAATGTTAAGTTAGGTATTCAATACAAAAAGACAAGCAAACGCGATTGTAGGGAATTTCCAACAATAGAGCGTGCGGCTTGTCTTTTTTGTTTTAGTTCATATCGTATACGAATTGAAGCTAATCCGTGCTCACACAGAATAAGCACATGCTTAAGATTCAAACGTTGCCATCCCCTTGTCAAAGCGCTCGACAAATTTGCGTGCAACTGTAGACAAAGGAACGCTGCGCATATTCATAATGCCGACCTGCGACGGTGGAAGCGGTACATTTAGCTTGATTTCGAACAGTGCGCCTGATTCCAGCTCCTTGGAAACAAACTCTCGGGTCACATACGAAATGCCCAAACCTCTTCTGGCCAGCTCAATAAGCAGATCAACACTACCGACCTCAATAGCTGGCTTTAATTCTATGTTGTAACCGTGAGCAAGCTCATTGATGGCCATCCGTGCACGGCTGTTGCGGGAAAACAATATTATCGGGTAGTCAATCAACTGCTCCAGCGACAGCTCTACGCCATTGAGCTCAGCATAGTGCGAGCCTGCAACAAAGCAATCTTGCAGCTCGATACCTTCCCGGTATTCAAGCTGAGGGTCAGCAATTGGCAGACGAACGACACCGAGATCAATCTTTCCTTCTTTCAAATAATTAATGATTTCAGGTGTAGTTCCGTGAATAAGCTGCAGCTTGATTGATGGATATTCAATATGAAATTCCTCCAAATGAGATAGCAAGTAATGCTTGAATAACGAGTCGCTGCCGCCGATGCGCAGCTCGCCGCTAGTCAAGTTTTTCAATGCCGCCATTTTCTCCTCAGCGAGTGTAATGAGAACTTGAGACTGCTCGATATATGAAAACAGAACTGTTCCTTCTTCCGTTAACGCCACACCTTTGGCTGTTCGATAGAACAGCTTCATCTTGAAGCGATCCTCTAGCTGCTTAATGGCGTAACTGACACTAGGCTGCGTGAGAAACAGTGCTTTGGCTGCTTTCGTTAAGCTTCCTGTTTTTGCCGCCCAGTAGAACACCTTGTATAGCTCATAATTAGTCATAGACATGGTCTATATCTCCTGTCAAATATATTGATTACTTGTATACCTGTTATTAGTATTATAGTAGATGTATACAGGTTAAGCCAGCGCATTTTTTATAGGTAGTTCAAAAAGTCCGACTTTGATGACGGTGATATGCGATGTAGCATATTCGGCGTCGAATCTTGGCCTCTAGCGAAAATTCCGCTGCTCACGTAGTCAACATCTACGCTGCGCTGCTCATTTTCTACTAGCGACCAAGCTTCTTGGTCCTGAAAGCCGAACTTTTTGAACTTCTATTGGAAGAGGATGTTCAAAAAGCCGGGCTTTGATTACGATGCGAAGCGATGTAGTCGATTCGGCGTCGAATCTTGGCCTCTAGCGAAGGATTATGCTTCCGTAGTATGTTTTCTGCGAAAACATTTGAGCTCACGTAGTAGGTATCTACGCTGCGCTGCTCATTTTCTACTAGCGACCAAGCTTCTTGGTCCTGAAATCCGAACTTTTTGAACTTCAATTGGAAGAGGATGTTCACGCCTTTGAACACAAAGCAATTGCGTTAATATATATTGCCAGAAGGGAAGAGAAAAATGGAAGCAACGACATTTGTATTGTTTGGAGCAACAGGAGATTTGGCGAAGCGCAAAATCTATCCCGCGCTATATAATCTTTTTATTGATGGCAAGCTGCCGGAATCCTTTCATGTGATCGGCTTAGGTAGACGCTCATTTTCTGATGAAGTCTATCAAGCAAGCGTACAGCAGTCGGTACAAACTTTTTCTAGACGTACCGCTGATGAGTCAGAGCTGCAGCGATTTATGCAAAGCTTCTCTTACTGCGCATTGAATATTGATCATCAAGAGGACTACAAGAAGCTGCTTGAGCAGGTTCAGCAGAAGGAAGCGGCAATGACAGGTACAACGAATCGTTTGTTCTACCTATCTGTCGGTCCAGAGTTTTTCGAAACGATTGCTCACAATATTAAAGCTAGCGGTCTTGGCGATGCACAAGGCTGGAAGCGCCTCGTAATCGAAAAGCCATTTGGACACGATCTATTGTCAGCGCAGCAGCTTAATGCGAAGCTGAGCGAGTCATTTGAAGAGCATGAAATTTACCGGATTGACCATTATCTCGGCAAACCGATGGTACAGAAGCTGGAGATATTGCAGCAAAGCAATCCTGTATTGCAGGCACTATGGTCCAACCGCTACATTGCGAACGTACAGATTACAGCAAGCGAGACGGTAGGCGTAGAGGAGCGTGCAGGCTATTACGATCATGTTGGCGCCATTCGAGACATGTTCCAAAACCATATGCTGCAGCTGCTTATGATGCTTACGCTGCATTTGCCTGAAAACAGCACGTCCGAGGTTGTACGCTTTAAGAAGAAGAAAATTCTAGAAGCGCTTGAACCGCTTCATAAGGATAACGTCGCGACACATATTGTGCGCGGTCAATATGCAGCAGGTACGCAGAGCGGCAAGCCAGTTGCGGGCTATACAGAAGAACCAGGCATTCCAGCTGGATCTATGAATGATACGTATATTGCGGCGAAGCTTGAAATCGACGATCCGTTCTGGCGAGGTGTTCCATTCTACATCCGTACAGGCAAGCGCATGGCAGAGAAATCTACCCGCATTGTTATAGAATTCAAGGAAGCGTTGAAGCAAAGCACGAAAACGCAGGATAACAATCGAATCGCGAATCTGCTAATTTATGAAATTAGCCCGAATGAAGGCATTACATTCCAGCTTAATACGAGAGATCCGCAAAACAAGGAGCAGTTCAAGCCGATCCATATCGATTTCCATTCCAACGGGGATGAAGTGCCTGAAGCCTACGAAAGTCTGATTCTTGATGCCTTCAATGGCGATCCAACCTTCTTTGCTCATTGGGATGAGGTAGAGCTTAGCTGGAAATGGGTCCAACCGATTTTGAACGCATTCGCTGAGCAATCCGTCCCACTGCATTATTATCCAGCTGGTTCCAACGGTCCCAAAGCTGCTGAAGAGCTGCTAGCTCAAAACGGTCACCACTGGTGGCTGGACCGTGAATCAGATCAACATACTACTACGTCTAAAGGAGAACAGCAATATGTCTACACAAACCATTGATCAATTGTCGATTACGACACTACGCACATTATCAATTGATGCGATTAATGCTGCGAATTCAGGTCACCCAGGCTTGCCGATGGGTGCAGCACCTATGGCTTATACGCTATGGGCAAAGCAAATGAATCACAATCCAGCACATTCCAAATGGTTCAATCGTGATCGCTTCGTATTGTCAGCAGGACATGGTTCAGCACTATTGTACAGCTTGCTTCATACATTTGGTTACGAGGTTAGCATCGACGATCTGAAACAATTCCGCAAGCTTAACAGCAAAACACCAGGTCACCCAGAGTTTGGTCACACGGACGGTGTTGATGCAACAACTGGTCCACTAGGTCAAGGGGTTGCAATGGCTGTAGGTATGGCTATGGCGGAAGCGCATCTGGCTGCAACATACAACAAGGAGCAATTCCCGGTAATCGATCACTACACGTATGCGCTTGCAGGTGATGGCTGCTTGATGGAGGGTGTTGCTTATGAAGCAATGTCCATGGCAGGTCATATGAAGCTTGGCAAGCTGATTGTGCTTTATGATTCCAACGATATTTCTCTTGATGGCGAGCTGAATCTTTCCTTCAGTGAGGACATCAAAAAACGCACAGAATCTGCAGCATGGCAATATTTGCGCGTAGAGGATGGCAACGATATTGAAGCAATCGAGAAAGCGATCGCTGAAGCGAAAGCTAAGACGGATCAGCCAACCTTGATCGAAATCCGTACCATTATCGGCTACGGTAGTAAAAAGGTTCAAGGCACGAACAAAGCGCACGGCAATCCGCTAGGTAAGGAAGAAGCAATTGCAACGAAGGCAGAGTATGGTTGGGAGCATGATGAATTTACAGTTCCAGCTGAAGTGAAGGCTCACTTTGCTCAATTGAAGGAGCAAGGTGCTGCGAAAGAGCAAGCGTGGAACGAGCTTGTAAAAGCATATGAAGCACAATATCCTGAGCTTGCAGCACAGCTTAAGCAAGCGATTGATGGTAATGTAACACTTGAAGCATCCAATATTTTAACGTTTGATTCTTCCAAGCAGATCTCTACTCGCGTAGCAAGCGGTCAAGCGATTAATCATTATATTCAACAAATTCCAGCGATCTTTGGCGGAAGCGCAGACCTGTCGCACTCTACGATGACCGATATTAATGGCGAGCCAATCTTCGCTATCGATTCCTATGCGGGCCGCAACGTATACTTCGGCGTTCGTGAGCATGCAATGGGCGCAGCAGGCAATGGTATGGCGCTTCATGGCGGAGTGAAGCCGTTCGTCAGCACATTCTTCGTATTCAGTGACTACTTGCGTCCATCGATTCGTCTTGCAGCCTTGCAAAAGCTGCCTTTGACTTACGTGTTTACACATGACTCCATCGCAGTTGGTGAGGACGGTCCAACGCATGAGCCGATTGAACAGCTTGCAGCGCTTCGTACGATTCCAGGCTTGACGGTTATTCGTCCAAGCGATGCGAACGAAACAGCTAGCGCATGGGCATATGCATTGCAAAAAACAGATGGCCCGGTTGCATTGATTCTTAGCCGTCAAAACCTACCGATTTTCGAAGAGACGAAGGCAAATGTGGCTGATGTAACGAAAGGCGGCTATGTCCTTACTGAAACGAATGCATCACCTGACGTTATTCTTGTTGCAACTGGCTCTGAAGTATCGCTTGCTGTTCAAGCAAAAGCCGCGCTAGAAGTAGACAATGTGTCTGTTCGAGTTGTAGCTATGCCATCTCGTGAGCTGTTCAATGCACAGGATGCGGCATATCGCGAATCTGTACTGCCAGCTAGTGTGAAAAACCGTGTTGTTATCGAAGCGGGAATTTCACTAGGTTGGGATCGTATTGCCGGTCTTGACGGACAAATTATTTCCATCGATACATTCGGGGCTTCTGGCCCAGGATCAGAGGTGCTGGAATACTTCGGCTTCTCCGTAAGCAATGTTGTAGAAAAAGCAAAGCAATTATTAAACTAACATATGAACCTATAAATAGAAAACACCTGCAAACCAATCATGGTTTAAGCAGGTGTTTTTTGTGGTTCCAATCGTTCGGCGGATTAGCTGTCCAGCTGCTCCAAATCCTCAATGTGATATATTTCGGTTGGATTATGCAGCGCCCACTCCAGCATTTCGATTTGAGCCTGCACCGTCGCAAGTCTCATTTCATCCTGACTGTTTTGCATTAATTGGCGCAGCTCATACAGCTTGCTTTTAACTTGATCCTCGCTTCTCATCCTCATGCTCCTATTCTTAGTTGCCATAGCAAAGTTTTGACAATGGTATAGTATTAACGAAAACGACCCATCTAACACGCGTTGCTTCAACTTTATAAAAGCCTAGATTTTTAAAAAATAAACCGTATTATTTGATGTACCCCTAGGTTCATTATTTTACAGTGTAGATATTAGATAGATAAGGCAATGCTAGGGGGGCTTAAATGTTAGAGTATAACAGCATTATTCCATTGCAAGACAGAAGTAATGATGTGTTGACAGTCGGCGAGTTGCTAATTGATTTAATTGCGGATGAGTATGATGATCCATTTCAAGGCAATCGATTTAGCAAATTTTTTGGAGGATCTCCGTCTAATATCGCAATAAATGCTAAGAAATTAGGAATAAACGCACAAGTATGCTCCGCTGTCGGCCATGATGGATTTGGGAGATTCCTTATCGATCAATTGCAAAAAGAAGGCCTACCGTTACAAACGATACAGTATAAGGATGCTGCAACTAGTCTAGTTGTCGTAACACGAAGTACGGCTACACCAATTCCTATATTTTACCGTGGAGCTGATTTTCACTTATCGTATTCGGCACAATTGGAAACAAGCCTGAAGGAATCAAAGGTGCTTCATTTTTCATGCTGGCCACTCTCAAGAAATCCTGCTCGTGAAACCGTAGAGCAAATGATTGAGACTGCTCGGCAACATCAGCTACTTATTGGCTTTGATCCTAATTATCATCCAATGCTCTGGCCTAGTGGCGAAGATGGCGTTCAATATGTGAAATCAATTATTCCGAAGGTTGATGTCATAAAGCCCTCTGAAGACGATGCCGAGCGCTTGTTTGGAGCAGATTCTCCACACAATCAACTGGATAAGTTTTTGGATTTAGGTGCTAAGCTGGTCATCTTGACGCTTGGCAAAGATGGCGCACTCGTGTCTAATGGTCGTGAGACGCTCACCTTTCCAAGCTTGGCAACTGAAATTATAGATACAACAGGAGCGGGCGACTCTTTTTGGTCAGGCTTCTATGCAGCTATTGTAAAGGGATATCCACTTAACAAGGCGCTTCAATTAGGTTTTGCGGTAAGTGCCTATAAATTAAAGCACGCGGGAGCCGTTATAGATTTTCCAGTACTAGAACAGATTGAACGGCAATATTTCAGCTAGTAGGAGGCAGCAACATGGCAATCAAAAATAAAGTTCAGCTCATAACATATCCGGATTCATTAGGCGGTAACTTGAAAAGTTTGAACCACGTTCTAAATCAATACTTTTCTGATGCGTTTACTGGAGGTGTGCATATCCTTCCACCTTTTCCGTCATCGGGAGATCGCGGCTTTGCACCGCTAACGTATCTTGAAATTGAGCCTGAATTTGGTTCGTGGGAGGATATAAGGAAAATTGGAGAGCGATTTGATGTTTTAGTAGATTTGATGGTTAATCATATCTCGCAGCAATCGCCATTTTTTCAGCATTTCCTGGAACATGGCAGGGATTCAGAATATGCAGACCTATTTATTACGCTGGATAAAATATGGCCAGATGGAGAACCGATTCAGCGTGATATAGACAAGATGTTTTTAAGACGTCCCTTGCCCTATTCCACATTTATAACGAAAAAGGATAATAAAGAAGAAAAGGTATGGACAACCTTTGGCAAAACAGACCCCTCAGAGCAAATTGATTTAGACATTAAATCGGCTCAAACAAAAGCGTTACTACGCGCATTTTTCGAAAATTTCAAGCGCAATAACATTAAAATTGTAAGGCTTGATGCAGTTGGCTATGTGATTAAAAAGCTAGGAACGAGCTGTTTCTTTGTCGAGCCGGACATTTATAATTTTTTAGATGAAATAAAAGAACTGGCGGATTCACTCGATATTGAGCTTTTACCAGAGGTTCATGCGCATTACAGCATTCAATACAGGTTAGCTGAAAAAGGCTACTGGATATACGACTTTATTTTGCCATATCGCGTATTGGATACATTAGTGAATCGCAACAGTAAAGAACTTCGCCATTATCTTAAAACAAGGCCTCACAATCAATTTACAATGCTGGATTGCCACGATGGAATTCCTGTGAAGCCAGATATGGACGATCTCATTCACACAGGAGAAGCCCGAGAGCTTGTTAAGGTGTGTGTGGAGCGAGGCGCAAATTTAAGTCTAATTATGTCTGAGGAGCATAAAGCAGCTGATGGGTTCGATGTCCACCAAATTCGCTGCACCTATTATAGTGTGCTGGAAGAGAACGATGATGCGTATATCGCTGCTCGTGCTATTCAACTCTTTACTCCTGGTATTCCTCAGGTTTATTACGTCGGGTTGTTAGCTGGTGAAAATGATATGGAACGGGTCAAAGCAACAGGTGAAGGAAGAGAAATCAATCGCCATAATTACACCATAGAGGAAATTGAATCTGCGCTCCAAACGTCTGTTGTGAAACGTCAATTAGAGCTTATCCGTTTCCGTAATACCTATGAGGCGTTCGATGGTGAATTTGAAGTAGCTGATACGGATGATCATGAGCTGCATATGTGTTGGAAAACTTCAAATCGTTATTGTCAGCTGTCTGTCGATTTAACAACATATAAAACAGTGATTACGTATCAAAATGAGGATGGAAAACTTGTCGATTATATCGTATAGTCGATTATATCGTATAACTATAAATAAGGGAGTTTGACAATGGCGTACCTAACCGTTAACTTTTTTTCGGATAGCTTAAGAAGAGAAGTGACTTTTAACGCGTTGCTGCCAATAGACGGGTCCAATAAATTGGACTTTGCATCTCAGCAACCATTAAAATCTTTATACCTTCTTAATGGTTTTACTGGCAGTCATAACGATTGGATAAGCTACACTCGCATAAGAAAGCTATCAGATCAACACAATATTGCGGTATTTATGCCCGCTGGAGAAAATCATTTTTATGTTGATCATGAAGCTCGAGAAGAGTATTACGGTCAATTTGTTGGCGAGGAGCTAGTCGAATTTACAAGACAATGCTTTCCTATATCGACGAGCAGAGAGCATACATTTATAGGCGGCTTGTCTATGGGTGGATATGGCGCTATTCGAAACGGATTAAAGTATAATACGCGATTCGCTGGAATTATTGCGTTGTCAGCGGCATTAATCCCATACAAAATTGCGAACGCTTCACCGGATTTTACGCATAATTCGATGAGACAGCCCTATTTTCAAAGCGTATTTGGAGATTTAACGAAGCTGCTAGGGAGCGATAAGGATCCTGAGGCGTTAATTAAGCAATTAGCAGCAGCAGGCAAACAGCTGCCGCACATGTATCTGTCTTGCGGAACAGAGGATTTTTTATATGATGTTAATTTACGCTATCATCAGTTTTTATTAAGTGAAGCGATTGAGCATACTTATAAAGAGAAGCCAGGCGACCATACGTGGGAGTTTTGGGATGAAGGTATTGAAGACGCACTAAATTGGATATCCGCATTACCCTCTACTAAGGAATAAGCCTTCTATGGTTCCTATCCCTGTTGCCAGTAAACGTCACATAAACGTTTACTGGCAACAGGGTTTTACTTTATACGTGGGACGTGAGCAGCAAGTATGATTAGAACGAATAGCATCGTCTTTAAGTTTTCTCTGCAAGTAACTCTTATTCTTGTCATTTTAATTACGGTACTTGTAATGAGCAATGTGTACTCTTTGGAGGTTGTGAGAAACAACTCTTTAGCTAATTCTCAAGGTACGCTCGCTATTCATAAGTCAAATGTACAACATGCATTTAATAGCTATGAACGAGATTTGATTGATGTATTTGAAAATAATATCGATTTGGCTTCATCATTAATTGATCTTGATACCAACACGAGCTACCTCAGACAAATTCAATTGCGCAATGCATTGCAGATTAAAATGTCCAGAAATGAATCAAGCGACGGCATGTTCATTAAAATTGATGGAAGCGATATCGTTCTTGAGCAATATAATAGTCGAATCTATTCAGAGAACAAATTAATATTAAGTGATTCGATCAGATCGGCTTCATTCATGACGGAGGATTACGATAGTAATGAGTGGACAAGCCTTAATATCAAGGGAGAGTATTATTTAGTTAAAATCATTTCATTTTCAGGAATTAGATTCGGTACAATTGTAAAAGCAGATACATTGTTAGCGTTAATCCATAAAAGTGATACAGATTCAAATCAATATGCGATTAGCAATGAGCAGGGTGTTGTGATTGCTGCTAGCGAACAGCAAAAAAGTGACGTAGGTATCCCGCTCGATGAGCTCGTATCCATGCAAAGCAATCAGTATCTTATTGTTTCGGAGGCCATTGATCAAGTAGGTAAGCTCACTAACATGGTGGAAAAGAAAAATGTCTTTTGGAAATTAAAATCAATTCAATGGATGATTATTTCTTTGGCAGTAGTTTCATGCGTTGTTATACCAGTTGTGCTTCGTAATCTGGCAAGAGATATTGTAAAGCCTGTACTTGAGCTGGTAAAAGCTTCTAAAGAAATAGAAAAGGGACAGCTCGAATTTCGTGACCCCACTAGAAACTATTCCATTGAATTTATGAAGCTGTTCCAATCATTTCAATCCATGATTCGTGAAATAAAGGAATTAAAAATTTCCTCGTATGAAGAGCAGCTGGAGCGCAACAGGCTAGAGCTGAAATATTTGCAGATGCAAATTCGCCCTCATTTTTATCTCAATGCGATCTCTACAATAACGAGTTTAACCTATCAGCATAAAAACAAAGAGATCAGAAAGATGATAAGTCATTTGTCTGACCATTTGCGCTATATGTTTAATGGGGTATTGACAGAAATCCAAATTGGAGAAGAAATTAAGCACGTCGAAAACTATATTGCGATGCAGGATATCCGTTTTCCTAATCAAGTTTTCTTCATGACAGAGATTAATGAGATGGCACGCAAGGAATATATTCCGCAATATATGATTCAAACCTTTGTAGAAAATATATTTAAACATGCGATTGTATATGGGGAAATGATGTCGATATTTATCCGTGTTGATATGGAAACGCATGAGGATGCAGCTTCATTTGTGAAAATCACGATTGAAGACAATGGCTGCGGTTTTCCTCAAGAGGTTTTACTGGGGCAGTCAGAGCCGCAGAATCAGGAAATGCAACATAAAGTTGGGATTGCGAATATAAGAAAAACATTGCAATTATTGTACAAGCGTGATGATTTATTGCAACTATCGAATATTGAAAATTCTGGAGCAAAAGTCGAGTTGTGGATACCATGTACAGAAGAGCGAATAAGAAGGGGAGAGAGTCATGCGTTGTTTAATAATCGATGACGATATTCCAACAATTGAGGCATTAGTAGAAATTATAGACTGGCATCGCTATGGAATAGCAAAAGTTGTGACTGCATACAACATGCAGCATGCGATAAAGCTTTATGAGGAAGCTGTTCCTGACTTAATTATTTGTGATATTGAAATGCCTCGTGGTTCAGGCATCGATATGATTAAATGGGTAAGAGATGAGCGGGGCTATGAAGGTGGCTTTATCTTCTTTACCTGCCATCAAAGCTTTGAATTCGCTGCTACAGCAATTTCATATCATGCTGATAATTATCTTGTAAAACCTCTGGATAAAAATAAGCTTGAAGAAGCATTAGAAAAGTCAATCGACAAGCTTAAGCAGAAGAGAGAAATGGGCGAATACAGCAAGCTAGGTCAATCATGGCTGAAAAATAAGGATGTCATTGAAAATAGCTTTTGGAAGGACGTACTATCATCATCAATTCCATCCAGAGCTGATATCATCCAAGGAGAAATTGTTAAACGTGAACTAACGATTAATGCCGAGCGAGCCTATACATTGCTACTTATTAGTATCCCTAGCTCGGGTATTGAAATGAATTGGCAACCAAGCTTGCTCCTGACTGCGCTTTCTAATATTTGTTCTGAAATTATGTTTGATCGAGTTAATCATCACAGAGTGATCTCCTACCAAGTTGATCATGTCTTCTATACCGCTATTGTCGTAGAAGAAGGTCAGGTTGAACATCTGAAACAAAAAAGCGAGCTGATTATTATGCATTGCAAGCAATATTTCAAATGCACGGCCACCTGCTATATTGGTGAACCGTTATCTATAGCCAAGCTAGCGCAAACAAAACAAGCTCTTGAAGGCATGGATGCCTCCAACATCATTTTTAGGGGCATTGTTCAATATCAGAATGATCCATTTAATTATGCCGAGTCAGACAGCTATATGCTTGACATTGACCAATTTTCGTTATTGTTTATTCAACGTGAGAAGCTTCAAATTATAAATAAATTAAGAAAAGAGCTAGAAACGCTATCTGAGCAAAATCGACTGGATTCATTTACGCTTCATTCCATTAAAGAGGATTTTTTGCAGGTTGTATATTCATACTTAACTAGAAATCATATACAAGCTCATCGTTTGTTTGTAAGTGAAACTGCCCAGCAGCTAAGTCATCATGCGGAGCGCAGCATATTTGATTTTATTAAGTGGGCCCATATGCTCACAGAGCAAACGATTATCTCCGTCAACGCTGCTCAGCAGTCAGAGGGCGTTGTAGACAAAGCGAAGCGTTTTATTCAAGAAAATTATATGAAAGACCTTACGAGGGAGGATGTTGCTGCGAGTGTATTTTTAACCTCTGATTACTTCTCCAAAGTATTTAAAAATGAAACGGGTCTTACGATTAGAGAATATCTCAATGAATGGCGCATCAATCAAGCGAAGCAACTGCTCGTAGAGAGCTCGAAAAGTATTAGTGTAATCGCGATGGAAACGGGCTTTGACAGTATGTCTTATTTCTCAACAGTATTTAAGAAACTGACAGGTGAAACTCCTAACAGTTATAGAGCAAGGCATAAATAAGCCTTTATATTACAACGTAATAGTGAAGTTATATATGCCTGTTTTTTTAAAAAACAGGCCGTTTTTATTAAAGTCATCCTGAATCCGTTTACAGTATACTGAAAGCGAACTTACAGAACAGGAGGAGTAATGATGAAAACAAAAAAGGGGTTAACTTTAGGCATCTTGGTAATGGTAGTGTTCAGTTTGATCTTATCGGCGTGTGGAAGCAACAATAATTCTTCCTCGTCCAATAAAGTTGGCGAAAAGGCAGTAGATGAGATAGTTTTTGCTATGCCGACCTTCAATGCCATTCCAGAAGACCTAAGTAAAGTAACAGAAGCGATTAATGCCATTACGGTCGATAAAATTGGCGTAAAGGTTGATTTTAAGCTTTATGGACCTGCTGACTATGCACAAAAAGTAAATCTAGCGCTTCAAAGTGGGGATAAGATGGATGTATTCACCACACTAGGTCAGTTTACAAACTATGTATCTAAAAATCAGCTGTATCCGATTGAGGATTTACTAGCTGAACATGGAAAAGAGCTAATTGAAATCGTTGAGAAGGACTTTGGACCTGACTTCCTAAAAGCTACAACGATTGGTGGACATACGTATGGTGTGCCTGTAAACAAAGGAATGTCACTGCCAATTAGCTTCGTCTATAACGCAGATATGTTGAAAGAAATTGGCAAGACTTCTGATGATATAACATCTATTGAGGATTTGCCAGCTATCTTTGAAGCAATTAAGCAGAAGTTCCCTGATGTCGTCCCATTTGGTCCAATTAACGTCAATCCAAGTGATACCGGCCTTATTAACTACATTAAAGGCACATCAAAAATTGACTTTTTGACAGACACTTCTGGTATTGGTGTTGTCGTAGATGGCGATGGACAAGTTGTAAATCTGTATGAAACGGATGCATTTATTGATGGTGTAAAGATGATGAATGCTTGGTTTAACAATGGTTATTTGCAAAAGGATGCAGCAACGACGACGATCACCTCAACTGAGCTCATGGCTTCTGATCGATTGTTCTCTTATATGGGAGGATACGGTGGTATGGAAGCAGCAAGCTCAATTAGTGCCCAAACAGGTAAAAATATTGAAATGAAGCGTATTGCTCCGTTTTACTTTGATACGAATGCTGTTAACTCTGTAAGCTGGTTGGTATCAAGTACAACGAAAGTGCCTGAAGCTGCGGTAAAATTCTTGAATCTGCTTTATACAGATCAACAACTCATTAACACGATTTTGTACGGTATTGAAGGCGAAGACTTTATTAAGGTTGATGAGCACCATGTGAAATTTCCAGATGGTAAAAATGCAAACACAGTTTCTTATACAGCTATGCTAAGCACAGGAATTGTAGGTTCAGAATCTATTCAATATCAATTTGAAGGTATTAATTGGTCTGATGTCGAGTTGAAGCTGAAAGAAAACAAAGAAACAGAGAGATCCCCTTACTTTGGATTTATCTTTGATCCAAGCCCAGTGAAAACTCAAATTAGTGCCGTAACAAACGTTGTGAATCAGTACCTTCCTGGACTTGTTACAGGTGCGCTAGATCCTGAGACAATCATCCCTAAATTTGTACAAGCATTGAAGGATGCAGGGGCAGAAGCTATTATTCAGAGCAAGCAAGATCAATTGAATGCATGGATTGCAGAACAACAATAATACACAATAAAAGTCGGAAGGAAAATGGAGTCGATGCTAGGCTCCATTTTCCGTAAGTGGAGGTAGGAGACAATGACGAAAGCTAGAGCGTTGAAAAAAACGCTTCCACTATTTATGCTAGCGATTCCGGGGCTGTTGTATTTTTTAATCAACAGTTACTTACCGATGTTTGGGGTATTTATCGCCTTCAAAGATGTGAACTACGCTAAAGGAATTTTTGGTAGTGATTGGATAGGCTTTGATAATTTCACCTTTTTGTTTCAGACAAAAGATGCATGGATCATGACACGAAACACTTTGTTTTATAATTTAGTATTTATTGCGTTGGGTACCGTTTTCTCAATCATGATTGCAATTTTTATGGCTGAGCTGCTGAAAAAAGTATATGCCAAGCTATTTATGTCAGGTTTGATATTACCAAACTTGATTTCAATGGTTGTGCTTTCCATGCTGGTATTCGCATTTTTAAATGCTGATAGTGGCTTCGTAAACAAATCTATTTTAGCGCCCTTAGGCTTACCTGAAATAAGCTGGTATACGGAATCTAAATATTGGCCTTATATCCTCGTTTTTATTCAGATTTGGAAGACAGCAGGATACGGATCTATCGTTTATTTTGCTTCGATAGCAGGGATCGATAAAAGCATCTATGAAGCTGCGAAAATTGATGGAGCTGGGAAGATCAGACAAATTCGTACGATCACCCTTCCGCTCTTAAAGCCAACTGTCATTATCCTGGTGCTTATGTCGCTTGGTCGAATATTCAATTCTGATTTTGGTTTGTTCTATCAAGTCCCTATGAACTCAGGAGCGCTGTACAGTACAACACAAACGATTGATACGTACGTATATCGTGCACTCATGCAGTTGAATGATATTGGAATGTCCGCTGCAGCTGGACTGTATCAGTCGATTGTAGGCTTTGCATTAGTTGTAATTGTAAATGCAATCGTTAGAAAGGTTAGTCCGGAGAACGCACTTTTCTAGGAGGAGAATGATATGATTCAAACAAGAGGAGAACGAGCATTTGTCATTTTCTCTGCAATAATGATGGTGCTGTTTACGTTATTAGCATTTTTACCATTTGTTCTTATTGTAGTTGCTTCTATTACGGAAGAATCGTCACTTATAAGAAACGGTTATAGTTTTATTCCAACTCAAATTAGTTTTGATTCTTATTTGTACTTGGAGGCATCCCTTCATACGTTTATTCGTGCATACGGGGTATCGTTTCTTGTTACGGTGCTTGGTACAGCTGTTGGCTTATTAATTACAAGCATGCTAGCTTACCCTATGTCTAGAAGAGACTTTAAATATCACAATGTACTCGCATTTGTCGTGTTTTTTACAATGCTGTTTAATGGCGGTGTAGTTCCTTCCTATATTATGTGGACACAATTTTTTAATGTAAAAGATACAATCTGGGCATTAATTGTACCGAATTTATTAGCTAACGGATTTAACGTGCTGTTAGTTCGCAATTATTTCAAAAACAATGTGCCGCTAGAAATTATTGAATCGGCACAGATTGACGGAGCGTCCGAGCTGCGCACATTTTTCAAAATCATGCTGCCGCTGTCAGTACCTGTTATGGTAACTGTAGGGTTATTTATGGGACTTGCGTATTGGAATGATTGGATTAATGCACTTTATTATATTTCTAAGCCGCAATATTACGGCATTCAAAATCTTCTCGTTCAATTAATGAATAATATCCAATACTTGAATTCCGGACAAGCGAATGTCGTGCTTGGTGCAGAAGCAGTCGATATGCCTAGCACATCAGTACGTATGGCGATGGCTGTATTAGGGATTGTTCCTGTTCTATTCGTACTGCCGTTAACACAGAAATATTTGACCCGAGGCGTTGTTATTGGAGCAGTTAAAGGATAAAAAATTGATAAGGAGCTGGGAATATGAAGGTACAAGAGGTTATTGACCGAATCTTGCTGGATTGCTGTGGTGGAAAAAAGCTAGAGGAGACTTGTGATGTTTTGGCTAGCGGACATATGGAGATGGAAGTAAAGGGAATTGTCACAACATTTATGGCGACGGCAGATGTTATAAAAGAAGCGATTGCATTAGGCGCTAATCTAATCATTACACATGAGCCGACTTACTTTACTGGGAAAGATCATACAGATTGGCTTACTGAGGATGCAGTATATGTAGAAAAGAAAAAGCTAATCGATGAACACCAGATTACGATTTGGAGATTCCACGATCATATGCATATGGCAGATACAGATCGTATCTATGATGGACTGATCAAGGAACTGGAATGGGATGCGTTCAAAGCAGACGCTAACTCGCCTTGGGTATACGAGCTAGAATCAACTACTGTTAAGGAGCTTGCGCAATACCTGAAAAATAAATTAGGAATGAAGACGATTCGAGTTGTCGGAAATCCTGAAATGAGCTGCTCAAGAGTTGGTATTTTAGTAGGTGGTGGAAGCTTAGGATTAGGTAGAGAGCAGATGCCAATGGAACTAATGAACGAAAAAAATCTCGATGTTATGTTATGTGGGGAAATTACAGAATGGACTCTTTGTGCCTATGTGAATGATGCTGCAATGCTAGGCTTGAAAAAAGCGATGATCGTGATTGGTCACGAGCGTTCTGAAGAATGGGGCATGAAGCATATGGCCGATTGGCTGTCTCCATTAGTTGAGGGCGTTCCAGTTTCATTTGTAGATGCTAAGGAGCCATTTCATTACGTATAATGAGGCAACAATGAAAAACAGCTTAAGCGAGTGTTTATACACGTATGCTTAAGCTGTTTTCATTTTACTACTGGCTATTAAGCTGTTGAGCATCGTCCTACACAACAAGATGCTGGCGAATCACCTGTTCATCAAGGGTGTCGATGCTTCCACTGGCTACCACCGTTCCCTTTTCTAAAATGTAGTAGTAATCGGCGACGCTTTTCACAAAGTCGATGCTTTGCTCAACTAGCAGGATTGCCGTATCGCCTTGTTGCTTTATACTGCGAATGACATCTTGAATGTCTTGAACAATAGAGGGCTGAATGCCTTCTGTTGGTTCATCGAGCAGCAGCAGCTTCGGCTTCGAAGCAAGCGCTCTGGCGAAAGCGAGCTGCTGCTGCTGACCGCCGCTAAGGTCTCCACCCTTGCGGTTGTACATGGAGGGCAGAACGGGGAATTTATCAATAGCGGAAGCGGGAACGCCAGCCTTGCGGTCACGGCTTGCTTCAAGCCCAAGCAGCAAATTTTCCTGTACGGTCAGCTGTCCGAAGATTTCTCTTCCTTGCGGCACGTAGCCAATGCCAAGCTTTGCACGTTCATAGGGGGCGAGCTTCGTAATATTTTGACCATTATAATGGATGGCGCCGTTTTTCGTTTTAATAGCGCCCATTATCGTTTTCGTCAGTGTCGTTTTACCGACACCGTTGCGTCCCATTAAACAAACCACCTGACCGGGCGGCACTTCAATAGATACTTGGCGAAGGATGGTGCTTTCACCGTATCCGGATTCGATCTGGTTAACTGACAGCACTTGCATCCCTCCCGTGTCCCAAGTACACCTCCGACACGACTGCATCTGATTGAACCTCTAGCATTGTTCCTTCCTTGAGCAGCTTGCCTTCGTGCATGACGGTAACCTTGGTTGCATAGCTTCTTACAAATTCCATGTCATGCTCAACGACGACAACGGTGCGTTGCTTGGTGATTTCCTGAAGCAGCTCGCCCGTTTTTTCTGTCTCCGTATCCGTCATGCCTGCAACAGGCTCATCGAGCAGCAGCAGTGTCGGCTCCTGCATCAGCATCATGCCGATTTCGAGCCATTGTTTTTCACCATGAGACAGACCGCCCGCCGCAACATGCGCACGATGCGTTAAGCCGATCATATCAAGCTGACGCATAATGCGCATATGATCAGTTTTTGATATCGTGGCGCGTAGTGTAGCCCATACACCACGATTTTGGCTCATCGACAGCTCAAGATTCTCATACACCGTTAGGCCAACAAAGATGGAAGGAGCCTGAAACTTGCGCCCAATGCCAAGCTCAGCAATTTCATATTCCTTTTTGCGGCTAATATCTACGTCTTCCATAAAGCGCAGGACACCTGCGGAAGGCTTAACCTTGCCGCATATAACATCCAGCATCGTTGTTTTGCCTGCTCCGTTCGGACCGATTAAAAAACGAAGCTCTCCAGGCATCAGCTTCAGGTCCATGCCATTCACTGCTTTGAAGCCATCAAAGGCTACTGTCACGTTCTCGCAAGACAGGATAGGTGCTGCTGTTGTCATCTTTACCAAGCCTCCTTTTTATTTTCAACGCCAGATCTTGCCCTAAGCCAACTAAACCCTTCGGTAAAAATACAACGACAATGACGAAGAGGGCGCCAAGGAAAAACAGCCAAGAATCGGGATACGTTTCGCTAAGTCCGCTTTTCGCTGCATTTACTGCAACAGCTCCGATAACCGCTCCGATCAGCGTGCCACGACCTCCCAGCGCTACCCAAAGCACAATTTCAATGGAAGGCACAATGCCCATCGTCGTAGGGGAGATAATGCCGACATGCAGCACGAACAGCATACCTGCCAGACCAGCGATGCCAGCTGACAAGCAAAACACGAACAGCTGATAGCGGGATGGGTTGTAGCCGATAAAGCGCGCACGGTTTTCTGCATCACGCACTGCGCGAAGCACGCGGCCTGAGCGGCTTCCAACAAGACGCTTGCACGCGATAAAGACTGCAATGAGTGCTGCTACTGTAACGAGATAAAGAGCGATTTTCGTAGAGGAGTCTCTAAGTGCAAAGCCGAAAATCGTCTGAAAGCCAGTAATGCCGTTCGTACCGCCTGTATATTGTTGTTGGCCGATGAAGAGCGTCGTCATAATAATGACGAGCGCTTGCGTTAATATCGTAAAATACACACCGCGTATTCGGTTGCGGAAGGTGAAGAAACCTAAAACAAAGGCTAATGCCATTGGGAGCAGGATACCTGCCGGAAAGGCGAACCACGCGTGTGCAAAGGGTTTCCAAAACCAGGGAACTTCACTTAATCCACTCCAGCTCATAAAGTCTGGAAGCTTGCCGCCTGTTGCCTCAAGCTTAAGAAACATGCCCATGCAGTAGGCGCCAAGCCCGAAAAATACACCGTGTCCGAGACTTAAGATGCCTGAATAACCCCATATCAGATCAAGTCCAATCGCGACTATTGCAAATGCAAGAAATTTGGCAAGCAAGCTGAGACGAAAGTCCGAGAGATAAAGTGGTGCGAGTAATAATAATAGAACAACAATCGAGTATACCGATGTGAGTATTATTTTTTTGTGGAAGGAAGCTTTTTCTGTTTGCGCAATCATGGTACTCCCCCTTAATCTAAAGCTCTCGTTCTCATCGTCACAAGACCTTTAGGCTTCCATTGCAGGAAGGCGATAATGACAATAAATACGAGCACTTTTCCAATGGACGCATTGGTCCAGTATTCAAAAAATGTGCCTGTAATGCCGATGCCGAAAGCGCCGACTACAGAGCCAATTAGCTTGCCAACTCCACCGAGCACGACTACCATGAATGCATCGACGATATAGTAGGTGCCAAGAGATGGACCAATAGAGCCGAGCAGTGTAATGGCGCACCCTGCAATGCCTGCAATACCAGAGCCGATGGCGAAGGTCATGGAATCAACGCGTCGCGTAGAGATGCCGAGGCAGGACGCCATTTCCCTGTTTTGCATGACGGCACGCATTCTGCGACCAGCTTCACTGCGGTAAATAAACCAGTACATGGCAATCAGCACGACAGCAACGAGCGCAATAATGAACAATCGCTTATACGGTAAATAGATGCCCTCCATCAGCTCGAAGCCGCCATTGAGCCACGCTGGTGATTGAACGGCAACGTTCGGTGCACCGAAAATAGAGCGTGCAAGCTGCTGAAGCACAAGGCCAACTCCCCACGTCGCAAGCAAGCTGTCGAGCGGCCTGCCATATAAAAAGCGAATGAGGCTGATTTCAAGTACAAAACCAAACACAAAAGCTACTGCAAATGAGATTACAATCGATAAGATAAAATAATAGCCAAAATAACTAGCCGGCAAATTTGCGGTAAAAAACAGCTGAGTCACATAGGTAGAGTAGGCGCCGATCATAATAAATTCACCATGCGCCATATTGATAACGTTCATTAAGCCAAAGGTAATTGCCAAACCAAGCGCGATCAGCAGCAGAATCGAGCTGACGCTGATGCCGTTGAAAAGCTGAAGGAGTATTACGTCCATATCAGCACTCCTTTCCAATTGCTCGAAGCTTGAGTCAGCCTGCTGAATACGCCAGCAGGCTGTATACAAATTGCTCATGCTGCCAAGCTAGGGCAGGGCAGTCTGTTACTCAAGTCGAGCTTCCAATGAGGTATTATTCTGCCAAGCCTGCTGCCCAATCATAGCCCTTCAAGTACGGATCTGGCTTAACAGGCTCCTCTGTGCTGTATAGCGTCTTAAACATGCCATCAGCCTGCACTTCACCGATTAATACTTTTTTGTAAATATGCTGCGTCTCGCCATCGATCGTTACCGTTCCTTCTGGTGCATCAAATGAGATGCCGGCTGCTGCTTCGCGGACCTTATCAACATCCGTTGTTCCTGCCTTTTCAACAGCGGCTGCCCATAAATATACAGCGATATAGCCAGCTTCAATCGGGTCTGCTGTTACACGATCCTCGCCATAGGCTGCCTTGTATGCAGCAACAAACTTCTCATTTTCAGGTGTTTCTGTTGTTTGATAATAGTTCCATGCAGCAAGATGTCCTTCAAGCACATCTGTGCCGATACCACGAATTTCTTCTTCTGCTACACTAACGGATAATGTTGTTAAATCATCAGCGCTAATGCCTGCATCCTTTAACTGCTTGAAGAAGGCAACGTTGCTGTCGCCATTGAGTGTATTGAAGACAACGTCAGGCTTAGCTTCTCTAATTTTGCTGATCACTGTGCTGTAGTCAGTATGACCAAGCGGTGTATATTCCTCGGCAACCATTTCGCCGCCAGATGCTTCGAGCTGAGCTTTAATAATTTTGTTGGCAGTACGAGGGAATACGTAGTCTGAGCCTAGAAGGAAAAATTTTGTACCGCGATTTTCAAGCAGCCATTCAACGGCAGGTACAATTTGCTGATTAGTCGTAGCGCCTGTGTAGAAAATGTTAGGGGATGATTCCAGGCCTTCATATTGAACCGGGTACCATAGCAAGCCATTTAACTCCTCAAATACAGGAAGCATCGCCTTGCGGCTTGCAGATGTCCAGCCGCCAAATACAGTTGCCACCTGATCCTGCTGCAGAAGCTTGCGTGCTTTTTCAGCGAAGGTCGGCCAATCAGATGCTCCGTCCTCGATTACCACTTCAATTTGCTTGCCAAGCACACCGCCAGCTGCGTTAATTTCTTCAATTGCCATCAGCTCCGCGTCTTTTACGGATACTTCACTAATCGCCATCGTGCCGCTTAAAGAATGAAGGATGCCCACCTTGATGGTGTCACCGTCTGTAGCAGGTGTTTCCGTGCCAGTGCCTTCATTGGTCGATGCAGGGGTAGGACTGCTGCCACCATTGCCGCCAGAATTGCCTCCGTTGCTGCAACCTGCTAATACAATAAGAAACGCCAACATCATTACTACAACACTTTTCCATCCATACTTCTTCATTTCTCCACTCCCTTTGTTAGTTGGATCGTACAAAATGTGAACATTTTCTATATATTTACTTGAAATGTTCGTGTTTCCAATTATATGAGCGCCAGTTACTTGTGTCAACTATATTAACATAATTTTTGCTGATAAAACCTATTTATTGGCTTTTTTGTACGTGAATACAAATTTCCTCTTTCTAAAACAAAGTGCATATGTTATATATATTAACATCAACAGAAAAATGACCACCAAAATATGGAGGTGATTCCAAAGGATGCATCTAACAGAACGAGAAAAAGAGAAGCTAATGATCAGTTATGCTGCCGATCTTGCTCGCAGAAGAATGGAGCGGGGAATCAAGCTGAATTATCCGGAAGCGATGTCTATTCTAATATCTGAGGTATTGGAAGGGGCGCGAGAAGGAAAGTCTGTTGCACAGCTGATGGAGTATGGCGGCACGATACTGACAAGGGCACAGTGCATGGAAGGGATACCAGAGATGATTGCCGAGGTTCAGGTCGAGGCTACCTTTCCAGATGGTACGAAGCTGGTGACGATCCATGAACCGATTCGTCAATAGCTAGAATAATGAAGAACCAATTTAACTGGAGTAGATCTAGTAACGAGAGTAGATAGGGGGAATACCAGCATGATCCCGGGAGAATATCGCGTGCGAGAAGGTACGATTAACATTAATCAGGGTCGCAGTGTAGTATCACTGCTTGTTGTAAATAAAGGAGATCGACCGATACAGGTTGGTTCTCATTATCATTTCTATGAAGTGAATCGCGCGCTAAGCTTTGACCGCAAGCTGGCATTCGGCAAGCGATTGAATATTGCAGCTGGTACGGCTGTACGTTTCGAGCCCGGTGAGGAAAAGCCAATTGAGCTTGTACAGCTTGGAGGCAAGCAGCAGATTTTTGGCTTGAACCGACTGACAGAAGGAGCTGCAGATGGTGATTGGGAAGCATCCGTCGAGTTGCAGCAGAGGCTGGCAGAATGGGAGGGGACGCAGTATGGCTAAGATGACGAGAGCCCAATATGCCTCCATATTTGGCCCAACCACAGGTGATGCGGTTCGCCTTGCAGATACTGAGCTGTGGGCGATGATTGAGCATGATTACACCGTTTACGGTGATGAGTGCAAATTTGGCGGAGGGAAGGTTATTCGTGATGGAATGGGTCAATCATCAAGTGTAACGCGGGCCCAAGGTGCGCTAGACGTACTGATCACGAATGCAATCGTCATTGATCACTGGGGGATTGTAAAAGGCGATATTGGCATCCGTGATGGCAGAATTGTTGCGATCGGCAAAGGGGGCAATCCTGATACGATGGACGGCGTCCATCCTGAGCTTGTTGTTGGAGCTTCAACGGAAATTATTGCTGGAGAAGGACGTATTGTTACGGCTGGGGGTATAGATACGCACATTCACTTTATATGTCCGCAGCAGATTGAAACGGCCCTCGCATCTGGCGTAACCACGATGATTGGTGGCGGTACTGGACCAGCAACCGGGACCAATGCGACAACCTGCACCCCTGGATCATGGCATATTCATCGGATGCTGGAATCAGTAGAAGCGTTCCCGATGAATATTGGCTTTTTAGGAAAGGGCAACTGTGCGTCAGAAGAGCCGTTAATTGAGCAGATTGAAGCGGGTGTAATCGGACTGAAGCTGCATGAGGATTGGGGAACGACACCTGCTACCATCGACACCTGCTTAACTGTTGCAGACAAGTACGATGTGCAGGTCGCCATTCATACGGATACATTGAATGAAGCGGGCTTTGTAGAGGATACGCTGGCAGCCATTAAAGGCAGAACGATTCATACGTATCATACGGAGGGAGCTGGCGGAGGTCATGCGCCCGATATTATAACAGCTGCGGGTTATCCGAATATTATTCCTTCGTCCACGAATCCGACGCGTCCATTTACGGTGAACACGATTGAGGAGCATCTCGATATGCTGATGGTGTGCCATCATCTCGACTCTTCCATTCCAGAGGATGTAGCCTTTGCTGATTCACGCATTCGACCAGAGACGATTGCGGCAGAGGATATTTTGCATGATATGGGCGTGTTCAGTATTATCAGCTCAGATTCTCAAGCGATGGGGAGAGTTGGTGAAGTCATCACTCGAACCTGGCAAACGGCAGACAAGATGAAGCGTCAGCGAGGAGCGGAGCATGACCACGATAATGATCGCATTAAACGCTATGTTGCCAAATACACGATTAATCCTGCGGTCGCACACGGTATCTCGCATCTTGTAGGCTCGCTGGAGCCGGGCAAATGGGCAGACTTGGTCCTCTGGCAGCCAGCATTTTTTGGCGTAAAGCCAGAAATGATTCTTAAGGGCGGCTTTATCGCTTATGCGCAAATGGGCGATCCGAATGCCTCGATTCCTACGCCGCAGCCAGTATTTGGACGCTCGATGTTTGGCTCGTACGGCAAGGCGGTTGCTAAAGGCTCTTATACGTTTTTATCTGCTGCTGCTTATGAGCAGGGCGTTCATCTTAAGCTCGACCTGCACAAGCAAATTGCACCGGTGCTTAATACGCGGTCTATCGGCAAAAAGGATATGATTCACAACGATGCGACTCCGAAGATCGAAGTGAATCCCGAGACGTATGAGGTCAAGGTAGATGGCGAGGCAATTACATGCGAGCCTGCCCAGGAGCTGCCTATGACACAGCGCTACTATTTGTTTTAGGGCTGTGAGACCTACAGGAAGCAACACAATTTAATAAATGAGCGTGATAAGAGATGACCCAAACGTCAGCTTGGCTTTCCTATATTCAGCTGCTGGATTCTGCGTTTCCAATCGGGAGTTTTTCACATTCCTTTGGTTTGGAAACCTATGTGCAGCAGCAAAAAATAAATAATTTAAGCCAGCTAGAGCTTTATATGAATGCGCAGCTGGAAGCCTCGCTTATTCCACTCGATGCACTGTCGATTCAAGCGGTATATCGAATTTTGGAAAATGCGAGGAAACTATCAGCTTCATCACAGGAGGCCCTTACAGCAGAGAGGACAGCAATCCAAGCTGCAGCAGCGGTGAAGATGCTGCAAGCAGAGCAGCAATTGCATCTTCGCAAGGAACTGCTGCGAATCGATGGATTATGCCACACGCAGCGATCGGCTCGTGAAAGCAGGGAAGGGATGCATAAGATGGGGCGCAGGCTGATTAAGCTTGGCAAATCCTTATACCCGGAGGTGCAGCTCGATGAGCTGGAGAGGCTGCTCGCAGAAGGAAAAGGCTACGGCTCATATCCGATTGTATTTGCCTGGATAGCCTGGCATCTGCAAATGGATAAGGACACCGCGATACTGGGGTATTTATATGCAAGCATTCAGATGTCCGTCAATAGTGCGCTTAGGCTAATGTCATTGGGGCAGACGGACGGGCAGCTGCTGGTGCGCAAGCTGGTACAAACAGCTGAGCAGCTATGGTGGAAGTTCAAGTTGCAGGAAGCGGTTGAGCCTTTCAGCTATGCGGTAGTCAATGAAATCTATGCGATGCAGCATGAGACGCTTTACTCAAGGCTTTTTATGTCATAACAAATCAGCTTCATCGTTTCAGCATAACGATAAATTGAAGAACAATTAGAGGAGGAATTTATAATGTGTCAAGGAGCTAATCATTCACATGAGCAATGGGAAACACCTGTTATGGCGTTAAATCGTCCGATTCGTATCGGAATTGGAGGACCTGTCGGCTCGGGGAAAACGGCGCTAGTCGAGAAATTATCCAAAGCAATGCGTGAGCATTACAGCCTCGGTGTCATTACCAATGATATTTACACAGCGGAGGATGCAAGAATTTTAATTCGCGAGGATGCCTTGCCTGAGGAGCGCATTATTGGCGTAGAGACGGGAGGATGCCCGCATACGGCGATTCGCGAGGATGCCTCGATGAACTTTGAAGCGGTTGAAGAGCTGGAGCAGCGCTTCTCGGACCTTGAAATTATTTTCATAGAAAGCGGCGGCGACAATCTGGCAGCGGCGTTTAGTCCCGAACTGGTTGACCGCTTTATCTACATTATCGATGTTGCACAAGGGGAGAAGATTCCACGCAAGGGCGGGCCAGGCATTATGCGTTCTGATCTGCTTATTATTAATAAAATCGATCTTGCACCGCACGTTGGCGCGAGTCTGGACGTGATGAAGCAGGATACAGAGCTGATGCGCGGCGATCGTCCTTATCTCATGACCAATCTTCGTGATGAAATCGGAGTCAGCGAAATTGTTCATTGGCTGGAGCATCAACTGCCTGGTCACCAGCATCGCATTCATGCTCATGGCGAGCAAGCTAACCACGGGCATCAGCATCATCATCAGCACGAGTCTCATTAATCGTTGCTCATCCTTCTCAAGCTCAGGCGGGTATGGAAAGTCCATCATGAAGCAATGAAACATCGATCTCGAAGTAAAGGAGCAAAAATACATTGGACATAAACCGAGCAACACTTCGTGCAGTATGTCAGCATGTAGCAGGCAAGACCGTGCTAACCTCTCGCTATCATGAGACACCGCTGAAAATCACAAAAACCTTTCGCGAGCCGGATACGAATGCTCTGCTTATGTATGTGATGGATGTATCACCTGGCTTGATGGAGGGCGATCATTATGAGCTTCAGCTCAAGCAGCAGTTAGGGACGCATCTTGTCATGACAAATCAATCGTTTACGAAGGTGCATCCTGCCTTGCTGCACGGGTCATCGACTACTGCACGGTTTGAGCTGGAGGAAGGCGCGAAGCTGGAGTATATGCCGGAGCCTACCATTCCTTATAAGGACAGTATGTTTACGGGGCGAAATGAGTTTCATCTGGCGAAGGATGCCTCGCTTATATTTGCGGAAATCATAACCCCGGGCAGGACTCATCGGGATGAGCGTTATCAATTTGCCCAATTCGCAACAACAACGGAGCTATACCTGGATGGTCAGCTCGTAGCTAGTGATCGCTATCAGCTTAAGCCGGGAAGCGATGCTTATTCAGCAATAGGAGTAATGGAGCAGTATACGCACCAAGCGGTGATGTGGATATTTTCTCCTAAAGTCAACGCGGATCTGCTTGTATTGCTGCGTGCTGAGCTGGAGCTGCTTGCTCGCGAGCGAGTGCTCGCAGCGGCAAGCTTGGCTGAAAAAGGCGGCATCGTCGTTCGCGCGGTTGGTCACTCCGTATGGAAGCTGCAGCAGCTGTGTCAGCGTTTGTGGGATATAAGCAGGGAAAAGCTATGGGGATATCCGCCATGCCTTCTTCGCAAATAGCTTGTTAGCTTCCAAGAAAACTGGATGATTAGCTAGATACCCGATACGTCACTATAAATCGATAGCCAATCCTATCGAAAAAGCTACATCAATCCAATCGAAAAGCCTCAACAATGAGAACTGCCCCCCAATTGTTAGATACGCTTAACAATTGGGGGGCAGTTCAATGCTGTTGTAATAGCATTTTAGGAAATGATGTGTGTTCTAGCGTGACACCCTGTCAGACTGTCACGTTTTGCTTTGTTGCTTATCTTCTTGTTGAGCTGCTCGCTGCGCTTCAACTGATGGTTCTAATACGAGCCGCGGATGTGCTGATGAACCTCGTTGTCGTAAAACTGCTCCAGCTTTTTCATTTCCTCGTTCGTGAAGGCAGGAACCTTTAATGCTCCAAGATTGTCAAGCACCTGCTCGCTTGTTTTAAAGCCTGGAATGACTGTGCTTACCGCTTCATGATCAAGAATCCAGCGAAGTGCAGCGCGAGTCATGTTTTCTTTTCCCTCAGCAATCCAGCCAAGTGCTCGACTTAGCTCCTGACCTTTTTCCAGTGGAAGGCCTGCGAAGGTTTCACCGACGTTGAAGGCATCTCCGTTTCGATTATAGCTGCGATGGTCGCTTGCTTCGAAGCTTGCGCTTGTATTGAACTTGCCTGTCAGCAGTCCGCTAGCCAGCGGCACGCGCGCAAGAATGCCGACTTGCTTTTCCTTCGCAACTGGAAGAAGCTCGCGAGCAACCTTTTGTCTGAAAATATTGAAGATAACTTGCAACGCTGCAACATTGGGCTGCTCCATGCAGAATAAGCCCTCTTCTACACTTTCCACACTTACACCGTAGCTGCGAATTTTACCCTCAGCCTGAAGCTTGTCCAGTACATGAAAAACGTCGCCCTGCTTCAAGATATCGAAAGCTGGGCAGTGAATTTGATACAAGTCAATTCGTTCGCGCTTTAGACGCTTAAGGCTGTCCTCGCAATAGGCGCGCACGGTTTGCTCCGAGTAATTGTTAGGATCCTGAATATCGCCTTTTCGGCAAAATTTGGTTGCAATATAGATGTCGTCCTCCTTGCCCTTTGTCGCCTCTGCAAGCAGTTCCTCGCTATGTCCGCTTCCGTATACGTCAGCTGTATCAAAAAAATTGACGCCATTCTCAATAGCCGTATGTAAGGCGCGTAGAGAGGTAGCATCATCGACTTTGCCCCAATCTCCACCTATGCCCCACGTTCCGAAGCTAATTTCACTTACATTCATCCCTGTTTTTCCTAAAGCTCTATATTTCATTTGCGTTTACGCTCCTTTATTCAAGTTTTACAGCTATAGTTTACCATAACGCAGCCCTTCAACCTATGGCACATTGTATGGAGGTCAGGTTTTTCTTTTCGTTCTTTTTGAGCCTGTTATAATGGAGGTACGCAACGAATAAAAAGGACGGCTGGATACGATGAAAAAAACGATAGGAATATTAGCACATGTTGATGCAGGCAAGACGACCTTTTCCGAGCAGCTGCTGTATTATACGAAAAGCATCAAGCAGCGCGGCAGGGTCGATCATCAAAATGCATTTTTAGATAATCATGATATCGAAAAGCAGCGGGGCATAACGGTGTTTGCCGATCAAGCAATGTTCCAGTTTAAGGACAATCACTATTACTTGATCGATACACCGGGGCACGTCGATTTTTCGCCAGAAATGGAGCGGGCGATTGCTGTTCTGGATATTGCGATTGTCGTTGTCAGCGCAGTAGAAGGCGTTGAAGCGCATACCGAAACGGTATGGCAGCTGCTAAAAAAACATAGCATCCCAACCTTTTTCTTTATCAATAAAATTGACCGAACTGGCGCTAACGTAGAGGCGGTTATGAAGCAAATTCAGCAGGAGCTTTCGAGCGATGCAGTGCTGCTGGAAGCAAATGAAGACGGGCTTAAATGGGACGAGTCCGTCATAGAAATGATTGCGGAGCGTGACGAGCAGTTGCTCGATTATTACATGGAGCATGGCTTCGAGCCGATGCAGTGGCAGGAGGCTATGCGACGCACCATTATGGAGGCACGAATCTATCCTTGCTTTGCAGGCTCTGCGCTGCATGATATTGGCGTTGAGCCATTCCTTGCAGCTTTTGACAGCTTGACGGTTACAAGCTATGCAGACGATAAACCATTATCAGGACGGATATATAAGCTGAGATATGATCAAGCAGGAACGCTGGTTGCCTTTATTAAGCTGCTTGGTGGCACACTGTCAGTACGAGATGAGCTTAGCTATGGCGCGGGTTTGCAGGATAAAATTACGCAAATTCGCCGCTACAACGGTTCAAGCTATGAAACGATTTCAACTGCTTATGCAGGAGAATTGATTGCGGTTACAGGCTTGTCTCAGCCACAAACAGGCGATGGAATAGGAGCAATGTCGGAGCGGATAAGCTATGATATGCAGCCTACACTTCGCTCAAGGGTTCAGCTCGAGCAGACAATTAATCCGAAGGAAGCGCTGCGCTATTTTCGGATGCTGGAGACCGAGGAGCCCTCGCTAAATGTGGTTTGGGATGAAAAGCATGGCGACATTCAACTTCATGTGATGGGTAAAATTCAGCTGGAGGTGCTGGAGCAGGTTGTGCTGGAACGCTTCGGGCTGCAGATCAAATTTGAGCCTCCGCAAATTTTATATAAGGAAACGATCGCTGCGACCGTTATCGGCTATGGGCATTTTGAGCCGCTTCGTCATTATGCCGAGGTGCATCTCATGATGGAGCCAACTGAACGCGGTGCAGGGGTAAGCTATTCCTCCAACTGCCATGTCGATATGCTATCTGATGCTCTGCAGCGCCTCGTCGGTCAGCATGTGCTGGAGCGTGAGCATCACGGCTTGCTAACGGGTTCGGCGCTAACAGATGTGCATGTAACGCTTTTGCGTGGCCGAGATCACAACAAGCATACACATGGTGGTGATTTTAGAGAAGCGACCTTTCGAGCGTTGAGACAGGGACTTGAGAAAGCGGAAAATGTACTGCTGGAGCCTTATTATCAGTTTAAGATTGTCGTTCAGACGGAGCAGCTCGGTCGTGTCATATCAGATATTCAGCGTGCTCATGGAACACTCGATCCGCTTGAAACGGAAGGGGAGAAGGCAATCATTACGGGTAAAGCACCAGTAGCTACGATGTTGGATTATTCAAGCGAGCTTGCTTCCTTCACCCAAGGAAAAGGGAAGCTCCATCTTAGCTTTGGTGGCTATGCTCCGTGCCATAATGCGAGCGAGGTCATCGAGCGCACTGGCTATAATAAGGATGCAGACCCCGAGTATACCTCATCCTCAATCTTTTGCGCCAAGGGTGCGGGGTATTCTGTAAGATGGGATGAAGCTGAGCAGCTAATGCACATCGAGAAGGGGTAGGTTAAAATGTCCGAAGTTGATTACGATGCGAATGCGTTAGTTGATTCGACGTCGAATCTTGAACGCTAGCGAAAATTACGGTGCTCACGTACCAATACATGTACGCTGCGCTCCTCGTTTTCTACTAGCGTCCAAGCTTCTTGGTACTGAACTCCGAACATTTTAACCCTTTATTGGAATAGGTAATTCAAAAGCACGGCTTTGATGACGATGTCATGCGCTGTAGCGTAGTCGACGTCGAATATGTGACGCTACCTATGCTTTCGTAGGATGTTTTCTGCGAAAACATTTGAGCTCACGTACCAATACATGTACGCTCCGCTCCGTAATTTCTAGCTTCGTCCTATCTTCTTTATCCTGAAAGTCGAACATTTTAACCCTTTATTGGAATAGGTAATCAAAAACACGGCTTTGATGATCGTCAAAACCAGTGAAAAGCAGCACAGTGTATATCAGGTTTTTCGAGCCGAAGCGTTGTAAAATGTTGATTGAAAGGAGGGGCGTGTATGAATATGCTGAGCCAATTTAATGAAGCAATGGATTTTATAGAGCAGCATCTGATGGATGAGCTTGATATGAATCAGCTGTCGCGAATTGCTGGCTGCTCAGATTATCATTTTCGCAGAATGTTCTCTACATTGTCAGGAATGCCGCTTAGTGAATACATTCGGAGAAGAAAGCTATCTGCTGCAGCCGAGCTGCTGCAAGCGGGTGGAAAGGTTATTGATGTAGCCATGCAGCTTGGCTATGACTCCCCGGAAGCATTTAGCAAGGCGTTCTTATTGTTGCATGGCATCCTGCCGTCACAAGCGAAAAAGTCGAATACGATGCTGAAGGCGATACCGCCCATGTTCTTTCAACTAACGATACAAGGTGGGGTAGCAATGAATTATCGCATTGTTGAGAAAGAAGCGTTTAGAATTATTGGATTTAAAAAACGAATTACACTGCAGTTCGAAGGGGTTAATCATCAGCTGGATGATTTAGTACAGAAGCTGACACCAGAAGTCATTGCAGAGTTGAAATCCTTGTCTAATATGGAGCCAGCAGGCATCTTAAATGTGTCAGCAAATTTTACAGATCGTACGAATGAGGGAACAGAGCTGGACCAATATATTGGGATTGCAACGAACGCTGCAAACTTGTCATACGATGCTCTTCAGGTTCCAGCATCCTCTTGGGCAGTGTTTGAGGTAGTAGGCGAATTTCCTAAAGCAGTTCAGGATACGTGGGCAAGCATTTACGCTCAGTGGTTTCCTTCCTCCGGCTATGAACTAACAGGAGGACCAGAAATGTTGTGGAATGAAGGACCTGATACATCCAAGCCAGACTTTAGAAGCGAGATTTGGATACCCGTGCGTCGTCTGTAACCATCTTTTTCCACATGTATGATCAAGCCTCCTGCTGCCAGTGCAGCAGGAGGCTTTTGTAGTTATTCCTCTTTCAGCGAATGTAACGTATCCGCCCACTTTTCTTTGTCTTGTTTAGCAATGACGCTGCCTGTTTTAGCCGTAACGATATACAAACCATCCTCGTACTTCAAAAATACTAAGTACTCCTGATCGGCGTCTATACCTGCAGGCAGAACAACGATAGCATCCTTTTCGATTTGTTTGTCAGAAAAGCTTTCAAGTGTTTCTACTTGGGCAAAGGTCATATATTTGTTGGTTCGCGTAATAATGGAGGGCTTGATATGAGCGATAATATCAGACTGTTTAATCAATTCATCGTTACTCATTGCGTCTTTGAGCAATACATTTGTCTGTGACGGTTCGATTACACGAGATTTCGTTATTCCAGGTGATGATTGAATCGAGTCAAGCAGTGCAGTTAAGCTTAACTCATTTGGCAAGAAGGGATTTTGATGATAGACGTGTTGCCCATCAATGGCGAATAACACTTCTGGTTGTAATAGCTGATAGATCGGTTCAGGATACAACCCTCCCTCAAATCTTTCGAAAAAGAAAAGATACTGGTTATTTATTTCTAATTCTTGATTTTGCGTATAAACTAAAAGCTCGGCCGAATGTGTTTCGTTTTTAAGCTGTTGATTTACGATGACGGTATATTCATCAATATAAGAATCAAATTTTGATCGTTCCTTGACCGTACCAATAACGATATGATCGGCATAACTGATATAGTCGTCTATATGATTAAACGCAACATAACTGGATGCCATAGACGCAACTTGCGCTTGGCTAGGCTCATGCCTATTTTGACTTTGTATAGCGACAATTAAAATCGTCAAAGCGATCAGTAGTACTCCGATTGTGAGTAAGCGACTTGCTCTTCGTTTTAACATACAAAATCCACCCTCCTTTTATTTGATTCTATACATAATCGTATAATCTAGTATTTTTGTTTCCTAGTTAAATAATTTAAGATTCTTTGTAAGAAATGATAGATCGTGCATCAATGCAGAAAGAACGTTTTCCTACTTCCTATCTGCTGCAGACTAGTTTAATATAGTAATTAATGAGTTAGTTTATTGATTGAACAAAGTTGACTTAAACAAGAAGAGAGGGGAACGTTATGTCACATGGAACGATGTTGGCTGCTGTATTGAATAAGCCATTGGATATGGAGATGAAGCAGGTACCGATCCCAACACCTGGCAAGGATGAAGCGCTTGTAAAGGTATATTGCATCGGGGTATGCGGCTCGGATGTGCATTATTATGAGCATGGTCGCATTGGGCGCTACGTCGTTGAACAACCCATCATATTAGGACATGAGCTAGCTGGTGAAGTCGTCGCTATAGGCGAGGATGTCAAGCAGGTTCAGGTCGGTGATCGAGTCGCGGTAGAACCTGGTGTAACGTGCGGTAGATGTGAATATTGTAAGGCAGGACGTTATAACCTTTGTCCGGATGTCGTATTTATGGCGACACCGCCAGTTGATGGCGCATGGGCGGAATATGTAGCAGTACGTGCAGATTTTTTATTCAAGCTGCCAGATACGATGACATTCGAGCAAGGAGCGTTGCTTGAGCCGCTGTCGGTTGGCATCCATGCCATGAATCGTGCGAACGTTACACCTGCCGATCGTTTGCTCGTAACAGGGCTTGGGCCGATAGGGCTGCTGGCAATTCAAGCTGCCAAGCTGTACGGTGTAAAGGAGATTTATGCAACAGATGTCGTACCATTCCGTCAGGAGCTGGCTATGGAGATGGGAGCGACAGCTGTCATTGATCCTTCCAAGGAAAATGTGAAGGAGCGTCTGCAAGAGCTTACAAATGGACACGGCATATCAGTAGTTGTTGAGTCATCCGGTAACGGACGAGCAATCGGTGACGCGGTTCGTGCTGTTAAGCGAGGAGGACGACTTGTCCTGGTAGGTATGCCGGCTGTCGATGAGATCCCAATGAACATCAATACTATTATTGATTCCGAGCTTGATGTATTCGGCTTGTTCCGTTACGCTAACACATACCCTGCAGCGATTGCAGCTTTGTCCAACAGTGACCTCGATATTGAAAAGGTTATCACGCACAAATTCACCCTGCAAGAGACAGAGCAAGCTGTAGAAATGGCGCGTACGCAAAAGGATACGAGCATCAAAGTGATGATTTATCCTGGTATGAACCAATAAAGTATCATAAGCCATAATAATATTAGCTATAGAAAAACCTTGGAGCATTGACTGATGCTTCAAGGTTTTTTTTTTTAGTATTCGGCACATAAGATCTTAACTATACACTAAGATGATTGTCAAGAGCGATGCAATCCGATATAATTGATAATGATTATCATTGATAAAAATCAAAAGCCGCATTTTAGTTGGCATTTTGATCCGCTTGGATGGAATATTGCGCAATGAATGCAGTTTATGAACTAACAAAGTGGTGTTGAACATGCGAAAATCAAATGCTAAAAAAGACATAGAAGCTGTTAAGCAATATATTGAGCGTCATTATTGCGAGCCGATTACGCTCGAACAGCTTGCCGTTCGTTCAGGCTTGTCGGCTACATACTTATCGTCTATTTACAAGCAAATGTATGAGGTCACCCCAACGGAATATGTGACACAGCTGCGGATGATAAAGGCAAAGCAGCTTATGAGGAATCAAAAGCTGCGCATCAAGGACATTGCGGCTGAGGTTGGGTTTAGTGACGAATTTTATTTTAGTCGTGTCTTTAAGAAGCTGGAGGGAACTTCTCCTACGAAATATAAAAAATTTATAGCACAGGACTCTTGACTTGCCGAACTTAACATACATAACAGTCAAATGAAAATGGTAAGCATACTGGCTAATACACGCAAAAAGCTAGCGATCCTCTCTTGGATGCTAGCTTTTGCGTGTGCTAGTTATCGTTCATGTGACTATACTTTCGTCCATACATGAAATAGATCGCGATCCCGGCAATAATCCATATGCCGCAAGCCATCCATGTGTAAGGAGAGAGCTGCGTCATTAAAAACAAACAGAGCAAGAAAGAAACAATCGGCAGAACAGGATAGAAGGGTACCTTGAAGCCGCCAGACGGTATAGACTTGTTTCTTCTTAAAAATAGTATGCCAATCGATACAATAGCAAAGGCAATCAGTGTTCCCATATTGACCAGTTCAGCCAGCTTGGCCAGAGGCACGAAGCCTGCACAAGCCGAAACAGCAATTGCAAAGATCCACGTGTTTTTAATAGGTGTTTTATATTTCTCATCGATCTGACTCATGCTTTTTGGCAGTAGTCCGTCGCGGCTGATGGCATATAACAGTCTGGAACCTCCGTAAGACATTACCAGAATTACGGTCATCATACCAACAACAGCACCAAGCGCAATCAAGCCTGAGATCCAGTCCTGACCCACTAGAGAGATAACATAGCTGACTGGGTCACTAACATTCAACTGGCTGTAAGGAGCAATTCCAGTGAGCACAAGCGAGACTGACACATACAGAAGCGTACAAATAAACAGCGAGCCGATAATTCCGATCGGCAGGTTCCGCTGAGGGTTTTTGACCTCTTCGGCAGCATTCGATACGGAGTCAAAGCCAAGATACGCAAAAAATACAAGAGCTGCCCCGCCAAATATGCCGCTTGTACCATATGGCATGAAAGGCTGCCAATTATCGGGCTTCACATAAAAAACGCCGACAGCTAAGAACAAAACAATAACGCCGACTTTTATAAATACCATAATCGTATTGATTCTGCTTGATTCCTTTACGCCAAGCGTAAGCAAATAAGCGGTGCCCATAATAATCGCAATGGCAGGCAGATTAATGTACGTGCCTGCGGCGGGATTGAACGGACCAGACAAGGCTTGCGGAATATGAAGCTGGAGCCCGGCAAGCAAAGCGCTTAAGTATGATGACCAGCCAGTCGCTACTGAAGCAACAGCCAGTCCATATTCAAGAATTAGCACCCAACCAACGATCCACGCAAACAATTCGCCAAATACAACGTAGGCATACGAGTAAGCACTTCCTGTTACAGGCACTGAGCTGGAAAACTCGGAATAGCATAAGCCTGCAAATGCGCATACAATGGCTGCAATAATAAAAGAAAAAACGATAGCAGGTCCTGCGTGCTCGGCTGCTACCGTTCCTGGCAATATGAATATCCCTGTTCCTACAATTGCACCGATCCCCAACAAAATCAGATCGAATGCACTTAAGGTTTGCTCAAGCTGTGCTCTCCCTTTTTTCTGAAGCAGCTCTTGCAATGATTTTTTTCTAAACCATTCATTCATCTGTCAAACACCCATCCATTATTCAGTTTAGATCTTTTTACACATTTTCATATTCTACGTGTTTGATTATAAAAACACAAGCAATCATAAAAAAGTATTGAAACATGAGACAAGATGTTGTAGGATTACAAAATCAGAAGTAATCTACTCGTATAATTTTGGGAATATGGCCCATAAGTCTCTACTGGCGACCACTGTAATCAGCCAACTATGAGTGAATGATGATCTATTAGGGTATGAATGCTAGCTTTATACGCTTTACGTATGTAGACATGCATTATAGACAGCTAAGATGACAGACTTCACTTACGAGCCTTCGCTCAGTGAAGTCTGTTTTTATTTTAAAGTGAATAAGGGGAGTTTGCATCTAATGAGATTGCTAGAGGACAAAATTCGTGAACATGGCAATATTTTATCGGACAAAGTATTAAAGGTAGATTCATTTCTTAATCATCAAGTCGATACAGAATTGGCACTTCAGATTGGTCAGCAATTTTACCGTATATTTCGACATCAACCGATTACAAAAGTGTTGACAATCGAGGCGAGCGGAATTCAATTTGCAATGGCAACTGCAATGGCGTTTAACGTTCCATTTGTCTATGCGAAGAAAAAGAAAGCAGTTACCCTTCAGGAGAGCGTATATACGGCAGCTGTACATTCCTTCACCAAGCAGGAAACGTATCAGGTTTGTGTATCGCAAGCTTATTTGGGTCCAGAGGACAGAGTTCTGATCGTGGATGATTTCTTGGCAACAGGTGCGGCGTTAATTGGTCTTGTCGATATCGTCAAGGAAGCTGGGGCAGCCCTTGTAGGAGTCGGATGTGTGATAGAGAAGTGCTTCCAGGAAGGAAGAGAGCTGCTTGAGCAAAAGGGTGTCGACGTTCATTCGCTAGCTAAAATATCCTCGATGGCTCCTGGCAGTATTCAGTTTGTGCCTGGCGATGATGAAATTATGCTTGGTAAGGAGAGCGACGACGATGCTAAGTAAACAAAAAGTTGCTGCTCTTGGCCTTCAGCATGTGCTCGCAATGTATGCAGGGGCTGTAATTGTACCGCTTATCGTCGGTGGAGCTCTTAATTTGACACCTGCTCAGATGGCGTACCTGATCGCTGCGGATTTATTTACTTGCGGGATTGCAACAATTCTTCAAGTAATGAACACCAAATATTTTGGCAGTCGCCTTCCTGTCGTATTGGGTTGTACATTTACTGCAGTCGGCCCGATTATCGCGATTGCTTCGACCTCTAATTTGGCTACAGCCTACGGAGCGATTATTATATCCGGGATCTTTGTTGTGCTCGCAGCCCCATTATACGGCAAGCTGCTGAAGTTTTTCCCGACAATTGTAACGGGAACAGTCGTGACTATCATCGGCCTGTCGCTAATTCCTGTAGGAATGAAAAACGCCGCTGGCGGTGATGGAAGTGCTGATTTTGGAGCGCCGAGCAACCTGCTGCTAGCATTAGTAACATTTGTTATTATTCTTCTTATTAACCGTTTTGCCAAAGGCTTTATTCGCTCCATATCAGTTTTGCTTGGTTTAGCTGTTGGCACTATTATCGCGTATGGCTTCGGCATGGTAGATTTTTCACCGGTAGCTGAAGCGAGCTGGGTAAGCGTGGTACAGCCATTTTATTTCGGCGTACCTCAAATAAGTGTCGTGGCTATAGCGACAATGGTCATTGTAAATATTGTCAGCATGGTCGAATCGACCGGCGTGTATTTGGCGGTTGGAAAAACGACCGGGCAAAAGGTAGAGCAAAAACAAATTGTAAATGGTTTGCGTTCTGAAGGGGTTGCGATCACACTTGGCGGTATTTTTAATGCCTTTCCTTACACAGCCTTCTCGCAAAATGTCGGACTTCTAACTCTTTCACGCGTTAAGTCAAGAGATGTGATTTTTGCAGCAGGAGCCATTATGGTGGTGCTAGGATTGCTACCCAAGCTTGCCGCAATAACGACAATTATACCAAGCGCAGTGCTTGGCGGCGCGATGATTGTGATGTTTGGTTCGGTAGCAGTTTCAGGCATATCCATTCTAGCTGAGGCCAATGTGCAAAAAGGCAATAATTTAATGATTGTTGCATGCAGTATCGCGATTGGGCTAGGCTCTGCCGTACTGCCGGAAATGTTCAGTCAGCTTCCAAGCTTTGCTAGAATGCTGCTGGAAAACGGCATTGTGACGGGTTCGATTACGGCAGTTATCTTAAATCTGCTATTTTCATCTAAGGACGAAGAGCCTGAAAAGATAGGTGCTGCGGAAGCTCTATGATGTAAACTCGGACAAGCACGAACGCTAACAAGTATGTAAACTAGTACAAAAACAATGCTTTAGCAGAAGTAAAAGTAAAAGCATCTATTTCCCAGCGAGGCATAGATGCTTTTTTAGTGCGCGTATCTTATTGTAACTCCTTGAAAACGATCAGCGATACAGAATACGAAGAAGCTTGTACACTTTAGGTACTCCTGTATTCATGCTACACTTACGTTAATATGATCATGCTGAAAGGAATGAAAGAGTTGATCTATCTAAAAAGCTTCAAGCTGTCGCCTTTTATTGATCGAAATCCACATGCATACCCGGATCAGGTGTTTAAACATATGGCAGGTGAAGTGTTGCTGTTTGATCGTATTACTGTAATTTACGGAAACAATGGCTCTGGCAAATCAACGTTGCTGAATTTAATTGCCAATAAGCTTGACATAACTGGCAAGGAAAGCCTGCCTGACTACGGTAAAATACCATATGCAGAACAGTTCCTACAGTATTGCGTCTACACATTTGGAGAGGATGAGCGAGAACGGACACTAGAGAAGCTGCCTGAGCAGAGCCGATATATGAAATCAGAGGATTTGTTGTATGAAATTAAAAAGATTCAACAGCTCGCGATACTAAGAGAAGGTCTGCTTGTCGAGCAGGTGAAAAATGGGATGGATCAAACTAAGCTTGCGGAGTACGAACAATCAAGCGAGCTGTACAACAAGCTGAAAAGAATGAAATTTTCACAGGAGAAATACTCTAACGGGGAAACGACGCTGCAGTTTTTTGAGCAGTATTTAACACCCGACAGTCTGTATGTGCTGGACGAGCCGGAAACTTCACTGTCCCCGCAAAATCAATTAAAGCTTGCGGAGATGATTAATCAGCTTGCTCGCTATTGCAACTGTCAATTTATTATAGCGACACATTCACCTGTTATGCTTGGAACACTCCATGCCAAAATCTATAATTTGGATGCAGCTTCGCTGAAAACCTCTCAGTGGTATGAGCTCGAGCACGTAAAGTTTTTCTATCAATTTTTTAAGCAGAATCAGCAGTTATTTGAATAGAAATGCTTCAGATCGTACTGAGCTGAAGATCGTTTTAATAGCCAGGCTTGCGAAATCGGTGTTGATCTCCGATTTCGCAGGCAATAAAGTTGGAGACGCATTCAATTATAGCTGGGGGCTGTTCAGTTACTTGACTCGTTTAGGCAGTGACAATAATGAAGACTCGCGCACAATTAAACGATGAGGAATAATAACTCGGTTTTGATGCACGGATGGCTGATCAACAATTCTTCTTATCAGCATTTGCGATGCAGTATAACCGAGCTGATAAGTGCCGATATCTATTGAACTGATCGGTGGAGAGGCCAGCTCGGATAAAGCAATGTTGTTAAAGCTGACGATGCATATATCCTCAGGCACAGCGAAGCCAAGCTCGGTAAGACCATGCAATACGCCAAATGCAACCGCATCATCAATAACTACGAGTGCACTTGGCCGCTCCTGCAAATTCATAAGAAAAGTCATCGCTCGATATCCACTATGCTGCAAATATTCCCCTTCAACTACCCATTCTGAACGAAGCTCCAGCCCTTGCTCCTGCAAGGCGCGTCGATATCCGGCCATTCGATCCAATGAAACTGTTAAATTCGGCGGACCACTTACAAATCCAATACGTTCATGCCCTTGAAGAATAAGATGCTTCGTTGCATCATAAGCCGCTTGCTCATTATCATTATCAACAGACAGAATTCCTGCTTGCTCATCTGTGCGTCCTATAAGAACGGTCGGGAATTGCTGCTTGTCGAGCATCGAAATTAATGGATCACTAACGCGGGATGAAAGCAGAATGACACCATCGACGCGACGTCCAAACACTAGACGCGATACCGTTTCTTTCTCATCCATTGGAGATGTTGCAGCGGTTAGCAGCATGTCATATCCTGCGATAGTCGAGTGCGTCAAGATTCCGCGCAGCAGCTCGCCAAAGAAAAAATCCTTGAACAGCTCTTCAGCAGGACGCGGCAGCATAATGGCTAGCGTCTTGGTTGTTTTTGAAACCAAGCTTTTTGCCATTATATTCGGATGATAGCCCATCTCCTCCATAATTCGTTTTACTTTGCTGCTAGTTGCACTACTGATTCGATCATGATTGGAAATCACTCTCGAAACCGTTGAGGGAGAGACCCCTGCAGCCTTTGCAATATCCTTTATCGTTACCATTAGGAAATGCCCCTTTATCCTGCAAATGTTTGATTCGTTCTTGATTTTCCATTTTCGTTAATCACTTGTCAGTTAATATATACCAAATGAAAGCGGTTAACAAATGACGAGAAACTATCCAAATTAAAGAAAATAGGAGAAAATAAGAGATTTTATAGCTATTTTTACATAAATCGAGCTATGCAAACGTTTTAACAAATTGCACAGTATGTTGTATGATGAGTTCACGAATACAACGCTTACATTTCCATAATACATAAAATCTTGTGCATAAATACGGTATATCTCCCCAAATTTCAGGTTTTTTTCTGAAATAAGGACAAACGTTTGCGCTAAATTGCACAATGCTAAGCAAATGGGGATGTAGCACATTCGATGTATGAAGTATACAAATTGAAAGGGGATACTTAAAATGAAAAAACTGCTTGCATTAACGATGATTGTTTCTCTGTTTTTTGTAGCTGCTTGCAGCTCGAGCACTGGAGGAAATCAAGGAGGCAACAACGTAGCGCCTACAAACAACAGCGGCAACAACAATATTCAGGAACCAGGGAACGCCGTATCAGAAGACGATGACCTTGTACCTGAACCAGGCGCTAGCCTAGTTATTTGGGATGCGAACAACCAAGTTGGATTTATTGAGGAAATGGCAAAAGAGTTTGAGCAGCAGTATGGTGTAAGCGTTAAATTTGAAGAAGTGGGCAACACGGATCAAGTTAACAAGCTAATGACTGATGGTCCAGCTGGTCTTGCAGCAGACGTATTGCTTTTCCCACATGACCATTTAGGTAAAGGAGCTGAAGCTGGCTTACTACTACCAAATACGGCTTATGAAGATGAGATTATAAGTGAAAACGCTGATAAAACAGTAAAAGCTGTTAGCTATGATGGCATCCTATACGGATATCCTCGCTCAGTAGAAACCTATGCACTTATTTATAATAAAGATATTATCGCTGATGCACCTGAAACGATGGACGAAATTTTTGCTTTTGCTGAAACATTTGCAGATCCATCTAAAAACAAGTACGCATTTGCTTGGGAACTTCAGCAATTCTATTACAACTTTGCTTTCCTTGCCTCACAAGGCGGTTACATGTTCGGCGATGACAATACAAACTCTGCTGATATCGGACTTAACAATGAGGGCGCAGTAAAGGGTGCTACATTACTTGCAGAAATTAAAGAAAAACTGCTTCCAATTAATACAGGCGACATTGATTTTGACATTAAAAAGGGCCTGTTTCTAGATGGCTCACTAGCTCTAGATATCAACGGTCCATGGGCAATTGCAGATTACAAAGCAAATGGCATTAATTTTGGCATCGCACCACTTCCAAAGGTCGATGGCAACCCTATGACTTCATTCTCGGGTGTTCAAGCTTACTATGTAAATGCTTATTCACAATACCCACAGGCTGCTCAGTTGCTGGCTCGTTTCTTATCTACGAAAGAAGCTCAAATGAAAAACTACGAAATGAACAGCTTAATGCCATCCAACGAGGAGGTAGCAAACGATCCTGTCGTTGCTGAAGATGAAGTAATTAAAGGCTTCTTGGCGCAATTTAACAACTCCACCCCAATGCCATCCATTCCTGAAATGGACAGTGTATGGAACCCGATCACTTCTGCCATTACTGAAATTTGGAATGACGGCAAAGATCCGAAAACCGCACTTGACAATGCAGTGAATCAAATTAAGGAAAGCATTGGAGCTAATTAATAGTAGCCATGCAAGAATGAAGGGTACGGTTTCCTCACGATAAGTGGGGGAACCTTTCATTCTATGCAATGAAGAGAGGAGCCGAAGGATGATGAAGCATCGCAATATGGCAGCTTTGCTATCGGTAGCGCTGCAAGGACTTGGTCAATTGTACAATCGGCAGTGGCTAAAAGGGATTGTATTCCTTTGTGTACAGGCATTAGGGCTTTATTATCTGGTTCCCCGACTGGGCAATGCAATCTGGGGATTGGTCACATTAGGGGAAACGACACAGAAGTTTGTAAGAGTAGGGAAAAGCACGCAATTGGTTAAAGGTGATCATTCCATCTTTTTGATGCTGGAAGGAATCATTACCATTCTTGTTTTGCTCGTATTTGTACTGATCTATGTTTTGAATGTATATGATGCTTATCAAAACGGAAAGAAACGGGATGAGGGCAAAAACGTTCCTAATTTTTCAGATTCGTGGAATCATGTTACGGTTAAACATTTTCCTTATTTCATGTTGTTTGTACCAGTGCTTGGCGTGTTGTTTTTTACCATTATGCCGATTTTATTTTCGATTATGCTGGCGTTTACGAACTATTCGGCGCCTAACAATATACCGCCTGCCAATTTAGTCGATTGGGTCGGGTTTCAATCATTTATAGACTTGCTGCAGATGAAATCATGGAGCAAAACGTTTTATGGCTTGTTAGTCTGGACGGTTATTTGGGCAGTGCTTGCAACCGTCACCTGTTACTTTGGCGGTATTCTTGTAGCGCTGCTAGTTGAATCAAGAGGTATTCGCTTTAAGAAGGTATGGCGCACACTTTTTATTATCCCATATGCAATTCCACAGCTCATTTCCTTGCTCGTGATGCGCAATCTGTTCAATGCCAAGTTCGGTCCAATCAATCAGTATTTTGCGTATTTTGGTCTGGATGGGCTGCCATGGCTGACCGATCCGTTTTGGGCAAAGGTGACGCTAATTGTTGTTAATATGTGGATTGGTATTCCTGTCAGCATGCTGTTGGCAATGGGCGTTTTGACTGCAATTCCACGCGATTTGTATGAGGCTGCTGAGGTGGATGGCGCGACAAGCTTCCAGAAGTTCAAAATTATTACGATGCCGTATTTGTTGTTTGCGACGGCTCCGATCCTAATTACACAATTTGCAGGCAATATTAACAACTTCAACGTTATTTATTTGATGACAGGCGGCGGACCGCCAAAAGGCGAATATCAGTTTGCGGGTTCAACCGACTTGCTTGTAACCTGGCTGTTCAACCTGACGCTGGTTAACAATAAATACAATATGTCTGCCGCGATCGGCATTTTGATCTTTATTATCATCGCATCTCTTTCGATATTCAGCTTCCGCAGAACAAAATCGTTTAAAGAGGAGGATATGCTATCATGAGGCAACGAAATAGCATCATACGTTTAACGTTTAGCTATTTAACGTTAATTATTTTGTCGGTGTGTGCATTATATCCATCATTATGGGTAATTGTATCCTCCTTTCGGCCTGGCGGCTCCTTATACAGCAGAACTTTTTTTCCTGAAACGTGGTCGCTGGATCATTACGTGACGTTATTTACCGGTACGCAGTATACATTTGGAATATGGTATGTCAACACCTTTAAGATTGCTGTGTTTACAATGATATTTTCTGTGCTGCTCATGACGCTTAGTATGTATGCGCTATCTCGCTTTCGTTTTCGCGGGCGCAAAACAATGCTAACGGTTATGCTAATTCTCGGAATGTTCCCTAGCTTTATGAGTATGATTGCCATTTATATCGTTTTACTACAGCTTAATTTGCTAGATACGCACTTCGCGATGGTGCTGGTGTATTCGGCCGGCGCTGCGCTCGGCGGTTTTATTGTAAAAGGTTATTTTGATACGATACCGCGGAGTTTGGATGAATCAGCGAGAATTGATGGAGCAAGCCATCTACAAGTATTTTTGAAAATTATGCTGCCGCTATCTAGGCCAATTCTAACCTTTGTAGCGCTAACCTCTTTTACAGGTGTTTGGGGAGACTTTATTTTTGCACGACTTGTGCTCCGAACGAAGGACAATTATACAGTTGCAGTCGGCATGTATGAGCTAATTGCTTCGCAAACGAACAGCAACTTTACGTTATTTGCTGCAGGCTCTGTCATTATTGCGATTCCGATCACGATTCTCTTCCTAATATTGCAACGATTCCTAGTACAAGGATTGACAGCCGGAGCTATGAAAGGATGACGTTTGTGGGAAGCTACCGTATTGCGAAATTCAGCATCTGCATGCTGCTGTTGCTAGTAATCAGCGCTTGTACGAATGCTGGCAATAACCCAGCACCGATCAGTTCCAATGAGCCACTGCAATCGGTTGAACCTTCATCTGTCGAAAAGGTTAAGACGCTCGGTCCTTACGACGTTCATGAACAGCCAGGAACGGTATTTTATGAGATTTTTGTACGTGCATTCTACGACAGCGACGGTGATGGGATTGGTGATCTTAACGGCGTGACGGCGAAGCTTGATTATTTGCAGGAGCTGGGAGTAGGCGGAATTTGGCTAATGCCGATCAACAGCTCTCCCAGTTATCACGGCTATGATACGACTGACTACTATGCGATAAATCCTGAATATGGCACGATGGAAGACTTAACTACGCTTATAGAGGAAGCACATAAGCGTGATATTAAAGTCATTATGGATTTGGTCGTAAACCATTCCAGCACAGAACATCCGTGGTTCAAAGAGGCAGTTGCTAACCCTGACAGCCCATATCGCAGCTGGTATCATTTTGTCTCCGCAGAGGAGCAGACCAAAGGCGACAATGCTGCGGGCAGCGGCAGTCCTTGGCATAACGTGCTTGGCTCAAAATATTTGGGAATCTTTTGGGAAGGCATGCCTGATTTTAATTTCGATGAGCCGCAGGTGCGGGAGGAATTGATTCATATTGGTCAGTTCTGGCTCGAAAAAGGATTGGACGGCTTTAGATTAGATGCTGCCAAACACATTTATGGAGATTTTAAGTCGACGATTCATTCTCCGGAAATTCAAGCTGCCAACAAAGCGTGGTGGCAGGAATTCAGACGAGGCATGAATGAAATCAATCCTGACGCCTTTCTAATTGGCGAGGTGTGGGATACAACAGCGGTTATTGGTCCTTACTTTGACGAGGCGCTTGATTCAGCTTTTAACTTTGATCTGTCTGAGCGGCTGCTTCGTGCAGCATCAGAGGAACGTGATCCAGATCTTGCGCATACGTTAGGACGAGTTCATGCCTTTTATGCACAATCTTCAAGCGGGCATTTTGTAGATGCGCCTTTTCTTACAAATCATGATCAGAATCGCGTCATGACGGAGCTGAATGGGAACGTTGATCATGCGAAGATGGCTGCCAGCATGCTGCTGACGCTGCCGGGTACGCCATTTGTATATTATGGTGAGGAGATTGGAATGAAGGGAGCAAAACCTGATGAATTCATTCGAGAGCCTTTGCTGTGGTATGCCGATTCTGCCGGGGGCGAAGGTCAGACGACATGGGTGGCGTCACGCCATAATACCGAGGCTGGCGATATTTCTGTTGAGACTCAAATTGCAGATGAGCAGTCGCTGCTCAATCATTACCGCAAGCTGATTCACTGGCGCAATCAGGAGCCGGCTTTGCAAAACGGAGCAATTGGAGAATACAAGCTTGATACTCCGAATCCATCACTTAGCCTTTATGTACGCGTGACGAAGGATGATCGAGTGCTCGTTGTTCATAATTTATCGGGCGAGATGCAGAGCACCGAGCTTAAAGAATCAGCGGCTTATGGCATGTTTGATCAGCTGCTTTATGCCACTGAAGATACTGCCGAACTGCAAGCAAGCCAATTAACGATACCTCCTTACAGCTCGGTCGTAATCCGGTAATATTTACAATGTTAAATTTGAAAGCTATTAACGAAAAAAACTGGAATGAGTAATCATTCCAGTTCTTCATTTTAAAACATAAAATTTGATGAGCCGACATGCTATAATTCATAGCATATAGGCATGTAAAAGGATTTTCACGCCGTAAAACCTTGATGTAAAAGGGTTTCGTCTAATTTTCAATCATCCGTTATATTACAGTGAAAGCAGGGAGATTCAAATGCTAGTAGGACAAAAATTAAAAGAACAACGCTTGAAGCAAAACGAAACACAAGAATCTGTGGCAAATAAATTGGGTGTCTCTCGACAAACGATTTCAAATTGGGAAAACGGTAAAACACTTCCTGATATTGATAGCTTGATCAAGCTTTCCCAAATTTATCAGTTGTCCATTGATGAATTGTTCGATGTAACAGTTTCATCTACAGTTGAAGCTACACATGAAGAATCTGCAACTGCAACAATAGGATCAAGCAGCTCAAAGGTATTGCAGATGACGCTAAAAAGAAATGCAAAGCTATTATCCATACTGTTACTTCTTGTTATAGTAGATGTCCGTAGCGTATTCTTATTTGTCCTGTTGCTAATCAGTCTACTTATTAAGTATATTATGACTGACTTCTCCCAATTAAAAACGTAAGGGTGATTGGATGAAGCAAAATGTTCAACTAACACGGGGACTAGCCATTTTTTGTGTGCTGTATAGCCTAGTCTTTCTATTCAAGATTCCGAGATTATTACTTGATAGTCAATCAATTAGTTTTTATGTAACGTCCATTTTCTACATGATTTTATTTGTACTAGGTCTCTATATTTTTAGAGATGATTTCCGACAACAATTAGCCTGGATGAAGCAAAATGTGCTAAAGTCCATTTTCATTCTAATTATTGGCTACCTATTCTATATGATTGTGGAGTTAATTGGTGGATTGCTTTATAGTTGGCTTTCTGATGCTTTTAATAGTTCGGACATTATCTTGCAAAATGATTCTAATATTATGAACGCTATAAAGATCCTGCCGCCTGTATTTGCTTTTTTTATTATGAGCCTTGCAGGTCCGGCGGTTGAAGAAATGTTTTATCGCCGCTTTCTTATCTCAACATTAATAAAGTATATTCCTCCATGGCTGTCTATTTTGTTATCAAGTCTGCTATTTGCGGTGCTGCATGTAAGCTCATTTCAGGCTAGCGAGTTTTTTAACGTTTTGCCACATTTTTTTATGGGAATCGCTATGGGAATAATTTATTACAAAACGAACAATTTAATCTACCCTATCTTGATCCATGTCTTTAACAATTTTAGTGCGCTACTGCCACAATTTTTATAGCTTTTTTAGGAACCTGGCAGCATTTACGAAGAGGCTAAAGGAAGCGATTGATTCCGCTATAAGCGGAACTGTTGCGCACTTTAATGCGGTTTTTACTGGCAGGCATGATCCGAAGGACCGATCTCTAGCTTGAAGCTTATTCATTTCCCGTGCAAGTAGTTTCATAAAAAGTAGCGGCCTTTGTCCATTTTATTATTAGGACAAAGGCCGCTTGTCTTGAATTGAAAACCGTTCACTATGTGACTACACAGCCATTCATTTCCTCAAGGAATCGTTCCAGGTCGAAACTGATCTGGGTTCTCCCCAATTTCGCGGATCATGATTCGTTCCGTACATATCAAGCGGATTCCCATTAAGCTTCTTGAAATGCGCTATCGCGTAAGAGCAGTTCCTTCATCTTCTTGCAGCTTGCCAGATCTTACATTCTCAAGTCAAATATTCTAAATGAATTAAGTCATATGCAATCTTTTTTTACATTATTTGTTTTATTTTCAATAATTTATTGTGTATAGGTTTTGTATAGGTGGGGTTGTTAAACTATGGTAGTGGGGAATACTGTGGAAATTTGTCATAGTATGAATGTCAAGTTTTCTAATTGAAAGGAGGTTTAGTTAAGGCTAATAGCACTATAGTTTTCCTCTGTATACATGATACGGGCAAGTTTTCACTGTTCTCCGGGGCAGTTCAGAAACTGCGGTATCTGAAACTGCCAAAATACAGGCTAATCAGGTATAGGAGGAAGTTATGTACACAGCAAGAAGTCGAACTAAGACATGGCATCGTTTTATCATTTTTACCCTTGCTCTCATGTTGATTATCGGCACTCTACCAGCTAACTTGATTTATGCGGCTGAGGGTGATGAGACGCCATCAACAGGATCAAATGCAGGTTTGAAATGGTTGACTTACAAGTTTGATTTGAATGATTTTTCAGATCCTGCTCAGCAAGCGCTGTTTCAGCTAAATGGGAATGCAGCATTTGCGGACGGAAAATTAATGGTAACGCCGAAGCTGGCTAGCCAAACTGGTAGTGTTTTTAACAGGCAATCTATCCAGGCTCATGATTATTTTTCTTTCAGTACAGGATTTTCATTTAGAATGGATGGTAATCCTCCGAATACCGCTGATGGTATGACCTTTGCGATTGTAGCTGATCCAACAAACTTGGGTAGCTTCGGTGGTGGTCTGGGGTTAGCAGGTGTCAAACCAAGTCTGGGTATAAAGTTTGACGCCTACTTGAATAATTACGCCGATTTTGCTTATAGAGATCCATCGAACAATTATGTTGGAATTGCTTATAACGGAAATATGATAAATAGCAATCCAGATTGGTACTACGATCTTGGAACTACGCAACCGGGCAATCCCGAGCCGAAGTTTAAACTTACGAGCGGGGACGTCTACTATGCTTGGATCGACTACGATGGTGTATCCAGCAACATAAAGGTGTACTTTAACGATTCGCCGAGCAAGCCTACTGAGCCTTTAATTAATGCTGAGGGTATTAGCTTGAAGGACATTTTTGGTGATGCAAATGAAATTTATGCTGGTTTTACGGGATCTACTTCAGGCTATTATGAATCGCATGAAATTTTGAGCTGGTATTTCGTGAACGACTTTGCACCGATTGGAGATTTGAACGACACTTCTGGCTATCGGCAGACCCCAAGTTCTGTTGATTTAAAGGCGGAAAGAGCATCTGAAGTCGGGAAATACAAGGTTGCAGTTACCGCTAAAAATGCTGATGGATCTTCGGCAGCAGAGGTTCCAATTGTAATGACCAGCTCCAAATCTGGAGTATGGACAGATGAAACTGGTATCGTAATTACAGACTGGTCCAAAATGCTGACCAATGCTGAAGGACTATTAGAAGTATACTTCACTCCAGATGATCCATCTACAATCAGTGACCTAAGAGCCGTAGCAGTAGGTGGAGCAATTGCAACTGGCGAGGCTCCAGCGACATCTATAGCTCCAGGCGGGGTTGAAGGCGCAGCTTTGTGGCTAAAAGCAAGCGATGATGTTGAGGTCGGAAGTGACGGGAAAGTCACCACTTGGACGGATCAAACGACTGGAAAAGTGTTTACTACTGACTCAAACAGTAAAGGTGTAACGCTTGACAGTAATCTAGCTAATTTTAATCCTACTGTAAGGTTTGACGGCAACGGAAAGTTAAACGGTGGAGCTGATTCGGCTATAAAGGTACTCGATATCTTTACCGTAGCGAAATTTATTAATAACCAGCAAGGGACTATTTTCTCATCAAAAAATCAGCTTTCTAATCTTCAAGGTTTCTTTAGAAATCATGGGAACGGACCATTGGTTCAATTCCCTGATTCTAGTGGAAGTTCAGGGACTGCTCGTGAGTTTTACGCACCTGATCAGCGAGAAAACGATGCGTTAAAGCAGCTTTCTGCCTCAGCAACCTTGGGTACAGCATGGGAGAACGGAGTAGCTGGAGCTTCAAAGGCCCCTGTAGATGTAGGCTCATTTGAATTAAAACTTGGTGCTTCAGACAGGGATATACTTTTCTTGAACGGACACTTCCCTGAATTAATTGTGTTTGACGACAATAAAGTGTGGACACAAAATGAAAGAAACCAGATTAACAGCTACCTAGCATTGAAATACGGAGTGACCTTAAAAGCTGATGGCGGCAGTGCAACTGATTATCTAGCAAGTGACGGAACAACGAAAATGTGGACTGCAGAAGATAACGCAGGCTATGGCTATCGTATTACTGGTATAGGGCGTGATGATTCTAGCGCACTTAACCAGAAGCAGTCAAAATCTGCTGATGTTGATGCACTAGTTACGATCGCACTCGGCAACAAGGTAGAAGCCTCTAATGCTGAAAATCTAAATGAAATAGAAGCAGATAAAGCATTCTTAACGTTTAGCGATAATAACGGCAGTGTGGAGTATGACCAAGCTGTTTCTATTCCTGGTACTTCTTCTGATTTAAAGCGTATGGCACGTGGATTTAAGGTTGAGAAAACAGCTAATTGGGTGGAGACAGAGATTACTCTTCAATTAGATGACGTCGAGGAAGGATTCAATTATTATTTGCTCGTTGATAATAAAACGACAAAACTGGATGCTTCCGGATTAGTAACCTTAAATAGCGCTCAGCTTGCTGATGGGGCGATTATTACATTTGTTAGAGCAGAACAAAAAGTTGCTCCGGGCGGAGTGAGTGATGGTCTAATTTCTTGGGTAGATGTAGGTAAAAGTGCAATTAAAAACGCTGAAAATAATAATATTACTAGTTTGCAGGACTTAGCGGGTGCCAGAACGTGGGATGCAACAAACACCATTGGACAACCATACAAAGCTTCGACAATCAACTTTAATCCAGGAGTTACGATTAATAGCGGCTCAGGTTATTACAGCACATCCGCATTTGCAACTGACAATTTAGAAAGAGAAATATTCTCTGTACAAGCTAGAGCTCACTATCAAAACTCTAAAGCATTTCCATGGGAGTTCGGGAGTAGATATGATAGTGCTAAATACGGTGACAAATCACAGATTATAACTTCTGCTTTCTCGGGAAGTAGTAGAATCATCAATATCGATCCAAGCGAGTATGATCTGTTGAAAAGTCGTGTATTAAATATTAGAAGCTCAAACGAAGAATGGGCTCTTTCTCTTGATGGTCGTCAATTGCTGGCTGATACCGAAAATGAGGTGCAAATGCAATTTGCAGGGCTTTCGTCTTATTATATTGGAGCTGGTCATTTTAGTCGCTTCGATGGTTCTATTTCAGAAGTCATTCTATTTAATCGAGTCCTCACAGAAAATGAGCGTCAGCAAGTAAACAGTTATATGGCTCTAAAATATGGTTTGACGCTGGCTACGGATTATTTAGATAGCGGAAGCGGAACGATGTGGACGACTGAAGACAGCGCAAATTACGGTAATCGAATTACAGGTATTGGGCGCGATAACAACGGAGCATTATATCAAAAGCAATCGGTTTCCCAAGAAGTTGGCGCTAATGTAACGATTGCGCTAGGAGATTCTGTTGAAAACTCTAATGAAGAGAATCTAAACACAATATGGAACGATAAATCATACATTGTGTTTGGCGACAATGGAGGAAAAGCAGAGTTTGTTGCACCAGCCGAAAAAGAGGATGAAAGTCTTAAACGGATTGAACGTGTCTATAAGCTTAAGAAAACCAATTGGCAAGACACGAACGCTGTAACAGGCGAAGCTTCAACAATTACATTACAGGTTGACAAAGTAAATGGAGCTTCAGATTGGCCGCTTTATGTTGTAGTTAGTGCGGACGAGCAATTTGACGCTAATGACTCCTTCTATCTTATTGAGGACGGCAAGGTTACGATTGAAACGAAAGATCTTAATTCAGTTTCTTTCTTTACAATTGCGGCTCAAGTACCACAGTTTGTTAGTGCGGTCTTAGAGAAAACGGAAACAGGCGATGCTCGTATCGTGATTACATTTGATCGTGAGATTGAGTTGAACGATTTGGCTGGCTTCACTGTTACCATAGAAGGTAATGAGGTAGCAGCAGAATTTGAGGTTGACCCAACCGATAACACCAAGCTGATTCTAAAGTTACCTACTGGAACTGATTTAATAGGTAAGGACGTTAACGTAGATTATGATGGGACTCAGAATTTGAGAGGCACCAACGGTGTTCCAGTAGATCGGTTTAACAAGCCTGTTGAGAATAATCTAGTGGACAAAACTGCACTTCAAGCAAAAGCTGATGAGATCGACGAAGCGATTGAAGCAGGCGAGCTAAAAGGAGCAGATTACACAGCTGACAGCTGGCAAGCGCTTGAAGAAGCATTAACAGAAGCGAAGAAAGTGCTAGCCGATGAAGATGCAACGCAAGAGGAAGTGGATGCGGCACGAGAAGCATTAGAAAATGCGCATGAGAAGCTAGTACCAGCGCCAGTCGTACCAAACGTGGACAAAACGTTGCTTAAAGCAAAAGCTGATGAGATCGACGAAGCGATTGAAGCGGGCGAGCTGAAGGAAGAAGCGTACACAGAAGCAAGCTGGCAAGCGCTTGAAGAAGCATTAACAGAAGCGAAGAAAGTGTTAGCGGATGAAGATGCAACGCAAGAGGAAGTGGATGCGGCACGAGAAGCATTAGAAAATGCGCATGAGAAGCTAGTACCAGCGCCAGTAGTGCCAAACGTGGACAAAACGTTGCTTAAAGCAAAAGCTGATGAGATCGACGAAGCGATCGAAGCGGGCGAGCTGAAGGAAGAAGCGTACACAGAAGCAAGCTGGCAGGCGCTTGAAGAAGCATTAACAGAAGCGAAGAAAGTGTTAGCGGATGAAGATGCAACG
>NZ_JBHSTE010000006.1:215824-305544 GCF_042659865.1 Paenibacillus septentrionalis
AAAACGTTGCTTAAAGCAAAAGCTGATGAGATCGACGAAGCGATCGAAGCAGGCGAGCTGAAGGAAGAAGCGTACACAGAAGCAAGCTGGCAGGCCCTTGAAGAAGCATTAACAGAAGCGAAGAAAGTGCTAGCGGATGAAGATGCAACGCAAGAGGAAGTGGATGCAGCACTAGAAGCATTAGAAAATGCGCATGAGAAGCTAGTACCAGCGCCAGTCGTACCGAGCGTGGACAAAACGTTGCTTAAAGCAAAAGCTGATGAGATCGACGAAACGATTGAAGCAGGCGAGCTGAAGGAAGAAGCGTACACAGCTGACAGCTGGCAAGCGCTTGAAGAAGCATTAACAGAAGCGAAGAAAGTGCTAGCGGATGAAGATGCAACGCAAGAGGAAGTGGATGCAGCACGAGAAGCATTAGAAAATGCGCATGAGAAGCTAGTACCAGCGCCAGTTGTACCAAACGTGGACAAAACGTTGCTTAAAGCAAAAGCTGATGAGATCGACGAAGCGATTGAAGCAGCCGAGCTAAAAGGAGCAGACTACACAGAAGCAAGCTGGCAAGCGCTTGAAGAAGCATTAACAGAAGCGAAGAAAGTGTTAGCGGATGAAGATGCAACGCAAGAGCAAGTGAACGAAGCTCTGGCAGCACTGGAAAAAGCACATAAGGAGCTAGTAGAAGTAGAAGAGCCAACAGCACCAGCAGTCGACAAAACTGCCCTTCAAGCAAAAGCTGAAGCGATAGACGAAGCGATCGAAGCAGGCACGCTAAAAGGAGCAGACTACACAGCTGACAGCTGGAAAGCTTTGCAAGCTGCACAAGCAGCAGCGAAAGCTGTCCTTGCTGACGCGAATGCAACACAAGCAGAAGTAGACAGCGCACTAGCTGCTCTATCAGATGCATATGCGAAACTAGTAAAAGCACCAACTTCTCCAGGCAACGGTGGCGGTACGGTTCCAACACCAGCTCCAACACCAACACCGACGCCAGAGAGCCCGATTATTTCAACAGCGGACGGTTCTAAAGTTCCATTCGCTTCAGCCTCAACTGTACAAACAGGTGATCGTTCACAAATTACGATCAAAGTGGAAAGAGACAAGCTGTCCGAGCTTCTAAACGAGGGCACAGGTCAAAAGCTTGGTATCCAGGTCCCTGGCAGTGGAGATGTTGATGTTCAAGGCTTGACTGTTGAAGATCTGAAGAAGCTTATCGATACTGGCTCTAGCTTGGATATTGAAGATTTGCTTGCGATTTATCCAGTTCCAGCGGATCAATTGAAGCTAGACGAGATTGTGAGTCAATTTGGCAACACACCGCTTAGCGAGATTGAAGTTAACATCAAGATTAAGCGTTCTTCAGAAGCTCTGGCTAACCTTGCTACAGAACAGGTGGCTGCAAAAGGCTATGAGTTGCTAGTCCATCCTGTTGAGATTGATTTGACCTTTACACATGACGGTCAAACGAATCAAGCGGATCTGTTAGCAGGATATGCTGTGAAGTACATTGCGCTTCCTGAAGGCATTGATCCAAACCGTATTACAACGGGAGTAGTTATTAAGCCGGACGGAACGGTACTTCATGTTCCAACAGTTGTAACGAAGTTTAACAATCGTTACTTTGCTCTTATTAACGATTTGCGCAGCTACGGAACATACTCCGTCATCTGGAATCCTAGAGATTTAAATGATGTGAAAACTCACTGGGCAAAAGATAGTGTAAACAATATGGCAGCAAGATTGGTGATTGAAGGAACAGGAAATAACAACTTCACGCCTGACCGTGTCATTACACGCTCTGAGTTTGCTGTATTTATCGTAAGAGGATTAGGCTTAATGCATTTGGATGTGGAGCAAAACAAATTCCACGATGTGTCAACAGCAATTTGGTTCCATGATGCAGTTACGATTGCTAATGATTTTGGAATCGTGCTTGGTTATAATGATGGTGCGTTCCGCGGCGATCTGGAGATTACGAGAGAGCAAGGCATGGCGATGATCTATCGCAGCTTCCAGTTGATTAATCCTGAAGCATCTATGAGTGAAGATCAAATTAATTCAGTACTTTCTACGTACGATGATGCTCATAAAATAGCGCCATGGGCGAAGGAAGCAATCGCTATGTTGATCTCCCAAGGGATTACCGAAGGAAAGAACGAGCAATTGTTGGATCCAAAAGGTGAAATGACACGTGCAGAAGCGGCAGCATTGATCCAAAGATTGTTAAAAGCAACACAGCTAATAGATTGATTAGGAAGCAGCCGCTATCGGTTTTTATGACCGATGGCGGTTGTTTTATCTTTACGAACTAGTGGAGTTTAACGGAACTTATGACAAATATCAGTTAAAACGTGGTAAGCTTATTATGCTAGAAGTTCGAGTAGGAAGGGGATAATAATGAGAGCCGTACTTGTGGACGATGAGCAATTGGCTCTGCTGCAGCTTAAGAGAATATTCGAACATGACATCAAGGGAGTTGACGTTGTTGAAACCTGTTCCAATCCACACGAGGTAGTTGAAATCGTAACTAGACATCAGCCAGATGTTGTTTTTCTCGATATTCAGATGCCTGAAGTCAACGGCTTAAAGCTGGGGGAGCGCCTACAGTCGTCTATGCCCAGTATAGAAATCGTATTCGTTACAGCATACGACCGTTATGCAGTGCGAGCCTTTGAGCTTTACGCTATTGACTACATCATGAAACCGGTACATTCGCAGCGTTTACAATTAACCGTGCAACGTCTGTCTGAAAAAATTAAGGTTAAAAATGAAAGTCAGCCCAAGGAAATGAATACCCCTTTTTTGTTTTGCTTTAATCAAATTCGCTATCAGCTGCCTGGGGAAGAGCCTCAACCGATCAAATGGCGCACAAGCAAAGCACGCGAGCTGTTCGCTTTTTTGTTGCATAACCGTGGCCGTTCTGTTGATCGAAGCACGCTGACGGAGCTCTTATGGCCCAATCTTGAAGAGTCGCGTGCACAGCAGCAGCTTTACACTACGATTTATCATATTCGTCAAACACTAAAAAGAATCGGAATGGATACGGTCACGATCAATAGTGTAGATTTAGAAACGGGATATAGACTAACAGTTGGAGAAGTCCAAGTGGATGTAGAGCAGTGGGAAAACAAACTGAAGCAATTGGCTGCTCCAAGCCTCGAGCTTGTTGAGGAGTACGAGCAAATTTTCCAACAATTTGAAGGAAATTATTTAGGAGATTACGAGTACTTGTGGGCTGAGCACGAACGGGAAAGGCTGCGAATATTGTGGTTAAACCATACCAAAAGCTTGGGCAAGCTATATATTAAGCATGGAATGATGGAAAAGGCCATTCAGGTGTATAGAACCGTTCAGCAGCAGCTTCCCGATGAAGAAGAAACATACTTTACCTTAATAGAATTATATGATGCCTTAGGGGATAAAGGAGGAGTAGAAGAGCAGTATTGGTTATTATCTTCCAGATCAGAGAAGGAGTGGGAGTGATATAGTTGTTCAAGTATAAATAAGAATGCTATCATCCTTAATAGATGGAAAGATACATAATTGCATAAAAATCATGAAGCTGTATTCCAAGTCTTGTAAAGGACTCGTTAGAATACAGCTTCTTTTAAGTAAGTGTTTTGGAATTTTGGTCGTGTAAAATCTCCTAAAGAGAAATAACTTTTTGCTTCAAATAGCGCTACCCCGTTTTCCATCTACTGGTCTTTACTTTTCAGAATGCTCCGTCAATGCAATAAACTTGATCTGGAAAGTTTGGATCGTCCTCGATGTCGAGCTGCCCTAGCACACTGCCTGAATCAGTGAAGCGCATAACGGCAGATTGCTGCACATGATGGCGCGGCCATTTTCCAGTACCGACCGTTTCAGGATTGCCAGTGTGTATAAAAGCTGCCCATGCGTCATGCATAACGGTGGCAAGCTTTTGCTCATTCTCGCCTGTTGCGCGGCCGAAGACGAACGGCATTTCGTCGCCATGTGCCGAATTCAATTCACCATTGCGCTCAAAGCTGTACATCCACACGTCTGCTCCAGCACTGTTGTATGCAGCCGCAGTACGGGCGGCGGAGATGCGATACATATAGTCCGTGATTACAGCCCGCCAAGCTGGTAGGTCGGAAGGCTCTTGCAGTAGGGCGCGTCCGCTTCGTCGCAAATAGGCTGCTTCCACTAATGGCGCGCGATCGCCAAACATGCGGCTGAGAAAGCCGTCAGGTCCTGCACCTTCGCCAGGCGTACCGATCTCCAGGTTGGCTGCTTCGTGGCGGTTCGTCCCGATTAACAACGCTGGCATTGAATGTCGCTTCCTCTGAACAGACTTCATTGGCGGTGATTCAATAACTACGTTGTCAACGACTGGTCCAAAGAAGTGGACACCGCTAAAGTCGCGGCATAGTGCTGATTGTGCATCCATTAGAGCTTCTGCCGGCAACTCCAGTAGCTTCCTAGCATTGTCTCGCTGCAACTCCAGCAGTTGTAGATACCTGTCCGCGATTGCCGTAGCTGTGCTTTGCTCGCGTAATGCCTGAACGGCTCCACTCTGTGCGATAGCGCTGCAGAATAAGCCATCCGCTAACGGTGAAGACAGCAAGCCGCCAACACACTTCGCTCCAGCCGATTGTCCCATAATTGTTATTCGATTCGGATCTCCACCGAAGGCCGTAATATTAGCTTTTGTCCATTGCAGCGCTTCTATCAAATCGAGTATGCCGCAATTGCCTGACGAACGATAATCTTCACCCAGACAGTCTGACAAATCAAGAAAGCCGAACACGCCCAAACGATAGTTTACTGTTATAACGACGAGGCCTTGATCTGCAAATGTTCCACCGTGGAAAGCAGGATCTGCCCCTGAGCCGCCTGTAAAGCCCCCACCGTGAATAAATAAAAGCACGGGACGAAGCGGGCCTTTTGTTGCTTTTGTCCAGATGTTGAGTGTTAGGCAGTCTTCGGATTGTCTCGAGTTAAAGTCCAGCACACCTGGCTGGCAAGCTGCCGGACCATAACGATTCGCTTCAAGTATGCCTTGCCATGGCATTTTCTTCTGTGGCGGACGAAAGCGGCGCTGAGGACCTGTTGGCGGTTCAGCATAAGGCACACCATAAAAGGCAAGTCGATCATGGTCAAATATGCCGCGCAAGAAACCAAGTGAGGTTCGCACGATCGGTCCAGGCAGCTTTTTGCCTGCTGATTTGGAGCGTTGGTCGGTAAAGCTATTTTCCACTGTGAGCCACCTCCCCTTTATTGTGAAAATATATGTTAAATTGACCTTGATATAATTCTATATGGAAATTATTGTAGTATAAGAAGTTCACAATGTCTAAGTATTTTAATCATGACTAATTTGGAGTGAATAAAGAGATTTTGTATGATAGTATGCCTTATAATAGATAGATCAATATCAATTGAGGTGAATGGATATGTCTAGCCCTATTGAGATTCCAGAGCTGTTAAGCAGTATTATAAGCTGGGAGAAGGAAATCGCAAAAGATGTTCCGTACTTAGAAACGCCGACAGGCTACTTTTTAAGCTTTAATCCTAAAGTTAATGGGGGATATAGATGCTCTCCCTGCGACTCTATTGTATTTGCAGATACTGGCTGTGACGGTGTTCACTTTGCGTTGCTTACAGATTTCGGTCTGAATAAGGATTTGAGTCAAGCGCCTGTCATATGCGTATCGCCTATGGATTTTGGCAATTTTGTACGCGTCGTTGCGGACAATTTGTTTGATTTCTTCTCACTAAGCCTGATGGGACATGATAGCTTTTTATTTAATGATTTTCAATCGAAGGCATCTTATGAACAGTTTCTGAAGGAAAGAGAAACGAAGGAGTATTCCGAGTATTTTGATCATGTGAAGTGGGAAAAGCAAAAAGAAATCGTAAAAGAGCGAGCATTTAAGCAATTTAATCTTAAGCAGATTGATTCCCCCTATGATTATGTGAAGCAGCTGCGCGATAAGCGAGCTGAAAGCATCGTTATAAGCACGGAAGATCATCTAGGGATTATACCATTGCAATCACGAGAAAAAGCAGTGTATCAAGCGCATCCGTGGGTGAATCAGAAGCTTGACTTTCATCGCTGGGATGAAGACTGGGACAAGCTGGTTGCTTTTGTACACGATGCTGAAATTGAAACACTGCTGTCGTTCGTTAGAGATTGCCAGTGTCATTATGTTGACAATGCGCGAGTCATTCGACTGCTGTTTGATCGGCTTGAAGAGCTTGGTTTTCGCTTTGAAGCCGAACGCCTATTATACTGCATGCTGCAACAATGGTAGAATTTCCTGTATAGATGATAGAGGTAGATGGTAGAGATGCTAGCATAACGCTCGGAGATGCTATAATCAGAGAGCTAGAGCTTGAAAGCCGATAATGAATGGAAGTGTATACGTGGAAAAAGTAATTCTACTCATAGAGGATGATCGAGAGATTAGCCAGCTCGTAACTAGCCATCTGATGCAGGAAGGCTTTACGGTACTGACTGTCTTTGACGGAGCAGCGGCAGCTCAGCTGCTGGAAAATAACCGATTTGATTTAGTTCTGCTAGATCTTATGCTGCCCAAGCTTAGTGGGCTGGAGCTGCTTAAACGAATTAGAGCAGCCAGCACAACGCCTGTGCTTATTATTTCAGCTAAAGACAGCGATATCGATAAGGCGTTGGGGCTTGAATTAGGCGCTGATGATTATATAAGCAAGCCATTTTCCATGATTGAGCTTGTTGCGCGAATTAATGCCGCGATCCGCAGAGCGACGCAATCGTTTTCTGGAGCGAGCCAGCTTGCTGCTGCGGCAGTGCTGGAGTACAAGGATCTCAAGCTCGATTTGGCAACCTTTACAGCACAAGTTGGGGACGAATCCATTCCGCTAACATCAAAGGAATTCAATATTTTGAAGCTGTTTATGACGAACCAGCGCAGAGTGTTCACGAAGGAGCAAATTTTCCATTTTATTTGGCAGGAAGATTTTATTGGCAATGAGAATGTAATCAATGTTCATATTCGCAGACTAAGAGAAAAAATAGAGCATGATCCTTCCAAACCTGTGTACATCCGTACCATTTGGGGAATTGGATATAAACTGGGGGAGTAGTCGATGGTACTGCTATTGGCTGTAGTAATTTTCGTGCAGCTCGTGATTATTGTGCTGCTGTATGCTTCACGCAGGAAGACAGCAAGGCAGCTAAATGATATCGTTACCAAGCTATCAGATATCGTTGAGCACGAAACCTCAGAGAAGCTGCTGCTGCATACGGACCACGAAACGATTCGGCGGCTGCTTAACGAGATCAATAGGCTGCTTGATTACAACCAAAAGGTAATTGCCGATTATGCGCGAGCGAAAACAAGCCTGCGTAAAATGATGTCCAACATGTCGCATGATATGAAAACACCGTTGACCGTCGTTCTGGGCTATGTAGAAAAGCTGAAGCTCGATCACACGATGTCCCATCAGGAGCGGCAGGCGGTCATTGACCGTTTGCACCTAAAAACAGAAAGCGTAATTGCGCTGCTCAATCAATTTTTCGAGCTAGTCAAACTGGAATCGGAGGACTATCGGCTGCCTATGCGGAAGGTATGCATTAGCGAGCTGTGCAGAATGCATCTCCTTGAATATTATGAGTTATTACAAGCGAAGGGCTTGCAGGTAAAGGTTGAAATTCCAGAGGACAATTATTATATAATGGGTAATGAAGATGCTCTACAGCGCATTTTAAGCAATTTGATATCTAATTCGCTCAGATATGGCAGTGACGGTGGTGTATTTGGGTTTGCTGTGCGTGAGATCGGCGATCATATAGCTATTGATGTATGGGACAAGGGTAGAGGGATTGATGAGGTTCATCATGATCGGGTGTTCGAACGGCTCTACACGTTGGATGATGCCAGAAATCCCAAGTTTCAAGGCAGCGGACTTGGACTTAGCATAACGAAGCATTTGACAGAAGCAATGAACGGAACCATTCATTTAAGCAGTGTGCCTTATGAGCAGACGATGTTTACATGCCGCTTTAGACGCATTTCGTATTAGGCCACATCAGAGGGTGTTCAAGGGGAACAGCCTCTTTTTTCTTTCCTGCAGCTTGCTTAAGAAATTTGTAAGGAATACGAAAGGAAAAAGAGAGGCATCACCTGTAATCTAAGTATACGAAAAGACGTAGAAGGAGGACATTATGAACGAAGTCGTGAAAACATGGGGACTGACCAAGCGAATAAGAGGAAAGATGATCGTTTCAGATGTGAGTTTGACCATTTATCGTGGTGAAATTTATGGATTGCTTGGCAAAAATGGCGCGGGTAAAACAAGCATTATGAAAATGATGACAGGAATCACGAAGCCGACAACTGGGGAAATGGAGCTGTTTGGTCAGCGCTTTACAGAGCAATCCAAGGCATTGCTAACGCGAGTAGGCAGCATGATTGAATATCCAACCTTCTTTGAGCATTTAACCGCAATAGAAAACTTGAAGCTGCACTGCGAATATTTAGGTTATTACGATGAGAAAGGGATGAAGCAAGCGCTTGATATGGTTCAGTTGTCTGCGATCGATGGCAAGAAGGTCAGCGAGTTTTCACTCGGCATGAAGCAGAGACTCGGCCTAGCAAGAGCGATTGTCGTCAAGCCTGAGCTGATTATACTGGATGAGCCGACCAACGGTCTCGATCCGATAGGCATAAAAGATATTCGCGATCTCATTATCATGCTGAATAAGCAGTATGGGATTACGTTTCTAATATCCAGTCATATATTAGCGGAGATCGAGCAGATAGCTGATCGAATCGGAGTCGTTGAAGGAGGCTGCCTGCTTAAGGAAGTGGCGCTGGATGACATTCGCAAGCAAAACACGGATTACATTGAGCTGGTGACGAACGATCCGAAGAAGACGGTCTTTTTGCTTGAAAATGAGCTTGGCATAACCAATATAAAGCTGATGCAGGGAGACAGAGTTCGCATTTACGAACTAACCCATACCCAGCAGGAGATTTCAAAAGTGTTGATTTCCAACCATATCGGACTTGTAGAGATTCAGAAGCGAACCAGTTCATTGGAAGACTATTTCTACAAACTCATTCATGGAGGTGGTCAGCTTGACTAAATTAATGCTGCTGGAATGGAGAAAGCTTAATCGCGTGATGGTCATAAGCGAAATTATAATATATATCGTAATATTGATGCTGCTGCCTACATTTTTTATTAAAGTGGTCTTACCCGAGATGGGACAAAGCTATGCCGCGGCAATGGAGTTGAATGGCTTTATTCAGATGGGCTTCATTCTAATGGGTGGCTCATTGATTAATCATGTATTTATTGAGGAATATAAAAACAAGACGATGGCACTAGCATTCAGCTATCCCATAAGCAGAAAAAAGCTGTTTTCTGCCAAGGTGTTATTTATCGCCAGCTTTGTATTTGGGCTTACGCTATGCTCCTTTATATTGTCGGGGGTAGCAACGTACACGATTAATCAGTTTTTTCCTATGATCGACGGAACGCTTACAAGCCTCGATATTATCACTTACTTGGCAACATCGGCAGCTCGCTCAGTTGCGATTACATTAATGAGCTTTGCTCCACTTTTACTGTTTGGCATATGGAAACGTGCGGTAGTACCGTTAATTATTTGTTCAATATTCTCAATGCAGCTGCCGAACTTTGCACAATTTGTTGGGATTGAGCCCGATTTGGTTGTTATCGTATTCGCAGTGATGGGCGCAATTAGCATCTGGCTTTCCATTCAACTATCCGAGCAGCTCGGCGAAACTTAAGGCAGCAGCCTTACTTGCATGGTGCGATAAAACAATTTTCAAGACGTCGGCAGTTCGAATAAAATAGAAAGCATACATTACAATGAAAAAGAGCTGCCTGAGCAGCTCTTGCACAATTAAAAATTATTATTGAAAGAAGCTTAAGCCTCCGCTTGCAGTACGATAAAGCTGTATGCTGGCAGCGAAAGCATAAGCTTATCCTGCTGCTTGGTTGCAGTGGCGATCAGCTGAGCGTTGCCATGTTCCCACAGCGTTGTCCACTTGGTCGCTTGTTCGACCTGCAATGGAAAATCAGTTTCGGTGGAGCGGGCGTTCATTGCAATAAGCAAACGCTGGCTGCCCTCTCTTCGTTCATAGACGAGCGTACCATCCGATGCGTCTCTTCCGGCATGAACAAAACGAATATCGCTTGAGCGAAGCGCCTCATGTCGATGACGCAAAGCAATGGCTTCCTTGTAGAATGCAAGTAAATCAGTGTTTTGCTGCTCAGGCTCCCACACCATGCATTTGCGGCAATCAGGATCTCCTCCACCGTCTATGCCAACCTCATCCCCGTAATAAATACAAGGTGTTCCCGGATACGTCAGCTGGAACAAGGCTGCTAGTTTCATTGCAGATTCATTTGAATCACAGATGGTTAGCAAACGCGGCGTATCATGACTGTCAAGTAGATTGAACGCTGTCTCTGTGACTTGCTGCGAATAAGCAGCTAGTTGATGTCCGATTGCGTGCGTGAAAGCTTCGGCAGTAAGGGTCTGATGTCCGAAAAAGTCAAGCACAGCATTGGTGAAAGGATAGTTCATGACTGCGTCAAATTGATCACCTTGCAGCCACATAATGGAATCATGCCATACCTCGCCAAGAATATACGCATCAGGATTCACATCCTTTACAACCTTTCTGAATTCACGCCAAAACTGATGATCGACCTCATTTGCAACATCGAGACGCCATCCGTCAACTCCAATTTCCTCAATCCAGTAACGTGCCACCTTGAATAGATATTCCTTTACCTCGGGATGCTCGGTATTCAGCTTCGGCATGAGCGGTTCAAAGGCAAACGTGTCATAGGTTGGAATGCCGTCAACCACTTCAAGCGGCCAGCTGCGAACATGGAACCAGTCAGCATACTTGGACTGCTGCCCATTTTTTTGTGCATCGACAAATGGAGGAAATGTTTTGCCTGAATGATTGAATACTGCATCAAGCAGCACGCGAATGCCGCGTGCATGACAAGCCTCAACAAGCTCCTTTAATTTTTCATTTGTGCCAAAGTGAGGATCAACCTTCAAGTAATCCTGTGTATCGTATTTATGGTTGGTTGTTGCTTCGAAAAGAGGTGTAAAATAAATCGCGTTGATGCCCAGTTCGGCAATATGATCAAGATGATCAATAACGCCTTGCAGATCCCCGCCAAAATAATTTTTTGGTGTAGGCTTGCCTCCCCATGGTTCAACATTGTCTGGGCTTATAGATGGATCTCCATTGGCAAATCGTTCAGGGAAAATCTGATAGAAGACCGCATCCTTAACCCAGGCAGGAGGCTCGAAAACATCAATCGGGTTAATGAACGGAAAATCAAAGAAGCTGTTCGGATCTTCAGGCAGTTCCTCTACGAATCCACGCTCTGTCATAATGATGTTCTGCTCCGTTTTAGCGTCAACTAGTTGGAACGCATAGCGAAGTCTACGATAAGGTGGGATAACGCTTGTCTCCCAATAGTCGAACAGCTCATCCTGAGCAAAAATTCGCATAGGAATCGTTTCAACAGTGCTCTTCCATGTGTATTTGTCTCCGACGATAGCTTCGACCTGTGAGCAATCATTTCTTTTAGTGCGCAAGCGAAGATGGATCGTTTGTTTGTCATAGGCATAGGCCCAATTTTGCTTCGGGCGGTGATAAACAGCTTCAAGCATCATACGATTCACTCCTTATTATTTGGACTAGACTAAAAATGTGGAGATAAAACAAGAAGAAGGCACAACCAGGACTATAAAATCCGAGGTTGTACCTTCTCCAACATCAATGTTCTCGCAAAGCATAGCGAACATATGGTTTACGGTAGCATTGCCTTTCTATTGTATCTCTCAACAAAATATATTATACACCAACATGTACCATAGGCATAGTAGTTATTTCAAAAAAATGCTAAAAAGATAAGTGGTGAAATGGTATAATGATAGTTCTTAAAGGATGAGATTAAGATTCATATCGCTGCTTGAGAAGAGCTGCCAATTCATGCACGTCTTCATTGCTTGGTTGCTGCATATTGGATAATTGTGCACCATTAGCAATCAAGGTATCCTTAATGGCTGTAATGAATGTTTGTGCTGCTTGTGGTCCTAAATGTGCCAACTCCTCAAGGCTTGCAGTAGAGTGCTCAGTTACTTTAGGGTAGCTTGTTGCTTTAGCTCCTGCAGTCGCCCGTTCATAGAACTGACGTACTAATGAAGCACGGTTATAATGACTGGTTTCTGCATTAATGAACGCCTGTACACTAAAAGCACGCAATTGTCTGCGCTGTGCAATGCCGCAAAATTTTTTGCCGTTAATGCTTAGATCAAAGTCGCCAGGGCAATAAGCTCCGTTAATTTCTCCGACATCAACTGATAAGCCGGTAAAGGCTAGCGCTTCTTGTATAAGTTGTACCATCATTGTAAAGTCGTGATGGAATGATGTCTCTCGTATAGGGAATATGAGCGATAGATTAACGACACCAGGGTCGAGAGGAACTGCTGCACCGCCAGAATGACGTATAACAGGCAAAAAGTTATTAGTCCTCAGCCATTCCATTGCCTGTTTGGCCAATGGCAATCGATAATCGCGCTGCCCAAGCACAAAGGCGTTTGGATGAAGCCATATATGGCAGATCGTTGCTTGACTGCTCGCGGCTTGCTTGCACAATAGCTCGTCTCTTGCAAAGGCATGAAGCGGGTCATATGATTCATATTGATCGCTTCGATCAAGTATGGACATGCCGCTTGCCCAAGAAGCGATATTTTGTCCCATGACACCTCACTCCTTTATTTTTGTTTAAGAATATAGTTACCATTATAGCATGCTTGCTGGCCTACTTATGAAAGGATTGTCTAGGAAAATATACAACGTAAATACTTTATTTATCATCATGACATTTCCATTTTGTGTATACTATATTATTAGGAACATAAAGAGATGATGACTAGTAACTCCTGTTATAAAAGGCACTATGTATCTGTAATGATTGTTCTAAGTAACGATGTATAGTGAACTAGGGTATTGTAACGTTGGATTATGGAATGTTACCGTATAGGTCAGCCGATGTTTTAGGAGGCGAATATGAATATACAGCAACTTAAAATCATAATTGAGCTGTCACAGCAACGAACCCTTGTTGAAATTGCCCATCGATTGGAGCTAACCCAACCAACGGTTAGCTTTCATATTAAAAAGCTGGAGGAGGAGCTAGGTGTTCCTCTAGTCGAAAAACAGAGTCGAAATCTAAAAATGACAAAAGCTTGTCTTGAACTTGTTCCATATGCCAGGCAAATTCTCGAGTTGATGGAAGAGGCCAAGCGTAGAGTGATTGAAGTAAATGGGCTATCGCAACCCAAGCTTCGTATCGGAGCAAGCCATACGCCTGCTACTTATTTTTTGCCTCCTTTTATTAAACAATTTCAAAAGCTGCACCCTGAGCTTGAAGTTCAGGTTAGAGTTAATCAGACACTAACTGCGATCGAGATGCTGCGTCACCATCAGCTTGATCTTGCCATTATTTCTTTACCTGATTTTACAATTGAAGGTTTGAATCTACACCCTTTAGTAGAAGACCGATTGTTGCTTGTATTTGCACCCGAAAATCGGTTGTCATCGCTTGAAAAAATCTCTGTTGAAGAACTTGGGCGTGAGACCTTTTTATTGCATGAAGCGGGTTCTACTTCCAGAACTGTGACGGATGATTGGGTGAAATCAACAGGTTTGCGGCTGCATCATGCTATGGAGCTTGGTGCTATTGAGACGATTAAGGAAGGGATTAAATGTAATATGGGCATAGGGATACTTCCTCAAATCAGCGTAGACCGCGAGCTAAAGGATGGAACGTTGCTTGCTCATCCTCTTCCTTCTTATGAAGATAGACGCTGCATATGTCTTGTACACCGCAATGAAGCCTCCTTGCCGGGACAGCTCTCTTCTTTTATCTGGTTTGCAATTGAAAATATGAAGCAATAGTATCATTTATATAACTCCTGCTGTGCGTCTGGTATATTGCAGCCAGTCTCGCTCTAAAGCAGGAGTTATTACTTATATAATGAGATAAGGCATAGCTATATTTACAATTTAATCGTTTTATCGTATATTGATAAGGATTATCATTATCGATGCATACGTATTGGCATTATTTTTATAATTAGAAGATTGCTTATCTAACTTACAATAGAGCTATAGCATATAAGGAGTGAGGCACGTGAGACATATGATAGCAGTAGAGGAGCTATCATCGGGCTACGACAAGGAACTGGTGTTTTCCAAGCTCAGTACGACGATTGAAGAAGGTAAAATATCAACGATTATCGGTCCGAACGGATGCGGGAAGTCTACGCTGCTGAAGACCATTGGTAGAATTTTGCATAAAAAAAGCGGCAATATATACATTCAGGATCAGAATATGGAGAAGCTTCATACAAGAGATATCGCACAGAAGCTGGCAGTACTTTCACAAAATCCTATTGCGCCTAACGGATTAAAGGTTGAGGAGCTAATTTCGTATGGGCGTTATCCTCATCGTAAAAATATTGGTCGCTTAACACCGAAGGACAAAGAAATGATTCATTGGGCAATGAGCATTACACATACACTTCCTTTTCGTGACCGGAACATTGAACAGCTTTCTGGCGGACAACGACAGAAGGTGTGGCTAGCCATGGCGCTTGCTCAGGAAACGAAGATCTTGTTGCTGGACGAACCGACCACGTATTTGGATATGGCTCACCAACTCGAAGTACTTCATATCGTAAAAAAACTAAACGAGCAGCATGGCTGTACAATTGTAATGGTGCTTCATGATATTAATCATGCGGCGCGCTTCTCACATCAAATTATCGCGATGAGAAACGGAAAGATTATTGCCGAAGGAGTACCAGAACAAATCATGACTCCCGAGGTGCTGGAAGACGTGTATCATATTGCAGCAAGAATAATGATTGATCCGGAAACTGGGTGTCCTGTTTGCTATAGTTATGATATGCTTCCAGAGAAGCCTGTTGAGAAAAAAGAAGAAGAATATACGCGTACACGGAATATGGAAACTGCGGTTATTGGATAGTTGTTATATGACGTAAAAATGACATGAGCATACATTGCTCATGTCATTTTTCTTATTGCGAAAATAAAAAATTAATATTAATAAATGTGAATTAATCAATATGCCCTCAGTGATGAGGGATTTTTTATTGTGAATTATTTATTTTTCATTCATATTTTTTGGGAAAAAGACCAAACTATCATTAACTAATTGCAAAAGGTGGTGAAGTTAGTGGATAAAGACAATGTGCAGTCAGATAACAAACAGCTAGAGCAGGACAGCATGCAGCAGCAATCAGCTTCCTCAAGTCAAACCAGTTCAGCTGTCCGTGATGACGTTCAAGCCGAGCAGCAACCATTTGAACCCACTTCGAAGCTGTCACCGCGGGTGGATTGGTTTACGCAGCAGTTAGATCGCGTTGCAGAAGTAGTATATCATCACTTTACAATCAGTTACGGTCATGAATGCATGCTTATTTTTATGAGCGGCATGTTTGATATCCAACAGGCAGAGCGACAGGTTATGGAACCAATACTGAATAAAACGTTCTATATGGTGGAGGAGCTGGATCAGTATCTGCTTGCACGGAGTCAGCTGCCTGTTTCCGAATTGAAATGGGTGGAGGAGGCAAATGATGCACTGGATGCTATTTTGCAAGGCCACGGTGTGCTCATATTTGAAGGCGTGCAAAAGATGCTGCTCCTGCCTTATGCAAAGTACGAGACAAGATCGATTGTGGAGGCTCCGAATGAAACGGTACTGCGTGGACCGAGAGAAGCATTTATCGAGGATATACGTGTCAACATCAGCTTGCTCAGACGCAGGATTAAAAGCCAACATTTCAAAACTGAGGAGTACACATTAGGCCGGCATTCAGCTACAAGAGTGGTAATCGCTTATCTGGAAGGTGTTTGCAAGGAGTCGTTGATTCAAGAATTGAAACGAAGAATGAGCTATTTGGACATTGATGCAATAATAAGCTCCAGTCAGATAGAGGAAGTGATCGCAGATCGGCCTTCGTCACCATTTACGCAAGTCCAGTACACCGAGCGACCAGACGTTGTCAGCAGCTCGATATTGGAAGGCAGAATAGCTGTTTTAGTAGACAATACGCCAATCGCTTTATTGGCACCGTCAACGATATTTTCAAAGCTGCAGTCGTCCGAGGACTATTATCAAAATTTTATTGCAGCAACAGCGATTCGCCATATTCGCTACCTTTTTTTATTTATATCTTTTCTGCTTCCTTCCTTTTACATAGCCGTTACAACGTTTCATGCTGAGATGATTCCTTATAATTTGTTAATCTCAGTTGCTTCAGCTCGAGAAATTGTACCGTTTCCAGCACTACTAGAAGCTTTTATTATGGAGGTTTCATTCGAAGCGCTTCGAGAAGCATCGGTTCGAATCCCGAAGTCTATCGGTCAGACGGTGTCCATAATTGGTGCGCTTATTATCGGAACAGCTGCTGTACAGGCTGGTATCGTATCAGCAGCAATGGTTATTATCGTATCGGTAACCGGTATTGCATCCTTTATTATTCCAAGCTTTGACCTTGGGCTAACGTTCCGATTATTGCGTTTTCCCTTGATGCTTCTAGCGGGAATGTTTGGGATCTTTGGAATGGCTTGCGGCATGATGCTCATTTATACGCATGCGATTAATCTTGATTCGTTTGGAGTTCCTTATCTATCGCCGATGGCACCAGTAAATCGTGAATCGACAAAGGATGTTTGGCTGCGAGTTCCGTGGTGGAAGATGAACGAACGCCCTTCTTTCGCATCACCAAACAATCGGAATCGCCAGCGTAGGCAGGCAAGGGGCTGGACGCTTGAAAAGGAGGATGTGGAATGAGACGGCTCGCTTTATCCTTGTTATTGTTGAGCATGCTGACAGGCTGCTGGTCGTCTATTGAACTGAATGACCAGGCGTTCATAAGCTTAATGATCATCGATCGCAACGATGATGGGATTGAAGTGACCTTTGGAATTCCTTTAACTAACAACCTGGCAGGTGGCGAGGCTGCCGGGTCAGCTGCTAATGGGCAAGTTTTTGGTTATTTCAGCAGAACAGCTCCTAGCCTGGAAGAAGCCATTCAAAAAGTTCAGGGTGACTTGTCGAGAAGGGCTAACCTTGGACAAAATCGTAATATTATTGTTGGACGAGCATTTGCGGAAAGCGGCATTACACCGATTTTGGAGATGGCAGCAAGGAACCCATACATTCGATTAAATACAAATCTGTTTTTTGTAGATGGCTATGCGAAGGATGAGGTAGCAAATTCGAATGTTGTTTCAGAACGTTTTTTGGTCACAATCCTTAAAAAATATATAGAGCATCGTACAGTGCTGGAAACATCGATCAAAGATTTTATGCTTTCAAAAGCTAGCGGGGGAGACGGCCTGCTGCCTATTATTACGTTTTCGGACAAAAGTAAAGGCGCCGTAGTGGGCTTATCATCTACAGCCGGGACTGGAGGAGCTGCCATTATTAGAAATGGCAAGCTGGTGGAGCCATTCCTGACGCCACAGCAAGCCTCCGTTGCACAAAGCATACGTAATCAACTTGGCCAATATTACTTTAGTGTCCAATCGCCAACCGATGGGAAGGACGTAGGTTTATACAGTACATCCATCGATGTGAAGACGAAAATAAAAAATCACACGATAATGGTACAGCCTGTTTCCGAGGTTGTCGTAACAGGCAACAACTCATCCATTAATTTAACGATTAATGAGGACATAGAAAAGCTTGAAAAAGTGATTATGGATGATTCTAATGAGCAGTTGACAAGTACAATGGAAGTTATTCAGCAGTCAGGTGCAGATGTATTTCATTTTGATCGATATTACGCAATGAAATATCCGAAAGAAATGGCAAAATTGAAAGATAACTGGCGTGATTTTTACAAGGATCGATTAGTGATAGAGTTTGATTCTGTCGTTCATTTGCGTCGTAAGGGGGCTACTGTCAGATCGTTCTACAATAAATTCATTACTGAGAATGAAGATGGAGGGGATGGCTCATGACGACCAAGGTCGTAACTCAAAAGCAGCTATTCAAGTATTTCTCAATACATCTCATTACGACGGTCATTATGTTCATGATGGGGCTGCTGCTTCAGCAAAGCGGCTTCAATGCCCCTCATGGAATTGTAATTGGGGTTATTATTGGTCTATTGATCACATGGTTTGTTTTTAAATTTGCCAAGCGTAGGCCTGATCATTTTTTTGTGGACTACGGAGCAGAGATAATGACGGGCTGGATTCACTATCCGTTAATGGCGATTGTTGTTTTTACTAATTTTTGTATAGTAGCTATTAATATTTGGGAGATACAAGATTTCTTACTCCAATTTTATTTATCAGGAACGCCGCCTTGGGTTATTGCGATGATATGTGGGCTTTGTATCGCGTATATGGCACGTTACGGCATTAAATCAATGTTCCGAGCAGCAGAAGGTTTGTTTTATCTAACTCTTCTGTCCTTTATCATTATCCCATTTCTCGTCCGTTCAAATGTGGAATGGTTTATGGCTCAAGGCTTTGTTACTCATATGTCATTACGGGAAGCATGGCCAACTGCTTATTATATTGGAGCTGTTATTGGAGAAGCCTCGCTTTTCCTATATATATATCCCTATATTAGTGAAGCAACCTCTTCGATGCGAACGATAACGAGAGTTTCACTGCTTTCGGTATTTATTATCGTTTTGCATATTGTCCCTATTTTGTTAATATTGGGACCGGATTTGGCACAAAACTTAAACTATCCAGAGCTTGATATTATTCGGCTAATAAAAAGTGGATCATTTCTAGAGGCATTGGACCCAGTCATTATTTCACTATGGCTAATCAGTATTTTTCTTAAGATTAGCTTTATTATTTTTGTCATCGGTCACATTATATCTCGCTCGCTCAAGCTTAAGTACAGCAAGCCAATTATTTTTCCGATTTCTTTGTTTGCAGTAGTATGCTCCTTAAGTATTGCTCGAACGCATACGCAGTTCTTTAGCTTGCACAATGGGGGTGTTATGACCTGCATCTACTTCTCCCATCTCATTCCTTTCTTTTATTATTTCGTTGATTCTATACGAAGAAGAAGGAAGCAAAAGGAGGAAAATAACTTATGATTATTATTGCTATTGCATATTTGATTTTTGCAGGCTATGAAGTGTATTATTTGCAGCAGCGGAATGTTCCATTGAAGCCATATATCACGCTGTACAGCATCCTGCTTGTCATTAGTGAAGTTCTTTACTACTTTAGAGATGACTTTCAAATTATCGAGATGATTAGAGTGATGTTCGATTCCATAGAGCAAATGATTCTTCTCAAATAATGAGATTTTCTGGCATAAGGCAGGGGCAATTCCGAAATGAGTTTCAGTCTGCCTTATGTCTGGAGCCAATTCATATTCATGAATCCTTTATCGTCATTCATAATATTACTCTTCGTGCATCATACTATGCTCAAGTAAATTTACAATCATTGCAGGAGGAGGATGACCTATGAAGAAGGAAGGCTTATTAAGACAGGGCAATAAATCAGCACTAATGGCTGCGATTGTGAATGCTGTCATATCCGTCATAAAAGGTACAGCCTACATATTTACAGGAAATGTTGCGATGTTTGCTGAAACGATGCATTCTTTGGGCGACTCTGCCAATCAATTCTTTGTTTTTATCGGAAGTGCGTTATCGAAAAAACGCCCAACTGATCGATATCCAAACGGCTTCGGTCGTGTTGTGAACCTCGTTTTATTGTTTGCTGTAATCATTGTTGGCATCATGAGCTATGAAACGATCAAAGAAGGCATTCATCACATTATTCACCCGTCTGAATCGACAGGATTATGGATTAATATCTCAGTGCTATCGGCAGCAATTTTGCTTGAAGGCTATGTGATGTACAAGGCGATGAAGGAGGTCATTCGTGAAACAAACTCGCAAGCAAAAGGGATAGCGATTATTCCGAAGAGCTTTGCAAATTTGTCCAAAGCAAAACCTGCAACGAAGCTTGTGTTTATGGAGGATTTGGTTGCAACTTCGGGTGGACTTATCGCCATTATTGGTATACTGCTCTCCTATTATGCAGGGCTTCATGCTGCTGAAGGGATTGCTTCTATCATTATTGGCGCTATGATGTTCTATGTGGTCGGCAGAGTATTTCTTGATAATGCCAAAGGTGTTTTGGGCGAGGCTGATGACGAGCTGGAGGCAGCTATAGCAGCATATATTTTTACGAATAAAGAGATTAAGGATATTAAGGCTCTGTATGCGATGAAGGAAGGCGAGGATTATCATATCGAAATGAAGCTGGAAATCGAGCCTGACATTTCGGTAGGGCAAGCTATTGAAATTAAGGAGCGGATTGAAAACTACATTCAAGCAATGCCAGCCGTTACCGACGTGATTATTGAGTTCGAGGAGGATGATCATGTCCCAACCTGGAACAAAGGAAACCCAAATCCAGTCCCATAAATGCAAGCAGGAGATGTGAATATGTGACACTTTTGTGTTGACCGCAATAAAAGTTGCTATTGGTTCTTTACCTCTGTTATAGTTTACAAAATGCTATAACACTTACTAGATAGCTAGACTAGAGAAATGAGGCGAGGGTTTGAAATTCTCCTTAATTGTTGATTCTTGCTGTGATGCAACAGCGTCTCTTATTAAAGAACTGAAACTGGTAAAAATACCGCTTAATTTGATGCTAGGCGAACGCGAAATAATTGATGACGAACGATTGGATCTTACCCAGTTTATGCAGGATATGAAAGCCTGTACAGGGAAGGTTGGTTCATCCGCACCCGCGCCTGCCTTATATCAACAAGCCTTTGATGCTTCAGAGGATGCTTTTGCGGTAACGCTATCAAGCAAATTGTCCAGCTCCTATTCCAGTGCTGTATTAGGCAAGGAAATGATGGAGTCCAAGCAAAACGATGTTTATATTTTTGATTCTAAAAGCGCATCAGCGGGACAATTGCTGGTTGTATTGAAAATTCGAGAATATGCCCAGCTTGGCTTAGCCAAAGCGGATATTATAGAACGTGTGGAGCAATTCATTACACATATGAAAACGTATTTTGTGCTAGACAACATTGATAACCTCATGAAAAATGGACGACTAAGCAAAGTTAAAGGAAAGCTGATTAATATGCTTAACATAAAGCCACTTCTTGGTTCGGATGGAGACGGTAATATCGTCAGTTATTCTAATGTGAAGGGGCAAACAAAAATCGTTAAAAAGCTTGTTGATACGATAACAGAAAGCGGCAAGAAGACTAGTGGGGAGCACGCGGTCATTTCACATTGCGACAATGAGGAATTGGCGGATAGATTGAAGCAAGCCATCGCTGAGCGCTTTGACTTTAAAGAAATTGTTGTTGTGCCTACAGGTGGAGTCAGCTCGCTGTATGCAAATGAAAAAGGAATCATTTTAGCGTTCTAGCTGTTGTAATTTATAGTATAATATGACCGAATAACATAAAGAGGAGCAACGATAACCGTTGCTCCTCTTAATGTTTACTGCCGTGTCCACTATTAGTGTATGCAGCTTAAGATTGGTTTATGACTTATTGTTAGCTGCATCGACAGCTTCCATTTTGGCAACGGCCTCTTCACTAACATCTACTCGTTTCATAAAGAACGTTAAAATTAACGCTACAGCTGTTGTCAAGGTTGCAATAAGGAAAGAGAATTGAATCCCTTCAAGCAAGCCAAGCTGAGTAATTTGTGCTTTTTCAATATCAGTAATGGTTGTAAGGTCAACCTTGCTGAACTGCTCTGTGATGCTGCTTTCGGCTCTTGAATTCATAATCGACACGAACACAGCTGTTCCGAGTGCACCAGCTACTTGAGAAAGCGTATTGTTAACCGCTGTCCCGTGAGGGTTTAGTCTTGTTGGTAGCTGGTTAAGACCGTTCGTAATTATTGGCATCATAACCATGGAAATACCGAACATCCGAATGGAGTAGATCAAAATAATATGAGCATATGTCGTATCCAAATTAAAGTGCGTCATCTGATAAGTCGTTAAGCACGTAATTGTAAAACCGACTATTCCAAGCACGCGTGGACCGAACTTGTCGAACAGCTTCCCTGTGATTGGAGACATAATCCCCATTACAATAGCACCTGGAAGCATCATCAGACCAGAATCTAAAGCTGAAATGTGGCGTACGCTTTGCACATAGGCAGGCGTAAGAATCATGCCTGAGAACAAAGCAGCTGAGTTTACAACCGAGATAAGCGATGCTAATGCAAACATTGGATACTTATATACAGACAAGTTAAGCAAAGGAATATCCAATTTGAACTGACGAAGTGTGAACAGTATGACCATGATTGCACCGACAATGATTGTAATAAGTACAACCGGGTCACTCCAGCCTTCTGAGCTTGCGGTACTGAAGCCATAGAGCAGGCCGCCAAAACCGACGGTAGATAACACGACAGACCAATAATCCAGTGTTGTATGACGGGTAGGCATAATATTTTTCAGCTTAAATACGGCAAGCACCAGGCTTATAACTGCAAATGGCAAAATCATTTCGAATAGCAAACGCCAGTTGTAGTATTGAACAATATATCCAGATAGCGTTGGACCAAGTGCTGGTGCAACGATCATAACTAACCCGAAAACCCCCATCGCAGTTCCACGCTTTTCGCGAGGAAAGCTGATTAGCATCGTATTCATCAGCAACGGCGACATTACGGATGAGCCTGCCGCTTGAACCATTCGTCCAGCGAGCAAGAAAGCAAAATTTGGGGCAAAAGCAGCCATTGCTGTACCAAGCGTAAACAGCAGCATGGACGTAATAAATAGCTGTCGATTAGTGAATTTTGTAAGCAGGAACGCAGATACAGGAATCAAAATCCCGCTTACGAGCATGTAGCCTGTAGAAAGCCATTGACCTGTAGCATATGAAGTAATCTCGAAGTCAGCCATAATCGTTGGCAGGGCAACGTTCAATAATGAATTGTTAAGAAATGAAACAAATGCACCGAAAAACAAAATCCCTAGCATAAAATAGGGTGGCTTCTTTAGCTGTTGTAAAGAATCGCTCATTACGTTTTACGCTCCTATCGTTAATTTATTTTAGTATTAAAAAAAGTGTCACTTGATGATTTTATATCAACAGTTCATTAATTTCAACATTTTTATACCGACAGTCTAAAAATGTTGAAAAAACAAGAGGGTAGTGGTTATACTAGTGTTAACTTGCAAGTAGGAGGCGTATATGAACAAGCGTAAAAAAATGGTCGTTGATCACGCCAAAGCACTTTTCCTGGAAAAAGGGATACAGCAAACCTCGATTCAAGATATTATTGAACGTTCAGGTATTTCAAAAGGTACCTTTTATAATTACTTTTCTTCTAAAAATGAATGTGTAGCAGCCATTTTGGAGCAATCCAGATTTGAAACGAATATTCGTAGACAAGAGCTGCAGCTTGGTAAGGATGAAAAGGATATTCAACTGCTTATCCAGCAAATTACAATGCTGTCTAGAACGAATGAACAGCAAGGCATAAGCGGAATGTTCGAAGAAATTATGCATTCAGGTGATGTTGAATTAAAAAAAGTAGTCTTGCAATATCGAATGATGGAAATTGAATGGCTGGCAGATCGACTTGTTGAAGTATTCGGTGATGACCTGAAGCCACACGCAATCGAGGCTGCTGTTATGTATTACGGCATGCATCAGCATTTGCTGTTTACGGCCAAGATAATTCACCAGCAGCGTACGAATGCAGAGCAAGTAGCAAACTCAGTATTCCACCATTTGAGGCATATTATCAATAATTTGCTGCATGAAGGGGTAGCAGTGCTTGATCCTGAGAAGCTGGTCCTATTTAAAAATAATTTTGAACAGGATCATATTTATCGCGAAGAATTAATTTTGCTGTACGTTGATCTTATAGCAAATACTCAGCTTACTAAGGTACAGCAAGAGCTTACCGAGGCATTGAAGCAGGAGTTGGAAAGAAACGAGCTGCGAATAAGCATTATTAATGCGCTGCTCTCCCCGTTCATAGACGCGTTCCGAAATACGTTGCATTTTGAGCAGGCAAAGGAAATTATGAGTGTAACGTGGACGTATATTAAGCAGAAGGGTAAATAATAAAAGTTAAAAAAGCCCCTAACCGATAAGACATGATTGCCGGTTAGGGGCTTGCTTTATTACGGCTTTACACGATACCAGTACGTATAGGCCTCTTGATAGCCAAGCTTGGCATATACACGTTTGGCAGGCTCATTAGCTGCTACAACAGCCAGATAGCTGTTGGAAGCATACGGCTTGCACTCATTCAGCAGGCTCCAGAGCAAATAGCTGCACAACCCTTGATTTCTATAAGCCTCAGCTGTAATGACATCATAGATGCCTACATATCCTTGATCGACAACAGCCATTGCTAAAGCTGCAATTTCGCCATTTATGCTGCAGCTTGCAAGCATAAGCTTTCCTGGCATGGCAGCGATCATATCGATCATCGTTGGAATTAATGCACGATCAACTCCGCTAAGCTCACAGTAATGCTCCAGCCATTTCAACGAAATATGTTCCTTAATACAGAGCTCAATTGCTGCAGAGTCGTTAAGAGCGGGTTGTGGCGGCTGCTTCGATAATTGCTCGAGAGACATAGTGAGCATCAGAGAAGGTTCAATTAAGTCATAGTTCAATTTATCCAGCGTTTCATCAAGCTGCGGCTCTGAGAAGGGCGTTAGCTTGAAAATAGTCGGTTGCTTGATGGACATATATTTTAGCTCACAGGCAGCGATATTCACATCCAGCTGCTTGCTGGAGCTTTGAATGGTACTGATGCAATTAGCACGCTTGGTGTAGCCGTTTGACATTCGCAGCTTCCACCCGTCCATATATTCTGTATTTAATGCTGGCCAATGTATCAGGCTCAGCTCTTCAAGTTGTTGTAGTGGTAATGACATATCATTTCCCTCCTTCTTAACATGAATAATGATACAATAATATGTATAAGTATGCAATAGGACGGAAAAAAATACATGATCGCCTTAATAGGCGATCATGTAAAAACCAGGAATATCTTATTCTTCCTCATCCACGATATAACCGAAGCTTAAAGCTTCAACCTCACCTGCTGCTTCCTCGAAGATGGTAGTAATTGGGGAATAATCAGTATCATTGTTGCTATCGTTGTACCACAAAATTGTTATAGGCAATGAAATTTCTCCTGTCAGGCAATCCCATAATGCGTCCAGATTATGTCCATAATGAGCAGGAAAGTTTAGCTTGTCTGCGAGCCAATGATGGACTGATTCATATGCAGCTAGCTCGGACAGTTTTAGCTCAATTGTTTTTTCCATTAGTCTATACCCTCCGTTATATCGGTAAAGCTTTTGTAATGATCTGTTGTCATATAGATCAAGCCATCATTGGAAAACACAATGCGATCTGCATTGCGATGACCGCCATTATAGTTAATATCTGCTTCATACCATACGCGTCCTTCTGCAGCAGGCAATAACCCTTCCCGATTACCGAAGCGATCTCCCCCAATACTCATACCTGGGGCAACGTCATGCAAATTTCCTTCAGAGGCTACCCATCCTCGCTTTTGCGCTTCGTTTTTTGTGATAAAATTTTCTGGCAGCTCGCCATGCTCTCGTATGTATGCGGCTACCTCCTCAAAGCTGGTCAAGGCTTGCAGAGGCACTTCTGCTGTCTTTTCTGCGTCTGCAGCAGCCTCGTCTCGTGCAGATGTGTTTTCGGCATTATGCTGCTCGGCATTCTGTGGTGAGGAGCTGCTAACTGGAGTACTTATTATCGTTCCACATCCAGAAAGCAATCCGATGATTGCGAATAGCATTGCGATAACAGCTAGTTTAGCAATACGTCTTACATTAAAAGGATTCAAATGCTTCATCTCCTAGTACACAATATGTATCTGTATTTTTAATAGTATACGTGAAGATGTTTTATAGCGCAAAACGTTAAAAGATGCATGTTGGTGATATGATTTTTTGCGTATCCAGTGTATGATGGTTAAGGAACAACATGAGACTGAATAGGCGTGAAGGTAAAGGAGTAATTCTGTATGAAATGGAGCATCAAGCATTTTAATGAACTAACTAATCTAGAGGTTTATCAAATGATTAAGCTGCGCACCGACGTATTTGTTGTAGAGCAGGAAAGCATTTATTCCGATTGTGACAACAAGGACTTAGATGCTTATCATGTTCAGCTTAGAGATGAGCAGGATCAACTTGTTGGCTATTGCAGGCTGCTTAATCAGGGGGTTAGCTATGAAGGCTATTCAATTGGAAGAGTCATTATCGCTCCTTCGTTGCGAGGGACAGGATATGGCGATCAACTGGTGATGCGAGCCGTTTCCTTTATAAAGGAGCATTGGAATGGCAAGGTGATTACGATATCAGCACAGCATCGACTTCAGAAGTTCTATGAAAAAGCAGGGTTTCAAGCGGAATCAGAGCCATACCTAGAGGATGGAATTCCGCATATTCAGATGTCGCTTCATATTTTGTAAGCAAAGACAGCTTAGGGAGGCTTTAATGTGAAAGTTTCAATTCGATCGCTGACCAATCCATACAGCAGAGCAAAATCAACCTATCGCCAAGGGATGCATACTGCCGTCATTGAAGGTATGTGGGCTATGCTGCTGCTAACTATGCTGATGGGTCCCTTTTTAACAGCGTACTTGTTATATTTGGGGGCAAACTCCAAGCAAATTGGAATCGTGCTGGCAATTCCCGCTTTAGCCAATTTATTACAGGTCCTAGCAGCTATGTATATGCAAAAACTTGCTAATCGTAAACGCGCTTTCATACTTTTCACATCTGCGCACCGTATTGTGGGACTATCTACAGGATTGATTCCTTTCATATTTCCCAAGGACTTGTGGCTGACTTCTTTCATAATTATGTTTTTGTTATATTGTCTTATAAACGCGTTTGCAGGAGTTATCTGGACATCCTTAATTTCGGATATGGTTCCGGCTCAGGTTCGCGGAAAGTACTTTGGCATTCGTAATGTTCTTACAAGTGCTGTGAATAGTGCAGGGCTTTATATCACGGGTGTCATAATCGATACTTTTCCAGGGGCAGCGGGCTTTAATATCATGTTTGCAATTGCAGCAGTTACAGTCGTAATGAATATCATTTATTTTAATAAATACCCGAATCCACCATTTGAAAAAAGCGAAGGAATGAAGCTAGGAACCTTTGTGCTCCGACCATTTCATGATCGCAACTTTTTTAAAGGGCTGATCTTTTTAACAGCGTGGACATTGATTATTACGATGACGCATCCTTTCTTTTCATATGTCATGCTGGACGTACTCCATGTTCCTTATGCGACAGTTGCTAATCTCGTGATCTTGCAGACGATTGCTTCCATGGCTGGCTTTTACATTTGCGGCTTGCTGTCTCGCCGTTTCAGCGAGCGAACGCTGCTGCTTAGCTCGTTGCCGTTTTTAGCGCTTGCATCGTTATTGTGGAGCGTAACGAATTTTCTTCCGCAGCTGCTTGTGCTTATTCTGATCTATTTATTGCTTGGTTTTGGACTAGGAAGCTATAACCAGCAAATTTTTATATTTATGATCGGATCTTCATCGAAAGCAGAACGTCCTATTTATATTGCTGTTTTTTCTGCTATTACAGGAATTGCGGGATTTATTGGGCCAGCCCTCGGTGGAGTTGTGTTCGAGGAACTGAAGGCATATCCGCTGTGGCTGCAGGAATATGGACTGTTTTTGCTGCTTGGAATTATTTTGCTTGTGCTAGCATGTATTGTTGCGCCAATTGTTTTTCGAAAAGCAAAAAAATAAGCTATAATAGATGAAGCAGTAGCGTAAATTTGCAATTATGCACAGAAAGGTAGTGTCGTTATGAAGAAAGCAGTACATACCGATTTGGCTCCTCAGGCAATCGGTCCCTATTCACAGGCCGTTCAAGTAGGTAATTTGTTGTTTACTTCAGGCCAGCTTGGCATGGACCCTGTTACGAATGAGTTTCCTGCAACAGCAGCTGAGCAAGCTAAGCAGTCCTTGAACAATGTTAAAGCAATCGTAGAAGCCGCGGGTGCTTCAATGAACAACATCGTCAAAACAACGGTTTTCTTGAAGGACATGAATGATTTTGCAGCAGTAAATGAAGTATATGCGAGCTTTTTTGAACAGCCATTTCCAGCACGTAGCGCTGTTGAAGTAGCTCGATTGCCTAAAGATGCCCTTGTCGAAATCGAGGTTATCGTACAGCTTGGCTAAATAGATAAATAGAAAAGCGAGATTTAATGCTAGTACAAATCTCGCTTTTTTGCTGAAATAAACCTATTTAAAACGTATAAAACTGTACAGCTTTCTATTGATTTTCAACAGTGTTGGTCTAATAATGTAATAGATAGATGTTTTACCAATATGAGATAGAAAGTGGGGTTATATTGAAAGTTTCAATACGTAGTACTTTAGTCATAGTAAACCTTGTCCTATTAATCGTTATACTACTAAGCTATTCCTTTCATACCTTTCAAAGACTAGAATCTCTTATATTTGACCATAACATGAAACAAACAGCTACGCATGATCCTGATCCCCATATCGTAGTCATTGCAATAGATGATCGTTCCGTGCAAGAGCTAGGCATATTTCCTTGGGATCGATCGATTTACTCCTCCCTTTTAGCAATGATTAATGAACCAAATTATGAGCCAGCAGCTATTGCCTTCGATATCGTCTTCAGCGATCCGAGCAATGAGGATAGCGATGAGATATTTGCTGAAGCGCTTGCTGCTTATCCCAACGTTATTTTGCCAGCAGTTGGGATTACAACAGGTGATGTGTTTCGTACAACAAATGTGAGCAGCGATCAGTATTTGCAGGTCTATGATATCCATTATGCCTACGACCTGTTCTCGCAGCATACCGAAAATGCACATATCAATCGAGTAGTTAGTCATGATGGCGTTATACGTCAAACGTGGCTGAAGCTGCAAGCACCTGATGGCGAAATTATTCCATCACTTGCTTATCGAGCAGCAGAAATGGCGGGCGCCGATTTATCAATGTACGAGGATTGGACAGATCGTAGAAAAACGAGTGATCCAATCGCGAAAAATACTATAACCATTGACTACAATCAGGTGACGGAGGACTACTTAACGATCTCTTTTGTCGACGTCTTATATGGCGAGATACCGCCCGAAACCTTTCAGGATTCAATTGTATTTATTGGGGTAACTGCAACCGGCTTATCTGGTGAAAGCGGACAGGACTCTGGTCCTACACCACTGGAACGAGACACCAAGCTCGTTTATGTCCATGCTGGCATTACGAATCAGCTTTTAGAGGGCACGCGCATTGTATTCGCGCCTAATGCGTTTGAGTGGATAAGCATTATACTTGCTTTTCTGTTGTTCATGTGGCTGCCTTGGCGCTTCAAAAATCAATATACGTTCATTGTTGCGATTATTTCAATTGCAGGTGTATATGCACTACAGCTTTATTTGTTCAAGCAGTTTAACTATCAATTTAGCGTGCTGTATCTTATATCGTCTATTGTAATCGCTTATATCTTTAATGTGTCATTGAAGTCGTACATGGAGCAGCAGCAAAAAAACTTTGTAACACGTCAATTTGGACGATACATATCGCCCGATCTAGTGAAGAGCATCGTAGATCAGGGGATTGATATTCAACTTGGCGGAATATCGAAGCGAATCACAATTTTGTTTCTGGATATACGCGGCTTCACATCTTTATCAGAGAAGCTCACTCCAGCTGAGGTCGTCGATGTATTGAATACAAAATTTACGATGATTACGAATACCACTTTGCAGTTTAATGGAACCATTGACAAGTTCATAGGTGATGCGGCAATGATTCTGTTTAACGCCCCGCTAGATGTTGAGGACCATGAAAAGATGGCAGTGTATACGGCTTATCAAATTCAGAAAAATATGAAGCCGATCCGAGATCAGCTGCTGGAGAAGTACGGAGTAGAAGTTGCGATTGGTATTGGAATACATACAGGCAATGTCGTAATTGGCAACATTGGTTCGTACTTGCGTATGGATTATACGGCAATTGGAGACAGCGTTAACACTGCTGCTCGCATTGAATCAGGCACAACTGCTGGGCAAATTTTAGTATCAGAGGAAGTTTACAAAAAAACTGCGGATATCGCACAGTATGGACCCGCTGAAGAGAAGCTTTTTAAAGGGAAATCACAGCCCATCCCAATCTACGAGCTTCTTGGGCTAAAAAAAGAACCGGATATTGAGAGCTAGATTACAGAAAGTTTAGATTAAAGGTCGTATGATAAACAATAGCAATGCGCAGCTTTATAAGTGCAGCGCAGTAGGAGATGATACGTGATGAAGCAAAAATTATTAAGGGGACTCGCAGTATCTGTTTGTGGAGCAATGCTGCTGGCACCAATGTCCGTTTCGGCCAATCAAGCGGTGCTAAAGGATAGACATTTGTATGAAGTAAGAACATTGACTGGACAGTTTCAGCCTGGATTTCTCGATGGTTCCGCTCATACAGCAAGCTTATACAATCCAACCTCTATTATGGAACTGAATGATGGAACATTGCTAATTAGCGATACCGATAATCATCTATTGAGATTGTATTCGTATGATCAAGTGACACGCTACAGTGGGACGATTCTTGATCTTGATGAACATGGACATCCACTTGGAGCATTCCATGACGACAGTAAGGAGAACGCTTTTTATAGTCATCCGTCTGGCCTGGCTATCGATCAGCAAGGCAACATCTATGTAGCCGACAGCAATAATCACAGCATTCGTATCATTACACAGCAAGGTGAAGTAAAGACAATTGCAGGTACAGGAGTCCTTGGCTATAAAGATGGACGAGGAAAAGATGCGCAGTTTTATGCTCCATCAGATGTAGCAGTAGATGGTAAAGGCAATATATACGTTGCAGATACGCTTAATCATGCAATACGTAAAATTGATGCTTCAGGCAATGTAACGACGCTGAATAAGCTCTCGGATCGCATAGTTGAATTCTTCGGCGGTATGGTTTCGGAAGCTGGAGATTACAATGATGGTCCACTTTCTGAGGCTTTGTTTAATGAACCTACCGCACTAGCTTTTGATGAAAAAGGAAATCTATATGTAAGTGATACAGGCAATCAGCGTATACGCTATATTGATCTAACTGCACAAGAGGTTACGACTGTGGCTGGAGGCGGCTCGTATGGTCAAAACGACCTATATGCCGAGGCAGCTTACCAGGATGGCGCTGCTGAACAAGCAAGATTTTCCTCGCCTATGGGCCTTTCAATTGCTTCTGATGGCTCAGTGTTAATTGCTGACCGTAACAATCATACGATAAGGCTTCTTGCTGATGGTGTGGTGTATACCTTGGCAGGTCAGGCTGAGGAGCATGGAAGATCGGATGGAGTCATGAATGCTGCAATGCTAAACGAACCAACGGATGTTATTGAGCTTCGTGATGGCTCGCTTGCAATAACAGATTCTAGTAATAATAAGGTGCGCATCATTAAGCGCTATGAGCAACCACAGCATGAAGAGGATGGAAGCATTCATGTAATCATAAATGGAAAGCTTCTTCTTTCAGATGTTGTACCGCAGCTGCATGCTGGCCGTACCTATGTCCCTCTTCGTGCATTGGCCGAAGAGCTTGGGTATGAAATTACGTATAACAAGGACAGCAGACAAACAAGCCTTGTAATTGACGAGCATACATCCTTGATCTTCTCTGATCGTGGAGAAGCTACTGTGAGATTGACAGAAGAAGAAGCTATTTCAATAGACTCTACTAGCATCATGGTGCAAAATCGCTTGTTTGTTCCTGTACGCTTTGTTACAGAAGAGCTAGGTTATGACGTTCAATGGGACCAGGAGCAAAAGCATGTTGTTATACGACCGTATCTATTTTTGGAATAACGCTATTATTACGATCAAAGGAGGGTAACGGATGAGAAAGAGTTTTATATTTTGCCTAACATTTATTTTTACATTTGTTTTGGTAACTGCAAATGTTGGAATGGCTGAGGCGTCAACTTCCCGAGTAGCTATTATAGCCAGTCTGGAAGGGACTGTAGAGGTACAAAAATCAGGTGGTAAGAAGACGCTTAAAGGCTTTAAAAATATGAGCCTGAATGAAGGCGATATTGTTACAACAGGAAGCAAGAGCAGCGTTGAACTGAAGTTTTCCAATGGAACATCTACGGATGATACGCTTATTTTGGAGAGCAATTCAACTGTAACCTTCAGTAAACTGTCTTCCAGAAGTGGAACGACAACGAAAGTGAAGATGAAAAGCGGCAAGGCATGGGTAGATGTGAAGTCAATTACGACCAACGATGATAACTTTCAGCTGGAAACACCAACCGCCATCATGGGTGTAAGAGGTACTAATTTTTTTGTAGGTATCAATCCTAATAACGGGGAAAGTGTGATAGGATTATTATCTGGTAGAATCGATTTATCAGGCCAAAGCAACAATAATCGCCCAACTAAGATATTCCCATCGCAGATCATATCCACCAATCCGCAGCAAGATGATATCAGTCAAATTTCAAATAAAACAATGGAGCAACTGCTGCAAAATGCTAGTCCTTCAGTAGTTCAGGCAATTCTAGATAACTTAATTGAAATTCAGCAGGAAAATGAAGAAATGCTCGAACGAATTCGAAATTCTAGTAGTAATAATGAAAATGATCCGCTGAACGATGAAGCGTTTCAATCTAATATGTCTAACCTGGCATTAGCATTGTTGCAAGCAGCAAGAAACAACGAATTGATCAGCGAGGACGAGCAAAGAGAGTTAGAGAATGAAGTTCGCAGAAATTCCAAGCAACCGGATCAAATAACTGGTCAACTAAGTAGCGACAATTCAAGAAATTATGATTTTATACTTGATGAAGAAACTAGGAAAGAACTAGCTCGACAGCAATCAGATGCTATAATAGCAGAAATTAACCGCAAACAAGAGGAGCTACGACAGCAAAATGAGCTTGCAAGGCAGCGAGCGGAACAAGCTGCATTAGAAAGATATTTGCGTGAATTGGACGAAGCGCAAAAGGCACGATTTGAACGAGATAGAGAACAGGCTTTAGCTACACCAACGCCAAGACCAGTGCCGACACCAAGACCAGTGCCGACACCACCAAGACCGACGCCAACACCGACGACACCGACACCGACGCCGACGCCTAGTTGGGATGATGTAGCCGTGCCTTTTAATGTAGTTCATGCACATTCGGATGGCACGAGAGGGCTGGAATATTCTCCTTATGAATACGAGCTAAGTTACTCGTTGGGAGAGGTAGTAGCAAAAACAGGCGATCAGCTGCGCTTCACACCAAAGGATGATAGCTTTACACTGAGTGCAGTGAAGCTTAACGGAGAAGTACTACCGTCTGATGGTAATATGTTCATATGGAATGTACCTGAGGAGAGTACCGAATTTGTTCTGACACTCGAGATGGATCATGTTGACTATGGTCCAGGAGAGTTAGCACTGTACGGTTACTTGTATGTAGAAGAGCCACCAAGCTGGAATGATGAGCCAGCGCCGTTTACTGTGGTACATGTGTCATCAAGCGGGGAAACGGTAGAGCTAGGCTATGAGCCGTATGGCGATGAGCTGGGCTACAGGCTAAGTGGAGAAGTAACAGCACGGTCAGGCGATGAGCTTCGTTTTACACCTAAGGATGAATCGTTCACACTAAAATCTGTAAAGCTGAACGATGAAGTGCTGCAAGCAGACGGCAATAGGTTTGCATGGATTGTACCGGATTATACGGCAGAGTTTGTTGTGACATTAGAGATGGAGCATGAGGAATATGGTGAGGGCGTGCTGAAGCTGTACGGTGTTGTACAGGTAGAAGTACCGCCAAGCTGGAGCGATGAGGCAGCGCCGTTTACTGTGGTGCACGTGCATTCGGATGGCACGAGAGGGCTGGAATATTCTCCTTATGAATACGAGCTAAGTTACTCGTTGGGAGAGGTAGTAGCAAAAACAGGCGATCAGCTGCGCTTCACACCAAAGGATGATAGCTTTACACTCAGTGCAGTGAAGCTTAACGGAGAAGTACTACCGTCTGATGGTAATATGTTCATATGGAATGTACCTGAGGAGAGTACCGAATTTGTTCTGACACTCGAGATGGATCATGTTGACTATGGTCCAGGAGAGTTAGCACTGTACGGTTACTTGTATGTAGAAGCACCGCCAAGCTGGGAAGATATTGAGCCACCGTTTGCACTTAACCTGAATACTGATGGAATATCAGCCCCACTCGCCCTTGGCAGTTCAGGTGAAAGCCTTGAATATGTTGTCGATGAAACGATCATCGTCTCAGAGGGAGATATGCTTGAAATCTCCTCAATTAACAGTGAGTTTGAAGTTAGAGATGTTTATTTGAATAACGAACTAGTACCGAATTATGATAACAATTTTATCTGGATGCTGGAGCCAATTAGCCATACTTTAAATATTGAAATTAAGGTTTACCATCAGACAATGGGTGAGGCAACTTATCGTGTAGTAGTAATGACAAAACCAGTTCCTCAAGGCTGGGAAACAATTTTTAATCCAATTAATATTGTGTTAACTAGCGAAGGAGAAGAACAACCAATCACCTATACACATGGTGCTGACCACTTTCTACTAATTGTAGATGAGCCAATTGAGTTAACAGAGCCAACACAGATTTATTTTGAATCGTCTTCGGAAGATTATTACATTTCCAATATATGGTTTGATGGAGGGGAGATGTATAATGAAGAAGGTCGCTATTATTGGTATGTCAATCCTAGATATGAGCAGAATTATGAGATTGGAATTGTAATGAATCATTCGGAATATGAAGAAACTGTATTTTACCTGCAATTGAACATTACCACTGATCCAACGTATATGCCTGTCCGGTTTTATGTAGGAAATGCTGAATCAGAACTAGGCGATTACTGGGAGCAAGACTATTCTAGCAATCCGGATCAGAACGGAGAGTATGTAAGTGTACTAGATCTGGGTGGAATTTTTGCTTGGAACCTGCCATACCATTTATATGTACAGCCTGCTTCCGCTCCAATTGTGAGGCTTGAATATAATGCTGAAGGGGAATGGATCGAGATCACGCCAGATATGGAAGGTAATTATTTTATTCGACTAGAAACGTACGGCGATGTAATGTATCGACTGACATTATGGGATTCAGCGGCAATGGAAGAAAAGGTTTATTTAGTTAGAGGCGTTGTTAATGGTGGCGTATAATATTTGCTCATAGACATGACGAAGGAATTAACAAGGGCTATAATAAAAGGAGGTCACGTCCAAAGTGCCAGTCACTTTGGGCATCGACCTCCTTTTGTCGCCTTGTCAAAGATTGAGCAAATAAAATATATATTAACTTAGGTGGGATGCTCATGAGTTATACAGCAGATATTGATTCGATCATGAATGGATTGGCGCCAGAATTGCGGGCAAGCATAGGAATGGATACCATCGTAGTAGAAGCAGGAGCACTTAAAAAGGTAGTTCCATACGTACTGCAACGATATCAGCATGTTATGCTAGTCGTTGATGAACATACATACAAGGTCGCTGGAAAGAAATTGGAAAGTGAACTGAATTTAGATGCTCGAAGTCTCCATACTGTTTTTATCTCGCCTAACGCGATAGAAGATGTAGTAGCCGACGAGCAGTCCATCGTAGAACTTGTATTAGCAGCCAAGCAATTTCAACCTGATATATTGATCGCTTTAGGAAGCGGCACATTGCATGATATTACGAGAATGGCAGGTTTCATACTCAATCTTCCGTTTATTTCAGTGCCCACTGCACCATCTGTAGACGGCTTTAACTCCAAAGGTGCACCAGTGATACTGCGTGGTGAAAAGAAAACGATTGTCTCTATTGGACCAGTTGCCGTTTTTGCAGATTTGGATATTTTGCGAAAAGCGCCACGTGAACTAATTGCAGCTGGCTTTGGCGATATCGTTGGAAAGTTCACGTCTTTGTTTGATTGGAAGTTTGGTCAGCTAACGAATCAGGAACCGTATATGGAGCAGGCATATCTTATAACGAAGAATGCACTCGACAAATGTGTCAAAGCCGCTGATCTGATTGAGCTAGGAGATCAGGAAGGCATTGCCTATCTAATTAGCGGATTGATTGAATCGGGCATTGCGATGCTTATTTTCGGTAAGTCTCATCCCGCCTCTGGTGCTGAGCATCACTTGTCTCATTATTGGGAAATGGACTTTATTAAGCAAGGAAGAAAGCAGCTGCTGCATGGAGCAAAGGTTGGGGTAGCCTGCACCATTATTGCTGAGCTATACCATCGCTTGGCAGAAGAAGAGTTTGGTTTGCAGTCTGATGTCCGAGAGTCAGTTCGAGTGAACTGGGAGGAAATAAAGCAGCATATTGCAGAAATCCCGAGCGCAGCTGAGCTGAGAGCGATGATTGCCAAGGTAGGTGGACCAACCACGATTGAAGAGCTTGGCGTACCGAGCGAGCTTGCCGAAACAGCACTGAAGTATGCACATTTAGTGCGTCCTGAACGCTATACCCTACTTCATGCTTATAATACGAAAGTCGAGCAATAAGACGGAAATTTGATGTCCTTTACTCAAGCGACATAGCCTTAATCTCGCTTTTGTTGACAATCAATTTCAAATTATGGTATATATTTTATAGATTAGCACTCTTACTCAGTGAGTGCTAACAAATGTGAATTTCTTTGTTGAAAGGAGATTGTAATCAACGATGTCGAAGAAGCAGTTTAAAGCGGAATCCAAGCGATTGCTGGAAATGATGATTAACTCCATTTATACACAGAAGGAGATATTTTTAAGAGAGCTTCTGTCCAATGCAAGTGACGCAATTGATAAAATTTACTATAAAGCACTAACAGATGATAATTTAGTATTCAATAAAGAGGATTACTTTATTAAGATAGCAGTTGATCCAGATGCTCGTACGTTAACGATCACGGATACGGGGATTGGAATGACGAAGGAAGAGCTGGATAATAATTTAGGTGTTATTGCGAAGAGTGGCTCTCTAGCGTTCAAAAAGGAAATAGAAGCTCAAGATGGTCATAACATTATTGGGCAGTTTGGTGTTGGCTTCTACTCCGCTTTTATGGTAGCGGACAAGCTTGTTGTAACGTCTCGCGCATTAGGCAGCGATGAAGCTTATCGCTGGATTTCTACCGGTGCGGATGGCTACTCGATAGAGGCTGCAGAAAAAGAAACTGTTGGAACTGAAATCGTCATGTACATGAAGGAAAATACAGAGGATGAGCAGTACGATGAGTTTTTGGAGCCTTATCGCTTGAAAGCAATCGTTAAGAAATATTCGGATTTTATTCGCTACCCAATCAAAATGGATATGAAAACACAAAAGCCAAAAGCAGACGCTGAGGGTGAATTTGAAGAGGTAGTTGAAGAACAAGTACTTAACAGTATGGTTCCGATCTGGCGCCGCAACAAAAGCGAGCTGACAGACGAGGATTATAATCAATTCTATATGGATAAGCGTTATGGATTCGATAAGCCGCTTAAGCATGTTCATATTAGTGCAGACGGTGCGGTTGTTTATAATGCAATTCTTTTCGTCCCAGAAAATGCGCCGTACGATTACTATACGAAGGAATTTGAAAAAGGGCTGGAGCTTTACTCCAACGGCGTCCTTATTATGGAGAAATGCGGCGACCTGCTGCCTGACTATTTCAGCTTTGTGAAAGGGATGGTAGATTCTGAGGATCTATCGCTGAACATTTCACGCGAGCTGCTGCAGCATGACCGTCAGCTCAAGCTGATTGCAAAAAATATTAAAAACAAAATCAAGTCCTTGCTACAATCCATGCTTAAGGACGAGCGTGAAAACTATGAGAAATTTTTTGCAGCATTCGGTCGTCAGCTAAAGTTCGGCGTGTACAACGATTACGGCATGCACAAGGAAGATCTGCAGGATCTGCTGATCTTCACCTCCTCCAAGGAGAAAAAATTGGTTAGCCTTGCTGAATACGTTGAGCGTATGCCAGAGGATCAGAAGTATATCTACTACGCTACTGGCGAATCGATTGCGCGTATTGAGAAATCTCCGCAGCTTGAGATCGTACTGGATAAAGGTTATGAGGTATTGTACCTGACAGATGATATCGACGAGTTTGCGATTAAAATCATTGCAAGCTACAAGGATAAGGAATTCCGCAACGTCGCAAGCGGTGATCTGGGCTTTGAAGCGGATGACAGCAACGAGCAATCAGAAGCGGACAATGAAGAAACTAAAGAGCTGTTTGAGCGTATGGCTTCCCTGCTTGAAGGGAAAGTAACGTCGGTTAAAGCATCGAAGCGCTTGAAAAGCCATCCAGTTTGCTTGTCTTCTGAAGGTGAGCTTTCCATCGAGATGGAGAAAATTCTAAAGGCGATGCCGGATGCTGGTGGAATTAAAGCAGATAAAGTGCTGGAAATCAACATTAACCATGATGTATATGATGCTTTGAAAAAGGCTTACGATGGCGACAAGGAAAAGTTCGAGCTGTATACGCAGCTGCTTTACAGTCAGGCGTTGCTGATTGAAGGTTTGTCTATTGAAGACCCGGTAGAGCTAAGCAACAACATTTGTAAAGTGATGGTGTAACAGTAACGTTAAGCACGAATTAATGATTAGCTGAATAGCAAGGAATAGCTCCCATTCTGGTTAGAGAATCTGACGATTTTCTACTAGGGTGGGAGTTTTTGTTATTCCTTCCTCAAGAGATAGTGAATGAACCAGCAATTTTCTGACATGTGTCACTGATATGTTAATAGATGGAAGTGTGATTTTACAAACACTTTACACATATGTCATTGAATATGTCAGTGACATATAGTAAGGTTGTTTTAGATCAGGCCTGATAATGGTTTAAGCGCTTCCTGAACAGTTTATAAGAAAGAGGAATGTCCCACTATGAATCCAGACTTTTCATCTAAACATCCAAAACAACAGTTGTATTTGCAGGTTGCGGAGAAGGTGATCGAAATGATTGATCAGCGTAATCTGCAGCCTCATGAACCTGTTCCTTCGGAAGGTGAACTAGCAAAGCTTTTTGGTGTTAGTCGTATGACGAGCAAGCTGGCTCTGGAGAAATTGGCAGAGCAAGGACTTGTCTACCGCTTGCCGAGAAGAGGGACATTTCTGGCCGACAAAGGCGAGGGAGGGGCCATCTTTCGCAATGATTCGGCTAACCTGGTGACGACTGCAGCTGAGAAGAAAAAGAATAAGCAAATCGCATTGATTATGCCTCATATGTCAGATTATACCTCTAGAATTATTCTTGCCATTGAGCAAGAGCTGCAAAAGCATGATTTTGATATGATTCTTAAAATTAGCAAAAGCAAGGATGATGAAGATCGGTATCTGCAAAGGTTAATGGAGTTTGGGATCGAGGGTGTGATTTTATTTCCTCAAGGTCGTAAAACGTGCAGTGATCAGATGCTTCGCATAAAGCTGGAACAAATCCCGATCGTTATTATTGACCGTATTTTTCGTGAAGTGCAAATTGATTGTGTTTATCACGACCATTACCTTGGATCTTACGAAATGGCGAAATATTTGATTGCAAAAGGACATCGTGAGATTGGATACACGTCAAATGCAATTGAGAATATTACAAGTCGAGAAGAGCGATATCAGGGTTATATCCAAGCCCTGCTTGACCATGGGATTCCGGTGAAAAAGGATTACATCCATTTTAGAGACGAGCCGTGTGATTCAAATCGCGTCAATGAGATGGACCAAGAGCAGATGCAATTTATAAGCAATAATTCTGAGATGACTGCTGTCATGTGTGGGGATGATCATGTCGCGATATCTACCTTGTTCACCGCACTGCAGATGGGGATTTCTGTACCAGAGCAATTGTCGATAGCCGGGTTTTCGAACATAAAGCTGTCAGCGTTTACACCTGTGCCGCTTACTACGGTAAGGCAGGATACGGAACGGCTCGCTCGTTCTGCGGTTGAATTGCTAATGAAGAGGGTCAATTTATCTAAAGAAAAACATTTAACCATTAAAATTAAAACTGAAATTATTGAAAGAAAATCAGTGTTAGACAAAGGAGTTTCTCTATGAAAATTCATTTTCTCGGCACGGCAGCAGCTGAAGGCTTTCCAAACGTATTTTGTCGTTGCGAGAGCTGTGTAAAAGCACGTGAGCTTGGGGGAAAGAACATCCGTACACGCAGTTCGGCCATAATTGACGACACCATCAAATTTGACTATTCCCCTGATTCTTACATGCAGGCACTGAGAGACAACCTCGATTACAGCTTGATCGAGCATATGCTAGTGACCCATACCCACATGGATCATTTTAACGCATTGGACTTGGAATGCCGCAGAATAGGAATTGCACACGATCTGGAGCATCCGATGCATATTTACGGCAATGATGCTGTCATGGCGCATACGCGTTCTGCGATCGGCAGGTTTGAAGGTGAACGATATAAATTTCATTTGCTTCGACCTTTTGAAACCTTTTATGCAGGTGATGCTAAAGTAACTCCGCTGCTTGCGGATCACGATAAAATGGAAACCTGCCTGCTATATGTTGTTGAAAAAGGCGGGAAGAAGCTGCTATATGGCCATGATTCCGGATGGTTCCCAGAACCGACATGGGCTTGGCTTAAGGATCAAGAGCTGGACTGTGCAATTTTGGATTGTACGCATGGTTACACTGGTAAATCGCGTGACCGCAACCATATGTGCATCGAAACGGTGTTTGAGGCTCAGCGTGAATTTCAAGCCAATAATATATTAAAGCCAGATGGCAAAATCGTTGTTACTCATTTTAGTCATAATTCCAAATTGCTTTATGAAGAATTTAACGATATTTTCAGTCCAGCCGGTATTATTACTGCCTACGACGGATTGATCTTAACCATTTAATGATGATGAGGGAGCGATAAACAAATGAAAAAGTTGATGAAAGCAGCTGTAGTTACATTATTGTTTTGTTTAACATTGGCAGCATGTGGTGGTGGCAATTCAGGAGCTAATACGGGAACAAATGCAGGTGGTAATTCGCCTGAAGCTGAAGTGAAGAATGAAAAGCTGATTGTGTATACGAACGCGAATTCAGACGGACGTGGAGAATGGCTGGTTGAAAAGGCAAAAAGTGCAGGGTTTGACATTGAAATTGTAGGCGCTGGCGGAGCGGACTTGACTAACCGTCTAATTGCTGAGAAAAACAACCCAACTGCTGATGTCGTATACGGACTAAACAATATGCTCTATGAAAGTTTGAAAAAGGAAAGCGTTCTCGTTTCGTATGTACCTAGCTGGGCTGGAGAAGTAGAAGCTGGCTTGAATGACCCTGAAGGGTTTTACCACGGTCTAATTAAGCAAGCGATTCTACTTGGTTATAATCCAGATGCCTTTACGGCTGAAACGGCTCCAAAGGACTGGACGGATTTGTATCAAAACGAAGCGTTTATTGGCAAATATGAAGCGCCAACCTTGCTTGGACAAAACACACCTCGTTTGGTCGTTGCCGGCATTCTTGTGCGATACATGGATGAAAACGGAGATCTTGGCATTTCTGAAGAAGGCTGGGAAGAAATCAGGAAGCTGTACGACAATGGTGTAAGAGCGATAGAGGGCGAGGATTTCTACGCGAATTTGGCTAGTGGTAAAACGCCGATGGGCGCACTCGTTTCCGGTACATTGTCTTCTAAGGAAGAGCAGTACAATGTGAAAGCTGGTATCGTAAGTCCTGAAATTGGCGTACCGATGGTAGTTGAACACGTTGCGATTATTAATGGTACGAAAAAACAAGATACAGCAGAGCGTTTCGTTGAATGGATGGGTTCTGCAGAGGTGCAAGGCGAGTTTGTACAACAATTTAATGCAATGCCAGCCAATACGGTAGCCGCTGAACAAGCAAATGAGCCGATTAAGGAGCTGTTTGCAGATTTGAAAGCACAGCCTTTTGACTGGACGTTTATTGCGGATAACATTGATCTATGGGTAGAGAAAATTGAGTTGCAAATAATGAAATAGACAAAAAAGCAGGGATAATGATGATAACATTTCAAGATGTGCAAATTCATTTCGGTGATTTTCATGCCGTGAAAAATCTTAATCTAAACATTAACGAAGGCGAATTTTTCACATTTCTTGGGCCATCGGGCTGCGGCAAGACGACTATTCTCCGCAGTCTGGTCGGTTTCATCTCTCCGTCAGGCGGCAATATTACGCTTGACGGACGGGACATTACGCATGTACCGATTGAAAAAAGAGGAATCGGCATGGTATTTCAAAGCTACGCCTTGTTTCCGACGATGAATGTGTATGAAAACATTGCATTCGGTATGCGGGTCAAGAAAGCATCAAAGGCTGAAATTGACAAAGATGTACGCGAAATCGCCCGTAAGGTCGATCTGAAGGATGAGCAGCTGTTCAAGAAAGTATCTGAGCTTTCAGGCGGTCAGCAGCAGCGTGTTGCCATTGCGAGAGCGCTTGTGTTAAAGCCCGCAATTCTTGCGCTTGACGAGCCGTTATCCAACCTGGACGCCAAGCTGAGAGTACAACTGCGCAATGAGCTAAAGCTGCTGCAAAAGCAGTTTGGCATTACAACGATATACGTCACGCATGATCAAGAAGAGGCGTTGACGTTGTCTGATCGTATCGCCGTATTTAATAATGGTGTGGTTGAGCAGGTCGGAACACCACAGGAAGTGTACGATCGATCCCAAACCGAATTTGTTTGCAACTTTATTGGTGACATTAATCGACTAGAGCCTGAGTTGATTGAGAACAGCAGCTTGAAGCAGATTGTTAAGCCTGGCAAAATTGCTTACGTCCGCAATGAAAAGGTAAGCTTGCTTCCACTGCCTGGTGAGGGAGTCGTTCATCTTCAGGGAGAAGTTGTTGATCGTGAATTTTATGGGCTGTACAGCAAATACGTTTTGAAGGCTGCTGGCGGAACACTATTAAAAACGATTGAAAAGGAAAACGGACTTGAGCAGCGCAAGGTCGGCGACCGAGTAGATATTTATATTAATTCAGAGCATATTTTACAGTATTAGTGAGTGGGGGTAGGACAATGAAGGCGCATAATTTGAGCAATAAGCTAAAGTCCATTCATCCGGCCACACTCATTATGTACGGTCTGATTGCTTGGTTTGTCGTTGCATTTTTAATCTATCCTAATCTTAATATTTACTATGAAATCTTCTTCAAGGGCGGCAGTTTTTCGCTAGAGCCGATCGAGAAGCTGATTACATCGAAGCGGGCTATGACGAGTCTGTTTAATAGTTTTTTGCTGGCGATATCACTTGTCATCACAGTGAACACTGTCGGTATTACATTAGTGCTTTTTGGTGAGTACTTTGCGATTAAAGGCGCAAAAATATTACGTCTTGGCTACTTTACAACATTGATCTACGGTGGAGTCGTGCTCGTATCAGGCTACAAATTTGTATATGGGGAAAGCGGTTTCATGACAAAGGTATTGTCCAGCATTTTTCCAGCCTTCGATCCGTCATGGTTTCACGGTTACTGGGCAGTGTTGTTCGTAATGACCTTCGCATGTACATCCAACCATGTATTGTTTTTAGGGAATGCGATTCGGAAGATCGATTATCAAACGATTGAAGCAGCTAGAAATATGGGGGCATCGACGTTATATATTTTACTTCGAGTTGTGCTGCCTGTATTGAAGCCGACGCTATTCGCGCTGACGATTTTGGTGTTTCTGACGGGCCTTGCAGCTACGTCTGCTCCTCTTATTTTAGGGGGAACAGAGTTCCAGACGATTACACCTATGATCTTAACATTCTCGAAAAGCATGACGTCTCGGGATTTGGCGGCATTGCTCGCTCTTGTGCTAGGCTTGGCTACGTTGATCTTGTTGACCATTATGATCAAGCTGGAGCGTAAAGGGAATTTCATGTCCGTTTCTAAAGTTAAATCAGAGCTTGTGAAACAAAAAATCAACAATAAAGCCGGCAATATTATTGCCCACATCATGGCGTATTTCTTATTCCTTATTTATATTATACCGGTTGTTCTGATCATTATTTTTTCATTCACCGATGCGCAGAGCATATCAACTGCTACATTAACGTGGAACAGCTTTACGTTAGACAATTATGTGCTTGTGTTTTCCAATATGGCAGCAATTAAGCCTTATTTAATCAGTATTGCTTATGCGGCAGCCGCTTCAGTAACGGTCGTGCTGCTTACGTTGGCTGCTTCACGCATCCTGCATAAATATAAAAACAAATGGGCTACTGCCCTGGAGTATGCGCTGCTAATTCCATGGATGCTGCCATCAACATTAATTGCGATTGGATTAATTGTAACGTTTAATGAACCGAGGTTTATTATTGGTAATTCTGTATTGGTTGGAACCGTATGGATGCTGTTTCTCGGTTATGTGATTGTGCATATTCCGTTCACATTGCGTATGGTTAAAGCTTCCTTCTTCACCTTGGACAATAATTTGGAGGATGCTGCGAGGAATTTGGGCGCGAAATCATTTTATACCTTCCGCAGAGTGCTGCTGCCGATTATATTGCCATCAACACTTGCGGTATTGGCATTGAACTTTAACAACACATTAGCTGATTATGACTTGACTGTTTTTCTATATCATCCATTGTATCAACCGCTTGGTGTCGTCATTAAAAACAGTACAGATGCACAGGCATTGGCCGATACGAGAGCATTGACGCTTGTTTATTCGGTCATACTGATGGTGATGTCAACCATTACGCTTTATTTTGTATATGGTAGAAAAAAACTATAAACCTTATGAACGTTAAAAACGAGCAGGTTGGCCTATCGGCCGGCCTGCTCGTTTTTAATGTTCAACACTATCTGTAAGCTATTGCTTATTTAGTATGAGTTCAGAATGAAGCAGCTTACGCTCATAGGACTGATCTGGATCATAATGCGCCAAAGCAGCAGTTCAACAGAGCGTTTGTCTCCATGTTGACATTCATCGTTGTTATTTCTTGAATAGTCACCTTTTTCGCATAATCGCTTTGTTCTGTCATTTTTGTTATGTACAACATATTGACCATTTTGTTATGTACAACATATTGACCATTTTGTTATGTGCGTGTTAATATTTGTTATGAAAGTAAGCGCTAACAAAATAACAAACATAACAATTTGGTTGGTGTTATGACGTTGAGAACTCAGTTCTAGGTTTATATCTGCATTTGTCCTATTTTGTTAAGCGAGATATTATCAATCGAGGCTGTCACGAGGTATGGGAATATGGATGCGGGGTGTGTGACCTCGTATTCGCAACTGGCATTGATTGATCCAAAAGCAGCTGCAACATATCGTTAATTGGAAGCGTTTTGACCTCTGGAAGCGGCAGCTGCAGTCAGTCAATGTTAGTGGCATGTCATACAAATATGTTGAAAATACGGTGACGCAGGAAAAGCATTGAGAGAGACGAATAATATATGGAGCCAAGCATGAGTGGTCGTCTTATGATAAGACCAAGTTAGGACAACTGCCTCAGCCGCTTGACCCATTAAGCTGGGGTTAGTTGAGGTGCTTGATTTTACAGCAATTTCAACTACAGGTCGATGGGTTGAGCAGCGCTGGCACAGCTATGAATGGGTTGATCTCATGCTGGAAACAACAGATATGTCTGCGGGATTGAGCTTTGAGTTTGAAGGTCATGGTTTTGCAATCGCGTTTGACTATGGCTAACGATCAGCTGAATTTTACTACCGATTGGATGAAGGGGAATGGATCTATTCCAATCGCGATTGCCCGGTCTGGCGCGGTGCTGATGGATGGTATCGTCTGTTTGATTGTGGCGATGAGCTTGAACAAGGCAAGCATAGGTTCGAGCTTGTACTGACCGAGTCTAAAGACATAAAAATGAGACTTCTAATCTTATGTATTTGCGAATAGGAAGGGTTGGGGTTATCCGATGAATGAAGCAAGCAATGACCAGTATGCTGGTATAACAGTGCTCCTCACTGTAATAGTCACTATTATACTTGTTGTGACGACACAAGCAATCCAAAGTAATTCGGCTAACGTTGCAGTTGATTCAACGGCAATTCGCGATCAGACGCATCAAGATCCTGAAAATGCGGTGATAGACCAGAATCAGGAAATTTCCGAATCTATCGATCCTGTTAATCTAGCTTTGGAGGATGCACCGAGATTGCGCTTTGAGGCTGAAGAGGGTGTTATGCATGGGACATTCGCAGCCGATTCAGCATATGGCTACTCGGGAAATGGCTATGTTACGGATTTTACTGATGATAGCGATTATGTGAACATTAATATAACCGTCGAAGAGCCGGGCTTGTACCAGCTCTATATCGGTTACCGGGCACCGAATGGTTATAAGGAAACGGACCTTTATGTGAATGAGCAGCCATTTGGCCAGGTGAAGCTTGAAGAGAGCAGCAGCTTTGAAGAAGTTAAGGCAACGAGGGTGCTGCTGGAGAAGGGAGAAACGGATATTACAATAGGTCGTGGCTGGGGATATTATGATCTTGATTATATTGATCTACAGCGATTGGACGAAAGCAAGCTTGCCTATGCGCCAACAACAGAGAAGCTCAGCAATCCGAATGCTTCACCAGAGGCGGTTGTTTTGATGAATTACTTGAATGAACAAGCAGGCAAGGCGGTGTTAAGTGGGCAACAGCTTTATTCGCAAATAGCAAATATTGAGCATATTACCGGGAAGCGACCAGCTGTCGTAGGCTTTGATTTCATCGATTATTCCCCTACCAGGGTGTCGTACGGTGCTCAGTCCACGGAAGTGGAAGCTGCACTAGACTGGCATAAGCAAGGAGGAATTGTTTCCTTTCTATGGCATTGGAATGCACCGACTGGCCTAATTGATGAACCAGGCAAGGAATGGTGGAGAGGCTTTTATACTGACTCTGTAACCTTTGATCTAGCTGCTGCATTGGCAGACAAAACGAGTGAAGAGTATGCTTTACTCTTATCAGATATGGACGTGATTGCGCAGCAAATTAAAATTTTGCAGCTCAACGATGTACCCGTGCTGTTTCGACCATTGCATGAAGCAGATGGAGGCTGGTTTTGGTGGGGAGCAAGCGGACCAGAGGCTGCGAAGGAGCTTTACCAGATCATGTATGATCGATTTGTCAACGAGCATCAGCTGCATAATTTGATCTGGGTGTGGAATTCGATAGATCCAGCGTGGTATCCAGGAGATGACGTGGTAGATATCGTGAGCTATGACAGCTATCCAGTAGCTGGAGACCATAGTCCGATTGTTAATATTTACGATGAATTGGTCGAGCTGACTGGCGGAAAGAAGTACATCGCGATGATGGAAAATGGATCGATCCCTGATCCTGCTGCGATGGAGGCGTACGGTGCGCATTGGGGCCTGTTTATTACATGGAGCGATCATTTCACGACAGATGGGCTTCATAACAGTAATGAGTATTTGCAATATGTTTATCAGCATCCGCGAGTCATTACACTTGAGGAGCTGCCTGATTGGGGAAGCAATCCTTAGCAAAACATAACCATAATGCGTTATCGATCGATTATTCAAATGATTCAAAAGATTAATAGATGAACTGGAGGACAAGAGATGAGCCATACAATTACAATTGAATCATGGAACTTCAAATCTGTACAGGATACGACTTGGCTGCCTGCCAAGGTGCCGGGCTGTGTGCATACGGACTTGCTTCGTGAACAGCGTATTCCGCATCCGTTCTATGGTACAAATGAGCATGATTTGCAATGGATCGACAAGCAGGACTGGGAGTACAAAGCAAGCTTCGTGGCGTCAGCAGAGCTTCTTCGTGAACAGGTTCAAGAGCTTCATTTTCTTGGATTGGATACGTACGCGAGCGTTTATTTGAATGATGAAAACATATTGGAAGCTGACAATATGTTCCGAAGCTGGCGTGTGGATGTAACGGGCAAGCTTAGCGAAGGGGTTAATGAGCTGAGAATCGTATTTCGATCTCCTATTCATGAAGATTTGCCGAAGCTTAAGGCATTAGGATATCGCTTGCCTGCTTCGAACGACCAGTCTGAGCTTGGCGGACTTGGCGAGGATCGCGTTAGTATATTTGCCAGAAAAGCGCCTTATCACTATGGCTGGGATTGGGGCCCTCGCTTTGTAACGAGCGGGATATGGAGACCTGTTGAATTGGTAGGCTACAGCGGCATCCTGATCCGAGATGTCTATATTGATCAGCTTTCCGTAAATGAGCAGCAAGCGAATCTCGTTGCTCGCGTTCAGCTCGATACAACAGCGAGCGGAACTATTTCGCTGCAGCTGACAACGGAGGATATGAGCTGGGATGTGCAGGTCGACAAGCAGGCTGGAGCTCATGAGCTGTTAGTACCGATTGTAATTAACGAGCCCAAGCTATGGTGGAGCAGAGGGCTTGGCGAGGCGCATCGTTATACGTTTACGGCGCAGGCTGATGCCGAGCAGGCAGGAAATAAGCATCAATCGCTTAAATCAGTGAAGACGGGAATTCGCGCTGTCAAGCTGGTACGCGATCGCGATGCAGAAGGAACAGGCGCTACCTTTCACTTTGAGCTGAATGGAATTCCGGTTTTTGCCAAGGGAGCGAATCATATTCCGAATGATAGCTTTATAACGGAAGTTACGGAAGAACGCTACCGTGCAGAGGTGCTTGCTGCGGCAGAAGCGAATATGAACATGCTTCGCGTGTGGGGCGGCGGTATTTATGAAGCAGATATATTCTATGAATTATGTGATGAATACGGCATTATGGTATGGCAGGACTTTATGTTCGCCTGCAGCATGTACCCAGGAGATGAGCATTTTCTTGAAAATGTAAAGCAGGAAGCGATTGACAACGTTATACGCCTGCGCAACCATCCTTCGATTGTGCTGTGGTGCGGCAACAATGAGATCGACTCCGCTTGGTCGCATTTTGACGAGAATGCCGGCTGGGGCTGGAAAACGGAATTCAGTACGGAGCTGCGAGAAAAGCTGTGGCGAGACTATGAGCGTATATTCCATGAGATTCTTCCAGATGTCGTGAGCGAATACCATGCAAGCATTGACTACTGGCCGTCCTCTCCGCTCGTATCCGTGTCTAATTCGAAGGAGCAGCATGCGCACCCAGGCACGAACGAGGGAGATATTCATTATTGGGGCGTATGGCATAACGTGGAGCCGTTCGAGCATTATCAAATCAAGCTAGGCCGTTTTATGAGCGAATATGGCTTTCAATCATTCCCGGAGTACCGCACAATTCGCAGCTTTGCCGAAGAGGAAGAGCTTGCTATTGACTCAAAGGTTATGAAGGCGCATCAGAAAAATGGTGACGGCAACCGATTGATTAAGGAATATATGGATATATATATGAAGCAGCCAGTAAACTTCAAAAGCTTCCTGTATTTAAGCCAGGTGCTGCAGGCTGATGCGATGAAGATGGCGATTGAGGCGCATCGACGTAAAATGCCGTATTGCATGGGATCGCTTTATTGGCAGATGAACGACTGTTGGCCTGTTGCATCTTGGTCAGGCATTGATCACTATGGCAGATGGAAGGCGCTGCATTACTATGCAAGAAGAAGCTTTGCACCGCTGCTGTTATCGGGGCAGGAGGAGCATGACCAGCTTCATCTTTATATGGTCAGTGATCAATTGACGGCGACGAGCGGCGTGCTTACTGTTGAGCTGTTCCATTTGTCAGGGAAGCTGCTTTCGTCCAGCAGCAAGGAGATTGCTTCGCCTTGCAATACGTCTCAGCTTGTGCAGAGTCTGCCGATTCCAGCACTTCTTGGAGACTCGCGCAAGGAGGAGGTCGTGCTGATTGCATCCTGGCTAGGAGAGAATAACGAGACTGCACGATATGAGCATTACTTCGTTAAAAATCAGCAGCTTGTGCTCCAACAACCAACGATAACGGTTCAAGAGGAGCATACGCAAGACGGTACAATAATAACGTTGACAAGTGATGTCGTTGCTAAGCAGGTCGTGCTGATTGCTGAACATGAAGGAGTGTGGTCAGACAATTATTTCGACCTGATCCCTGGCAAACCTCATACGGTTGTATTCAACAGCTACGATGGTGGAGCGGTTTACCGTCCTTCACAGTCAGGTAAAGTGGAAATTCAATCGATGTATGAGCACGTTATTCATTCGACCTCTGTAGCAACGGAGGCATAAACATTCATTCATTTTTCTTATACGATGCAGATAGGCTCTCGTTGAATTAGAGCTTGCCTGCATCGTTTTTGTTACAACCCTCGGATTATTTCTGCTACAATAGACGTAATTCAATGGGGACTAGGAGAAACAACACGATGAAAAAAGCTATTTTTTTTGATGTAGATGACACGCTGTATGATCATTTAATTCCATTTCGAACAGCTGTTCAGCCATGGACTGAACAGCTACATGCATTTCCGTACGAGCAGGCTTATCAACGGATGCGCTTTTATAGCGATATGCTGTCTCTGGAGCTGGGCGGAGCAGGTCAGATGGAGGAAGGCGATTCTACTAATCTCATGCGAAGGAAGAGATTCCAGCTTGCATTGAAGGAGTTTTCGATTGAATTGACTGAGCAGGAGGCTGAGCGAGTACAGCAGGCATATTTGGCTTGTCAATTTAATATCGTATGCTATGAAGGGGCTAAGGAGCTTCTAATTGAGCTGCAGGAGCAAGGCCATGAGGTTGGACTGTTAACCAATGGTGCAGAAGCGCATCAATGGAAGAAAATTCAGGCGCTTGGAATGGATAAGATTATTCCGAAGCAGCGAATTTTTATATCAGGGGTCTATGGCATGGATAAGCCTGATCCAGGTATTTTCCAGCTCATCAATAGAGAAACTGGCATTGCAGCCAAGCAGAGCATCTATGTTGGTGATTCATGGCGTAACGATGTCGTAGGAGCAAATCAGGCAGGATGGCAGGTTGTATGGTTCAATTGTCGAGGCATGAAGCGTGAAGCAGGCATGTCGCTTTTAGGAGAAGCCAAAAACTATGAAGAGCTGCGTCAGTATTTCATATAACAGCATAGTAACTAACAGTGAGAGTGAATAGAATGGAAATAATGAATGAACGATTATACCCGTATTTTAATCAGCTGCTGCACTTATCCGATGCAGTCATTATTACGGATGAGAGGCATCATATCTGCTTAGTGAACGAGTCTTATGAGCGTATAACCGGTTATCATGCTGCTGAGGTTATCGGCAAGCGAGCTGGCCTATTGCGAACAGGCCTGACGCCGAAGCAGACCTATGAGCATATGTATGCTGCCTTACATAACGCGCAGCCATGGTCAGGCGTATTTACCAATCGAAAACGTTGCGGTCAATTGTGGCACTCATCCATCACGATAACGCCGTATGTTGTAGAAGGGGAAACCTATTATGTAGGTGTGTTTCGTGAGCTGGAACAGCTTGATCGAGGCTATTATTTGGATGAGAACAGAGTGGGTAATCTGCAAGGATCCCTACTCAAAGTACTGGCAATCTCATGTGAAATTCGCGATCCAGGCATTGAGAATCATCTTATTCGCGTTCAGCGCCTTACTGAGCTTTTGGTGGAGCGTTATGATGAGCTGTTTCAGCTCGGTCTAGATCCTACATATATGATGCGAGTCGTAAATGGCAGCATATTGCACGATATTGGCAAATCAGCAATTCCTGAAGGTATTTTATATAAGCCGGGCTCTTTAGCCCCATATGAACGAACGATTATCGAAATGCATCCTCATATCGGCGTTGATATTTTGGATAAAATCTATGGCGAGTTGGACGATGAGCTGTTTGAACATGAGTTTTCAGTTGCTAAAAATATTATTTTGCACCATCATGAACGCTGGGATGGCTCCGGTTATCCGTTAAGGCTGAAGGAAGAAGAAATTCCGCTTGAAGCACGTATTGTAAGTGTAGTCGACGTATACGATGCGTTAACCACTAAACGCCCATACAAGGAAAAGTGGAGTCAGAAGGCGGCGATTGAGCTGCTTGTCGAGCAAAAGGGAAGGCAGTTTGATTCTGACGTGGTCGATGCACTTGTGACTTTATATGAATCTGGTCTACTAGATTAAGGTTTGATACGCAAAAGGCAAAGGCTCTCCAAAACAGCCAGGTGATAACCTGACGTTCCGGAGAGTCTTTTATGATATGGCGCTGGATCTGGAAAGCTATGCTTCTGCCAATACCTGATGTTCCAGCAGCATCAGCAGATCCTCTTCCGATAATGAGGCGGAGCTTAGCTCATCCTGCTCCAGCATGTCGCTGATCAGCTGCTGCTTGCGCTCTTGAAGCTGAATCATTTTATCCTCTAGAGTCCCCTCTGCAACCAATCGTATAATATGAACAGGCTGCTGCTGTCCAATACGATGTACCCGATCTCCAGCTTGCTGTTCAACGGCAGGGTTCCACCATAGGTCGTACAGAATGACGGTATCCGCACCTGTCAGATTCAAGCCTGTTCCGCCAGCCTTTAAGGAAAGCAGAAACAGCTCACGCTCACCTTGATTGAATTGATCGACATATTGAATGCGTTCTTTAGGAGGCGTGTTCCCATCCAGATAAAAGTGCTGATATCCGCGAATTTCCAGCTCTGCTGAAATGATGCGCAGCATAGATGTAAATTGCGAGAAGATAAGAATTCGCTTTCCCGCATTGCAGCTTTCCTCTACAAGCTGCAGCAATTGGTTCAGCTTGGCCGATTCTCCGCTATAGCCCTCTACAAAAAGTGCTGGGTGACAGCAGATTTGCCGTAATCTTGTAATGCCAGCGAGAATCTTAATACGCCGTTCTCCTCTTTTTTTAGGGTCCAAATGCTTCAGTGAATCCTCCTGCAGCTTCGCTAAATAAGCGAGATACAGCTGCTTCTGCTCCATCGTTAATGGTGCGCTGTAGGTTGATTCATACTTAGGCGGCAGCTCCTGCAGCACTTCCTTTTTGGTGCGTCGCAGCATGAATGGCGCGACGACCTGCTTTAACTTCGTTTTTGAAAGCTCCAGCCATCTGTGCTTTTCATGAAACAGCTCAGGATTAACAAAGCTCATGATCGATATTAGCTCATCGAGACGATTCTCAATCGGTGTGCCCGTTAGCGCAAAGCGATAAGTAGATGTTAATTGACGAAGCGCCTGCGAAGTTTTCGTGTAGTCATTTTTAAAGGCTTGCGCTTCATCGCATATAATAGTCTCAAAGCTGAAGCTTGCAAACATGCTAAGCTGCATCCGCAGCGTTTGGTAGGAAACGATCCATATAGGCGTGTCTATCCACTTTTCTCGCGCTTCCTTATGTTGAAACTGGTTAGCCTCAAGCACTGCGGCCTTCAAAGTTGGTGCGAACTGGCGCAGCTCCTGTTCCCAGTTATAGAGCAAGGAGGCAGGCGTGACGATAAGCTGCCTATGTGAAGTGGGGTTACACTCATCATAACGACTTGCAAGAAACATGATGGCCTGCAGTGTTTTGCCAAGTCCCATTTCATCAGCTAAAATCCCGCCCAGATTGTAATGGGCGAGGTTGCACATCCATTGAAAACCATCCAGCTGGTAATCGCGCGGTCGTGCTATGATCGATTCAGGAATTTCTGAAGTACTAGCATTGCCTTGCTTAATCGTACTAATAAAGTTTCTTAGGCTGCGCGACAGGATTACGCTTTGAGATTGATCCAGTGCAAGCATTGCAGGTATAGCTCGCTGAAGCGGTATCTGGTCGTCATATAACGAAGGATGCGTTAATCCAAGCTCCTTCATAACGCGCAGCAAAGCTTCATAGTGCGGATTTTCAAGAGAAAGCAGCGTTCCCTGCGACAATCGATAGTATTTCTTTTTTTGTACGAGTGCTTCCAGAAGCTGTTTCAGCTCTTGGTTGCTAATGCCCGCCATCGAAAAGGAGTAGTGCAGCCAATTGCTTTTTTCCTCCCATGACAGCTTTAGCTGAGGATATACCTGTTCGGTAACATAACGCAGCTTAACAGCTGTCGTCGCATGGATTTGAGCGAGCTCCTTCAAGCGTGGCAGTATCGTTCGGAAAAAAAGATACTCATCGTCATCTCCCTCCACAATAATGCCGCCTTCGGTTTGCAGACTAGGCAGCTCAGCGAGCAGCTCAAGGATTGCAGATTCCTTTTCGCGCTCACGCATCACGATATAATCATGATGAGTAGAGCGTCCTGGTGGCTGATACGGTTGAATGGACAGGTTCCCGTAGCGGAACTCGATGCCAATAAGGAGTCTTTCCCGAATTCGATCGAGATAGACGACTGCTTGCATAGGAGTGGTCGTTAATTTCGTACTAATCTCATTTGAAAGCTGAATGGATATCATCTTTTGCAGCTTCGGCAACGCTTGGTCAAGGAACTGGGCAAGCGTTTCATGCGTCAGCAGCAGTTGACCAGCCTCTTCCTTTAATAATTGGGTTAATTGGAGCAGCTGCATGCCTTGCTCCCACGACAAGGCGTACAAAATCCCGTTCATACAAGCAAGCTCATAGCTTGGCAGCAACAGCACCTGCCCAAGGGCTTCTCCATTCAGCCTATATTGGTCTTTTGCCTCCTCAATATGGATTGAAACAGGAAGCTTTTCTGTTGAAAATTGAAGCGAAGTAAAATGCTGCAGCTGCTCATCAAGCGGCAGATGATCCATATAATATTGCAGCTGCACATTTTGCTGATTTAGCAACGGCGTTAAACGATTCCATAGGCTCCCTTGTATAGGCACAAGCTTCATTTTAATTGCGACTTGAGCGGTGAAATGTTGAAGCTGCTGCCACAATAGCTGGCATATTTTCAATGATTCATGATCAATCACATACATGGTTGGATCATAACGCAAGCTGCGCGAGATCATATATTCCTTCTGATTCAGCACCGCATCAAGAAATCGATAAGGGTTAGTAATGACAAACAGCTTTTTGACCCCAGCAGATAATTCGATTGATATGGTGTAGGAGCCGTCCTGCTCCTGCTGCAATAAGCACAAGTACGAAAAGTGCAAAGGCATACGACGCTGACCAGGCTTATTGTCCTGCTCAAAAATTTGAAGCAGTTGCATCGCCTTATTCAGTTCCATAAAATGTCCTCCATATAATAGCTTGTATGATATAGTATAACGCTTCAGAGCCAACTTTGCTTCTCTTGTCATCAATTGATACTATAGAGGAGAAGGACAGTATAAGATTAGGAGGCTATAGGGATGAAAATTCCGTTTTCGATATTAGATGTTGCACCGATTGTTCAAGGCGGAGGCATTGCAGATGCCTTGCAGCGTACCGTTAAGCTCGCACAAGTTGCCGAGGAAAGCGGCTATACTCGTTTTTGGCTGGCTGAACATCATAACGCCCCCAATATTGCGAGCTCTGCAACCTCTGTCGTTATTGGTCATGTTGCTTCGCACACAAAAACGATTCGGGTTGGTTCAGGCGGCATTATGCTTCCCAATCATGCCCCGCTTGCAATTGCCGAGCAGTTTGGCACTTTAGATGCCTTATATCCTGGGCGTATAGATCTTGGATTGGGCCGTGCACCGGGGACGGATCCAATTACGGCGCGCGCCCTAAGAGGCGAACGACATACGAATGGTGCAAATTTCCCTGAACAGCTGGAAGAGCTGCAGCGCTTTATGCACCCTACTCAGCATGCACAGCATGCAATTCGTGCGATACCAGGTGAAGGCGCGGATGTACCCATTTGGTTGCTAGGCTCAAGTGATTTTAGTGCGGCGCTTGCTGCAGAAAAAGCACTCCCGTTTGCTTTTGCGGGACATTTTTCTCCAACCTACATCGTTCCAGCTCTGAAGCTGTACAAGCAATCTTATGTACCATCAGACAGCCAGCCTAAGCCATACAGTATGGTTGCGGTCAATGTAATTGCAGCTGATACGGACGAAGAGGCGCATTATTTAGCGACCTCAATGCAGCAGATGTTTTTAGGTTTTATTCGCAATCAGCGCACGCCGCTGCAGCCTCCTGTTCAAAATATGGATGAACTGTGGACCGAGCAGGAAAAGTTCATGGTGGAACAGCAGATCGGATCATCTATTATTGGAAGCAAGGAAACGATTCGAGAAAAAATTCAAAAGCTAATTGAATCGACAGAGGTTGACGAAATTATGGCCACAGCTTCGATTTTCGATCTTGACGCCCGGATCAAATCGTTTCAGCTTTTTGCATCCGTCATGAAAGAAATTGAATAGGTTTAACAGGTAATATATGGAGAAATGTGCTATACTAGTGAAACTATGACTTTTAGGAGGGTGAAACAACTTGAAGAAATGGTTCACTAGTTTTATAGCACTTTTACTTGTCTTTTCTTTTGCACTTCCAACACAAGCGGCATCAAGTGGAATCTCCGTCTATTACAATGGAGAACGCTTGATTCTAAGTGAGCCTGCTTTTGTTGAAAAGGGAAAAACCTATGTTCCACTCAGAAGCTTTTTAGAAGAGTTGGAATATGAGGTTCGTTACAAAGCTTCTACGAAGCAAATTATTTTGGATTGGTATGATTATGAATCTATCATTCATTTGGATACGTTACAGGTAACGGAAGAAGATAAGATTGTTACAGAACAGCTTGACCTAATTTATCGCAACCATACGTATTATGCACCAATTCGTGAGCTTGAGCCTGTTACAATCACAACGACTCGTTGGGACAAGGCAGCCAATGCCGTTTATATTGAGGATGATTATGGATATCTGGAAGAGGAAGAGCATGTTGCACCTGAAGGCTACTTATGGAAGGTAACAAAAGGCGACAAGACTGTTTATATGCTTGGTTCCATTCATGTTGGAGATGTATCCATGTATCCACTGCGTGATGAAATCTATCAAGCCTATGAACAATCTGACATCGTCGTAACAGAAATTGATATTTTGCGTCTTCCTTCAGAGGAAGAATCGCTAGAAATCGAAAAACTGTTTACTTATCAGGATGGAACTACGCTGAAGGATCATCTATCTCCTGAGCTATATGAATCTGTAATGTCAGTTGCAAAAGAGATTGGCTTTGAAGGTGAGGAGCTTGCGGAGTTTGAAACCTATCAGGTTTGGTTTGTAAATACTCTATACTCTTCACTTGCTGATACAAGCGGAGCAGAGCCCGGACTTGGCGTTGACCTTCACTTCCTAGAGCTTGCAAAGCAGGATGGTCTGCCTAACGGAGAGCTGGAAACCTACATGATTCAGTATGGTATGCTTGCTGGCTTCTCACAGGAATTACAGGAGCAATTGCTTCAACAAACCATTACGATGATTGAGTATGCAGCACAGGGCTATGATATTTCTGACAGCAGTACAGGCTTTTTGCTAAATATTTGGGCAGAAGGCAACCTTGAGGAAATGGACAAGATTGCAAATGACATGAAGACTTCTTCCCCAGAATATTATGACGGTATGTTAACAAAGCGCAATGTGGGAATGACGGATAAAATCGAACAGTACTTGAACAGCGGCGAGTACCATACGTATTTTGTTATCGCTGGAGCACTGCATTTTGCAGGAGCAGACAGTATTATTAAAATGCTTGAGGATCGCGGGTATACAATCGAACGTTTATAGGAGTGCAAAAAGCAGCAGATGCGAATTCTGCTGCTTTTTACTTTAATCGATCATATAAGGTGGAGACGGATTGCATGGCATACACCATTTCCTTAAGTTGTCCGTTTTCGATAATAGCTAACGCAGGTACGCTTTTAATCTGCCACAGCTCTCGAAAATATGGCGTAAAATTAATGTTGGCTTGATAGACGTGATAGGATACTCCCGTTGCAGCAACGATGTTAAGCATGTTCAGAGCTACCTTACATGTACCGCACAAAGGGGTAATAAACAATATTGCTGCTCTGCCCACCTCCATATTTGCAACGGTATGAATCTGCTTCTCATTTATGTCATCAATACTCTTGTTTTGCATGTGCATATTTCATTCTCTCCTTCATAAAATTAAGCATAAACTTTTTTTTGCGAAATTGAAACCTTTCGTTAGGCGGACACGTATAGATTGTCATACGCAGAACGTTTATATGAAAATATCTCCGAAGGGGAGTAGCTCTAGCAATAAAGTCGTCATTACGAGCGCAAGCTCCGGCTTTATTGGCAGCGATCAATTCGTTGTTAGCAAGACCTTTGCCTATTTGTTATAGGTAAAGGTCTTTTTTTGTGTGAACGTAATTTGAGGAGGATGAAAATGGATTGGTCAATGTTTTTTGAATTTGGTTCGGTGCTGCTTATTCTTGTAGCACTGGAAGGCTTACTGGCAGCGGATAACGCGCTAGTACTTGCCATTATGGTTAAGCATTTGCCAGAGGAAGAAAGAAAGAAGGCGTTGTTTTACGGATTGTTTGGCGCGATGGTATTCCGTTTGCTTTCACTGTTCGTCATCTCGTTTCTCGTTAACATTTGGCAGGTGCAGGCACTTGGCGCCCTATACTTACTGTTTATTGCGTTAAATCATATTATTCGCAAGATATGGATAAAAGGAAAACAGCCCGAGCATGTCAAGAAGGAAAAGAAGGGAAGCGGCTTCTGGGTTACTGTGTTAAAGGTCGAAATCGCAGATATCGCCTTTGCAATTGACTCGATACTTGCAGCTATTGCGCTGGCGGTTTCCTTGCCTAAAACCTCGCTGCCTACTATTGGCGGTATGGATGGCGGTCACTTTATCGTTGTATTTTTGGGAGGCTTAATTGGGGTAATCATTATGCGTTTTGCGGCAACATTGTTCGTGAAGCTGCTGGAAAGCCGTCCAGGTCTTGAGATTGCAGCCTTCGTCATTGTTGGATGGGTTGGGATTAAGCTGGCGGTTCATACGTTAAGTCATGAGTCGCTTGGTGTAATCTCGCATGATTTTGCTGAATCGACTGGCTGGAAGCTTACATTCTATGCCGTATTGATTGGTATCGCGTTAAGTGGCTGGTTCCTTTCAAGTAAAAAGCAACCAGAGGAGGAATCGAAGCAGCTTTCTGCGTAACGATAGTAAGGAAGCATTGTCAATTTTCTCACCTCTTGTTAAAGTTAAAGAAAACTTTGCTGGAGGAAAGACGCTATGAATGAAGCTCATGCAAAAAGGCTGCTTAGTAGCTATAAGCGTTGGACGGGGGAGGAGTTGCTTCCTATCAACGAACGCCTGCCGCTATTAAAGCAGCTGAATGAAGCAGATATCGTCATCTTATCCCATGGAACGGAAGCGGACCCAATATTGAATTATGGCAACAATCGAGCAATGGAAGTGTGGGAAATGAGCCGCGAGCAATTTTTATCTACACCGTCCAGATTGACAGCAGAGCCAATGGCCCGAGAAGAGCGTGCTGCCTTCTTGGAAGCAGTAACGAGCAAGGGCTATATCAACGATTATACTGGGATACGCATATCCGCTACCGGACGTCGTTTTTATATTGAAAATGCAACAGTCTGGAATGTGGTGGATGAGCAAGGGCAATACTGTGGACAAGCTGCATCGTTTCGTTCTATTCGGCAAGTTGATTGATAAAGCGAGGGAAGCATCGTGAGTATCTTGATTGGACTTGGAGGCTGGGGAGATCATGACGCGATCTATCCAAGAGGCTTGAAGACTGGTGACAGGTTGGCGCATTACAGCAAGCATTTTCCTATGGTTGAGATTGATAGTACGTTTTACGCGATTCAATCTCCAGATCGAATGCGCAAATGGATGGACGACACGCCTCCTTCATTTAAATTCATTGTAAAAGCGTATCAGGGCATGACCGGTCATCAGCGAGGAAGCATAGGGATTGGACAGAAGCGGGAGGAAATGTACGAGGCATTTATTGCAATGCTTCAACCGTTAATCGAGCAGGACCGCTTGGCAACTGTGCTATTTCAATATCCGCCTTGGTTTGACTGCATGACCAAGCATGTCATGGTTCTGCGCGCAGCGAAAAAGCGTATGGGCGATATTCCGTGTGCACTGGAATTTCGTCATCAAAGCTGGTGGACGGAAGCGATGAAAGATAAAACGCTTGAATTTATGAAAAATGAAGGCTGGATGCATAGTGTATGTGATGAACCGCAGGCGGGAGATGGAAGTGTTCCAACTGTAGCAGAGGCAACACATTCGGAATTGACGATGGTCAGATTGCATGGACGCAATGACGAGGGCTGGAATGACAGCGGAGACGACAATTGGCGAGAAGTGCGGTATTTGTACGAATATAGCGAGGCTGAGCTTTCTGAATGGGTACCGAATCTGAAAAAGCTCCAGGAGCAAAGCAAGCAGGTTTATGTTGTATTCAACAACAATTCAGGAGGGCATGCTGCCATGAATGCGAAGCAGCTTATGGTATTGCTTGGACAACAGACTCCTGAAGGAAAACATCCAATTGAAGCGCTGCCTGATCAGGTTGAGCAGCTGGAGCTGTTCTAAGTTATTTGAATGGAGACAAAGGCTGGGAATTAGCATTGGCTGTAGAACGAGCCAAGCTTGTTTCCGGCCTTTTTATGAATTAATCCGCCGTATTCATGTGCTCGAGTTGCATTCACCTGTCGTTATCAATTATTGTTAATGAGCAGGAATATTGAAAATCCAATTCATTTTTCACGCAAACGATGGTAAAATGCTAGTATCAATGTGTACGAAGAAGCAGGAGGAAAAACAATGGAATACATTAGTACAAGAGGTAAGGTTGGCAGTATTGGCTTTATCGATGCGTTTATGATGGGGCTTGCCAACGATGGCGGGCTGCTGATTCCTAAAAATATACCGGTCATACCAGTCGAAACCTTACAGGCATGGAGCAAGCTTAGCTATACGGAACTCGTGCTTGAACTGTTCTCATATTTTACCAATGATGAGATTCCGAAAGAAGAGCTTAAGCAGCTTGTTGAGGCGAGCTACAGCACCTTCCGTCATCCAGAGGTAACACCTGTGACGAAGCTTTCGGATGATTTATACTTGCTAGAGCTATTCCATGGACCTACCTTCGCATTTAAAGATGTGGCGCTTCAGTTTATGGGACAGTTTTATTCCTATGTGGCGAAGAAAAAAGGAGTGCGCATCAATATTTTGGGCGCAACCTCTGGCGATACAGGAGCTTCAGCGATTGAAGGCGTGCGTGGTAAAGATGGTATTAAAATTTGCATTCTGCATCCGCATGGTAAAGTAAGTAAGGTACAAGAGCTGCAAATGACTACCGTTCAGGATGATAATGTACTTAATCTATCAGTAGATGGAAACTTTGATGATTGCCAGCGCATCATTAAAGAGTTATTCGCTGATCTGGAATTCAAATCAGCAAATGATCTGGCTGCAATCAACTCGATCAACTTTGTACGTATTCTTGCGCAGATTGTGTATTACTTCTACGCTTATTTCAAGGTCGCAGACAATATCGGTACAACGAAAGTAAACTTCAGTGTACCAACAGGTAATTTTGGCGATATTTTTGCAGGCTACATGGCTAAACGCATGGGTCTCCCGGTTGGAAAGCTGATTTTGGCAACGAATGAAAATAATATTTTGGAGCGCTTCATTAAAGAAGGCGTGTACATGCCTGGAGATTTCCGTATGACGTATTCTCCGTCAATGGATATTCAGGTGGCTAGTAATTTTGAACGCTACCTGTACTATGTGCTTGGCGAAGACCCAGAGCTGATTACGAAGCTTATGGAGCAGTTCAAGGTTGAAGGCGAAATCTCGATTGATGGCGAAGCACTAGCGAAGGTGCAGGCAGAGTTTGCAGCTCATGGTGTGCTTGGTGCGGAATGCCTGGCAACAATTTCTTCTGTTAAGACGGATGCAAATTACTTGCTTGATCCGCATAGCGCATGCGGTGTTGCAGCAGCAAAGGCATGTGCGGCGCCTAATGAGCTTACCGTGTCGCTGGCAACTGCACATCCAGCCAAGTTTAACGAAGCGATCGAGCTGTGCGGGATTGAGCAGCAGTATCCAGAGCAAATCAAGGCGTTATTCGATAAGGAGCAGCGCCAGACGCGAATTGCTGGAGACAAGGACGCGATTGCAAAAGCAATTGAAGTGTTTTATAAAGGCTAACTAAAGCGCTCAGGTTACTAGTGGCTAATGCATCGATGCGATGCATTAGCCACTTATTTGTTGTTCGGATAGATTAATTGGAACGAATAGTAGAATAAATCATAGTGTAGAACTGGGTATAGGACTAGGAATAACGGTACTCAACGAGTATAATAAAACACAGACATAGAATAAAATCTATTTAACAAGTAAGGAGCTAGTAAACAATGGCAAAAACGTTGATCTTTGGACACAAAAATCCAGACACAGATACGATTACTTCAGCAATTGTATACGCTGATCTTAAAACGAAGCTAGGCGCTGAGGTTGAAGCGGTTCGCCTGGGTGAAGTAAACGGTGAAACAAAATTCGCGCTTGACTATTTTGGTGCAGCTGCGCCACGCCTTGTATCAACTGTAGCTAATGAAGCAAGCGAGGTTATTCTTGTTGACCATAACGAGCGTCAACAAAGTGCTGACGATATTGATCAAGTTCGTGTGGTTGAAGTCATTGATCACCATCGTATTGCGAATTTCGAAACGAGCGCGCCTTTATATTTCCGTGCGGAGCCAGTTGGCTGCACAGCGACAATTTTGAAAAAGCTGTACAAGGAAAACGGCGTTGAAATTTCCAAGCAAATGGCAGGTCTTATGCTGTCTGCAATTATTTCTGACTCTTTGCTTTTCAAATCCCCAACCTGCACAGAGCAAGATATTCAAGCAGCAACAGAGCTTGCTGAGATTGCTGGTGTAGATGCTAATGTATACGGTCTTGACATGCTAAAAGCAGGTGCTGATCTAAGCGACAAAACGATTGAACAGCTTATTTCTCTGGATTCAAAAGAATTCTCGATGGGAAGCTATAAAGTAGAAATTGCACAAGTGAATGCTGTCGATACAAACGATGTATTGTCTCGCCAAGTTGAGCTTGAAGCAGCACTAAACAGCATTATTGCAGCGAAAGGCCTGGATCTGTTCGTGCTTGTGACAACAGACATCCTGAACAATGATTCCATTGCCTTGGCGCTTGGCTCAAAAGCAGAAGCGGTTGAGAAGGCATATAACGTGAAGCTGGACAACCATACAGCTCTGCTTAAAGGCGTTGTTTCCCGCAAGTCTCAAATCGTTCCAGTGCTTACTGAGACATTGAGCGCAATGTAATTCGATCTGCTACGATAAAAGCATAACGGTCAATTTGATTCTATCTATTGAAAGAGGCGTTTCGGCTCTCTCCGTTAAGGAAGAGCTGAAACGCCTTTTTTGTTATACTCACTATCGCCAATTCTACAGCTTGAGCCTGAACTTTTTTTTCATAATTGGATACAGTACCTTTACTCCTGCAGGAGTAAACATATCGGCTACAATATGTGAAGCATACGTTAGCATGGCCGCTGCACCGATACCATCTATCGCTAGCTGGTTTTCCAGTCCGAAGCCGATCCAGCCCCATAATGGAATGACCCAAAGTGTGTGGGTAAAGCCGCGATGACTGAGCCAAGGGGCGATTACAACAAAGATGCCCAGTCCAATGAGCCAATACCAGCCTTCATTATATCCGTAATAGGCAAGCAAAGCACCTGCGATACTAACTAGCGCATTACGCCAAAAGCCGCGGGATACTAGGAGCCCTAGCAAGGTTGCCGCAATTGAAGCTGCAAATGCTCCCAATAGCCATTCGGGGCGAAACTGATCATTGGAAAAGGTGAGCCATCCAAGTGCGAGCAGCGATAGAAGCCCGCAAATGAGCAGTCCAGTATGCAAAATGCGGCTTACCTTCGTTAGCTTGCGTGTTAGCATGCTCGGTCCATCCAAATCTGCAGCGAGCGCAGAAAAGCCTCCGATTCCAGCAAATAATAGTATCGTTTCAGGCTCGCCAGCTGGTGCGTGGAACAACCCAAAGGCCCCACCAATAATGGCTCCAATCGCCAAATGTGTTTTTCCGTTCATAATTCCTCCGATAGGTGTAGGACCGTCTATAAGTGCTTTTGATTCACAAGCTCGTTGCGAATCATCTGTTCGAGCTTTTCAATAAGAATCGCGTCCATGGGGTCAACCTTTTCCTTCCTTAGCCAGCCCCAGCGTTTTTTTCGTTTCAGCAGTTTAAGCAAGTACTGCTTCTCAAGAAGGGTAAGCATATCATTCCTCCCGACATTATGCTTTGCGCAAAATGAGCACATCATAGCCTGCCAGCTCTAGTTGACCGTCTATGGTTTTCCCAGATAGCAGCTCATAAGCAGGCTCATGCAGCGTGATTGCAGCAGGCTGCTGACTGTAGTTCAGGATAAAGCAATATTGTGCAAGCTCATTTCCTCTAATAGACAGCTCTACTTGCTCAGGCAGCTCCAGCCATGGAGCTGGCGTGCTTACAACGTCCAGTTGCTGAAGCAAGTAGCGGGCAATTTCCTCACTGAACACTGAGCCGTAATACCACGCAGTGCCTTTGCCGAATGCATTGCGTGTTAATGCTGGCTTGCCTTTATAATAATCTTCATTATAGACGGCTATGACGTCAACTGTAGAAGCGTATGGTTCAATTATTTCATTAAAATATGACGTGGCGAAGCTTGTGCTCTGATCATCAGTGCACACAATGCTAACTGCCTCCCTTGTTCCTTTCACAACGGTGTATTCTTCAAGTGTAATACCTGCAAGTGTGCTCAGCACACCCGGGAATGGCAGCATATAGCAATGGCCACGCTGGTCCTTATAGCCCGAACGGCATCCAAAGACAATGTGTCCGCCGCTAACTACATACGCTTCCAGCAGCTGTGCCGTTGCCTTCGTCATAATGGCTGGATGCGGATATACAAGCAGTTTGTAGCGCTGCAGCTCAGCCAGTGTTGTTTCCTCGTTTATGTACAGCACATCGCTTGGAATATGGGTACGCGTCAAAGCTTTGAACCATTCTTTTCCGCTTTTCCAGCCGAAAGGTCCGTGCCATACATCATATTCTCCGTCCCATTCATTCGTATAATCTCGTACGATTGCAACATCAGCCTGAACCGTTGTACTCGCTATAAGATCACTAATGTGCGCCATTTCCTTTGCAACCTTTTCCGCTTCAGCCAATCTTCGATTCGGTGTATTGCCGTAATCATTAAGACCATGCCAATAGATTTCCTGACCAAAGGTTGCGCTTCTCCAGCGGAAGTAAACAACGAGATTGGCGCCATGCGCAATCGATTGATAGCTCCATAGTCTTAATTGACCTGGACGAGGAGAAGGCATATCCATTTTGTTGACCCAGCCGCCTGGTCCGGCCTGCTGCTCCATGATGCAAAATTGTGGAGAGATTGATCGAACAGTGCTCAGTGTCAGACTCCATGAGCGGTCCTCAAGCGAACGAGCTTCATTCGCGTCATAGAAAATCGTAGAAAATTGCGGGTAGGAATCATAGCTGAAAAAATCAAGCAGCTCCTTAGTCAGCTTGTGGCTGTCCAAATGCCCAAACAGTCCATTAGTTGTAATGAAATGATGCGGAGCATGCTCGGCAATAATGTCCGCTTGAATTTTGGCAAAGGCAATGACGCTGTCGGATATGAAGCGTTTCTCATCTAATGCCAGATGTGGATTCGGCTGCTTGCCCCCAGGGACAAGTCGTGGCAAATATACTTGGCTCCAGCTTGAATAGGTTTGGCTCCAAAATACAGTTCCCCAAGCATCATTGAGCTTCTCCAGCGTGCCATAGCGCTGCTGAACCCATGCACGGAACGCTTCATGGTCAGATTCGCTGTAAAACTCGCCAATTTCGCAATTGAACTCATTGTCCAGCTGCCAGCCTACAACAGCAGGGTTGTCTTTATAATTCAGGACAAGTGCCTCAGTAATTGCTGCACATAGACGATGGTAGGTTGTGCTTGTATAATTTGTATGACGTCGCAGGCCGTGATTCAGCAGATGCCCTTCTACGGTTGCGTTCAGTACCTCTGGATATTTTTCAGTCAGCCATGCAGGCGGTGTGGCAGTAGGTGTTCCGATAATGACCTTCAGGCCATGCTTATGCGCCAGCCTAAGCATATAATCAAAATCCTTGAAATAAAAATTCCCCTCTGTCGGTTCGAATATCGACCAGGCAAATTCGCCAACTCGAATAAGATTAATCCCCATATGCTTCATGCGGATCATATCGTCTTCCCACATTTCTTCAGGCCATTGCTCGGGATAATAGCATACGCCGAGCATAAGCTGATCGCTTAGATTAAGCTTTTTCATTGTCCTTTTTCTCCTTCCCCGCTTGGAAAAATGCTTAGTTTGATTGTATCGGTCACAGCAGACAAATACAACAATTCATTGAAACATTGCATGGTGGGAGATAGAATAGAGCCATATGTCATAATTGAAAGGAACGAACATGTGGTTATTATATGCACTATGCGCTGCGCTCGCGTTTGGCATTAGAGGCAGCTTGTATCATTGGACCAGTACATTGGGACTTAGCCGCAACATCATGCTATGCGGTGTTTTTGCTTCGGGTGCTCTCATTAATGGAATAGCTGCCATTATAACCGGAGCAGAATGGAATACAGCCTCGTTGATCGGACTGCAAATGGGCTTGTTTTCATTTGCTGCAAGTGCTTGTATGTATCAAGGCTTCGCAGTTGGCAAAGCTTCACTTATCGCAATTCTTTCGGCGCTTCCGCCTGTTGTCGTGGTGCTCGTTGCTTATATGATATGGAATGAGCAGCTGCACGCGATGCAATGGCTGGCATTTGTCGTGCTGGTTTGTGGCGTTCTTATTATTCGCTACTCAAATGATCTGTCCTGGCGCAATCTTCAGGGGGCTCAATGGGGCATACTGACGATGCTGTTTTTTGCAGGCAATGACTTATCCACGAAGTGGTCAACGCTGGAAGGTGCCAGCGCGTTTCCAACATTAACGAATATGTTCGTGATGGGCATGACGTGCTTTGCACTGTTGGCGTTGCTCGATGAGCGAAAGACACAACAAACCGTCTTTGTATCAAGCAGAAAGCGAACGTTTGGAATCGGCCTCGCTGTGGGCATTACGAATTCAGTCGGCATGATCCTAATGATAAAGGCATTTGGCTTAGGCATGACAGGGCTGGTTTCAGCGATTGTCGCTATGAATGTTGTAGTCATCTTGCTTTACACGCGTTTTTTTGCGAAGGTGCCATTTACAAGGCTTGAGCTCGGCGGCATGGGGCTAGCGTTTGTTGGAGTGTTGCTGATTCATTTATTTAAGTGATATAGTAAATAAAAAAACTTTAGTTGTAAAATAAGGAGGAAGTCCAATGAGCCATACTATGAACGAAGGCTATCATGATGAGGTGCTTCAAGCGCGTCAGCCTCAGCATGGTGTCGATCCATTATTCGTGAATCGCTGGTCGACTCGCGCTTTTCAACCCTATACTATCTCCCAGCAGGAGCTATATGCGTTGCTGGAAGCGGCGCAGTACGCTCCGTCTGCTAACAACATGCAGCCATGGCGATTTTTCGTTGCTGCTACCGAGCAGGAAAAAACATTGTTTCAATCGTTTATCATGCCGCGCAATCTGGTATGGTGTAAAAACGCCTCGGCTTATATTCTGCTAGCCTCAGATTCATTGACACCAGACGGCAATGAAAATCGCATGCATGCGTTCGATACGGGTGCAGCCTGGCAGTCCATTGCACTGCAGGCAAATATGCTTGGACTCTCTACGCGTGCAATGGGAGGCTTCGAGAAGGCTGCAGCAATTGAAAAGCTGGCCATACCGAGTAATCTGCATCCGCAAATCGTTATCGCAGTAGGCAAGCCAGGCAGCCTGGAGCAGCTTGATGAGTCTTTCCATCCAATGAATAAACCAACACCACGTAAGTCACTTGACGAGCTCATAGTGCCTTACGAGGTTAAATAGGCAGAACAGAAGACATGAGTATATTTCTGCATATTTTATTAACTAATATAATGCCGATGACTATTATGATTGCCATCGGCATTACTTTGGAGAGAGTTTTCCATCTTGATATTAAAACATTGTCAAAGCTAAACTTCTATCTGTTTTCGCCAGCAATCATCTTTACGTTGCTATATGAAACCGCGATTGCGGCAGAGCTGATTGGGAAAGTGCTGTTGTTTTTCTTTATTTTTATGATCGTTCAATACCTCGTCGTGGAAATCGTCGTTCGACTAAGGCGATATTCGCCGACTATGCGTAGTGCGATGCGCAATAGCGTATTGTTTTACAACAGCGCCAATTATGGGATTCCGCTTAACCAGCTTGCTTTCGCGGGCAACAAAGAAACACTGGGCATTCAAGTCATTATTATGATGTTTCAATCGCTGGTCCCAAACACATACGGTGTTTATAGCGTAAATTCTCACCGATCCAATATGAAGGCGGTATGGAAAACAATTTTTGGCATGCCAGTCATCTATGTGATTCCCATTGCCTTTTTAATGCGAGGCTTCGAGATCCCGATACCTGATCCGATTCAAACTCCAATCAATTATATTTCTGATGCCTTTATTGGAACCGCATTGCTTACACTTGGTGTACAACTGGGGCAAATGGAGTGGAAAATATCACGCTCGCTTGCGATAGATGTCAGCATATCAGGCATTCTGCGGCTTATCGGTGGACCTGTGCTTGCATGGCTCGTCGTTACGTTGTTAGGCATTGAAGGCTTGACCGCGGCGGCGCTTATTGTGTCTTCCGCTGTGCCTACTTCACTCAGCAGCGTGCTGTTAGCTGTTGAGTTCGACAATGAAAAGGAATTTGCCTCGCAAGCCGTTTTCGTATCCACCTTGATTAGTATCGTAACGGTTACGGTGGTCATCTTTGCTTTGAATCTTCAAGTTTAACGCCCTTATATAAATTCATCATCTCATGCTGTCATTTGCCTTAAGGCTGAATGACGGCTATTTTACTTTCTGTTGCAAATTGATAAAAATAGCATGATTAATGTTAGTGAATATGGTAGCATATGAACTAACAAAACTAAAAAGGAGTACGTGTATGGAGCTGAGATTGAATGGAAAAACCGCCCTGATCACAGGTGCAACAGGAGACCTAGGAAGGGTGATGGCCAAAACGCTGGCAGCATGCGGAGCCAATATTGTCGTTCATTACAATTCGAATGCTACTAAAGCAAATGAGTTGAAAGCGGAGTTAGAGTCATTAAATGTTAAAGCGGTGTCGGTACAGGCAGACATCACGAAGCAATCTGATATCGAGCAGATGTACAAGCATATTAAGGAGCAGATTGGTGAGGTACATATCGTTGTCGCAAATGCAGTCATTCAATATGAATGGACTTCGATAATGGAACAGAATCCAGAGGATTATCAGGGCCAGTTCGATTCCTGTGTAATGCAGAGCGTATATTTGGCTAAAACATTTATTCCTGATATGATTGCCCGGAAGGAAGGCCGCTTTATTGGCATTAATACAGAGTGTGCGATGCAAAATGCACCTACGCAATCGGCATATGTAGCGGGGAAACGTGGCATGGACGGTATTTATCGTGTGCTTGCCAAGGAAGTCGGCGAGCATGGCATTACAGTGAATCAAGTCGCACCAGGCTGGACAATTAGCGAACGGGATCGCGAGGCAGGCTCAGAGATCAATGAGGGATATAGCGCCTCAGTTCCGCTTAAGCGGCGTGGTACTGATCAGGAGATTGCTAATGCGGTCGCATTTCTGGCATCTGATCTATCAAGCTTTATTACAGGAGCATATATTCCTGTCAATGGCGGGAACGTGATGCCTGCTATCTAATAATGAAATCATATAATTGTGCATTAAGGTGGAATGTTAAGGATGGCAAAAAAGGTAACGATGCAGCAAATCGCCAATTATCTAGGCGTATCCAAATTTGTTGTATCGAAAGCGCTCTCCGGGAAAGGGGGCGTCAGTGAAGCGACGAAAGAAAAAGTAATCGAGGCTGCAGCTCAGCTTGGCTATTTCGCACAGCGTCCATCAGGAAAGCCGCCCAAGCAGGAGAGGATGAATGCTGCGGTAGAAGGAATGAAGCAATCTGTGCTGGTGCTTATGCCCAATATACGCTTTCAGACGAAGGAGTCTCTCTATTGGGGAAGAATATTGGACGGCATATCGGCCGAGCTGAATAAACGGGGCATCGGCATGGTCATTTTGTCGGAACAGAATGCCGAGCATTTAACTGGCTTGATTAATCCTGACGCCATAATGGGCATGATCGGGGTAGGGGAAATTTCCTCCGAAATGCTGCTCGATATTCATCGTCTAGGCATGACGATGGTGCTGGTTGATCATGAAAACGATCTGCTTCCACTTGACAGTATTTTCGCAGACAATTTTGAGGCGGTGTTTCGCTTGACGAAGCAGCTGCTGGCAATGGGCAAGGACAACATAATGTTTGCTGGAGATATTCAGTTTTCTCGAAGCTTCTATGATCGCTTTCTCGGCTATCGAGCTGCTATTGAGTTGACGACAGGAGGCAGTAATCGTCCCGATACTGTCAAGTTATCCAATTATGGTTTGAATCACAGTCTACTTAAGCTTGATGGCTTTGAGACTGAGCATTTTATCGATTCATTCCGCAGATGGCTCAAGGAGTTGCCGGAATTGCCTCAAGCTGTCATATGCGCGAACGATAAAATTGCTTTAGGTCTTTTGCATGTACTGAAGGAAAAGGGGATAGATGTTCCGCAACAGGTGGCTGTGACGGGCTTTGACAACATCGAGGACTCTTATATGAGTGAGCTTCCGCTTACGACGGTGCATGTGCCGAAGGAAATGCTAGGAAAGAATGCTGTCGAGCGATTAATTAATCGCTTGCAGCATCCAGAGGAGCCAATAGTAAAGCTGCTTGTGAAAAGTGATATTATCTATCGCGAATCAACCTTGTTAAAGGTCGAACGCTCAACTTAGCATCAATAACAATAAAACAAAAAGACGCTTCTTAATAAGGATGAACATCCCTTTGTTAAGAAGCGTTTTATATTGCGCGGAAAAAGTTAGATTAGGTTTGGGCTCAGGCTGCTTTCAGATTAATGCTAACGTAGCTGTCTAGATGCATAGGATCGCACGCCATCTCGTGGAGCGCATCTTTATCATCTAATCTCTTATGGGTGTGAAATTAATAGTGAAATATGATGCGAAAGTTACTATAATAGGAAATACGTCTGTACATAAAATGATTGATTTTAGGTGGCTAATTACCTATAAACGGTGCTTTATATCATACTCGTAGTAAATTTCGATATTACGCTTGCAGCTTTCAAATTTTCATAGAGTTTTCTATGTTTAAATACATCAAAATGGAAAGACAACATGAAAGGTAGGACAACATGATTAAGAAACGAATAATGAATCTAAACATTTCATTTAAGCTTATGGTTTTGATCATCTTACTGCTAGGCTTTAATTTGCTGCTTGGAACAGTTGGTCTTCTAGCTGTTAATAATATAAACAGCAATGCAAGAGAGATGTATCAGCAAAAAATGATGGCCAATGAGTATATTAGTCAGTTGATGACAACTAATGTGCAGCTGGAATCGGCAGAGCTTGAGTTGGTTCTTGGTACAATCAATGTGGATGTGGCGAAGCTTGAAGGAGTTATTGCAGAGTTGAACCAGCAATCAGAGGAGCTCCAAGCCAAAATTGAAACGATTGCGATGACGGAGGAAAGTAAGGGACTCTACGCCTATTATACTGAGCTTGCGAGTACCGTTAAGGATGAATTTTTAAAGGTTCGTGAGCGCATGGAGGATGGGAGAAGTCTGGAGGCATTTATTTACTTCAACAACCGCTTAAGCGTGCAGCGGGACGGCATGATTGCCACGTTGCAGGAAATGAAGGAAGTGAATTTGGAGGACGCCCAAAGCTTTAATGAAAACAATCGGCAGGAAGCAAGCAACAATCGTCTACTGATGGTTATTACGCTGCTGGTTGTAGTAGGCATTGGAGCAGCGTTCGGCTATTACATTTATGTGACGATTAAACAGCCAATTAATAAGCTTATCTCAGATATGAAGAAAGTAGAGGAAGGCGACCTCACCGTAAAAAATGATTATACGTGGACGAATGAATTCGGAGAATTGTCCAGCAGCTTCAATAACATGGTTGCATCCTTAAATGGGATCGTTACGAAGGTGTCTGCTCATTCCCAATCTGTTGCAACAAGTGCAGAGCATCTGCTTGCGTCGTCCGAGCAGACAAAGGAACATACTGATCATATTGCAGGCGATGTTAGGCATATTTCAGAGCAAGCATCTACTCAGCTCATTCATGTACAGGAATCAACGCGCTCAATGGAGGAAGTTGCAACAGGGATTCAACGAATCTCTGAATCGGCGTCCAATGTTGCAGATATTGCAGCTACAGCGACAGAGCAAGCTCATCATGGTCAAGCTCGTATGAATGCCATTACGACACAAATGAATACGATTCAATCAGGAGTGGAGCTAACTAGTCATGTGATTCAAGCATTTGCCGAGCAATCCGAGGCTATTAGCAAGTCTGTTATTTTTATTCAGGAAATTTCAGAGCAGGTCAATTTGCTAGCGTTGAACGCATCAATCGAAGCAGCGCGTGCAGGCGAGCATGGCAAAGGCTTTGCCGTTGTAGCGAGTGAGGTACGCAATCTCGCAGATCATTCTAAGCAGGCGGCATTAAGTATAACGAAGCTCGTCAATGAGATGCAGAAGAAATCAGAATCTGCGGTAGACGTAGTAGGTCGTTCTCAAGAAGAGATTCAGCTAGGGAAGAATGAGGTTGAACAAACGTACCAGCTGTTTGAAAAAATAGTAGAGTCGATCACGATAATCAACGCCCAGTTACAGGAGGTTTCTGCATCTTCTGAGCAAATGTCTGCCAGCTCGGAGCAGGTTACGGCGGCACTATTGGAAATGACACAGCTTTCTGGTGCCAATGCGCAGCAGGCAAAGCAAGTGTCCAATTCAACAGATGAGCAGCAGAAAATTATGCTTTCCATGAAGTCGAATCTGCAAGACTTAACGAATATAGCCATTGAGCTGGAAAAAGAAGCAATGCGATTTAAAACGAATGCATAGTGCTTGATTCAATAGAATTAGCTGGAGTAATTCAAGTGCTAGCATGAACGGAGTATATCTCATGCAGGTAACAGCATGTAAAAAAAGCCAAGCAGCCGTCCCGATAAGCGACAGGCTGCTTGGCTTTTATAATACATGAACAAACTGGATTACGCTTTAATAATATAGAGACGGCTTGTTTCTTCCCAAATTTGGCCCGGCTCTAGCGTTACCAAACCGATTTCTTCGGCTGGCAGTGTGCTGTTAGGCGCATTAACCAGGTTCAGCTGAGGCTCTGGACAGAAGAATTTTCCACCTGCGTTATTGTTCCAAATCATCCACTGCTTGTACGCTGTCCCTACATCATAAATCAGCTTTAAGCCAAGACGATTGTCGGTTAGCTCCATCATATTGCGACCATTTTTGGTGCTGCTAGTATAATGATTATCCATTGCTTCCCAGAATGGATTAAGACCAGTTGTGCTCATCTTCGCTTCTTCAGCTGTTAGCGGCTGGTAGCGGCCAGTTGGAAGCATTCGTTCATTAAGCTCCCAGCGGTCTTTGATTGTTAGCGAGTACGTGTAGTCCTCAGAAGTGCTGCCTTCTGCAAACGGTGCATTGATCGCAGTATGGAACGCAATCATGCATGGCATAGCAGATGGACCGTGGTTATGTACAATCACTTGTTGAGATAAGCCAAGATCACTTAATGAATAGCGAAGCTTCAGCGTAAATTCATGCGGCAAGTATTGATAGATGTCATGCTCTTGATTAATTGTGATGCTGAGTACCGCATAGCTTTCAGAAGAGGTCACATTATACTCCTCGACTTGCCAGCTTGCTGTATGGAAAAATCCATGCAAGTGATTGCCTGTTGCGGCTTCATTTACAGGGAATTGATAGCTGACGCCATTAAATGTGAATTTGCCATCCTCATAGCGGTTTGGCGGGAAGAGAACAGGGATGCCATGAACGCCGGGATTGGCTCGGAAATCGTTCATTTCGTCAGCGGCTGGCTCTCTTAAAATCGTTAACTTGCGCTCGTGGTCGCGAAATGCGATAAGATTGGCACCTACACCAGGTAGAATTGCCGCTTCATATTGTCCCCATTCGAGCCAGACTGCGGACTCGTCGAAAAATTGCCCTTCATAGGCTTTTCCTTTTGTCGTCATGTGAATCCTCCTTATTATGAAAGCGTTCAATCATAGTAACAATAAGCTGTGCAAGCATTGCACATATGCTTTAGCATATCAGCATTAATGCAAACAAACAACCGCTAATCCTAATGAATCCGGAATTAGCGGTATGAGATGAAACATGCGTTATGACAGCGCTAACAGCTGCTTAAGCTTTTGTTCTGTCCGCTTGCTTACTGCCAGCATTTTTGAGCTTTGCTGATCGCTAGCGAAATAAACCATACCAGATATAATAGATCGAATGCAAGAGAGATTGATGTAGCAGGAGGAACTAATCGGGTAGTAGCCTTTACGCTTTACCAATGCCTTTAAATCTTTCGGCGAAAGCTGAACTCTTCTGCTATAATGGTGTGCATGCAGGCTGACCAGTCCTTCGGCGCCGATTTTGAAATAAAGAATTTCCTTATCGAGGTCGAAATCTTCATACATCGTACGTTCGTTCAATGCAACACTCAACATTCGAATACCCCCTTAGATACATGAACAACTGAAATGTTAGCGTTTACATTATATCATAAATATCCATAGGTTGGAATGGGTATGGCAAAATTTCATTGTAGCGTTCGTATGTGTATGATATGATCAGTTCGTGATTGTTTTAGTCCTAAAATAAAACACGGAGAGAGAAATCTATGAACTCAAGTAAAAGCCACGGGGCATCGGTTAAAGCGACAGTAAAAAGCCTGACCGTCTATTCTATCTTATTTGCTGTTAGTGCCGTACATATGCTGAATGATTCCATGCAGGTTGTAGTTTCGGCATTGTTTCCAATTTTTCAATCTTCCTTACAACTAAGCTATGCGCAAATTGGCTGGATCGCCTTCACACTGAATATGACCTCATCGGTTATGCAGCCTATTGTTGGATCATGGTCGGATCGCAGGCCTATGCCATGGCTGCTTATTATCGGCATGATGTGCAGCATGATCGGGATCGCAGGCTTATCTTTTGCGCCAAACTTTTGGATTGTCATATGCTGTGTAATCGGAATAGGACTTGGATCAGCAGTCTTCCATCCGGAAGGCTCGCGCGTCGTTTATCTGGCCGCAGGAAATAAAAGAGGCTTGGCACAATCTATTTACCAGGTTGGTGGTAACTTTGGCTCCTCGCTTGCACCGCTCATGACGATCTTCATTTTTGTTCCGCTGGGACAAAGGGGTGCGATATGGGGAACGCTGCTAGCGGCGACTGCAATCGGAATTCTATTGTACGTTGTGCCTTGGTATTCAAGACAGCTTGCACAGCATGGAAACGTTCCGAAAAAGAAGGCTGCTCAGGTATCAATTGATAAGCCGAGTATTCCTAGCAAGGTTGTCTATATCGGTATCGGAATTTTATTGACGATCGTATTTGCACGGTCATGGTACAGCGCAGCGATTGGCAACTATTATCAGTTTTTTGCTAGAGAAGCATATAATTTGACGATTCAGCAGGCGCAAATACCACTGTACTTATTTATGATCTTTGGTGTTGTTGGGACGTTTTTTGGCGGGATGCTAGCGGATCGCATCGGTAGAAGAACGATGATGATTAGCTCACTAGTAGGCTCCATTCCTTTAGCACTCCTGTTGCCTCATTTGCCGCTGGCGTGGATTTATCCTGTAATTGCATTGCTAGGATTGATTCTGCAATCAGGCTTTTCAGTAAGTGTCGTCTATGCGCAAGAAATTATGCCTGGCAAGGTAGGTACGGCTTCAGGATTGGTTACGGGCTTCGCCTTCGGCATGGGGGCGGTAGGTTCTGTTGTACTGGGCAGTGTAGCTGATGTCAAATCGATGGAATTTGTGATGATTGCGACTAGCCTACTTCCTTTGATCGGATTGCTTTCGTTTGTATTGCCGAAGGATCGGGCAAGAGACTAATTAGAGATCCGAAAGCTTATACGCTCAATACGCTCAAGCATCAAGACTGCAACATAAATGCGTCAATATGAATGTAACAACTGAAAAACGGACGTTAGCATACAAGAAATAAGAGAACCTTAGCGGTATGGCATGCATCGATTGATGCTGCTATCAGCGAAATGGGTTCTCTTTTTTGTGGTTGTGTAATGCTAGCAGCAAATGTCAAAGAACTTACACAACTTTCAGCTAAATATAGCTCGATGTAGTCATGCTGCCTCTATGCAAGGTGGATATACTAGTGAGTAATTTGGAGAAAGTGGTGAGGGTGTGCTGATGGCGAGAACGAAGGCCTATCGAATCCTTTGTATGCTTGTATTGGTTAGTGTTTTGCTTGGATGCGCAGCAGGCTGCAGCAATGAGCAGCCGATGCAGGATGAGCTGGAGCTAATGCCTTTTCGAGAAGTGGAAGCTGAGCTAACAGCGATTCCTGAGCAGCCTGTTGCTGGGGAGCCTGCAACGGTTAGAGTTAGGCTGCTGGAGGAAGAAAAGCCAACTAACGGAATGCGCATTGAGTTAAGAAACAATGCAAGAGAAACCAGGCTGTACGATGCGAAGGAAATAGAAGTGGACGATGTGACCTATTACGAGATTGAAGCTGTATTTGAGAATCAAGGAGAAAACCTTGTCACTCTTCATTTTAATTTGGACAGCTATCATATTATGAGCAGCCTAAGAGTTGAGGTGAAGTAAGTTGAAAAAATGGAGCTGGGCGTTGCTCTTATGGCTGTCATTGCTTGTTATTGTAATGCAGATTCCTGCGGATATCGTATATGGCGAAGAGCCGAAAACGAGAGGCTACGGCAAGCTTCCGGAGTCGAAGCTATTCAGGGAGGAAACCAGCTATACCGATATACAGCCGCTAATTGATGCGACGCCTCCGAATGGAGAGCTTCTGTTAGAAGCCGGACATTATATTGGACCACTTACAGTGTCACAGCCGATTCGAATTAGCGGACAAGGCGCAGATACCATATTACATATTACGGAGGAAGGGCAGACGATTGTTTTGGATGCCAGTTTTATCGAGCTAAAGCATATGGTTATATCAGATGAGCGGGATGAGCCTATTGCTCCTGTTATTGCAAGCAGCCAGCAGCAAGGACTTACAATGGAGAATTTGCAGATTAAGACAATGGCAACCGCCTTTGAATGGATGGAAATCAAGCAAAGTCGGATCGTCGATACGGAAATTGTCTGGAACGGCAAACCTTCCGTTAGACGCAGTGCTCGTGGCAATGGCATTTATTTGCACAGCAGTGACGACATTGCGTTTTTACGGAATTCAATCCAGGGGATGTATGACGGGATTTACTCGGAAAGCAGTGAGCGGCTTGTCATGCGAGAGAATACAGTTCGCAATTCGCGTTACGCCTATCATTTAATGTATGCCAAGCAGGCAGATCTCACGGACAATACGAGCGAGGGCAATATAGTAGGACTCATGATTATGACCTCAGATAATGTGGTGCTGCAGCGCAATCAGCTAACGAATCATCAGGACAATGCCAATGCGGGTGGAATACTGATCTATGATGTGTTGAATGCGGAAATATCTTACAATAACGTGGCTAAGAATCGCATTGGCATAAATATCGAGCGAAGTGAATCGATCAAGGTCCATCACAATGTATTGCAGCATAACTTTGTCTCGCTTCAGCTTCAACGAGCTGACGAGCTGTTCATTGAACATAATGATTTTGTCGGCAATGTAACAAATGTATGGGATGACGGCAGCAGCGTGCCTACGATTCGATACAATTACTGGGATACGCTTCAGGGACTGGATTACGACGGAGACGGCTACAGTGAGCTGACGTATTCCAGCGCCCCATTCTTTCTAGCGTTGATTGAACGCAGGCCAAGCTTTCAGCTGCTGTTCGGGACCCCAGGGATTGCTTTTATTGAGGAGCTGTATTCTGCGCAGCGTGAGCAGTGGAATGCCGATTTGTCGCCAAGTATGGTCATGAATAGACCGGCTATGGATGAAGCGAGTCGACTGAGCTGGGGAATGCTGCTGTCATGGTTAATGGCAGGTGCTGCAGCTGTATATATAATGATAAAGATGAGGAGAGAAGAAGGATGAAAAAATGGACATGGTTAGGAACGGTTATGTTGGCTGTTATGTTAGTAGCGGCAGGTTGCGGTAAGGAGGAATATCCTCCAGTACCTATCAATGAAGAAGTGGATCGCTGCGAAATTTGCAATATGGCCATAAAGGATGATGCTTATGCGACTCAGCTCATTACGAAAGAAGGACAATCGCTAAAATTTGATGATTTAGGCTGCCTAAATGAGTGGCGTGTAGAAAATGGAACCGAGCGTATTGCGTCTACTTACGTTCGCGATTTCAATAGTATGGAATGGATCAAATACGATAAGGCGTATTACGTCTATGATGCGACAATTCAAACTCCGATGGCGTATGGCATCATTTCGTTTGAGACAGAGGAAGCAGCAAACCAGTATATTAGCGAGCATGGAGTCGGGACGTTAATGGATGCAGATACTTTAGCGAATCATTCCTGGGCAGTGAACCGAGATATGATGGGTTCTCACTCTCATGATCATGGAGAAGATCATACACATGGACATTCGGAGGACGCTGATCATGACGGCGAAGTGGAGCATGGTGTAGAGCATGGGGATCATGAAGCAGAGCAGCATGGCACAGAGGGTCATGGAGAAAGTGGAGCCGAGCATGGCGCAGAAGGTCATGAAGATCGTGAAGCGGGGCATGAGCAAGACGCACATGGTGCATAAGGCGATCTACGACACTGATACAGGCGGGTAAGTTTGTGGAAAGTTAGGCTGGGGGAGACCGTAATGAATCATTTTACAACGATTATGAAGCGGGAGCTGAAGGTCGGCTTCCGCAACCCGTGGGCATATTCATTCCTTGCGTTGTTTGTTGTGTTTATGCTCAGTATGTTGCTAATAAATCAGCAGGGCTATACATCCGGATACTCGGGCGTAACGGGCATGCTGATGAATTTAATGCTTTATTTACTACCCATTATTACATTAATGCTGGGGGCCTTCTCCATTACAGGTGAAAAAGAGGACGGAAGCGCGGCATTGTTGTATACGTATCGATTAAGTATGTCAAGCTGGCTTGGCGGTAAATATATCGGTTTATTTCTAGTGCTGCTAACCATTACCACTATTGGATTCAGCATTTCTGGTGCTGCGAGCAGTCTGTCGTCTAGCGGATTTTCACCATCAGCCTTCTTGATATTGTTTTTATTCTCCGGCTTGCTGATTGCGACATTTTTAGCAATCGCGATGATTATAGGTGCCATAGCTTCCACACGTTGGCAGGCGCTAACGTATGTTATTGGGGTATGGTTCTTCTTGATCATAGGCTGGTCTCCGATTATGATCGCACTGCTCGGACAGCTGCCTTATTTATGGATAAAACCAATGCTTACGGTATTAACCTTTATTAATCCTGCAGAATGGATTAGGGTATACATTATTACCGCTTTGGGCGGAGGAACGATCGTTGGTCCAGAGTATTACAGCTGGGTAACCTGGATGAAGGACCCGTCAGGGCATATTGCATTTGTTGGACTGACATTTCTCTATATATTAGGATGTCTATCACTGGCCGGCTGGCTGTGGAAAAGGAGGAGGAAACGTGGCTAATAACGTGCAGCTCACGGAAAAGCAGAGCGGCTTGGAGCTCGACAATATATCAAAAAGCATTGGGCAAAAGCAGCTTGTTGCTCCACTCACACTCTCTCTGTCGGCTGGTAATATCATAGCGCTTTGCGGGGGCAATGGTGCAGGGAAAAGCAGCATTATTCGAATGATTGCCGGATTAAGCGAGCCTAGCACAGGAACGATAGCCTTGCATGGCAAAAGCATCAAGGAGGAGCCTGAGTCATATTATGCAGCGCTTGGCTATATGCCTGATGATTATCAATTTACAGGCAGCTTTACTGCATTTGAATCGTTAAAGTTTTGGGGAGAATTGAAGCAACAGCCCATGAGTCGAGTACGTGAGCTATTGGAGCTGGTTGGCTTGAGCGAGACAGGCAGAAAAAAAGTGCACCAATTTTCCAAGGGCATGAGACAAAGGCTGCTGCTTGCCCAAGCGTTGTTAAGCAATCCGTCATTACTGCTGCTGGATGAGCCGACTAATGGATTGGACCCCTATTGGATGAAACGCTTCGTATCAATCATTCATGAAGCGGCTAACCAAGGAGCCATCGTATTGTTCTCAACTCATCAGCTGCAGGTTGCAGAAGCAGCAGCTGACCATATCGTATTCCTCGATCAAGGAGAGATTAAGCTGTCAGCCAGTTATGCGGATATTGAACAGCAGTACGGAGAGCAAGGGCTACAGACGGCATATGAGGCAATATTTTGGGGTGAGGAAGGACCGATGAGACGTGTACGATAATAGTTTTTCTCAAAAATTTTATCGGAGAACACGAAAGCTGCTGCAACTTGCTATCGTAATTTTGACTATAGTAGGAATAGCGGTAGTTGTGTGGTTTCAAGCGCAATCGGCAAGTAAACGACCTGACATTGTGAAGGTCGGCGATAAGCTGCCTCAAATTGAGCTGTTGCAGCTGGATGGAGCGCCAGTGACGCTGGATGCTGCAACGAACGGAGCGATGCTCATTAATTTATGGGCCAGCTGGTGCAAGCCTTGCATTAATGAGCTTCCTCTGCTGAATGATGCGCAAGCATTTGCCCCGAATGTCTCATTCGTCGCTGTAAATATGCAGGAAGAGCTTGAACGCATTAAGCCGATGATTGAACGGTACGATCTTACGATGCAAGTGCTGCGTGATGAACAGCTCGCATGGAAGCGGGCATTAGGCGTGCAGGGATATCCAGTTAGTGTGTTAGTAGATGCGAATGGGATCATTCAGCATATTCATGTTGGTGCTTACACGGAAATCGAGGAAATTTTAGCGCATACTGCGAAGCTTGCTTCAATGATGCAAGATGAATAAACTAAAGTCCAGCAAAAGGAGAGGCTCCTCTTGCTGGACTTTTACATGTGCTGCTGTATGCGGAAATACGTATGATCTAATTTGCGCTCGATGTCAAAGTGCCAATTCCAGTTTTGAGCACGCTCCTGCACCATAGCTAAGCCAAATTGTTCGCTTCTGCTCAAATTTTCATTATCGAAGCCAACGCCGTTATCCTTCACACAGCAGTACCAACCTTTTTCAGTTGGGAAGGCATCTATCCAAATGTGATCGGCATCCGCATGCTTTTTTATATTGTGAAGTGCCTCGCGGATCGAGAGCAGCAGATCAATTCGTTCTTTAAGTGGCAGCAGCTCATCTTCAAGCTTCCATCGCAAATGAATGGTGACATCCATCCTGAGCGAAAGCTCGTCCAGAAATAGCTTAAGCTGCTCTTCCATACGAAGTCCCTGAACTTGAATAGGAGAACGCAAACTGGCTATCGCTTCCCGGACATATGCGTTCGTTTGATGTACCTGTGCTTTGAGCTTGTTGTAATGCTCCTCAGATTGCTCGCGATGCGCTTGCTCGAGCTGCACATTGAGTAGAAACAGAGACTGCGCAATGCCATCATGAAGCTCAGCCGCGATATGTTCTCGTTCAAGCAGCACGTCCTGCATCGCCTTTGCTTCTGTCAGCTCCTGCTGACTGCGCTCCATAATCGAAAATAGCTTTGTAAGAAATACGATTGTGACAATAAAGACGATAATCGGCGAAAGCAGGTTGCCAAGCTCCATCGAAATATAAGATAACAAAAACTCATGACGAATATATTCCCATAAACCAATCGTCACAGTTGGTATAATTAGAATGAGCCATTTGTTTAATTTGTAAGACATCGTGATCTCCTATATCTAATAGCAATTAGAATTGTTGATTGAGAATGATCCTTTGTAATTGTCGCTGATAACTTCTCTTATTGAAACGGCTGATCATTCATCCAGCCCTTTTCGTAGGCATATCGTGTAAGCTGCACGCGATTGCTGAGATGAAGCTTTTGCAGTATGTTCTTTAAGTGGTTTTTAACAGTATGCTCGGAAATATCGAGTTGTGCTGCAATTTCTCGATTGACATGACCTTTCGCAACGAGTCGCAAAATTTCATGCTCGCGGGCAGTTAATGGATGCTCATCCGCTTCAGAGCTACGATTAGCCGTAAATTCCTTGAGCATGCGAAATGCGAGCTCTTTCGTGACAGGAGCTTCATCAAGGGCAACGGCATGCAAATAGTGAAGCCACGCGCTAGGCTGCAAGTTTTTCAGTAAATAGCCTTGTGCACCGTATTTGATCGCTTCAAATAAATGAGTAATGTCATCAGATACCGTTACGATAATGATCTTGATATATGGAAAGCTGTTTTTAAGCCGTTTGGTTGCTTCCAGTCCACCCATACCCGGCATCTGAATGTCCATAAGAATTAAATCTGGCATATATTGCTCGGTTAGCGCAATGGCCTCCTCGCCAGAGGAACCTTCGGCAGCTATTATAAATAGAGGATCCTGCTCTATTATTGTGCGGATTCCTTCTCTAGCATGCTCATGATCATCAATGATTAGCATACGGCAGCTTGTAGTTGACATTGGCGACTCCTTTCTATGCTATAATCATAGCTATTATAGCACGTTGTGTTGTTCAAAAAATGACTACAAAGAGCTATCTGGATGACGTGAAATTGGGGTTCACGTATAAGTTATGTTAGAATGATAGACGTGTGGATCTCACACTTTCTATTCAAAAAGGGATCTATTCGAAATAATTTTCGGTCAGTTAAGGAGGCGCATATGAAACAAAATATTACAGATTGGCTTATAGGGCTCGGATTAGAGCAGGGAACAGCTGGGACGCTGACAACGATCATCTTAATACTTGCTATTACCTTGATAAGCATAATTGCGAACTTTATTACGAAAAAGGTCGTTCTCAAGTTCATTACCTTCTATATTAAAAACAATAAAATACAATGGGATAACTATCTGTTGGATCGAAAAGTATTTCATAGGCTTTCTCACATTGTTCCGGCCATTATTATTTATTTTTCTGCCAATTTATTTCCTAATTACGCATTTCTAATCGGAAAGGGAGTTAGTGTATACTTAATTGTTGTCATCTTGCTTGTTATTAACGCATTTCTTAATGCGATTCATGATTTCTATGTTACGCTTGAAATTAGCAAGACAAGACCGATTCGAGGCTATATCCAGGTCGCAAAAATAATCCTTTTTATTATGGGGGCAATTCTACTAATCTCCAGTCTGGTAGGCGTAAGTCCATTGATTTTGCTGAGTGGTCTCGGCGCGTTATCAGCGGTAACGATGCTGGTGTTCAAGGACTCTATTCTCGGACTAACAGCTGGCGTATTGCTTACAACCAACGATATGGTACGTGTAGGTGACTGGATTGAAATGCCGAAATATAGTGCGGATGGAGACGTAATTGATATTTCTTTGAACACCGTAAAGGTACAGAACTGGGACAAAACGATTACATCGATCCCGACGTATGCACTCGTTTCGGATTCATTTAAAAACTGGAGAGGTATGCAAAGCTCCGGGGGGAGACGGATAAAGCGAGCATTCAGTGTGGATATGAGCAGTATTGCGATATGCACTCCGGAAATGCTGGAGCGATTCAAAAAAATACATTACTTAAAAGACTATATCGAACAAAAAGAGAATGAAATAGAAAAGTATAACGCAGAGCATAAGGTAGACCGCTCCATTAAAGTAAACGGAAGAGCACTTACCAATATCGGGATTTTCAGAGCCTACATTCAACAATATATTGAAAAGCATCCGAAAATTCATAAAGAAATGACATGCATGGTACGCCAGCTTCAGCCCGAGGAATCAGGATTGCCGCTTGAAATATATGCATTTTCTAGTGATATCGCTTGGGCTGTCTATGAAGGCATACAGGCGGATATTTTCGATCATATTCTTGCGGTTGCACCTGAGTTTGGCCTTCGTGTGTTCCAGAAACCAACTGGGCATGACTTGAAAACAGGGCTGCAAGCCGATAAATCGAGAGAATATATGTAGGTACTCGCAGAAAACTCACAATTTTTGAAATGAATCTAGAAATAATTGGGTAAACATGCTATAGTAGGAATACGAAGAAGCACTTCCAGAAGAGGGAGTGCTTTTTTTGTTATGGATCAGTTTAGGAAGTAGTTTAGGAAGTAATGATAGAATAATATAAATTAGATGAAATTGGAGCGTGATCGGTATGAAAAAAGGATTTGCAATGTTGTTAACGTTAGTCATGATGATGACAATGATAGGGAGTGTGTCTGCAGCAGGAAACAATGTTCCCACCTTCAAAGTAGATGGACGGATGTTTGTTACGCCAACTGGTGAGCCACAGCCATATATTAATAAGGATAACCGCACGATGGGATCGCTGCGACTTATTGCTAATGCTGTTGGAGTAGAGAGCAAAAATATTAAATGGGATAATGCGAAGCAAACGGCAACGCTAGTGCGCGGTGAGAATACGGTTTCGGTCACTGTTGGTAAAAAGGCGATTACGGTGAACGGAAAGTCCGTTACAATGGACACCGTAGCTGAAATGAAGCAAGGTCGTGTGTTTATTCCAGCGAGGTTTATTGGGCAGGGGCTAGGGGTGACAGTGAAGTTTGATGGTGCGACAAATAGTGTACTGTTCCTAACGAAAGATGCTAGTGAAGTTTCTTATGATAATTTTGAGGATATGGGATTTAAGCGTTTAGTTAATGTGCCGTTTACGCAAGAAACAACAGATGGATTAAAACTGACGGTTCATAGTGCTTATTTGTATAAAACATCATCTGCAGAAGCAAAAGCATTACAGAAGAAATATGATTTTTATGATTACGATAAGGCGACAGATATTCTGTTTTTGAACTTTACGCTAGAGAACAATACAGGGAGAATTGTTCAAGAGAATTATCATGATATGAATCCTAAGATGTTTTCCATGAGTAACATGGGGATGCGAATGGAACAAGCCATTTCATCAGTTTATACAGGAAATAACAATGAAATCTATATTAGAGACTATAGACTGGAAAATGGAGAAAGAATTACTAGCAATATTGCCTTTCTAAATGTAAAAGAATTGGAGATAGATTTTGTTGGAGTTGGAGTAGGTTTCAAGGCTGGAAGTAACTATCAACGTATTGCGGAGAAGGTGAACTAATGATTAAGCGATTATGCTTAAGCTTGTTTATTGTAAGTTTATTCATTGGTCTTTTACCATTCCAGCAAGCCTTCGCGAGTAATCAGCATACCTCTCAACCACCATATGAAGTGAAAGAGGAGATACTAGATCAAAACACAAAGGAATACACGATTAAATTTCCAGAGGATGCATCGATGGTGCTCTATCAAGCTGGCACGTATAGCTATACGGGCAAGGGGAAAATCATTCAGTTTACACCAGATAGAGAAAAGCGTGAAATTAAAGTTGTCATTCAAGGTGAAAGTAATGCTGGTACGATTGATGTCAAAGGGTATTATACCGCAGATAAAGATCGCTTAAGCTCCAACCCAGGCAACGCCATGTGTCGGTACAGTGATGGAATCGATTGGCAAGTCGCTACCTACAATTTGAATGACGGTGTTTTAACGCAAAAAAGATATTCCAGCTCTTTGCCTGTAACTACTGGTGCGTCCATTCCACCGACCAATATTCCATACGGCAAAATAAACAACATTACGACGTTCGTACAGCCTGAAATTAACGTTGCAGCTACGGTATGGCTAGATAGCAACGATAATGTGATTCCAAGTAATAAAATTGATTATTCAACCGTTGTGCTGCCGAAAAATCAGATTTATCCAATCATAGGCACGCCTGCTTTTATAAAAAATCAAAGCTATGATGAGAAAAAACCTGAAATCGGTGTGCAGTATACGCCAACAGAAAGACCGTTGGATCCATTACGAGACATTAAGACAGACAACCCCGCTTTTCTAACAGGACATGCAATTTGCAAAATGTACCCAGTAACCATTGAATATGTGCTTTCTGCAAAAGCTAAGTTAACTGGCTATTCATATGGTGGAAACATTACTTTTCAATATATTACATTAGATGAACCAGCCTTAATCGGTGAACTGATTGCAGATCCAAACAGTGTGAAGTTCACCGATAAAGACATAAAGGTTAACGTTACGTTGAATGCCGAAGTCGTTAATTTAACGAAGCCAGGCGTGCTGCGTGATTATCGTATCTACTTGCGAACCGAGGACGGAAGCCAAAGCGCACCGATGATTAAAGTGTCAGCAAACGGAAAAACCAACGTTTCGGGCAGCTATGAATTCATGATACCCAAAGAAGCAATGGTAGGAAAAGAAGATATAACGCAAGTTTTCAATGGACGAGCCACCGTAGATTTCAAAACAGGTGAATTGTACAAAGGGCAGTTAAATACTGGCCTACTATCGGCCAATACATATGTATATAAAAACCCTCCTAAACCCCCTGAACCAGAAGTGCCAAAACCACAGTTGATCCCCCCAGTTGCTGTCATAGACGGCGCATCAGAAGTGAAATTAGGCGATTATATACCCTTCCATGGTTTTTACTCTTACGATCCAGATGGAACAATTGAAGCATACCGTTGGAAAATGCCTGGCGCACGACAGCCCAATATAGAGCTGGATAAATATGACCTGAATTATGGTGAGGTGCAAGCGTGGTATGACAAGCTCGGCCCACAGCAAGTTCTACTGTATGTCAAAGACAATGATGGGCTGCAAGCAGGAACCTATCATTCGTTCAATGTCATTGAACCGACTGTAGAAGCTGGCATAAGCCAAACGGGTACATTAAAGGAAAATCGAAAAGTTACCTTTACTGAAAATTCTGATAGTCCAGTAAAATACCCTGTTATCGATGCAAAAACACGATGGACAATCGAATCGGAAGATGGCAACTTAAATGATCAGATTAAATATGCTGGATCCTTAAATGGGAAGAAATCAATTGATGTGCTATTCAAAAAGGCGGGCAGATATAAAGTGACACTATCAGTGGAAAACACCGCAGGCTATACAAGTACGGTAACAAGAATTTATACGATCAAGCCCGATGAATCACCATATGTGAATTTTGAGTTTCAACGCAAAATATATCGTGATCCCGAAAAAGGAAATATTGCTACTTTTACTTTGAAGGATCGTTCTTATTCCTATGACGGTGACACGATAGCGAAGCGAAATTGGTATGTGATATTTGATGCCAATAACGATGGTGTATTTAATGAACCGCGTGTATTATTCGCAACAGGTAATGAAACGGAAGTGGAATATAGAGCATCGAGTGTAGGACAGTACCGTTTTCTTCTTGAAGTGCAAGAGGAATTTGGACAGCCAACGATTGATTCGTTTGTAACGAGTAATGATCGTAAGAAAGCAAATACATGGCAATAGGGAGAAGGGTTTTATGAAAAAAATAAGTTTGTATCTTCTTACATTACTTCTCTTATTAACTTCAATACCAACGGGCTATGCAATCGAGAAGGGAGACGATCAGGGGGAAGTCCTTAATCTTCCCCCTTTTGTTGACTTTGAGATCAAAGAGAAGCGTAAAGTAGATGTAATAGTGGATGTGGGAAACACCTCAAAAACAATGGATGAAATCAATAGTTTGGTTAATGAAGTGCTGCGACCAGCACTTGCAGCAGATGGTCTGGATTATAAGATTCATGTGGAGAAATCGAGTGAAGGTAAAACGAGACAGTACTATGGTCTTTATGAAGCGAATTCATTATCATCTTTGTTTGATAGACCACTAGGGCTATATTATTTTGATGTAGAAACTGGGGAAAATGTAAGGGTTTCAGACACAGCATTGGATATTTATTCTGCATACTTGGGAAATGCATATATGCTAGAAGACGAAAGAACTATAATATATTCTTCAAGTAGTTCACCTATTAGAATAACTCATATATCTGAATTTGACCCCAATAAACTTAAATTTGGAACTATACAACTCTCAAAAAATGGAGTTTGTCCCTCGGATGGGAGTTTAGCAGATCCTTCTCAATGGATGCAAATAAGTACTACCGAATATGGTGAGACGTCTGGAGCGCCTATTGGGACCTATCGTAATGACTTTACTATTACTGCTAATGGCGAATTGGCATTAATTACTAATGGATCAAGTAGTTATGATTGTAATAGACCAATGTATCAGTTAGCGGTCTTAGATAATATAAATGAGTTTGTACAAAAGCTGGATATGGAGCAAACAGAGTGGAAAGATTCAATACATACTGGTAATGGTAGTCCTTTTGGTTTTCCCTATTATGTAGCTACTAATTCTTTTAGAAACGTTGCTTTTAGATTCTATACCACTCATAATCACAACGATCTTTGGGGGGAGACAACCAATGCAAAACGATCTAGTAAGGCTTTTATAACAAAAGATGGCGGCCTTTATATAACCTTTCTAAACAACCTAATTCGCTATTACGAATCGTTCGATGCTTATGTGCAGAGTCAAGGTTTAATTCAGCCTGACCTAGAATACTCTTATAATCGTAGTTTAGGAAGTGATGTGAGGTGGCAAACATTCTCATGGCGATACAATGGATCCCATCCCGCTGTTAGGAGAAACACGTATAATGTTTTGTATGAAACCAAACTGAATCCGGCTACTGAGGACCTCATTTTTCGGGAGGTTATTGATTTTTCACACAGTAGCTCTCACATTTATACTCTATCTAAAATAAATAAAAAGACAGGAGAGTATATAAGAGGTACTACAAACAAGGATGCGAGAGCCGGCAGCAGTCTTTACAGACCAATAACAGCTTTTCAGCAGTGGTTAATTATGCAGGATGGGACTATCATAGCACCGAGTACTCATTACGCAGATATGCAAAGAAAAATAGTGTTGCTATCAGATGTTGATGCAGAGCCTGTTTTTATAGAGTTACCGGAAGATGCCCCGTTTCGCCCAGCACAAATGATCAGTAGTCTAGGGAGATATATTATTTTTCAAGGTGATAGTAGTACAGCATTTTTTTATAGCTTTAACATAGATACATTGGAATGGGCGGTGGCAGCACCATACATTAGATCAACAGGAAACAATAAGAATTATGCAGGCATGATTTTCTACCCAGATTTTGTGTCTAGTGAGCGGCGCTATATGATAGACATTTTGCAAGAGAATCTAGTCCGTTCCGATGCGGAGAAGTATTATATCCGCATAGATGATACTGTATTGTCGCAGCTTAATAATCCAAAAGCATTAGCTCACTTAGCAACAGAAATGCTTGCGCAACAAATGACCTACATCTCACTAGGTACTACGTCTAATGAAATACTGCACAAACGTCTTTTAACAACGATAAACAACAAAGGACGTTTTATCAACAATTCCAATCAGCGTGCAGCTATGACACAAGCTGCAGACTTAATAACCAACCGTAAAGAAGCAGAAGTTCATGTGCTCATGGCCAACGAAACAATACCTCTAAGTACGATAAAAAGCAATTTGGCTGTTATGCAAGCCGAACTGCAAGCAGAAAATATTTTATCAACTGTCAACTATATTCAAGGTACGTCTACCTCCAAGCTGTTTGAGCTGGTTAACCGCATTGAGTGGAACGATGATCGTAACAATTATGTGGTGATGTTCAATCGAGGAAG
>NZ_JBHSTE010000007.1:0-150167 GCF_042659865.1 Paenibacillus septentrionalis
CCCAACGGGGTTGAATGATTGATGGCAGTTCTTACTCGTTGTTCAGTTTTCAAGGAACAATGCCGTTCGTATCACTTTGTAACGCGAACGTTTTGTTTCGTGTGTCTCTCGCAATCTCTCGCGGCGACAACGAAATATATCTTATCACATTCATTCGTTCGATGCAAGCTTTTTTTTCAAAGTTTTTTTCGTTGTTATCGATCATAACTTCGATCATTTAGCTTGTCCCGCCAGCCCGTTTTCTCGGCCGGAATTAGATAATAACATAGATAATCACTGTTTGACAACCCCTTTATCAAAAAAAGTTTTCCCACACCACTTAACCTCTTGTTAAAGACCGTATATAGCTTAGCCTTACACACAAAACAAAACAAAGCCGCTTAATCAAGCAGCTTTGTTTTTACGATTTCTCGTATAAATATCAACGTATACGGCAAGTACGAGAATACTTCCTTTAACGATGTATTGCCAGAACGACTCCATATTCATTAAGCTCATTCCGTTATCAAGACTACTCATCACTAATGCGCCTATTAATGCCCCCATTATTGAGCCAGCTCCACCAATTAAGCTGGTGCCGCCTATAACACAAGCAGCAATAGCGTCAAGTTCATAGTTTTGACCTGCTGTCATCGTAGCTGCATTTAGCCTTGCAGTTAATACAAGTGCAGCAATAGCTGCCAGTGTGTTGCAAAGTACAAATACAAGCATGACACGACGCTTTATATTTATTCCAGACAATCTTGCCGCTTCCGGATTACCTCCAATTGCATAAACCTGTCTGCCAAACGTCGTATTTTTTGTGATAAACGTAAATATCAATGCAAGTACAACTACCATAAGAAAAGGCACTGGTATCCCTTTGTAGCTGTTCATTACTGCAACAAAGCCAAGTACAAGCACCCCAATTGTAATAACACGAAGGATGCTAAGCGGCATAGGCTCAACCGCAAATCCATACTGCTTACGAGATGCGCGCTTTCGGAAAACAAGCGCTGCAGCAATGAAAAGACCAATGATTCCTAAAATCCAGCCAATAAGATCAGTCGTGTAGGACTGCCCGATCGACTTTAGACCTGGAGACAACGGTGCGACGGTGACACTCCCAGTTGTACCAAAAAGCAGCCCGCGGAATACGAGCATGCCTCCCAACGTTACAATAAAGGCGGGAACTGCTTTATAAGCAATAATCCAGCCTTGAAGTACACCAATGCCTGCACCAATTGCAATGGCAACAATAATAACAGGCAGTGCAGGCCAATCATACCAAACGTTCAACATTGCAATAACGCCGCCGATGAATCCAACCAGCGAGCCAACCGACAGGTCAATATGACCCGCTACAATAACCAGCACCATACCAATTGCCAAAATAGACGTTACCGACATTTGTAAAAATAAATTCGATAAATTCGTTGGGGACAAAAAGCGCTCATGCAGCAAAGAAAACAATACCCATATCGCAATTAACGCACCAATCATCGTGTAGGCACGCGCATCGAATTTCAGCCAGTTCAGCCAGTTTCCTCTTTGTGGTGTCGGTTGCTCGGTTTCAATTTGTGTTGCTGGATTGCTCCTCATCCCGCTCTCCCTCCAGTCGCAGCGGTCATGATCACTTCCTGTGATGCTTGTTTCGCTTCAAATTCTCCCATATGTCTTCCTTCCGAAATTACCATAATGCGATGGCTCACACCGAGCAGCTCCGGCAGCTCTGACGAAACCATAATAATGGCAACCCCTTGCTGAATTAGCTCATTCATAATCATATAGATTTCGTATTTGGCACCAACATCTATGCCGCGAGTCGGTTCATCTAGAATCAAAAGCTTAGGCTTTGTCATTAGCCACTTGCCAATAACGACCTTCTGCTGATTGCCGCCGCTAAGCGTACCGACAATCGTTTCTACAGAATTGGCCTTAATACGCAACGACCTTATATATTCATTGCCAAAGTGGATCTCTTGATTAGGGTTGATGACACCGCCTGCCGAAATTTCCTTCAAGCTCGACAATGTAATGTTCGTTTTCACATCCATACCGAGCACTAGTCCATATTTTTTTCGATCCTCAGACACAAGCGCAATACCATGCTTGATGGCTTGCTCTGTACTCGTAATTCGAACAGGCTGACCATCCATCTCGATCCTACCTGTCACTGCTCCAGGATAGGAACCAAACAAGCTCATTACGAGCTCTGTCCTGCCAGCTCCCATCAAGCCTGCAATGCCTAGAATTTCACCTTCTCGAACCTCAAAGGAAATGCTGTCAATGACCTTACGATCAAGATCTGGATGTATGACAGTATAATCCGTGGCCCTCAGCACCACTTTTCCAGGCTTTGCTTCAATTCGTGGAAATAACTCCTTTAACTCTCTACCTACCATTAAGGAAATGACCTTTTCTTCAGTAATGTCGCGAATGTCATACGTCCCAATTGTTTTTCCATCACGAAGCACCGTAACCGAATCAGCAATACTGAATACTTCCTTCAGCTTGTGTGAAATATATATACAAGTTACACCTCTTGCCTTGAACTCGCGAAGAATGGAAAGCAGAATGTCTACCTCCTGCTCCGTCAGAGCAGCAGTTGGTTCATCCAAAATAAGAAAGGTAGCATTTTTAGACAGCGCTTTCGCAATTTCGATTTGCTGCTGCTTGCCAATCCCTAATGTTCCAGTTCTTGTTTCGGGGCTCACATCTGTAAGCCCTACTTCATGCAGCCAACGCTCACTTTCCTTAAATACCTTTTCCCAATTAATAATGCCAAAGCGAGCGATTTCCTTGCCTAGAAATAAATTTTCTGCAATGGATAGATCCTTGGCAAGGGCCAATTCCTGATAGATAATCGCTATCCCTGCCAGCTCAGCATCCTTAATCCCAGAAAAGCGTTTGATTTCACCATTTATCACGATATCACCTTCATACGTTCCAGCTGGATAAAGTCCGCTCAGAACCTTCATTAAGGTCGATTTCCCTGCTCCGTTTTCTCCGCAAAGTGCATGAATCTCGCCTTTCTTAACGGTAAAGGTAACATCGTCCAACGCTTTAACGCCGGGAAATTGCTTCGTTATGCCGCGCATCTCCAATGCTGTTGTCAAGTGCCTTCACCTCACATTGTGTATCGTCGGGCCATTATTGAGCAATTATTGAGCATTTTTATAAACTTCTTCCTTGGAATGGAAGCCATCTGCAATAATCGTCTCATCAATGTTATCCTTCGTAACCGCAATAGGATCAAGCAAAATGGAAGGAACATCAATCTTCCCATTGTGTACCGTTTTATCAGCACCTACATCCTCATTTTTAGCCAGCTTAATCGCTAGCTCAGCCGCAGTTTCGGCCAGTGACTTGATTGGTTTGTATACGGTCATCGTTTGAGTACCTTCAATAATACGTTGTGCCGCAGCTAGCTCTGCATCCTGACCTGATACTGGTATTTTCCCAGCCAATCCTTGTGCTGTAAGAGCTTGAATAGCACCGCCAGCCGTTCCATCATTAGCCGCTATAACCGCATCTATTTCATTGTTGTTGGCTGTTAACGCATTTTCCATATTAGAAAGTGCAGCAGCAGGGCTCCAATCCTTCGACCATTGATCATACACGATCTGAATATCTCCGCTGTCAATATAAGGCTGAAGCACATTCATCGCGCCTTTTTTGAACAAATGTGCATTGTTGTCTGCTTCTGAACCGCCGATGTATACGTACTTTCCTTTAGGAGCATGCTCGACAATCGCAGCTGCCTGCATCTCACCGACCCGTTCGTTATCAAAAGATACGTATAAATCAACATCTGAATTTTTTATCAGGCGGTCATAGGCCAGTACCTTGATCCCTGCTTCATGCGCCTTCTCAACAATTGCTGCTGTCGCCTCTGCATTATGAGGCACAACAACCAGCACATCTACCCCTTGAGAGATGAGCGATTCTGCTTGAGCAATTTGCTTCGCATCATCACTGTTAGCCGCTAGAACCTCCACCGTAGCACCCAAATTTTCTGCTGCCGCCTTAAATAAATCTCTATCCTTTTGCCAGCGCTCTTCCTGCAGCGTGTCCAAGGAAAAGCCAATTTTAATGCTGCCTTCTTTATTTGAATTGCCTTTGTTGTCTGACCCTCCGTTTGTTCCGCCCCCATTACTACATGCCGATAAAATAAGAAGTACAGCAAATAACAGTGCAAAACCCTTAATGCCTTGCTTTCTCATCTTCATCTCTCCTCTATAAGGAAATATCATTGAATCTTCTTCAGATTATCATGGAACTATATGGATGAATCGAATGAAAAGCAGTAATCTCTTGCAATGTGCTGTAAATTATTGCTGTACACCGTGCAGCACTTTACGATACTCCTTAGGTGACATGCCACATACCTTTTTGAACACCTTGCTAAAATAATTGGGGTCATTAAAACCAACCTCATAGGCAATTTCTTTTAGGCTATATGTAGGCAGACCAATCAGCTTCTTCGCCTTTTCAATTCGACATTCTGTTAAAAAATCAATATACCCCATGCCGAAATGCTCCTTGAAAAGCTTACTTATATAGAACGGACTGAGTCCGATTTCTTTGGAAATGAGTTCAAGCGACAATTCACGATGAGCATTTTCAATAATAAATGTTTTAATGCTATGCATCAGATCGGGCTGCAGCTTGGCTCGATAACGCTCTGTATCCTGCTTCATTCGCAGCAGCATTCGCTCCGATTCAATACGCAGCTCGTTGTAGGAATGAATTTGAAAAGGATAAAACGGCAGTTCAGTTTCTACGCCAAATTCGCTCAAGCCATAAAACAACCCCCACATTCCTTCCAGCATGTGCTGCTGCGCTTGATGCACGCTCATGCCAGCGGCTTCAAATTGGTCAATCAACGTCATAATTGACCTAATTACATCTTCCCATTTGCCTAATCTAAGCTGATCAAGCATGTTCTTTTCATGCTGCTTGCTCCACAGCTTGACGAGCCCCTTATCCCCCATTGCAACGATATCTTCATAGTAACCTGCCTCCGAGCCAGCTGCCGCTGCAAGCAGTGCTTCCTGATAGGAATGCCGAACCTGCTCCAGGCTGCTTCGAGGATTGCCTACTCCAATACTGAATGATGTGGCATGAGTATGGAGATCAGCAACCGTCATAAGCTCACGAATAATACAGGCTGCTTGAGCGCGAAACGAACGATTATGCTCGAGAAATCCGATGATCGGCAAGCATCCTCCTGACATCGCACCGACCCAGCCATTGCCCATCGCTCTAAATTTCAGCTTTACTGCAGCATACAGCCGATCAGGCAGCTGATGGGCCTGGATTCTTATGACAAGAACGAATACGTCTTGATTCCAGCTGAAGGTTTCTCCCAGCAAGCTGATCATTTCATCCAGATGAACCTCATGGACATGATCGAACAACAGCTGCGTGACAATATCCGCTTCAACGACAGGCATAATTTTATGCCAATTTGAACGTACAGCCTCCTGCCGCTCGCGCTCCTGCTTCTCCTGCTTGATCTGTTCCAGCACTCGTCCAACCGTTGCCTGAATCTCCGCAATTTTGCTAGGCTTTAGAATATAATCCTTCACCCCAAGCTGAATAGCCTGTCTTGCGTATTCGAACGTATCATAAGCAGTCACCATAATATAACGAATATACGGATGCTGTGCCGATATAAGCTCAATTGCTTCCAGCCCATTCATAATCGGCATTTTAATATCCATAATAATCAAGTCAGGCTTGAAAACCGGTACAAGCTCAACCGCCGCTTTACCATGCTTGGCGAGCTCTACCGTTACCTCAGGAAAGCCGCGCTGAATGATCGCACGCATGCCCTCGCGCTCCAATTGCTCATCATCAACGATCAGAATATTCAGCATTCTGTTCTCCTCCTCCTTTATTACTTTTTGGCAGCATAAGCTTCACATTTGTGCCTTGACCTGGCTTGCTCTCGATCTGAATAATATTCTCCTGGCCATAAAATAGACGAAGACGCTTCACTACATTGCCAAAACCAATGCCTGTAGAATGTCCGTCCTGCAAACGCCCCTGCTCATTTCCATCAAGCAGCTGCTCAATTCGAGCTTCGCTCATTCCTATCCCTTCATCCTTAATCTCCACCAATACATATTCATGCTTATCTTGAATAACTAGCGATATCGTTCCGCCATGCTCAAGCGGTTCTACCGCATGTATCACAGCGTTTTCAATAATAGGCTGCAGAGTCAGGCCAGGAAGCTGAACGTACAGGCAAGTGTCATCAATGTCCTCAACGTACCTTAAACGATCCGTAAATCTAGCACGCTGAATCGTCATATATTCGCGCAAAATCTTCACTTCTTCATAAAGCGTTACAGGTCGATCAAGCCGCTTAAGACTGTAACGCAGCAATCTCGCAACACTTGCAATGAGATCGCTCGTCTCCTCCAGCCCTTCCAAATATACCTTTTTGGATAGCGTATCGAGTGTATTGAATAGAAAATGGGGGTGAATTTGACTTTGTAGGCTGAGCAGCTGACTCTCTTGGAGCAGCAGCTTATTCGTTTGCAGCTCTCGCTCCAGCTGCGCCTTGTGCTGCGCTTCTGAGAACAGATTATTAATGTTGATTCGCATGCGATCGAATGTTTTAGCTAGAAAAGAGATTTCGTCGCTTCCTTCAATATCAATAGCCGTATCAAATCTTCCCCGCGACAACTCCCTCGCTGCTTGCGTTAATCGGTAAATAGGTCTCGTTATGCTATGCGAGAACAGATAAGTAAACAAAAGAAGAATGCAAGTAATCATCGCAATCATTGTAATACCGAGCTTATTTAATAGACCTGACTGCTTAATCATGCCGCGATAAAACTGATCGTACGTTTTCAACTCGTTGTCAAAGAGGGTGAGTGTCATTTCAGAGATGTAGGTGGATAAGCGTGCTGCATCTGAAAAATCATTAAGCGCTTCTTCCTTATTATTTTCATTAAGGAAGCGTATGGAGCGATCCGTGGCGTTCATCAGACTGTCAATGAGGTTATAGTAGTTCGTAATAACGAATACATTACCTTCATTCTTCAGGCTTACAATGTTATGCATTGCTTCTTGCAGCAGTCCTCGATCGTATTCAAGTACGGTCATATTGTCAACAGTAGGTGATTGAATATAGTTGTTAAGCGATGTAACTAGTTCACGACTTAAGGTGCTTGCTTCATTCATTTGTAAATAGCGCTGCAAAATATCATTGTATTGATGCTGCATTTTTTGATTGTAGTAGGTTAAGGCGACCCAGATGACAACCATGCTGCATACTACGACCGCTATAAGGGTGTAGATCTTTTTTTGTATCGTATTCATCTTATCGGCCCTCCGCTTTCAACAGACGGATATTCGTGAAATAGCCATTCGTATCTACGGGAAACACTTCCCGCTTCAACCATTGAACCATTTTTTCCACACTGATATAGCCCATCTCTTCAGGGGATTGCCTAATCATGCCGCTTAATTTCCCTTCCTCCAGCAGCATAATGCTTTCAGAACTGTCATCGAAGGAATACAAGTGATAATCTTGAAGTCTTGCTCTTTTCGATATTTCCTGTACCATTGCACTCGTATGATTCGCAGTTATTGATACAAATGCATCAAGCTGAGGCTCGCGGTTCATAATATCGTTCGTGGCTGCAATTACTTCTTCTCGAGTGTTGCCAGCAGTAACAAGTAACGGCTCGATATGAGGCTCCTTGTTAAGCTCGCTAATAATACCTGCAAGTCTTTTCTTCTGGAAGTCCTCCTCCTGGTCGGATAGCATCAGCACGACCTTCGCTGAATGGCCGCTTCCAATATCCGCGCGCAGCTGTACACCAAGCAGTTGACCCGCACGCTCATGATCGGAGCCTATATACGTTCGCCGTAAGCTTTTATTGATCGGGACATCGTTGGCTATCGTAAAAATCGGAATGCCATTGCCTGCTGCCTTTATCGTCGTGAGCTTATTAAACTCATCATGATCCAGCCCCTGCACAATAATGCCATCTACCTTGGAGGCTATCGCGATTTCCATTTTTCGCAAGAAATCCACCTGATTGGTGCCATAGCTGCCCCAAACCGACAGCTCAACTTCAAAATCATTGGCAGCGGCTTGTGCTCCCTTTTCAACGTCATTCCAAAACGGAGTATCCAGTTCCCGCGTAATGAGCACGAGACGGTAGATTGGTGTTTGTTCATGATTGAATTCATCTGGTGCCAAAAGGTCGTACCGGAAAATTTGAATCAAGCTTGAAATCGTAAAGCCAAACAGCACCGTACTGCATATAAAAAGAATAACAATGATGCTTTTTCTTTTTCTCAAAGAAAGCTCTCCTCCCGTTAAAACGCTTACATAAATTGATGATGCTGAATAGCTGCCAAGTTCACTTTGGCAATATGATGCTCCAACGCCTTCAAACATTTTCTATATAATTACAATTATTGTAATAGATCTCTTATGCTTGTCAATGATAGTGGTATTGTTTTGTGAATCGTTCTCAAACTTCAGCACACATTTCGATATACAAAAACTTCATGCTACAATAAAAGAAAAATTCAAGAAAGGATGTTGCCTATGAATGCTTTACCCACACTTCACGAACGTCTTCCTCGTCTAACTGAGCACCTTGAGCAATGGATCATAGAAAGCAAGAAGCAATGTCAACATGGAAAGGTTGCATCCTATATACCAGAGCTTGCAAAAGGAAATGCCAAGGCACTTGGGATTCACTTTATTGATGCGCACGGCAATGAAACAAGTGCTGGCGATACGGATACCGTGTTCACGCTGCAAAGTATTTCTAAAGTATTCACCTTGCTTCTTGCACTTATGGATAATGGAGAGGAGCTTGTATTTAACAAGGTTGGTATGGAGCCAACTGGCGATAGCTTTAACTCAATGCTGAAGCTGGAGCTAGTTCAGCCCGGTATTCCCTTCAATCCGTTAATTAACGCTGGTGCGATTGCCATATCCTCGCTTATTCATGGCTCGTCGCAAAGTGATAAGCTGGAGCGCGTGCTGAGGTTTTTCCGCATGCTGACAGGCAATGAAAACTTACAATATAATGAGACGGTGTTTGAGTCCGAGCTGCAATCTGCTGATCTGAATCGCTCAATGGCTTACTTTTTAAAGGATAACGGTGTTCTGGAGCAGTCGGTTGATGATGTGCTGGATATATACTTCCATCATTGCTCAATTGATGCGACATGCAAGGATCTAGCTAGAATGGGATTAACGCTCGCTAATAATGGCTATGATCCCATCCAACAAAAACAACTCATACCTAAACGCTACGTACAAATCGCCAAATCCTTTATGGTAACTTGCGGCATGTACAATGCGTCAGGCCAGTTTGCGATTCAAGTCGGCCTGCCTGCGAAAAGTGGTGTGTCAGGCGGCATATTGACCTTGATTCCCGGCACAATTGGCATTGGCGTTATTGGACCAGCCTTGAATAGCAAAGGAAACAGTATTGCAGGGGTGAATTTGCTGGAAAAGCTGTCCCAGCACTATGATTTAAGCATGTTTTAGAACGATCACACTGACGTATACTAGACTCTTCTCATATCAAAAACGGACGACTAGCATGCCGCTAGTCGTCCGTTGTCGTATGATATAATAGCCGTTTGATATATTAAGCTATTCCAATATAAGGGCCGTAATTTCGTCTATCATCTCTTGTGCCTTCTTATCTTTCCAATACCCCAGGCGATACACCGTGCCATTAATAAGTATTTCACCTGAGCCAAGATTCGAAATTGTGTTAGCTCCAGATCGTATATACAAGGAATCTCCTTTACCACTTATACTACTGTCACCGAAAAAGGTTCGCAAGCTACGGTGATACGTATAGCTGCTTATTACCTGTACGATTTCATCAAATTGTTCAGTATCAGGCTGAAGCTCTACATCCGTGTATTTCTTTCCACTAATAGTTCCACGTTCAGTAAATTGCCACCCTCCATGTTGAATATATAATTCCTCGTTTTCAGCAATTACATCGGAAAGTGATAACGGCCAATATAGGAATACACAACTAAAGAAAACTAACAACGAAATAAGGCTAACAAGTATTTTCTTTACCATCGAACCCTCCTAGTAAATGATCACACTTATGCCTCAAGCATTTGCTGGCCTAATACTAGCTTACGATAAAGACCTTCCTGCTTAGACAGCTGCTCGTGAGAGCCGATCTGACTGATCTTCCCCTTTTCGAGCACGATGATTTTATCGGCCTGCGTAATCGTATTGAGGCGATGGGCAATAACAAAGGAGGTTCTGCCATGCATAAGACGCTCCAACGCTTCTTGAATTTTAATTTCTGTTACGGTGTCAATACTACTCGTAGCTTCATCAAGGATTAATATCGCAGGATCGGCAATTAATGCTCTCGCGATTGCAATCAGCTGTTTTTGCCCTTGGCTGATTCCTCCACCGCCAAGTTTCAGCTCAGTATGATAGCCGTCCTTCAATCGCATAATAAACGAGTGAGCATTGGCAAGTCTGGCAGCCTCGTACACTTCATCATCTGTTGCTTCCAGTCGTCCATAACGAATATTATCCATGATCGAGCCCTCAAATAAAAACGGGTCCTGCAGTACAAATGCCATCTGTGCGCGCAAACTTTCACGCGTATAATCAGCGATATTTCGACCATCGATTCGGATTATACCGCTTGTCGGTTCATAGAAACGAGACAATAAGGAAATCAGCGTCGTTTTTCCCGCTCCAGTCGGACCAACAAAGGCAACCATCTCCCCTGCCTTGACCTCAAAGCTCGCTTGATGAATAATCGATTGGCCTTGCTCATATTGAAAGTCAACCTTCTCAAAGCTAACATCGCCAACAACAGATTTCAACTGCTTGGCATCCTTCTCATCTTGCACTTCAAGCGGCTCATCTAAAATTTGAAAGACGCGCTCAGCACCTGCAATCGCAGAGAGCAGCGTATTCCATTGATTCGCCAAATCATTAAGCGGACGGGTAAATTGACGAGAATACTCAGCAAATATAATAATAATTCCGACCGTAACGGCATCCGTCCAAATTGTAAGCAGAGCGCCGACCCCTACAATCATCGCAAAGCTTAAAGAGTTGAGTCCATTCATCAGCTTCGGGATAAAGCCTGATATTGCCTGAGCCCAGTAGCTGGACAAGCGAATTTTTTCATTGCGCTGTGTGAAGCCCTCGATAACTTCCTGTTCCTGAGCAAACGCTTTAATAATTTTCTGACCAGACAGCGTTTCTTCCACAAAGCCATTTAGAGAGCCTAAGCTTTTTTGCTGCATGCGAAACAGTCGACTTGTACGGCTCGAGATCCACTTCATTCCTAAAAACATTAACGGAATCACCATAAAGGTAAGCAGAGTCAGTATTGGGCTTAGACTTAGCATGACCACCACAATTCCTACAAGCGTTAACGTACTGGAGCAAATTTGAATAAATGAGCTGTTCATAGAAGCACTAATATTTTCGATATCGTTGCTGGCACGACTCATAAGATCACCTTGCTGACGCTTCGTAAAAAACGAAATTGGCAGCCTGTGAAACTGCGCAAATAAATCGGTACGCATTTTATACACCGTCTGCTGGGAAACTTGAATCATCCATATGTTTTGCAGCCAGGTTGAAAGTGCTTGACCTCCATAGACAATTGCTGTCAGCAGGAGCATGGCCATTAGTCCGTCCTTGGCATCCATAATATAATGATCGATCATATGTCCGATCATAAAAGGCCCGAGCAGAGACAAGCCTGTCGCAATGACGATCATGATAAGCACAGCAATTAAACGTCCACGATATGCGGTGAGATAGTTCCATATTCGTTTCAGTGTAGCTACGATTTGATCAGGACGCTTGACGCGTTCTGGCGCGCGACCTGGCGCTCCCCCTAATCCAAAGCCTTTTGGCTTTTCAGATCGGTCAAGCTCCTCCTTGGGCAGAAACTCATTCGGCTTTTCATAATAAAACGGCAGCATAACAAATTGCTTTAATCGCTGCATCAAGGTGCGGTCAGTTCGCGCTGTTTGTTGCTCATCCACTGTGCTTCACGCTCCTTTCCCCATTGCGACTGCACGATTTTTCGATAGAGCGAAGCATGCACCATGAGCTCATCATGAGATCCTTGCTTGATCACTCTTCCTTCATCTATAAGCAGAATTGAATCTGCTCTTACCGTCGTACTCATTTTTTGCGTAACAAGCAGCACCGTACATTGAAGCTGACCGATTGCATCCAGCAATCTGCGTTCTGTCTCTGCATCAAGCGCGCTCGTACAATCATCCAGCAGAAGAATAGATGGCTTGCGCACTAATGCACGCGCAATGCTAACACGCTGCTTTTGACCGCCCGACAAATTCACACCTTTTTGTCCGATCATTGTTTCATAACCTTGCGGCAGATCCATAATCGCCTCGTGAATTTGCGCCAGCTTGGCAGCTTCAATCACTTCATCCATTGTTGCTTCGAGCTTGCCCCAACGAATATTGTCAGCTACTGTACCTGTAAACAGCATTATTTCTTGCGGCACATAACCGATATTCATTCTTAACTGGTGGAGCGGATAGCTTTCTACTGGTTTATGATCAATGGTAATGACACCAACATCCGCATTGTACATTCGCGGTATAAGCTGCAATAGGCTTGATTTGCCTGAACCGGTCGCTCCCATAATCGCCATCATGCTTCCTGCCTTTACATGAAAGGAAATATCCGAAAGCGTATCCATATTTGATTCTGGGTAAGTAAAACCAACACCAGAAAAGCAAATATCTCCTTCGATATGTAGCTCTTCTTCCGGTTGCTCGGCATGATCCTGTTCCTGATCAGCCGTTTCAAACACTTCATCTACCCTTTGCATTGATGCTGATGCTCTGGCAACTGTATTAACAATCATCGCAATCATAGACAAGGCGCCCGTTATTCGCATTGCGTAGTTAACAATCGCCACAATTTCACCAACGGATACATTTGATCCGTTATTCAATAGATCGCGTGCTGCCCATAGCATCAATAAAATACAACCGTTAATTAATAAAAGCACCACTGGACTGGATAGCTCTGCCAGCACCATCGTTGCAACAGTCCGTGAACGCAGCTCGTTATTTTTATGTTGAAACTGGCTATTTTCATGACTCATTCGACCAAATACCCGAACTAGCCGCACACTCATCAAGCTTTGCTGCATCACCTTATTCACTTGATCAAGCATTTGCTGAACACGTCGGAATAAGCGATTGTTCCGAACCATAAGCCAGCCTAAGAATACAGCCAAAATCGGAAAAGCAATAACGAGATATAGCGCCAGTTGAACATTCAGCGCAAGCGCCATAATTAAGCTGCAAATAACAAGCAGCGGCGCGCGCAGCATAATGCGCATCCCCATAAATACAGCATTCTGCACCTGATTGACATCATTGCCGATACGCGTAAGAAGTGAAGCCTCTTGAAATTTGCCAAATGTATTCGTACTCATTTTCTGAATGGAGTCATACAGCTTCTGCCTAAGATCAAACCCAAAGTTCTGGCTTGCATAAGCGGAATAAAACGAGCTTAATATACCGACGCCAAATGCCAGCACTGTCGTACCGAGCAGTAAGCCCCCCCATACAAAAATACTGTTTGTCTGCCCTGCTATAATGCCCTCATCAATAACCTTGGACATCATAAATGGCTGTGCTACCTCAACGGCAAGCTCAATCAACATTAAACTGATCGCAAACAAAACGTAGCCTTTATATTTTGCTAAAAACCGTGAAAATGTCCGCAACAGCTCTCCCTCCTTCTATTGCTATTATAAGTCAAAACACGATGAAACTTGAATCTTTTTTTATATTTCTAAATATCTTAATATTAAAGTTTGTAATGAACAAAAAAGCGTGGAAAAGCAACCTCGATGCAATCCCCACGCTTGTCTTCTAACTATTCATAATAGGTACGAAACGAAATATCTCGGCTGTAGTTGCCAAAGCCTTTACCGAACAAGGTTAGCCCGCCAACATGCTGGGCTTCCTCCTTCACACCAAGTCTAAAGCTCCATACATGCTGATTCACATTAAGCTGCTGCAGGCTTACCTCGGAAATTTTCTGGCCGTCAATCCAGCTTCCCGTCTCATCCACGCGCAAAACCTTCAATAATCCGTATTGATTAACAGGGTCACCCCACCAGGAAGGAGAAAATCTGCCGCGCTCTTCCCCAAAATCACCAGGGCTAGTCCATATTCCTAACTCGGAATCATTAAGTTGAAAGAAAATATCAGACGGCCAGTTTTCATTGTAGCCTGGCGCCTCAGAGCCTAGCTCAAGCGATATTTCAATGGCAATAATCTTCTGCGAGGGAAGCAAATAATTCGGCACCTTATACTCGAGATAACCATGTCCCAGCCACAGTATGCCTGCATTGACCCGTTCAGGCGTGTAAAAATATCTCGGATCATCAAACTGCCCGATCACTCTCTCAGGTGTTGCTAGACCACAGGTAGGATGAATCTCAAATTCAGTATAATGCCCGATCGGAATCGTAACCTCGTGACATTTATAAGAGGAAGTAGTCTGGAATGGAAGCTCAATATGAATATCATGAACGGCAAGGGAACACATCTTATGAGTTCCGCCTTCTTTGCGTACCATCTTGGTAGCTACTAGCCCAGCTTTCTCCAGCTTCTTTACATGCATCGTAACAATCGCGCTGCTCAGCTTCAAGGCTGCAGCAAGCTGCTTGACGTTCATGGACTCGCTGGAAAGCAACCTGATCATTTCCAATCGAACCTCGCTTGCCAACGCTTCATAAAGAGGTAGCCACTTTTTATCTGTATTCGCCTCAATCATTGCCCATTATCCTTCCTAATCTAAATAAGCTGCGCTTACACTAGGTTCATCGTACATAAAAGCAGCTAACTTGTAAATAGCTTGTAAATGACTATACTTGAATCCACATCTCGCCTAGCCATGTATTGACCTTAGCCCAGTTCAAGGTTTGTTTCAAAATGACAATGCGTTGCGGCGATATTTCCCCTACCTTAGGCGCTCCTTCATTAGGAAAACGATAAAAAGCTGTTGCTTCTTTCAGTTCAATAGTAGTCTCTACTAGTGGCAGCTCCTCGTCAGGCAAATAAATATAGCGCTCGCCTGCCCACGTATCGATCAAAAACCAATGATCCCATTGCGCCTTTACTCTAATTGATTCCTGATTCAAACTGGTATAGGCGTAGCTTGTGCGGTTAGGCTGCTTGTACAGCTTCACTGGCTCTGTCAATTCAATCATACGCTCGACCTCGGTAAACTGCTGCTCCTGATCAGCTAACCATAGCTCATAGGCCGCCTTAGCTGCCCATACCATTACGTCACGATTGCGCCGCCATTCCTCCTCAAAGTGCTTTGTTGGCACAGGCGCCCCGCCATTGGAAGGCCCCATTTCCGGTGTGAACGCTGGTTTGCCGAATGTTTGAATAAACCAATCGGTATACCCTCCGCCAGAGGGATTCGCTACAGGCCTAACAAGTGAGTAGCCTGTTAATGAGGAAAGCTGTGTTGCAAGCTTACGGTCACGTTCAACATGCTGCGCAGGGGTATGAAAGTTCCAAAATATAATTCTTCCTGTAGAGTGATTCGATATGGCAAGCTGTGGGTTAATTTCATAGGTAAGCTTAAGGAGTGCTTGGTTCTCCTTTGTTTCCAGCGGCTTGCTTCCTTTATAGTTCATAGCGCTTGCTTTTGAGGCATTATTCATGATGTTTTTCCAGTCCGCAGGATATTGGCGATTAAGGTCAATGCCTTTAGCATTGGCTTTCCAGCTTTTGAAGTTCTCACTGCCTTTATTAAGAGCAAGCAGAGATGGATGCGCTTCCTTAGGAAACGCATCCAACCCCTTTTGTACGAGAGATACGCCATCTGGATTAACCATTGGCACAACCCATATCGTGACATGCTCTAGCAAATCAGCCAGATCGGACTCTTTGGCTTGTCGCAAAAGCAGGTCTTGAATCTGATTCATAACGATTGCTGTCGTGAAAAACTCACGCGCATGATGTGAAGCATTAATAAATAGCGCAGCGCTGCCTTTACCGATTTCTAGTGCATACAGCTCCCGCCCATATTCAGAGGTGCCAATGGTATGTAGCGTGACCAATTCTGGATAGGCTTTCTCTAAAGCTAGCAAATCTCGTTCCATCATTAAATATGTGTACTCTTTTTTCCCCTTAACAATATCCTCTGCCTTGGCACTTGCATTTGATGCTGCAAGCAGCCAAAGCCCTAAAACACATAACAGCACAAAAATAGAATTACGTCTCATCATCTTCTCCCAAATCTACTAGTAATATTTTCTATGAAATAAACAAATGAATAATAACATATTTTCATAGATTTAGGAGGAGATTGCGATTATTTTTGTACAAATTCTATCCTACGCATATACGCGATCTTTATAATTCCTTAATAATACGCTAACAATAGGCTGACAAAGGATCACTATAGTTAGTACGAAACCTATTATACGAAGGAGGTACATTCATGAACTTGAAAAAAGGATTAATCGCGATTGGAGTGTCACTCGCATTGCTGACAGGACAAGCATCAATCGCACCGATCCAGGCAGCGGACACTTCTGCACCTTGGCTCGCTTTTGCTGGGCAAGGCAGTCTGGAGGCAAAGCTCATTGCACGCTATACTAGCGGTGCGCCATTTGAAGCCGGCGGTACAGAGATTATTGCGTACGACCCGCTCCATAAGCAGATATATTCCGTAAATGGTGCGGAAAAGGCATTGGATATTGTTTCAATGGAGCTGCTGTCTAGTGATTCCAAGTCCCTCAAAAATTTGTCACTAACGAAGCGCATCTCTTTGGAGCAGCTAAGCAACAATCAGCTGGCTCTAAGTGACATCACAAGCGTTGCGATTCACCCATCCAATCAATATGTTGCAGTTGCAGCACCTGCTGATCCTGTAACCGATGCCGGATATGTTGTGTTTATTTCTCACGACGGAACGTACCTCAACCATGTACAGGTCGGCTCGCTGCCAGATATGGTGACATTCACGCCTAACGGCAAGCTAGCACTTGTTGCCAATGAGGGAGAACCGAATGCCGAATACACAGTTGATCCAGCCGGTTCTGTCAGCATGATCGATGTTTCTAATGGTGTACAGGCTCTGACAGATAATCACATTACAACTGCTGGCCTTGATAAGCTGGATGCAGCAGGCATTCGTATCGTGAAGCCGGGCGCAAGCTTTAGTGAGGATGCAGAGCCTGAGTACATTGTCGTAACTGATGACAGCAGCAAAGCATACGTTGCGCTTCAGGAAAACAATGCGATTGCTGTGCTTGATCTGAACACGAAGCAATTCACAAATGTGTATGATCTTGGCGTGATCGACCATTCTATTCCTGGTTTTGCGCTTGATGCTTCGGACAAAGACGGTGTTGCCAGCTTGAAAAACTGGCCTGTTCTGGGCATGTTTATGCCGGACGGTATGAGCACGTATACAGCGAATGGCAAAACGTACATTCTAACAGCGAACGAGGGCGATGCGAAGGATTATGACGGCTTCTCCGAAGAAGCTCGTGTTGCCGATATTGCAAACCGCCTTTCTTTGAATGCTGATAATTACAAAGGCTTCACACAAGCGCAGCTGGATGCAATGACTGAAAGCTTTAGCGCACCTGATCAGCTTGGCCGCCTAAAAACAACGACAAGCGTACAGCTTAACCGCGAAGGCAAGCAGGAAGCGATCTACTCCTATGGTACGCGTTCCTTCTCGATCTGGGATGCTGATACGATGGAGCTAGTATTTGACAGTGGCGATCAATTCGAGCGCATTACGAAGCTTGCTAATCCTGCTGCGTTCAACACGGACAATTCCGAAAACAGCTTTGATACGCGTTCTGATGATAAAGGCGTCGAGCCTGAGTCCGTCGTTGTCGGTCAGGTTGGCAGTAAAAACTATGCATTTATCGGTCTAGAGCGTGCGGGCGGAATTATGACCTATGATCTATCCAACCCTGCAGCACCGATCTTTGACATTTATTTCTCTTCACGCAGCTATGATCTTAATGAGGAAGTCCCATCAGGCGATGTCGGTCCTGAAGGATTAACGTTTGTTAAAGCTAACGATAGCCCAACTGACAACGCGCTTCTATTAGTAGCCAATGAGCTTAGCGGCACAATCTCTGTCTATGAATTAACGGAATCTAACAAAACTCGCGTGCAAATCATTGCAACAAACGATATTCATTCACGCGTGTATGAGGATGGCGGTATGGGTTATGCCAAAATTGCTGCGATCGTTGAGCAATATCGCGGCATGAATCCAAATACAATTGTACTAGATGCTGGCGACACGCTGCATGGGCAAACCTATGCTACGCTTGTAGAAGGCTCTAGTATTGTTGAGATTATGAATGAAATCGGCTACGATGCCTTGACGACAGGCAATCACGATTTCAACTACGGCTATAAGCATTTGCTTGAGCTGGGTAAGCAAGCTGAATTTTCAATTCTTGCTTCCAATGTGAAGTACGCCGCTGATGGATCGCTTGTATTTGATTCATATATTACTAAAGAGCTAGCTGGAATCAAACTTGGTATTTTCGGAACGGCTACACCTGAGACGGTATACAAAACTCACCCAGCCAATGTTGAAGGCATTCTGTTCACTGATCCTGCCCAAGCTGCTCAAAGCATGGTAGATGAGCTGAAAGAGGAAGTCGATGTCATCATTAACCTTGCGCACCTTGGTACTGACGGTTCTTCACTAGAGGCTAACCGTTCTGACATATTGGCTCACGAGGTAAACGGTATTGATGTATTGATCGATGGTCACAGCCACGAGCTTATCAACCGTACAATCAACAATACGCTGCTTGTACAATATGGTGAGTATGGCGAGCAAGTCGGAATTATTACTCTTGTTTTTGAAGATGGCAAATTAATTAGCAAGGAATCGCATTATATTACTGCTGACGATGCTGCGACAATACCTGCTGAACCGAAGGTGCAAGCTCTAATTGAAAATACAACAAAGGCTCAGCAAACGATTCTGGATCAAGTTATCGGAAAAACGTCTGTGAAGCTTGATGGTGAGCGCGAAGTCGTGCGTACAGGCGAATCGAACCTTGGCAACCTAATTACAGATGCAATGATCGCTGCAACTGGTGCTGACGTTGCACTTACGAACGGAGGCGGAATCCGAGCTTCAATCAATGAAGGAGATATTACGAAGGGCGACGTTATTACTGTACTTCCTTTCGGTAACTTCATCGTAACGATCGAAGTAACGGGTCAAGAGCTTAAGGACGCACTTGAGGTTGGCGCAGCTGGTTACCCATCAGCTCATGGCGCATTCTCACATGTATCTGGCATCACCTACAAAATCGATCCAGAAGCTGCTGCTGGACAACGTGTTCATAGCGTACAAGTCAACGGCAAGGCGCTTGATCTTAAGAAATCCTATACGCTTGCAACCAACGATTTCCTGGCAGCTGGCGGCGACCAATATGCGATGCTTGCAGACAACATAATTATCAACAACGCTGGAACACTTGATGAAGAGCTAATTAAATTCATTCAAGCACAAGGCACTGTATCACCAAAGGTTGAGCAGCGTATTGTTGTAGAAGCGAAATCCGCGAGCGGAAATCAGTCTGCTCCAAGCAGCAATCAAAACTCTGCAACAAAACCAGCTCAAAATACTGGGAGCTCTAACACCACTGGAAGCAAGCCTAGCGAGCAAGTGGTGAAGTCTACGACGTATACGGTTAAAAAAGGCGACACGCTTACGAAAATTGCAAGACAGTACAAAACAACATGGCAGAAGCTTCAACAAGCTAACAATCTTAAAAACCCGCATTTGATCTTCCCGGGACAAAAACTGATTATCCCTGCCGTATAAGCCAACAGACTTATACAACAACAATCCCAGCAGCGTATCGCTGCTGGGATTTCTATGTTTATTATAAGAAAACGAGTTCACTCTACAACGAAATGAATAGCAGTGTTCATATTATATTGCTCTATTGGATCCGATCCGTTAATAACAAAACTCGCACGAGCCGTGATCGTATATCTGCCCTCAGGAAGCTGACCTTCCATTAGCGCTTTGGCAAATGCTTTCTTGTCGGCATCCTCTTGTCCTGAAAGGCCTCCACTAACGCTGTAATCATATCTAACTGGCTCCTCACGGTATAACGGAGTGACAACGTATGGCTCCTCCATCACGCCTTGCAGCTCAACATCTCGCGTATGCTCGATCAAGTTAAAACCAACCGGATACATCGCATGTCCGATCTCCTTTACCTCCTGCTCGCCATTATAGACAAGCTCAGCATATACCTGTAGCTGCTCATCGACTTGATAACGGAGCTTATTCGTAACAAGCTTCAGCGCAAAGTCTCCCTCTGATGTCGTCGTGCTCGGTACAAGCTGGTCATCTGAGAAGCCAGCTTGGTTTTTAGGTTGCTGTGCACCATTTGGTTGTTGGATTGGGCCAGAATTGCTGCCCGTTTCTCCACCGCCACATGCTGAAAGCAGCAACAGCACGATTACCCCTACAACTAACTTTTTCATACCTCACTCCCCCTTAGCTGTCTCGTTACATACTAGACGAAAGGAACGTGCATCATGTTGCTTTATATGGTGCAGCATTCACTTGAGGCAAACTAGGTCTGGTTAAAGGGTAACTGGAATAAAACGTGCGCGTTCATTTGGCGTTTTGTTCGGTCTATGAAGGGCAAGCATGCGCTGGCCTTCAAAGGTATTAAAAAGCATTGCGTGTCCTCCATCATCTGTGTAGACGGGCTCCTTCTGCTGAATCCATGGTCCCATCACCTTTCCGCTTGCAGAAATCGCGATCCCCTGAGCATAGCGCTGATTAATAAAGCTTGCCCACAGCAAGCATAGCTCGCCAGCTTTATTTTTGAACATAAACGAGCCATCCGTCACATAAATCTTCTCAAAGTCAAATCGTTCATGCTTGAATGGCGTAGGCCATTCTGCTTCAGAAGCTCTAAATAGAAGCTGCGGCTCAGATACTGCTTTTCTTAGGTCATCACTAAGCTGAATAATGCACACCTCTCCATCTCCTACCTGCTGCCACTCATGGCAAAACACCATCCAAGGCACTCCGTCATCATCAACATACAACGAACCGTCCAGACAGCACCACTCCTGCGGTGTAACGACCCCGTCGCTATGCAGCTTGAAAGGACCATACAAGGATTCACTTTTTAGCACAGCCGTTCCTAGCAGATCATTCTCGCGGCGCCGAAACGTCGCAAACATATAGAATGAGCCCTTATATTCATATACCTCGGGAGCCCAAAAGTTCTTATCCGCGAAGAAGCCCTCGTAATTGCGAAACACCTCGAACGGTCCTTCCCAATCCTCCAAATTCGAGCTTACATACATCTCGAAGCCTTTACCTTCCTGCCAAATGTTTTTATCGGTAGAGCCGTACATATAATATTTTTTCTCCTTAGGACGAGGCACGATAAATGGATCACGAATTTGAATGTCTGATAGCTTCATCTGAATTATCTCCTTTGTATCTCCTTAATTAATAGGTTGGTGTTACTACTCCTGATTGATAGATGCATTGCACATTCCCGTTATTCCACAGCCATTCCTCATTACCGCTAATTGCTACATGCACGGTCTGGCCGTCATATTGTACCTCTCCACGAATCGTTCCGTACTGCATGCCGATTAGGCTTGCAAGCTCACCCTGATTGTTTAACACAGCGCGCAAGCCTGCGGGGAATGTCATCATCAGTTCTTTATCTCGCCAAATTTCGCAGCGCTCCTGCTCATTAACAAACTCATAATGATGTCCGTTCACATGGCGACGATATACGAGGTTACCCGTGATTGACTCACCATGATCTGCATCATAGGGCAGGACGCCAGTAAACCAGATCGTCTGATCTCTTGTCGGCATGATGCCAGACATCCGTTCAACGAAATCAAGCACGCAGAGAATGGACGGGGAATATACCTCGGTAAAGCCTTCCGCTCCAGTCCATGGACTAAGCGTTTGCGAAAATCGCTTAAATCGCGTCATCGCTGCGACAATTGGCTGAATGGTCCAGAGCTGCTCCACAAAGCGTTTATGATGCTCAAAAGCATGTGCTGCTCGAATAATCGCTAAAAAGTTGGTAGGTCCAGCCCAGCTGTTATAGCTTGTGTTTGGATCGAAGCGAGGGTCATCAAGAGCAATGGATGGGAATGGATATTTGGCGAAAAATTTGCGTGTATTCAATAAATATTTGCTTAGTATTCTGGCGAACATCTCATCATCGGCAACCTCGCATGCAAGCACACGAAGCAGCACATCAGATTGAATGCGTACAAACTGACCTTGACGATCTACGTCATAGAAGAAATCATCGGTTTTGTCAAAGCAATGTGTAAATAGAGCCTGTCTCGTCTGCTCTGCCTTAACACGCCAAACTTCCGCTTCCTCATGCTTGCCCAGCTCTTTTGCAATATTGGCCAAATATTTGCGCTGACAGTATACATTTGCTGTCAGATCGGGTGCTAGAAATGGAACAAGCGGAGAATGCGGATTACATTTTGCTGCGTCATTTAGATGCGGCGTATCTGCGACATGCCAAAAACGAGGCGATAGATCATGCCCAGTATCAAATGTGCTGAACGCCTCGATGCAGCCCGTTTGCCTAGTATTCCGATAGGTCATTAACCATTCATCATACTTTGCCATTGCTGCATACATCGTAGACAAAAAATGTTCGCTCCCGCCATTCAATTTATAATGATGCCATACGCAGCGCGCCAGCGGTGTGACAAGCTGAATTTGCCGATAATACGCACCATCCGCTGTTATTTTATAAGGTATTAATCCGTCTTCTCGTTGAAATTTGGCAAATCCCAGGTAGGTCTCCTCTGCAACCACTGGCAGAAATCTAGCCAAAAGCTCCGTGTTGATCGTGCCTGTGCTCTCAAGCCAGCAGCCATAGTAGATACCACCCTCATGTAAAATGGGATTAGCTGTTAGCGTAGGTTTAATACAATCCAGCAGCTTGGTAACAGCCTGCTTGTAAACATCGGTCAACGCTGTCGATTCCGCAGTAAAATATACATCGCCATTCTGCTTCCACTGCTTTAACAGAGGTGCATCCTTCTGCTCATTCGCTGGCTCTATATGTGCAGTAATATCAATGTGTTGAAGCTGCTCTCGTAATGGGTGCATGCTCTTCCCCTCCAATGATAATGGCGCTAAGCAAAGCAATCGGTAACCGATGCTTTGCTTAGCGCTTGCTGTTAAGTCAAGTCTAGTAATGGTTAATTTTGATTGATGTTGTTTGCAATAATCTCCTGAGCATCCTTGTAGAAGCTAGCTACAGCCTGCTCAACAGTTTTGCGTCCGAAGCCGATTTCCTGAATCGCTGTTTTAGTCATTTTTTCAAACTCTGCATTGCCTGGCAGATTATAGCTAATATTAAAAGGCTCGGTTTTCGTTGCTTCTGATACACGTGAAGTATAGTCATAGATGATCTTCTCTACACTGCCTGCTTGAGCTTCCAGCAGATCACGGTTTGCTGCTGTTACAGGAACACCGCGGTTGTTGCCAAGAATAAGAGCAGCATCCGGGTCATTAATGAAGAAAGAAATAAAGAGCGCAACTTCTTCAGGATGCTCCGTTTTCGCATAGCCAGAAATCCCTTGAGAAGATTCGAATACTACGCCAGTTCCCTTCGGTCCGCGAGGCAGCTGTACCATTAGCAGCTCATCTGTTGTTAAACTTTGCAGCGAAGTCAATTGATTCGAAGGTAGCAATGTCATTGCGACCTGACTTGTAACCATCAAGTTTTTCGCGATATCATCGTTTGGATTGGAGACGGCAAGCTCTGGCGTAACAACTCCTCCTTGGGCAGCCAGATCAGACCAGTAGTTGAACCATTGTAGAGCAATTGCTTCATCGAAGCCTATCTTCTGTTCAGCCATATCGAACAGCTGCTGTCCATGCTGCTTGAAGTAAATATCGAGTCCGTCATAGGTAAAATCATACGTACCATACACGCCATTTCCAAGCTTTTCGCTTATCTCAGTCGCAATTGCGGCATATTCCTCCCAATTCCAGCCATCTTGGGGAATAGGCATGCCTGCTTGCTCAAACATTGTTTTGTTAATTACGATCCCGCGAGCATTTGCCCCTGCTGAAATATGAACGAGCTCGCCATCAATCGTACCGTATTGAATCATTGCTTCATCCATGTCAGTCAGGTCAAGCTGATCCCCTACATAGTTATCTAACGGAAGAAGCACCTTTTTCAAAGCGTAGTCCACGACATTTCCACCTAGAAAGAAAATATCAGGCGCTGTTCCAGAGGCTAGCTGAGTGTTGATTTTATCCCAGTACCCTGAGGATGGAGCAAACTCTCCGATAATATCAATATGAGGGTATTTAGCTTCAAACAGGTCAATGACTTTATTCGTTATGTCTGCTCGTTCCTGATCGCCCCACCACATCATGCGCAGCTCTATGTTTTCAGGAGCGCCATCATTGTCGGTGCTGGAATTAGCGTTCGAAACATTTCCATTTGAAGATGATGAATTTGGTGAATTTGAATTTCCGTTACTGCTTGAACACGCAGCAATGAGTGACATAAGCAATACGATACTAACTAACAAGCTCCACTTTTTCATACTAAAGCTCCCCTTTAACTATGTTTTTTCTTCTCGTAAAAAGGATACCGCTTTCATACTTGGTTTTGAATTCTATAATTTCGGATAATGATCTATCATTTTTTCGGCTCATTTGTGCTTATTTGAATCCAGTTGTTGCAATCCCCTCTAGGAAATACTTCTGGAAAAACAAGAAAATGAGTGAGATTGGAATAAGCGATAACGCAGACATTGCCAGCAGCGCTCCCCAGTCAGAAGAACCTGATGGATCAAATAGCGCTCGAACGCCAAGCTGAACGGTAAACAGGTCAATTTTGCTGATATAGATCATTTGACTGAAGAAATCATCCCATGTCCAGATAAAGGTGAAGATTGCCGTTGTAATTAATGCAGGTACTAGCAGCGGGATCATCACGCGATAGTAGATGCCTTTCACATTACAGCCATCAATAATTGCACTTTCATCCAGCTCGCGCGGAATGCCACGAATAAACTGCACCATTAGCAGGATAAAGAAGGAATCTGTAGCCAGCCACTTCGGTACGATTAATGGAAAATACGTATTCAGCCAATTTAGTTCACTGAAAATAATGTATTGCGGAATTAACGTAACATGGTAAGGCAGCATAATGGTCACGATCATTAGCGTGAACCATAGCTTGCTAAGCGAAAACTTCAATCTTGCAAATGCGAAAGCCGCCAATGAGCACGTAATAATATTGCCGAGCACGCACAGGACGGAAATAAATGCGGAGTTAAGAAAGAACTTTCCGAATGCGGTACCTTGGAAACCCGCCCAGCCCTTGATGTAATTGTTGAACGTCCATTCCTTCGGCCATAATCCAGGCTCGCTAAAAATAAGATGGTTCGGCTTAAAGGAGCTGCTTACGAGCCATAGCACGGGATATAGCATAAACAAACCGAGAACGATAATGAATACATGACGCCATATATTCGAATGCACAATTGACTTCACCATATTATTTCCCTCCTTGATCGTCGCTGTAGAATACCCAGTACTTCTGCGTTGTAAAGACGATCGCTGTCAAGAAGCCAATGATTAAGAGCATAATCCATGCAAGCGCGGAAGCATAGCCCATATCAAAGAACGAGAAGCCCTTCAAGTACAGATACAAGGTATAGAACATCGTCGCGTCCAACGGTCCCCCCCTGCCATCGCCTATAACAAAGGCTGGTGTAAAGGCCTGGAAGGAGTTGATAATTCCCATCACAAGGTTGAAGAAGATTACAGGCGTTAGCAGCGGAAGTGTTATGTTGTAGAATTGACGAATTTTCCCTGCTCCGTCTATTGATGATGCTTCATAAAGCTCAGCAGGCACCTGCTTCAAGCCAGCAAGAAAGATGACCATCGCTGAGCCAAATTGCCAGATTGTCAGCGTAATAATGGTGTAAATGATATAGTCAGGATGAGAAATCCACGACGGACCTTTAATGCCAAACATGCCTAGAAAATCATTAACGACGCCATCTCCAGCAAATATTTGCCGCCATACGATCGCGATTGCAATGCTTCCGCCAAGAAGAGATGGCAAATAGTATACCGTGCGGTATATCCCCAATCCCCTCAAGCCCTTGTTCAAGATCATAGCAACAAGTAAGGCAAATATGAGCTTTAACGGCACAGAGAAAAATACATACTTAAAGGTGAGAAACAATGAATTTCGAAACGTTTCATCGTCCGTCAAGATCTTGACATAATTCCCTATGCCTATCCATGTCGGTGCATTGAGCAAATTATACTTAGTTAACGAAAAGTAAAGAGATGCAATCATTGGGCCAACGGTTAAGCAAAAAAAGCCTATCAGCCATGGTGTTAAAAACAAGTAGGCTGTTCGGTTATGCTCGCTGGCTAAGCTATTCCTAGTGCGTTTCATCTTCATCTGCGTTCCTCCTAGCGAAGTATATACCTCTATACTAAAAGGGAACGCAGAAAAGCTGAATTCTATTTTTTCGGTGTTTTGCTTTTGATTTTTTTAGATTGAACTATTATTGCTGTTTTGCAAGCGATATTCAGATGGTGCGATCTGAAAGCACTTTTTAAAGCGCGAGCTAAAATAGCTCGCGTTAGAAAAGCCTGTCAGCTCTGCAATATCGCTTAGTCCTAAATCTGTTGTTTCAAGCAGATGACAAGCTTGCTTCATACGCACATCTGACAAGTACTGGACGAAGGTTTTGCCGACCTTTGCCTTGAATAGCTCTGAAAAGTAGCTTGTATTATAGTTGAATTTTTCTGCGAGTGAAGGCAGTGAGATGTCATAGACGTAGTTCTGATCGATATATTGCAGCACCTCATGGAATATATCTTCACTGCTTTCCTGCTTCTTAGAGCCTTCCCGCTCCTGTAAGTACCGCTGAATATAAGAAAGCGCCTTGTCCACAGTCGTGAGCTTAAGCACTCGTTCAGGATTAAGCCAGATCGCGTCTGTAGGCGCAACTATCGTTTTGTGTTCCTGAAGCAAACGCTCGAGCGTAATGAGCACCTCGAACATTTGTCTTACAAAGTCTGTATTAGAGCGTGCAATCGCATCTGTTAATATTTTGCGAATGTATTGCAGCACGGAGTTCGGTTCATCCTTTTGCAGCAATCGCAGCAGCACCTCATCATCAAGCTTGCTAATTTGCCCATGCAGCACATTTGCCTGATGCAGCTCGCTATTGGACAGACTCCATTGCAGCAAAGCATCCATATACGCATGATACCACTGTGAAAACCCACAAACCTGTTTACTGATTCCAAGCACCAGTTCGAAGCCAAGATGCTGCTTAACCTCCTGTAGCATGGTTTCAATCATATGCTGCCGCTGGACTTGTCCATCACGACAAACGAGTGAGACCAGATTGGGGTAATTGCTGTCCTTGCATATTAATGCTTGCTCTGAATAATGCTCAACCAGCTCACGTGCAATCAATTCGAATGGCAGCTGAAACTGTTCAGCACTATGCTCCCCACTATGTGGTTTGCCTGCAACTGCATGGACAGCATTCCCTCCCTGCTGCTTGTTGCTCTCATCACTTGTTCCTGCTTCGTCTGTCATTAGCAAGTCATGCGAAGCTTTTAATCCAAATGTTACGACTTGTATCTTATCGGAATCCCACTCCTCCATTGCGATAAGTGGTGCCTTATTCAAAATAATTGGGGACAGGTCGCCCTTCAGCATATGAAGCGCAAAGTTTTCTCTTATCTCCATATACCAGCGCTGCTGTCGTCTGCTGGATTCAAGTGACGATATTCGTTCATGGCGCTCCTTCATAATAATATCCTTCAGCTGCAGAATGACTTGCTCCAGCTCATCCGGCATAACAGGCTTAAGCAAATACTCAATTGCACGGTGGCGAATTGCTGCCTTCGTATATTCAAAATCATCGTATCCCGTTAATACGATTGATTTAATAGATGGGTAATGCTGCTGTATATGGGAGAGCAGCGCAACGCCGTCCATAATTGGCATATTCATATCGGTAATGACAATATCAAAGGGCTGCTCTTCAAGCTTTTCAATCGCATCCGCTCCATGTATCGCTTCAGCAGCGATTTCGAATCCGAGCTGCTGCCAGTTGACTTTCAAGTGCAGTCCTTTACGAATTTCCAGCTCGTCATCCACAAGCAACACTTTAATCATGCTGTTCGTCCTCCTTTATCGGCACATACAAGCTTACTTCGGCTCCGCCAAATCGACTTGTCCCAATTTCGTAATAAAAGGCGTCTCCATATACGGCGTAGCATCGCAGTAAAACATTATGAAGACCGATTTGACGCTCCTTATCCTCATATTGCTGCGTTTGCATTTGCTTCATAATTTGATGGGTCAATTGATATTTCTGATCTGGTGTAAAGCCAGGTCCATTGTCACTAATCGAGATATGAAGATGATGCTCGCTGCGCGCAAGATCAATCGTGACCATAATCTGATCCCTATGCTGAGAACTGTATTGCACAGCATTTTCAATAATAGGCTGCATGATGAATTTAATAATGCGCAGATCTGCTATACCGTCTTCTATGTTTAATTCGATCGTTGAACGATTCTGATAACGAACACGAATGATATCCAAATAATGATTAATGTATCGCAGCTCCTCTCGCACATAGACAAACTCGTCGCTAATCTTTAAGGAATAACGCATCATATGTCCGAGTGAGAGTATCATATTTGAGGTTTCCTTGCCGCGATTTTGCAGAGCCAGGCTGCTGATCATTTCGAGCGTATTAAATAAAAAATGTGGGTTGATCTGCGTAATGAGTGCCTTGTATTCTGCCTTTTGCTTGAGCAGCGTCAGCTGGTATTCCTTAGATATATATTGCCGCAGCTGAGAGATCATGTTTTTGAACACATCGATAACAAAGGCAATCTCCGTTGTGCTTGACGTTTCATGTGCCATCCGATTTTCCGCTTGGTTAAAATCGCCGCGCTTCATATGCCTCATCGCTGCAACGAGCGAATTGAGCGGCTTCAGAATACCGTGTGAAAAGACAAGCGTTACAATGATGGAAACGAGAAGTAGAATCGATACGATAACAAATACCGTTTTTCTTAGCTTGTAGAGCTCTGAGTAAAGGTCCTTCTCGCTTACAATACCGACAAGCATCCACTTCGTCTTCGCCAATCGCTTGTAAACAATCATCTCCGTTTCACCGTCTTCATTTGTACGAAACAAGCGACCTTCACTTGCCTTAACCGACTTCAGCTCATCCAGATATGCATATCGATGTGCTTCAATTGTTTCCTTCTGACCTGATAGGAGCATTTGTCCGTTACGATCGATTAAGTAAATCTCTCCTGTTTCGCCGAGATGCAACCGTTCAAGCGGCTCCAGAAAATAAGATTCAGTTACACTTACCTTTAGAAGTGAATCAGCACCAGCTGGATTATAGGTGTCTAGCGGCATCGTCATACTAACCATCAAGTTGGTATTGCCCTTAACTAGCTCCACCCTATCATAGCTGGAAGGGATCCAGTATCGCTCCTGCGTCGTAATATCCACATACCACGGCTCGTCCGTAAAGCTATCATTGCGATTCATATAATTTTCACCACTGATCCATAGATTGGGCAGTCGATACACCGTCATATTGGCTAGTGGTGTGTAGCTGTTCGTCACCTGCGTCAAATACTCGCTCAACTCAATATTGGCAAGCATCTTCGCTCCACCTGTCGAATTTTCATCAAGATGAACCCGATCCCAGTTGTACAGCACATCACTGTTATAAACAAGCGAGGCTGAATCATATACCTGATTTTGCAGCAGCTCCACATAGGTCGCGTACTCCTGCATTTTCTCAAGTGCAGATTCTTCAATATAGCTGCTAATAATCGTTTTAGAGGAATTGAATAGAATGAACGCCATAACACTAAAGGACGCGACAATAAGAAAGATAAAAGTCACCAATAACTTGAATTTGAGGGATTTCATCGCCACAGCTCCTTATTCGAAACATTGTGTATACATAAAAGTAACATAGAGTAAAGCGCTTGCAAACTAGAAATGTAATGCTCATATAAATAAGCTATATCGAACCAGGGAGGTATTAAATGATCATTCCACTATATATTTAATGTGGCATATGTTGTAAAATTAGTTTCGGATGAAGGAGGAGATTAGTATGTGGACTCGTGCAGGGCTAAAGCAAAGAGCTAAAAATGTGCTAAGCACATCGTATTGGAAGGCATTTTTAGTTAGTATCATTCTGATGATCGTTGGAGGGGGTTATAGTCCGCCATCTTTCAACTATAATTATAACTCGACTCATAATTCCTATACAGGCAATGGTAGTGAGTCGTTTGGAGATTTCTTTGCTGTATTTCTCGGTATATTTATCGTTGCTTTTTTGGTAATCCTTGCTGTTACTCTGGCATTTCGAATTTTTCTTGGCTTTCCGCTAGAGGTCGGGTCAATGAAATACTTTAAGAGGGCTGCAGAGTATGAGGTTAATCTTAATCATTTAGGATATGGATTCAACAGGAATAGGTATTGGGATATTGTAAAGGCAATGTTTTGGAAAGGACTGCTTAATTTCTTATGGTATCTGCTTTTAATCATTCCGGGGATTATAAAGTATTATGCCTACAGCATGGTCCCGTTCATTTTGGCAGATAATCCGAATATAGGCTCCAAGCGTGCTGTGGAATTAAGCAATCAGATGACACGCGGACACAAATTCAATATTTTTGTGCTGGATCTAAGCTTTTTAGGCTGGATTCTATTAGGAACGCTCGCATGCTTTGTTGGCGTAATTTTCGTTGCGCCGTATATCAATGCTACGAAAGCCGAGCTCTACCTGGCTTTACGCCACGAAGCCTTACTTAAAGGAGAAACTTCGCTAGAGGAATTAAAATTAGCGCCACCACCGCCTATGCACTATACATAGACCGTTTATATTTCAATATACAATCTGCATTCATATAGTTATATAAATCAAGCATACGAGTGTCATTCATTGACGATCGTATGCTTGATTTGTTTTATGTTCAATTATTTAATCTTCCAATCATGCTGAAAGTGTTTTTTTCATTTATTCCTCGATCGGATCACTTAGCAAATCCGCATACTTCTTATTTTTTGCAATAAAAAGATGCAGCTTATCTCCGTAGCTAATTATTAATTGGCGAATTAGATTCTCGGTATAATCTGCGCCCTGAAAGGTATAACCAGCCTTGGCAGAGGTTGCTTCGTAATCACTCCATAATAGCTCTACCCACAACATGGCCTTCTCCTCTGACAGCTCTGGATTTTTCTCCATTAACAACTCCGTTAAACGTTTTATATTGTCTATCATCGTATACGCTCCTCGATTCGCATTCTATTGTATAGGCATTCATATAAAGGTCCATCATACTAAACTTTTAATGAATTTCCAAGTCACATTCGCACAAGCATGATGATGTAAGATCCACATATGCAACCTGATCCCCTACCTCATAACTTCCTTTATCCACTCATACATTAAAAGTAAGATAATCGGATAAGGAGGCTTCGCTATGGCAGCAGACGATATGAAGCAGCTGGAACGGGCTATTGCCGAGATTACAGAGGTTGCGCAGGGCTTTGGGCTGGATTTTTATGAAATGCGCTACGAAATCTGCCCTGCTGATATTATTTACACGTTCGGTGCTTACGGCATGCCGACGCGGTTTAGTCATTGGAGCTTCGGAAAAACCTTTCATAAGATGAAGATGCAATACGACTTTGGCTTAAGCAAAATCTACGAGCTCGTTATTAATTCCAATCCATGTTATGCGTTTTTGCTGGAAGGCAACTCGCTGATTCAAAATAAGCTCATTGTCGCGCACGTGCTGGCGCATTGCGACTTTTTCAAAAACAATGTGCGTTTTAGTCTCACGAACCGAGATATGGTCGAGAGCATGTCAGCGACCGCAGATCGTATTCATCAGTACGAAATGATTCATGGTACAGATACCGTCGAGAAATTTATCGATGCGATTCTTGCTATTCAAGAGCATGTTGATCCTACCATTATTAAGCCGTATCAGATGGATAAAAAACGATATATCGAAATGGCAACTCGCGAGAAGGAGCGTACGCCGCTGCAGCAGGAAATACCTTCTCCGTATGAGGAGCTATGGGCGCTTGATGAGGAAGCCAAGCAGGCTGAACGAGCAAAACGTGAGAAAGCACTGCAAGAAGCTAAGCGCTTCCCACCTCGCCCTGAAAAGGATCTTGTTTGGTTTATCGAGGAATACTCCCCCATCCTGGAGGATTGGCAGCGCGATATTCTAACGATGCTGCGGGATGAGATGCTCTACTTCTGGCCTCAGATCGAGACGAAGATCATGAACGAAGGCTGGGCTTCGTATTGGCATCAGCGGATTATTCGCGAGATGAATCTAACGAGCGAGGAAACAATCGAATTTGCCAAGCTGAACAGCTCTGTTGTCGTGCCATCTCGCCATAGCTTGAACCCTTATTATCTAGGCTTGAAAATTTTCGAGGATATCGAGAAGCGCTGGGATAACCCGACAGAGGAAGAACAGCGACGCTTTGGACGCAAGCCGGGTAAAGGACGGGAGAAAATGTTTGAGGTGCGTGAGCTCGATTCGGATCAATCTTTCCTGCGCAATTACTTAACGAAGCAGCTTGTTGATGAGCTCGATCTATATATCTTCGAGAAAAAAGGACCTGAATGGAAGGTTACAGATAAGTCGTGGGAAAACATTCGCGACCAGCTTGTATACTCGAAGGTCAATGGAGGCTTTCCTACCTTGCAGGTTGTTGACGGTAATTATTTGGGCAATGGCGAGCTGTATATCGAGCATCAATTTGAAGGCGATGAGCTGGATCTCAAATACGTGGAGCGTACGCTGCCGCATGTGCAAAGCCTATGGGGCAAAACGGTTCACCTGCAAACGGTAGTCGAAGGGAAGAAGATACTGTTTACTACGAGCAGTACAAAGACGACGAGGAAGTTTTTGTAGTGAATTTAAATTGCACTTCCATTTGTTGAATTTATCCGCCAAACAATTGGAGGTGCAACTTTTTTCGATTTATGTTAATATCGTAACACAGTAAATACTGAATCGAAACCTCAGTCAAAAACAATATACATAGACTTAAGAATATAACAAAAAAGCTCAACGTCATTAGCGACGTTGAGCCCCATTTGTATCAATACATTATTCACCCTGATAAACAACTTTCCATGCATGACCGATTGGAGGCAGGCTTTTTGTTAGTTCCGGACCATAATAAGCTAGCACCTTAGCACCCTGAACCAATTCATTGGCGTCAATGCTATTCCCTTCTACATCTACAATGACCGTATCGGCGCTAATTCTTAGAATGACTTCTTCTTGGGATACTTCACTCATCCCCATCCCTTTAACCACGATACTTTTATTGCCCTTATCATCCTCGCGAACCTCTTCAATTAAACCAGAAGTTCCTAGCATGTTCGCTTCATCAGCTGCTTCTAACACTGTAATTTCATAGGCATAGGTTTGTCCCGGTAAGCTCATCGTCATTGCCAGGCTATGCTTCACTTCGATTCTCATTCCTAAAGCAAGGTCATTAAAATCTACTTGCTCACCAGCACTATTCTTAATCACTGTTTTCTCATCGATATTCAGGATCGTGCCATCAATACCTGTTCCATTAATTTGAACGGATTTATACTTGTCATCGTTACGGATGCTCGTAATGACACCTTGCTGAGTCTCCATCTTTACATCCTCGTTTGTTGTTGTCGATATGTTCACTTGATTGCCTGCAGTTACGACTTGGCTGTGTAGTATTTCTTCAAAAAATACCGCTGGAACATATAACTTATTGGTCATTTTAACCGGGGAAGCACCTAGCGTAACATGCATTCTATTGTTAGTGTATTGGTCGACGTCAGTTTTGACTAAAGTCCAAATATTGGAGCCCTCCAAGGACACCTCTGCCGTTTGCTCAGCTTGATTCCATACCACGTTAAAGCCTAGCGCCTCTGATATTTCACGAAGTGGCACCATAACATGTTCGTCTTTATTCAAAAAACCCGGCGTTGTTATCACCTGGTCATTCACGAGCACGTTGTACGGACCAGTGATCACCTCTTGATCAGTAATCGGAGCGGATATCACTACTGCTTGCTCACTTGCATCTGCACTTACAACTGTTCCAGATGCCACCATTGAAGCGATTACTACCATTGCTGCATGTTTTGTTAGCTTATTCATATGTATGCCTCCTATTATGTCTGTTCACTTCATCATTATAAACGCCATTATAGGAGATAATGTTGCACGAACAAGCTAATCTTAAACCTTCATCTTCTTTCTAAACAATGACACGGCAATGATCACAATAACGACACCATACCCAAGCACCCACCAAATATGCGGAAACATTTCACTATATTCGCCTGCTGCAGCTGCCTTCCCCATATCAACAGCGTGAACAAATGGCAAGCTATAGGCTATCGTCTCAAATGCACCGCCAACAAGCTTCAAGTCAAACCAAATCCCGGACAACCACGCGGACAAATTCGTCAGCAGTGCACCACATACGGCTGAAGCAGCCTTTTCACTTAGCAACGTTCCGCATAGAAGACCAACTCCGATAAAGATTAATGATGCCGGAATAAGCATAAGGAGTGCAACAACTATCGCTACAGTAAGCTTCATCCCTAACAACAGCGCGACCGCATAACATACGATGCCTTGTGCAAGTGCAATCGGCAAAAGCGGCAGAGCATAGCCAAGTATATAATCCGATGCCTTCATCGGTGTTGTAAACAATCTTGTAAGAAATGAGCTCATTCGATCCTTCGCAATAAGCTGAGCAGAAAACAGGGACATGAACGAAAGCCCAAATATTGCAATACCGGGTGTCAATAGCTCAATATTGAACAGATCATTCGGAACATTGCGATTAATCGCAGACAGCAATAGCAGTAAAACGACCGGGAAGCCAACACCAAACACAATCGCCAGCGGATCACGAACAATTTCTTTGGCGGTACGAGAGCTGAATAAGATAGCCTTCATCACTGATCACCATCCTTTACCAGCTTAACAAATGCGTCCTCAAATGTTGTCATTCCTGCCTGCTCCTTTAATTGCGTCACAGTACCCGAAGCTTTAATCTGACCATCCTTCATGATGCATATTCGATCAGACAAGCTTTCCGCTTCCTCTAGATAATGCGTTGTTAATATGATTGTTGTTGTTTCCTTCAGCTTTTCGATTACTGCCCATAGCTCTCTTCTAGCAAGCACGTCTAACCCTAATGTCGGCTCATCCAAAAACAGCACCTTCGGATCGCTGATTAATGCCATCGCGATGCTTAACTTCCGCTTCCAGCCTCCAGACAACGTCTTGCTCCTTTGCTTCTCATAGGGCTTCAATGAAAACTGCTTGATCATTCGATCTGTTTTCTGCTTGATTGTCCGCTTGTCAAAGCCATATAGACCAGCTAGCAGCTCCAGATTTTCACGAACGGTTAAATTAGGAGCAACTGCCGTTTCCTGCGGCGACACGGCAATAAGTTTTTTCACCTGATCCGGCTCTGCAACAATACTTTTTCCAAGCAGCAACGCATCTCCACCCGTAGGGCTCGTGACACAGGACAACATATTAATCAGCGTCGTTTTACCTGCTCCATTCATGCCAAGCAAAGCAATAAGCTCGCCATCAGCTATTGTGAATGATACGTTATTGACGGCTTGTTTCGTCTCATAATGCTTCGATAATTCTTTAATTTCAATGGATGTTTTCATTAAATTTCTCCTTATTAACCTGAATCATCATCAAGCGGTGTTTTCACCAACGTGAAAAAGTTTGACATTTGCTCCTCGGGTACGATGGCCAGCCCTCTTTCTTCATCTCCAACAATAATAAGCGTATCGCCAGCATTCAGCCGAAATACATCACGTGCTTTTTTAGGGATCACGATTTGTCCACGCTCACCCATTTTTACAGTACCGAAAAAATGCTTGCCTTTAGGAGGCAATCCAATGCCAAGCTCTGAATCATCAAAATTCACCAAGTTATCCAGTGTTACCTGGAATAGCTTTGCCAAGGCGGTACAGCTCGATATGTCTGGAATGGACTCACCCTTTTCCCACTTCGCTACAGCTTGCCTGGACACATTAACATGCTCCGCAACTTGCTCTTGTGTAAGCTGATGCCTGATTCGCAAATGCTTTATGTTATCGCCAATCATATTTTTCATACCTCCTGATTTCATTATTGTTTATCTGTTAATAATCGTCTATCAATTAAACATTACAGCGGTGTTACGTTTAGTTGCGTGTTCATCCATTTTAATGCTAATTTCCAGCTCGAACAATCATAATGCAGCCTATTACAGCAATTTAATGCGCTGTATCCTGAATTCGTTCTGTTACATTCCATTGCATCGCCCATGCTCGGTGCACAGCAAAAACCCCTTACTTCACACAATGTGAAATAAGGGGCTGATTTATATTCTATAGCTACAGGTTTAAGAAATGCTACTTACAAGCTGGCTTATTGCTTCACGAATTGGTACGAGTGGACGACCGAGCAGCTTTTCAAAATCGTTGCTCTCCACATCCAGCGTACCTTCTCTAATGCCTTTTTGAATCTCCAGCAGGAATGGAACAACGAATTCCGGAACTCCTGCTTGCTTCATTATATCAGCATACGCCTGATCATCTACCTGTTGAACCGCTACTTGTCTTCCTAATACATCACTAAGCGCAGCTACAAATTGTTCTTGGGTCAAAGGCTGCCCAGACAGCTCATAGATCGTATTGTCATGACCATCACCAGTGAGAACCGCTGCTGCTGCCTCTGCATAGTCCTGTTGCAATGCCCAGCCTACTCTGCCATTTCCAGCAGATGTTACCCATGGCGCACCTGCAAGCACACCTTGAATGCTTGAAATTTCATTTTCCAAATACCAATTGTTGCGCAAAAAGGAGTATGGAATTCCCGTTTTTACAATTGCTTCTTCAGTCGCGCGATGAGTTGGTGCTAAAAAAATTTGACTGTCTGAGGCATTGGCAAGGCTCGTATATGCAATAAACTTCACGCCAGCTCGTTTGGCTGCTTCAACTGCATGACCATGCTGACGGATACGTGTCTCATTATCGCCATCGGCAGAGATTAACAGCAAACGGTCTACATCAGCAAAAGCTGCATCTAATGTTTCGGGGTGATCGAAATCTCCTTGACGAATCTCGACGCCTCTTGCTTGTAAGCCTTCAGCTTTTTCTGGGTTACGCACACTAACTGCTAACTGATTTGCAGGTACTGTCTTTAATAAGGTTTCGACGACTTTTGACCCTAATTTCCCTGTAGCGCCTGTTACTAATAATTTCATTCTTATTCCCTCCATATAGTTGTAATCGCTCTTGTTATAACAATTCCAGTTACAACGAGGCTATATAAAAAAGCTCATACATGACGAGCTTTTATACAAATTTTTCAAGAAGCTGCTCCAGTGTTGTCTGTTCAAGCCTCTGTTCCATCGCCCGCTGCGCTTCCTGCAGCTCATGCTGAAGGGCTTGTTCAATATTGCGCCCAACAATACATGCAATATTAGAATCCTCGTGCACGCGAAACAATTGGTTTTCCGCTGTCACATGAACAGCTCGATATATATGCAGCAATGTGATTTCACTTGGCGATTTTCGTAAAGTAGCTCCGCCTACACCCGCTCGAACGTCCACTAAACCAGCCTTTTTTAGCATCCCAATAATGCGTCGAATCACGACCGGATTCGTATTAACACTGCCTGCTATATAATCCCCTGTACATTCATTCGGCGTTACCGCGATAAGGCTGAGCGTGTGAATTGCGATTGAAAAGCGTGTACTGATCTGCTTCATGTGTATCACCACCGTTGTAACAATTATAGTTACAACATTTCAATTTGTCAAACATTAATCATGCTTGTCCAGCAACTTTTGCTTATTAACTTTTCCACTCCACCTACATAGTCGAACGTACCGCAGCCATCTAGGCTAGGACCACTTGCCCAGCTTCCTGTGTATGCGACAATCCGTGACATTGACCCATTTTTTTTCAAAAATCGTAATGTTATTTTGAAAAGTATACTGCATTTATATGATTAATAGGAATAAATTCGTTATAATAGAGGACAGACAGACGCCTGTTAGTTTTGATTACAGGAATACATTAACGATGATACGCAATGCTGGAATTCAAGCTGGAGGTTATAGTATTGAATAACAAAAATCCTCGCATGATTCAATCCGTTCAAAGAGCGTTAGACATTATTAACTGTTTCGACTCGCTGCACACACAGCTGTCACTTACAGAGATTAGTGAAAAATTAAAACTGAATATTAGTACTGTTCATGGATTAATCAACACATTAAGTGCTTATTCCTACATTGTTAAAAATCCAAACAATGGAAAATACCGTTTAGGACTTGAATTTATTCTTAAAGCGAATCTAGTTACACAGAGCCTTGATCTAAAGGAAATTGGACATAGCCATCTGATGAAGCTAACGACAACTCACAACGAAACCTCCCATCTCTATGTCTATCAGCAGGAGCAAATCTTCTGTGTTGATAAAGTAGAATCTCCAAACAACTACTTTATTATTAGCTCCAGAGCAGGCAGCAAGCTTCCGATGCATGCCTCTGCTTCTGGCAAAGTGTTTCTGGCTCATATGTCAGCTAGTGAGCTGAACTACTTTTTACAGGACTATACGTTCCTGCCCTTAACAGAAAAAACCATTACATCTGTTGAAGAATTGACTGCTCATATACAGCTCATTGTACGAAATGGGTACGGCGTTGAAAATGAGGAAATCGAGGAAAATGCATACAGCTTGGCTGCTCCAATTATGGATGCGCAAGGAAAGGTAGTCGCTACGATAAGTCTAATCGGCTCCATCAACCGAATGAAGGAAAAGGAAAACGATATATTAGAGGATCTGCTTGAGGCTGCACATGAAATCTCATCACAGCTCGGCTACAAATTAAAGCAATCCAATGCCCTATAACAAGAAAAGCTAGCTGCGTAAGAGGAGCTTGGGGCTGACCCCTTCCTTCTTACACAGCTAGCTTTTTCAATTATAAGCATTCTTCTGAGCGCAAAGCATTTCAAAGCCAATTACGATCTCTCTGCTAATTGCAGCAGTGTATGATACAGGATGCTTGTACCTGCCTCACAGTCCTCTTGACTGCTCCACTCCTTCGGATTATGACTGATGCCATCCTTCGAGCGTACAAAAATCATACCGACTGGACATAAACTGTGGAACTGCATGCCATCATGCCCAGCACCACTTACAAGCAACGGCAGTTTCGTTCCGGTCAACTGAGCAGCCTGCTCAATTGCCTGCATCACGATTGCAGAGCTCGGCACAGGCGGAACACGCTGCAAGAGCTCGATCTTGTATTCGATCTGCTGCTCCTTGCAAACCTGCTCCGTAAAGCTGCGGATACGCTGCTCCAGCCTATCGCGCTCCGCTTGATCAATATCACGCAGATCAAGGGAAAATTGCACCTCTCCAGGAATGATATTGACGCCACCAGGCAATACCTTCAGCTTTCCTACTGTTGCAACGGCATGCTTGAACTGTCGAGTTTCGCGATAAATAAAATCGAAGATAGACGTAGCCGCCTGCAGTGGATCTCTTCTCATATTCATCGGCGTAGCGCCAGCATGACCGGCTTCACCGAGAAGTGTGAACTGAAGCCATAACGGACCAGCGATTCCTGTAACGAGTCCGACTGGCTGATCAAGCTGCTCCAGCACCTTGCCCTGTTCGATGTGCAGCTCCACATATGCCTTAATGTCCTCGGGCTTTCTTGCAGCAAGCTCGATCTGCTTCGGATCAAGTCCAGCCTGCCTCATTGCCTCAGCAATTGATATCCCCTGCTCATCCTGGTAGGTTAAGTCCTCCTGCTTGAGCGTTCCGGCCAATGCACGACTTCCAATCATGCCGAACCCGAAACGTGAGCCTTCTTCATCTGAGAACGCAATGACCTCAATCGTATGCTTCGGCTGAATGCCCTGCTCATGCATCGACTGCACAGCTTCGATTGCCGACAGCACGCCTAGCGCACCATCGAATTTACCGCCTTGCGCGACAGTATCAATATGAGAGCCAGTTACGACTACAGGAGCGGATGGCTCCTGTCCCTCGTAGGAGCCAATCAAGTTGCCTGCCGCATCCTCGCGAACGATCATGCCCGCTTCTATCATATAACGTGAAACCTGTGCCTTTGCTTGACGCTCCAGCTCGGAGAAAGAGAAGCGCGTGATACCGCCGCTTTCATCCTCGCCGATCCTGCCAAGCTCCATCACTCTTGCCCACAAGCGTTCTCCATTAACGGTCATTGCTTGCATCACCAGCCTGCTTGCTTGCGTCAGCCAGTGCTTGATCTTGCTGCTCCTGCTCTGCTTTTTGCTTCATTTGGAATCGGAAATGGCAAGAGCCATCCTTCACCAAATATTTATCATGAACGACTTCAAAGTTTGGATTGTAGCCACGTGCGATAGAAGGGTCGATCATTTGGCAGTACAGAATACCATAGTCCTCCATTCCATCTGCTTTCCATGTATCACCGAACGGGCAGCGTGTGAAGGTTTGCTCAATTTCATTCGGTACGTACTCCGTCTCATATTCAAACAAGTCACTGCGTCCCATATCATAGTTTGGCAAATAATTCATAATATCATTCGGCTGACCATTTGCCGCCGCACGACGTGCAATATCACGACCACGCTCTTCACCAAATGTGCGTACACCCTCGCGAATGGCGTCAGCACCTTCTTCGCCGAATTTATCAACAACTGATTTGCTCAAATGCGCAAACAGCTTTGCCATAATTGTATACGGAGATGCCGGTTCCAAACTTTCATCGTGTTTAATTTTTTGTTCTTCTTGGTTAGCCATCTTTATCTCTCCCTTTTGGATAAATTGAGCACTTTCAGCGTTAAGCTTTCGCTTTTAATTAGCTTACGTGCTGATGCCCAGGTATACAGATTTCACTATATCGTTATTGCGTAAATTCTCCGCTCGATCCTCAACAACAATCGATCCTGTTTCCATTACATAGCCGCGATCCGCAGCTGAAAGCGCCATATTCGCATTTTGCTCCACGAGCAGGATCGAAACGCCATCCTTATTGATTGTTTTAATCGCTTGGAAGATTTCCTTCACGATAATCGGAGCCAGTCCCATTGAAGGCTCATCCAACAGCAATAGCTTCGGCCTTGCCATCAAGGCTCTTGCAATTGCGAGCATCTGCTGCTCGCCACCGCTCATCGTTCCTGCGAGCTGCTTTTTACGTTCTGCAAGTCTAGGAAACAGCTGAAACATGCTTTGCAGATCTTGTGCAATATTTTTTTTATCCTTGCGCACATAAGACCCTAGCATCATATTTTCCATGACCGTCAGATCTCCGAGCACACCGCGGCCTTCTGGAACCTGCGAGATGCCTGCCGCAACAATTTTATGCGGCTCCAGCTTTGTAATGTCTTTGCCTTCAAATTTAATGACGCCCTGATTATGCTTGTGCAGCCCTGATATGCTGTGCAGCGTTGACGTTTTGCCTGAGCCATTCGTACCAATTAATGCGACAATCTCTCCCTGCTTCACGTGCAGTGAAATTCCTTTTACAGCTTTAATCGCATCGTACGATACTGCCAGCTGCTCGATTTCCAATATGGATTGACTATGTGTCATTGCTAGTCAACCTCCCCGCCCAAATACGCCTGAATGACCTGGGGATCATTCTGAATCTCCTGTGGCGTACCTTCAGCAATTTTTTGTCCGTAATTCAACACAACAATGCGATCGGAAATTTCCATAATCATTTGAATGTCATGCTCAATGAGTAATATTTCGATATGATATTGCTTCGATAATTGCAGAATTTTTTTAATGAGCTCGCGTTTCTCGGATTGATTCATGCCCGCAGCAGGCTCATCAAGCAGCAGCAGCTCGCATCCCGTTGCAAGTGCGCGGGCAATTTCCAGCAGTCGCTGCTCGCCATAGGGCAAGCTTCCTGCAAGCTGCTCAGCCTTATCCGCAAGGCCAACCATCTCAAGCTTATCCATACATTCCTGAACGATTGTTTGACGTTTTTGCTGCATCGACTTGCTTGAAAAAATAGAGGCAAACACCGTTTCCTTATTCACCTCTTGATGCGCGACAAGTACATTTTCAAGTACGGTCATCGATTTCAGCAGCCGCGTATTTTGAAACGTACGAGCAATACCAAGATCAACACGCTTATATGGCTTGAGCTTGTTGATTTTTTGATTTTTATATAAAACCTGACCAGAGGTAGGCTGGTAAATGCCTGTCATAATGTTGAACAACGTCGTTTTGCCAGCTCCATTTGGTCCAATAATTGCTAATATTTCACCGCGTTTTACGGTCAAGTCCACCTGATTTAACGCGACCAGCCCACCGAATTTTACAGATACCTGCTGAAGCTCTAACACATTCTCCATCATTTACCTTCACCCTTCCGAGCCTTCCCATAGAAATTGAGCTTGCGATGCTTTTCGCCCCAAAATCCGGTCGGTTTAAAGATCATCATGAGTACAATAGCGAGACCGAGCAGCAGCATGCGATATTCACTCACATAGCGAAGCAGCTCTGGTGTGATGACAAGAATAGAAGCACCCAATATTGAGCCGGCCAGGTTGCCCGAGCCGCCTAGGATGACCATCGCCAATATATTTACAGAATCCATATATCTAAACGCATCTGGACTTACATACGAAATGTAAGCAGCCCAAAATGCACCTGCTATCCCTGCGAAAAATGCACCTATCGTAAAGGCCATAATTTTATACTTATTAGGACGAATGCCAATCGACTCTGCCAATCGCTCATCCTCGCGAATGGTGAGCATATTTAAACCAATTCCTGAATGCACGATACGATTAATCACAATATACGTAATAACAACGAGCACCAGGATCAAATAATAGAACTCAATTTTCCCGCTAAATGTAAAGCCAAACAGCTCTGGCGCTGGAATGCCAGGCAGTCCCATAGGACCACGCGTCACATCAATCCAGTTGACAAATATCAATCGAACAATTTCGCCAAAACCAAGTGTTACGATACCCAAGTAATCACCTCGCAGGCGAATAACGGGCGTCCCTAATAAAAAACCAAAAAAACCGGTTATAACTGCCGCAATCGGCAGGACAAGCCAAAAGGAAAGATTGTAATGAATCAATAACAATGCTGCGGTATAAGCGCCAATCCCGTAAAATGCAGCATGACCTAGCGCAAATTGACCGGCATAGCCGATTATTACGTTCAGACCCATCGACAGGATCGAGAACACCCCGATCATAATGACAACATGCAACCAAAAATCGCTCACCTGTCCAAGCAATAAAGGTAAAACCAATAAGAGTGCAGCGATTATGAATGTTAATACTGTTCGTTTCAAAGCTTATCACCTACACCTTATTGATTTCTTTTTTGCCCAATATGCCAGACGGACGAATTAACAGGACAATAATTAGTATCGCAAATGAGATTACACTTTTATATTGCGTAGAGATGTATGCACCAGACAGTGCTTCAACGAGCCCAAGCAGTACACCGCCAAGCATCGCACCAGGAATACTGCCGATGCCGCCAAGTACAGCTGCTGTAAATGCATTGATACCCGCCATATAGCCCATTGTAGGGTAGACGGCGTTATAATAAATGCCTACCATAATCCCTGCACATGCAGCCAATGCAGAACCAATCGCAAATGCCAGACTGATCATTCGATTCGTATTAATGCCTAACAGCGCGGCATTCGTCAAGCTGATCGAAGTAGCGCGCATCGCTGTACCAACCTTTGTTTTTTTCACGAACAGCTGCAAACCAATCATTAATATGCAGGAAAGCACCAATATTAAGATTTGGATTTCAGAAACGGTAACCGTACCTACGGTATACGTTTTTGAGCCGAACGTCGTTGGAAACGGACGCATTTCAGTCCCCCATATGAGCTGCGCCACACTAATTAAAAAGGTAGATACCCCCAGCGCACTAATCAGCGGAACGATGCGATCCGCCTTACGCAAAGGCCGATACGCCGTTCGCTCGATCGTAATCCCGATAACAGCCGTCACAATAGCTGAGAAGATAAACGCTACGTACAAAGGGACATGCAGCTCCTTCAAAAAAAACAAGCCCAAAAAGCTGCCTACCATATATATATCGCCATGTGCGAAGTTTACGATCTTCAATATCCCGTAAACCATCGTATAGCCTAATGCAATTAAGGCATAGATCATGCCGATTGTAAGTCCGTTCGTAATTTGCTGAAGTAGCATATAAACTCCTTTCCAAATCAAGAAGCAAGAAGCAGGATGATAGGCTCATCCCGCTTTGCTTTCACGATTTTCTATTCACTCGTTCGGTTTGAACCTACTCGAAAAGAACGAACTCTCCGTTTTCAATCTTTAATTTCGATGGAACGGTAACTACATCGCCATTTTCATCAAAGCTCAATACGCCTGTTGCACCTTCATAATCCTTCACCTGATCAAGGAATGTTTTGATGCTTTCACGATCAGCGCCTTGCTCTTTAATCGCTTCGATCACTAGCGAAGTAGCAACATAAGCGTAAGCAGCATACGTGTCAGGCTTGCTATTGTAGCTTGCTTGATATTGCTCTGCAAATTGTGTTGCTTTCTCATTGTCTCCGCCTGGATAGAAGAAGCCAATTAGCTTGAAGCCTTCAACAGACTCCTTGCCAAGCTCCAGCAATGCTTCAGAATACAAGCTGTCTACGCCGATAAAATCAACGTTAAGATCAAGCTTTTGTGCCTGCTGTGCAATCAAAGCTGCCTCGTTGTAGAAGCCGCCGATAAAAATTGCATCAGGCTGAGCTGCTTTAATTTTGGTTAAGATTGTGCTGAAATCTTTGTCGCCAGGGTTGTATGCCTCAGCTGCAGCAATTTCAATATTATTTTCAGCAGCAGATTGTTTATATACATCAAGCAAGCCGATTCCGAAATCAGATTGCTCATAGATCAATGCAACTTTACTGTAACCAAGCTCTTGAGACCAATCAGCCAAGTAGTCAGCCTGGAATGCATCCGTTGTAATAACACGGTAAGTGTAATCACCAGCATTCGTTACGCCAGGCGCACTGGATGAAGGAGAAATCTCAACAATTTTGTTTTTATTGTAAACAGGAGCAGTAGCCAATGTAGCTGAGCTGTTGAAATGACCGACAACTGCCAGAATGCTTTTGTCTGATACGAATTTGTTCGCAACGTTAACCGCTTCGTTGGAATCGCCTTTATCGTCCTCAACTACGATTTGAACCTGCTTGCCATCGATGCCGCCTGCTTCGTTAATTTGCGCAGCAGCAAGCTCTGCACCATTTTTGAATGCTTGTCCATATTGAGCTTGTGTTCCTGATATCGGAGCCGCAAGTCCAATACGAAGCGTATCGCTCTTACTTTCTGTACCGCTATTATTCGAACAAGCACTTAAAATCCCTAATAATAAAATTGCAATCAAACCAATAGATAATTTGCGTTTCATTTACTCCACCCCAATATTTTTATAAATTAATCCTATCAGAAAACTCTACTTTAATTATATGAGCTAATTTCAAAAAATCAACAACTTTTTTAATATAGTCAAAACCATTATGATAATATCATAACTGTGTTGTAATATATACAGTTTTTTATGTTTTAAAGCAAATAGACCTATGCGCAAGAAAGCACATAGGTCTATTCATGTTCGGTTTACAGTATTGCCAGCATCCGTTCAACTATAACCTTTCAATGCATTCTGTTCCGTCTAAATAAAACGATCGACAGGACTGCCAGCACAACAATAGTCACTGCAATGACCATGTAGCTGGTTGAAAGATTCAACATATTGCCATGTAGCTTATAGGTCACACCATACAACAGCTTATACTCCCCGGCTGCCTCAGCAGGGGCTCCCGCAAAAACTTCAGCTAATGACCGATCCATAAAGGCATTACGCAGCAAAAGTGTAGTGTGGCTAATCGGAAAGTACATAATGACATTTTGCGCAAAGCTCGGCAGTGCGCCAATCGGAACATAGACACCACATAGAAAACCTAGCAGTGTGCCAACTATTGTACTTAAGGTTGAGAACGCATTTAGTGTGTGAACAAACATGACAAGAACAACATTAAATAAGCTGGCGAGCAGAACTGATAGCAATATGATACCGACGACTTTGATAAAGGCGGTAAAGCTAAGCCATGCACCACCTGTTGCGACAATATAGATTTCGCAGCCGATGAGAGCAATAATTGAAAACACCGAGCCAATCATACATGCATTCAGCACATAGCCCATTTGAATCGTAGCACGGGAAACTGGTGCAGTTAAAAAATCAGCTCTCGCTTTTGTTTCGATATCTTTTATCGCAATACCGAATGCTGCAAGTGTTGTCGTGACAGCGATCATCGACAGCAGCCCAGCGATTAACCATTCATTTACCATCGTAATCATTTGCGGCGTAGCTTCTGTTAACTGGTTGATCGAATCCACCTGCATTTTTTGCAAAAAGAGCGCATACAGCACAATGACAATAATAACAGACAACAGCGAGAAGAAAACACTTGTTTTATCACGCCGAAACACCTTACTATTGCGTCCTACCAGGCTAAATAATGCTTCCATTATGCTGCACCGCCCTGTTCCATAATATGAATAAATACATCGTCCATCGTGCCTTTGATGACCTCAAATGAAGCGAGCAATGGCTCTGCTTGTTTTAAGAGTTCCAACGCATGAAGCGTCGACTCCACACGAACCGTGAATATCCCCTGCTTTTCCGAATAGGAAATGTTGTGCTGCATCAGCCACTGCTTTCCCTCGTCAGTATGATGGAATACAAGCTCCATCTGATCGTAGGCATATGCCGTTTTCAGCGCATCTGGTGTACCTTCAGCAACAATTTCGCCTTGCCTTAACACGACGACATGATGCGCCATCGCCGCTTCCTCCATATAATGCGTCGTTAAAAATACCGTCATATTCGTTTCGGCTTGCAGTTGTTTAATCGTCTGCCATACAAACTGTCGTGTTTGCGGATCAAGTCCTGTTGTCGGCTCATCTAAAAACAAGATCGCTGGTCGATGAATCAATGCTCTAGCAATATCAGCACGTCTTTTTTGTCCGCCAGATAATGTACCGTATTTTTTTTGTTCAATATCCTCCAAGCGCAGATAAGAGGAAACAAATTGATAATTTGTGGCTAGCTCCTTCTTTGATAACCCGTACATTTTTCCACGATGCCATATATTTTCTCGCACCGTTAACCGATCATCAAGCAAGCTTTGCTGAAACACAACTCCAATGGATTTGCGAATTTCTGCGTTGCCTTGACTTGCATCGAGCGTGTATCCGTTAATGTTTACCGTACCGCTTGATTTTTTAAGCAATGTGCATAAGATTTCGATTGTCGTTGATTTTCCCGCTCCATTCGCACCAAGAAAAGCAAACAACGATCCCTCCTCAACTGTAAATGATATCCCCTTTACCGCCTCGTGTTGGTTGTATTGCTTACGAAGCCCCTTGACCTGTATCGCAGCCTTCATCACACCCTACCCCTTTCTTTTTTTAATCGCATTATTAATTTGAGCGATATCTTTTTTTTGCAGGATGAACATCATACACCAGATCAAAATATATATAATCGCTTCGGATATGAGCACTTTTTGAAACCCAAAATGTTCAAACCAGCCGCCGAAATAGCCAGCAGTCAGCACACATAACGTAACCGCAGTTAAGTGGAGCAATAGCTGAAGCAGAAACGGCAAGCGTTCGATTTCAAATATAAAGGACAATGGCCCGAGCACCGCACCAAGAATAGCCGCTACTATAATTTGCTCAAGGAGTTCTTTTCCTGTCATGGTAGCAGTGGGATCAGTTATCACACTAAGCGTAACTAAAATATAGGAGCAACTAAGTGAAATAAGTATACTTATAACGATTGTCTGCAATAATTTCTTCATAACATTAATCCCTCCCGATCCCTAAATGACGTTTTAATTCCTTCAAATACTTGCGGCTGACGTGAATCGTGGCATCGTTATCCAGCAGCAATTGTGTCATCCCAATTTTGCCCATTTGAATTGAAGAAATTTTGTGTACATTAACTAACGTAGACTTGTTGACTCTAACAAAGTCCTTTGCCAATTGCTCTTCCAATTCATAGAGCTTGCGTTTCGATTCATACTCCTGCTCATCTGTCTGTAAAAATACTCGTGCATCCTCTGCATAGATCGAATAAATGTCCGTAATTTTTAGTAAATGAATTTCCTGCTGCAAGTAGCCGTCAAGCACCGTTGCATGCGACGTCTGTGATGCTTGCAGCAGCTTCATCATTCGTTCGATCTGTTCGTTGTATTCTTTGGCATGAATATGTACCTCTGTTTCTTCTATAGCATGGTTAACCGTTAATTGAATTTTCAAATGGAAGCCTCCTCGGTAATGTAAACTACCTTTTCTCATAAACAGAGAACACTGATCAGTTACTTATAATGTAGCATAGAAAAATTTAACGAAACGAATTATTTCAATAAGTGGTTAAATTTTATTGGTAAGAGGTTTATTTCGTGATGTGTCTTGCTGCCTTGCATCATCGAAGTGTAACGCAAAAAAAAGCATGAGCTCGGAAACGCTTACCGAGCTCATGCTTTTGAGATGATCCATCTATTCAATTTAGTTAGCTTTTTCGTCTGATACGAATAAACGGGGCCAATGCGATTAAAACTCCAACCAAGAAAAATGAAGTTCCATAAGTATGTAAGTGAAAGTCTGTCGCTGGAATGAAGAGGTTATCAAAAAATTTACGAATCCCCAAACCACCGTCGGGACTTCTAGCGGTAAAAGTATAAATCGTGTACGCCTCATACATAAGATACAATCCTAACGCTAATCCAATAAGCTTAAATATTAGTTTCAATGTCAACCTCCCTTCTTATAAATACCATGTTTTTCATATAATGTATACGTTTGGATTAATCTATTTGTTGCACTAACCAGTAGTTATTTACAGAGCCAAAAACATCGTAATCAAGTCTGCACTTAGTGTATCTTCAATAAAGATTCAACAAGCAGAGGCTTCCAAGAAGATTGGACGCTAGTAGATAATGAGGAACGCAACGTACGTTAGTTGGTACGTGAGAACCGGAATTATCGCTAGCATTCAATATTCGCCGCGAATAAGCTGCAACGCAATTACATCGTCATCAAGCCTCTGCTGATTGAATTTCATCTACAAAATAAAGATTCAATTGCAGAGGCTTCAGGACCAAGAAGATGGCACGATACTAGAAACTGAGAAGCGCAGCGTACGTTAGTTGGTACGTGAGCTAAAATGTTTTCGTAGAAAACATCCATCGGAAGCATTCCCTCTTCGCTAGCATTCAATATTCGATGTCGACTATGCTACAAAGCGTTACATCGTCATCAAGCCTCTGTTTATTGAATTTCATCTACAAAATAAAGATTCAATAAGCAGAGGCTTCAGGACCAAGAAGATTGGACGCTAGTAGATAATGAGGATCGTAACGTACGTTAGTAGGTACGTGAGAACCGGAATTATCGCTAGCGTTCAATATTCGCCGCGAATAAGCTGCAACGCAATTACATCGTCATCAAGCCTCTGCTGATTGAATTTCATCTACAAAAGGTGTCCAATGTATGCCTTGCACATAATAACATTCAACGACCACTGACTCGCTGTATTCGTCGTTAGTCCCGTTACCTCTTGAATGGGATAAGGATACTCCAGGCGGTCAACAGACTGAGGCTGGAGACGATCAAGCTGCCAGTGATTCGTAACATTGGTCAAAAAGCTCCACGCCTGCTTGCCTAATTCATCGTCCTCATAATACTCCGAAGCATACGCCATAATAAGGGTAGACAGCATCGGAATGGACCAGCGTTGACTATGTCCCGCAAATGCTTGATTCGATCGATTGCTCTTTTCTTCAGGTGACAAATTATAAAAGGCACCTAGCTCTGCAAGCATGTCACGCCACGTCTCATCCTCGAGCAGCTCTGCCAGCTCGAGCCAAACTTGCGGTCCGCCCATACATATCATCATATGATAATCATAATTTTCATGTCCCATATAGCTGAGTCTGCCTGTATCTGGATCGTAACCAAACGTTGGACCATCAAGCAGGCGATGTGGAGATTGCTTCAGTGATTCAATGCCTGCTTTAATTTTATTTACGTAATGCTCGCTTTCATGACGTTCCCATTGTACAAGCCAATTGGCACAGAAGGCAGACCAGTCTGGCCCGCTTCTTGCATGCGTTGCATGTTCATCCTTCGGAAAATAAGCGCGCATCGGATCCAATGTCACGGTTCTGTAGTCTGCATCCTTCACTTCGTCCATGATCTCGCCTATCCGCTCATCCGCTGTTAAATAATAATAGAAGCGATGCAACGTAGCCATGCCAATTCTCGCTTCCTTGCAGCCGCAGCCGTAATGCAGCACATTATGCCTTGAGCCTAGTCCTTGATAGGGTCCGAGATGATACAGATCTGTTTCACTTGTATGGCGCGTCATGGCCTCCGCCATATAAAACAAAGAAGGTTCGCCAGTTCTAAGAAACGAATACCAAAGCCACTTATTCGGAACAAGCTCGGTGTTCTGCCAGGCACAACCGCCAACGTCATATTTCCATGTATGCCGAACCGGATCATAGCTGTGCATGACATCACCATAATCCCAAAAGCCGTACCATTTGCGCTGCTCAATTTCTTGCAAATAAAACTTCCATATGCTTTCAAGCGCCTCCTCCATCTTGCGGTGTCCTTCTGTATGATAGTCAGGCAAGCTATAGCGTCCAAATACACCTGTCGCATGATAACGCTCCGGCTCACATATGAGAAGCGGCGTATACTCCAGTATTGCCGCCAGTTGCTCCAACTGCTCAAGATCAGGCGTTGATGCTGAAAGATGAAGCATGCAATCCGACGTATGAGCAATTCCATGCGGCGTGCTTCTCAGCTCATGCGCACCTTCATAGGAGGATAGCACATGCGTTGTCGTATCATAATGCCGCAAATCCATAGCAGCGGCTTCCGGACTCCATAGCCAAAGTGTTACCTCCGCTTGCTCACTGCCAAGCCCGCTTAGCTCGAAACCGCTTGGACTAAGCTTCCAAAAATGCTTAAGCCCTAATCCGATGCCGCCAGCCTCTGAGCCAACATACATTAGTCCTCTAGCTCTTGTTCCATAGATTGAACGTACCCATGCACACGCAGCGGATGTTCGCTTTTGTATGGTGTAGCTATCAGGGGTGAGCTGAACCAGCTTGTAATCGTTCCATATCGCCGCATCCTCAAGCAGCTGCTTGTATTGCTGCTCCTGCTCATCCTGCACATTCCAATCTACCTTCTTGCCCTGCAGCTGATCACGATACTTAGGTTCGATAAAACCTGGCAGCTTAAATGATATAAGTCCCTTGGCCGCCTCGCTAAACCAGCCCTGCTCGCCTGCAAAACGAATATGGCGATTGAACAGTTCCCCTTGCATCGGAACCTCAAAGCTGATGCCGATGCCAGCAATCGCATGCTGAGCCGGATCGCCATCAATGATTAGCGTGTGCTTTAGTCCAATCGTTGCTTGAGCATGATAAAATATGAGCCGTACGATAAAGGGCAGCAGATGCTCATCTTCTACTGCTTGATCTGCGCCTGAAGGTGAGGCAGCAGGCCTGTGCGCTCCTCGTATGACAATAACAGTGCGCAGCGATCCATAGCTCTCCACGCTCACTTGAGCTATGTGACTTGTATACGCCATGCGGTTGCCATCAGTACGGCCTGGCGCGTCTGACACGATGAGCTTAAGCTTGCCTGATTGAGCAATGGAGATATCCTTCGCTTGAGGAAATGCAAGCGAATCAATTAGAACCTCTCCACTTTTGCGAATACGGCTTATGATCGCGCCATTATCAACAGTGATGCCCGCGTCATCCTCTGTTACCTTTATCCCTTCCTGCTTGCCGGGAATTGCTTGGCTAGACGGAGCCGCCTTTCTAAGCACAAACCGCTCCTTGCCCGTATGTGCGAGCTGTGCGGCATGTGCCGTCCACTTTACACTGCCATCGGGCCAATATGCTGTTGGCCACGACTGGACAGGCAGCGACTCTCCTTGCTCACTTACCAGCTCTAATGCTTCATCTCGAGCCAGCTGACCGCGGTGCCACGGTACACCCCACGTCGTTCCGGTAACGAGACCTGATGCTTTATCGGCATCGAGCCACTTTAACGGAATACCCTGATCAATCTGCTGCACTTCCGTTTCCAGCTGCTCCACATTCTGATTCCGCTTCAGCCAGCTCATGAGCGCACCTCCTGATCATTTGCTGATTGCTGACGCAGCCACTTTTCCATCTGTCCCGTCTCTATCCCTGCAAGCATAATAATGCCAATGCCATGTGTATCATTCAGCCTTGGCATTAGATCATATTTATAATAGTAGGAATGATGCGCAAAGCCTGATCCGCGACATACGCCATATACATTCCCATCCTCATCAATCGCTCTTTGCATTAACCCCGTCCAAGCTTTGCGCACGCTGGAAATGTAAGGTGCTGCATTCTCATACCATCCTTGCTGAACACCAATAGCAAATGCATAAGCAAACATCGACGTGCAGGAGCTTTCCTCATACGATTCATGATCGTTAAGCACCTGATGCCATAATCCGCAACCATCCTGTAAGCCAAGATAGCCCTCGCTCAGCTCGCGAAACATATCAAGCAGCTCCTCTCGTCTTGGGTGACTTGCCTCGATATGGCGCAAAAGCTCAGCGAGCGAAAACAGCACCCAGCCATTGCCACGCCCCCAGTAGGCGCCATTCTGCGCATTGAACTTAAGATCATATACATGATGCATAATCCGAAGCGCTGGCTCGAACAAATACTTTTTATACTGCAGCAGCTGATGCGCAGCGTCATTGATATATCGCTCATCCCCTGTCATCAGGAAGTAGCGCACAAGAAATGGCACACTCATATACAGATCGTCGCACCACATCGTATCCTTCATAAAGTTGGTGCTTCCTTTAATCCGGTACAAGGTTCCATCGTCCAAGCGGCTTTGTTCATCGCTGATATAATGCGCAATCCGAGCCGCCAGCTCCTCTGCTCCATCGAGCGGCTGCAGGCTGTTCGCATACAGCATAGTTGCTCCGAACGAGCCGCAGTCATCCAGACTGTCCATACCAACGAGCTGATGGTTGATGCCAGGAGCACCGAATTGCTCGGCATCCCAATAAGCATAGTTATTGTAGGAGCTGCAGCATGCAATATGAGCATGCGCATACTGATGGGCTTCTTCATTTTCCAATCTAAGCAGGCCATACAGCGTAACGCCAAGCGGATAATTCCAGCGTCCAAAATGCGTGCGTTCAGCAAACGGGCGAACAAAGCTGTTCGGTGCATCCACCCGCCAGTAAGAAGCTCCACCCTCACACGGATGTAGCGCAGCCATGTTTTGCAGCTCAAGCGTCTTCTCGATGGAGAATGGCTCGGCATACGGCCCACTGTACAGCAATGAACCAGAGTAGCCTTCTACTTGAACAGGGAGCTGAGGTTCCAGCACGACTACTCCACCACGCGCTTCCTCCTCAAGCGAACGGAGTCGATCCCATCTAAAACCATGACCGTTCTGTTCAATCATCCACATGAACAAATCGTTCGTACCTTCTACTAGCTGCAACTCCAGCTCAAACGTACTCACTTCATTGCTTGACTCTGATATGTTGGCCTTATAGCTCATGCCATTGCAAATCAAAAGCAACTTCCCTTTGCACTGTCCTGACAAGCGATAACGCCCAGCCTGCTGTGCAATGACCGATGTCCAAGCGAGCATCGCCCGCCCTCTGCTTAAGCCGAAGATCCGCTCGCTTGCTAGCTGCAATAGCTCCTCTTCGTTCCATGTCATCCGTGGATACCAGCTAACTCGACTGTCCGAAGCCAGCAGGCTGCTAGCTGCATATTCAAGCCTGCGTTCAGCGATTGGAGAAGTATATAGTATCCCTTCGGCACCTTCCGCCTCACCAAAAGGTACGATGAAATGAAGCGGAAAGCCTTTGATCGAGCCTGATCCGAACTTGGCGCCGCAGCCAGTTCCTGTTTTCATAAACTGCCATACAAAGTGATTCCAACCAGCCTGAAGCTTTAAGCGAAACCAGCTTCTCCGTTCAGGAAACACCTCTTCTTCAATATTGGCTTGATAGGCAAGCTTGCCGTTAACAAATATCGTAACAGGTCCATAGCAGCTTAAACTAAAAGGCAGCTCTGTCTCCTCATCGCTCCACAGCTTCGCGCAGGCATAGATAAACTGCCCATTTTCCAGCTTGTCAAAGCGAATGCTCATATTCATATTGTAACGATATTCCAGATCACGCTTTAAACCATCAGTTGATGAAATTCTAAATGTATAGGGCTCCGCAGGCTGCGCTTCCATATAGCGACGAGCCATCGTCAGCAGCACTTCATGGTCCTGCTGCTCGAAACGGCTATAGCTGCTTCTCTTAAATTCACCACAAAACATCTAATATTCCCCTCCTGGGTACAAAGTCGAACGATACAATCGCTTTGTCTGCGCAATTGCTTTTCGTATTGTTTCCTGCTCTACCGTTCCAGCTGGTCTTTCATACCTGCCGTAAATTCTTGCTTCCTCATTCGTATAGATCACGACCTGCTCATATCCGCTTTGCACCAAATCGCCAAATACAGCATAGCCATCAAGATTGAATTGCGCCACGATGTTTAACTTTCCATCATAAATCGTTGGGTTAACGCCTCCGCCTCTCCGATAAGCAAGTATATAATCCACCTCCTTATCATCCCACTTGCTAATCGTATGAATAATCGTAAGCCAGCCCTTTGTCTGCCGATTCTCCTTCCACAGCTCCTGCCCATGCTGATCCAGCAAAAACATGCCGTCTCGACCCGATTGCTTTACATCGCCTCGTGTATCGCCGCGCTCAATCCGATCAAGCCCCGCAATCTGCAGTCCGGGCTCCTCTTCAATGAATCTTCCTAACGCAATATGCTGCGATTCGATCGAACCGTCATAGCGCCATAGCTCCTGTCCATGACGGTCATACATAACAGTCACGCTGCCGCCAATCACGATCTGCTGATCACCGCGACCAAGCACATCGCCAATCCATATGCAGTCTGCATGATCCTCCAGCGGCAAGGTCGACCACATCACATTGCCATCAGCATCAAGAACATCGTAGCCTGCAATCACTTCATCACGTCCATCACCATCGAGATCGAACGGATAAGGAAAATGTCCTGGATTGCCCTTGAAGGTCCATAGCAAATTCCACTGATCGTCCATTGCCCACAGTTGACGATAACGATCCTTAACGAGGATATCCTGCGGCGCCTCTGTTCCCCTCAGGTTACATATAATGATGCAGTCATGCGCTTCCTCAGACGGCAACGGCAATCTCCTTTTTATGCTGCCATCATGGCCTGCAAGCACAAGCAGCTCCTTATTCATCACGCACAGCACTTCATTGCTGCCATCCTGATCCCAATCGTAAATTTGTGCTGGGTAATCAGAGCCTGGCCCGCCAGCTGACTCGCTAGGCTCGCCGACCTGCCATAGCAATTGACCATCGATCGTATACGCTGTAAGTGCAATGACCTGATGCGGAACGTAGCGATCATCAATCCCGCCATCTGCCTGCACAAATAACAGCTCAAGCTGCCCATCACCATTCAAGTCGCCCAGCAGCACCTTACAGCGAGGCCCTGCAGCTCGTACGTCCAGCCTTGCCCATTCCACTACTTGCTGCTCATTCATCGTGTTCTCTCCTTTTTTCGAGTTGCATCCTATTCGTTATAGAGACAGGAAGAGGCCACACCATTTATCTGATCGACAAATGTGTCAGCCTTCCCCCGTTACTCAAGCTATTTAATTTGCAGCATTATTTAATGGCTTGATACAGCTCGTTGATTTCGGCAATGTAGTCATCACCGCCATTTTTTCTCCATAGCTCAATCGCAGCATCCAGCCCTGCATCGTCAATTTGTCCGACGATATACTGAATGCGTGCATCTGCAATAATATTGTCGAGCTGCTGACCAAGCTGTGCATATACTTCAGAAATAAGCGGCTCTGCTGGATTACCGACTACAATAGCTTCATTTGCTTTTTGGACATTGTTAATTTTCTCATTGATCGGTGTTTGCTCAATCGTTGGAGCATCCGGTCCAATGTACGTTAGCAGCTGATTCAAGCTCTCAATCTCTTTTAATAGTGCTGGATCATCGTTAATCGTTGATTTAATATAGCCATCAACCATCTCATAATGTCTGCCTTCTTCGCCACGCTCAAGCAGCAGCTGCATCTCAACATCGCTAAGCTGATCAACAAACTTCAACACACGCTTAAGCTCTTCCTCGGTTTTCACAGAGCTTTTAGAAATTGCCAGCATTCCGTTGTATCCGGATGTCGGCATATCGCGATGGCCTTTTGGTCCAACTGGCGCTTGGAATACATCTGTGTATGATGTATCGCGAGGCGCTTTTTCCTGCATCGCATTATCGAGACGACGCGAGTTGTCGGCAACGTCAACGAATACGCCAGCTTTACCATTGACGAATGGATCATTCCATACCGCTGAGTCCATAACTGCAAAATCCTCGTTCACCAAACCTTCTTCATACAGCTGACGGAAGAATTTCAATGCTTCGCGATATTCCGGGAACATGTGCGTAGGTTGAAGCTGACCATTTTCATCCTCGCCCCATTTGTTAGGTGCACCAAACCAAACCTGCATAATATCCCATGGACCGCTGTATTTTGAAACTACGATTCCATACGTATCGTCCTTGCCGTTTTGATCAGGATCATTTTCCTTAAACGCTTTCAACATATTGTAAAACTCATCAATAGTCGTTGGAGCAGACAGACCAAGATTGTTCATCCAGTCTACGTTAATCGTCACACCCATACGTCCAAGTACGCGCTCGCGATAGATACCATAAACTTTACCGTCAATTGACGTGTTGTTCAGCGTAACTTCATGGGCCATCGATAGATTCGGATAATCCTTCAAGTAAGGACCAACATCCCAGAAAGCGCCCGCTCTAGCCGCATTGATGAAGCTTGCAGAGTTGCGGTCAACAACCATCAGATGAGGAATCTCGCCAGATACTAATGTAATGTTCACTTTATCGGGATAAGAGCTGTTTGGAACAAATTGAATATTCACGTCCGTATTCGTATACTCTTCTAAAGCTTTAATAATGGGAGAACTGTCATCAGGCAGATCTGTGTTGAATGCAGGAATCATAATATTGAGCTTGAGCGGCTCCAGCTTCTCTTCAACCTCATTTTCGTTTGAGCCTTGAGATGGACTGGATGATGGTGTCATAGTTGGTGAAGTATTACCACCACTATTGGATGAGCAGGCCGAGATTAACATTACTGCAACCAAAACCATAACGAGCACCCAATGTTTGCCTTTATTTTTTTCTTTGTTCATGTACATGATCCTCCTTTTTATTGCATTCATTATATAGAAATCGCGATAACGCGAGATCTAACACTAATCCATGCTCATCTTCTTTCGTCTGCTAGATTCGATGTAAACTAGCCTTTAATGGAGCCGAGAAGAGCCCCCTTGGCAAAATGCTTTTGCAAAAACGGATAGACAAGCAAGATTGGCAGTGTGCCTACGATAATGACAGCCATCTTGACTGATTGATCCGGCGGGTTCACAAACTCTGGGTCAACATTATTCAAGTCTCCGATAGCCAGCTGAGATAGCATGACGATTTCACGCAGCATGACCTGCAACGGCCACTTGTTGTGATCGTTCAAGTACAAGAGAGCCGAGAAGAAATTGTTCCAGTGCCCTACCGCATAGAACAAGCCAAACGTTGCAATAATCGGCATGGACAAAGGGATAACAATTCTCCATAACACGCCGATATCGTTGCAGCCATCGATTCGTGCCGATTCCTCCAAACCTGCAGGAAGATTTTGAAAGAAATTTCGGATAACAATCAAGTTGAACGCGCTGATCGCACCTGGCAAAATAACAGCAGCGTAGGTATTAACCAGTCCAAGACCCTTTACAACGAGATAGCCAGGGATCATCCCGCCGCTAAACAGCATGGAGAAGATAACGAGGTTCATCACAAGATTTCTTCCCATCAAGCTTTTGCGTGAAAGCGCGTATGCCATCGTTAACGTAAAGAATAGATTGGTAATCGTGCCGATGATCGTAATATAGACCGAGATGCCCATGCTGCGAAACAGCGTGGAGGATGAAAATATATATTCGTAGGCAGACAACGATGGATCTCTCGGAAATAAGAAGAACGTCCGCTCTGATAGCTCCGCCTCGGTGGCAAATGAGCCTGCAATAATATAGACAAAGGGCAGCACCGTCACTGAGGCGAACAATATGAGAAATAAGTAGTTAAGCAAGTCGAATAGTCGTTCATGCCAGTTATCATGTTTACTAAACATCGTTTCACCCCTTCATCAATAGATGCCTTCCTGTCCGAAGCGTTTGGCTAACCAGTTGCTTCCGTAGATTAACACGATACCGACTAACGATTTGAATAGGCCAATCGCGGTACTGTAGCTGAAGGCTCCTTGCGTAATCCCAACAAAGTACACATACGTATCAAACACATCGGCAACCGTTCGGTTTAATGAGTTCGTCATTAGGAAGATCTGCTCAAAGCCAGTATCAAGGAAATTCCCTAGGCGCAAAATAAGCAGAATGACTATAACCGAGCTAATAGCAGGAAGTGTAATATGAATAAGTCGCTGGAAGCGTGAAGCTCCATCAACGATTGCGGCTTCATATTGCTCAATATCCACAGAGGCGAGCGCAGCCAAGAAAATGATCGTCCCCCAGCCGGTTTCCTTCCACATAATTTGCAATATAATCATTGGCCTGAACCAATCTGGATCGGCGAGGAAATTGATCTTTTTCCCTGTGAGGCTATATATAATTTCATTCACGATTCCGTCCTGTGTCGTTAGAAACACATATGTCATACTTGCGACAATAACCATTGAAATAAAATGAGGTACATAAATTAACGTTTGAATCCAGCGCTTGAACAGCATCAGCCTTACTTCATTCAGCAATAATGCGATAAGAATTGGCGCTGGGAAGAAAAAGACGAGATCATAAAATCCTAATATTAGCGTGTTGCGCAGTAAACGGAAGAAATCTGGATGTGCAAAGAAATTCTGAAAATGTGTAAATCCGATCCAATCACTTTTCCAAAACCCTAAAAAGGGCTGATAGTTTTGGAACGATATAAGTACTCCCCACATAGGGGCGTATTTAAAAACTAGAAAATAAAGCAATCCAGGCAACAGCAGCAAATACAAAAACTTATCCTTTTTCATTCTTGTGATCCAGGCAGCATTCATGTCGTTCCTCCTTCTCTCTCAAACTCTGGGCGGTGCAGATTCTCTATTTCTCCTCCGCTACAATCACAGTATTGGTCAGATCGATCAGCAGTTCAATTGCACATTTTTGCAAAAGAAAAAGCCTTGTATATCAAGGCTTTTCAGGTCCTGTTTCACTTTTTTGGGAGAGTATCACTTTTTTGGCTTCCCCCGTATTACCGCGATATTCGCTAGGTGTAACGCCTACATGCTTCTTAAAGATGCGATTAAAATATCTCTGCTGGTAACCGACCTCCTGCGCAATATCATTAATAAGCTTATCCGTGCTTCTTAACAGCTCCTTCGCTTTTTTAATGCGGATATCCGTCAAGTAATCTATAAAATTGACTCCGCTTGCCTGCTTGAACCATTTGCTTAATGTGTATGCGTTGACCCCCACCATCTCCGCACAATGATCGAGCGAAATATCGTCCTTGTAATGCTGGTGGATAAATGTAATGATCTGATTCATCATCCCTTTTTGCTGGGCATTAACTCGATGCTCCAGCTCATCGAGGTACGGTACGATAACAACATCTCTCATCCAGCGCACCAGCTTATTAGGATCACGAATTTGCGATAGTTGCCGGTACAGGTTTTCCCCATGGAACAGCTTGATTGGATTAATGCCAGATTGCAGCATCATATGCTGAATACTGCCAAGCAGTTGCAGCATGTTTTGCTGAGCATAATGCTCCTTTTGCAGACAGCCGGCGTCAATAAACTTTCTTAGCTGTTCCAGCACTAGCTCTCGGTCACCACTTCTCAGTGCTTGCAGAATCTCCAGCTCAATGTCAAAAGGGTAATCAATATCATCAAATGTAAATTCCTTGGGCAAATCGTCCATGCGAATTAGCTGATTTTGATTCAAAAACTGACGATAGCTTGCAGCACGCTCAATTTCCATGTACAGATTACGCACCTTGCGCAGCTCATCCGTCTTTCGGCTTATCGTAATCGTTACCTGAAGCCTTAACAGCTCATTGACTGCATTCGTATACTGCTCACAGAATTGCTGCAGCTGATTAGAATCCATTTCGGTTTCCTTCTCTTCAATTATAAATATTCCAATCGATAAATCATGAAAGTTAAGGGCATACCCCTGCTTAAATTGGGCAGCAACCATTTCCTGCGCCATATTGTACGCAGCAAAGGTCATTAACCGCTCATCGCTTGACGTCATCCGCTGATCAATGCGATGGAGCCCCGTTAAATAAATATGAACAAACGTATAATGATGCGCGCCAACCTCCCAGTGCAACGTTTGCATTCTGCGCTCTAGATCCTGCTCGGATAAATTGCCGATATGCCCCTGCAGCAGCTGCATTAGGAACGTATTGCGTAAAATCGGCATCGTCGCTTCAATCTTATGCTCCATCTCCGCGCTTTTCATCGAAATATTGAGCCAGTGCTCGCGTATCGTTTGGAATTCATTTTGTTTATGGCTAGAACGTCTTCGCTCCGGATCAATTTGATTCAACAGCTTTTGGATCGGCGAATACATTCTGTTAGAGACAACTACTGCCAGCAGCAGTGCTATGACCAAGCTTAATGTACTGATCCACAGCAATGATTTGGAGAAGGTGATTACGGGAGAAGTTATCAGCGTCATTGGCGATGCCGATACATAAATCCATTCATCTGCCAAACGCTTGAATACACCAAAGGATACCGAATAGCTTTCCTTCCCGTAATCATATATAAATTGACCAGTTAATTGATCGCTCGTTTTAATTTGTTCGATCAGCATCTCCTGCAAAGGATGCAGCTCATCACTGTCCGCCAGCATGATCTCATAATTTTTATCCAGCAAAAACGTCGTCCCCTCATTGTAGGGCGTCATCGTTTTCAGCAGGTTCATCAGCTTTTCCTTGTCCAGCTTGACAAGCAGCACACCAAACGGGACCGGACTTTCTCCTGGTATTTTATGAATGAGCATTAAGCTATTCATCCCTGCATGCGAATCGCGCTCCCAATACATGCGCTTGGGCTGCTGCAATATATTGTTGTACATATCGATCGTTGTTTTGTCGTACACATTATAAAATTCTGTCTTAAATTGGATGGGCTGCTCCTGATCAATATATAGTTCTACGTGATTAATCAATGAGTGAGAGCCTTCCAGCACAACTAGAGATTTCGTGACATCCCACGTTTCTTGAAAATAGTACACAAAATCAAGTGACTTGAGCCGATAGCCAAAGGTTGGATTAAATGCCCAGTTCGACAGCCCCAGCTCCAGATAACTGAACTGGTCATCAATGTTCTGTACACGCTCATTCATCTGTTCATAATGAAGATCGCTAATATCGTCTTTTAGCTGATGAGTGGCGAAGTGATACACCAGCAAACCAATCATAAATCCTGGAATGCTCGCTGCCAGCAATATATAGACTAGGCTGCTTCGATAAAAAACACCTTTGCGATGGCCGTCTGATTTAGACCATAGTGCTTTTACACTTGAAATCATGTTCTTCGACCTCTTTCAAATGTTGGTTGACTTGCATATATCTGTTTATGAACTAAATGTATGCGTTTTCAAAAATAATTGCAAGGAAAGTTTTATAGCAGACCAGACGTTACCAGTCGGTTATTGACTATCCCAGCTGCTGGAGGCCAGCTCATCGACGAGAACAGCTGCTTTTTCCATAAAAGCATCCCAATCATTGCTGATAGTTGTTCGCAATTTTAAATGAGCAGTCGTCAAAGCTGCATGTAGATCGTTTGCCTGCCTTATCGCACTTTCATCCCATGTCGCCGTTGAATACGTACGATGATTAGGCAAGCTGCGCAAGTATCGAGCTAATGCTTGCAGCGTTCTATAATCCACTTGAGACATCGCGATATGGGGAGGATGGTAGCTCTGTAATCCATATTCAAGAGCTACAAGTACTTTTTGCAGCTGGTTGGATACAATTTGCGGCTCATCCCAGCCGTTTTTCTGCTGATGCTCAATAACACCTTGCAGCTCTACTAGCGGCCCTTGCACTTGTGTAATAAAAAACTGCTGTCCGTGCCACTGCTTCGATATGAGCTGTAAAGCAAGAAGCGTTGCAAGCACGACAACAATCGTCCCAAGCAATCTGCCTTTCCATTTGCGCAGACGATCTTGCTTCATGTTCGTCCTTGCATCCACGCTTCCACCCCTTTCAGCATTTCTTGCTCTCACCTTGTAAACCTCTAGTCTATTCTCGCTAGCACTCATTCATGTGTGCTCAACCTCAACAAAAAAGCTTGGACGAACAACTCCTTATTCTAGTCCAGCTAGTTACACTAAGAAGTTATTCATCCAAGCCATGATTCAAATGTGTGTGGTTACTGATCAGCCATCATTTTGTTAATGGCACTGAACAAGCCTTTAACAGATGAGGTCATAATATCTGGATCGATACCGCAGCCCCAATACGTCACACCTTGCGGCGACTGAATCCCAATATATGAAACCGCCTGTGACTTGGAGCCAACCTCTAGCGCATGCTCCGTATACGTCAGGTTGGAGAAGCTGATCTGTAGATTGCTTTGCAATGCATCAATAATGGCATCAAGTCGACCATTGCCATTGCCTGAGAAGTCTTTTACTATCTCATTTATACGCACCTTGACGATCGTTTGATAGTCGTCATTATGTGTAAAGCTATAGGAAACGAACTCAATTGGCGTTTTAATATTAACGTATTCTTCCATGAAGATTTGATGAATTTCATCTGTTGAAATTTCCTTGTTCATGCGATCAGACACATTCTTCACCGCATATCCTAAATGCTCGCGCATTTTTGCTGGAAGATCCAGTCCGAACTTTTGCTGCAATAGATAAGCAACGCCGCCTTTGCCGGACTGACTGTTAATACGGATAATATCGCCTTCATACTGTCGACCAATATCCAGTGGATCAATCGGTAGATATGGTACGGACCAGTGTTCACGCTCTGCTTCCTCACGCCACTTCATGCCTTTCGCAATTGCATCCTGATGAGAACCCGAAAAGGCTGTGAACACAAGCTCGCCTGCATACGGATGGCGCTCGCTTACCTTCATTTTTGTTAGCTTTTCATAAGCGGCTACAATCTCAGGCAAGTTCTCGAAGTTAAGACCAGGATCTACACCATGAGAGTACATATTCAATGCAAGCGTAATAATATCAACATTACCTGTACGCTCACCGTTACCTAAAAGCGTTCCTTCAACACGCTGTCCACCAGCTAATATACCAAGCTCCGCATCTGCTACACCAGTACCACGGTCGTTATGTGGATGCAGGGACACAATAACGCTGTCGCGATACTTTAGATTGTCGCTTACGTATTCAATTTGGCTAGCGTACACATGAGGCATCGACATTTGAACCGTTGAAGGCAGGTTAATAATAACTTTATTATCTTCTGTCGGCTGCCATACATCCAAAACAGCATTACAAATTTCTAATGCAAAGTCTACCTCTGTACCGGTAAATGATTCTGGTGAATATTGAAATTGGAAATTGCCCTCTGTTTCTTGGGCACACTGCTTCAATAGCTTCGCACCAGATACAGCAATCTCGACGATTTCCTCTTTAGATTTTCTGAATACTTGCTCACGCTGTGCAACAGAAGTGGAGTTATACAGATGAACGACTGCTTTTTTAGCACCCTTTAACGACTCAAATGTTTTTCGAATAATATGCTCACGAGATTGAGTAAGTACTTGGATTGTCACATCGTCAGGAATCATGTCCTGCTCGATCAATGTGCGCAGAAACGTAAACTCTGTTTCAGATGCTGCCGGAAATCCTACCTCGATTTCCTTAAAACCAAGCTTGACAAGCAGCTGGAAAAACTCGATCTTTTCCTCTAGATTCATAGGAACAACAAGCGCTTGGTTGCCGTCACGCAAATCAACACTACACCAAATCGGTGCTTCTGTAATATTTTCCTTCTGTGTCCATTTCAAACTGCTTACAGGAGGCATAAAATAACCCTTCGTATACTTCTGATAATTTTTCATGCTCATGACCTTCCTTCACTCAACAAATTTGATAGTATGGAAAACAAAAAAAGCCCTTCATCTCGATCTAGAGACGAAAGACTTGTATCTTACGCGGTACCACTCCAGTTCACGCCAATAAAACGTGCCCTTAACGGATCAATAAATGATCCTCCTCATGATAACGGTTAGGCTCCGGCTTCACCTACTACAGTTCAGTGAGCAACTCCAAGGCGAGTTCAGCAGTTCTTCACAGCTGCTTTGCACCAACCAGCAGCTCTCTGAGTGTTTCAAACCACTTACTATTCCTTCTCAACGTATTTTAATATTAGTTAGTATCTTAATACAAACGCAACTGCTTATCAAGTAGCATTTGAAAAAAAATATTAATAAATGTATATTAACCCCATTGTTATGTCATCATTCATGGGAAGTTGGTCCGTTCAATATGTAAAATGTCGGGAACAAAAATCCCAATGAGCGCTCATGCTCATTGGGACCTTTAATCATTCAACCTGCCTCAACTGTTCAAAGACATTAATGCGCTGCCGAATATGAGCGCAAATAATATCATCAATATAATATATAAAACAATGACGATACATGCCATAATAAGTGAAGCCTTGAAATAATTGGCCTTGGAAGGATTGCTGTTGCCGCCGAATGCATAGACGAATATCATCACAATGTTGACAATTGGAATAATCATAATGAGCATTGTAATGAGCCATTCCTTAACTGAAACAATGGGCGCAACAGAAGCAGCACCTGGATAAGGAGCTTGAGCATAATTACCTTGTGCTGCTTGAGGAGTGTTATTTTCCACCAAAAATCACGACCTTTCATAAATTGTGAACGTTTTGTGAAAAAACAATTTATGCACAAATTCAATGTATTCGGCATCTGATTCATTTATTCCAAAGCAATTCAATTGAGGAACGTTTTGAACAAGCACAAAAGCATGATCACAACAAAAAACAGCCTGCGCGCATCCATAAATGATTGCCGAGCAGACTGTTTTTTGTTCACTTATTCGACTTGCTTGGGCCTTACCCTAGTATTGCTCTATAATTTTTTTAATAAGTGCATCTCCATCCATAGCCGACAGACCTGCGTTAACACGGTAGTACAATCCGTCACCACCGCGCTCATTTAAGCCAGGGCGAATCGTAAAGGCATGATTAATGCCGATTTCCTTCATCACCTCTAGCAGTTCATCGCTGAACGCACCGTACGGAAAAGCCAAAATATTGTCCTGCTCGCCAAGCTCTTGTACAAGCAGCTCATGCGCCTTTACTAAATCCTCGCGTACACGAGCCTTGTACTCATCAGAGGTTTCACCCTCCAGATAGTTGGCTAGCATCGGAACTCGCTTGTCACCTTGATCAATCATTTTATGTGAATCATAGGTATGGTTGTAAAAGCTCATGCCGTTGGCCTTCATCTCACGCATTTGATCCCATGTCATATGCGGCAAATGCTTAGGGTTGTGCACCTCGGAGGATTTGACTACGATAAAATTGGTAGCCGGAAATTGATACTGCTGTAAAATCGGATAAGCGATCTCGTAGAAATCAAGATAACCGTCATCAAATGTTATCAAGACAGATTTCTCTGGCAAGTCTATCTTGCCTTCCATATAATCTACATATTGCTCCATCGAAATTACGTTAAAATCATTTTCATAAAGTGCATTCATCTGATCGTCAAAAACTTCTGGATTAATAATTGAGGGATTGCCGCTATAACCAAAATCATGATACATAAGTACAACAACACCTTTTGGTTTATGCGCTGTCATCCCGAATATAGCAACTATACTAATGGCAATTACTGCTAGAAAGCTAATCGCTATGAAAAAAGATTTCCGAAACAAGAATTTCACTCCATTTCTTAATTATCACTCATATTTCTCATTATTTATCTTAACGTAATCTCAGACGGTTGTCCCATAGTAAATGTTTCAATATATAAAATATAAGTGAAATATGAACAATGTCGCATTCCATAACGTGTAGCAGACTATTTCATAAGGAGAGTGCACCCATGAACAATCAATTGGCCAGGGAGACATACGGATTTCGCTTCAACAGCTCCAATCTGCTCCATTTGCCATTATGCCATTTATTCGCAGTTGGTCATGACGTCATCAGATCAAGCGATTACCGCTGGCACGGGCTTGAGCGAAACGATGGGCCGCTTCTGCTGTTTCAATATACTATTAGCGGACAAGGCGTACTGGAGCTGAATGGAGAGACAATCAACATCGTGCCCTCAACTGCCTTTCTTGTTGAAATCCCAAGCGATCATTGCTATTACTTTGATCACCAGAATGAAAGCTGGCAATTTCTATTTATACTCGTCAGACCACATACCATAATGCCAATGTGGAATGACATTATTGAGCAAATTGGCAGAGTACCTGTCATTCCGTTAAACAGTCAACCGATTCACATGCTGAAGCAGCTTTTCACCGCTGCACAGCAAGGAGTAATTATTGACCCTTATACTGCCTCCAGCTATGTCTATTCCTTCTTTATGGCTTTAAAGCAGTTTTCCGATAGCAATCCTGTACCATCAGCCATACCCGCTTCTATCACACAGGCTCTGCAGTGGATAGATGAGCATTATGCCCATATGATCGGTCAAGAGCAGCTTGCTGAGTTAGTTGGCTTGTCCAAGTATCATTTTTTGCGCAGCTTCACGAAGCATGTCGGGCTAACCCCAAATGAATACGTAAATCGAAAGCGAATAGAAAAGTCGCTTGAGCTGCTGCTTGCAACCGATCTCTCCTTAGATCAGATTGCACAGACTGTTGGCTACTCCAGCGCCAGCTATTACATTCGAATGTTTCGCAAGCTGATTGGACAAACGCCTGCTACCTTTCGTTCTAGCAAGCATCAGCTTCCCTACAAGCGTTTATTTTTCGATTGATTCACTTTTTATAACAGCAATTTTGTACTATTGATTGGGTATATTTATTATAGTCATCGCTGCCACCCGTTCAGTAATATTAAGCTAAAACAATAGAACTGTACATGGAGGGGATTTTATATGGATCATCGTTTATTTGCACCAACACCACCTATGGGCTGGAATAGCTGGGACTGCTACGGCGCCGCAGTAACGGAAGCGGAAATTCGCGGTAATGCTGACTATATGGCGCAGCATCTGCTGCCTTATGGCTGGGACACCGTTGTTGTCGATATTCAATGGAGCGAGCCTGGAGCCGTTTCGTCGCATTATCGTCCCTTCGTGCCGCTTGAAATGGATGAGCATTCCCGCTTAATGCCCGCAGTCAATCGTTTTCCATCTGCTGCTAATGGAGCAGGCTTTAAGCCGCTTGCCGATTATGTGCACAGTCTCGGGCTAAAATTCGGAATACATATTATGCGTGGAATTCCAAGGCAGGCCGTGCATCAGAATACGGCTATATTAGGCAGCTCGCAGCGTGCGCGCGACATCGCATCTACAAACTCGATTTGCCCATGGAATACGGATATGTATGGCGTTGATGCAAGAAAGGAAGGCGCACAGCAGTATTACAATTCACTTTTTGAGCTGTATGCTTCCTGGGGCGTTGACTTTATTAAAGTGGATGATATTGCCGCTTCTCGTCTATACGATGCCCATTTGCCAGAAATCGAGTTGATTCAAAACGCGATTCAACACTGCAAGCGCCCTATGGTGCTAAGTCTTTCACCTGGACCTGCACCACTAGAGCATGCTGGTTTCTTTACAACACACGCCAATATGTGGCGTATGACGGATGACTTCTGGGATCATTGGCACTTGCTGCTCGATATGTTTGATCGCTGCGAAAAATGGCAGGGAAAATCAGGAAACGGCTGCTGGCCAGACTGTGACATGCTACCGCTCGGTCATATCGGTATTCGATCGGTTGACGGAGGCGGGGCTGATCGCTGGACCCGATTCACGAAGGATGAGCAAGTGACGATGATGACGCTATGGTGCATCTTCCGCTCACCTTTATTTTTCGGTGGTGAGCTTAGAGACAACGATGAGTGGACGCTAAGTCTCTTGACGAATCAAGCGCTTATCTATATGCATCAAACCTCCTCTAATGCACGCCTGCTTCGTCGGAAGGGCCATGAAATTATATGGACTGCTGACGGTCATGACGGCTCGCGTTATGTCGCGTTCTTCAATGTTGGAGAAGCTGAAGCATCCGCTACGCTTAAGTTAAGCGAATACGGCTGGAGCGAAGAAGCCTTCAACAACGTGCTGAACATTTGGAGTGGAGAAACATTGGCCGTAAGTGACGAGCTGTCAGTTCCATCTATAGCCCCGCATGGTGCTGTACTGCTGAAGCTTCAAGCTAGATAGAAACAGAGCGATTAGATGACTAACCTTAAAGGAGCAAGCGCTGAGTAAAACTATCGTGCTTGCTCCTTTTGCTTCATTCCTCTACCGACATAATCGAGAATGTATGGGTGATGAATGCAACAGCATATTCAAACATCCGTCATTAAACCTTCACTTCTATGTGATTTTATAGCTCTATCGAGTCATGTGCATTAATCGTTGATCAGGCTATCCTAGAAGCAGCTTAGTGAACTTGCGATCTTGGAAAGGAGAGCTGTCAACATGATATTGCCAATTGTACTGTTCGGATGCTTTATCGGCTCATTAGCTGCGCTCATTATTGCAGGTGTGCATGTCATTAAAGAGGACGAAAAGTCTACGCCGCATTAAAAAGGGCTGTACCTGCGCAACATAATGCGATATTCGAGTCGTCCTGGATACTTAACCGACAACCACATAAATGCGCTGCTGTCATAAGCAATAAAGGCGGAGTTTGAGTGTTATCACTCAAGCTCCGCCTTTGATTTTACTATAATGGATTCAACTAGCTGTTAAGTTGCTCAGCTGTTAAAGCGACGCAACCGCCTTGCTGAAGCATCTTGTCTTGCCCTTGTCGTCTATTCTACTTTCTTAAATTAATCGCCTTAACTGCTTCAAGCGGCAGCTTAGGCTCCCTATTTTCCTTAAGCAAACCATTCACTTCCTGCTGTACATCGGTAATTTGCGTATAACAATAGCCAGAGATATACGGCGTTTGCTTAATTGCATTGGTAATGCGATCATAACGATCCAGGAACTGCCGCTCCGTTGCTACCTGATTGCCATAGCCCCAGCCTTTTTCATCGGTAAAGGCGATGCCGCCATACTCGCTAACGATAACAGGCTGCCCCTTGTACTCATAGCCTTGCGCGAAAGCGAATTTGTGTCCATTAAAGCTGATCTTGTTAGACAGCACCGCTTCTTTGTCACTGTAGCGCTCAGCAAAGCTTTCTCCGTTCTCCTCATAGTCATGCAGCGTAATAATATCTGAAACCGTATGCTCCCAGCCATCATTGACAATGACCGGTCTAGTATCATCAATTGCTTTCGTCAAATGATAAATTCCTTCTGTAAATTGCTGCTGCTTGCGGCTCGTCAAAATATTGGCAATGCCCCACGATTCATTAAATGGCACCCACGTTACGATACATGGATGGTTGTAATGCTGCTCGACGATTTCAAGCCACTGCTCGGTAAACCTCGTTACTGCACGTTCATTAAACTGATACGTGGACGCCATCTCCGACCATAGCAAAACGCCTTTGCGGTCACACCAATACATGTAACGCGGGTCTTCAACCTTCTGATGCTTGCGCACGCCGTTAAAGCCCATTTCCAGCGTTTTATCGATATCCTCGATTAGCGCCTGCTCGGAAGGCGGCGTAAGATGTGTGTCCGTCCAATAGCCTTGATCGAGAATCAAGCGCTGCTCAATCGGCACATTGTTCAGCAGCACGTTTCCTTCATAGGTAGAGATTTTACGCATGCCGAAATACGAATAGACATGATCAAGCACTGTATCGCCATGGCGCAATATAATCTCTACATCATACAAATTGGGGTGCTGCGGATGCCACAACGCAACCTGCCATTCGCCAGCCTGCGGGCTTGACAGCTCATACGAATGCGACAGCTCTTCTTCTACAACATGCGTGCATTGACGGACGAGCTTGCCATTCAGCCAAATCTTTGCTGTGAGCTGCAAGCTATTCGGTTCATAATGCTCCGAGCCTTGAACATAGTAATCAAATGTAATCGTGCTCGTATCAATGTCTGGCGTCATCCGAACCTTTTCTACATAAGCTGACTCTACAAACTCAAGCCAAACCGATTGCCATATCCCCGTCGTCTGCACATACCAGCAGCCAAAGTTGTCGTTAATCCAGCGCTGCTTGCCGCGTGGCTGCGTTCTGGACAAGCTATCTTCAACCTGCACAGCGACAACATTTTCGCCATCTGATGCAAGATAATTGGTAATATCGAAGGAAAAAGCTGCGTAGCCGCCCTCATGCGTACCTGCCTGCACACCGTTAATCCACACAGTTGCCTTGTAATCTACAGCTTGAAAATGCATGATTACATGCTGCTGACGATGCTGCTGTGGTACGGTAAAGCTGCGCTCATACCAAACACAGGTATGATGCTCCTCTTCTCCAATACCGCTAGCCTTTGTTTCATACGTAAACGGAACGTTAATTTTGCGGGCATCAGGCAATGCCTTGTGCCACTCTTCAGCTACGCCTTGCTTATTATCATCAAACCGAAAGTTCCACTCACCGTCCAAGCTTAGCCATGCGTCTCTCACAAATTGCGGCCTTGGGTATCCTGCGATGTATTTATGTTCCATTTTGTCCACCTCGTTATAATTTTGAATGTTAGTCAATCGATTGAATCGACATATCTGTAAGCTCTATGCTTCTAGCAAATTGTGAGCGCAGACCAACCTTGCCTACCATAAATGCATATGGATCCGTGTAAGTTAGAACCTTATCATCATCCACATACACCGTTATCGTCTCAGCCACCGCCTCCACTCTCAAGATGATATTTTCATTCGTCGGCAGCTTGATTTTTTCTGCGTGAACCATGACAGAATCATAATTAAGCTTGTATAGCTCCAGCTTCGTGGGCGTAACCGCAACATAATAGCCGCTCAAGGCATCGGCAACCTGATGCGGAAAATCTGATTCATTCGTTACGCGCAGCAGAATCCCGGCATTGCCTGAGGCATCGTCGCCCAGCCTTACTTTCGTTTCTATGCTGTAATCGCTCCAGCGTGTGCTTCCTCCATACAGCTTGACGTCCTGCTGATTATTGGAGCTGCTGTACCAGCCTTCCTGGAATGTCCAGTCGCCGTGCACATCCTCAGACGTAGAGCTTTCGAGCAGATTCTCAATATGGAAAGATGAAGAATCAACTGCATCAAAGCTCATATTAGACCATAACACACTGCCCTTAATTGCTCGCACAATGATCGTATGGAAACCCTGCTCCAACTGGATTGTGCCAAGCCGCGTCTTCTTCCAAGCTTCGGCTTCATCATTCGCCTCCCGGTCAGAACGCGACAGCTTGTAGCGATTGCTATGCTTATCATCAACGAGAAGCTCCAGCTCAGCATCGCTTTGTTCAGAATTACTCATGATGGAGATTGCATATTCCCCTGACTCAGCCACATTAATCGCATAGCGAACCCAGTCTTTACTGTTCTGAAGCAGGAGCGCATAATCTCCTTGTCCTGTCTTTTCGATTGCTACACCGTCTGCCTTGCGAATTGGTGCATGCTCATTTTGGCTTGACGTATAAAACCCTCTGTTTTCACCTTGCAAATAATGAACCGCCTCTATTGTGCCAGGTATTGGCTTTGGCACATCATAGTCGCTCGAACCAGCTGCGGTGTTGGAAAATGCCGTATACTGCAAGCTTGGCGTCAACTGCTCATAACGGTAGCCAATAGCTCCGCCACTACCTGATGCATCAAGCTTAAGCTGCTGAAGTCCATCCCAATACAGCTCCAAGCCTTGCTCGTGCTGAACCAGGCGCAAGGTATGCAAAGCGCTTAAGTCCATGCCAGGAAGTACATCCAAAACGGCATGCTCTATCGCAGCACCATTGTTGACGCGAATGAACTTTAGCTGCTGCTCATGTGGCAACAGCACAACAGCATCATATTGATCTGGAGCCTTATAATTGAACAAAAATTCCAGCTGGCCCTGTTCGCTTGATTGCTCAATCGCAACGTTGTATTCCGCAGTAAAAAACGGAGCCGTCTCCTGCACGCTCACGATTTTCCCGCCTTGTTCATCCCTCTCACTGCGCCACAGCTGCTCATCCACCTGCTGATCCAAGTGCGCTGCCAGCTCAGGCATTCGAGGTGCAGACTGCTCCACATTCGTCGGGCCAAGCAGATCCATTTTACTTCCGTTAAATACGAGACGGTCGATATTCATCGAACGTACGGGAGGACCTTCTGCTGAGCTCCCCAGCAAGTTATGATAAACCAAGAAATAGGAATCGAGGTCTGGTCCAAGCACGGTAGAGCTATGACCCAGTCCATAAAAATCGCCCTCGGTACGAAGTGCTATCGGGTTATGCTGCGGCATCGTATATGGACCAAGCGGTGAATGATCCGATACCGCATAATGAATACGATAGCCTTTGCTGAACACATGGTTGCCTGTTAACGTCATATAGTACAGACCGTTGCGCTTAATAATCATTGAGCCCTCTGTCCAGTGCCCAAGAAATGTACCCTCAATCACTTGACCTAAGCCAAATTCAGTCGGCGAGCTCATCGGAACACCAACAATACCTGTTGTCCCTGCATGTGTAAAATACCAGGAGCCGTCATCATCGATGAACACCGAGCCATCAATACTCATGCCCAAATTGTCTGTCACTCGTTGAAACGGCCCTGCTGGAGAGGTGCTTTCATACACATAATGACCATTGCCAGCAGGAGACGTGTACATATAAAATTTGCCGTTCCAATATACTACCTCAGGCGCGTAGGCCCCTGTCGATTCAGCATCATCAGCCACTAGCCCAACATAACGCCAGTCCAGCAGGTTGTCGGACGTCCACGCCTTGACTCCTATGCGATGATCCTTCGTGCTTACATATAAGTAATATTGGCCGTTATGCCTGAGTATAAAGGGATCTCCATTGCCGTAATCCTCCCATTCCTCTTCTAAAGCAGGAAAAGGATTCGTATACGTAACGGTTTCAAACTCCATAGGTAGCACCTCCAGTTGTTCTAGCTTTGCACATCCCGCCATCATCACGACTGCGCCTGCCAAAAGCCACAACATTAATGCTCGATATGATCGCATTACCATCATCCTTTAATTCCGCTAATCGCTAGAGATTCTATAAAGTAGCGCTGGCAGAAAAAGAACACGAGAATGACAGGAATCATGGCAATAATGGCAGCAGCCATAATAATCGGATAATTGGATTGACCAATGTACATAGCTTGCATCGAAGCAATCAGCACTTGAATCGTCTGCTTCTCTGGCGTATGCAAATAAATAAGCGGGCCGAGGAAATCATTCCATATCCCCATAAAGCCTAGCGCAGCCTGTGCAGCAAGCGCTGGCTTCATGACAGGCATCGCAATCGTCCAGAAAATGCGCGGGAAGCTACAGCCGTCTATTTTTGCTGCTTCGATCAAATCATTCGGCAGCGCACTTGATATAAACTGACGTATAAAAAAGATCACAACAATATTGCCGAACAGCCCGGGAACAATTAACGGCAGCAGCGTATCGACCCAATTCAACCAGGAAAATCCGATAAACTGCGGAATCATCACGACAGAATAAGGAATCATCATCGTACCGAGCAGCCCGAGGAACAATACGCCCTTCAATGGGAACTCGAATTTGCCAAACGCATAAGCGCTCATCGCAGATATAAGCAAACCAACTGTCAATACAATTGCGACAATGATCAGGCTGTTCATAAAACCCTTCAGCAAAGGCGCCTGCTGCCAAACATCTATATAATTGCTATAGGTGATCGGGTCAGGTATCCATTTGGGCGGTATTTCAAATATATTGCGCTGTGATTTCAACGAAGTCGAGATCGTCCATATAAAAGGCGCGATCATAAAAACCAACCCGGAAAGAAGCAGCAGCAACGCCCAGTAATCAGCTAATTTTTTATACTTCATCTCCACACCCCTTAGTCTTGATATACCCAGCGATCAGCAAGCTTGAATTGAATGAGCGTAACGAAGAATATCAGTAGGCCTAGCATCCAAGCAACTGCACTGGCGAAGCCCATGTTGAAATATTTGAAAGCATGCTGGAAGATATAATAAACCACCGTTGCTCCGCTATATTCCGGACCGCCATCAACCGCGAGCACGTAAATTTGACTAAAGGATTGGAAAGCGCCAATAACGCCCATAACGACTACAAAAAAATGAATAGGTGTCAGCAAGGGCAGCGTAATTCTGGAAAACTTCTGCCATCCATTGGCACCGTCGATTTCGGCTGCTTCATAATAGGTGGACGACACCGATTGCAGCCCTGCCAAATACAGCACCATATTTCCGCCAATTCCACCCCATAGTCCAATTAAAATGAGTGAAGGCTTTACCCAAGCTGCATCTCCAAGCCAGTTAGGTCCTGCAATGCCAAACCAGTTCCATAGCATTTGATTCAGCAGGCCATAATCCTGATTAAGAATCCATTGCCATAGCAAGGAAACGGCTATAATAGGAGAGATAACCGGCAAATAATACATCGTTCTCAAGAAGGAAATCCCTCTTATAGAACGATTCATTAAAATCGCCAGCAACAATGACAAAATCATGCCAAGCGGAATCCCGATCATTAGGTAAATGGTATTGTACAGCGATTTTATAACTTTTTCGTCTTTAAACAGCTCTACGTAATTGTCCAGTCCTACCCATGTCGGGCTGCTAATCATATCCCATCTTTGAAAACTGATATAGACAGAAAATAGCATTGGCGTCAGTCCAAAAATAAGAAAGCCTAAAACTGGAGGAGCTACAAATAAATAAAGCCAGGCAAGCTCTTTTCTGCGATATCCGGTCAGCTTCATGTCCAAATCGTCTCACCTCACTACAACATTTTGTACGAAAAAAGGAGTGCCAGTGAGCGAACCACTGCCACTCCTTGTTGTCGCGTTACTTATTGAATTTATCGTACAGCTCCTGCATTTTAGGTTGAATATCTGCCGTAAATTGCTGAGCTGTCACTTCACCGTTCCATACGCGGCTTGCTTGCTGCCAGAACAAGTCAATCCATTGTGTGTCCTTGGAGAAGGCTGGCACATCCGGACGACCATAATCCTCGATAATGTCTAAAAATACTTGACGGCTGGCAGGTGCTTTGTCTGCTTCAAGAAACTCTCCCTTCGCCATATCAATCAGATTCGGTACTGCCTGACCCAGCTCATAGTTTTGACGCTGACCATACTCATCAAGTGATAAAAACGCTGCCAAATCAAATGCTTCTTGTGGATGATTCGATTTGTTGGAAACAGCGAAGCCCATTGATCCTAACCAGGTTGCTGTTTCTCCTGTTGCCGGGCTCGCTGGCCAAGCTGCAACATCCCACTCGAAAGGAAGCTCCCAGAACGCCGGTTGATCCCAAGGTCCCATTGCAAACATCGCAAGCTGTCCGTTCAAGAAACGTGTATAGCCATTCATCGATTGCTCTGCCTCGACATTAGGGCTGACTTTGTGTACCAGTGTCAAATCGGCAACGAATTGCATCGCTTCATAAAACGCTGGCTCATGGACAAGCACCTCACCTGTCTCGTAATCGATAAAGTTACCACCATTAGCCCATACAGCCGACTCAAGCGTATACGCTGCAACACCGTACTGCTCTGGTTTTCCATCTCCATTTTGATCAATGGTCAGCTGTTTAGCTGCAGCGAGCATATCATCCCATGTCCACTCACCCGCAGCTGCAGGTGGCGGCGCAATGCCTTGCTCATCAAACAACGTCTTGTTATACACAAACGACCACGGGCCGACATCCTTAGGCAAACCATATAGATCGCCAGAGCCGACCTTTTCACCATTGTAGCGATAACGATCGAGTGCAGGCTTCCAGACATTATCCTGTTCAAATAATTCAGTTCCGTCCAAATATGACTGCAGGTTCAAAATCGTACCCGCTTCAGCAAATCGATAAAATTCTGAACCCCCAACATAAAATACATCCGGTGCTTTGCCCGAGCTGATTAACGTTGTCAGCTTTTGCGAATATTCTCCTGGAGGAACAGACGTATATTTCACAGTGACGTGCGGGTACTTGTCTTCGAAGGAAGCGATCAGCTTTTCAAAAATGCTCTTTTCATTCGGATTTCCATGTCCCATAAACTCGATCGTTACTGGTTCCTTGTCAGAGCCAGTGTCAGATGGCTGATTAGTGGACGTGTTTCCGTTATTGCTGTTTGCAGACTGTTTGCTTGAATTACCGTTCCCTCCACATGCAGATAACACCAACATCATTGCCAGCAGCAGCATTGCAGACCATTTTAATCTCTTCTTCAAAATAATCCCCTCTTCTCTTTTATTTTGAAAGCGCTTTATAAAAAGAATAATATATATTAATATAAATTTATATATTAAATTCAGTATAAAATTAACTGCTCCATACTAAAGTAACGGGAACAATCATTCGCAGTGCTTCATATTTCCCTTGGATTTGTTCCAGCAGCAGCTCCATCGTAATTCTGCACATTTCCTCCTCATCTTGCCGAATATAAGATACGCCCGGCAGGTCTGGCGGATCGAACGTTACAATCTCCAACTCACTCGGAATGCGTTTTCCCAATCGATGCGCAGCTTGATACGTATAATGGCACAGCTCAGTATTAGCAGTAAACACCGCCGTAATATGAGGATGATCGATGAGAAACTGCTCGATCAACTGCTCTGCCTGACCGGAAACGATTTTTTCCAGAGGCAGCAAGCACCATACATTTTTATCAATCGATTGACCACGCTCCAGATAGGCTTGCTCGAAGCCTTGCGCACGCTCATCGGTAACCGAATTTGTAATTTCAGGTGAAATAAACGCAATCGAATGATGCCCCTTGTCAAGCAGCAGCGAAACGGCCTCTCTTGTCCCCGCTACATTGTCAGAGCTTACACTGTATGTTTTCACTTCCTTCAAAAAGCGGTCGATCAACACAAGTGGAAACCGATCAAGCGACAAGCGCAAAATGGAATCGTTGTACATTTCATTTTCAACAGGAAAAATAATGATACCGTCCACTCCTTGCCGTAAAAAAGAGGCAATCACCGATGACTCCTCCTCCTGTGACTCTCGCGTTATTCGCACTAGCAGCTCAAAGCCATGCTGCGAGGCATATTTTTCGATATAATCCAAAAATCTCTGATCGACCTTCGTCTTCATCGTCGGCAATACAAGGCCAATTCTGCCACACTTGGCGTGCAGAATATTCCAGCCCTGTACCTGCTGCTCGGTCAAAGCCTCTCCTGTACGTTTTGCGACGAATGTTCCTTTTCCTTGAACTCTAATAAGCAAACCTTCCTCCATTAGCCCAATTAATGCGTTCTTGCTCGTAATCTGACTGACGCGATAGGTTTCCGACAGCTCCTTTTCAGAAGGAATGCGATCTCCTTCACGCAGTCTGCCGATTGCAATCAATCGTCGAATATCATTTTGGATTTGCTTGTATAGAGGCAAACTCTTCATTGCTGCAACACAACCTTCTTATACTTAGTATATTAAATATATGTTTATAGTATATTTATATACTAATTGAACAAATAAAAAAAGAGATCATAGGATCTCTTTTTCAAAACGTTCTGGTTCAAGTTCGAAATATGATACGTCGATGAATTCACGCCTTGGCTCATATTTGCCTGCCAGCTGCTCCGTCAACAGGCTGACGGCTGTTCGACACACCTCATCCTCCTGCTGCCTGACATAAGCGAAAACGTGCTCCACGTCGTCAAATGTGCTGTGAATGATATGGGTTTGCCCTGCTTCGTGCAGTGCTCTTCGAACAACCTCCGCTAGATAAGCATTGACTGTAAAGACCGCAGTAATATGCGGATGCTCCTGTAAAAACTGCTTCACTTTCCCCGGACTGTTGCCTGATTCAATCTCCTGCAGGCTCAGCATGCACCATAGTGATTTGTCGATCGACAGCCCATAGTCTACAAATGCTTGCTCATAGCCCTTGGCACGCTCATCTGTAGCTGTATTCGTAATTTCCGGACTAATGTAGGCTATCTGCTTATGCCCTCGCTCAAGCAGCTTTGTTATTGCCGTATGTACACCGCCCATATTGTTGGAGCTTACGCTGTATGCTTTAATTTCTTTCAAATACCGATCGATCAGCACCATCGGATAACGATCAAGCGACAGTCGCAAGATCGCATCACTGTAGCTTTCCTGCTCGACAGGAAAAATAATAAAGCCTCTCACTCCGCTATTGCGAAAGCGCTCGATTGCCTTGCTTTCTTCAAACGCAGACTCTCGTGAAATGCTAACTAAAATATTAAGCTCGGCTTGACGGCAATAGTTCTCAATGCCATCGAGCAGCCGTTGATCAATCCTCGTTTTCATTGATGGCAAAATAAGCGCTACTGCATCAAGTGTTGACTTGTCCTGCTTGTAGCTGTCTACAATAACGGTAGGATGTGTGTCCTTAACAAATGTGCCTTTGCCGCGCAAACGCTCAACATACCCTTCTGCTGCAAGCAAATTCAAAGCTTGCTTTGACGTAATTTGGCTGACTCCATAGCGCTGCGCCAATTCCTTCTCCGTTGCGATCAGCTCGCCTGGCTGCAATTTTCCTTCTTGTATTTGAGCAATAATATCCTGCTTAATACGCAAATACAATGCCTCGACCATCAGTAAACCCTCTTCTCATCCAATATATAGTATATTAATTATATCTTAATTTATCGACTTGCGGTACTCTTGGCTGGAACTGATGAAGGTTAGAGGCTGACAAAAAAACGGAGCTTGAGTGCAATCAAGCTCCGCCTTCTATTAGCGATTCAGCAAGCTTCCTACATAACGCAGCAGCTCATTGGCACAAGTCGAGCAATAGCCATGCTCATCAATGAGTCGTGCCGATACTTCATTGATCCGCTTCAACTGATTTTCATCAGGAGTCTTTGTTGAGGTTGTAATTTTAACAATGTCTTTCAAGTCTGCGAACAGCTTTTTCTCGACTGCCTCACGCAGTCGTTCATGACTTGTAAAATCGAACTTCTTCCCTTTTCGAGAATAGGAGGATATACGAATCAATATTTCCTCGCGGAACGCTTTTTTCGCATTTTCGCTAATGCCGATTTGCTCTTCAATAGAGCGCATTAACCGCTCGTCTGGGTCCATCTCCTCGCCAGTTAGAGGATCTTTTATTTTTGCCCAATTGCAATACGCTTCGATATTGTCCAAGTAATTTTCAAATAACGTTTTGGCTGATTCTTCAAATGAATAGACAAATGCCTTTTGCACTTCTTTCTTCGCCAAATCATCGTATTCCTTGCGCGCAATGGAAATAAAATTCAGATAACGCTCGCGTTCCTCTTTCGTAATCGACGGATGCTGATCGAGCCCATCCTTTAGAGCGCGCAGTACGTCTAGCGCATTGATGCAATCCATATCGCCTTTTATTAACGCACTTGAAATGCGATTGATGACATATCTTGGGTCAATGCCTGACATGCCCTCCTCCACATACTCATTTTGCATTTCCTTCAAGTCCGCATCCTTAAAGCCCTCAACCTCCTGGCCATCATACATGCGCATTTTCTTCACAAGATCCATGCCTTGCTTCTTTGTTTCTTTTAGTCGTGTCAGAATGGAGAAGATCGCTGCAGCACGCAAAGCATGAGGCGCAATATGGACATGCTTCATATCACTTTGCTCAATAAGCTTGCTGTAAATTTTCTCTTCTTCCGTTACGTTCAAGTTGTACGGTATTGGCATTACGATCATACGCGATTGAAGCGCCTCATTTTTCTTGTTGCTAATAAAGGCTTTGTATTCCGTTTCATTCGTATGTGCAATAATCATTTCATCCGCAGAAATGAGCGCAAATCTCCCTGCTTTAAAATTGCCTTCTTGCGTTAAGGATAGCAAGTTCCAAAGAAATTTCTCATCGCATTTCAACATCTCCTGGAACTCCATAATCCCGCGATTTGCCTTGTTGAGCTCGCCATCAAAGCGATAGGCTCGCGGATCAGATTCCGAGCCATATTCCGTTATGGTTGAAAAATCAATGCTTCCTGTCAGGTCTGCAATATCCTGCGACTTCGGATCGGAAGGACTGAACGTACCGATCCCGATTCGATTATCCTCAGATATAAACACCCGCTCTACACGTACATCTTCAATTTTCCCATCATACTGCTCCTTCAGCCGCATTTGACAGCTCGGGCACAAGTTGCCCTCAATACGCACCCCAAGCGTCTCCTCAACCTCTCTCCGCAGCTCCTGAGGGATCAAATGAAGCGGTTCCTCGTGCATCGGACAGCCTTCAATCGCATATACCGCTCCTTTCCGCGTACGCGAAAAGCTTTCCAAGCCTCGCTTTAGCATCGTAACAAGTGTTGATTTACCGCCGCTTACTGGCCCCATAAGCAGTAATATACGCTTGCGCACATCCAAACGTTTTGCAGCGGAGTGGAAATATTCCTCTACCAGCTTCTCAATTGCTCGATCAAGTCCAAATATTTCTTCCTCAAAAAATTTATACTTTTTAACTCCATTTTCTACCTCTACTCCGTGCGATTCGATCATCTCATAAACTCTTGCATGTGCTGTCATGGCTGGAGAGACATCGCTTTTAAGCAGCTCCACATATTCCTTAAAAGTGCCTGACCAGGCTAATCGTTCGCTTTCTGCCTGATATTCCGATATGCGTTTGAATATATCCATCCTTTGCCTCCTCCCAATCACATTAGACGCGATTCCTCCTAATATCTCCGCCCCGAGAGATTGCATAGCTTAAAGAGCGCTACATTCTGGACTATGTTTAAAGTGTATGCTTGTTACAAGTGGATATTGCCCATTTTTTTCGAGAAAACACGCTTCATTTCTCTCTTACTAGACAAGCTTTGCTATAATAAATAAATATGAATGTAACGGTGGTGAACGAAAGTTGGCAATTGAAAAAGAGGAGCAGCTGTATGCCCCCATCAAACGTTTTTTTCATGCCAAGGGCTATGAAGTAAAGGGTGAGGTTAATCATTGCGATCTGGTCGGCGTACATCAGCAAACCGGTGAAGTTATTGTTGTAGAAATGAAAAAGACGTTCAACCTCGCCTTGCTGCTGCAAGGTGTAGAACGCCTCAGATTAGGTGCTACGGTGTATCTGGCAGTTGAGCGAAATCGAAAAAAATCAGGTGCAGTCAACCAGCGATATACGGATTTGGCAGAGCTGTGCCGAAGATTAGGGATTGGATTGCTAACGGTAACGTTCTATGCAACGAAGGCTCCTGTCGTAGAGCTGCTCTGCATGCCTGGTGATGATCCGGTGCGCGGCAATAGACCAAGCAAGGCAAGACGGCTTCTGTATGAGTTTAAGGAGCGAAGCGGCGATTACAATGCTGGCGGCAGCTATGCACGCAAGCTCGTGACAGCCTATCGAGAGCGCGCGTTACGCTGTGCGCATGCAATGGATCAGCTGGAGCATGCATCACCCGCTCAGCTCGTTAAACTAACAGGCATTCGCAATGTCGGAAATATATTGCGTGATAATCACTATAACTGGTTTATAAAAAAGAACCGTGGTGTATATGCATTAACAGATGAAGGGCGACAGGCGCTTCAGGAATATGAATCCGTCATCGCTGGTTGGACCTAATTTCTGCCTGTGAAATCACCGATCAACTCATCCAATTCAGCAATTAGCGTTGTAAGCTGGTCGTCATTTAACCCGTCAACGAACAGCTCAAGCTGTGGCTGCTGGTTTGATGCTGCTGCAATTCGGTCTGCGTGAAGCAGTTGATAGTGCAAACCGCTCTTGTTAATTGCTCTAACGATCAAGCTTCCCGGCAATGAGCTTGGTAGATCCAGCAGTACTGCTGAACGGTGCTGACGCAGCTTACCTGACAAATGCTTGCTTTTGTCACAGGCATCCTGCAGCGCTCGATAAGCTCCCGAGCGAAGTTCACGCGTTCGCATACTGTGGTCCTCGGTGCTTTGTCTTACAGTTTGTTCAGGTTGAGATCTAGATTCTGCAGCTCGTTCCTTGTCTTTACTCTTGCTGCGAGCTGCTGTCGAATCCAATGTACTAGGCTCTGCAGCCTTGGGCGCTTGGTGCTCGGCTGTATGCTGCTGCACTGTGCTGCTTGCAGTAGTAGTGTCGGCTTCCTGTTGATTAGCCTTTTTCGGTGCTGCTATCGCCTTTGAGGCAGCTGCACGCTTCCGTGAAACAGATGACGCTTTGTTCGACTTTCCCTGGCTTGCTCGCTTGCCTCGTTTTTTGTTTCTCTGTGGCTTTTTCGGCATCATTACCACCATCCTTCCTACTATACTCATATCCCAAATCCGGGTAATATGTTCTTACTTTTTGAAGTTTTCTTTTTGGGATACCTTGGTTATAATAGGGTTAGGTTATGGAGGTGTGAAACAATGACATTTTGGATTGTGATGACCGTTCTCGTTTTATTTCTAACCGCTATATTGACAAGCTCATATAATGAGGATAAAACAAGCGGACTGTAAGCCTTCAGATCGAGTCGCTCAGCAGCCTCTTAGGTACTGGGCGGCTCACTATTTTGTTTGTTACATATAGGCAACAGCAAAACAATCATGCAAGGTATGCTCGTAAAAAAGCCGCGTTTTCTCTTTTTGAGAATACGCGGCTTTTTTTAATGAAATGTATTATGCTTGTTTCAATTGATCCATCTCGGTCATGCAAACATCACATACATATCTTTCCTTGAATTCTGCAACTTCTTCCATAGAACCACAGAATACACATTTTGGGCGATAACGCTCCAAAATAATATGATCTCCTTGTACGAAAATCTCTACTGGATCTCCTTCGTTCATCAAATAACGTTTACGGAGTGATTTAGGTAGTACAATACGTCCTAGTTGATCGACTTTTCTTACCACACCTGCTGGTTTCATTATGTCACCTCTCTTTGTCTGTCTAATTTAGCAAGTATATGTGCGAGAGACACTTTTACTTATTCGACAAAATCATACAAAATCCTGCAAGAACGTAAAAATCCGTTTAAATGTTTTTTATTTCAAATCTGGAAATTCATTCTGTCTAAGCGCCTCGTACAATACCGCACATACCGAATTTGATAAATTCAAGGATCGAACTGCATCCGTCATCGGCATTTTGATGCAAGTATCCAAATTGCTGTAGATCAACTCTTCTGGAAGTCCTTTCGTTTCTTTTCCAAAAACAAGGAAATCCCCATCCTTGTATGCGAAATCGGAATAATACTTTTTCCCTTTCGTGCTGGCGAAGTAATACGTTGCATCAGGGTATTTGTGCTGCAGCTCGGCAAACGAGTCATGATATTCAATCGTAACGGAATGCCAGTAGTCAAGACCAGCACGTTTCAGCTGCTTATCATCCGTACTGAAGCCAAGTGGACGGACTAGATGCAAATGAGCCCCCGTCGCTGCACATGTACGAGCAATATTGCCCGTATTGGCAGGTATCTCAGGTTCTACCAATACAATGTGAAAAGCCATTTCTAATCTCCTATCATGTTCATATTCTCTTTACAAACGTTTCGTTTTTTACATGAACTTTACAGAACGTTAATTCGTAGCATAATGTTCTCCTTCATAATAAAGGCAACGATTGGAATAAAGGAGTGCTACCCATGCAAAAAAAAATCTTGATCGTGGATGATGAGCCTTCAATCTCCAAATTAATTGAATTCAACTTAAAGCTGGCAGGCTTTGAAGTCATGTGCGTAGAAGATGGAGAGGCTGTGTTTCAATCCCTAAGAAGTTTTCGGCCTGATCTGATTATTCTGGATCTCATGTTGCCAAAAATGAACGGAATCGAAGTATGCCGCATCTTGCGCAATCAAAACAATGCCGTACCGATTATTATGCTAACTGCCCTTCACGATGTAGCAGACAAAATAAATGGTCTCGACAATGGTGCTGATGATTACATGACAAAGCCATTCAGTCCTCAAGAATTGATCTCGCGCATTACCGCTATTTTCCGAAGATTGGATGCTCTTCCAGGCGCAATTAAAGAAGAGCAATACAGAATCGGTCAACTTCTTATTTTAGCAGATCAGCGTCAAGTTTTCCTTAATAATGAGCAAATTGATCTGACTCCTAAAGAATTTGAGCTGTTGTTGTTCTTGAGCAAGCATGAAGGGAAAGTACTTAGTCGGCAACAACTGCTGCATGGCGTTTGGGATTATCACTTTTTGGGTGACACACGTATCGTCGATGTTCATATTAGCCATCTACGCGATAAAATCGAACGCAATGCACGCAACCCGGAATATATTACAACGATTCGCAACGTCGGCTACAAGCTTCAGCATCCACGCGTTAATGCAAGCTCCATCAGTTAAGCCATCCCCAATAAAAGACCGCTTTTCTCATTATACTCGAGAAAAGCGGTCTCTTTATTAAGAATTGCGCTGTTGGAATTCTTTCATGAATTGAGCAAGTGCCGCGCAGCTTTCCAGCGGTACCGCATTATACGTAGAAGCGCGAAGTCCGCCAACATCACGATGACCTTTCAAGCCAACGAATCCAGCTGCCTCAGATTCTTTAATGAATTTTTTCTCCAGCTCTTCATCCTTATCCTTGATGCGGAAAGTAATGTTCATCGTTGAACGATCTTCTTGGTTTGCACAACCAACATAGAAGCCATTGCTTTCATCGATGACATTATAGATAAGTGCTGTTTTTTCTAGATTGTACTGCTCAAGTGCTGCTAATCCGCCTTTTCCTTTGATCCACTTTAACACAAGGCCAACCATATATACCGCAAAGGATGGCGGTGTATTGTACAAGGAATTCGCTTTAGCATGGGTATCGTAACGCAGCATAGCTGGAATCGTTTTAGGACTTTCAGCAATCAAATCTTCACGAACAATAACGACCGTTACACCAGAAGGACCAAGGTTCTTTTGTGCGCCTGCATAAATCATGCCGAATTTGCTAACATCGATTGGACGACTTAAAATATCACTGGACATATCCGCAATTAACGGTGCATTGGCAAACTCAGGGAAAGTCTTGTACTGTACGCCACCGATTGTCTCATTCGATGTAAGATGTACATAAGCTGCATTTTCAGGAACAACGATCTCTGAAGCTTTAGGCGTACGCATATAGCTGTCTTCTTTGGTAGATGCTGCGACAACCGCTTCGCCAATTACCTTAGCTTCTTTTATCGCTTTACCTGCCCATGCGCCTGTATCGATGTATGCACCGGCTTTGCCTTCGGATAGAAAGTTCATAGGAATCATTGCGAATTGTGTGCTTGCTCCGCCCTGTAAAAACAAAATCTTATAGTTGTCAGGAATATTCATTAGCTCACGCAACAAGTCCTGAGCTTCTTGGTTCACCTTTTCATACGTGGCGCTGCGATGTGACATCTCCATCAATGCCATACCCGCACCCTCATAATCGATGAACTGAGCTTGTGCCTGCTCTAGCACTTCCAAAGGAATTGCAGCAGGACCAGCATTGAAATTATAAGCACGTGTCATTAACTTTCATCCTTTCTGTTTACCCATCATCAATATATTAAACTATATCAACTTTGCTAGATTACATCAAGTATAAACGTTCGCTTATCACGAAAAAATCGAACAAAAAATGTTGTCATTCTAAAAAACATTCGGATTTTACCATCGATTCTGTCCTAATCATTCGTTATAAAGACGTACAAGCCTTATTTTGTGAAACCATTCACAAAAATGTAATAAAAGAGCGCTGACCCTTGTGAGATCAGCGCTCTTAAGATCAATGCTTAAGATTAAACATTGAAGTATAGGTTGAATTCATGTGGATGAATACGGATTGCAACTTGTTTTGCTTCGCTGCGTTTGAATGCGATATAGTTCGCGATGAAGTCCTCAGAGAATACGCCGTTTTCTGTCAAGAATGCGGAATCAGACTCAAGTGCATCAAGCGCCTCTTCAAGAGAGCCTGGTACGCTGCGGATTTCTTTCTTCTCATCTTCAGGAAGCTCATAGATGTTTTTATCGAATGGACCATAACCAAGTGCAACTGGGTCAAGACCTTTCTTAATACCATCAAGACCTGCAAGAAGCATTGCTGCGAATGCTAGGTAAGGGTTAGCAGTAGAGTCCGGAGTACGGAACTCGATGCGGCAGCCTTTTGGAGATACTGCTGCAATTGGAATACGAACTGCTGCAGAACGGTTACCTTTAGAGAATACCAAGTTAACTGGAGCTTCGTAGCCTGGAACTAGACGTTTGAAGGAGTTAGTACTTGGGTTAGTCAACGCGATAAGTGCTGGTGCATGGTATAGAATACCTGCGATGTAGCTCATTGCAAGCTTGCTTAGGTTACCGTACGCGCCTTTTTCATAGAACAATGGAGTGTCTCCATCGAAGATAGAGCTGTGTACGTGCATACCGCTACCGTTGTCGCCAAATAGTGGCTTCGGCATAAATGTAGCAACTTTGCCCCATTGTTTTGCAACGTTTTGTACAATATATTTGTATTTGATTAGGTTGTCACCTGTTTTAGTTAGAGTATCGAAACGGAAGTTGATTTCCGCTTGGCCAGCTGTAGCAACCTCATGGTGATGACGCTCAACCTTTAGACCTGATTCTTCCATGATACGAACCATTTCAGAACGGATATCTTGTTGGGAATCAATTGGAGCTACTGGCACATAACCGCCTTTAACGCCAACTTTGAAGCCAAGGTTGCCGCCTTCTTCTTTGCGGCCTGTGTTCCAAGCAGCTTCTTCAGAATCTACAGAGTAGAAAGATGAATTCATGTTGTTTTCGAAACGAACATCATCAAAAATGAAGAACTCGGATTCAGGAGCAAAAAATGCTGCAGTACCTACGCCAGATTTTTGCAAAAATTCTTCAGCCTTTTGAGCAATACTACGTGGGTCACGATCATAGCGCTCTCCTGCAGGAGTGAAAATGTTACACATGATGTTAAGTGTAGGATGTAGAGTAAATGGATCTACGAATGCAGACTCAGGATCTGGCATCATTACCATATCGGATTCTTCAATGCCACGGAAACCAGGAATAGAAGATCCGTCAAATGCTACACCTGCTTCAAATGTTTCTTCGCTTACTTCACTTACAGGCAATGTGATGTGGTGAACGCCACCGTTAAGGCCGATAAAGCGAAAATCTACAAACATAATGTTGTTTTCTTCAATTGTTTTGAAAACTTGTTCAACTGACATAAAAAAAATCCTCCATTTCCGAACAATAAGATGTAAAATTTGAATAATGTTCAACTTCTCGTTTAACTTATGATGTAATTATAAAACTCCTAAAATCTATCGTCAATACTCATGTAAGGTATTTTTTGCGCACATGTTAGGTTTTTTCACAAACCTAACATGAACAGAAAAACCTTATATTATCAAGGGTTTTCGTCACTTTTCGAGCAATGTAAGCGTTATATTCTATTCCATTTTCCACAAAAAATATGTGGAAAAGTACAAACGAAAACGCTTCATCAGAATCCAAACAATGACAATTATGGTGCAGTATATCGTCCTATCCATTGCAGTTGCAACCTAAGTACAGCAAAACAAGCCAAATTCTCCGCTAAAGATTGATATAATGTTAGGTTTACTTTAATTTTTTCCTGCAAGCAATGGAGCCCCAAACGCTTTACAAACGTATAGTGTGTAGCAGTGTGATTATTATATAAAGCAGGACTCACTCTAGCCATAGCTCAAATGAGGCAATTAACGCAGAACACTTATCTAAAACGAGATAGAAACAACTCTCATTTAAATGCAAAAGTCCCGAATGCTTTACGGAATGTAAAGCATTCGGGACTTTATTCAAACCTCTGTCAAATCAAATCACAACAACCAAATCAACGTATGGTGCAACCATCTAATGATCGCCAGTTATGACATGGCAATAGGCTGTGCCTTGCCTTGGGAGTAATCCGTCATTTCCTTATAGTAGCCGTTTTGCTTTAACAGCTGTTCGTGTGTGCCCTGCTCTACAATTTCACCTTTGCTCATTACAATGATCTGATCTGCGCCAATTATAGTCGACAAACGATGCGCGATTACGATCGTCGTTCTTCCCTTGGACACATAATCTAGCGCACGGTTAATAAGCTGCTCGGTTTGCGAATCCAAATTAGCCGTTGCTTCATCCAATATTAAAATGCGCGGCTGGAATACGAGAATGCGGGCAAATGAGATTAGTTGTCTCTCTCCTGCCGACAAGCCGCTTCCTTTCTCGGACAAGCGGGAATCGTAGCCGTCTGGCATTCGTTCAATAACAAGATCAGCACCAATAAAGCGACAAGCCTCTATTACCTGCTCGCGTGTGATTGTCTGATCAAACAACCGCACATTGTCAAGCACACTGCCTGTAAACAAATACGGCTCCTGCTGGACAAGTCCCACTACGCGATGCAGCTGTGCTTGCGGCAGTTCCTTAATCGAAATACCGTCAATCGTAACCGTTCCCTTCTGCACATCGTAAAAACGACACAACAAACTTATCAAAGAACTTTTACCCGCTCCCGTCGTCCCAACGACGCCAATCATTTGTCCAGCTTGAATATGCAAGTCAAGCTTCTTTATAACCGGCTCGCCTTCCTTATAAGCAAAGGTGACGTTGCGGAATTCAACCTCTCCACGAATTTGCGCTGGCAGCTTTTTCGTCTGTGGTGCATCTTGGACCTCAGGCTCAATCGAAAGCAAATTCCATATACGCTGAATTGCGACGTTGGCTGATTGGAGTGTATTCCATTGCTGCGTAATCGTATTAATCGGTTGGAAGAACAAGCGAATGTACGTTATAAAAGCGTAAAGCACGCCAAATGCCAGGTCGGTATCGAGCACTGCCCGACCGCCAAACCAGACTATAAAAGCGATAGCTAGATTGTTCAGTACCTCAAACGTTCTGTTGAATAGAACATTCGTCCGAATTTCACGCAAATTAGCTTTAAAGTAAGACTCATTCTTCTCACTGAACTGTCTACTCTGTTCCTTTTGCTGGTAAAATACTTGAATTAAAGGCATTCCAGCTAAGTTTTCTGCAGTGAAGGCAACTAAGCGTGAAAGTCGAGTTCTCGCCAGCTGATACGTCTTTCTCATATACGAACGAAAAGCGATCGCAATAACCGCAATGATCGGCAATAGGATTAAGCTATACAGCGTCAGCGTGACATCTAGCTGGAACATCATGACCAATATAAAAATGAGCGTGAAGCCGTCCCTTACAATACTTAGTACAACCTGATGGAAAAACTGGTTGATCGCCTCGGTATCACTCGAAACATGTGTAATCAGACTACCGCTAGGTACACGATCAAAATAAGACATCGACAGCTTGGAAATATGATCGAACAATCGTTTTCTAATGCTTGCTACAATGCTTTGCCCTGCCTTCTGCAGCAAATTGTTTTGAAAATACGTAAACAACAAGCTGGTAACGGATAGTATCAGATAAAGTCCTCCGATTAGCAGCAAGCTTCGAAAATCTGTTTTGCCGACCATCAGATGATCATCAATCGCCAGCTTCAGCAAATAAGGCTGCAGCAGCTCGCCGCTAATTGCAATCAATGTACAGATAATAAATGCAGCAAACGTTTTTTTATGTTCCAGCATATAGCCTGATAATACACGGAAGCTTGAAGAATATTTCTGCTTCGGCTGCGGCTCATTGAGATCAGCCTTCTGGTCCGCTTGCCAATTATGAATTGCTTGTGCCATTATTGTGCGTCCCCTCCTCCTGCAGCTCATACAGCTTGCGATACAGCCCTTCCTCGCGAATAAGCTGCTTATGCGTGCCTTGCTGAATAATACTGCCTTGATCAAGCACAATAATATGATCCGCCTGCTTAAGCGCACTAACTCGGTTCGCAATGATAATCGTTGTGAGCCCTTTTCGCAGCTTCGTAATATTGCTTAAAATTTCTGCTTCTGTAATCGCATCTACTGCACTAACGCTATCATCCAGTATAAGAATCGGGGCATCCTTCACCATTCCTCTGGCAAGGCTGGTTCGTTGACGCTGTCCGCCAGATAGCGTTACGCCACGCTCGCCAAGCTGCGTATCGAATTGATCAGGAAATGCCATAATATTGTCGTAGATGCGTGCTTGCTGAGCGGCATCAACCACCTTCTCATTATCCATCGAACGATCAGAGAATGCGATATTGTCGCGAATCGTTGTGCTGAATAAAAAACCATCCTGCGGCACGTAGCCAATGCTTTCTCTAAGATTGGACAGCTTAAGCTCGCGTATATCGTATTTGCCATATCGAATCGAATGCTCTGGTGCGTCGTACAATCGCAGCAGCAGCTTCATTAGTGTCGTTTTGCCACTCCCCGTCCGTCCAATGATCCCGAATGTTGTTCCCTGTTTAATCGTTAGCGATATATTATTCAGCGCCAGGCGCTGCTCATGCTCTTGCTTGCTCCCTTCCTCTGTAGGGTAGCTAAAGGAAAGATTGCGCAGCTCAATATCAATGTCATGGGGATCAAGCTCCTTCGCGTCCTTCGCTTCCGCGATATCTCGCTTCTGCTTCAGCAGATCATTTAACCGCTCCAGACTTGCTCTTGCCCGCTGTACGACATTAATGACATTGCCAAGCTGCTGTAGTGGATTCATCAACATTCGAATATAAAGCGTTAGCGCAACAAAGTTTCCAAGCGTAATCGTTCCTTGAATCGTCAAGTAGCCCCCATATACCATGGCCACAATAAGCGACAGCGAGCCCAGAAACGGAATCGTTGCTTGAAACAGCGACGATATGCGTACCAGGCGCAGCTGTCGATCTCGAATTTCATCTACTGTAGCGCCGAAGCGCTCGTTCATAATTGGCTCTACTGCAAATTTTTTCGTCACGCGTATTCCTGCAAACTGCTCCTCAGCAGAAGCTGTCATCGCGCTGAGCGCTTCTTGTACCTTAAGCGAGCGCCGCTTGATCTTCGGTCCAATCCATACGACAATCATCGGAATGAGCAGGAGCGGCATGATGCAGATCAAGACAAGATGCAACGGCACATTGGTCGCAAGCAACATAACAAATGTTGATATGAGCAGCAGCGAGGAGCTTGCCGTCTGATTGACGCCCATCGAAATCGATTCACGCACCGCGGTCACATCATTCATAAAGTAGCTCAGCAGCTTGCCGACACCATTTTTTGAGTGAAAGCGCTCACTAAGCTCAAGAAAATGATGGTACAGACGTCTTCGATTCATAAATTCAAAATATCTGCCTGTGTACATCACGAGATACTGTGCAATGCCCCCAAGCACCGTAAAGCCGACACCGATAGCCAGCAGCTCCCAACCTGATCGCCATACCCCATCCCACGTCAGCAAGCCAAGCTGCAGTGAATCCGTAAAATCTCCCAGCACGCGGGGAAATTGAACATGAATCAAGTTGGCAATGCCGTGCAGCATAATTGAAATCACGTAAGCAATCCAGGTCTTTTGGAAAAACTGCGCTAATATTTTAGGGGAATCCAAATTCACATCACTTCCTAGTTTGTTTTTGACTGCATTATACTTAATCAATCCTAAGTACCAATGTGCAGGAGCGAAGCTATTTGTATACGAATGAATTCAACCTTCATTTTAAGTAGACAACAATAAGATGCTAATATTAAATCTCGAGCTCCTGGCAACAAAAGCAATTCTGCACGAGTGTAATGAATGATTCGATCATCTGGCGAACTGAAAGCTTAACCCTTGTTGGCACACATGTGCTCGTTCTCTCATGACTTAGTGAAGCAGTATAATCGATTCCCTCCTTTCCACTCCACTTCAATGCAATTGATTCACAAGATAATGAAAACCGTTTCACTTTGTGCAGTTGCTTCATTCATTTCATTATATTCCTTCGCTGCCGCATCTAGCCAATCCTGCGCATAAAAACGAAATAATCAAAGATTAATGACGAAGAGAGGTTCTCAGTTGTCATTGCCTATGACAACTGAGAACCTCCTCCTACAACTAAAAATGCTCACTTGAGTTCGATCAAGCTTTTTTAACAAATTCACTTTTCAGCTTCATCGCACCGAAACCATCGATTTTGCAATCAATATTATGATCGCCTTCAATTAGTCGTATATTTTTCACTTTTGTCCCGATTTTCAATACAGAAGAGCTACCTTTGACTTTCAGGTCTTTAATAATCGTTACCGCATCTCCGTCCTGCAGAATATGACCGTTGGCATCTTTAACAATACGTCCCTCTTCGGCAGACTGCTCGGAGCCTGGCGTCCACTCGTGAGCACATTCAGGACATACAAGCAAGGTTCCGTCTTCATACGTGTACGACGAGCTGCACGCTGGACAATTTGGCAAATGTGACGACATTATAACTCCCCATTCCTATATAATGACATAACCATTCCGTATAAATGATCATATAAGCTCCTATCGTAACCGAAGCTTCAAGCTTTTGTCAAAATCTCTCAGCCTATCAATAGCAGAAAAGTGTGTGTGCCATACATCAAAACAAGACCTATGCTCAACGGCATAGGTCTTGAACTTACATCACGAACCTTATACAGAGGATTCCACGTACAACTGCTTCATAACGGCCTCAATGGGCAACGCTTCAATGGACATATCAATAATACCGTACGTTTCGTTAAAATTTGATATAAACGGCTTAAGCGCGAGCACGTCTGTATCGATCTCCAGTTCAAGCTCTAGCGGGCCTATTCGCTCCAACAAGCGCAAACCGTTCGGCAGCATTGCAGGTACAGCTTGCTCCGTAGTCATTCGCACCTTTTTCTTGCTGCCCAGACGGTTTCTGAGACCACTTAGACTATCATCCACTACGATTTGTCCATGATTGATGACCATTACCCGTTCAGCCAGCATCTCAACATCCTCGAGATCGTGCGTCGTCAAAATAAATGTAACCTTCCGTTGATTCATGCTGCGAATGAAATGACGTATATTTTCCTTGGCTATCATATCTAGGCCAATCGTTGGCTCGTCCAAAAATACAAGCTCTGGCCTATGCAGCATCGCCATAATAAATTCACACTTCATTCGTTCACCAAGAGACAGCTGGCGCGTCGGTTTACGCATAACATCACCGACCTTTAGCAAATCCACCAATTCATCCAGCGTTTCATTGTATTCCTTATCAGGAATATCATAAATGGCCTTGTTCATATAAAATGCATCTGACGGCGGAATATCCCATATAAGCTGTGACTTCTGTCCAAATACAGCGCCGATTTTCCTTACATACTCCCTGCGCTGCTTCCATGGCGTGTATCCAAGACTGCTAACCTCACCTGCTGATGGATGGAGAACGCCCGTCAGCATTTTCAAAGTTGTTGACTTCCCGGCACCGTTAGGACCTAAAAAGGCAACCATTTCTCCTTGCTCAATGGTAAAGGAGAGATCGTCCACTGCCGTTATTTCCTTCATCGGCCGATGTACAAGCGTTTTTATCACTTCTCGCAGCGTATGACCGCGTTCATAAATGCTGTACGTCTTGCTTAAATGCTTTACTTCTATCATGCATACACCGCCTTTTCCCATAAGCTCGCAATGCTTATCCGCCTGCGCTCGTATAATTTTTAAGCATGCGATTCCAAAACACGATCCCTGCAAGCAGCAAAACTGCAGCAGATGCAAGAGCCCAAAGCGAGCCCCAGCCTTCCCTGCCCAAAAGAGCAGAAGCCGGCACGAATGCGATCAAGCCAATCGGTAGTACGAAAGTGAGCACGTTCTGCAACGTTTTGGAGAAAATCGTACCAGGGTACATTCCAAAGCCAGATATCGCGTCAAATATATCAAATACTCGGCTGCTCCCTACCCAACGAAACAAAATACCGGATAAAAATAGCGACATAGAACAAAGAATTGCAATCGAAGCTAAAAACAGCAAGCTGAACTGCAGCCATGCTGACCAGTCAGGAGCAGCTATTGCACTTAGTGCATAGGCAAGCAAGACCGAGCCGCTGACAAGTCTGCCAAAATCATCCGGATCAAATCCAACCAGCATGGACATGAGCATCACTGGACGAGGCCTCAATAACAGCAAGTCAAAGGTGCCCTCCCGTACATGCGACAGCGTCGTGCCAACCATACCGAAAAAGAACGGAAACGCAATGCCTTTCGCCAGTACAAAAATGGCTTGAACGAGCAATGCCTCATGCAGATTCCAGCCTGGAAAGGAAGCACCAGAGCGATAAACGAGCAGCGTAATGAGCGGAACAACCAAATCACCAATAATTAATAACACAACACTCAATGCAAAATGGCTGCGGTAAGCCATTTGCTCAGCCAGCTTGACACGCATGACGGACGCCCAACACGCGATTATCTGCCTCATACGCCCACCCCCGTAAACCGCTTTAGAGCGGCATGATACAGCAGGAGTGTTACGCATCCAGTCAGAACTACTGCTATCGCTTGGAGACCGACTGCCTGTGCTAGAGACAGCGAAATGCCTGCAAGCTCATAATCGCCAATAAATACCCGTGTCGGCAAATAGGTAATAAATTGAAACGGCAGAAAAAACAATATTTTCTGCACGACCTCTGGAAAGAAGGACAGAGGCAAAAACACGCCAGCACATATATCCTTTAACAGCAAAAATACGCGGCGAACCCCTTCTGCCCGAACAATCCAAAATGCCGTTAAGCCTACGCAATAATTGATAAAAAAACTCATCATAAAGCTCAGCAAAATCGACGCGGTCGCCCAGCCTGGAGCAGCTGGCATTAAATCAACCTGAAACAAAAAAATAAATAGCAGCAGAACCGGTAGCACCTCTACGCCAAGCGCAAGTGAACGATGTCCAATTTTTTGGGCTAGTGCAAATAGCCAATGAGGCAGCGGTCTCAGTGCAAACGTGACAAATTTTCCACTTCGCACAAGCATTTGCAAGTTCCAATCTGCAAAATCAAACGTTACGTAATGAATGAGTGTTGCGACTCCGTAGTACGTGAGCATTTGAGCAAAGGTCAAGCCATTAATGATATCCTTACCTTCGAACATCGCTTGCCATATAAAGACCTGTACAAGAAATAGTACAGGTCCAACAAACAGCGATGCTAACATATGTGAGCGAAAAGCCGCCCACTCCTTATACGTGACAAATCCGATTGCCCGTATGATGGCAAATTGCTGTCTCAACGCCAACCCGCTCCTATAATATTTTGCGTTCCAATCATCGACTCAGGACACCAGTCTGTATTAGATGGAACGAAAAACAGAATGACTGCATTTCGCACGTGATCCATCAAAAGCATGCAACGTCCTGCTCCTTCATGTCCGTACGTGTTCTCATTAATCCATTCTCCTGAATGAATGAGCAGTGGGCCAAGGCCATAGGTTTTGTCCTTTATGTTGCCTCCCCAGCTGTAAGCATGAATCCCTTTCTCAAGCACATTTCCGGTCATCTTTTCGATTGATTTCCGGGATAAAATCCGAACGCCGTTCCATGTTCCACCATTCAGAAACATTTGTCCAAAACGATATAAATCGCCTATTGTGGAATAAAGCCCTCCCCCAGCACGTGGTGCTGTGTATGAACCGAGTTTGCTATCCAGACGCTGCGCTTCGAATTCGTTGATGATACATACTTCAGATTGCAGATGTTCTGGCACCTCAAAAAAAGTTCGTTTCAATCCTAGAGGCTCCACGATATGGTCCATAACATACTGCTCATAACGCTTTCCGCTTGCGCGCGCAATAATTTCACCGAGCACCGTGTAGCCTGCCGAAGAGTAATTCCAAGCTTCTCCCGGCTGTGAAAGCGGCTTTCCAGCAAGCAAGGCACGAAGCCAGGCAGTTTTGCGCTGCTTTTCCAGCTCTGCTTCATCTGTTACAGCATGCGGTCCCTCGGTCTCGGGCTGATAAGCAAACAAGACAGAGCCCCAGCCTATAGGATACGGCTCCAAGTAATAGAAGGGATCAGCTGCAATGCCAGACGTATGAGTCAACAAGTGCATAATCGTTATTTTTTCGTACATGGGGTTTTTAAATTCTTCTATCCAATCGGCAACAGACTGTCTGAGAAACAACGTTCCCTGCTCTACAAGCTGAAAAATGGCTACTGCCGTAAACAGCTTCGTGACGGATGCTATTCTACGAATCGAATCCAATTGCAGCATGGAATCTGGTTGATCATAGCGAAGCTTGCCAAAGGCCCCTTGTGCAAAAACCTTGCCTTCTCTAGACAATAGGTAGGACGCGCATTGAATTTTGTCTGACGCAATTAGATGCTCAAAGTGTCTCTCCAAGTGCAGCACTGTTTTCTCTTCATATCCTGCCTCTTCACAGCTAACGCGCTGCGGCTCTATTGAAATCGTCATGAAAATCCCTCCAATTATTAGCAAATAAACGCTATAGGATCTCTAGTAGCTATAGCAAGCCAGACCAAACGATAGCACGCGGCGTAACGACGGATTCATGCATGTAGCCAATAGGAGATGGCACGAAAAATACAAACACGAGCTGCTCAACAGGATCAACAAACATCCCACAATGACCGAAGCCTTCATGCGAGAACGTTCCCTTGGAGCACAAATCAAAATGCTCAAGTTGCCAGCCGAGTCCGTAAGGATAATTATCGTTATGGTTGCCCCAGCCACGGTGAGTAATATTGTGCAGATGATTGGACGTCAGTAATTCAACAGCACGAGAAGATAATATTCTGTTGCCTTCATACTCGCCTCGGTTAAGCATCATTTGTCCAAATTTCCACAAATCCTCTAATGTAGAGTACAGACCGTTTCCTGCTTTAGGAGCAGCATCCTGCGCCGCAGCTTGCGGTTCATAGATTTGTTCCTCCTCCCAGCTATTCGTCGCACATACTTCATCTTGAAAAACTTTCGGCACGTCAAAGAAGCTCTTATTCATGTCTAGCGGCTGCAATATTTCCTCTTGTATGTATTGCTCATACGGCTTGCCTGATACCTTTGCGATAATGTCGCCTAACAATGCATAAGCGCTTGTGGAATAGATCCATTCCTTGCCTGGCATACGCTGCAAAGGTCCTGCCAATATAGCTTTTTTCCAGTTCATATTGCTGTCCTGCTTGCTTATTTCAGAGGCCATCCATTCAAACCACGGAAGACTATACGGCTCATTATAAAAGCCCGGATCGCCTCGTAAACCGGAGGTATGCGTAAGTAGATGAAAGATTGTTATTGCTCGATGCTTATCTGTATTCATTTCATCCAGTATGCTGCTAGCCGACTGATGAAGATAGATAAGCCCTTTGTCTATCAGCTGGGCAATAGCTACAGATGTAAACGCTTTAGTAATCGAGTACGTTTTACGTATCGACTCTGGCAGCAGGTCTTGACTGTCTCTCGCAGGACGCAGTTTGCCTAGTGAATTACGGGCTATGATTTGTCCATTTCTTGAAATCAAGTAACTGGCTCCTTGCAATTTTCCTTGATCAATTAGATTCTCATAATGTCGATTCAATGCGATCAGCTTTTGCCCGTCATAACCAACCTGCTCTGGATTGACGTCTACCTGCCCTTCATGGAATGCAACAATGTTCTGCATACTATCGCCCCCTTAAACCGTTATAAAAATGGAATTACTTAGCAAGTATATGTAATTTCATCCAATCTGTCTACATGATTATTTATTGTTGCTAGTTACTGTAATCCATAAAAAAGCTGCTGCATATTGATCCAGAGGAAGGATCTGCATGCAGCAGCATAGAAAATACATTATTTGAAATTATACTCTACTAAATCTTCCATTCTCTAAATTCCTCCGCAGGTGCTTTAGGCGTATTAAACTCCTTGCCTACAATTGGAGCCAGTTTCTCCAGATCTTTAAGCAGTGCAGCAAACTGATCCGGGAATAGCGACTGTACGCCGTCTCCTGTCATGGAGTTGTCTGGGTCAGTATGCATTTCGATAATTAAGCCGTTTGCTCCTGCTGCAAGCGATGCTTTAGACATTGGCTCTACCAGCTCTCTGCGACCCGTACCGTGACTTGGGTCAGAAATAACAGGCAGATGGCTAAGCGATTGCAGCACTGGAATAGCGGATAGATCAAGCGTATTGCGCGTGTACGTTTCGAAAGTTCGAATTCCTCGCTCGCATAACATCACGTTAGGATTGCCGCCGGCAAGAATGTACTCTGCCGCATTCAAGAACTCATCATACGTAGAACTAAACCCGCGCTTCAGCAATACAGGCGTTCGAATCGTTCCAAGCTTGCGCAGCAAATCAAAGTTTTGCATATTGCGAGTGCCAACCTGCAAGATGTCAGCATATTCTGCACATACATCTACATATTCTGGCGTCATTACTTCTGTAATAGTAAGAAGACCATGCTTCTTGCCCGCTTCAGCCATCATTACAAGACCTTCTACACCAACACCCTGGAAGCTGTATGGACCAGTTCTCGGCTTGAACGCACCGCCGCGCAGTACTTGACCGCCTGCAGCTTTTACAAGTCGGGCAATTTCATCAATTTGCTCCGGACTTTCCACTGCACATGGTCCGCCCATTACCACGACATTGCTGCCGCCAATCTTTACGCCTTTTATATCAATAATCGTATCGTCTGGATGAAAATCACGGCTTGCCAGCTTGTAGGATTTGGAAATTTTAATAACATTCTCTACACCTTGCATCGACTTCAGCTGCTCGCCAAGCTGCGGGTCTGCTTGACCGATAATGCCAATAACGGTACGATCCGTACCTTTTGATACATGCGCCTGCATTCCTTTGCGTTCGATAAATGCAACAATATCATTCAATCTTTCTTCCGCTACATTATTTTTCGTAATGACGATCATATGAATTCTCTCCCTTGTTTGTGTGGTCTGCCTCAGCTTCAGCCTCGGCTCTATTGGATTATGTGTTGTATCAACATTTTACTTTCTCGCTTTTATGCTTATACGCTTCGACGCTTTTATGCTTTTATCTGATAAAGTAATCATACTTTCTTTCTCTTGTTCTGTCAACCCAAAACAGCTAGCTGCATACAAAAAAAGAGCCCATTTTGAATGGACTCGTTTTACAAGATTATTGCTTTATTTTAATTTTCGGTAAGATTTTAGTCATATTTACAGAACGAACAATTGGCCACGTAGACGGATCATTATGATCATACTGTGTCAAATAATCAATGACTTCCTTCGTCAAAGCAGTTGGCGTGGAAGCTCCTGAAGTAACTGCTACACGGTCAATCCCTTCCAGCCATTCCTGCTTCATCTCAGACAAATCAGCAATGCGATACGCTTTAACACCTGCAATCTGCTCAGACACTTGAGCCAGGCGGTTGGAGTTATTGCTTCGTGGATCACCTACGACAATACAGAGCTGTGCTTCACCTGCTTGAGATGCTACAGCCTCCTGACGCACCTGAGTAGCTAGACAGATTTCATTGTGAACCTCTGCGTGAGGGAACTTTTCCTTTAGCTTCTCAATAATGTGGCGAATATCCCATTGTGACATCGTTGTCTGATTCGTAATAAGAAGTGGCACATCGCTGCTGAAGCTTAGCCCTTCAATTTCGTCTTCCTTCTCAATCAAGTGAACCATATGAGGCGCAACACCGATTGCTCCCTCAGGCTCAGGATGTCCCTTTTTGCCAATGTAAATCGTATGATAGCCTTCGGCGCTTTTATCACGGATCAAATCATGCGTTTTAGTAACGTCTGGACAAGTTGCATCTACAACCGTCAGCCCTTTTTCGCGTGCCTTTTTACGTACCTCAGGCGATACGCCGTGTGCGGTGAAAATAACTGTGCCCGTTTCAATCTGATCTAATATTTCAAGTCGATTTGGCCCGTCCAGCGTAATGACGCCTTCTGTTTCGAATGCTTCTGTAACATGTGCATTATGAACGATCATTCCAAGAATATATATCGGTTTAGGCAAGTTTTGATTTTTTGCCGTTTGCAGAGCAAGCACCATAGCATCAACGACACCATAGCAATAGCCGCGCGGAGATATTTTAACGATTTCCAATCTTTGCACCCACTCTCTATACATTGCTTCTCTCTCAAACAGCCTGCTGCTAGAGACTGCTTCTATCTATTATAGTCGATTGAAGCTATTAGTTAAAGTCTATAGGCAGCCAGATTGTAAATGTAGAGCCTTTTCCTTCCTCCGTCGTAACCTCCACGCTACCTTGATGCTCATCAATAATCCACTTGGCAATCGCAAGTCCTAACCCTGTTCCAGCCGTTACACCGCGTGATTCATCAGCACGATAGAAGCGATCAAAAATATGTGGCACCTGCTCAGGATTAATGCCAAGCCCGGTATCGCTAATAATCCATGCCATAAAATCATCCTTACGCTCCGCCTTCAATGTAACCGAGCCTTCAGGCGTATACTTAAATCCATTTTCTATAAAAATAAACAGCAGCTGCTGCAAGTAGTCTTCATTGCCTTGAACGAATATTCCTTCCAGTGCACTAAGGTCACCAACCTCCCAGCTTGCCTGGCGCGGCAGCAGCTGTGCGCGCCGTACAACAGCTTCCGTTAACGCATAGACATCCACTGCTTCCTTCTCCATGACATACCCGGCATCAGCACGAGCGAGCGCCAGCAAGTCATTGACCAGCGTAGACATTCGCTTCGCTTCTGCCGAAATATCGGTCATCGCTTCCTGTGACAGCAAGAAGTGATCCTGATGAAACGGGATGATGCTGTTTGACGCCTCGACCAGCTGCGCCTGATTTTTCGTTTGCGACCACATTTTCTCTAGCAAATCAATATTGCCGCGAATCGTAGTGAGCGGTGTTCTCAGCTCATGAGAAGCATCTGATACGAAGCGGCGCTGGGCTTTATAGGCTTCGTCAAGCTCATTATAAGCCTTCTCCAGTCGTGACAGCATCAGATTAAGGGTATCAACCAACGTGCCAATCTCATCTTTTACAGGAGGATCAGGTATGCGAACACTTAGATCTGAACCGCGCTCAATGCTGCGTGTAGCATCAATTACTTTTTCTAATGGACGGAGTGCCTGTCGCGCGATAAGCATGCCAATGGAAAAGGCAATCAGCACCGCCAATATTGAAGCAATCAGCAAACTGTTCAGCAATCCATCGAGAAACTGCTCCTCATTATACGGAATCGCTCCTACCTGAAGCAGACCAACGAGTTCATCGTCAATGACAAGCGGGCGCTGATACGTAATCATATTATATTTTTTCGAACCGATAACTACCTGCGTCTCCACAAAGCCGCGTTGCGGATAGGCCGCTGCTGCGGGATAGGGAATATACAGATCCTGCTCAATCAAGTTCGTGGATCTACGAATAAGTCCATTGCTGTAATTGACAAGCTGAACATACATATCCTTCCCTTCAATACGTGACTGGCGATCCAGATTAAGATCAAGCGTATTGAAAAACGTCGTACCTACAATGCCTAGCTTGTCGCTTTGTGAGCGAACCTCTTCCTTTAGCTCGTTATACGTATTCCAGCTTATCGAGAAGTATACAACGCCTCCAAAAATCAGCAGTGCGCCAGCCAGCATTGCTGAATACCAAAGCGTTAGTCTTAATCGTAGTGACAATACCCTAACCCGCCTCTCCTTTAAGCACATAACCAGTGCCTCGCACGGTTACAATAATTCGCCGCAATCCGCCTTCTTCCAGTTTTTGACGCAGCATCGCAATATATACTTCCAACACATTAGATTCTCCGCTAAAATCATAGCCCCATATTTTTTCCATAATCGTATCGCGAGTCAGCACCCGTTTAGGGTTCTGCATAAATAATAGCAGCAGCTCATATTCCTTCGAGGTAAGCTCAATGCGGCGACCTGCACGCACCGCTTCTCTTGCATCAAGATCCAGCACCAAATCCTCGAACGTCAACACGCTTTCCTGCTTTTCTGCCCGATCGACCTTGCGACGAAACAGCGCTCTTGCACGAGCCAGCAGCTCCTCAAGCGCAAACGGCTTAACGAGATAATCATCCGCACCCAGATCAAGCCCTTTTACCCGATCCGAAATCTCATCCTTTGCCGTTAGCATCAGAATCGGCACTTGACTACCGCTCTCTCTAATTCGTCTGCATACCTCCATTCCGTCTATATATGGCATCATTACATCCAAAATAACTAGATCAGGCTCCTTCTGCATAAAGCTTTTCAAGCCATCTGCTCCATTGTTGGCAATAGCAACCTCATAGCCCTCAAATGCAAGCGAGCGTCTCAGCATCGACGTAATGCGATCATCGTCATCAACGACCAGTATGCTCTGTCTCATTTCCACTCCTCCTCCTTATGTACGATCAAACAAGAACGCAGAGATCACTCTCTGCGCTCCTTGTTAAGCTATCTTTAGTTTAAGTCAAATTGATTCTTATCGCCAATCTCAATTGGCAGCTTCACGGTTTGCCCGCTGCGGATAACGGTAAACTCAACCACCTCGCCAACCTCTCGGGCTTGAATGGCACTTACAACCTCGTTCATATTTTTCATCTTTTTGCCGTCAACCTCAGTAATGACGTCGTATTGCTTCAAATCGCCCTTATACGCAGGCGTATTGTAGTAAATGCTGCGAACTAAAGCACCTTCTGTGCTGCTAAGACCAAGCTGCTGAGCAAGACTTTCATTCAGATCCTGTAGATCGGCACCGATAAATGGTGCAGGTTTTACCGGAATTGGCTCATTGTTTTTCAATGAATCAAGCACTTCACTAATCGTAGAAGTTGGTATTGCGAACCCTATCCCTTGTGCGGTTGAGCTCACCGCAGTATTAATACCGATGACCTCACCATTCATGTTAAGCAGTGGGCCACCAGAGTTACCAGGGTTAATGGAAGCATCGGTTTGCAGCAGGTTTTTGTAATTGCGAGTCCCGTCTGTATCCGATATATCAATCGGGCGCTCCTTCGCACTAATGACGCCTACTGTCAAAGTATGGTCAAAGCCGTACGGGTTACCGATTGCAACTACCCAGTCACCGATTTTCGTGCTTTCCGAGTTGCCGAGCGGCAACGTTGGGAACGACTCATTGTGTTCTACTTTTAATACAGCAAGATCGAGATCAAAGCTCGAGCCGAGCAATGTCGCAACAAACGGCTCGTCATAGCCTTCGACGATAACGCGAATTTCATCTGCATCTGAAACGACGTGCTGGTTCGTTAAAATGTATCCCGTAGGGTCAAAGAAGAAGCCCGTTCCCATGCCAGATTGTCTAAGCTCCGAGGAACCGCCCTGTCCCTCCATACCAGGTATGTTGTCGCCGAAAAATTGTCTAAAGAATGGATCATTAAACAATGGATTCGAGCTTCCTCGTGAAGCTTTCGAGTACGTTTCGATTTTAACAACTGCAGGACTTGCCGTGCTGAACAAATCTGCAATATTATCAGGTCGATCCATCATCAAGGCGCTAGATGTCGTCGTTCCGCTGCTTGTATTTCCACCGCCAGCATTTTTCGTACCGCTGTTATAGCTAACGCCCTGCGAAACTACCGCATCCTTTGTAAACCAGTTTTGCACATCTGCTGTGTACATGAGAAGGCCTACCGCAACAACACCGGCCATAAAGGAAAGAAACATCTTTCCGAATCCACCGGAGTTTTTTTTCTGCTTGCCCCCCTCCAGTGAGTGACCGCCGCCGCTGGACGTCGTAAAAGGACGATACTGCGGCTGGGCTGGCTGGGCACTCGGCTGCTGGGATACTGAATGATAAAAGCTGCCATTGTCGCTAGTATGGCGGTTATATGTCGTTGCCTGCTCGTGTCTCGTCGGCTGTACTGCCTGCATCGGACGCGTATTTCCATAAGAATAATAGGTTGGACCTTGTGGTCTGCTGTCATTGCTGCCAGATGACTCAATGCTCTGTTCCTCTATGGGAGAAAATTCGGCATCTTCAACAGATGATGCTTGGGACTGATTGTAGCCATAGCTATCAGAACGATAAGTGTCTCGATCTCCTCCCTTGTCATCTTGCTGCTCAGGCTGTTGTTTGTTTAAGGATTGATCGTCTTTATCAAATGGATCGTTTCCGTTATTCATAGAATAACTCCTCCTATCTATGTGACACATTTATCTTGTATTGGATATCTCTATCTTGCACAAACTACCTTAAAACAAACTTAAAAAAAGGTGAAAAATAAATAAAATCAGCAATGAAAACACCTTTATTATAAAGCATTTTATCATATTAGCTGTCTAAATATGATCGAATTAATTGTAGTTTGAGAACTTGTGAGCATAATAAAAGTCACTGCAACATGAAGCAGCGACTTAAATAAAAATTGAACGAATTCGTTTTTTTCAACCTAGCTCATACATTACTGAACGCTAGACTCACCCACAGTAAATACATAATTATATACACCAAGTGCAATCCATAGAAAGATAAAAACACCAAGTAACCAATATATGCCTCTCTTTTTCATTATGACCCCCCCAACAATTGTTAAATCACCAATCACATTATAGTATAAATCCCATTAATTAGGAACTGTTGGTTTGTTTATTCACATTCATTACGCTTTAATCGCCAATAGATAAATGTACATGTCTACTTTTAATGTTTTGATACCAACTTGGACATATTAAGAAAAAAAGGAGGCGGTAAGATGCATACGGTATGGAAAGGTGCGATCAGCTTTGGACTGGTGCATGTGCCGGTCAAAATGCATGCAGCTACAGAAGATAAGGATATTCATTTTAGACAGCTGCACAAAGAATGCAAAATGCCGATTAGCTACGAAAAAAAATGTCCGCATTGCGATAAAGAGGTAAAAGCCGAGGATATTGTGAAGGGCTTCGAATATGAAAAGGATAAATTCGTTATTGTCAATCAGGAAGAGCTGGAGGCTATTAAACCAGAATCGGCAAGAACAATTAAAATTCTTGATTTTGTTGATCTGAAGGAAATTGATCCTATCTATTTTGAAAAGCCTTATTACTTATCTCCAGATATGGCGGGTTCAGATGCGTACAGTCTGTTAATGGAAGCAATCAAGCAAACAGGCAAAATTGGCATTGCCAAAATCAATATACGAAGCAAGAGCAGTCTGGCAGCCATTCGTGTCGTAGACAACTGCCTCTGTCTGGAGACGATGCATTTTCCAGATGAGATTCGCGCAATTAATCAGGTTCCGAACTTGCCACAGCAAACGTCCGTCAGTGATAAGGAATTGGAAATGGCCAAAATGCTGGTAGAGCAATTAAGCGAGGAATTTGACCCAACCAAATATACCGATGATTACCGAATTGCCCTGTATGAATTGATTGAATCGAAAATCACTGGCGAAAGTGTCGATATCGTAAGCACACCAGCAGCAGCCAAAACAAATGTGATCGATCTAATGGCTGCGTTAAAAGCAAGCATCGAAGCAACTAAACCAGAGCCTCCTGCTGCACCAAAACGCAAGCGCAGAACTAAAAAGACAGAAGAAGTATCATAATGATGCAGCTACTGCTCTGCAATCTGTCAATCGCTCCAACGCAAACAAAGCCCTTCACAAATGAGGGGCTTTACTTAATCTTGTCATATAACTAGCAGTTATTTATTTGCCCAGCCTTTGCGATGAGCAAGTACAGCCAGCTGTGTTCGATCCTCCAGCTCGCATTTCATGAGTAGATTGCTCACATGCGTTTTCACCGTTTTGATGCTAATATGCAGCTCATCAGCTATTTCTTTGTTCGATAGCCCGTCAGCAACTAGCAGCAGCACCTCTCGCTCGCGCTCCGTAAAGCTTTCGTCCCCTTGCTGCGTGCGCTGAACACGCAAACCGCGTGTCAACGACTGTGAAACCTCGGCAGACATAACTGGCATTCCTTTTAGAGCACCCTTAATTGCAAAAATGAGCTCTTCCGCAGATACTGTCTTCAGTACATAGCTGACCGCACCCGCTTCAATGGACTGATACACCTTATCGTCCTCAAGAAAGCTTGTTAGCATTACAATTTTTAATTGCGGAAATTTTGCACTAATCGCCTTTGTCGCCTCAATGCCATTCATAACCGGCATCATCAAGTCCATTAATATAAGATCCGGCAGCTGCTCACAGCCCTGTAAAAAACGAAGCGCCTCTTCCCCATTGCCCGCTTCGGCTACTACACGAAAGGACGGCTCAAGCATTAAATACGTTTTTAATCCCAATCGTACCATATCATGATCATCTACGATCATAATGTTTGTTATTTGATCCATGCTATAGCTTCGGCTCCTTCTCTATTAATTTCGGAATCGTCACTTTTACGATCGTGCCACGGCCTTCCTTACTAATAATTTCAGTGCTGCCGCTTAGCTTTTGTGCGCGCTCCTGCATCGTTGATAGACCATATGATTTGCGAGTCAGCGCCTCCTGCTTAAATCCTTTGCCATCATCCTCTAACGTTACAATGACACGATGCTCTGTTTCATACAATGTTAGCTGACAGCTCGTGCATTGTGCATGCTTGACGACGTTAGCCATTGCCTCCTGAATAATGAGAAACAGCTGATGCTCCTTTGCATCTGTAAGATCAGATTGAATACGATAATCCAATCTGCCTTGAATGTTGTTTTGTCTACAGTAATCGGGATACCAATAATTCAACGCCTCGGATAGACTCCGATTTTCCAGCTCCATTGGACGCAAATGTGCAATAAATTTTCGCATCTGCTGCTGAGCATTGCTCGACATTGTGACGAGCTGCTTCATAACCTCTTTTGCATGCTCAGGATTCAGCTCTTGAAGCTTTTGCAAAGATGAGGCACTCATATGGATTGCAAAAAGCTGCTGGCTTACACTATCATGCAAGTCCCGAGCGAGCCTTTTTCTCTCCTCGAAAACAGCAGTTTCTACGCTGGCTGCCTCTTGCAGTACCTTTGCCTCACCTAGCACCTGGATATAGGCGAGCTTCTGCTCTGTCTGCTCTAAAAAATCATTAAACTGCCGATACCATTCCCCGTAAGGATCATCTTCATCATACTGCACGCGTGCAGAATAGTCACCGTTATAAACATTTTTCACGGTATATTCCAGCTTTTCAAGCGCTGCACGTTCATTTCGCACAAGCAGCTTTACAAGCATCGCGCTCACAATAATCGATAGAAACAATACAAGAATGATCAGTGAAAACCAATTGACAAGCGGTTCGAGTAGCGCATAGACCGTTACAGCAAATACAGCTGTAAGCACACCGACCATAATCGAATGGATGTTCAATCCTAAACTCCCAATAAACTGCTTGCTGTTTTTGCTCATGATTAACCTACCCTTTTCACCTTGGCATCTCCGATAAAGGTAGATACTGTAATCATAATTCTACGCTCACACTCGTGATAGTGCGGAGTGCTCATTTCAGAAGAACGCATGATGCCTGATTCATGCTGATCCATTAACTTCGTATCACCTATAAATGCATTCATTTGAACCGAAACACCCAGTGTTACATCATTCGGAATAAAAATCTTCACATCGCCAATAAAAGCATGTATCTGAATTCTTGTTTCGCCAACCGGGATATGTGCTTTTGACAAATCGATCTTCATATCACCTATAAAAGCAGATAAATTCATTGGTCTTAGCTCCCAATGCTGTTTGCCATAATGCAGATCACCGATGAAAACAGAACGATTAATCGTCTCATAATCATTGTAGCTGTTTTTTGGGTTAGAGCCTGCTTCCGAAGAACCGTACGCATACGTAGTTCCGTTCTCGTTAGCTGCTGATGAACCATACGTATAGCTTGTATTAGAGTTGTCTTCAAACTTCTCAGGTTTTACTGAAGAGAATGGTTCGTCCATTGGCGGTGGTGGCGGCGGTGCCATATCTGGTTCATAATGATCCCATTTTTGCTCCTGCGTATTATTTGTGCTGGAGGAACGAATCATTTGAATACCATACATGATAACTGCACCACCTAGAAGAATAAGAATCAGCTTGCCCAGACTAATGCCGGTAAAGCCAAGCTGCTTGCTAACAAACCAGCCACCAATTGCGATAACTAGTATAGCTACTCCATACTTATCTAAAAAAGATCGTTTCATGTTCATAACTTCCTTTCTATAGCACGTTATATACAAAGTATAGCGGAGCAGACAATTTCCTATAAGCGTCGAGAGATTGAAGTTATCTCAGTCTAGAGACCGAGAAAAAAAGATCAATGCCCCATCGCGGAGCATTGATCCCTTAACCTGCTGTTTATCTCACAATACAAGTCATTACGTTTTATTCTCGAATCAGCCATTCTGGCAAGCTAATTTTTAATCGTTAAATCAATGCCAAGCACACCGACAATGACATTCTCCTCATTATAAATGGGAACAGATAGCGTCTGGCACAGCTGCTTGGTAATAGCAGAAACATAGTAGCTTGATTTGAAGCTGTCGCCACTCCTTGCACGCTGCCACCATTCTCTATTTTTAGCATTGAGCAAGCCAGCATCCGGAATGGATACAATAAAGGAGCCATCCGCATAATTGGACCATATCGCTTCTACTTCAGACTGCTTGTTAAGCAATGCTTTCAATTCCTCGCGATGAATCGATGGATCGAGTGATCTGATGGCTCGAGTTTGAGCTGCTGCCGTTAACCACGACATAATCGCTTCCGTGCTCGAATTGGTCACTTTGGATACGACATCGATTTCAACTAATGAAATTGCCTTTTTCAGATCATTCGACGCTTTACCCATATTGCTGCGAATGCGATCCAGCTTGGTGATCTGGTTGCGCTGGCTCTCATTCATGTTCACTGTATCCTGAACTGCTGTTAACGTTTCATTAACATACTCAACCGCTTCCTGCAAACGCTCGGTAACGTACGCGGTTTGCTCTGTTTGATTCGCGCTCGATTCCTTCATCTCATTAACAAGCTGATCAACCTCTACAATTCGCTCGGTAATCAAGTCCATACGCTCACGGTTCATACCCATTTCTTCCACGCTGCGCTCTACGGTAGAGCGCTCTTGCTCAACGGCATCGGTTACTAGCTTGACGCCTCGTTCAATTTGCGTGACCAGCTCTGTTGATTGCTTGACCGTATCATTGCTTTGATCTGCAAGACGTCGAATCTCTTGTGCGACAACGGCAAAGCCGCGTCCGTATTCTCCTGCATGTGCAGCTTCAATAGAAGCATTCAAGGCAAGCAGGGACGTTTGCGATACAATTTGCTGAATGAGATTATTCATTTCATATATTTTAGATGTTTGTTCTATTAAGTGCTCAATCTGTTTTGTCATTTCCAAGTTGTTTTGCTTTAAATGCTTCATCAGTTGTTCCGTTTCCGTCAATGACTGCTGCATTTCAAGCGTCACTTGCTTTGTACCGGCACTTTGTTCGGTCAAATGCATCGAGGCGCTGCTGATTTGGTCTGAAGCAGCAGTCACTTCTTGAAGAGAAGAGAAGGCTTCATTAATTTTGCTTGTTGCCTGCATGCTGCAGTTCGTTAGAGTCTGCTCCTGCTGCTGGGTTTGATCCGCGATAGTGCTTAGTTGCACCATTGTTTGATCAACTTCATCTACTGCTGCGACAAGCTGGTCGGAGATTACGATTGATTCATTGTATAGGCCTTTCATTTGATCAACGTAGCGTGAACTTTCCTGCGCCGTCTCACGTTTTTTCGCTGATGAAAATACGCTTATCATATGTGATCTTCCCCTCCACTCCTTGTTATATACAGGAATTATATATAAAACTATAGCATTAGAAAAGGGGAATACAAGCTTTTTTCGTTACATTTATGTTATTATTTCTGCCTTGCTTTTTCTGTTGCATATAAGCCTTCAACCCTTTCTTATCGTCAAGCTAAAAAAGCAACACTGCTCGCAGCATTGCTTTTAGCCATGTGGACAGAATCGCTTCATGGATTTATAATGCATATTCACGCAGCAGCTGTTCCGTCGTCAGCTCTTGCTTTTCCTTTTCTGCAATTCCTTGATCAGCCCAGCAGTCTCGGCATTTCTCCTCTGTATCACATTGATACGCGTTCTCGCAATGAAAGCAAAAGGTCAATAGATTTTTCGTTACATCCGTTGTCATGTCAACCACCTCATTTCTTTATATCTTTATTGTAGCAGTGCCTTATCGGTTGGTATGTGATTTTTTTCACTAATCAAAACACAAGCATGCTTTATTTAACTAAACGAACATACAAGACCACATCATAATAGCCTCTTCATCATTAGTCGCATCCCGATGATGAAGAGGCCGTAGCTATTCAGCTTAATTCTGAACTTCCTTATTGGTTTTTCCATCAGGCTGATCCCATTTCATCGTTAACTCCATAACAATAGAAAGCAACACACCCATCATGAAGCCATTGCTTATGAGAGGCTGAATGAGTGATGGCAAGCTGGTAAACAATAAGGGATCCGCCATCATTATACTTACGCCAAGCAATACTGGCGCAGCAATTCGATGTACCGTAACTGAATTAAAGCTATAATCGCGCACGCTTTTCAACGCAGTGCCAAACAGCTGCATGTAAGCGACAAACAATACTGCATTGCCTACTGTTATCGGAAGCTGTGCAAGTAATATCGCCAGTGACGGAATAACGCCAAGTAGTGCGATCATAGCGCCACCATATAAAAAAGGCTTCTTGTCGTAAATCTGTGTGCTTTCAAGGAAACCTATTGCTGATGCAAAAGGAGCATAAGCGACTAAGCCGAATAATGAACCGACAACGCTGTACAATCCAGTCAACAATAAGGAATTACGATATCGACTCTGTTGTGGCTTGTCATTATAAATAGCGGAGGCAGCCTGAATGGCTGCAAACGTATTGCTCATATTAAGCAAGCATGCAACAAAGGTCATGATGACAATTCCAAGCTCTAGATTTGGCTGACCAAGTGGAAAGAGCAGCAATCCTCCCGCTCCTGCCATGTTTTCCGCTTCAATGACCCCTGCTCCAGAGAACAGCAGCGAATAAATAGGCCATCCGACTATTATTCCGATGAGCAATGAAAAATTGCTAATCAGTTTATTTCCCTTCACTTTCAAAAATGCTACAAAAATGGCTACCGCAACTGAAAAGGCCGTAATGCCAATATGCATAGCGCCATCATTAGCTACACCTATCATGCCGTCAAAAAATATAACAGCTAACTGAAGCGAGAGCAGCAATAGAAACACATTCATCACCATCGGCTTAAAAAGCTTATGCACGAGTGGAACTGCCCCAAACACCGCTAGCAGCACCGTCACCACACCTGCAAGCAGCATGCCCGTTGCAATGCCGCCACCAACCTCAGTAAGCGTTAATCCAAGACTTTGAGCTGAAGCCGCTAATGTTAACATCATTCCCCATATGATGCCTGATGGTCCTTCAAGCAGCGGATAACGGTGTCCTATCCATCCTTGCAGTATACAAGCAGCTCCTGTTACGATTAAGGATGTGCGCAAGATTGATACAACTTCTCCTGTGGACAGTTCGAATGCTGCTCCAATCGAGACTGGAACAACGACCACATTTACAAAAATAAAAAACATCCATTGAATCGCTGCAAAAATGGTGACGTTGCGACTACTTTGATTCATACTCATCTCTCCCTGTACCTTAACCCTTAACGTTAATATGTAATGCCAATTCTCCTATCTTACCATATGTTGAAAACTTGTCCATCCGAACGAAAAAAGGCGACCAGCCTCTGAATTATCAAAGGATGATCGCCCTTCCAGCTAGCCACGCTAAGTACAAATTAACGTTGGTTGTTGTTATTGTTGTTGTTTTCCAAGTTGTTGTTATTGTTGTTGTTTTGTTGTTGGTTGTTGTTGTTATTGTTGTTCAAGTTGTTGTTATTGTTGTTGTTTTGCTGTTGGTTGTTGTTATTGTTGTTGTTTTCCAAGTTGTTGTTGTTGCGTTTAGTCATCGTAATCACCTCCGAAGCTTAGTATGGTTTTTTTTCGTGTTACTATTCATTCTTTTAACAATTAAGTTTGCGGTGATTATATGCATAAAAATAAAAGGCTAACGATGAACGTCCTAAAGACGCCATCATTAGCCTCGAGTGTTAAAAAGATTATTGTGCTTTTGTTGCAATATCCTTCTGAACAAGTGCTATAAAATCAGCAATCGGCATTGAGCCTATGTCGCCTTCTCCGCGCTTGCGAACAGATACGGAGCCTGTGCTCTGCTCATTTTCACCAACAACGAGCATATAAGGTGCTTTTTCAAGCTGGGCTTCACGAATTTTATAACCAAGCTTCTCGTTGCGAAGATCGCTTTCTGAGCGAATACCCGCATCAAGCAGCTGCTCATTGATTTGAGTCGCATACTCATCGAATGCAGTAGATACAGGAATTACCTTAGCTTGAACTGGAGACAGCCAAAGCGGCAACGCACCTGCAAAGTTCTCAATCAAATAAGCTGTCATACGCTCCATTGTACTAATAATTCCGCGATGAATAACGACTGGACGATGCTTTTTCCCGTCTTCTCCAATATATTCTAGCTCAAAGCGCTCTGGAAGAAGGAAGTCAAGCTGTGCAGTAGACAATGTCTCTTCTTTGCCAAGCGCTGTCTTAATTTGCACATCCAGCTTCGGACCATAGAAAGCTGCTTCACCTTCCGCCTCGAAGAATGGAAGACCAAGCTCCTCAACAACTTCGCGCAGCATACGTTGCGACATTTCCCACATTTGATCGTTTTGGAAGTATTTTTCAGTGTCCTGAGGATCGCGATACGACAGACGGAAGCGATATTCCTTAATGCCGAAGTCTTCGTACACTTTGCGAATCAAGTTAATAACGCGAGCAAACTCTTCCTTGATTTGATCTGGACGACAGAAAATGTGTGCGTCATTCAAAGTCATGGCACGAACGCGATGCAGACCAGTTAAAGCACCAGACATTTCATAGCGATGCATCGTACCCATCTCTGCAATACGAACTGGCAGGTCGCGATAAGAGCGCATATCACTCTTATATACCATCATGTGATGCGGACAGTTCATTGGACGAAGCACGAGTTCCTCATTGTCCATTTGCATAAGCGGGAACATGTCCTCATTGTAATGATCCCAGTGGCCAGAAATTTTATATAGCTCTACATTGGCAAGTACAGGCGTATAAACGTGCTCGTAGCCTAAACGCTCCTCCAAGTCCACAATATAACGCTCCATTGTACGGCGTACCTTTGAACCGTTAGGAAGCCATAGCGGCAAGCCTTGACCAACCTCTTTACTGAATGTAAACATTTTAAGCTCTTTGCCAAGCTTGCGGTGGTCACGCTTTTTCGCTTCCTCAAGGAAATGCAGATGCTCATCAAGCTGCGCTTTTTTCGGGAATGCAGTTCCGTAAATACGCTGAAGCATTTTATTTTTAGAGTCTCCACGCCAGTATGCGCCAGCAACATTTAGCAGCTTGAACGCTTTGATACGTCCAGTGCTAGGCAAGTGCGGTCCGCGACATAGATCGAAAAACTCGCCTTGGTCATACATCGTAATGACAGAATCCTCTGGCAGGTCGTTAATAAGCTCCAGCTTCAAATGATCATTAATGTCTGTATAGATCGCTAGTGCTTCCTCGCGAGATACCTCACGGCGGCGAATAGGAAGATTCTCACCAATAATGCGATTCATTTCTTTCTCTATTTTTACAAGGTCTTCAGGAGTCAGTGATTGCTCCATATCAATGTCGTAGTAAAATCCATCTTCAATGACCGGACCGATGCCAAGCTTCACGTCGGCATCCTTGTATAGGCGTTTAATCGCCTGTGCCATTAAGTGAGCAGTACTATGACGATATACTTCAAGTCCGTCCGCACTTTCTACAGTAACGATTTCTACTGCGGCATCGGCTTCGATTGGCGTGTAAACATCAACCACCTTGCCATTTACTTTGCCCGCAATTGCATTTTTTTTCAAGCCAGAGCTGATGGATGCTGCGATATCCTCAGTTGTAACGCCGGCTTCATATTGACGTACGGCGCCATCTGGGAAAGTGATGTTAATACTCATTTTTTGTTCCTCCTGCAATAGTTTTATACTAAGCTTAAGTAAGCTTAGTCAAGCGTGACAAGCAAAAGCTGGACGCAAAAAAGCACACGTCCCAAAGGGACGAGTGCTTGTCATCTCGTGGTTCCACCCTACTTCAACTACAAAAATTGCAGTCCTCGTACGATCTTATAACGGAGATACCCGGTACTGCTTAGTTTGCTCACGCAGTTCAGCAGTACAGCTTAGAAGTGGTACAGCTACGTGCATCTTGGAAGGAACTTTCAGCCTAGATTCCTCTCTCTGAGCCAGTGCGATCATAGTTGCATGTCTTCCTCATTGCTATTGAAGCATATCGGATAAGAGTTAAACTCTTATTATATTCAACATTATAAAAGGATTGCCAAAGTGCGTCAAGCCCAAGCATTGCTCTTTTAACTATTGGCATATCCATCCTCTATTGAAACGGTAGTAATTCATCATGCTTATGCCTGCACATCGGACACGTGTTGCATATTTGAGCACGGTCTCCAAAGATCGCTTTTACAGATCGTACAACCTGATAATCCTCATGCCTTGTATGCACGATAATCTTTTGCGGAGATGCAGATATAAGTGAACTAATCACTATATCTTCAATATTTATTTCGGTCTCAAGCATCTCTGCAACGATTCGATCATGCTCATGCTTGATTTCTAATGGCTTCATATGCTCATCGCATAATATGAAACTGCTTCCTTGCTCCTGTACCAGATGTACGAGCTCAGTCCGAGTTTCTTGAAGCTGAACAAAGTAACGCAACAGTGTCATAAACTCTTCATATTGCTGATCCAAAATATACTCATCAATGGCATATTCAATAACTTCCTTCAATTCTTGCTTGTAGCTGTGCATCCGAAATGCCATGTAGCCTGAAAAATCCAGCTCCGTATATTCCTCTAGATACGGGATGAGCTCTTCTGACACTTTATTTCTTCGTCTTGCTCGGTCTTCATCAGAAAACTTTTTGCCAAGCGGCTCCCAAGGATCATTATTAAGCAAATTATGACAATACTTCGCTACTTTATCAGAATCGATATTCGTCTGTCGGCATCTCTTCCTCAAAAGCTGAGCGATTATTTCATCTTCCCGTTCATCTACAATATACTGTCCTAACACAAAAGCGATAGCTTCGAGCATTGGCGGTCCGTGCTTCAATAATTGAAACTCTGGAAATTGGGGGATAATGTCAATGCGATATTCATTTGGCTTGAATTGCAGCGATATGGGAAAGCTAGGCTGCTGCTTCAAACGATTTCTTTTATGTATATCGCCCAACATCTCTTGCTTCAAGCGTTCTTGTATGTGTTGAACGTCTTGGTGGTTGAAATCATAAAAGTAAAGGGTCAAAAATCTCATAGCGATCACTCCTTTCTCCCCTAAAGTATATGGTCAATGAACGCTGTATATACAATGAAGAGATTGGCATACATGCTATAAATTATTGCCATCTTGTACGATTAATTAAAAAATAGCTGTACACAGCCTGTAATTTCATATGAAATCAGTGTGTACAGCTATTTCATTTTTATTTATTTTTAAGTAATTACAATCAAATTATATTATTACTGTGCAATCTCCTGCATCGCTTTTTCAAGCGCTTGGTCAAGGTCTGCGATCAGATCATCCACATGCTCAATGCCCACTGAAAAACGAAGCAGCCGATCATCAACCCCAACAGCGCGACGGATCTCCTCAGGAATATCAGCATGGGTCTGAACTGCTGGATATGTCATCAGCGATTCTACCCCGCCAAGACTCTCGGCAAATGCAATTAATTTGACCTCACGCAAAATTGGAGCGACATAACGAGCGTCCTTAACCTTAAAAGAAAAAATTCCTGTATTGCCTGAAGATTGGCGCTGTTGCACATCATATCCCGGATGATCGGGAAGTGCCGGATAATAAACCTCAGCTATTGCTGGATGGGTTAGCAAGTGATTTGCGATCGCCGTTGCATTGCTTTGATGACGCTCCATACGCAGTGCCAATGTCTTCATCCCGCGTGCAAGCAAAAAGGAATCCTGCGGTCCCAACACGGCACCGATTGAATTATGAAGAATTGCCATCTGTGCAGACAACTCCTCACCCTTTGTAATAATCAGACCGGCAAGCACATCATTATGTCCACCTAAATATTTCGTTGCGCTATGAATAACAATATCCGCACCTAACTCAATCGGACGTTGAAAGTAAGGAGTAAGCAGCGTGTTGTCAACGATCGTCAACAGCCCGTTGCTTTTTGCCCAACCAGTCACTTTCTCGATGTCAGTTATCATCATGAGCGGATTTGTTGGCGTTTCAATAAGTACTGCCTTCGTTTGCGGGGTAAGGCTTGCACCCAATTGATCCAGATCATTTGTGTCCACATAGGTTGCTGTAACGCCAAAACGGGACATAATGCGTTCCAGCAAGCGGTATGTTCCACCATATAAATCAAGGGAGACAATCAGATGATCGCCAGAGCTGAAATAGGCAAAGATCGTTTGCAGTGCTGCCATACCGGAGCTACAGGCAAACGCAGCATCTCCGCTTTCAAGCTCAGCTACCGCTTCTTCCAATACAGAACGGGTAGGACTCTTCGTACGAGCATAATCGAATCCCGTGCTTTCTCCTAATGCCGGATGACGAAAAGCAGTAGCCTGGTAAATCGGGAAGCTTACCGCTCCAGTCACATTATCCTTTTGTGAACCAATTTGTGCTAAACGACTTTCAATTTTCATCGCATGCTCTCTCCTATTCTTTTACGCTGGCAAGCAGCTTAAATGCCAGCACCAAGCTCATAAGGTGTAATCTGATATACATAATAATTCAACCAATTTGAAAACAACAAATTCGCGTGTGCTCGCCAAGTGGAGAGCGGCAGCTGATTGGGATCATCATTCGGGAAGTAATTAGCTGGTACATTGACGCGCAAGCCTTTCGCCTGGTCACGGTCATATTCAAATTTCAACGTAGTCGCATCATATTCAGAATGCCCCGTTACGAATATTTGCTTGCCGCCTTTGGATGCAACAATGTACACGCCCGCTTGTGCTGACTCCGACCATACCTCCAAATCCGCGACCTTCTCAATATCTTCACGTCGCACTTCTGTATGACGCGACTGTGGAACATAAAATTGTTCGTCAAAACCGCGAAGCAGCGGTACATGACGCTGGGTCAGCGTATGAGGAAATACACCGAACATTTTTTCTTCCAGCATATATTTTTTAATACCAAAATGATGATATAAGCCAGCCTGTGCTGCCCAACAGATATGGAAGGTTGAGGTGACGTGCGACTTGCTCCAATCCATTATTTGAGTAAGCTCTTCCCAATAATTCACTTCTTCAAATTCCATAAGCTCCACTGGCGCGCCTGTAATAATCATGCCGTCAAAATACTGAGACTCGATATCCTCGAATGTTTTGTAGAAACTGGATAGATGCTCAGCAGACGTGTTTTTGGACGTATGCGTTTTTGGATGCAGCAGTACGGCCTCTACCTGCAATGGTGTATTACCAATTAGACGAAGCAATTGTGTTTCCGTTGTTTCCTTCGTCGGCATCAAATTTAGGATCACGATTCGCAGTGGGCGAATATCCTGTTTGTAAGCAATGCTTTCGTCCATAACGAAGATGTTTTCACTTGTCAGAACTTCTTTCGCAGGTAAATGATCCGGGATTTTAATTGGCATAATGTTCACTCCCTATATGTCGCAATTTAAACAAAAAAGACCCTTTCTGGTATGAGAAAAGGTCTATCTATCGTAACCTCTCTCTCATCTCTCAGAAACAAAGTTTCCGCAAGAATTAGCACCGTACATGTTACCATGCCGGTTGCCGGGCTTCATCGGGCCAGTCCCTCCGCCTGCTCTTGATAAGAAAGTAGTCTATTCAATTTTAGGTCTTTGTAACATTACTTTATAGCATTTGCGGACTTCCGTCAAGCAAATTAACTGTTGAATGTTTCAAAGCCATCAGAGTATACTAGACAAGGGTTATCGCTGTTATTTTATACATCATTTTAATACAGCTGTAACATTCAACAACTATTATGGAAAGCAAAGGAGTGTGGGATCAAATGGGTGATGACCGACCGAGGACCACAGAACAGCTTATCGGGAAGCTTTCACGCCTCAGCATGACAATCGGTTGCTCAGCACTAAGCCTGCAGCTTCCTAGTTTGCTGATATCGTCAACAGCTGTTCAATAGCGCTGATGCCTGCGTGAAAAAAGCTTCCCCTTTGAATGGAAGGAGAAGCAAGCATGAAAATTAGACATGTTAATCAAGGAAATTTTACATTAGTTGATCATATTGAAGAAACGATTCAACCCCCTGCAACGGGCTTCTACTGGATCGATGCCAATCTTGAGGATTTGGTTGTGCTGCAGTCGATCTTCGGCATGCATGATCTTGCTGTAGAGGACTGCTTGAACGAAGAAGAACAGCGTCCGAAAATTGAAATATATGAAGACCATTACTTTATTGTGGTCAACAGCATTCGTTTCGATGATGAGGAATTTTTCCTGCGTGCACTGAATATTTTTTTAGGCAAGCATTATATCATCACGGTAACGAAGCAAAAAATCAATGAGCTGCGCCTTCTTAAGCCAATTTTGTGGGAGCAGGAAGTAAGTCGAGCCGACCAGTTTCTCTATCATCTTGTGGATTTGGTTATTGATAATTATGCACTTGTCGGCGATCGCATTGAGCTCAAAATCGAGGGGCTTGAGGAAGACATATTAATGCATACGAAAAAGTCTCATCTTAATGCAATCTACGGATTGCGTTCTGAGATCCTCTGGTTGAAAAAGATGCTCGGACCGCAGCGCGAGCTCGTTGCCCAGTTAATGAAGAAGGAACTTCGGCTTATTGATGACCAGCTTCAAAAATATTTTAGCGACGTCTACGAGAACGCCTTGAAGACCTCAGAATCATTTGATACGTATCGGGATTTGATGGGCAACTTGCGCGAGGCCTATCAATCTGCCGTCACAAGCAGAGCCAACGAAATTATGCGCGTGTTTACCGCCATAACGACCATTTTCATGCCGTTAACGTTTATTACAGGCATATATGGAATGAACTTTGATATCATTCCCGGACTGCATTTTAAATTTGGAGCCTATGTTGTGCTTGGTATCATGCTTGTGCTTGGCATCGGCATGTATATCATCTTTCGAAAAAAGGAATGGCTCTAGCACAAGCTTTAATTCAATACTCAGGCCATAAGCTGACCAGCGCCGCTTCTACTTGAACGAGAAGCGGCGCTTTTATTTGTTCATAAATGTTACCATATTATTTTGCCCAATCCTTTCAAGTTCGCTATAATAAAGGATAGCTTCATCGGGTGGATTAATTCGAAAAGGAGGTTTGACGAAATTGAATATAAGTCAACTAGAAACCTTGCTTACAATTTCGAAAACGATGAGCTTTCGTAAAGCTGGCGAGCTGCTGAACTTGACGCAACCAGCCGTATCAGCTCAAATCAAAAGCTTGGAGGAAGAATTCAATACCATACTGATTGATCGGAATCAGCCTGTCACATTAACGGATCATGGAAAGGTATTTTTGGAGCATGCTGAACGGATGCTTGCAATCGTCGAGGAGCTAAAGCAAAAGCTTACCGATCTTAACGATAACCCTCAAGGCCACATCGTTCTCGGAACTACAGCCTCCATTGCAGTCCAAGTACTGCCTCGCGTACTCTCATATTTCCAAAATCAGTATCCGCTAATTAAAACAACGATTCATACGATGCCCTCCGCACAAGTCATGACTGCTGTAGATAATGGAAACGTCGATATTGGGATAACCTATCTCTATGAAAAAACAGCAACGATCAGCTCATCAATCCTGTATTTTGATACGTTTCAGTTAATTGCAGCACCTGAAAATCCTTTAAGTCAACACGATTTTATTACGATAGAGCAATTGCAGCATATCCCGCTCATTATGCTGGCTCCAGATACACTTGGACGTCGCTTCGTCGATCAGATTTTTCGGGAGCATCGCATTCAGCCTAATATCGTGATGGAGCTTTCCAGCAGCGAGGAAGTGAAGCGAATGGTCGAGATCAATTTAGGTGCTGCCATTGTTTCCAAGCTGTCGGTTGAGCAGGAATTAAAAATCGGTACACTTAAGGTCATTCGGGTAGATGAGCTGCAGGCGACACATCCTGTAGGGGTCGTATATAAATCTGGACGCTATCTTAATTCAGCAATGCAGCAATTTTTGAACGATTTGAAAGGAATGCCAGAGTACCAATTTATGAGTGCAGAATAAGGAGTGAATATTATGACAGCCAATAAACGAGCTGCTGTAAAATTTGATTTACATACCCATCATGTTCGCTGCGGGCACGCTGACGGTGTAATTGAGGATTATATCGAGGCTGCTATTAATAAAGGCTTCCAGGTTATCGGTATTTCAGACCATACTCCTTACTTTGCGCATGAGGAGGATCAGCCATTTCCAGGGATCGCAATGGCAACCAGCGATTTTCCTAACTATGTAGAGGAAGTTCTGGCATTAAAGAGTAAGTACGAGGGGAAAATCGATGTTTTGCTCGGCATTGAGTCAGACTTTTTCCCCCAGCACTTCGATGCCTATAAAGAAGCCTTAAACAACGCACCATTCGACTATATTATCGGTTCTGTTCATCAAGTGTCAGGCGTTAGCATTTTCAACAAAAATCGTTGGAAAGGGTTGACCGATGCAGAAAAAATCGCAACGAAAGAGCTTTACTATGATCTAATCGCTCAATCCGCGCGTACAGGCTTGTTTCAAATTCTCGGCCATATCGATGCAATGAAAGGGTATTATCCCGAATTTTCCGATATTCCTGCTCAGCAAAAAATCGATGAGACTTTAAAAGTAATCGCAGACTGCAATGTTGCAATCGAGGTCAATACATCAGGAAGTACAAAGGCTGCAGGCGGCTGGTACCCGTCTAATGATATTTTGGCTCGCGCCTATCATTTTGGAGTGAAAATTTCATTTGGTTCAGATGCACATACGCCACGCCGCTTCGGAGAGGATTTTGATGAGGTCGCACAAGCACTGCGCGATATCGGCTATAAAAGCTGGGTGTACTACAAAAACCGCGAGGAAGTCGTTGTTCCGCTATAATTGAAAGCAATATCTCATAGTCTACTGCAAGCAATCCATAAACCGCAGCAACGTTATGGATTGCTTGCAGTTTTATTATGTTATCGTGGAAGCATTATATAAAATCAACGTACTGAAGCAGCCGCTGCATGGTTGCTGCAAGCTCTGCTCTAGTTAGTCGCTCAGTTGGCCTCAATCGGCCACTCTCCCCTTTAAATATTCCGAAACGAAGTACTGCGCATGCAGCGGATCTTGCCCACTGGGAAATCTCTTCGGCATCCATCCAGTTAGAGAGAGTAGATTCAGACTCATACTGAGCATCTATATGATCTCGTCTGACGAAAGCAACCGCTCGAGCGATGCTAACCATCGCCTCTTGTCTTGTAATTTCCAGTTCAGGGTTAAAGTTTCCGTCAGGGAAGCCATTCATCAAGCCATAGTTTGCGGCAATCGAAATCGCATCATCGTAGCTGGAGTATTTGTCAGCATCTGCAAACGCTACTCTCGGCATATAATGATATAAACCCAATGCCCGAACTAGCGTCAGGGCAAACTCCGCTCTTGTAACGCCTTGCTGTGGCAGATAGCTATTCTCATTGATTCCATGCACAATGAGTCGTGAAGCCATATCTTCAATGCTTTTTTGAGCCCAGTGCCCTTTAATATCGGTGAATGACTGCACGTTGTATACTACAGAATATTGACTATTGTAAATACTGTTGATTATAGCAAAGCACCGCTCACCTATATTCAGCACTTTTGTTGGTACTGGTCGCATCGCGCCATCCTTAAGAAAGATTACACCTGTTGTAATCTTGTTGGCATCTGTTCCAACTGGCAGCGCAATAAGACGTTCCACATAAGAGTGGAACGCTTTAATCTCAAGCTCCTGCTCATTCAGCACAGCAGCGATCCGGAAGTCTATAATCGGTGCTACAAGCTCTACTGGGCTGACTAAAGTATGCGGATGAGCTTCAACTGACATCTCAATATGAAGGTCTATCTCGGACGTCATAGACATACGTGTTCCAAACAATTGTTTCATCGCTGACGCATTCAGCTTTCTTACTGGCAATCGATGGATTCCATAATCTGTATTCGTGATGATCATTCCGCTAACTCCCCCAGTTCATAAATCGCTCAGGCATCATTGTGTGTAACAATATCATAATGCTCTCAACAAATTCTGAACAATCATCCACATCTCTTTTAACCAGTCAGGGATCCATCTTGTTGTATCAGCCTTCCATTTTCATCTTTTCCTTTAATCGATGTATATGCTTCGCCCCGTTATGCTCGCCCGCATTCACCAGGCATTCTATTAATTCATCATAATAGACCTCATGATAAGGCTCCAGCTCGATAAGCTTATATAGAATTATTGTTCGCTGTTCGGTTGATGCGCTAGCGCGTATTGTCAGCAAGCGATCGACATAATCAGCATGAATCTTAAGAGCACTAGCCATAGCCCATGGATAATGCTCCTTCTCAAAATAATCGCCGCCATACAAGGACAATAATTTCTCCAGCTTGCTCATTGGCTGGTTAGCTTCATATTGGAAACTGTCCAGCTGTTCGAGGTCACTGCTCATAATCGACAAATCAATCCAATATCGATCATCACCATAAAATACAAGCCCGGCAACACCCTCTGATTTAAACATGCTTCGCAAATAATAAAGCGTGGTATGGAACAAACGCTGTGCCTGCTGTGCAGAATATTCACGCCAAAGCTCATCCATTATGGCGTATTTGTAGACGGGATTGCCTTGGTTATGCCACAAATAAGCAAACAATTCCTTCGTTTTTTTCGTACGCCACGTCAACAGCTTTCCTTCATCGGTGTAGAGCTCGAGGCTACCCAACGTCTTTAACATAAGACGCTTTGATAACGAGCCTGCAGCTGGTACAGTCGAAAGCTCAGACGCTGGTTGAGTCTCCCTGCTCGCATCCACACTATTCGATCTGCCCGCAAGCACCATAGATGCCCGTTCAATTGTTTTCGCCAAACGCTGTTTATCCAAAGGCTTCAGTAAATAAGCAAGCGCTTCTCGATCATAAGCATCAATGGCATAGTTGGCATGCGCTGTAATAAATATGATTTCCGCTACTGGACAGCTTCTTTTGAACAGCTCGGCCGCTGCCAAACCATTCAGCTCAGGCATTTCGATATCCAAAAAAATTAGATCTGGCTGAAGCACTATCGCCTCTGCTAGTGCATCCTTCACCTTCTGATACTTGCCTATTACCTTAACGCCGCCTATTTCCTCTAAAAAAATATGGATAACATCTAATGCTATCTGCTCGTCATCAATTAATATCGCCTTCATGGATTTCTTCCTCCGGAATTATGATCGTGACTTGCGTGCCTTCTCCAGCCTTACTGTCGATAATCAGTTTTCGACCATACAGCATCGACAATCTGCGATTCACATTTTCAATGCCTACCCTACCCGTCGTGCCTTCAGCTATCGCTTGCAGCCGTTCCTCCTTCATACCCGCTCCATTATCCGCAACAACGATTTCAGCGCCCCTTTCAGTCATCCTAGCATGAATCTGAATAACACCTTCGCCATCCTTGACTGCAACGCCATGACGCACTGCGTTTTCAACGATTGGCTGTAAAATTAACGGTGGCAGCATACAATGGAAGTCATCCTCAATATGGTAGACTATCTTGAACTGCCCGCCAAAGCGAACCTCTTCAATGGCAAGGTAAGCTTCGACCAGTTCCAGCTCACGCTCGAAAGGAATTACGCCGCTGACAGAAAGGAAAGTAAACTTCGAGCGTAAATATGTGCTTAAATTAACGATCAACTCACGAAGTTTTTGTGTGTCGGTATAGCTTAAGCCCACGACCGCATTCAAGCTATTGTATAAAAAATGTGGTGTGATCTGAGCCTGCAGAAAATCCATTTCCTTTCGTATCGACAGCTCGAAGGACTGTTTCATCGCGAGCAATGATTGCATGCGCGCACGAAGCTCGCTCATATCAAACGGCTTTTGCAATATATCGTTGGCTCCTGCTGTAAATGCAGCTGCCAGATCACGTTTTTGGCCAAATGCCGTCAGCATTAATACAGGAAGCTCGCCTAATCCATGCGTTTTTCTGATTTCCTTGCATACGTCCAGCCCCGAGATGCCTGGCATCATCACATCCAATAACAAGAGATCAGGCAATCGACCGCGCTTTAATATAGCCAATGCTTCTTCTCCGCTTCCGACAGCAGTGTAGCTGTACTGCAGCGAATTGGCAACATGAATTAATATTTTTCGATTCACCGGCTCGTCGTCCACGATTAGCAAGTGCACATTCGTGAGTTGTTGCTGATGCCGCAAGCCTTCTTCTGTTGCAGCGACCATTTCATAATCATCCAGGCTGGAATAGGATTGCTGTGAAATCCTCGGCTGAGTCGCTGTTTTTTCGGACGAAACAGGCAGGGTAAATGTAAAGGTCGTGCCGACTCCTTCTTGAGAACTCACCGACAGTGTTCCTTGCTGCTGCTCGATTAGCTCCTTGGCTATGCTTAAACCCAAACCTAAGCCGCCATGCCAGCCTTCGTGCTCATCATACGAGGTGAATGGCCGAAACAGGCTGTCTAGGCGTTCTTCCGGTATGCCAATTCCCGTATCCGAAACGCTAATATTAAGTTGCTTACCTGCCGCAGCAGCGTGCACGCGAACATGTCCTGATTCGGTAAATTTCAATCCATTTTCAACCAAGTTATAAAGCACCTGCTGCAAACGATCTTCATCTGTCCATACAAGTGGCAAGCCTGCAGGAATATCGTTGACAATCTTTACTCCTGGTTTGTCAACAATAACGGATAATGTCTGAATAACAAACTCTACCGAAACCGTTAAGTCGACGGGTTTCAATAGCAGTTTCAACTGTCCATAGCGAATCTTGTTCAAATCAAGCACATCATGTACAAGACCAGCTAGTCGATTACCAATCGCCTGAACCAAGCGAATATTATCGAGATGCTCGGCAGGAAGCGAATGCTGCTTATCCTCCAGCATAATTTGCGATAAGTTAATAATACCGTGCAATGGGGTTCTCAGCTCATGAGAGGTCTTCGCCAAAAACTCATCCTTTTGCCGATCAAACGCAAGCAGCTGTCGATTCATCTTTTCGTTTTGCACATAGGAATCATGCAAGCGATCCGCCATTAGTAAAGCCTGTGACAACACAAGCATCAACGGTGACAGCACCATAAAATATGGCGAATCGAGTGCCATTTGATAACGAAATTGAGCGAATATCCACATTGCAAGCAAGGCAAGAAGACCTAATAGTAAATACCCTTTGCCCTGCACGGGCCGCTCGCGATTGCTGAAGATCGCTAAAAACAGCAGACCCAAATACAAAGAGGCAAGCACCACATGAGCCCATAAAAAATCAACCAGGAAACGATTAGGAGTGACAAATGCAAACAAGGCATATACCAAGGCAATCCATGGTAAAATTCGTGCATACATCATATCTGTTTTTCGCAAATAACTAAGCACATACTGTCCAAAAAAATAGATTGTAATTAATGGCAACAAAAACAGCAGCTTCTGTAGCCACAGAAAAGAAAAATTCGGAAAGAACAATAAAATAAGCAATTCATTATCGATAGCGAAAAAAAACGCTAGAAGTAGACAAAACAGGCTGAAATATTTCAGGTGTGGTTCTCTGCGCCAATGTCGGAACATCCCAACATAATAAAGCCCAAACATAAATAATGCTGTGATGAGCGACACATCCGACAAACGTGCAAACTCTTGCCTCTTGATGACATCCTTCGTTAAACCGAATTCAGGGGCTTGTGCAATGCCGCCGTTCATATTGTCAAAGCTGGCTACTTGAATAATGAGCTCAATAACGCCATTCTCAACGTTGAACATCGTAAAATAAGGCGCGATGCTAGCAACAAACGACGCCTCTGACTGTGCAGGCCTACCGCTTCCTGCGTAATCTTCACCGTTAATAAATACATGATTTGAAAGTCGAACTTTTTTCAATCGCAAGCTGAAGGAATCAGACTCATCCACATAGATTTTTAAGCGGTATGTTCCATAGGAAGGCCTGCTGCCATCCTCTGACTCAGCAAAGCTACTCGGTACCTGTACGAACGAAGGCGCTCGATGATTAGATTGCGTGAAATCATCTGGCTGCAGCAGCTCCCCTTCATAAAACTCCCATTCGCCCTTTAACGGAATCACACCCATTTGTGAAAAATCCCAACCTGCAGCTTTCAGTTCTCCATTTACAGCTACGGGATAATTGTTGTCATTGGGCCAAATCCAATGGGTAATTAAAACAGCAATGCCGATAAAAAACGTTCCGCACATTAATAATAATGGGAGAATATGGCGCTTTATCGTCGTTTCTTGCAATCTGTTCACCTCTCGTTGCCTTTCAGGCATGCCCGCTTATCGTGTAGGAAAAGCAGTTAAAAGTAATATGTATTGCATTAAGTATAAGCGCTGCAGCCATTCTCGTCTAACACCAATAGCTGCCTTTCAGCGAAAAAGTATAGATGAGATCGATATTGCTGTCGGAAGCAGGGAAGAGTATACTAATTTGATATGTGATATGAGTAATAAGGAAGTGGACAACTGTGTGGTTAACCTTATCGATCGCTAGTGCCGTCATATTCGGCGCTGCGGGTTGGTTCATGAAAGTATCTCAGATGAAGGGCGGCTCAATCGCTGTCCTGCTTATATGGCTTTATATTGTAGGAACGCTCGGCTTTGGCGTGCATACAATTATGGAAGGCAGCTGGCAGCAGCTCGCAGTATTTCAGGTATGGATATCAGGCTTATTGATCGGGATTGGTTCGGCATTCGGCAATTATTTGTTCATGAAAGCGCTAGGAACAGGCCCTGCAAGCTTAACCTCACCTCTGTCAAACGCGAATATTGTACTTGTTATATTAATGGGAACTTTTATTTATCATGAGCCTCTTGGCTTCATGCAGTTCATTAGTATTGCGCTTCTGCTGATCGCGACTGTCTTAATCGCACAACGCAGGGATAATCGCTCCATCACCTCGTACTGGTGGTTTGTATATATCGCGGCTGCGATTGTTATGTTCGCTATTCGCAACGGTGGCCTGAAGGTTACAGCTGAATTCGGATATGCTTCAGCTCCCGTTCTATTCGTAGCGTATTTGTTATCTATTCTTTTTTTCGCTCCCGCTGCCGTACGTGAACAGCAGATCTTAAGAAAGAATACGCGAATTGCACAATCTTCCTATGCGATTGCGACAAATGCTCAAAAAGTTGGCCTACGCTATGGTCTGATCAGTGGCATATGCTCGTATGGCGGGCTGCAGCTGTATGCAGTGGCGCTACAGGATGGCCCTGCCAATTTGGTAGCTCCAATATTTGCAACCAATGGCTTGCTCGTATCGGTCTTGTCGATACTGGTCTATAAGGAAAGACTTTCGCGCATGCAAACTGCAGCCTTTATTTGCTTACTTGTCGGTCTTGTGTGCATCCGTATTTCACTGCATGATTAATGTTGGAAGCAATTCCCTAACACAGATACACATACCAACTTCATATGTACTTACTTTTCTTAAGTTGTTGTGATACAATAAGAGCAAGGAAGGTGATTCGAATGGACTACTCACAAATGTGTCCAAGATTTGAATCAGCCACAGATATTCTTGGCAAAAAGTGGACAGGAAAAATCATTCATGTACTTCTCGGCGGACCAAAACGTTTCAAGGACATTAAAGAACAAATTCCTGAGATGAGCGATAAAATGCTCACCGATCGCATGAAAGAGCTTGAGCATGTTGGAATTGTTACGCGTAATGTGTACCCAGAGATGCCAGTACGTATTGAGTATGAACTGACTGAAAAGGGGCACGCTCTTGAGCAAGTCATCTGCTCGATTCAAGAATGGGCTGAAAAATGGATAAATTAGCAAAATAGCGTGGATATCGACAGAAGTAACAATCCGATATTCACGCTATTTCTGTTTATACTTGCAGCCGCCCTATTCCAGAATTTTTCCTGGTTCCCCCCATACATATATTACTAGCAATCCAAATTCAGAAAGTAAACGTTGTGGTTTTCATTTTTCATGAAAAGAGGGGTAATATGAGCAAATATTCGATCGCAGAATTTATTAGACAAACCGAACAAAATGATGAGTTGAAAGCGAAGTTCGAGTTAGAAACTCCACGTATGCTTGAAGTGAATCTAAAAGATTTCATCTGGGCGAAGGCTGGTTCTATGATCGCCTACAATGGAAAGATCAAATTTGAACGAGAAGGTATTTTGGAGCATGGGATCGGCACATTATTCAAAAAAGCGTTTACCGGGGAAGGCGCTTCCTTAATGAAAGCAACAGGCGAAGGCGCTCTTTATTTAGCGGATAAAGGAAAGAAGATTATTATTTTGGAGCTACATAATGAAACGATATTTGTCAACGGCAACGACTTGCTAGCATTTGAGCCAACAGTTAAGCATGAGATAAAGCTGATGCGAAAAGTAGCTGGCATGATGGCTGGCGGTTTGTTCAATATTCGTTGCTCGGGCAGTGGACTTATTGCGATTACGAGCCATTATGAGCCATTGACGCTGCGTGTTACACCAGGAAAACCTGTGCTAACCGATCCTAGCGCTACAGTTGCATGGTCAGGTAATTTAACCCCTGAATTTCAAACCGACATTTCCTTTAAGACATTCATTGGCAGAGCAAGCGGAGAATCGATACAGCTTCGATTTGAAGGCAATGGATTTGTTATTGTCCAACCATACGAGGAAGTCTATTTCCAGCAATCGCAAAGCTAAAAAGATGGCAGGATACTAGAAGGCGAGAATCGCAGCGTACATAAGAGGTACGTGAGAATCGGAGCATTCGGTAGCCTGCCATATTCGACGTCGAATCACTACAGCGCGTTACTTCGTCATCGCCTTCCGACATTTTGAACTTCTGCTAAAGGGGGAAGATGAGGGGCAGTGCTATCACCATCACAACCCCCAACAACACCTGAACGGGCAAGCCTACCTTGACATAATCCATAAATTTATATTTCCCCGCAGTCATAACGAGCGCGTTTGGCGGCGTAGAAAAAGGAACCGCGAAGCATAGACTCGCTCCAATCGCCACCGCAAAAAGATATGGTATTGGGCTAACGTCCATCGACAACGCTGCTGCAAGTGCAATCGGTGAAAACAAGACTGCACATGCCGTGTTGCTAATAAATAACGTCATAAACGAGGTCGCAAAGTAAATACCTGCAAGCAAGGCGAGCGGTCCGTATCCGCCAATACTATTGACAAGCCCCTCTGAAATTAATGCAGCTGCTCCTGTTTTCTCAATAGCGGTTGACATTGGAATCATCGCACCAATCAGCACGATGCTTTCCCAGTTAACCGTTTTGTAAGCAGACTCCATATTAGGCAAGCATCCTGTCACCACCATCAATATAGCAGCAACAATGACACATACAACTGCTGGTACGACATTAATAATCATCGCGATAATCATCAATACCATAATGAGAGCAGCAATTGGGGCTTTATGGCTTAAAGGAATATTCGATGCAACATCTGCTGGCTGACCAACAACGACAACATCTTCATACTCTAGTGCTAATGTTGAAATATGCTTCCATTCACCTTGAATGAGCAAGGCATCTCCTGCTTTTATTTTTTCTTCCTTAAGCTCATGCAATAAATACTTTCCCTTACGTTGGATCCCTAATATATTGACACGATATTTTTCGCGGAATCCTGAATGCTTCACGAGCTGATTAATATGTTTAGAATTAGATGGAATTAATACCTCGGCTATGCCAATTTGCGATGATGCTAAATTTTCAAGTCGATCTGTTCCCTCGCGCTCAACAGCGTCCTCTGCCAGCAGGGTTAGCTTGTGCACATCACTGAATCTCAAAATATGTTCATAATCCCCGGTAACATATATGACATCGTTAACATGTACCTGTGTATCAGGTCCTGCGAATTCCGTATTAATCGTCTTAAAAAATGGATTCTTATTAGACTGTCGTCTGCGGACCTCATGAATATGTACATTATATTCCGCTGCAATAGATAATTCCTTTAGTGTTTTGTTTAACATCGGTGAATGTTCACTAATTTGCAGACGATATAGATTATTTCCCAGGCTATATTGTTTAGCAAGCTCGTACAACGAACGCTGTTCTCGTCCTTTGTCCCCTCCTAGCTCATTGTCCTTGAGCAGCCATTTACTAAACAATGTAATCAAGATTGTTCCTGCGACTAAACAAATTAAACCAGTTGGCGTGAATGAGAAAAATTTCAACGGCTCATAGCCAGCCTTCTCAAGCGTCTCACTAATAACCATATTAGGAGGTGTTCCAATTAACGTAAGCATTCCACCTAAGCTGCTTGCAAAAGCAAGAGGCATAAGCAACTTCGCTTGCTGTACGCGAGCAGTTGCCGCTAAGCTAACAACGATTGGCAGCATAACAGCAACTGTTCCTGTGTTGCTGACAAATGCGCCTATGAATGAAGCCGAAAGCATAACGGTGAGCAGCAAGATCGTCTCATTGGTTCCAGCAAGCTTCAACAGCTTCCCGCTAACAATTTTCGCAAGTCCTGTTTGAAAAATCGCTCCACCAACGACAAACAAGCCTATCATCATAATGACGACAGAATTGGAAAAGCCCGAAAGCGCCTCTTGTGTATCAATAATACCTAATATAAGAAGCAAGCTTAATGCGCTTATCGCCACTAGATCTGACCGAACCTTGCCGCTTACAAAAAGTGCTGAAGCGATAACTAAAATCACTAACGTCCAAAGCATATCCATGCCATCCATTTCCTCCTATCCTTACGCCAGACTCTCTTCTGGTGAATTCTATTTTTTCGTATAATTTCACTAATTAACATATTACAGCATGCAAATATTAACATTGTAGCATAATTGTAATGATAAAGTCTTTAGCGGTACATGATATTAATCACAGCCAAGTAACAATAAACTATTAAATAAGCAGCAAAAAAAGCTGCCCAGCTGACAGCAAACTTGCTGACAACTTGGCAACCCTACCAGTATAGATTGCAATATAGCTCTTGATAACACCTTTCCCGCCTATTTTACGCTATGCCAAACTGTTCATATATAACTATCCTTATTCTAATCCTGATGTAGAGGCAAAGCTTATACTATCGCTGGCTTTCCCCTCTGTCTCGAAAAGAATAACCTCATTTATTCCTTTCTTCAACAGCGGAGCTGGTACATATAGTCTTTTCTGAGGTCCGATCTCCCAGAAACGGCCAAGGTTAAAGCCATTAATAAATGCAACTCCCTTGCCCCAGCCTGAAAAATCAAGAAATGTATCGCCTGCTTCATCCACTTCAAGCACAAAGCGATAAAAAGCTGGTACGCCCTCACGATAAGCTCTTGAAAAATCAAGCTTTTCTAAATTATCTAAAGGCAGGTTATAATGCTCCCAGTCGCTTTGAAAGGCTCCATTGACGATGACTCCACCTTTAATTCCTTTGTGTTGGTTATTCATTTTAACCGAATAATTCACTCTGCCCATATTTTCGACCAGAATAGTCAGTTCATTCTCTGCAGCAGTTAGCTCGAACACTTCCTTGTCCTCGATATCGCGGTCATATTTTGTAAACATATGCTCTTCGTTGATAAAAACATGGGCACGATCCATACACTGGATGAGTCGGAAATCTTCGATTTTCCTGCCCTTTCCAAGCTGAGACTTATACAATATATACCCGAATGGCTGGTCCAGCTCCTCCATCGTAAGCGGATATGCTGAACGAATCGGTTCCGCTAACAGATCAAGCACATTAAATAAGGAAACCTTATCCTTCAATGCAACCTTGCCATATGCTTTTTTAATAATTTTAGTGGAGAACGGTACGTCTGGCAAATCAGTATAGCGTGCAATAACTTCCTGGAATGCCTTGTATTTCGGTGTTATCTCTCCGCTCTCGGATAATAAAGCATCATAGTCATAGGATGTCGTATCTGGAGCGAGCCTTTCATAATAATTCGCTCCACTCGTAAACGCGAAATTCGTCCCGCCATGGAACATATAGATATTGACGCTGCCTTCCTGCAGTGTGTGATCCAGCTCGATAGCAGCACTTCTAATATCTCTCGTGTGATGTTCCTTGTCTCCCCATGCATCAAACCAGCCGATCCAAAACTCCATCACCATTAGGGGCTTTTTATGACCATGAAACTGTCTTAAGCGTTCAAACTGCTCCTTAATATTCGAGCCGCAATTAATGGTGGCCAAAGCAACATCCTGAATGGAACCATTGTCAAGCATATCGTGCCAAGGCCCATCTGAAGTGACAAATGGAACGACTGCGCCATGCTTTCTCATCATGTCAGCTAGAGCACGCAAATACGCTTGATCGTTCGCATAGCCACCGTATTCATTCTCTACCTGCATCATAATAATTGGACCGCCATAATTAATTTGCAGGTCGGTAAACTGTGCAAATAGCTGCTTGAAGTATGCATCGATTTTATCGAGAAACGGCTGGTAGCTAAAACGCAGCTTCATAGTAGGGTCCTTCAACAGCCAATAAGGCAAGCCGCCAAACTCCCATTCCGCACAAATATAAGGAGATGGTCTGACTATGACATACAAGCCTAGCTCAGCCGCTGTTTGAATAAATTGACGTATATTATACAAGCCTTCAAAATTAAACTGGCCTTCTTTATATTCATGCATATTCCATGGTACATAAGTTTCAACTGTATTGCAGCCCATTGCCTTCAGCTTTTCTAAACGATCCTGCCAGTATTCAGGAACCACTCTAAAATAATGTATGGCGCCCGAGATGATCTGAAATGGCTCTCCATTTAGATAGAATTGATCCTGTATCGTAAAACTCATGCTTTGCTCTCCCATGCTGCTTCCTCCAACTTCTCATTAGTTAAAACGAATGAAATCCGAACAGCGCTGCACTTCGAACAGACTGTCCGGATTTTTAATAGACCACAAAATTGATAGTATTACCCGACAATACCAGACTGCTCAAAGTTCTCTACTAATCGCTTCTGTATAGCGAAATAAATAATTAACAATGGTAACAGATAAATAAATGCTGCTGCCTGTTTTACAGCATCAAAAGCAAAGACGTTCGCTGTTGGAACGCTATACCAGGTCTGAATCGCGAACAAGATATTGTCTACATTGGCTGAGGAAAAGGTTTGTGCCAGCTTAATGCTTAAATAAGGACCGTCTGGATGAAAGAATCCGGTATAATACGTATCTCCATAGTTCCACACAAACGATAAAATCCCTACGGTCATAATTGCAGGTATTGCATTCGGCAAGCAGATTCGGAAATACGTTTGGTAAAAGCCACAGCCATCAATTAATGAAGCTTCCTCCAATTCCTTCGGCAGCCCTCTGAAAAATTGGCGAAAAACAAACACAAACATGCTCTGCTTCACGCCAAACCCGAAAATAGCTAATAAATATAGCGTAATCGGCTTATTAATCAAGTCTACTGAGCTTCCAGTAATTGCTGTTATGATTCCCAAAATATCGAAATCCTTGAAGCTCAAGTACTGAGAGATCAATAAAGACTGAGGCGGAACAACGAAGGAAAGAATAACTAAAAACATGACTACATTTTTTCCCCAAAAATTAACTCTGCCAAGTGAATACCCAGCGATCGCGCATACGAAGATTTGGATGATTGCAATGACTACAGCATACAGAATGGAGTGCACCATTGGCATTCCATTACCGAACACTAGCCGCACTGCTGCCTCGAAGCTAACGAAGGAAAACTCTTTCGGAATCCAGACAACGTCTGGATTGCCTAAATCCTCAAAGCTATTCAACACTGTCGGGATTAGCTTAATTAAAGGGTACAAAATGGCAAAGCCAAGACCGATGATTAATGAAATGAATGCGTACCAGAATAGAATCTTCTTCGTTGTTTCTTTTACTTTATATAAGCTCAATGGCTTCTTGCTAGAAGTTTTGATTGCTGCCTTAGTTTGAGTCATGCGGCTTCACCACCTTGTTAATGACTACCATCAGAATGATAAGATCAATGAGCACATTCAATAAATATACGACCGATAACGCTGATCCCGTACCGATATTATTTCTATTAAATGCAAAATAGTAAATTTCCGTCGAGATCGTTGATTTAAGAAACATATCAACGAACGTATAAATTAATGCAAATAATGAAATGTTAGCAAGCAATGGCAGCGTGATTTTCCAAAACACTTCATAGGCGTTAGCCCCTTCAATTTTAGCAACCTCATAAAGCGACTGATTGATCGACTGCAGCCCCGCTAAGAAAATAAGCGTCTGTACCCCCGTCTGAGAGATAAGCATAAACACGCCATTAGCTAAGTCAGAAATAAACAATGACACCTGACGCGGCAAAAAGGTATACGTCCGAATAAACTCCAATAGCGCGCCATTGTCAAAGGACTCACTGATGGATGCATCCGAAATATCGCCTCCCGTAGTCACCATAATGAGATCCACAACAACCTTTAAGCCGAGTACAATCGGTAGAAAGAACACAACCCTTGCAATTCCACGGCCTTTGAATTTTGCATTGACGAGTATGGCGCAAAATAGGCTGAATATGACGATGACCGGAGTATTAATAAAGATACTAATATTCTCATCAGTGAAAATTCTTAGAAACTGCATACTTTGGCTGGACACTTCGGTTGTGAACAAATCAATAAAGTTTTGAAATCCTACATATTGAAGACTCATTCCACCAGATTCAGCAACACCGACTTTATAAAATGAAAATCTAATGGTGCTAATTAGCGGCTTTACAAAAAATAAGATGAATCCGATCAACCAAGGAAGCACAAAGATGATACCGTGAATTTTCCGCATATTTTTGTGTGAGATATGAAATCTTCTGCCCTTGTGTGCGGTATCTTCCATTTTCTAACCTCCTTCAAGCGTAGTTAGCGAGTCGGACTGCTCATGCAACATTAACGTTATTGAATCATATAGCCGAGCGCATCGAGTTGATGTCCTGCAACAGTCACAGGATATTTATTATAGTTCACGATAACCTTTTTCCCTGACGCATAGCTTGTTTCAAATACATTTTCCTCCAGCATACGATGACCCACGATTTCCTTTGAAGCAATCTTGTCTATACCCGCGCTATATTCCTCATAAATCTCCTTGATTTTACGCTCTAATACGGCATATTCCGTTGAAAGATATTCGCTATATTCGGTATTTTTAAGAATATCTACGTTCTCATGCGTAATCGTAAATTTCGGAATACTGCCAAGCTCCAGCGCCTGCAAGATAAAGTATTGGCTTCGTTCTGAAGATTGATTGACATTAAGCGTTGTGTATTCCGTTAAGCCATTCATGACAAGCTGTCTGAAAGGGATCGAAGCATGCATCGTACCATAATTGCTGCTTTCACGTGAAATGTTTGCGGCATACTTTGCATAGGCAAGCTTATCGCTGTTCGGGTTATCTAGTGCAATGGTTTTGTTTTGCGCTAGCTTCTCCAAATTATTTTGCAAGATGGAATTGGCTATTACGGGATCAATCACTTCATTATCCTTGTAATTCGCGTAATACATAGCGCCCATATCATTCACAAAGATATTGGCATACTCACTTGAGCTCTCAATAAAACGATCCACCGTATCACTTAAATAAAGCGGATGAATTACATAATGTCCCGTTGCATACAGCTTGAATCTACCTGTTGCATAATTGTAGGGATGGATAGATAGCGGCTTACCATCAAAGCCATGAAGCGCATGCTTTTTCGGCTTAAAACCATCATCCGTGTCTGTGACACGCATTAAGTCTGCATTAAAAAATATTTGTTGATTGCTGCCTTCAACATGCTGCATGAGCTGCAGCAGCTCAGCCTTGCTGCCATTAACCTTTAACAGCTCTGCCTTGTTTCCGATCGTATTATCGAGTCCTCCGTTAAAGACTCCCTTATAATTTACAACTGCGTTAATGTTCTCCATGTCCTTTAGAATGTCCAGCAGCTGATGATAGGTCGTCATGGAATGAGGCTCTTCGTATGGAATCCCTAAAAATCTTTTTTCAAGTGTAAGCGCGCCAATGACATCGACAAAAAGCTTAGGGCGTTCATCGTAGCTATATGAAAGATTGTAGCGATCCACTAAATATTGTTGGTATGTCTTGGCCAAATCATAGTATTCAACCTTGCTTGAGAACAGCTTATATCGAACCGTATAATCAACGTCAATGACGCCTGTGGAAGCTAAAAATCGAGCATCATTATCGCTATACGGACCGAATACTTTTACTCGAGAAAATTGCATGGAATCAAATGAGCTATACACTTTGTTGTAAGGTGCACCGCCTAAAGAGGTATCCTCCACGCCCAATTGAACCTTGATATTCCCTAGCTCTGCTCCCTTTTCAATAATGCCCATATGACCCATACTTTTGCCCGCCTGATCCGTGTAATATAGGCCGAATACAGGCATCGTCAGATTTTCTGGGAAAGCCGGAAGCTCATATAGCGTGCTGTAATAGCTGTTGTTATAAACTGGTCGTTCATACTCAGGATATCTTCCATTGAAATCATTCATCTTGAACAAAGCGCCAGAGCCATCTGGCACGAGAATATAGCCTTCTGCAACCTTGCTTGCAGCTGCCATGCCAAAGGACGGCAGCACCGTAATGTTTTGCATCGTATAAAAATCGTTCTCATTTGTAATTTCATAGGTTGGAACCTTTACGACAAGGTCGCCCTGATCCAGCGTTACTTCCATCGTTATACTAAAGTTAGCTGGCTGTGTGATCTTGACCGCAATGTCATGCAGCTGACTCTCCTCGATAAGCATATCTGTCGTATAGTCTATGGATTTGGTCATTTGGATCAAATCTCTTACAAGTGACAGCGGAGGCAACCCTGCAAATCTAAAATAATAGAGATCATGTTCACGATCATATTGATAGGTCAATGATAAGGAATCCTTGAATTTTGCTGCTTGAGCATCGCTAATCGCCCCTTCCTGCAGCTTTTCCTCAATCTTATCTAAGAAATGCTCTTGATAATGATCAGCCATTATCTTTTGTGGCACATACTCGTTTAGTCGATACGATTCGCTTTCAAAGAAATCAAAAATAATTTGTACACCGTTGTCAATTTCATAAAGCGTGTAGCGCTGATTTTGAATGGCAAATTTGTAAGCATCCCACTCGTATAGCGCACCATCCTTGCCAAGGAACTTAATAAGGATCGGTGACTTGTCAATATCACTGCTCCCCTGATCGAGTGCAAGACTGTTCCACTGCGTACGAGTTTGTGTATCTACTACCTTGATATTCAACGTTTTCGTGTCAATATACAGCTCCCTATCCTCACTGCTGGCCAGCTTTACATTTCCAGCCTGCTGATCTATTTCATTGTTCGTAGCAGCTGCTCCATCCTTTGCGTACTGAGGCATAGCTTGACTTTTGATGCTGAATGACTGCACGGTACCAGGAATAAAAAACAACGCGATTATCATTAAAATCAAAATCGCCGCCATGATCATTTCTTTAACTCCGGCATTTTTCATGCGATTGATCGCTGATTTACTTAGATTACTGATCACACCCGAGTCACCACCTTTTAGTCATTTCACTGAATGCTGCATATATAAATCCGAATACTTTGGACATCAAAGTAAAATAAAGCATTGCGAGAAACACGATAATAATCGCGGCAATAAATGTAGCGATCAGTGTGACAATATTCGTTAATGCGGTATACTCATGGACGACACATAGTCCACAAAATAACAAAAAGCAAAACCATACCGTTCCAATTGCCGTAAATGCGTATAAAAGTGGAGCCTCTTCCTGAGTAACGACATTGCTTAATAGAATGCCAACGATGTCAAACATCAGTTTAGGCACCAACGCGTAGCACATCACGATAAAAATATCACCCATTGAACCATTTCCATCGAATAATGTTGTAATGCTCCAGTTGCTTATAAGGAATAACACGATTGGAAAAAGTGTCGTCAAAAAAATAGTGACACTGTTCATCGCAAACATAGGGTTGTAATTCAAAATAAACCCTGTGTATTGATAGCTGAAAATCCCGACAATACCGACTAGCAGCAATATAATTACCGGGAGCACGTAGTTTTTCTTCCGATGATTCATCACTTGATAGAAACCGTCAAATGGATGCATCAACACATGAAATAATAGTCTTCCATCTTCTATAATCGTCATAAATACAGATCATTCCTTTTCTAAACGGATTTATAAGGTCAAAGCTCCTTAACTTACGTTCAACCGTTCTTTCTGTTATATCTGTATTCCGAATAGATCAAATAACCTGCAAAAAGTACAAACGGAATAACGAGCCAAATAAAGTTATGCTGGATAATGATATTGCGATATTCGGCATATGCTTTGGAAAAGTAGCCGCGACTGTTACCCAGCTCGGAGTAATACATCGCCTTTTCATACTCATCCTGCATTAAGTAATTTCTACCTACACCTGTATAAGCGATATCATAATTAGAGTTAAGCTCAATTGTTTTCTCATAGCTTGCTCCCGCATCTTCCCATTGTCCATAAAAGTATTGCTTCTCTGCATGCAGCGCGGCTTCGCCAAACTCTGTAGGCTGATAAATATAGGCAGCTGCAAACTGTTTATCTGTGATGATAAGCTTGTCACCAAACCAATTGATGGCGGTCGGCTCCCTTACATCCCCTTTCAAATAGCCTGATGAGCCGAAAATATTCATCAAATCCCCTTGAAAGTTGTAAATAAACACTCTTCCCTTTGTTTTATCCAGCAGAGCATATACCCCAAAATCAGAAACAGCAATGTCGATAAATTGGCTTCTCTCCTCATCGGTTCCATATGTCAAATCACCAATGACAGAAAAGTAGCCATTCTCCATCAATACGTTTTCGCCCTTGGAATTAAAACGGAATACCTTGTCCTTGGCAGAAGGATCGAAGGTTGTTGCATAGATCATCCCTTCCGTATCAATCGATAGATTATTGAAGGAAGGTGCAAATACCTTTTTCATTTTCTCCTTTTGCTCTTTTGTCGCAATCGATTTCCAGAAATGATCAATAATATTGACTCTAGGCTTGTTTAAGCCGAAGTATCTGGAGAATGACCCATTATTGTGAATTTCGATAATCCCCTCATAACTGCCTTGAACGATAACACTAATTTTCCCGTCCTTATCCACGACAATTTTAGAAGGCTTAAACTGAGTTGCACCAACCATGTTTTCAGGCTTGTTGATCATTCTTTTAAGATGATAATCTGTCCCATCCAGTACAATAATTCGTTCTGCTCCCGTATCTGCAATATACAGCTCATCGCTATAATCGCTATAGAATACGCCTTCTGGCTTATCCAGCATTAGCTGCTTATTCGTTACTGAATCGACGATAATTTTATTATTTTGATCTCTAATTAGCTTGATTGAATGTTGAAATTGCAGATCTGAGCCAATTACATTAACTCTGCTCTCCTCGGAGTCCACAAGAAATATTCGATCCTTGCTAACATAAGCGTCGTCAATACTTCGCATTTTAATTTGACCCAAGCTGCTTTCATCTAATGTGTACATTAATTCAAAAGCAGGAAGACTCTTATTGACACTGCCCCAAAAATCATAAATATAATTAGTTTCTAAGGTATTGTCAGCGAAAACACGAGTGGAGGGAAGAAGCATACCTAATAGACAAACGAATAGTAAAATTTTCTTCATCGCTGCTGAGACTTCCTTTCCATATGTTTGTTGGTCTGCTGAACCTTTCCATGACTATTCCTTGATCCCTGTCGTTGCCATCGTCGATATTACGTTACTCTGAGAAATGACGAACACGACAACAGGTACAACAAGCATAATCAAGGTTACAGCAGAGGCAACCCCTGTCCTTGCTACACCTGCATTTACTATTTGGGAAAGCGCATAACTAACTGGCTTCAGCTTTTCAGTAAATATGACCCCGCCACCCGTTGTTCCCCATAACGATTGGAATGACAAAATGATTAATGTAATCCACGCGGAACGAGATAACGGCATCATGACTCGCCAAAATATCGTTAGCTCATTTGCACCATCAATCTTAGCAGCTTCTATCAATGCATCAGGGACCTGGACCATAAAGTTTTGCATAAGAAACAGTCCCAGTGTTCCGCCAATGGATGGAAGTAATATCGCCCAGTAGGTGTCAATCATCCCTAATTTCGACAAGATGATGTAGTTAGGCAATGCCGTAACTGTTCCATTAAACATTAACGAGTAAACGATTAGTTTGGACATCACCTTTGAACCGGGAAAAACGTATTTTGCCAGCGGAAAAGCTGCCATCGAGCCGATAATTACCGATCCGAACGTACCTACTGCGGTAATAAATATCGTGTTGAAAATATACCTCGTTATCGGGACCCAGGAATTTCCAATAACAATAAAAAGATCTTGAAAATTCGTTAGCGTCGGATTCATGACAAATAGTCTTGGTGGAAATATAAAAATTTCGTTCAACGGCTTAAATGCGTTGTTTATTATAAAGATGAGTGGCCATACACTGAATAATCCGAATAAGCCCAGTAGGATGGTAAGCGACAAGTCACCCGAAAGGCTTCTGTTTCTGCGTTTAAATTGCCTTGCCGTATATGCCTTTTTTATCGTTGCAACAAGACTGCTCATGCTACGCACCTACCCCTCTTAAAGCTTTCTGGACAATGATGTTCGTAAACAGCATCGTAAAGAACAAAATGGTCGCGATAGCTGAAGCATATCCCATTTCATATCGAATGAAGCCATAGTCGTGCAGATGTGTTAAGATCGTATGACCCGAGTATTCCACCGATGGGAATCCAGCTAGTTCAATTGAAAGCTGTGAAACGGAGAATGAGGCCGTAATCTGCATGACTGCTCCGAATAGGAGCTGTGGTCGCATAGATGGAAGCGTAATGTACCAAAGCTCCTGCCAACGATTTTTAATCCCGTCAATGGAGCCTGCTTCATATAATGTTTTGTCTACATTTTGCAGCCCCGCGATAAAGGCAAGGAAGCTCACGCCTAAGCTTAGCCACAGCTGAACCAAGATTAGAATCGGAAATACGTATTGCTTCGTATCAAAAAATAGTATGGGTTCAGTCACTAATCCAAGTCTTAGCAGCCAAGAGTTAGCAAAGCCGTACATATCTGAAGAAAAAATCAGCTTCCAAATTAAGTAGGCGTTACCCGAAATAGACGGCGCGTAAAAAACTAATGTCATAATCGCCCGTACTTTTGGCGTAAGCTCATTGATTAACCACGAGAACACAAAACACATCAAATAACTGATTGGTCCAGTGATCAAAGCAAAGAAAAGCGTATTCTTAACCGCAATCAGAAAGATATCATCGTTGACAACCAGATTGATATAGTTTCTTAACCCGACAAATGAAGGAGCTTCGAGCATATTGAAGGATGTAAAACTGATAATCATGGAGGTAATCACAGGGATCACTGTAAACACGATGAATAATAAAGCAAACGGCAATATTAACAAATATTTAGCCCCATGCTCTTTCCATATCTTTGCAAGCGTCCTATTGCTTTTTCTTCTCGTGATTGTTTGATTTGTCAGCATACTCTCTATTTACTCCTTTTTCATAGATTCCTAGATGACTATTTGCCGCTGTTATAAGATAAATGAAACTCCAGTCGCTTCTTCGTAAGCTCCTTATCAATTTGCTTAATATTCAAATATAACGACTCACGCGGACTTTCACCATTTGTAACAACAGCACGAAACGCATAGTCAATCGCCCTTGTGGTCATATAGCCGCCAGGCACCTCTGGAACACCTACTGTGGCATCAAACTGCTTTAGTAATTGTTCCGAATCTTTCAACGACCATGGCAGTTGCTTTAATACATCGACGTTCGCTGTCGGATACCTAGCAGCTGATCCCATAATGGCTTCTAGTGCATTGGCATACTCGGTTTGAGTATCTGTTTCCAGCCACCACTGTATAAATTCCCATGCCGCTTCTTTGTTTTTGGAGTTTTCTAATAGTATGGTATTAATCGTGTCTGATACGACCTGATTGTTAATCGTACCGTCCGCTTTCTCAATTCCTGGTAGCGGTGAAAACGACCACTGCCCTCTAATTTCCGGAGCGAACACTTCCAGCTGGTTATAGGTCGTATATGGAGCTATACCCGCTGGCATTTCACCTGTTCTGAATCGGTTGGAAAAATCAGCAGAAACAGGCAATCGATAGCTCGTAAAGAATCGAGTCACTCGATTGAAGGCTGTCATTGCATTGTCTTCTGTTAACGCACTCTGTATACCATAATCATTACCTTCTCCTTTATAGAGGTCCCCATCATATTGGAAAACAAGTGAAGGATACAGTTCCTGACCTGGAATGTAGAAATCATAATTATTTGCATGCAAAACGGAAATGACGTGCTCGACCTCATCCCATGTCTTAGGAGGCTGCAAGCCTAGTCCGTTCAAAATATCCTCACGATAAAACATCATTAAGAACGATTGCTGCTCAGGTAAAGCGTAAATGCCATCCTGATAGGTCACCGTACGTAGTGCGCTATCGTAGAATTTCTCTTTCATTTCATCAAAGCCGTCCATCCCCGTAAGATCAGTTAGCGCACTTCTCATAGCAAAGTTGACGACCATTGCCTGAGGAATGGATAACGCAACATCTGGTCCGTTGCCAGCAAGTGTTGCAGGAAGAATTACATCCTCCGGAATGAGCATCAGATTGACAGGGATGTTATGTTCAGGAGTGAATTTTTGATCAATCAGCTCTTTAATAATTTGCGCCTGATCTCGCCCGGATGAAATCCACACCTTGATGGCGTCCTCACTTGTATCTCCGAACATTTCCGTTTCATCTACAAAAAACGTTGACAAAAATCGAACGACGCCGTTATAGCTGCGCACAAAGAAGTTCGGCTTAGCCTTCGCTAGCTCGGCTCCTGGTGCTGACAAGGTGAAGCTATCAAGCTGCAGCGGCATTTCCGATATCGACGTAATCCAGGTCCCTAATGACGAAATATTGCTCGCCAATGTTCCCAGCTCATTAATCACTGATTCTGGCTTTTTGCTAATGCCTTCAGCTTGTACCTGCATCTTCTCGATAATTGCTGTTTTTTCTCCCTTTTCACCAGTTATTCTAACAAGCTCATCAACGACTTTTTTCAATCGTTCGCTTTCCTGCTGGAAAAGCTCGGCGTACTGCGGAATTTTCGTTGTAAGTTCATAATCAATATACTGGTCTGGAACGAGTCCAGTAATTTGCACGGTTTTGCGATACAAATCATTCAGCACGAAAACACTTTTCTCCACTTCGGACAGAGGCATTGCAAATTCTCCGAGTACAACCTCTAATGAAATGGTGTTCTCCCCTTCCTGCAGCAGAACAAGTAACTCTTCATCTCCCTGCCCCATGACATAGTTGACAAAGCCTGAATGAAATGCAAACGGAATGGACATCGCTTCACGATACGGCACTTCTCCATTAACTTTAAGCTGCCTGTAGGACATAACGCCCCGATTCGTATTCTGCACACCTCGGAATGAAAGCTGGTATAAGCCTTCTTCCGGTACATCGATCGTCCACTCGATATAATCACCAGGTGTTCTCCAATTTGGTCCACCGATTGTATTAAGCTTGATTTTGTACGGATGATAGGGTACAGTATTCGGATTGCTATAATCAGTAGCCATCGTAATGTCGACGGATGTTTTTTCAATTCCTAATGTGTTGCCGTCCAATCTTTCCGCTTGATAAACTAGATTCTGCTTATCATATACGTTATAGCCTTGCTTCCAATCTGCTATAATCTCCGAGTACGACTTAATTTCAGGAGCTGCTTTTAGTGATAGGTCGTGAATTTCCATAGGCTCCTTGACCGATTCAAAGGTTAGCGTATGGGTGCCTGAACTAAAATAAAACGTATACGGCTCGAGACTCCTTCTTTGCGCATCAGCAAGATAAACCGTTGTAAGCTTGGTCTTCTCCACAGCTAATGGTCTTATTTCATTCCCGTTGCGCTCAGCAATCGGTTGACCATCGCTATTATCCCAAATGCGATTGAATACTAATTGATTCATACCTTGAAAATAGCTTTCACCATCAATAAGCAGCTTTCTTTCAATTTTTGAATTCGTCCCTTTAACCGGCATATAGGTAAGGGAGATATTATAAAAGCCCGCTTCCTCTACTTGGAAAGTCCACGTAATGGAACCGCGTTCACCTGTAACTACTGCGTCGTCGGCCAGCTTCGCTTCCATATCCTCTGATGCTTCAAAGGACGCAAGATTGACTTTAACTTCTGATGAAGCCATTTTCCCATCATACCCTTGATCAAGGAGATAGCTGCCATAGGACTCCTCAACATACTCATGACGGCTACTCTCCAGATCCATTGCAACAGCAGGGTCAGTGTTACCTGACCCTAGCTCAGCAGGTATGAACATGGCTAAAACCAAGACGATTAATAAACTGATTTTCATTGTTCTTTTTTTCATGATCATACCCTTAAACCTCCGTAAGAACTAACGAAGTGCCGCTGCAAGAAGCTTCATTATGGCTCGACACTTACGACTAGCGTCAGATTCGCTGTATTCCCAGCAAAGTCTGTTACCGATATGACCACCTCGTATTCGCCTGGCGTTGTTACATCCAACTCGCCAATGTCAGCAGTCAAATTCGCTTTCAGATCAAAGCCATTGTTATCCGTTGCTGCTTCAATAAAGTCATTGCCCCAGTTGATTTGAGAAGCGTCCTCATCAACCTTGATGGTACGATACTCTTCTTTAGCTGTAATGGCAGGTGCCGTCGTGTTGTTTGAATCAAAAACGATAACCGTAAAGCCTTTCTCTGCCTGATTACCGGCAGCATCCTTGACCGTTAGCTTCAAGCCATTCTCGTATTGACCAACTGTATCAAATACAATGCCGCTAGTATCAACCGTTACATTCTCGAATGGAATATCGCCGTCAACACCGTCTTCTGCTTTTACAAATTCATTCCAGTTTACAGTAGAAGGATTCGTACCAGCTGCGATTGCCATTGGAACATCTGCCGTTGTAAAGAATGGAGGCATGTTATCGACTGGCTCGCTCGCATTAAGAGCGTTTTCAATAGAGCTCATCGCATCGAGGATACGATTCTTTTGGGAATCGATAGCACCGCTATATTTTGGAGATCCATTGAGACCGTATAGAGAATTACCCATAATCTGCTCGGCCCACATTTCTCCCCATGATAGAATCGTCGCAAATTCGTTCGGATTAGGGTCGACAGACAAGCCAATGAACGCTTCCATAACTGCTTCACCGTACACTTCATTCGTTACGTCAAAGCCGAAGTTTAATGCCGTATTTTTAGCTTGAGTTGTTAGGTAGTCTAGCGCACTATCACTGTTCGATAATGTTTTATACACCGTTGACCAATACAGCTTATACGTTTCTAGAGCAAGCTCTGTACGTTCCTTAGACAAACCTTTAAGAACTGCCATCTGGTTACCTGGTGAAACTAATTGCTGATATTTCGGATCATCATTAGATAAAGAATCTGGTCTAGGGAAAGGTACTACGCCCATAGACTCGCCACGACCTGCTAATGTCTGCCCTGCACCAGCTGATAGCCACGGAACCATATTCGTGAATACGGTTTCACCATTACCGAAATCATTGGCGTGCCATGTCCAGCCAGGCTTAGGCTCGTTATCATTGTATCTAGCTGTAAACAACAAGTTTTTTGACATCAATCTGTCAATGTATTCAACGGCTTGCTTCGTTTCAGCAGAGTCTGCCGCCAAGCCATTTGCACCATATACGGCTCCACCATTGGAATGAATAGCTTGGTAAGTCGTCTGAATGTAGTCCGTTTGGAAGGCTTTAATCGGGACATCCGTTCTTACTGGTGACATTTTGTTGGAATAAAATTCGTTTACCTTTGTTAAATAGTCCTCAAATGTGTTCCATGTCCATTTTCCTTGCTTCCACAAATCATGCGGGTATACCGTTTGACCGTTTTCCTTCAATGCGTCTACCTTATCAAGATAGTCGATGTTGTATACTAGCGGCCATTGTGGCATGAATTCTAAAATGTAGTTCAGGAAGTATACGCCGCCAAACATTTGGTTGCCGAACATCCATGAATGATCTGGATCTTCGAAAATATGCTTATATTCATCTAGCGGCTGAAAAATATTTTGTCCTAGCAAAGTTCCTTGTGAACCGCCCCATAATAATGCAATGTCCACGATCGGATCATTGGCGAGCACGGATTTCAATAATGACTCTCTCAAATCTTCAGGGTACTGAACCCATTCCACCTTAACATTCAACTCTGCAAGCACAGCCTCTTCTGCTGCTTTTCTTGCCTGCAGCTGATCTGGAGCCATACCCGGTTCTCCTGTTACAGGATCAGTCCAATTCGGATCGTCACCTGGCTGCCAGTGTGTGCCGAATACGATGACGGTTGGCTCGCCTCTCTCCGTGTTGTTCGTTTGCTCTGTATTTTCCTTGTTAGTATTGTCATTGCTCGGTTTCGGATTATTGTCAGTTTTTGTACAAGCACTAAGCAACGATAGAACTAAAACCAAGATTGTCAGCATAACAAGTGCTTTCTTTGATCTACCTACCATAACTTGCATCCCCCTGTTTAACTTAATTTGAATGACATATGATTCATATTGAAAGCAATACATAACTTTTCCAAGGTCAAAAAACATGCTTAGCCCGAAAAAACAAACTAGTTTTCGCATGATCAGGTTAAGCACTTGCTCCACCTGATGAATGTAAGCACTTACAATTAATGATCCAAGTTAAACATTAAGTTATATCACCTACTTTTACGTCAATATAGATGCGCAACCTAACTTCGTAACCAGACTTTATTTTTTCTTTAACATTTACTCTGAAACCGATTTTATGAAAAGGGTTTCATTTCGTGTGAAAAAAAAGGAAACTCGCTCTTCTCTTGTTTGATGACATTTTATAACTGAACACTTTACTATGTCAACACCAATTTTCAAAAATTATGGTATATGTAACGTTGTATTGACTTTTAGTACTTTTTTTGAAAATTATCGTTGTTTTTTAGGAGTGAACTACTTATAATATGGTCAATGTAACCGCTTAACTTTTGTAATCCTGACAACTCTCTCTTCTCTTGTCTTATTGTTCCTTGTTGTGAAACGGGTTTCACTAATACCCATTAATTGGGAGGTGGCGGAGGTGTGAATGACAAAGCAAAAATCCAGAATCGTTATCTTATTAGCCGTTTTAATTGTAGTCTGTCTTGCTATAACAATACTGAATGTAAGGGAGAACAAAATGAGAGTCAGTCTTACTAAGTTAGTAGTTGAAAATACAGCTGTACATTTGATCGAGCATGATGGCGTACAGGTTGCTTACGACAACGGTTTTCCAATACCGTCCTTTTCCACCTGGAAGCTGAACGAGGATCGCCGAGCATATGTTTCACTTAACGGTTTGTGGAAATTTGCCTATGAAGAGGAAATCTCCTGTACAGCATCTGAACTGTCCTGCAGCGAAGCAGCGTATGATGACCAGGCTTGGTCTGAGCAGCCCGTTCCGGCCAGTCTTGATCTTGCATATGAAAACGGCAAGTACCAATATGCCTTTGGGTCTTTTTGGTTTAGAAAAACGTTTACGGTTGATCGCAGCTGGGAGCATAAGTTTGTTAAACTAAATGCTCTTGGTATAGGCTATCATTCTGTTGTTTATATCAATGGAACAAAAGTCGGCGAACATGAAGGCAGCACTACTCCAGTTTCTTTTAATGTTTCGCCTTACTTAAATTTCGGTCAAGAAAATGTGATTGCAGTCCAGATTGTTAGACCTGCACATGACCATTATGATGAAGGTGCTCTACCAGCTGGAGGATATGACTGGTGGGATTATTCAGGTATCACCAGGGATATATACTTGGAGGCAACCACGCCTCAAACGATTTCTAAAGTCATTGTGGACGCTTCACCTGTTACGAAACAGGTACATGCCTATGTTGTCCTGCTTAATTACGGAAACCAATCTGAAACTATTACCGTTCAAGTTAACCCTGGAATCGATCAGGTCGACCCTCAAAGCAAGAGCATCGCGATGGCTGCGGACGAAGTGAAGGTTCTAACCTTCCAGTTTGATACACCTGCCATTAAGGCCTGGTCACCTGAATCCCCTACTCTTTATTCGCTAGAAACAGAAATTAAGAACGGTGATCGTCTTATTACCGAGTACGGTGCAGTCGATGTAGAAGTCGTAGACGCTAAGGTACTTGTGAATGGCTCTCAGGAATGGTTTAAGGGAACGAACTGGCATGATGAAAATAAAGAGTCTGGACGTTCCATGTCACCTGAGGAGTACCGTAACGAGATTGATGTGGCTAAGCATGCACATGCAAATCTACTTAGAAACGCTCACTATAATCGCCATCCATACGCCTATGAATATGCTGATCAAATTGGAATCTATATCATGGATGAAATTGAAAACTACTGGCTTAGTGAACAGGCTATCGGGCATCAGCTCTATGAAAAGGGCTTATCGCGTGAAAAAGCAATCGCTATGGCTTGGAATCAAATCAACCATCCATCTGTCGTCATCTGGAGTGTAGCGAATGAAAACACACCTAATAATACAACACATCTAGCTTGGTTTAATGATATGAGAGATTTGGTAAGAATGGTCGATCCGAAAAAAAGACCTGTAACCTATGCTTCCAATACTCAGCATCATCCTGTTGATATGTCGATGTCAGCTGCCGATATTATCGGTTTCAATCAGTATTATGGGTTCCATGGAGGAGATTCTACTGATTATGGTGCAGCCGAATATCGTCAAAAATTGTTGGAAATTCATGAGAGGCATCCAAGTAAGCCCATTATTTTAACAGAGAATGGGACCTGGTCTAGCATGGGAGATCGGGCAAGGCAGCAGTGGCAAGCCGGGAATTTCGCAGCACATTGGGATGTCACTGTTACGTATCCATTTACAGCAGGCTATGTGTTTTGGAATCTTAAAGATTATCGAAGCAAGATGGAATACACAAGTAGAGACCCTGAGAGGCTCTCTGGCATGGGCATGGTAGACTGGGCTTCGCGGACACCTAAAGTTGTCTATTACTACTTCCAAGAAGCAACGAGTCTTGGTGCCAACCGGATCATGAATCCTCGATTCGACAGAGGTCTGGCTGAATGGCAACTCATTTCTTCAGCTGCTGAGGGCGCAATTACAGTGGTTGAGGAAGGCTTGCAGGTTTCGTTAGAAGCTTCAGACACGATTCAGTTAAGACAAAATGCATTTGATCTATTGGCTGGCAGTTATGTTCTTGAGCTGCACATTAAAGGTGTCGATGGTCAGGCAGCTGGAAAAATCGAGCTCAGATCGAGCTATTTATCGGGTGGCGTACTGACGAAGGAGTTCGATTCCAGTGGCACGATTAAGCTGCCGTTTACGTTGTCGCACACTGGCGTAACGAATGTTTCGGTGCATCTGCATGTTGCTGGCAAGCAGGATGTTGTGCTTGAGCAGGTTCGCTTGTTGCCTGTGCTGAATTAATTCGTGGGTTGATGGGGCAGCGCTTCGGAGCAAAGATCGTTTATTTTGCTTAATCAGCGCTTCGGAGCAGAGCGTTCT
>NZ_JBHSTE010000007.1:150263-295468 GCF_042659865.1 Paenibacillus septentrionalis
TTCTTTCAGTCACTTTTTAAAGTCGGATGCTCTTATTTGATTGATAATGGAAGCATCCGACCTTAAAGGTGACACACTTCGTTTTCCAGAATCTCTCTGCTCCTTCGCTGTTGCAGTTTTCAGCTGAGCTTTGAAGCATCAATTTGCCACGCGCTGTAGTTTTGTTAGCTGCTCTTCATGGTTTACACGGCTCCATGCGCCGTAGCTTGCTTTTGCTGATCTGCGATGTCCCTTGGCTCCTGCTTTGTAGCCTGCTTGAGTTAATCAGCGCTTCGGAGCAGAGCGTTCTTTCAGTCACTTTTTAAAGTCGGATGCTCTTATTTGATTGATAATGGAAGCATCCGACCTTAAAGGTGACACACTTCGTTTTCCAGAATCTCTCTGCTCCTTCGCTGTTGCAGTTCCTTTTGCTGCGCTTCGGTGTTTATCTGAGCCTGCGCTGTAGGCTTTTCCTTAGTTGCTCTGTGTCCTTAATAGGATTGACTGCATCGTAGCTCTACTAACTAACCCAAGTATTAGTTGTATTAGAATACAATGAAATCTCTACCTGTTTTACATTGACAATTGTGATCTCATCAGGTAAACTAAATTCAATAAGTGATAATGATTATCATTGAGAATATACAATTTATCTGTTTCACTGTTAGAGCATAGTTTACTCCTTACATTTTTACTACTGAGACTAATGAGCACCAGCCAGAATATATGCAAAAAAGCGCCAAAGCAGGGTCTACTTACTAGACGCTACCTTGACGCACTTATAGTTGAGTTCAACCTGAATCTAACAGGCTAATCTCATTATCATTATAGAACTACATGCCAAGCCATTTTTTGAATAACAGCTTCGTTGTATCACGGTTCATTGCCGCGATGGAGGTAGTCAATGGAATACCCTTCGGACATGAGCGTACACAGTTTTGCGAGTTACCGCAGCCTTCGATTCCGCCGTCTTCCATCAATGCTTCCAGACGCTCATCCATATTCATTTCGCCTGTTGGATGCGCATTGAACAAGCGAACCTGAGAAATCGCTGCTGGACCGATGAAGCTATTGCGATCGTTGACATTCGGGCATGCTTCCAGACATACACCACATGTCATGCACTTGGAAAGCTCGTAAGCCCATTGACGTTTTGTCTCAGCCATACGAGGTCCTGGACCAAGATCATACGTGCCGTCAATCGGAATCCATGCTTTAACTTTTTTAAGCGCTGAAAACATACGCTCGCGGTTAATGACAAGGTCGCGTACAACTGGGAACGTACGCATTGGTTCAAGTCGAATTGGCTGTTCAAGCTGGTCGATCAAGGCACTGCATGCTTGACGCGGTTTGCCGTTAATGACCATGGAGCAAGCGCCGCAAACTTCTTCCAGACAGTTCGAATCCCATACGACTGGAGTTGTCTTTTTACCTTCCGCCGTAACTGGGTTACGCTGAATTTCCATTAATGCGCTAATGACGTTCATATTCGGGCGATAAGGAATTTCGAATGTTTCCGAATAGGCTTGCGCATCTGGCTTATCTTGACGGGTAATGATAAATGTGACCTTTTTAGTTGCAACTGTACTTTCAGCCATCGTTATTCTCCTTTCTTCTTGTCTGATGTGTAATCGCGCTTACGAGGAGGAATCAAGCTAACGTCCACAGCCTCATACGAGATTTTTGGACCTTCAGCTGTCCAATCCGCAATTGTCGTTTTCAAGAAGTCTTCATCGTTGCGCTCTGGGAATTCAGGCTTGTAATGAGCACCGCGAGATTCATTTCTCATCAATGCGCCTAGCGTCATTGCCTCAGACAGCTCGATCATGTTCCATAGCTGACGAGTAAAGGCAACACCAGCGTTGTTCCATTGCGCTGTATCGTTGATATTAATATTGTTGTAGCGCTCTTTCAGCTCTTTAATTTTATGAATTGTATCTTGCAGCTTGTCATTGAAACGAACAACCGTCATATTGTTGGTCATCCATTCGCCAAGCTCCTTATGAAGCACGTATGCATTTTCTGTACCGTTCATGTTAAGAATGCGCTCGTACTTATCTTGCTGCTTGCGAGTTTCACGATCGTATACAGAAGAAGAAATATCTTCTGAAGACTTATTAAGGCCTTTAATATATTCAACTGCTTTTGGTCCAGCAACCATACCGCCATAAATAGCAGACAGCAAGGAATTCGCACCCAAACGGTTCGCACCATGGTACTGATACTCGCACTCACCAGCTGCAAAAAGACCAGGGATATTCGTCATTTGATTGTAATCTACCCACATGCCGCCCATCGAGTAGTGAACAGCTGGGAAGATTTTCATCGGAATTTTGCGAGGGTCATCCCCCATGAATTTTTCATAGATTTCAATAATACCGCCAAGCTTAACATCAAGCTCTTTCGGATCCTTGTGAGACAGGTCAAGATATACCATGTTCTCACCGTTAATACCAAGCTTTTGGTCTACGCAGACGCTGAAAATTTCGCGTGTGGCAATATCGCGCGGTACAAGGTTTCCGTATGCAGGGTATTTTTCCTCCAGGAAGTACCAAGGCTTACCATCCTTGTACGTCCAGATACGTCCGCCTTCACCACGAGCCGATTCACTCATCAGACGAAGCTTGTCATCACCTGGAATTGCTGTTGGATGGATCTGAATGAATTCACCGTTCGCATACTTAACACCTTGCTGATATACTGCACTTGCCGCAGTACCTGTATTGATAACAGAGTTTGTTGTTTTGCCGAAAATAATTCCAGGGCCGCCAGATGCAAGAATAACTGCATCGCCGCGAACCGTGTGAACTTCCATCGAGCGCAAGTCTTGAGCGGAAATACCACGGCATACGCCATCGTCATCCAAAACCGCACCAAGAAACTCCCAATGCTCGTACTTCGTAACAAGACCAGCTGCTTCCCAGCGACGAACCTGCTCATCAAGCGCATATAGCAGCTGCTGACCTGTTGTTGCTCCAGCAAACGCTGTACGGTGATGCTTCGTACCACCAAAGCGGCGGAAGTCAAGCAAGCCTTCAGATGTACGGCTGAACATAACGCCCATGCGGTCCATCAAATGAATAATGCCAGGAGCTGCTTCACACATTGCCTTAACTGGCGGCTGGTTGGCAAGAAAGTCTCCGCCATAAACCGTATCATCAAAATGCTCCCATGGAGAGTCACCTTCACCTTTTGTGTTAACGGCACCGTTAATCCCGCCTTGGGCACAAACGGAGTGAGAGCGTTTTACAGGAACAAGAGAAAACAAGTCGACATGCGTGCCAGCCTCGGCTGCTTTTACAGTAGCCATCAATCCAGCCAGACCGCCTCCGACCACGATAATTTTATTTTTAGCCATTCGAAATCGCTCCTTGTTCTATACTAAAGAATTGAGCGTACTGCCTGGACAGCAGCTGCTACTTCATTAAACTCACTGCTTCTAAATGCAACAAGGGCTAGAATAAACAACCCTGCCATAATGACGAAAACACCCATACAAATTTTAGAAGAAACGCGCTGCGCTCTTTCACCTACTGTAATGCCCCAGCTAATCAGGAATGCCCACAGGCCATTTGCAAAGTGGAACGATGCAGCCAGCACACCGATAATGTACAATGTGAAAATAAGCGGATTGGTCGCAATCTCGTGCATTTTCATACCAAGTTCTTCATGTGTAATGTGGCCTAAGTAAACTTGAATGCGTGTGTCATACACATGCCAGAACACGAAAACAAAGGTAATAACCCCTGTAACGCGCTGAGCGGTAAATGCCCAGTTGCGGCCGTACTTGAAGCGTCCCGTATTGGAATTCGATTGATAAGCTACATATAACCCATATATACCATGGAACAATAGCGGGATGTAGATCAGGATGAATTCCAGAATTGGCAACAACGGCAAGCTATTGATTAGTTTTACCCCATTTGCAAACCCTTCAGGTCCTCGCTCAAAAGCTTGGTAATTCGTTAAAGCATGCACGACGAAAAATGCGCCTAGCGGGATAATCCCGACTAATGAGTGCAGCTTGCGAGAGAAATAGCTATTTCCCTTCATCTTTTTGTTTTCTCCTTTCAAACTGTAAGTGCTTACTTATCCAATAAAACCAATCCAAATTGTACTCTATGCACCCCATCTAGTCAACTTGTTCACAGATGCACAAAGCAAATTATGACACATTTCTGCCATAGTTTTATCCTACTCCTTTTTCGCTTATAATGGAATTGCATATTTATTATTAGAACTTATAACTTTAAAGCATAAGGAGAATTGTGAACTCAATGAATGAGGCCTATCCGATATTCAAATGCATCGTTGAACAATCGAGTATGAACAAAGCTGCTCAGCTGTTGAATTTGTCTCAACCCGCACTATCCAGAAAAATCGCAAAGCTTGAGGAGGAGCTCGGTGCCCCCTTGTTTCGTCGTATCGGCAAGCGTCTTGAGCTTACCCGTATCGGTCAGCTAACGTACGACTATGCGATTGAGGCTGAGCGTCTGCATCGACGCTATATGCAAACGGTGGCAGAATTCAAGGAAACCGGACGCAGCTCGTTGACGATAGGCGCGAGCTTGACGACACTGCAATCAACGCTGCCTGATCTTATAGCTCTGCTGCAGGAAACGCATCCAGAGATTGATATTAAGGCTGTCACAGGCAAGACACATGAGGTTGTGAACTATGTAAAGGAGCATAAGGTGGATATTGCGGTCATCGCATCTCGTCTTGACGATCCTCATGTCCAGTGCACCCCGTTGTTTGATGACCATCTCATTTTGGCAATGCCTCGCGCACTCATTACAGATGAGCAGAGACTCATTCAGCTGCAGGATCTCAATGATATTCCGATGATTCTGTTTACGAAGGGCACATGGTATCGTCTGCTTACCGACGAATTATTCGAGCAGTATCAGCTGACGCCGGAAATTCGAATGGAAATCGACTCGTTCGAGGCGATTTTGCGCCTGCTTCATACCTTTCGTGCAGGGGCACTGCTGCCTAAATCATACTTAAGACAGCAGCTGATGGCCGATAATGATCTTGTGACGTATCATATTCCTCAATTAGAAGCAACAAAACGTACAACATCATTAATTCACGCTGATCCGAATATATTAGATGCAGCCGTCCGCAGCTGCATCTATGAAATTGCAACCCATTATCAAAAACGTACGTAATATACAGTAAGCCTTCCTATTATTGGGAAATGGAATTGACAGCCGCAAAAAACATATACTGTAGCTGGATTAGTCTACAGCACTCCCATCGCTGCGTTGTTAACCCTGATCCTGTGCGGTATACTAGGAAGGACATCAATGGAAGAGGTGAAGTATGATTAAACCAATTACTTCGAAGACTTGGCAGATCGCAACGATTGCAGCTCTAATCGCAGCCATCGTTTTCGTGCTCATGCAGTTTTTGCCTTCTCTTGCTTATGAAACAACATCAGAGCGTCCAATAAGCAAAGAGCAGGCAATTGAAACGGCTACTGCATTTGTAAATGAACAAACGGGTTTATTCGTCGAAAAGGCTGAAGCTTATCATGACTCTGATAAGGATTATACGGGCTATGTTGCAAAATACGAGCTGACTGAGCTACATAAAGAAACATTCGAAAAATATGCTCCTGTTGACCAGTATCGGGTTAATATCAGAACGGTGGGTAATGAGCTTACTGCAGGCAGTGTATATCTGGACCTATATACAGGTGAAATAGTTGGGTGGAATTTTACATTTGCTCAACAAGCAGAAGTATCAGAGGAGATTGCGCATCTAGCTATACAGGCACATCTTGAACAGCGAGCGTTTCCTCTTAATGAAAAAACACATATCGATACTTATGAGCAGTTGGAGCAAATTGACTTGTTTGGCAGCGAGAATCGACGCTCAATCGGTTACTACGTTTCTAACGACGAGCTGGTAATCAAGGATGCTGTAATGCAAATCGACGCCAGCGTCATCGACTACAATGGCAAAATCATTGTAAATCGCATGGTAACTGAGTTCATGCTGCCAGCGGATTACACCGATATGATAAAAAAGCAAGACTTCTATGCCAACCTATGGACATTCGGAGTATACACCGTCATATCGTTTGTATTAGGCATTCTGGCTATTATTTATGCCATTCTTTATCGCAGACATACCTCCTTTAAGTACGGTTCATGGATGACCGTTATTGCAACCGTTATAGCCGTTATTGTTAATCTTGGCTTGATTAGATCACAGCTTGGACTTGAAGGACAGATGCTTTCTGACTCCGGGTTCTTCCTGATCTTTACGATCGTTATAACGGCCATTACGATTTTACTCGGTGCTGTTGCGTATTACTTCTCCTTTGTTGCTGGAGATGGACTATGGCGTGCTCAAGGCTTCCAGCTATGGCCGCGTTTTAAAGAAGCTCACTACGGAAAGCATGTATGGGATTCAATGAAAATCGGATACTTGATGGCGATTATCGCACTAGGCGTTCAAAGTGTTATCTTCCTGCTGCTTACTCAGCTGCTTGGTACGTGGTCTGCCAACGATACATCGCAATCGCTGCTTAATTTTGAGTATTCTTGGCTATTCCCGCTCATTGCGTGGTTTGCTGCGATTTCGGAGGAAGTTGTATTCCGCTTGTTCGGGGTGGGAATCTTCCGCCGCTGGTTCAAAAACACTTGGCTCGCTGCATTCATTCCAACACTAGCTTGGGCGGCAGGACATACGCTGTACCCGTTGTACCCAGCTTCAACACGAATCATTGAGCTAATTATTATCGGTTACATGTTTACTTGGGTAATGATGCGCTTTGGCTTTATCGCTGCGATGTTTATGCATGCCGTATTCAATACGATACTAATAAGCATTTCGATGTACGTAAGCGGCACAACAACAGATATGGTATCCGCTTCTTTCTTCCTTGTACTGCCAGTCATCATTGCGTTTGTCATTCGCTGGCTGCATGAAAAAAGAAAGGATACACAAGAGCCTAATGCTCCTGCGTATCCTCCTGTAACGCCGCAAGAATAGTACTTGCCAGCTTATCACCAATCGAGAGAGGCTTAAAGTCTTCGACTTTAGCCTCTTTTATTTTTTTCAATGAACCAAAATGCTTGAGCAGCTGATTACGACGCTTCTCGCCAACACCAGGTATGCTGTCCAGCTTCGATTCAACCATCGACTTGGCACGCTGCTGACGATGGAACGTAATCGCAAAGCGATGCACCTCATCTTGAATGCGCTGCAGCAAATAAAATTCCTGGCTGTCGCGCTTTAACGGAACAATCCCCGGCGGATCGCCGCCCATCAGCTCTGCCGTGCGATGCTTCTCATCCTTTACAAGCCCGCAAACAGGGATGAATAGATTCAGCTCATCCTGCAAAATTTCCATTGCCGCAGAAATTTGCCCTTTGCCGCCGTCCACGATAATTAAATCTGGTAGCTGGCTTCCTTCCTTCAGTACGCGTTCATAACGCCTGCGTATGACCTCTCGCATAGTTCCATAATCATCCGGCCCCTCAATGCCTTTCACCTTAAACTTGCGATATTCCTTGCGATCAGGCTTGCCATCGGTAAATACAACCATTGCCGATACGGGGTTGCTTCCCTGGATATTCGAGTTATCAAAGGCTTCAATCCGGTGCAGATGTTCAATGCCAAGCGCATCTCCCAAGTTTTGTGCCGCAATAACGCTGCGCTCCTGGTTGCGTTCAATGAGCTTAAATTTCTCATCAAGTACATTTTGTGCGTTTTGCATCGCCATTGCAACAATTTCGCTTTTTTGACCGCGCTGTGGAATGACGATTTTCACTTTCAGCCATTCATGCAGCGATGATGTAATCTCCTCCGTTGTCATGCTGCTGCCTTCCTTCGGGATTGGCAGCAAAATTTGACGAGGCAGTGCTGGATTGTCACTATAGTATTGCGTAACAAAGCTAATAAAATCATCATATTCCTCGCCGTAATACGGGAAGGCTGTACCGTGGCGTTCAATCAGCTTACCTTTTCGCATATAAAGAATTTGCACGCTCATCCAGCCCTTGTCGACTGCATAACCAAATACATCACGGTCAAGTGCATCATTAAGCGTAATTTTTTGCTTTTGCATAATAGTATCAATTGCAACGATCTGATCACGATATTCCGTTGCTTTCTCGAACTCCAGCTTTTCAGCTGCTTCCTCCATTTTGCGCTGCAGCTCCTGCCTTACAGAGTCCTCACCGCCATTTAGAAAGCGCGTGATCTCCTGAATCATCTGCTCGTATTGCTCCTGCTCAACAGGAAACTCGCATGGCGCGACGCATTGGCCAATATGATAGTACAAGCACACTTTATCTGGCAGCTTGCCGCATTTGCGCAGCGGATAGAGCCGATCCAACAGCTTTTTCGTCTGCTGTGCCGCATAAGCATTTGGATAAGGCCCAAAATATTTGCCCTTGTCCTTCATAACACGCCTTGTAATCTCAAGCTTCGGATGCTTTTCATTCGTAATTTTTATATATGGAAAGGTTTTGTCATCCTTTAACAATACGTTATATCTTGGATTGTGGAGCTTAATCAGATTACATTCAAGAATAAGTGCTTCCATATTGCTGTCGGTAATAATAAATTCAAAATCAACAATCTCACTGACAAGCTTTTGCGTTTTTGCGTTATGACTGCCAGTAAAGTAGGAACGAACACGATTTTTAAGAACTTTGGCTTTGCCGACATAGATGATGGCACCTTCTTTATTTTTCATCAGGTAGCAGCCTGGTCGGTCAGGAAGAAGAGCTAGCTTGTTGCGGATATGCTCTTTAACAGCAGCGTCTTGATCTTTATGTTGAAATGCAGACAAATTACTTCCCCCTTGTCATCAATTGCATGAATAATGCCTTTATTATTGTAGCATATTTTACTTCAATCAGGCTTTTTATCTGGAATTGACAACGACCTTTACAATACAGTGAATGATTGGGTATACTAGGAAAAGCAATTGGTCTGCAAGGAGGACTGCAAGATGGAAAATGTGCGCGATCCACGTCAACATATCAACGAAGAACCACGTGACGATCTAAAAGACGTTATTGTTGGCTTCGCTGTTATGCTTGGCTTTATGACCGTTGTGTTCGCTGCTGCTGTCATTGTTAAGGCAATGATTTAATTGCAGCTGCATCAACATGAAAGCCCGCATCATCTCATGATGATGCGGGCTTTTTCATATTGCTTCCAGATAAACAATCCAGATAAGCTGTGAATGAACATACTCAACCTATCGATCTAGCCTGAAGCCAGTTTCGATTGCTTAACCGGCTTGCCAGCAGCAGCGACATCCTTAGTGGAGGTTAATGGGTAGCGGGTGCGCTCTGTACGGTCAATTTGTACAATTTGACCATCGTGCACCGTAACAATTACTTGACCGTATTGCAGGCCGTCAAGCTGCTCGGCGATTCGCTGCTGCCAGATTGCGTCTGTCTCTTTTGTCATCATCAATTCCTCCTCATTCTACGTTTCGTACAGCTCCTCGCGCTTTAAGCTAAGCTGCTCCTTCCACTCTACAATCGCCTTAACAATAAGCGTAACAATGGCAAGCAGCATAAGCAGTGAAGCAATCGCAAAGGCTGCTGAAAACTGATACTCGTTGTACAAGATCTCAACATGAAGCGGCAATGTATTCGTACGTCCACGAATATGCCCTGATACAACTGACACCGCTCCGAATTCTCCCATCGCCCTTGCGTTACACAAAATAATTCCATACAGCAGGCCCCACTTAATATTCGGCAGCGTCACATGCCAGAACACCTGGAACCCTTTGGCCCCCAAACTGACTGCGGCTTCCTCTTCTGTAATGCCTTGCTGCTGCATGAGCGGAATAATTTCCCTTGCCACAAATGGTACAGTAATAAACAAGGTCGCAATGATAATGCCTGGAACTGCAAATATAATTTTAATATCGTTGTCGGAAAGCCACGGTCCCAAGTAGCCCTGCGCGCCAAACATCAGAACAAAAACTAAACCAGCGATAACTGGTGATACAGCAAATGGCAAATCAATCAACGTCATAAGCACCTGCTTGCCACGAAACTTGAACTTGGATATCGCCCATGCAACGAGCACGCCAAACACCGTGTTAAGCGGTACAACGATAAGTGCGGTAATAAGCGTCAGCCTGAGTGCTGCAAGCGCATCCTCATGCACGATGGCGGCAAAGTATACGCTGACTCCTTTTTTCATAGCTTCCACCATGACAACGACCAACGGCATCATGATCATAAGTGCAATAAATAACATTGAAACGGCAATCAACACCCAGCGCACCAGAGGGGCTTCGTTAATATGCTTCTCTCGGGTTTCAACGCGTGAGGAGCTATGATAGCGAACGACTCCAGCCATACAATCCCTCCTCTACGAATTCGCCGTCATGCGGCGGTTCATTCTCCACTGCAGCAAATTAATGAGCAGCAGCAGCAGGAACGAGACAATCAGCATAACTGCAGCGATCGCTGTAGCACCCGCATAATCGTACTGCTCAAGTTTAGTCATAATGAGCAGCGGCGATATTTCAGTAACTAGCGGCATATTGCCGCTTATAAATACAACAGAGCCATATTCACCGATGCCACGTGCAAATGCTAACGTAAAGCCTGTCAGCAGCGCTGGATATAGCGTAGGCAAAATCACCTGGAAAAAGGTTCGCAAGCGGTATGCGCCAAGCATGACCGCTGCTTCCTCCATTTCCTTCTCCATATCCTCAATGACAGGCTGGACCGTTCGTACGACAAATGGAATGCCGATAAACGTTAAGGCAATGACGATTCCAAGTGGAGAATAGGCTACCTTAATACCGAGCGGCTCGAGAAAGGAGCCAATCCAGCCATTTTTCGCATACAGTGCAGTCAATGCAATGCCCGCTACTGCAGTTGGGAGCGCAAACGGAATATCAACAAGCGCATCAATCAGCTTCTTCCCGGGGAACTGATATCGTACAAGCACCCATGCAACAATAAGTCCGAATACTGTATTGATCAAAGCTGCACCTAGCGCCGTCATAAAGCTGACACGGTAAGATGCGAGAACACGCGGATTAGTAACGGTCTGCCAAAATTCCACTGCACTTAATTCAAATGATTTGATAAAAACAACGGAAAGCGGAATAAAAACAAGGATGCTAAGATAAAACATGGACAGCCCCAAGCTAAGTCTGAAGCCTGGTATAATGGATCTTTTGGACATGGCGGTTTAGCTCCTTTTCACACGTAAGCTTTACTTAGCTACCAGGCGTGTAAATTTGATCAAAGATCCCATCATCTGCAAAATGCTTTTCCTGCGCTTCCTTCCATCCCCCGAAGTCGTTATCAATAGTGAGCAGTTCAATTTCCGGGAACTGCTCTTTGTACTGCTCCGCGATTACCGGGTTAGTAGGTCGATAATAGTGCTTGCCGGCAATGGTTTGACCTTCATCGGTATACAAATATTGCAGATAAGCCTCTGCTACTTCTCTTGTGCCGCGCTTGTCAACGACTTTATCTACTATCGCAACAGGAGGCTCTGCCAAAATACTTAGTGAAGGATATACGATGTCAAATTTGTCCGGGCCTAGCTCATTGATGGACAAATATGCCTCATTCTCCCATGCAAGCAGCACATCACCAATTCCGCGCTCTACGAACGTAGTCGTTGATCCGCGCGCTCCAGTATCCAGAACGGGAACATGCTTGAATAGCTCCGCTATATACTGCTTAGCTGCCTCTTCATCGTTGTTGTTTTGCTTAAGGGCATATCCCCATGCAGCAAGATAGTTCCAGCGAGCACCACCAGATGTTTTGGGATTAGGTGTAATGACTTCAACGCCATCCTTGATCAGATCATCCCAGTCTAAGATGCTCTTTGGATTGCCCTTGCGCACAAGGAAAACAATTGTTGACGTGTATGGTGAGCTGTTAAGCTCATATTGCGATTGCCAATCCTCTTCAATAAAACCTGCATCAACAATTGCATCAATATCATAGCCCAATGCCAGTGTTACAACGTCAGCTTCCAAGCCATCAATTACAGCACGGCCTTGCTTGCCTGAGCCACCATGCGACTGCTCAATTGTGACCTCTTGATTTTCAGTTTCCTTCCAATACTTTGCAAATGCATCATTAAACTCGACGTAGAGCTCGCGTGTTGGATCATAGGATACGTTGAGCAGCTTAACAGGGTCCTTGGCTTTTTCAGTATTGCTGTTGCCCTGACTTTCACTGCTATTGCTTCCTGTATTAGCTGTGTTGCCACCGGTATTCGATTCTCCTCCACCGCATGCCGCCAACACGCTTATCATAGTGATCGAAGTTAATAAAACAAAAATGCGACGAAAAGACCAATTTTTCATAGAACATATCCCCCTCAATAATTGGGATAGGCAATGTTCATTCCGGTGGTCCGGTCACTAATTATTCCTATCGTTTTAGTTGGTTATGTCTGTGATATTATCAATGCTTCCCATCTTTTGTCAACCTATTTTTTTATGTAAGTTATAAGTTTTCGTTATATTTGTAATTTACAGTAATACAACCTGCAATAAAAATACGGCACAGAGCTTAAGCTCCATGCCGCCATTATTACATTTCTGTTCAAATTGAACTTTTCCAAAAACTACCTTACTATTAATTTTAGCTGTACACTGCCTTTAACCTGAGCTTTAAACGGGCTTTTTTCTGCTAATCATAAGCGTGATACCGACAAGCACAAGCAGGATCGCAAAGATCGGCTGACCAAACAGCTTTTCATTCAGTAGACTCCCCAGTGAAAAGATTGCAAAAAACAGCACGGACAGTACCGTAAGAATGCAAATCGGGATCAAAAGCCATTTGTTGCGACCACCAAACCAGTAGAACTCAAACAATCCTGCTGCTGGTGCAAGGATAAACCCTGGCCACATGCTATCCCAATTATCCATCAGCATCGCAACCTGACACACGACTCCAGTAACTAGCAGCACACCGCCTGGAATAAGCAGGCCTTCCCCCTTACCTCCAAGCATGGAGAAATACATCCAGTGGAAAAACAAGCCCAATGGGATGACGAACAAGGAGGGCCAAAAATGAGCGAATACATAGCCCGTACTGAATTCACCAACCGGATTCAATAAAAAATACGCACCTAAAAGCAGTAATACGGGACCTATAATAGCCTTTCTTACCATACATTACTTCCTTTCGATTCCATAGTTTGCTGTCACTATCTCTTTTATGTACTGATAACAAGAGTGTACCACAGCACGAAAAGAGCAGCACCCTGCTCGAGGAATAGAAAGTGCCTAGACTAAAGTCCAGAATTTTAATAAAAAGGAATCCATCATTTATCATTGCAATTAATTGCAGCTACCGATAACGAGCAATGATCTCGCTAAAACTGACCTCGTTTGTTTTTGCCAGCTACGACAAGCTCATCCACATACGGTGCAACCCGATTCATTAATCGTCTGCCTTTATGATGCTCCTCGCCGTCCTTGTTGGTAAAGCTGAAATGGCTCTCCAGATCAACCAAGCGATAATTTGATGTATAGAACGTTGGCTTGCGATCCATTCGATAGTTTAAGATTGCGCCTAGCACGTGATCACGCACCCAGGGATTGAGATTTTCAGCACCGATATCATCGAAAACAAGCAGATCCGTCTCCTTCATCAAGTCGACCGTTTCCTTCAGCTTGGCTGGCTCATGCATCAGCACCTTCAAATCCTCAACAAAATCAGGCATATAGACAATAACGCCCGAATAGCCCGACTTCGCCAGCTCCTGAAGCGCAAAACACATCAAATACGTTTTGCCTACTCCAAAATCACCTGCCAAATACAAGCCTTTGGTAGACAAGCCTTCCGCTTTCGTTCGGTCAATATATTTCAATAGCTCACCAACTGTTTTCGCCCGCTCCAGATCATTGCCAATAATCTCATCGGCAGAATATTGACGCTTCAGCACTTTATCATCGATAAAGAAGCTTCGAATACGGCTGCGCAGCTGACTTTCATGCTGCTTGGCACGCAGCTTTTTGCACGATACCTTTTTGTCAATCAGCTGCGCCTGACCGTTCAGCTCTTCCACGTGCAGCAGCGTATAATGTCCCGCAAAATCATTCGGACATTGCTCAAGTCCAGGACAGCTGCTGCAGCTGCGATACTCGGTTACATATTGGTGCAGCTTGTTCAAGCTAACCTTTATCATCTCATCAGTGAGGGCTGGATGCTTTTCACGCAATGCGATAACAAGGGGATCTTCCAGCAGCTCAGCCTGCTTCTGCTCAGCCATTCGCAAAAATTGAGCACCGCTTGGCCATGCCTTCAGTATATCTCCTAACGATTCCATCCCATATCACCTCTTTTTTTCACTTTACGATTGCTGATCAAATTTTCTGGCAAGCTGTCGCAGCTCCTCCAGCTCCTCAGCTGAAATTTGAGCAGCAGCGACCTGCTCATTATTAATAATCGGTATGACAGGCTTTTGTCGATAGCCGCCACGCTGACGATTATTGTTATTGCTGCGAGGCGCGTAGCCTCGATTTTTGCCGCCTTGTGTCGCCCCAGCAGTTGATGTGCTTGCATCATCACGTCGACGCTCTATGGCATGCTCAAGCTGCTCCTGAGCCCGCACATATTGTACAGCCTTTTCGTAGCTGTCAATGCCCTTCATCAGCATATTGGTCGCGATCGCATCCAAATAAGCCTTTGTAACACGTCCCGTTTCATTCATTCCTATTCCGTAATGGATAAGTACATTAATAACAGGAGGAGCCAGCTTGTACTGCAAATCGATTCGTTCAAAAACATTCAGAATCCAATCTGGCACTTGTCCTGGAAAATATCGCTTAAGAAACTGGATATGCGGCTCATTACGCATCAACGCGTTGTATTGCTGAATATCACAGTAGCCGGCCAGCAGCTTAGGCACTGGCAAGTAATACTGCTCATCGACATCAAACTCAGGCTCGTCAAGTTCAACTTGCTGCTGCTCCTCAGCATCAGTATGGTGCGCCTTTTCCGAGCGTGCCAGCACGCGAGCACGATCTTCCTCATGCTTTTTATCCTGGCGAAACAGCTGTACGGCGATGCGCTGCAGCTCATCTACATCTAGCTCTCCGCTTACGTCAAATACGCCATCCTCATCAAGCAGTCTGGATACCTGGGTAAGCGACAAGCTATATTTATAGGCTACATAGTTGATCTGAGCAAGCTGCTCCGCTTTCGTCCGCAGCTGCTCTACGTAATAGCGGTTGCCCGATTGACGCGGAAAACGCATAATGATTTCACTGTACGTATAGCCTGCGGAAGCAGTAGGCAGGACGGGAGCGGGCTTCGCTCTTGCAGGCGCTACCTCCTGCAGTGCTTGCTCAAGCTCATCATCAACAATTGACGCATTCAGCTTGAATATCTCGTAAAACGGAACCGACAGGTTTTCTTTTTCACTCGATATTTCACTTATCTCTTCTGGCAGCGGCGCATGCAGCTGCTCGCGGATGTCGATAACGGCGTACTTGCCCAGCTTGTCTCTAAGCAGCATTGTAAAATGTATATTTTGAAAAAATTCATTCGGCGGCAGCGGACTGGCGAGCTCATATTCATACATATAATCTCCGTCCTCTTGATGAATGTAGCGAGCGCTTTGCAGAAGACCGATCGCTTCCAAACGCGACAGCTGTTCCAGCAAATAGCTTCGGCTCTGCTCATTCAAGGCCAGGCCCAGAGCAAGCAACAGCCTTCGATGCGGCTCAATCGGAGAATACCCTGTCTTGCCTTCGGGCACCATCATACAGAGCTGTTCATACAGCGATATGGCAAATGCGCCCACAAGCGGCTTGTAAATGAATGCCAGCATGCGGTAATCTACCGTACTTAATGAAAAATCACGGATACAATAAAACCGATGATGCTCTGTATATTCGAATAAATGTTGAATCCGCATTGCATCTACTCCATCCTTTGACAATCTTCCTTTTATTTTAACATAAATCTACTTAAGTTCGTATGATTGAAATACTGGCAGGTTAACGTAAAAAAAGAACCTCATAAGCTGAAGTTCTTTTCTGCGCATATAAGATGAGAAGCTTATTGTACATCAGCAATCTATCAAGTTGCAATGATGGATTGCTAGAACATTTTGTAACCGCCTCTGCGCAAAGCACGAATTGCATATCCGCTAATGATAGCACCTGCGATTGCTCCGATTACGGGAATAAAGTCAATAAACGTATAATTGGTTATGACATCAACTAGCTTCTCTTCATCGCCGCTCCAAGGAGCCCAAAACGCTAAAACGACAATTAATACGATAAAGAAGTATGTCGGGAACCAAGTTGTTTTTATAAGCATATTTACGATAAAGCCGATACCGAAGGTAATGACCATAAACAGCATCGTCGCAAAAATAATTTGTAGCACGTCCTGCAGCCTCCCTATCTACAATTTCCACATATGTAAACTAGCTTTTTTCAGTGTAATGAATCCCTAAGTTAAAGTCAATCTCCAACCATTTTGTCACAATCCCGACATTTGCTACGTACTTTTCATTAGGCTACAATGTAGACATGTAATAACCGAAAGGAGTTTATAAGAATGAGTGAAGCTGCACAAACACTGGAAGGCTGGTATGCCTTGCATGATTTTCGCATGATTGATTGGACGGCTTGGAGGCTTGCTGATGAGGCTGAACGCCAGAAGGCAACGGATGAGCTTCAACAATTTTTGAAGGAATGGGGAGCAATTAGCGAGGCGCGCACGGGCAGCACTGTCGTATTTTCAATCGTTGGACAGAAGGCTGACTTGATGTTCATGCACCTGCGCGAGACGCTCGAGGAGCTTAATGAGCTTGAGGTAGCGTTCAATAAAACAAGCTTTGCTTCTTATACATATAGTGTATACAGCTATGTCAGCGTCGTAGAGCTAAGCAATTACTTGGCAGGCAGCGGCGGAGATCCAATGCAAAACCCTGAGGTTGTCGCAAGATTGAAGCCTACTCTGCCAAATGCGAAGCATGTTTGCTTCTATCCGATGAACAAACGCCGCAGCGGCAATGACAACTGGTACATGCTTAGCATGGACGAGCGCAAGGCAATGATGCGCAGCCACGGCATGATCGGTCGTACTTACGCAGGAAAAGTGAAACAAATCATTACAGGTTCAGTTGGCTTTGACAACTGGGAGTGGGGCGTAACGCTGTTCGCAGATGATGCGCTGCAATTCAAGAAGCTTGTCTATGAGATGCGCTTTGATGAAGTAAGCGCGCGTTACGGCGAGTTTGGCGATTTCTATGTCGGCAACCAGCTTGATGAGCAAAAATGGACGAAGCTGCTGAGCGTGTAGCAACCCTAGCTAGTCAGCTAAGCTTATAAAAAGCTTAGCTTGCTAAAACATTTTGCTTCAGATACGAATACGTTTGCTTTGGCGTAGGCTCATATGCAGCTGCAAAGCAATAAAAAGGGGATAGGCACTCGCTTAGTAGAGCGTATGCCTATCCCCTTTCCATAACCGTATTCGATTAGTCTTCGTCCTCTTCTGCTGCCAATGCCGCAAGCTGAGCTTCCATCTCTGCTCTGCGCTTTTGCTCCAAGTACTCCGCTGTTGCTGCATCACGCGCACGACTTTTCTCTTTTAGACGCTCAATGGCTGGCATAATGAGCAGGTCGATCTCCTTTTGGACAATCGCTGACAGATCGTGCCGCATTTGTGACTCCAGATAAGAGCCGACCTCCATCATAGCATTGTATCGATCAAGCTCGTCGCGTGTTAACAACCCTCTAACCTGTACGCTGCAATGTCTCATTATAAAAATTTACCCTTTTTCAACACGAGTGGGATTCCACCGATAATAAACAAATAACGTATATCGATAAGCTTTTTCAGCCAAGCAGCTTTGCGACCTGTGTATTTTTTGCCGAAGGCAAGACCAATCGCTTCACCCTTGCCAAGCGACGCTACCGTTCCCTTGTTGCTGAACTCGAATTTGTTCAAGCTTTGATTTCGAATAGATGCAACGAGATTGTGCGCGCACGTTACACCCTGCTGCATGGCGATTTGCGCGGTTGGCGGATATGGACGACCTTCTTCGTTAAACACCAAGGAGTTGTCCCCAAGCACGTAAATATTTTCGGATTCCTGGCAGCGCAAGTATTCATCTACCTTCACTCTGCCTCTCATCGTTTCGAAGCCAGCTTCCTCAATAAGACGATTTCCACGAATGCCGCCAGTCCAGATAACTGTTGCAGATTTGATTTCTTCGCCCTCTCCGATTACGACGCCTTCAGACGTGCACTCCTTAATCGGAGTACCAAGACGGAAGGTTACACCCTTGTTCGTCAATATGTTCATTGCATATTCGACTAGCTCCGGATCAAAGCCCGGCAGCGCGGTAGGCGCAGCTTCTATATTGTAAATTTTCACAAGAGCCGGATCAACATCGTAGAACTTGCACAGCTCAGGAATGCGATCAGACAGCTCTCCAACAAATTCGATGCCTGTAAAGCCTGCTCCACCGACAATAAACGTTAAATAATCAAGACGATGTGGCTCACGCTTATAGCGAGCGAATTGATATTCAATATGCTCACGAATAAGTCGAACTGAATTGATGCTGCGAATGTTCATAGAATTGTCAGCCAATCCAGGAATGCCAAACGTTTCTGGCTCTCCTCCCAGACTAATGACAAGATAGTCATAGGAAAGCGTTCCGTCCTCAAGAATAATTTTTTTATCTTGTGGACGAATTTGCACAACTGTCGATTTTACAAAGTCAATTTTAAATTCATCGATCAGCTTAGAAATGTTAACACGCGCATTTTCCGGCTTATCTGTACCAGCTGCCGGCATATGCAAATGCGTTGTAAAGTAATGATAATCATGCTTGTTGACTAAAGTGACATCCGCTTCGTTGTAATTAAGCTCTTTTTGTAATCGAAGTGCGGTTAAAATTCCTCCATAGCCTGCACCGAGAATTACAATTTTCGGTATGTTGCTCATCGTAGAATCCCATCCATTCATTTATCTATTCTGTGTATTTGGACCCCATCATACGGTATAAAGTTTCTCTCTATTTCTATATTAATGTAATAACACCCATCGGGATATTTTGCGTTCCTTATATAAAAAAATAACACAAGCACCAACGTTGTGTTATTGATGTTTATATCGGAACTAAGCATAACTCCAGTGTATGAAAAACGTTTTTGGAACACACGCTATCAGGAGACTTTTTGCAGCTTTTCATTTATACATCAGAAATGATACAGATAATCAGGAACATTTTCAAGGTTATTTTGTACGAAAATATTTAGCATCCTGCACAATTTATTGAACGTGAATTTGAAAAACACACATTCCTTTCTGCCAAATTATTGTCTATAATAAATAAGGTATATATAAATAGAATGTTGGAGGTAAATCATGACGAATACCGTAAACTCTTCAGAAGCGGTAGATATACTTATTATCGGCGGCGGTCCAGCTGGTATGTTTGCTGCCTTTTACGGCGGAATGCGCCACGCTTCTGTTAAAATTATTGAAAGCATGCCTCAGCTTGGTGGTCAGCTAGCTGCACTATATCCAGAAAAATATATTTATGATATTGCCGGCTTCCCTAAGGTTACTGCTCAAGAAGTAGTAGACCGTTTGAAAGAACAAATGTCTTTATTCGAGCAAGAGATTTGCTTGGAGGAAAAAGTCATTAATGTGAAGAAGCTCGATGAGCGCTTGTTTGAGGTAACAACCGATAAAAACACTCACCTTGCCAAATCCATTATCATTACAGCAGGCGTTGGTGCATTCTCGCCAAGACGTCTGGAGCTTCCTGAAGCTGACAAATTCGAAAAAGCCAATCTTCACTACTTCGTTGGCGATCTAAACCGCTTCAAAGATCAGCGGGTATTGCTAAGCGGCGGCGGCGACTCTGCTGTTGACTGGGCGCTTATGCTTGAGCCGATTGCGAAAAGCGTAACCCTTGTCCATCGCCGTGACAAATTCAGAGCACATGAGCATAGCGTAGAGCAGCTAATGAACTCATCCGTTAATATTATTACACCAACTGAAATTACAGCGTTGCACGGGGAAGATGCCATTACAAGTGTAACACTATCCCATGTTAAAACTAAAGAAGAGCAGGTTATTGATGTCGATGCGGTAATCGTTAATTTTGGTTTCGTATCGTCGCTTGGTCCGATTGCAGAATGGGGAATTGAGATCCAGGGCGGTTCCATCGTTGTCGATACGCGCATGGAAACCAACATTCCAGGTATTTTCGCTGCAGGCGACATTACAACATATCCTGGTAAATTAAAGCTGATTGCAGTAGGTTTCGGTGAAGCGCCAACTGCGATCAATAATGCAAAAGTATATGTTGATCCAACCGCTAAGCTTTCTCCAGGCCACAGCAGCAACATGAAGCTCTAATTGGGAAAACGGATCGTAAGGATTAAAACATCCGAGCTAAGCAGCTCGGATGTTTTTTCTTCATGCTCACCTTATAGGTTTGCCATCTGATCATTAGCCTAAGACACCTTGATCACAATCACCTCTTCGTGATATTGAACAGGCTGCTCCCCATGCAGTTGAAAATCAAGCTTCGCTTTATCCTGTTCACGCTGCTCTTCCGATACATCCCCAAATGTCACTTTATCCGTTTCGACATCCGTCACAAGCCAGCGATTTTCGCTCAATTGCATCTCATATCTTTTCGTCATATACGTAAACTCCTCACCCTTCAATCGGAATAAAGAGGATGTATACAAGTAAAGCTTATTTTTATCATCTGTCTCATAAGGAAGCGAAATTCGGATACTTGTTTCAAGCTTATCCATTCCCAGACCCTCCATAATTTCCATCATCCGCTTTTGATGCTCATGCCACTCAGGCTGAGTCATCAGCTTCATATCCGATCTTGTATAACTCTGTTCATCGTAACCAAACACAATCTGGTCCTTTAGCTTCTCTATATAGGAATCAGCGACAAGTTCACTTACCACCTTTTCATACTCCTCATAGCTTTTCTTCATATATAGTAGATCAAACTCATTCTCTTCCAGCTTCTTTATCGCTTGATGAAGCTGCTCGTTTCGCTGCTTTTCTCCTGTAAAAGTGCAAGCCGTCAACCCAATCATCCCAATCAGCAAACAGCAAATCATTAGCTTTTTGATAGTCGAACCCCCTTTTGCTTGCAAAGACGTATCATTGTTTTAGACGTTCAATTTTTACAAAAGGTTACAGTTCCGCCCTGCAAGCTTTTGTTAGCAGGACGGACAACTCACTCGAATTATTGACTTATAAAAAAAGAAGAAGGCTATTCTGCAATCGCGCAGAATAGCCCCACATGAGATTTTATCTATATCGACATTCTAACCTTACCAATACCAGTAATTAAAGTTGCTGCCAATAGGGTACGTTTTGTGTTATGCTGTATATTGGTGCTCCGTCAATTTGGATTTAGGCAAGACAGTAGCGAGCCCTCGTCGTTGTAGCTCTATAACGATCAGCTGAATAAAATCACTATCAATATTTTTAGTTACTGCTTCTACATATAGCTCTTTCATTTGCTCATCATTTAGCGTTCGCACTACAACCACCTCCTAATTATTGGATTACTCCAATACTAGCATCTAATTGATTATCCGACAAGAGTTGCCATTATCAACAAAGCTTTGTGGATATTCTGTGTAAACACTGTGTATATTCGTCATTTTTCCACGAATTTCTAACGGTATAATGTGGATACAGTTATCCACAGCCTGTTAATCCAGCAGTCCTATAAAAATAATTAATAGAAACTATTTTTCTATTAATATAGACTATCACCCTATAAGACTATTTTCCTATTTGCTAATGGGGATTTGTATTGACTTCAAATAACCATATTTTGCCATTTTTATCAATACCATAGTCGTAGCCTAGATGCGTAAGTCCCGGGTATTTTCTTGTCAATATGGCAGTACAACGCTCTGTCAAACGTCTCATCTCCGCTTTCTTGCTTTGAACGGCAGTACTCCCAAGCGTAGCAGCGATAGCCGCTGCTCCCTTCATCAGCTTTCCTCCCTGGGTCAAGTTCGTAACTGCGAGTCCACGCTTCGCCTTGCGTCCAACGATTGCACGATAGCGCCATCTCCCGTACTCGTATACATATTTCACACGATAGTCAACCGGGCAACCATCAATCGTAAGCAGATCAATGCCCTTTTGAATCATATGTGAACGATTTCTCATTTTCTTTTTCAACTGTTGAAACATCGCATCAAAGCTTTGATACTGGTATACGCTGCTGCGGATCTGAAAGGCATATCCATTTGCCTGCTTTTTAACCTGAATGACACCAAATCCGCCTGTACCTACAATGGGCTTAACAAATACCTTATGATGTGTACCCAGCATTTGCTTTAGATTTTCGTAGCCAAAGCTTTTACTGGGAGGAATATGAGAAGAAATTTCAGGATGAGATAGCAATGCAGCTTGCTTAACGGTCTTGCTTGCGATTTTGCGACCTGTATGCGAAGACATATAAGCCACTCCTTTCATTTCTATCATTCTTGTTTTTACACTATTAGTCTATGCTTTTCTCAGCTATAATTCTTGTGCGATCGTCTACTAGTTTTTGAGATTAATAGAAAAACAAAAAACCAGGCTTGTTCTCCGAGCTAACGGATTACAAGTCTGGTCTATAATGTGTTGCAGGTGCAGCTAATCTTTCTGTTCCAACGCCGCCTTCAGCTTATCAGCAAGACTGTTTCCAATTCCGCTTTCGTCCTTGCTGTATTGCTTAAGCAGCTTCGCCGTTTCCCTGCGGTTCACCTTTGCATTTCCTTTGTCCTCCAGCTTTTCAATGACATTGCATGGTCGACATTGCGCGTATTTGCCAGCTTTCCCTTCGTGCAGCTCCATTTTTTTATGACATTGCGGGCAGCGCTTATTAATTTTGATCGGTTCAGCCATTCGTTTATAATTGCATTCTCGACTAGCGCATACGTAACGTTTACCTTGCTTGCCCTTAACTTCAAGCAGCGGTTCTCCGCATTCCGGACAGCGGGAGTTCGTCATATTATGAGGCTTATACTCTTTGTTCTCGCGCTTCACCTGCGCGACCCATTGTTCTGCCTGTTGCCTAATATTCGCCATAAATTGCTTGGCGTCTCCGCGGCCACGAGCAATATCCTCCAGCTGCTGCTCCCACTTAGCGGTCAACTGAGGACTTTTCAGTTCTTCTACGACCAGCTCAATCAACTGCTTGCCCTTCAAGGTTGGATGCAGCGAATTGCCACGACGTTCAATCGTCTCGGTGGACAGCAGCTTCTCAATAATATCAGCGCGCGTAGCAGGTGTTCCCAGTCCGTGCTTTTCCATCACTGACAGCAGCGAAGCCTCGGTGTAGCGCGGCGGAGGTGTTGTCATGCCTGATTTCAACTGAATGCCCTTGACTGGCACACTATCGCCTTTTGCAAGCGTTGGAAGCAGTGCGATTTCTTCCTCCTGCTCATCAGCATCACGAGAGATCGTATATACCTCACGCCAGCCTTTTTCCTTCTCCACTCTGCCCTTTGCATAAAAGTGCTGTCCATCAGCAGCAAATTCGACACTCGTTTCATCGTAGCGATACGGTCCGCAAAGCAGCGCCATAAAGCGACGCACGATGAGATCATACAAGCGGCGCTCGTCACTTGTTAACGCATTCAGCTGGACGTGCTCCTCCGTCGGTATAATCGCATGGTGGTCACTCACTTTACTGTCATCAACAATGCGCTTCGTTATAACAAGCGGCTTGCGCAGAATCGCCTTTGCGTGCTCGCGGTAAGGTCCAGTCGCGATGCGTTCCAGTCTTAGCTTCAGCGTAGAAGCCATGTCACTTGTCAGATAGCGCGAATCCGTTCGCGGATACGTAACGAGCTTATGCTGCTCGTACAGCTTTTGCAGCACGTTGGATGTCATTTTCGCTGAAAAACCAAGCTTTTTATTCGCATCACGCTGCAGCTCCGTCAAATCATACGCAAGCGGATGCAGCTCCTGCTTCTCAGTTACTTTAAGCGAGCTGACTGTCATCGATTTAACAGTGTTCAGGCGGGCATGCAGCTGCTCTGCCTGCTCCTTGCCCCATATCCGACCATCATGTGACGGCTGCTGCTTCCACATCGCTGAGAAGCCGGCAAACTGTGCCGCAAGCTGCCAATAAGGCTTACCTTGGAACTGATTAATTTCCTGCTCCCGCTCCATCATAATAGCCAGCGTTGGCGTCTGAACCCGGCCAGCAGCAAGCTGAGCATTATATTTGCACGTAAGTGCGCGTGTCATATTTAGACCGATCAGCCAGTCCGCTTCCGCGCGACAAACTGCTGAACGATAGAGGTTATTGTAATCCTTGCCTGGCTTAAGCTTGCTGAAGCCTTCCCGAATCGCCTGATCGGTTTGAGAAGAAATCCATAGACGATAGAACGGTTTCTTCCAATGAATCAGCTCCATGATCCAGCGGGCAACCAGCTCACCTTCTCGTCCAGCATCGGTTGCAATAATAAGATCCTTAATATCTGAACGCTTGCTAAGCGCTGCAATTGCCTTAAATTGATGAGAGGTTTCCCGCATAACTCGAATGTTCATGCGCTGAGGCAGCAGCGGTAAGTCCTCAAGTTCCCAGGTTTTATATTTTTTGTCGTATGCCTCTGGCTCGGCTAGCTCAACGAGATGACCAAGCGCCCACGTCACGATATATTTCGGACCTTCTATATAGCTTTTGGATTTGTTATTACAGCCGAGCACGCGCGCAATTTCCTTGGCTACGCTTGGCTTTTCCGCTAAAACTAATGATTTCATTCTGATAACTCCAATCTATGACATATGCTTCAACATACCATACGTTGCGCCATTGTGGCAAACGAAGTGGTCGAAGCACAATGGATCAGCCTATAAAAAAGACAGGCTAATATAATGAAAACTAGACATATGCCTGAGTCGTGACATGCTCTATGCGTATATATTAAGTGTAGGACTTCAACTTATTAAAAGAAGGTAGTGAATGCAGTGCAGCATGGATCAGCAAGACGCTCAACACGACGGCTGCTGGCCATATCAGACATTCACGGACATCGACAAGGCTTCCTTTCACTGCTTGAAGCCGCTCAGTACGACGCGAGCAAGGATCAGCTTGTCATTTTGGGGGACTTTATTGAAGCTGGGGAACCGATCACTTGGCGTCTCGTCGATACTGTGCATCAGCTTGTAGACAAGGGAGCCGTCGCATTACCAGGCAATCATGAACTCAAACTGGCAACACTGAGACGCGGAAGCGCAGCTCATCGCCTGCGATATTTACGCTTTATTCGAAAGCTTCCTTCATACTATAAAGCAAACGGATATCTGTTTGTGCACGCAGGAGTCAGACCAGGCTTGCAGCTTAGCCTGCATCCTTTACGTGAATTAACGGAAATTCGCGAGTCGTTCACGCGACATCCGCTATCCTCATTGCGAGCCAAGCTAGATTCTGACGTTGGCGGAACGGCGGGCCATCGTATCGTATTCGGCCATACCCCGACCTTTAAGCTCGGCGCCAATCCCGGATCATTGTATGTGGATGAATGTAGAATCGGCATTGATACTGGAGCTAAGCATGGCTACCGTCTCTCACTGGTGGACTTGACGAATGGCTTATGCTACTCATGCTCAACCAATTCGGAGTATCGTGCAGGGGATGTGTATGTTTATCAAGTTTCCGGCGTTCGCAATCGCTAATGCCGCTTCATGGTTACCCGTTCTGATAGGCCACTTTCATTACATCTCCTCCTCAAATAGTGGCAAGTCCTAACATCCGTATCGCTTCTATATCACTTAGCATAATAGGGCTGTTTATGACCATTACGATCATAAACAGCCCTATTGCACGTTATGAAGCTATTTTCGAGCCTTTGCCGATGCTCTGCATATAGCTGTTGCTTGCAATGATAAAGTAGAAGGTTTGCATAATTACATAGATGCCAAACACCACCAAGGCGTACATCCAGTAGGATTGGGTCATCAGGCTATCGAGCGCAAGCATGGCGAACAATGCATGCACAATCCCAACCAGACACGGGAGGAAAAAGATTATCGCAACTTGTGACACAACGATTTTCCTCATTTCCTTATAGGTCATCCCGACACGATTCAAGCCTTTAAACATTGCTACATCCTCATCTCGCTCTGTAAACAGCTTAAAGTAAATGAGCGAGCCCGCTGCGATGAAAAACAGCAAGCAGATGAATAAACCGATAAAGATCATAAGCGACGTTGATTGCCTGAATTGCTCGTAGCTGATATTGCGATAATAGTGAACCTGTTGAAGCTCAGCTTCAGGAGCAGCCTCCCTTAGTTCCTCAAGCATCGGCATGCTTTTCTCCCAATTCGAAAACTCAATGCCTTTTATAGAAAAGGTTAGCGCTTGAGTTGTGCCAAGCAGCTGCTCATAATACTCGTCCGAAACGATTACCGTAAGATAGTTCCACACATTGAACCCATTGATAATCATATCCGTACGGATTTCCTTAACTGCAAGCTCAACTTCCTGATCGCCAAGCGCGCCTTTAATCTTCCCCGTGTTTTTCAGCATATTCGTTAAATACTTCTCTGAGACGACGGCTTCTTCACCAGAAACATGAATTGGTTCGCCGACCTTATTTTTCTCGTTAAATTCAGATTGCGGAACAATCATGGCATTAAAGGTGCCATTGCTGAACGAATAATTGATTTCATTGATGGTGAATGTATAATGCTCAAGCCTCATACCGTTCAGCTCCATCTCCTCGCTTACCTTAAGCGAGTGCTTATCGATAAGCTGGTCAAGCATTGCTCTGTCCAGTTGCGGAATATCCTCATTTTCGGTTTCGATCCAAGCAATCGAGTAGGGAGACTCCGATAAAACTTGCTCCTTCCCTGCCGTCTGCAAGACGTAGATCGTTCCCATAGCCGTCATGACAACTGCACTCAAAATCGTGATCGTGAACAGAATACGTGCATTATCCTTAATTTTATAACCGAGTTGACCAATAATAAGCATATTCGTTTTGTTGTAGAACAGCTTTTTATTGCGCTTAAGCATATTCAATACTACGATGCTCAGCTGAGAATAGAGCAAATACGTGCCACCCACGACAAGCGCTAGAATAGGCAGCGCTACAATAACAAAATTCATCGGGTTCATCGTGACCGCCAAGCCATAACCGCTAAGCAAGCTAATAAAACCAACGACAGCCTTCCACTTCGAAAACACAAGCTTGCCTTTCGGTTTCTTATACGCCTGCAGCAGCTCGATAATTTGACCTTTGCCCATTCGAATCGTCGTATATAGCGTGATAACAAGAAAAATGCTAATAAACACAACAATCGTAAAGGCTACAGCACGATACGGAACGACAAAGCGAATTTGACTTTCCAGCTTAAGCAATGCGCCCAGCCCCATAAAAAACAGCTTGCTGAATAAAATTCCTGCTGCAATACCTGTAAGCGTTGATAGCAGCCCGATCAGCATATTTTCAATAAAGACGAGCTTGCGAAGCTGACCTCGAGTCATGCCGAATAAGGAAAACAAGCCAAACTCCTTTTTACGAGACTTTAGAAACGATCCGCTCGAATATAAAATGAAAACAAAGCTGAATATTGCAATCAAATACAGACAAAACTCCATCCCGGTACGCACTTGTTTAGCTGCCAGCATTTGTCCATTTACAACATCAGGGTGAACTAGAAACGCATAGTAAATGTAAAAGATCGCTACGGAAAACAAGCTGCTTAGGAAAAAGGCGCTGTAAGAACGCCAATTGGTCTTTACATTTTTAAGCGCGAGGGAACGAAAGGTCATCGAAATCCCCTCCTAGCATGCTCTGTACATCCAAAATTTGCTGAAAAAATACTTGTCTGCTTGAGCCACGATTGATTTGCGTAAAGGGCTGACCGTCCTTAATAAATATAATGCGCTGACAATAGCTTGCGGAAAACGGATCATGCGTAACCATCAATATCGTTGCGCCAAGCTCTTCATTCATTTTTTTCAACGTATCCATAACATCCTTTGCTGATTTGGAATCAAGATTCCCAGTCAGCTCATCGGCAAGCAATAAGGACGGCTCATGAATGATCGCACGAGCAATTGCAGTACGCTGCTTTTGACCGCCCGAAATTTCGTAGGTTCGCTTATTAAGCAGCTGCTCAATTTGCAGCATTTCAACAATTGGCTTCAGACGCTCCTCAATCTTTTTAGGCTTCATGCCTTCCATCACAAGCGGCAATATAATATTTTCTTTTACGCTAAGCGCATCCAGCAAGTTGAAATCCTGAAAGACAAAGCCAAGCTCTCTTCGGCGAAACAGTGCCAGCTTATGATCATTAAGCACCGTTGGATCAATCCCGTTAATCTCCAGCTTGCCGCTCGAAGGCTTATCAATTGTTGCTAATATATTAAGCAGTGTCGTTTTCCCGCTTCCCGAAGGACCCATGACGCCTACGAATTCTCCCTTTTCAACCTCGATATCTACATCCTTCAATGCGGTATAAAGTACATTTTTCGTGGAGCCATAAACCTTGCCTAGCCCAGTCGTTTTTAACACGCTCATTGCAATATCTCCTTTACTGTTACGATTATGACTTTATTATAACGAGCGCGGTTATGTACAGAAATCGATCTACCTTTCAGCGAACCTTACAATGTTGTCACCTTTCCTGCAAGCGATGAATGCCTGACTCCTTTATTGTAAGTGTAAATGCCGCCCCTTCCTGCTCCTTGGAGCTGACGGTCAGCGTATGCCCTAATCGCAAGCACACCTGTTTAGCCAAATACAAGCCCATTCCAGTAGATTCTCCAGATATTCTTCCATTTTTGCCTGTGAAGAAGGGATCAAACACACGCTTAATATCCGAGCTGTCAATTCCGATACCTTCATCCTTGATGGTTACACTTGTTTCATCCCCCTGCTGCTTGATCGTAATATAAAGACTCTTCGTACCTTCCTTAAGCTTGCTGAATTTGATCGCATTTGACAGCAGCTGGTTTATGATGAAGGCGAACCATTTATGATCGGTTGCAGCCGTCGCCTCTCCCGTAAGCTTCGGAAAAATCGAATGCTGAATAAACAGCTTTTTATAGCGGTTAACGACATCGCGAACGACAGAATGGAGCTCAACCGGCCTCACATGCAGGTCAAGCTCCAGCTTTTCCAGTCTCGCTGAATTCAACATAAGCTCAAGCCCGTTATGAAGCTTGTCTGCCTCCTCATGCATACTGCGATAAAGCTGAGCCTGCTCAGCTAGCGATAGAGCTGCTCCATGCTTCAGCTGTTCATCTACATGCTGCAGATGCAGATCGATCACCGAAAGCGGCGTTTTCATTTGATGCACCCATTGCAGTGTGAAATGATGCTGGATCTCCCGCTTGCGTTCGAGCTCTTGCAGCTGGCTTTTGTATTTTCGCTGCTGATTGATTAATAGCTGCTTCATCAGCTGCTGCTCACGCTTGATTTCATCCTGGACAATATAGATCGCTTCAAGCGGTCCATCGTTGCTTAGCGCTTCCTCCAGCGAAGCATAGTACGGACGATAGCGAATATACTCGACCACATGCCAGACGATAATGGTAATGAGCGACAACACAATATAATACGTCATGCTTGCCAGATCGATTAAGGCAGCATGACGATAACGCTCCAGCATAAACAACAAAACACCAAGTCCAACCAGTATGCATTTTACGACTATGCTGCCGAACCGATCCTGAATATAAAGTAGCAGTTTGTTCATCTTTAACCCTCGCTATAGCTTCAGCTTATAGCCTTGCCCGCGAATCGTTTCAATCGCATCAGGCAGACCAAGCTCGCTCATTTTCTTTCTCAGCCTTGTCATGTTCACGGTTAGCGTATTATCATCGACAAACTGAACGTCGTCCCATAACGTTTCCAGCAGCGTGTCTCGTGCTACTACCTCACCGTAACGATTGAGCAGACATTCCAATAGCAGCAATTCATTGCGTGTAATGTCGATTTGCTGCTGCTTATAGTGAAGCTCATTGCGATTAAGCCACAATACAAGACCCTCTACCTCGATTCTGCCGTTTTGCTGCTGCTCTTGGCTCAAGCTGTCGAGGTCAGTGGAGCGATCTGAAGCATAGGTAGACGGTGCAGCATATTCTCCATATGCGCGCCGAAGCTGGGCTCGCACCTTTGCAACGAGAAGCTCAAGCCGAACTGGTTTTGTTATGTAATCATCCCCGCCATTTTCTATCGCCATGACCTGGTCCATCTCGCCTTCACGCGCTGAAATGAAAATGATCGGCACATTGGATATTTTCCGTACTTGTCTGCACCAATAGTATCCATCATAATAAGGCAAATTAATATCAAGCAAAATTAAATGAGGGTCAGCCCTAACAATTTCCTCACTAATATGTCGAAAATCTTCTGCCAGCTTTACTTCATAGGAGTATTGTTCCAGCTTCGCTTTGAGCAGCTGTGCGATTTTCAAATCATCCTCTACGATAAAGATAAGGCTCATAATATTAGTATCACCCTTTACAAATAAATGACAGCTTGGTAGCTGTCATTCAAAGTTAAAAAGCGCAGTTCGTGTGAACTACGCTTTTATTGTAACATGTATTTTATTTATTGTTATGGCTTCCTAAGCCTAATCCTGATCTGTAAGCGTGACTGAAGAAAACAGGTGAATGTCCCACGGATTAAGTACGAATGAATGCTGTAGGTTTAATGTGACCTCGGATGGATCCAGCACAGCATAAAGCTTTGAAGTGGTCGTCATATTAACTGTTCCTGATACCTCTTCATTAGAAAGATTCAACACGCTAATGACGCATTGGCCATCCTTCTCACGCTGAAAGGCCAGAATCCGTGAATCAGAGGTTTCAAGAAATTTAACTTCCCCTCCGGCGCTTCCATTATAAAGTGCTGCATTTTGTTTTTTCAGCTGTATCAGCCTCTGATAGAATCGTCTCAAATTCTTGGTATCAGTCCAATTAATCTCATCCTTATAAAAGAATTCTAATCGCTGATCAATCCCGATCTCTTGTCCAGAATAAATGAGTGGCATTCCCGGAAGTGTGAAAGAGAGCACAGCCATCGTTTTTTCTGCTTCACCGAACATCTCTGCTGTTGTTCCTTCCCATGAATTAGTATCATGATTAGTAATAAAGTTCATCGGGTAGGAGCCTAACGGATACTGCTGCTTTATTCGATCCACATAACGTTTAATATCTTGTGCGCCTTTTTCGCCACTTGGGATTCCTTTCATAATATTGTAAAACAAATCCCAGCCATAATTGGCGTGGAATGCTTTCTTTAAGAAGTCAAATTTGGTATTGTCCTCTGCCAGCATGTAGACAGGCTTGATAGCTTCAAGCGCCACACGCGCTTCCTCCCAAAAGCGAAGTGGAACACCAACTGCATGATCTGCACGGTATCCGTCTATGTCCGCCTCAGAAACCCAAAATTTCATGGCATCCATCATCGCAAGACACATGTCTGAATTGTTAAAATTCAGCTCGGCAACATCAGTCCACTCCGATGGTGACTGAATATTTCCAACCTCATCCGTTACATACCAGCTTTTATTGTCAATCCAGACGCTATCCCAGCCCGTATGGTTCGCGACCCAATCCAGCAGTACTTTGAAGCCTAAATCATGTGCTTTATGAACAAGACGCTTGAAATCGTCCAGCGTTCCAAACTCAGGATTGACTGCTTTTAAGTCAGCTGGCGCATAATAGGAGCCTAATGAGCCGACTCTCTTTACTTTAGAAATAGGATGAATAGGCATCAACCACAATAGATCTACGCCAAGCTCCTTTAGCAGCGGAAGATGCTTTTCAAATGCTTCAAAGGTTCCTTCTGGCGTATATTGGCGTATGTTGACTTCGTATATTGTAGACCTCTTTGACCATTCTGGAAAATCAGCTTGACTTTCCCCTGCATTAGACTGCGATAAATTAGACATGAATGAATTCCCTCCTTCTTAAGTTGGCAAATGACCAGTTGCCGATTACAGGCAACTGGTCACTTTGAAAACGTATTATCGTATGAATGCTTATTATGAGATAACCATGTGCGCAGCATCAAAATCATTCGTGAGCAACAGCACGATCGAACGCTTCTCTGCATCATAATTCCACTCGCATGAGCCGCCGGCATCACCTTCACCAACTGTGATTTGAGTTGGCTCAAATGGCAATCCCTTAATTTCAATTTCTACTGTATCTCGCTGATTAGGCAAGCCTTTAGCGGAATATCGTACATCCAGTGCTAATGAAGCTTGTTCAAAGGCCGCTGTAAACTGCATAAGATTGCTGCTGCCCTGTTCATAGTCATACGTGTTGGCATCATCTTCATACCATTGGCTGCTCAACTGGCTGCCTGCTTTTGCTGCGTATAGGACATGCTTGACTACAGCACCTTCCTTCAACTGAGGCTTCCATTCATCACTCATTAAGGTCGGGATGACAGCACCTGCTCGAATATATAGCGGTAATCGATCAAGAGGCGCATCTGCCAGTATGTTCTGACCACCCTCATAATGTTCATTCGTCCAATAATCAATCCATTCACCTGCTGGCAAATAAACAGCGCGCGCCGTCGTGCTTGGTCGCAAGATTGGTGCTACGAGCAGATCTGTACCTACTAAAAACTGATCGCATAGATTATATACGTTACGGTCTTCAGGATACTCCATGAGTAACGGTCTCATAATTGGAAGCCCAGTTTTATGAGCTTCATAGAATTGTGTGTACAGGTATGGCATAAACTGATATCGCATGCGAATATATGTCTGACAAATTTTCTCGACTTCTTCTCCAAATGCCCAAGGCTCCTGACGAATTGAATCAAGCACACTGTGGTTACGACAATATGGGAAGAAGACTCCAGCCTGTGTCCAACGTGCCAAAAGCTCTGGTGAAGCATGATGAGCGAAACCTCCGATATCTGGCCCAGCAAACGGTTGTCCAGATAAGCCTAGATTAAGCACCATCGGAATAGACATGGCAAGATGCTCCCAAAAGCTTCGATTGTCTCCTGTCCACGTTGCCGCATATTTTTGAACACCCGCGTAGCCTGCACGAGTCAGTACAAATGGGCGGCTGCCAGATAGTTGTTCCTTCAGCCCTTGCTGAGTTGCCATTGACATTAACATGCCGTATAGATTATGCAATTCGCCATGCGTTCTAGGATCACCGTCATTACGATGCACGACATCGAGATCCATCGTTTTCGTTTCATTAAATACAGCTGGCTCATTCATATCATTCCATATTCCGTGAATGCCCAGCTCCGTATAATAACGATGCTGTTCACCCCACCACTGACGAACCTCTTCCTCTGTAAAATCAGGGAAGGCACTCTTTCCTGGCCATACATCTCCAAAAAACAGATCACCTTCTATCTTTTTGCAGAAGTAATCATTATGGATCCCATCCTGATACTGCTTGTAGTCAGGGTCCTTTTTCACGCCTGGATCGACAATTGGTACGATGCGAATGCCTAATTCGTTTAATTCATCAAGCATTTTTCTCGGGTTAGGGAAACGCTTCGGATCAAAGGTAAAGACGCGATATTCATCCATATAATGGATATCCAGATGAATGGCATCAACAGGTATATGCTTTTCCTTAAAGGTATGCGCGAGAGCGATTACCTCTTCCTGACTCATATAGCTATATCTTGACTGATGATATCCAATCGCCCAAGCAGGTGGAAGGTCCATACGTCCAGTCAATGAACTATAGCGGGATACGATATCTTTAACTGAGCTCCCTAGTATGACATAGTAGTCCAGCTCTCCAGATTGTACCTCAAAGCTGTACGTTTCAGCAGAGGATCTAAAATCAAAGGACGTTCTTCCTGGATTATCAAGAAAAATACCATACGGAGCCTTTTCATAATTGAAATGGATGAAAAATGGAATAGATACATATAAGCATTCGATTTCCGGAACATGCGGATCAAAAACATCTGAATTCCACATATCATATTTTTCGCCTGCTTTATCTAGAAAGCTTGTTTTTTCTCCCAAGCCATAGATATGTGAATGCTTCTCGTTCTGTTTTCTGCAGCCATACTTTCCTCTAGCTGTAGAATAAAGTCCAACATCGCTTGAAACGAGCTCACCGTTCTCATTATAGACATCGATGCAAGCATTTTGCTTATGAATCACTACAGATGCTGCTGGAAGCTTCAACGTGTAGGAGCTCTCATTGTCTTGCAACTCTGCAGGTATGCTGCTAAATGCTTCCTGCTGAACAGCAAGCGTCGTTTTAAGACTGCGCTCTGATGCTGTCATTAGCTTTACACGGATAATGTGCTCGTTCACCGGCTGCAGCATAATGGCTGCTTTTTCCGTCTCGAATATATAGGCGCCTTCCTCAAATACTTTCACATCTGTAATTGCTCCAGGTGTCCATAGCTTATCTTGATCGCCAAGCGATAGCTGTTTATCAGGATGAATATTTTCACTAGTTTGCATCATTATTCTCCAATCTATCTATTATCCTTTTACTGAACCTAACGTGATTCCTTTTACGAAGTACTTTTGGAAAAACGGGTAAATGACAAGCAGCGGAAGCATCGATATAAAAATCTTTGCCGCATTTAATGTCTGATTCGATAAAGTCGTCATACGCTTAGCCGTTTCTGCATCCATCTTGGAAGGATCCAGCGTAACGGTTACCTGTCTAATGTACGATTGCAGCGGGTAGTTTTCATTTTTAGTCATGAGAATCAGAGCTTGAAAGAACTCATTCCAATGCCCAACAATTGTGAAGACTAAAATTGTTGCAATTACGGGTGTTGAAAGTGGTAAAAAGATTCCGAAAAGAATGCGCCAAGGTCCTGCTCCGTCGATTAACGCAGATTCCTCCAGCTCCTTAGGCAGGTTACGGAAGAAGTTCATCACCAATATGACATTGAAGACAGGCAAACCGCCTCCAAGAACCAATCCCCATATTGAATTAATAAGCCCAAGGGATTTCATCGTCATAAACCAGGGAACGAGTCCCCCATTAAATAACATGCAAAAAATTAACAGCCACATAATAACGTTACGATGTTTGAAATCTTTGCTTGTTTTAGACAGAGGATAAGCCATTAACAATACAACAACAAAGGTAACAATCGTTCCGTAGATAACTCGCTGAACGGAGATGAAAAACGATCTAAAAAACTGTCCGTCATTAATAATGGTTTCGTAGGAAGACAGCGTAAAGCCTTTAGGAAACAGCAGCACCTCTCCAGCTGCTACTGCTGCTCGATCGCTCAGAGAGACTACTAATGTATACCAAACAGGTAATATACATAGCAATGTGATTGCAACGATCAAAATCACATTAAGTCCATTGTAAAACTTGGATATGAGAGAGCGTTCTTCTATCATTTTCCTTCATCCTCTGCTAAAAAATTCTATAGTTCGCAAAACGATACGCTAATGTGTAAGAAATTGAAATTAAGATCAGACCAACTACTGATTTTAGGAGTCCGACTGCAGTTGCTAATCCATATTGCATATCCAGTAGTCCAGCACGGTAAACCCAAGTATCAATAATATCTCCTGTTGAATAAACCGAAGGGTTGTAAAGATTGAATATTTGATCGAAGCCTGCATTTAGAATATTCCCAAGACTTAATGTTCCTAGCAATATTGCAACTGGCAAAATACTAGGTAGCGTGATGTGAATCAATCGTTTCCATTGGGATGCTCCATCGATAGCTGCTGCTTCGTACATTTCAGGGTTGATTGACGTAAGTGCCGCAAAATAAATAATGGCTGCAAAGCCAAATTCTTTCCATACATCACTGACCACAACTAACCAAGGGAACAGCTCTGCATTAGCAAAAAATAAGATCGGATCTTTGTTGAACACCGTTTGAAGCAGTTGATTGACTGGACCTGAATAAGAAAGTATATCGAGCATTATTCCAGCAATAATGACCCATGAAAGAAAATGCGGTAAATATACGATCGTTTGAACCGATCGCGTAAACAAGCGATTTTTCACTTCATTAAGCATAAGCGCGAACAGCATTGGTACGATAAGATTTCCAACCATTTTCATAACTGCAATAACTATCGTATTCTTGAATACTTGTCTACTATCATCAAGCTCAAACATGTATTTGAAATGCTCAAGCCCTATCCATTCCGAGCGGAAAATTCCGAGCCCTGGATTAAAATCCTTAAATGCCATTACGATGCCGTACATCGGTAGTAAATTAAAAAAGCACAGCCACAACAAGCCTGGCAGGAGCATTAAGTAGTAATGTTTGTAAGCACTACGATTCAGCATATCCATGTCTCCTTAATGGGTAATCTAGACGAGCAATGATGCTCGTCTAGATTATCTTTCTTTACTGTAATTCGTTAACTTCCTTCGTAATTTGATCTCCGCCCTGCTGATACCATTTCTCTACAAAGGCATCAAACTCTTCGATTGGTGCACTGCCCATAATGATTTTAAGGAAAGTCTCATCCTCAAGCTTTTTCAAATTCGACCATCTTGTTTGCATTGTTTTGGTTTGAGCAGTTACAAGACTTTTCACCCAGTTAACATCTGCATTAACGAAAACCGATCCACCGTTCAAATGTGCATAAAGGTGAGGGAAGAAATCTGCATCTGTTTCTTGATCCCAGTATTGAATGTCATAGTTGTCAAATGGCTCAAGCTTAACATTTTTAACGTGAGAAGCAATTTCATAAGTAAAACCGTAGTTCAGCTTATCAACATCCTCAAGAGCCATTTCACCAGTAAGCACTTTTTGTGTTGTGTTTACTGCATAGTCTAGCTGATCACCATGGCCCATAATAAGGAACAGTGGAATTTCCTGAGAAGTCAGCTCTTTGCCAACAGCTTCTTTATAGCTTTCTTGCTTTTCATTTACGTGAATATTCAACATCTTAATGATAGCTTCAGGGTTTTTGTAGGACTTTTTAACGACGATAAAGTTACTTCCTGTAGCCTGATTAGAGTTGAACTTGCCTTGATCGTTTACTGGAATCGCATATGGTCTCCAGTTTGCTTGATCATCATTTTTAATGGAATCCATCAAGTCATAAGCTGACCACCATGGCCCAAAGAAAATACCCGCTTGTCCGCTCGTAAGCACTTCTTTAGAGCTCTTTCTGATTCCAACCTCTTTGTCTAGAATGCCATTAGCATACCAGTCTCTTAATACCAATAATGCTTCTTTTGTTTCGTTCGTTGTAGAACCGTAAACCGCTTCGCCTTGCTCATCCTTAACCCAAATGCCCGGGTAAGCATCCTTGGCAAAAAATACAGAAGAGAAATTCAAGAAATGATCGCTAGAAGACAGGAACGTTGAGTACAATGAGCCGCCCTGCTGCGTACCAACCATACCAATAGTGTTGTCTCCGCCCATTTTGTTATCGATGAATGCTTTTGCCACTTCCTCTAAATCTGCAATCGTTTTCGGTTCAGGCAATCCTAGCTCATCAAGCCAATCTTTGCGAATCCAAGTTAGCGGTGCAGATGGAAGCGTCGTTTCTGGCAGCGCATACAGCTTTCCATCAAAAGTTACACCTTCCAAAAGACCTTCGTTAGAATCATAGATTTGCTTTAGACGTTCCGTCCCGTATTTCTCGTAAACTTCTGTTAAATCTGCAAGCTGATCGGCTTTCACCATTTGTCTAAGCTGTGATTCATCAACAATCATAGCGTCAGGCAAATCATTACTTCCGATAGCTAGACTAACCTTTTGTCCATAATCTGCAGTTGCTGCTTCCCATTCATGTTTAATCTGAATGTTGTATGCATCAAGAAGCCAACGTGTATAGAGATTGTTTTCAGCTGTGTCGTTACCTTCATAGGTATAAGATGGATCAATTCCTCGACCGATCGAAACAACAACAGGTTCCTCATATTTAGCAAATGGATCAATTGGTGCTGCATTCTCCTTACCCTCATTGGGATTGTTGACTGCATTGTTAGAACCACCATTGCTGTTATTGCCTGAGCATGCTGTAATACTTAATGCTGCAACGAGGCTCAGTGCGACAAGTTTCAAGCCTTTTTTCACAGGTATTTCCCCCTAAATATTTTTTTCTTGTGCTTGTTACATCTTCATAATACGCGCTTTGGTTATTTTTTTCGTTAGAGAAAACAGGTTAAAAAGGAGGATTATCTTTGCAAAAAAAAGAGCATGTACGAAATTTATCTACCCTGTTTCCGAACATGCTCCTCCTATATTATTTATCACGTTCGCGATCTAGTTTATGTCCAGCCCTGTAATCACTAGGCAGCATCCCTACATATTCTTTAAACAGTCGACTGAAATATTTCTCATCGTTATAGCCGACCTCTTCAGCGATCCACTGGATCGTTTTACTCGTATGCATCAAGTAGTTTTTAGCATGCTCCATTCGAATATCTCTCAAATAATCTGTATACGTCTTCCCAACGATTTGCTTAAAGCATTGACTGAAATAGCTTAAGCTCATATTTACATGCTTGGCCATTTCAGCAGCGGTTACTGCGTTTTTATAGGTTTGCAGCGCTAGAGTTTTGGCCTTCGTAATACTGCTTTGAATTTCTACTGAAAACTGTGGCTTTTCAATACAATCTCGAAGCAGCTGTCTCGTTCGCTTCAACCATTCGGAGAATTGTACAAATGTGATAAAATGGTCTTCCATCATTAATTCTTGCTCAAGCATTTTGTTATACATGCGATTCCACTCATCTGTAAGCGAGAAAAACAAACGCATCAAACGTATGGCAGGCAATTGAATCGTTTTGAGCTCCTTCATGCGTGTCTCGAAAAGCTCCTCATCATATATCCAATCTGATTCAAGCCAGCTCTGCTTAATTGCTGTGATTTCGACTTGGGCCTCATAGGAAACCCGATTCACCAGCTCTTCTAACGTCAATGTTTTCATCGGAACTGCAGGATTATAATCATAAAAAAGACCGTTTCGTTTGTAATTGCGTATTAGTTTATACAGCTCTTTGCGCTCCATCCCACTCGTACCCTCAATACAAAAATAAGCCAATGCCTCCACAAGAGGTTCAGGGCGATCATTCCAATACCAGATTCCCGATTCGAGCTCTATTCCCCCTTCTGCCGTTTCTGAAGCTTCCAAGGTGAACTCATGATTCGTTGATAAAAGGTATGCCACATAAACCTTTGAATCAATACGGTCCTCTTGCTCAGGCTGAGATAGCAGCCGCACCTTCTTCATATCAAGCAAAGACGATATTCGTACAAGAATATCGTCGAACTGCTCTTTATCAAGCTCTGTTTTTGCGATATAGTCAATTGCACCTAAGCGGAGCGCCTCCTGGATGTAATCAAAATCCTGATGCAGCGTCAGCACAACAATTTGAATATGTGGATATCGCTTCGTAACCTCTCTCATCAGCTCGATACCAGACATGACTGGCATGTGCAGATCGGTAAACATGAGGTCCACTTTATTGGATTCTAAAAACTCAAGCGCGTTCTCGCCATTATTGGCCTCGCCCACCACCTTCATTCCAAACTGACTCCATGGCATAAAGCTGGTTAAGCCTTTTCTAACGATTTTTTCATCATCGACGATTAGTACAGCTATCATAATGATTGATCCCCTCGACGAACTGGCAGACTCATTTTTACGATCGTCCCTTTGCCTACTTCGCTCTTGATTTGGAACGTCGCTTCTGCACCGTAATTTGCTTCCAATATTCGAATGACATATTTCATTCCGATCCCCATGCCTACCTTCTTGCTATCTACCGTTTCCTTGTGCAGCAGATTATATAGCTGCTCCTCTGTCATTCCTGATCCATTGTCTTGAATTGTGATATCCAGGTGTTTCTCTAGTGAGATGTTTACATGAATATAGCCATCATCACTGACACCATGATATAGCGCGTTCTCTACTACTGGCTGCAGAATGAATCTTGGTATTGTAAGCGCCATTGCTTCTTCATCTACGTCTATATCTACATCAAATTGAAAATTATAGCGTATTCTTTGCAATTGCATATATTCTTTAAGCGCCTCGATCTCTCCTCCAATGGTTGTAGCGTCCCCCATCTTGCCCAAATTGTACTGCAAAAGCTTGTTTAATGAGAGTACGAGCTTATCAATATCTTTTTGACCATTCATCATAGCAAGCCAATGAACCGTATCAAGCGTATTCATTAAGAAATGGGGATTGATCTGATAAAGCAGCTTCTCAACCTCTAAATCAGCTCTACGTTTTTCTTTATTTTCAATTTCACCGTAAAGCTCCCATATTTTTTTCTTCATTTCTCTAGTTTTGAACAGTAGGTAGTCAAACTCAGGAATATGAATCAAATCCGTATTCCCTTTTGCATTTGAATTGATTAGCGATTTTAACTCGACATTAAATTTCTCTAGCGGCTTATACACCATTCTCGATAGTATCGTACCTATAATAATTGCTGCAATACCAAAAACAAAAAATAGAATGATCAGCTGCATGATCCATTGGTTTTTTTCTTGATTCATTTCTTCCTGTGGAAAAATGGATACAATGCTCCAACCCTGATTACTCATTTCACGATGCCATATTACCTTTTCAAATTCACCTGAAAACTCTTTATCACTCACAAAGGGAAAGCTGCTATTAACAGGGAACATTTCTTCGTTCTGACTGTACGTAATTTTGCCTTCATTATTTAGTATGAGCATTTGCCGCGACTTTTTAATTTCATCTTGAGGTTCAAATAGCGCTGTCGTTGTATTAAATCCGGTTTCGATATAAACATAAACGTCCTCATGCGTGACATTGACCTTTCGTAGCGTGCTGAACACAAGATGATTATTCGAGCGGTTATAGCTTCGGTGGGGGCCATAGTAGGTGATCTCTGGGTAACTCTCCATCAAAGGAAGTGCATCAATGCTAAAATCGTCTCGAACAGAGAAATTTTCAAAATCAACTGCACTTCGATCTTTAAAATAATAAAACGTTAATCCTACATTAGGATTGGAAAACGTTAATACATTCAGCTCACTCTTAAGATCATTACGATAACGAGACCTTGTAAAAGGATCCTGTTCTACATATAACTGCTCCAGAAGCTTGTTATTGTTGACACCAAAAGCTAGCTGCTGAGAGATATGGTTTAGGTTGTTCAGGTTATTTTCAAGATTCAATATTTCCTGTCTAAGGTTACTTTGTATAGAGCCTTCAACCTTATTGACTAATATCGAATTGATTGTAAAGAAGGACGCTAGACAAATACAAATAAACGGAATAATCACACTTAGCATAACTATGAAGATCGTTCGAACCTTAAATGTTGTTTTTCTATACCAATTTAGCAGGAAAGAAAACATATAGCTGCACCTCGAATAAAAGTATATCTATATACTATACCATGCCTTATGCTCATAATAGTTAGAAGTTGTTCTTGAACAAGGTTGATAATTATGCGAAAAAGGTCAAAATCACTATTTCAAAACAAATAGAGCATCTGGTCCTATGACCAGACGCTCTATTTGTTTTGTTGCAAAAACCTACCATTTGCCTCCACGCAAATGCTCAATAATCGCACGCAGCTCGCCATCATGCTGAGGCAGCTCTTCTCCGCCTTTGATCTCGATCTTGGTAATGTCCAGCTTGTAGGTTTCCTTGCTGTTTGTCGGTGCAAAAATCAAGTCCTGCTCATTTTCCAGCTTCACATTGTAGCCAAGCTGTGCGAACGCTGCAATAAAATCCTTGATGCTCGGCTGACGATCATCTGGCAAAAATATTAATGCACGCAGCATTTTTGTATGAGGTCCATCGATGAATTTGAAGTGAAAGATACATTCGCGAAGTGCCATATCCCTATAGCCCCTTTCTGTTATTAGGTTCAGCTTACCTTGTTTTTCACTTGATTTCCAATTTTCAAGCAGCAGCGGTTCCCGTAATAATCCCTGGATGCCGCTGCTTGCTTGTTCTATGAGAGCCTTAAGCTGTTTTCAGCTCAGCAGCATCGTTTCTTTCTTTTTTCTCTTTTTTCAGTTTTGGCCATACATTTTTTTTAAGCCAAGGGTTAAGGAAGAAGTCTCCACCGAATTTGCCTGCGTTGCCTGCTGCAAGAAAGACGATAAATCCAAGCAGTACTAGCAACGGGTTCGTGCTTACTGTTCCAGCGAACATAAACATGAAGTTCATCATCATTCCGAAAAATGCAGCTGGCAGTGTTAAGATCCCTGTAATTAATCCGATACCGATTAGCAGCTCGCCCCAAGGAACGAGTACATTGATGACATCGACCATCGGCAATGCAAAGTGTTCAATAAATGTGTTGTATAGCGGATACAGAACCTCATCGCCTTTTGCTACAGGATTCGTTATGGCATTGGTCAGATAGCCTGTAGCGTCAAATGTGCCTGTTGTTACTTTACCCCAACCGCTCGTTAGCCATTGGTAGCCTAAAAAGATTCTTACAAATGTGACGATCATGGCTGCGTATTTATTCTCTCTCCAAAACTTTAACATATCAATCACTCCCTGTTCTTTATGTCTTAAGTATATAACGGATGCCTCAGAAAGAGTGTGATTAAATTCACATATTTTGTGAACTTTTTCACTTTATTTTTTTGTTAGACAGAAATAGCGCTGATTTCGCCCTTTAATTCGGGCTAATCAGCGCTATTTTCTTCTTAGGTTTGTTCTAGTTGTGTTTATTATCTCGTTTATGCGTTGAACGGGTTAGGCGCATGCTCTGAAGGATTAGCACTGTAATGCCAGCTGCTGCTCCCATCCATTGCTCGATATATACCTCTTCTCCTCGTGCTAGTCGGATTAGCGCACCTCCGCCCATAATGATGGTCAGAGCCAGACCTAATGACCACAATGATCGATTAAGCATCTTATCACCTCTTGGTGGCAGGATCATGTTTTAGATTCCGATCCCCAAGCCCCTTTTTATCACTACAAAAATTGTTTTGATCAAATGATTCCTTCTTGCCTAGCTTCTCAACTATCGTTCGAATCGGATCATACTAGCTAAAACAGTGAGCTGATTCGGTTTATCGCCCTGTGCACCCTACTTGCTTCTGTAAGTGCAAGGTCCCACATCACGACATATGAATTTGTGCTGTCGTTAACTATTTTAATGGTGAGCTCGTTTACACCCTGTAACGGGATTTGAAATGAGTCTGGGGTGGTCAATTCTCCTCCCCGATAACCTAGTCCATAAATTTCTGATCCGTCTGCAATAAAAATGATATCAATTCTGTCATCATTTGCAGGAGCGGCTGCATCAACGAGTATAGCGACATTACCTGTTATATTGGTATAATTCCCATTCAATATATACGTAAATTCATTTGTTGGTCTGTTATTTTTACTGTAAAGATTTAAAAAAAGCTCGACCAATGTTTCACCTATTTTAATTTCAGAAAGATGTTCATCCCATAATACAGATCCATCCGATAGAGCTAGTTCATCTAGCGCTATAACTTCTCCACCTTTGTTAGTTAGATAATGATTCATACTACTAACAACCGTAATCGTACCTACTGAAAAAACAATTGCGGTTAGGATGATTGTTATCATTCCCTTTACTTGATCACGGTGATGCTTTACCATTCGCTGTGACCAATATCCAATCGAGGCCCCTAACGTATTAATCATTATATCGTCTATATCAAACGAGCCTAAGCGGGTAACCATTTGTACGGTCTCCAAAATTGTAATACTGACAATAAATAAGCTAATAAATCGAATAAAACTGCAACGAAACAGCAGTGGAACAATAATCCCAAATGGTACAAATGCTATAAAGTTCCCTAAATTAAATAACCAAAGCTTAAAATCTCTCCCCATTGGGAAATTCAAAGGTATACCGTTAGGGATTAGACTATAACGCATCCCTTGATCTACATTCGATGATGCTCGATTGAATCCGATGAATAGAAAATAAACAACTAATAGAGCATATAGAACGAACAATACCATAGTAATTTTGCGTAATTTTCCTTGATACATAACTACATCCTTCCTAGGAGATGACATTCAAGAAGAGCGCAACGACAAATTAAACATTAGCTTATACGATTATTCTAACGTTAAAATTACATGTTTAGCTGTTACCCACTCGTTAATAAATAAAAACTATTATATACAAAAACTGTTAATTGTAACAGCTACATTAGTAACAAAAGGAAGCTGGCTTAAACATAAAATGGCCATCGTCACGAGAGGACGATGGCCGTTTACCAACTTTCGCTGCTACATATTTTGCAACAGATCGCTTACGCTTTTTTGAACTTGGCAATTAGTTTCTTGCCCACATTCTCTTTCAGCCAAGGATTAACGAAGAAATCTCCACCGAATTTGCCAGCATTGCCTGCAGCAAGCATGACGATGAATCCAAGCAGTACCATATACGGATTCGTGCTGATCGTGCCAGCAAACATGAACATGAAGTTCATTAGCATCCCGAAAAATACAGCTGGCAGGGTCAAGATTCCTGTTATTAATCCAATACCGACTAGCACCTCACCCCAAGGGACCATTACGTTAATAACATCCACCATCGGCAAGGCCACGTGCTCGATAAACGCATTGTATATCGGGTAAAGCACCTCATCGCCTTTTGCGACTGGATTCGTGATCGCATTCGTTAAATACCCTGTAGCATCGAACGTTCCTGTTGTCACCTTACCCCATCCACTTGTTAGCCATTGATAACCAAGTACAATTCTCACGATTGCAACCACTACTGCTGCAAATTTATTTTCTCTCCAAAACTTTAACATATCGATCACTCCCTGTTGTTCTTTATGGCTTAAGTATATCTTCTAGACGAGTGAAAGAATGTGATTTTTATCACATATAACGTGATTTTTTTCACTTGATAATTAAAATGACAACCACGCCTACTCCGTAACGAGACGTTCTTGTCATTCGGGTTGCGTTTACCTTAAGATAAGACGCTTTCGTGCGCGTTAATACTTGCTAGTCCTTCGGGATGCTGAGCACGACCTTCGTTCCTTTACCTGGTTCCGAGCTGATCGTCAATCTTCCGCCTACACTCTGTGCCCGCTCCTCCATACTGAACAGCCCTACTCCACTGCGACCAAGCTTTCCACGGTCAAAACCTACACCATGATCGATAATCAGGATGACAAGCTGATCATCCTTCTCCTCCACCATTACAACTGCCTCATCCACATTTGCATACTTCGCAATATTAGTCAGCGCCTCTTGAATCGTTCGATAGATGACGGTTTCCTTCATTGAACTAAGCCGTTGTTTGAAGCTTCCTTCAAGCGTCACTGTTATGCCAAAATGATCCTTGTAATTTTCGATATAAGTACGAATCGCAGGCTCCACGCCAAGATCATCCAATACAGAAGGTCTAAGCTTCCAAGCCATACCGCGCACGTCCTGCATCATATCTGAAACCTGTGTACGAAGATGCTGGAGAGAGGACAGCTCCTGATGCTCGCTAATTAGATGATCAATCTGAATCATAAAGGAAAACAGGCTTTGACCAATTCCATCGTGCAGCTCACGAGAGATCCGTTTCCGTTCCTCCTCCTGGACCTCCATGAACTTAACCATCATTTCCTTGAGCTCTTTCTCAGCTTGCTTCAAACTCGTAACTTCATTGCGAATCGCCAAATATTGATAGGGGCGATCCTGCTCGTCCAAAAAAGGGACAATCGTCGTATTTACCCAGTAGTACGAGCCATCCTTTGCCCTATTTTTAATTTCGCCTGTCCATACCTTACCCGACGAAATCGTACGCCACAGCTCCTGAAAAAACGATTTTGAATGATAGCCTGAATTAATAATACGATGGTCTTTTCCTATTAGCTCGTCTTTGCTGTATTTGGATATCTCTACAAATTTTTCATTCACATGCTGAATTTTTCCCTTTGCATCCGTTATGGCAACAATTGAGCTGACATTCAAAGCATATTGCACATCAATCAACTGAATTAAACGCTGCTTCGTTTGCTCGAACAGCTCTTTATTCTCCATGCCAAATTCCAAATTAGCGAGCAATAGATCCATTTGTTCAAATTGATTCCTCTGAATACGATTATTATTCATCTTCAAAGTGCAACAGCCCCTTTTGCAATGCGAATTTGATTAATTCCGGACGTGTTTTCAACCCTAGCTTTTCCATCAAGTTGCTTTTATGTGCTTCCACTGTTTTTACGCTAATAAACAAATGCTGGGCGATTTCCTTGTTGGCATAACCCTTGGCAAGCCAACCCAAAACTTCCCTCTCGCGCTCAGACAGCTGATTGAAAATCTCATCATCTGCCGGTGTATGGCTATGCTGATTCATAAATTGACTCATTAGCTTTTTCGTTGCTGAAGGATACAAATAAGCCTCGCCTGCTGCAACAGCCTGAATCGCACCGACCAGTTCCTCATGCGGCGCATTTTTCAATATATAACCAGATGCTCCGGCCTTAATAGCTTGGAACAAATATTGCTCGTCATCATGCATCGTTAAAATTAATATCTGAACGTCCGGCATCAGCTTCTTCAATTCGGCTGAAGCCGTCAACCCATCTTTGCCGTGCGGCATACTCAAATCCATTAATACGACATGAGGCTTCACCTGGACAGCTAATGCGATTGCTTCATCTCCTTCCGATGCCTCGCCTACTACTTCAATCTGATATTTGCCGTTCAACAGCATGGATAGACCTGAACGAACTACAGCATGATCGTCACAAATAAGAAGCCTAATCATCGGAACAATCCCTTCTTTCACTTTCCTATTATTATAGCGGTTCAAATTGCGAAAAACAGCAATAATAAGAAAAGAGTTGAAGAATGCTTCGAAAACTAGGCTTTCACGTATGTTGTATAAGCTATGCTATATCGCAGCTTATCGTTACTGTATTCTATATATGAAGAGACTGCGCTTCCAGCTCTCGCAGGAGCTTCGTCACCACATCAATTTGCCCTGGATGATAAGCGCCTTCCACTCGCTTGCCGATCAACATAGCTGCATAGTATTGACCATGCTGCCTATAGAGTGGCCAAGCAGCGGCATGCACCAGCTTTTCAGTTAGCATAATCGCCTCTCCGCTTTCAAAGACTTGATCAGCAGTCGCATGAAATTGCAAAAAACTGCCGATGCGCATTACTTCGCCCGTTAATCCTGCATGCACGTGTTGTCTGATCTTTTCTGTTCGTTTGCTTATGCTGCCAAGCACAAGCTGCCACCTAAGTTTTCTAGTTCGTGGATCCACAACTCCAATCGCCGTAAGATCACTCGCTGTCACATCCAAAATTTGCTTCAGCTTTTCTTCAATGTGAGAATTGGCTGGAGTCATATGCGTGCTCCTTTCTGACATTAACACAGTACAGCTCAATTATCCTTATTATAATAGGTTCATTTCACGCTGTATGTTAGGGAATGCCCTTAAAAGAATGTAGGGTTTTTCCCGATATCTAATCATATGCCAAATGCGTATAGTAGAAAGTAAGGAAACCGTACTGGAAAGGATGACGCTTCAATGAGTATTTATTATGATTCCAACACTGCAAAGGTTAGGCGGCCAGATAGCAATAAAAGACCAGGCTCATTAAGTACCGTATTTACGGATGAACAGCTCGATCTGCTTGCATCGGTTATGCATGTCAAAAAATACTCTGCGCATTCTCATTTATTCTGGGAAGGGGACGAAGCAATCGCAGTCTATTGGATATTAAAAGGCCGTGTCAAATTGAAAAAGTCTTCGTCTGACGGCAAGGATCTGCTTCTTTCCATCCTGCAGCCTGATGATATGATTGCCGACATCGATACTTGGGATACCACTCATCGCTATACAGCTGAGACAATAGACGAGGTAGAGGTCGGTGTCATTCCACGGCTGCAGCTAGAAATGCTAATGTGCAAACATGGTGATTTTTCTTATCGCTACGCGATGTGGATGGGATTGATTCAGCGCAAAACTGAATCAAAGCTTCGTGATCTGCTTATGGGCGGTAAGAATGGTGCTCTTGCTTCTACGCTAATCCGTCTATGCAACAGCTTTGGCATACGAGAGCAGGAACATATTCGCATTAATATTAAATTAACGAATAATGAGCTGGCTGAGCTGGTCGGCACCACTCGCGAAGGTGTGAACCGCCTGCTAGCCAGCATGAAAAAAGACGGGGTCATCTCAAACAGTGAGGACGGCTATATATTAGTAATTAATTTGCAGGCATTAAAAGATATGGCGGGCTGCCCGATGTGTCCAACCTGTCCTAACGAAATATGCAGACTATAGATCAAGAAGTGCTTATCGATTCCAATAATCGAGGGCGCTTCTTTTTTTTGTATTCATCACAATAGACTTTGTGATTTTTAGCACATCCTTTTTCTCCATGCTGCTCTACAATAGACATATATCGAAGATAGGCCATGAAGTAAGGAGTGAAAACAATGGCGATATCCAAGCTTCAGCAACCGAATAAGGAAATGGAATCATGCTTAACTCATGCACAGCTAGCTGCCAGGCAATATGCGCAAATGGATCAGGCAAGCATCGATGCAATCGTGCAAAATATGACGCTTGCAGGCATTCAGCGACATATGGAGCTGGCTAAGCTGGAATTAGAGGAAACGAGACGCGGAATATTCGAAGACAAAATTATATTGAATATGCATGCGACGGAAAGTGTGTTTCACGCCATCAAGTATGTAAAAACCGCAGGAGAAATTGAAAACAACCATTACGAGGGCTACAAGCTCATTGCAGAGCCGATAGGTCCCGTAGTCTCGATTGTAACCGATACTTCACCTGTTGCTACGATTTTGTTTCAATCATTAATCGCTGTAAAAACACGCAATCCTATTCTTTTTATTTTTCATAAGGAATCCACTCGATGCAGCATAGAAGCTGTACAGACGATGCATGATGCTGCGATATTGGCTGGAGCACCAGAATACTGCCTGCAATGGCTCGATCACCTCACCTATTCTGAGATGACCTCGCTCATTTCCAATCCAGCTGTTGCAGCCGTGCTTACGAGCGGAGATGAAGCAGCTGCCAAGGCTGCCAAGCAGTTTGCTAAGGCTACCTTAAGTGTAGCTTACGGCAACACACCATGCTATATCGATCAATCAGCTGATCTTAAGCAGGCAATCACTGACATCATATTATCTAAAAATTTTGACAACGGCATGATGTTTACGTCTGAGCAGGGGCTGATCATTCATCAAGAGCTGTATGATCAAGCATTACGAATGCTTTCCGTTCTTGGCTGTTATGTGCTCGATGCAGCACAATGCGCACAGCTTAGCAAGCAGCTGTTTACCGAAACGGGCGCACTGCGTCACAGCTATATCGGAAAATCCGCCTATGAGCTGGCGTCAGCAGCAGAACTTTCAATCCCTGCTGACACGAAACTACTCATTGCTCCGCTTAGCAGCATCGGCGTGCATGAGCCGTTATCATTCATTAAGCCTTGCCCAATCCTGTCGCTTTATAGGGCAGAGCATGTTGAACGCGCGCTGGAGCTTGCTGACCAGCTGCTAGAGCTTGGTCAAGCAAAGCATTCTGTCGTCATACACTGTCAGGATGCAGAAGTAAGCTCCCGCTTCAGTGATAGGCTCATCGTCAATCGTATCATCGTAAATGCTCCTGCCATTGAAGGCTCGTTAAGCTTCAAGGATAAAGAACAATTGCCATTTCAAGACATGGGTTATCAATCCTCTGGACATCAGCAGCATACCAATATGGAGCTGCTTCGCTTGAAAAAAATTTCAAATCGAAGCGTAGATATGCAATGGTTCAAAATCCCGCCAAAGCTGTATTTTGCAGCAGGTGCTACACAGTATTTAAGCAAAATGCCTGATATCAGCAGAGTAATGATTGTAACGGATCACAATATGGAGCAGCTTGGCTACGTCGACAAGGTTCAATACTACCTGCGCAAACGAGCAGAGCCTGTTCAGGTAGAGGTTTTCTCAGAGGTTGCACAGGAGCCTACAATCGACCTGGTCATGAGTGGTACGAATCGAATGCATGCCTTCCAGCCGGACTGCATCGTTGCTCTTGGCGGCGGTTCTGCCATCGATGCTGCTAAAGCGATGTGGTTGTTCTATGAAAGCCCGGACACGGACTTTCATACCATTAAGATGAAATTCATGAATATTCGAAACCGAGTATACAAATATCCGCATTTAGGCAAACGCGCCAAGCTTGTTGCGATTCCAACAACGTCAGGCACAGGCTCAGAGGTCACTTCATTCGCAACGATTACAGATACAACCAAAGGTCAATCGAAATACCCGTTAGCCGACTATGAGCTGACACCTGATGTAGCGATCATCGACTCTGAATATACAGCTAGCCTGACGCCTGCTGTCATCGCCGATACTGGAATGGATGTGCTGACGCATGCGATTGAATCGTACGTGTCCATAATGGCCAATGATTTCAGTGATGGCTTGGCGATCAAAGCGATTCAACTCGTTCTGGAAAACCTCGAAAAGTCGTTTGCAACAGGTGATCCAACAGCACGGGAAAAAATGCATCACGCATCAACGATTGCCGGAATGGCGTTTTCCAACGCATTTCTTGGCGTCTGTCACAGCTTGTCTCACAAATTCAGTGCAGAATTCGGCATGCCACACGGTCGAGCTAATGCGATTTTACTGCCGCATGTTATACGCTACAACGCCTCTCGACCTACGAAGTTTCAAAATTTCCCGAACTATAAGCATTTCCAAGCCGATGTGCGCTATGCCGAAATTGCCAGACTTGCTGGATTACCAGCAAACTCGACAAGCGAGGGTGTAACCAGCCTGATCTCCTCGATCCGTCAAATCAATCGCACGCTTGGCCTTGCCGAGAGCTTCCAGGAGGCTGGCATCCCATCAGCATCGTTTGAATCTAAAGTTAATTACTTGGCGGAGCGCGCGTTCGAGGATCAATATACGAATTACAATCCGAGATTGCCACTCGTCTCGGAGCTGGCAGAACTGTACCGTCAAGCCTATTATGGCAACTTTCTATAATTGATCAACACATTTGAGGAGGAATCAACAATGAAAACCGCAGAGTCCGTTAAAGCAGCTGCTTACCGTAAATTCAATGAGGGTGTCTGGCAGACAGAAATTAATGTTCGGGACTTTATTGTACAAAATATGAGTTCATACTCAGGTGATGAAAGCTTTTTGGCTCCAGCCACACAAGCAACCGCTGCATTATGGGAGCATATAAGCCGACTTTCCCGTGAGGAACGTGAGCGTGGTGGCGTATGGGATGTTGATACTACTAAGCCTTCCACCATTATTTCACATGCCCCTGGCTATATCGACAAGGAGCTTGAAACGATTGTTGGCCTGCAAACCGATCAGCCATTCAAACGCTCCGTCCAGCCATTTGGCGGAATTAAGATGGTTATCGACGCCTGCAAAGCCTACGGATACGAGCTGCCGCAGGAACTGATCGATACATTCACTGAAATTCGCAAAACGCATAACCAAGGCGTCTTCGATGCCTACACGCCTGAAATGAGACTCGCACGGAAAACCGGCATCATTACGGGACTGCCTGATGCCTACGGCCGAGGACGCATTATTGGCGATTATCGCCGCGTTGCCTTGTATGGGGTTGATCGCTTGATTGAGAAGAAGCAAGCTGATAAAGCGCTAACCGATCTTGCTGCGATGAGCGATGACGTTATTCGTGAACGTGAGGAGCACGCTGAGCAAATACGCGCCCTGCAGGAGCTGAAAGCAATGGCTGCCTCCTACGGCTACGATATTGGCAGACCTGCGGAAACCGCACAGGAAGCGATTCAATGGCTGTACTTTGCTTACCTGGCAGCAGTCAAGGAGCAAAATGGAGCAGCGATGAGTCTTGGACGCGTATCTACTTTCCTTGATATCTATATCGAACGTGACCTTGCTGAAGGGACCTTAACCGAGGAGCAGGCACAGGAGCTTATGGATCACTTTGTGATGAAGCTTCGCATCGTTAAGTTTCTACGCACACCTGATTACAATGAGCTGTTTTCTGGCGATCCGACTTGGGTTACAGAATCAATTGCCGGTGTAACGAGTGATGGTACACCGATGGTTACAAAATCGTCGTTCCGCATCCTTCATACGCTATACACGCTAGGTCCATCTCCTGAGCCGAACTTAACTGTGCTCTGGTCCAACCAGCTGCCAGAGGCGTTCAAGAAATATTGTGCCAAGGTATCAATTGAGACTAGCTCCATTCAATATGAGAATGATGATCTGATGCGTCCTGTATACGGCGATGACTATGGAATTGCGTGTTGTGTATCTGCTATGAGAATTGGCAAGCAGATGCAATTTTTCGGAGCTCGCGCCAATTTGGCAAAAGCGCTGCTGTATGCAATCAATGGCGGCAAGGATGAAAAAATGGGCTTGCAGGTTTATCCTCATCAGCTGCCAGCACTAACGGGCGATGTACTAGATTACGAGCAAGTGATGCACAACTACGAGCAAGTGCTGGATTGGCTCTCAGGACTGTACATTAATACCCTTAACGTGATTCATTACATGCATGACAAATACTGCTATGAGCGATTGGAATTCGCCTTGCATGATCGAGACATTTTACGCACGATGGCATGCGGAATCGCTGGCTTGTCCGTTGTTGCAGATAGTTTGAGTGCGATTAAATATGCGAAGGTATACCCGATTCGAAATGAACAAGGAATCGCGATTGACTTCCGAATCGAAGGCAACTTTCCGCAGTACGGCAATAACGACAATTGTGTCGATGAGCTTGCAGTTGAGCTCGTTGAGCGATTCATGAGCAAGCTGAAGCAGCATCCTACGTATCGCGATTCGATAGCAACACAATCCGTGCTTACGATTACCTCCAATGTCGTATATGGCAAAAAAACAGGAACAACTCCTGATGGACGCAAGGCCGGCGAACCATTCGCTCCGGGAGCTAACCCGATGCATGGACGGGATCGTAAAGGCGCGCTGGCTTCTCTGGCAAGTGTTGCGAAGCTGCCCTATGAGCAAGCACTTGATGGTATTAGCAACACCTTTTCCATTGTAGGCAGAGCACTTGGCAAGGACTCTGAGGCTCAGCGCAGCAATCTGACATCACTACTCGATACGTATATGGGACAAAAAGCGCATCACCTGAACGTCAACGTATTCGACCGTGAAACGCTTGAGGATGCAATGGATCATCCGGAGCTGTATCCTCAGTTAACCGTACGCGTATCGGGTTACGCAGTTAACTTCATCAAGCTGACGAAGGAGCAGCAGCTTGAAGTGATCAGTCGTACATTCCATGGTGACATGTAATGCCTTCTCTTGAGCTTCAAGCTCAAATCAAGCGTGATATGCACATGAAAGGACGTATTCACTCCTTCGAAACGTTCGGCACCGTTGATGGTCCTGGTATCCGATTTGTGTTGTTTATGCAAGGCTGCGCCTTGCGCTGCAAGTTCTGTCATAACCCTGACACTTGGGATACTGCGACTGGAAAAGTGATGACGGTGGATGAGGTTATCGCGGAGATTGAGCCCTATATACCTTATTACAAGGCTTCTGGTGGCGGCGTTACCTTTTCAGGTGGCGAGCCCTCCCTCCAGGCCCCCTTTTTAGCAGCGTTGGCTCGTGAGCTCAAGCGGAGACATAAGCTCCACATTGCGATGGATTCGTCAGGCTTCTGTGAGCCTTCGCATTTGCAATCAACGTCACTGCTAGATGCCATAGATCTTATCTTGCTTGACTTGAAAATGATTGACGAGCAGAAGCATATCGCGCTCACAACGCAATCCAATGAACGTATTCTACGTCTGGCGCGTTATGCAACCGATTATGGCATGAAGCTGTGGATCAGACATGTCGTTATTCCAGAGCTAACGAACGCGTGCGCGGATATGGAAAAGCTGGCAGCCGTGATCAACACACTGCCAACGGTAGAGAGGGTTGAACTGCTGCCCTATCATGAAATGGGGAAATTCAAGTGGACGCAGCTTGGACTTCCCTACGAGCTTGATCACATTAAGCCTCCAAGCAAGGAGCAGTTGTCAGCTGTTCAGCAGCAGCTGCAAGCAAGACTGGCTGTACCCGTCCTGATTTAAACGCAATACACACGCATCACTCCCTCGTTCATTGCGGACTTGCCGAGCATGATGGATGCTCGGCCTTTTTTCAGAACTGCTGCTCTCATACTGTTAACAAAAAAGCACACTTGGCTGAATAATAAGCCAAGTGTGCTTTGTACTCGTCATTATTTTACAGGTACAATACGCAATGCTTCTTGTTGTTTTAACAATTCCACTGGAATCATGGACAATTTCTCGATCTTAACACTACCCTTGCCACTATTGTTTTTAATACTTGGGCTAGCTGGATACATTACAGCACCTCCCTATTCATTTAAAAAGTATAAACGGGTCTATCAATCTGCCTAGCAACTATTACTTAACAGGTACAATGCGCAATGCTTCTTGTTGCTTCAACAGTTCCACTGGAATCATGGACAATTTGCCAAAGCCGCTTCCTTTTTTAACCTCTTTAACGTCTGGTTTAGCTGGGTACATATCAGCACCTCCTCTTTTACCGCCATCTCTTAATTAGAAGTATATAGCAAACTTGCTAAAAAATCTGTAACCAATCTTACATTTTTTTAGATTTTAAACGATTAAGAAAGTTCATTAATGCGATCAAATCTGTCTCATATAGATTTTCGTTGCCGTGCAAGCCTTCAACCTGCTTTGCAAATCGGGCAAATTTGGAGTAAAGCTTGTTCAAATAGTCATGATCAGCTCTTGCTGTAAACACAACAGTATGTATAGCCGGATTGCTGCTATGAACATGATTGATCATATCGCGAAATCCGTGCATGAACACTCTCGAGCTCCGTTCATGCTCGACTATAAGACTGGAGCTAATAAACATGATCTTGCCCTCAGGATCATACGTCACATCATCACTTGAGGAAATGGTCCAGTAATTTGCCGCAGCGATAAGCTGATCTTTCTCATCGTAGCTTAGAACGATAGAAGAGCGCTCGATATAGGACAGTAAATGAATAAGTGCGGCATCCAATATCATATCCTTGGAAAATTGCTCTCTATGTTTTATAAAAAATGAAGAAAAGGCAGCTTTCATCTCATCCGTATCCGCGATTTTGGAATAACAGTACATGTATATCCTCCTTAGCCCAATCTTTCCAGAAGCACCTTGCGCACATAATCATTAATCTCGGGATGCTTGGACAGCATATGCTGCAGCAGCTTGCGCTGCAGCGAGATGACAACGCAAGAGGTGATCGTTTTAATCGTTGCAGTACGAGGAACATTTTGCAGCAATGCGATCTCACCGAAATGATCGCCGTCCTCCAGCACGGCAATCGGTTGCTGCCTTACTTGCCCATGCTCATCCGTCATATCCTTTAATACCTCTACCTTGCCGCGAATTAAAATGTAGAACTTTTCCCCACGATCGCCTTCTTGAATAATAGTCGAACCTTGCTCAAACTTTTCCGTATTGAACAACATGCTTATATCTTCCAAGACTTCGTCAGACACCTGCTTAAAGAATGTGAGCTTGGATAGACGTGCCGCGTCAATCTGAACATCGTCGCCTTCTTCAGACAACGTAAAGCCCGTCTGCTTCTCCCACAAATAATGATACTGTCCCTGTTTGTCGAGCAGTTCACCATGTTTGCCCTGCTCCACAATTTTACCTTGATGAAAAACGCAAATAAGATCTGCATCATCTACGGTCGCTAAACGATGTGTAACCGACACGATGGTGCGCTCTTTTGCGAGCTTTTTAATCGTTGCATTCAATGCGGACTCAGTTGCGGGATCAAGCGCTGAAGTTGCTTCGTCCAATACGAGTAATTGCGGCTTCCTCACGAGTGCTCTAGCAATGGCTAGCCGTTGCCGCTGTCCACCGGAAAAATTGCTTCCTTCATCCTCGACTATTGTGTTGTAGCCTTGCGGCAGTGACATAATATAATCGTGAATTTCTGCCTGCTTCGCAGCTAGCTTGATCTCCTCATCCGTTGCATCCAGCTTGCTCATGGCCAGGTTTTCTCGAATGGTCCCCTGAAACATGAAGTTATCCTGAAATACGACAGCCAGCCTCTCTCGATAGGATGCTATATTGCTCTGATTGAGCGAGGAGCCGTTAATGAGCAAGCTCCCTTCCTGCGGCTGATACAGCCCTAGCAGAAGCTGTATCATCGAGCTTTTACCTGAGCCGCTGCTGCCTACGAAGGCAACATTGGCGCCATATGGAATTGTGAGCTGAATATTGTCCAGCACCGGCTTGTCAGGCTCATAGCCAAAGCTTACACGATCATATTGGATGTTAAATGGCTCGGCAACTTTGCCTGACTGCTGCCCGCTCAAGGCATCTGCTGTCGCTTCCTTCTTATGATCATGCTCGTATTCACTAGCTGCCTGAAAAGCAGCCTGCAAACGCTCCATGCTAACCTTCGCATCAGTCAACGACGGAATAATAAAGGTCAGGGAGTAGACAGAATTGCCCATCGACATATACATCGTGTAAAAAGCGATCAGTTCACCTATTGTAATCCGTTCGATTAACGCGAGATAAGAACCGAAAGTCATAATTGCCAAATTAACGAACAGCAGGCTGATCATTGGGATTCTTCCAAGCGCTGCATTTACCAGATTCAGCTTGTAGCTGCTAACGAAAAGCTGCTTCGTTCGATCCTGGAAGCGCTGCAGCATAACCTGTTGCAAATTAAAGCTTTTTATAATTTTTTGTGCCTTTACGTTTTCCGTTACCTCGCTGTTCAGCTGTGCTTTATGTGCCTTATAGCTCTCGTAGCTTTGATTGGCGCGCTTGCTCATCAGCATCGGTCCAACAAAAATGAGTGAAGCTCCTGCGATAATGACCAGCGCCATACTCCATTCCAAGTAAAGCAAAACGCTCATGCTTATAATGACAACAACTACTGACTGAATGCCTGTTGAGAGCAATGCGCTCATCGTAGAACTAATAGCCGGGATGTCACTGGAAAACAAAGCGACACTATCGCCTGTACGTTTACCCTGATAGTAGCTTATATGAAGCTGTTGGAGCTTGGAAAACAGACGATGACGCAAGTCCTGCTCAACAAGCGCGTTCAAACGAGAAAGCAAACGATCTGCAAAAATGCCTGCAATCGTGCACACGATTCCTAAAAGCAGTATGGTCCCTATGATAAGCATGAACAGCTCCATATTTTTAGGTGTGACAGCATAATCAATTAGAAAGTTAAAGCTTAACGGCGCAATCGATACAAATATTAAATCTAGCCCAAATAATAATAGAAACAAAACAAATAATAGCTTATAAGGTCTTAGGTATGACAATATGGCTTTAACCACACTCCACATGCTGTTTTCTCCCCTTTAAAAATAGTTGACCTGTGGAAAAGCTGATACGTACTTCTCCAGCTTCTCATACGGAAGCACATAGGAGTGAAGCGGACCATAGACCGATTGATGCAGCTGCGGTTGCACCTTTATCCGTTTCGTTATCAGAGCGAGCAGCCTTTCATCAGCTTTTGTCCAAAATTGGATTTCTGCAACGGGCTCCTCCAAATATCGCAAGCATTGCGTCATAAGCTGCAATAGCTGAAGAAATAGTCTCGATGCACGATATTGTGGCTCAATATAGACCACCTGTAGCTGCACGACCTCACGATTCTCGTAATTGTACTCGGCGGTTCCGCGAATCAGACTTAAGCAGCCTACAATGTCATGATCATCATCCAGTGCCAAAAAGATTTCTTCATTCATTAATACCGGACTGGCAAGATAACCAAGTGAGACTGAAAACGGGTAAGGCATTTCAAGCTGCATATATCGATCAAGCACATATTCCATGTAGCGCTGCTCATACATAAAAGCAGATACTCTCATAATTTCTACCTGCATAGGACCTCCCGAAAGCAAATAAGTGTATGATTTTATCATACATGAGCCATAACATTTAGAATAGCTATTTTATGTAAATAACTTTTGTCATACAACAAAAAAAGCACACCACTATTATAAGTGATGTGCTTAATATGGAATGTTTCATACTTGGCCTGTTGTTGTATGCCTTAGCAAGGATCAGCAGCAGGGTTGCCCGCTTCAGTAGCAGTTCGGAAGCTGGAGCCGCAGCCACATGTAGCCGTTGCATTTGGATTTTCGATCGTGAAGCCGCCAGACATTGCGGATTCCTTGTAATCAATAATAAGACCACGAAGGTATTTAGCGCTGTCTTCATCAACTGCTACCTTTAATCCATGAACCTCAAGAATCGTGTCATTCTCGTACTGCTCATCATCGAAGCCCATTCCATATGAGAATCCACTGCAGCCGCCTTCTTTTACACCTACACGCAAAAACAGGTCCGGATTATTTTCTTCCGTAAGCATTTCGTTGATTTTCTCTACAGCCAGTTCAGTAATCGTAATCATTGTTTTCCCTCCAGTCTATTACAATCTCATTTGTCATGAGACTCAACTTACTTTTATATAGTTATAGTATACTCCACTGTCATAAGAAGCTCAATAGTGCAATATTCAGTTCCTGTCAGGCTGTTCTTGATTTTTGGCGTTCTAAGGAAATATGGAGCAATTTGGCAGCCTATCGCACGCCATTAATTATTTTACTTAGGCTTAGTCACTTATGGTACTATAGTAATGGAGTTTACAGCATGTGTTAACAAATGGAGATGACATTATGAAAAAAAAGCTGGTCGTTCTAGGCGGAGGCTATGGCGGATTAGCCATTATTCACGAGCTCTTGCATAAAGGGTTGCCTCATCATATTGAAATTACGCTTGTGGATCGCCAACCCTTTCAAGGCTTGAAAACTGAGTACTATGCATTAGCTGCTGGTACCTCAGCCGACACAGAACTAAGAGTAGCTTTTCCCCAAGCAGCAGAAGTTACACTTGCTTTAGGGGAGATTACTGCGCTTGATCGCACAAAAAAACTTGTGCATGTATCAGGGCATGATCCGATTCAATATGATTACCTGGTTATTGGTCTCGGCTGCACCGATCACTATCATGGCGTTGAAGGAGCTTCGCAATACAGCTACGGCATCCAGACGTTTCAAGCGGCGCGCAAGGCATATACCGCACTTAACAACATTTCTCCTTACGGAAAGGTTGCGATCGTGGGCGGTGGCTTAAGCGGCGTTGAAATGGCTTCTGAGCTTCGTGAAAGCAGACCCGATCTCAATATTTCCTTAATAAATCGCGGCCCCAAATTACTTGGAGGTTTTCCAGAAGGCATCCAAACGTATGTAGCAGAATGGCTGGAGGAGCACGATGTAAATTTGCTGCTTAATACCCAGCTTCAACGCATGGAGCAAAACATCCTGTATGTGGAAGGCTCTAATGCAATACTGGAAACCGATATTACGCTTTGGACAGCAGGAATTCAGCCTGTAGAACTTGTCCAGCAGCTTCATGCTGAAAAAGATAAAAGCGGCAGACTTAAGCTGAACAAGCATTATCAGCTGCTTGATGACCCTTCGATCTTTGTAGTCGGGGATTGCGCGGCATTGCCATTTGCGCCTAGCGCTCAGGTAGCCGGCATTCAAGGCGAGCAAATCGCGCATATTTTACTTGCAATCTGGAAAGATAAAACCATTCCTATCGAGCCAATTAAGCTTAGAGGTACATTAGGCGCACTGGGCAAGCATAATGGTTTTGGCGTTATGGGCTCAAGATCTATAAAGGGACGTGTGCCTCGCTTAATTAAAAGCGGCATACTATGGCGTTCCAAGCATTTTTGATGCTTATGGCATGCAGATTGTCTGTTCTGCAGCAACCAACATAGACAAAGAAAAAGCATACCATGTAGTATGCTTTTCTTTATCTATGGCCTGTAGCGGTCTGCATGCTTTACAGGTCATCGAGCAGACGATCAAGCGCTGCTTGGTTTTCTTGTTCCTCGATTAGGAATTTTTGGATTTTCTCGTCCAGCTCAGCAACAGAATCAGCTGCTACGATTGTACCGTTGACTAAGGCGAACGGTTTAAGGTAACATTCACCGCAATTACCAAGGCATCCATACTCGGTTGCTTCATAATCGTCATCAAGTTCGTATTTATCTAACAGCTCTTCTGTACCATGATGCATGTTGCTGGTACAAAATTCTATGGTTGGTTTTAGCATAATTGCACCTTAACTTTCAAGAAACTCACTGAGAGTTGTATTCATTTAGTTATCTTTGTACTATAATAGGATAGAAAGGAGATGAATGCAATGAGTGAACAAGTACAAGATACACAGTATGATGAAGTATTGGACGTCCTTGACAAGCTGCGTCCGTTTCTACAACGCGACGGCGGTGACGTGGAGCTAGTTGACGTTGAGGATGGCATTGTTAAGCTTCGTCTAATGGGTGCATGCGGAAGCTGCCCATCTTCTACCATTACGCTTAAAGCAGGTATTGAGCGTGCTCTTCTTGAGGAAGTTGACGGCATCGTAGAGGTTGTACAAGTATTCTAAGATAAACCATATCTGATGTGGTCAAAAGGCGATCTCGCATGGTGAGATCGCCTTATTTTTGCTTAATATTGGCACGGATCGGATCGAAGCCTCCCGTTACATCAATGATATTTCCCGTCAAGAAGCTTGATTTCTCTTCGCATAGAAAAGCAATAACACGGGCTACATCCTCGCCCGTACCTGGTCTTCCAGGCTGCTCCTCGTCTGCCTCATGCAATACATCCTCGATAGACTTCTCCTTATAGGAACCTTTAATATCTCCGGGGCCAATCATGTTAACGGTAATGCCATAAGGCGCTTCCTCGACTGCTAGAGACTTGGTAAAAGATACAAGCGCCGTTTTCGCAGCTGCATAGACGGCACGCTGTGGCCATGCTCTCGCTTCATTGGCATGCCCAAAACCAAAATGTACAATTCTTCCCCAGCCACGTTCCCGCATATATGGAAGCACATGATGATCGAGCAGCATAGCAGAAATAAGATTCCCTTGTATAAGCGAAGTGATCATCTCAGGCTCATACTGCTGAAACAGCTTTCGCTCCCGAATAAACGGCCCTGCATTATTAATCAGTATGTCAACGCCGCCATCCCAAGCTTGCACCTCTGCAGCCAGTTCGCTTATCCCTTCCGAAGACGACAAGTCTCCGTGAGCTAGCCTAACCTCTATGCCGTATTGCAACAGCTGCCTTTTCAATGCTTCCGCTTCCTGCTTGCTTGTATGATAATGCAGCATCAAATGACAGCCCTGCTCTGCTAATTCAATCGCTGTACGTTTTCCTAAACCTTTGGCGCTGCCTGTAATAAGCGCCTTCTTCCCCGTAAGCTTCACATCCATTCCCCTTCTCTATGAATGCTAATTAATTACGTTGCATGAGCCGCTCTGCATAACGAAATGTAAGAGTTATCGATTGCGTGGCCATATGTAATCCTGCAGTCAAGTCATTCATTTGTTGTTCTAAATTCTCCAGTCTGATTTCTTGACCATACATTCGAGTTTGCTGAACTAAATCATCATGCATCTCCGAATTCATATAGTGGATCTCAGTATTGCGGCGTTTGCGCAGACGATGAGTTGAGTCCTTGCAGCTTTCCTTCAACTCATTCAGCGGCGTTGTTAACTCGGTATGAACGGCTCTCTCCCGCATCGTTCTTAAAACCGTAAAGTAAGAAAAATGTGGTTTAATCTGCTCTGTATGCAGTTCTAGCAGCTCATTTAGAAAGGTTCCCAGCTTATCCAACAAGGAAAAAACTCGAATAAACCCATTTTTATCAAAATAAACGTATCTTGCATAATTCAGTCGTTGCAGGTCATCCATATCAGCGACTGCTGTCACACTACCAATTGTCTCCTTGAACCTTTTTGCCGCGTAGTGGCTGGTGTACAGCTCATAAAGCGACGCACGCAAGCCAAGGCTCCATATTTCGAATTTAGACCACCGTATATTCGCTTCCTCACTGTCATTTCTCCTCGAAGAAGCAGCGGCTGCATAACGCTGCAATAACTGGTCTACTTCTAGAAAACTGGAATCAGGTTTGTGTGAGTCGTCAGAAAACAAAAATTGCAGCAAAAGCTCACCTCATTTCAATAACGATGTTGTAGCTACCATCATACCATATTCTTTCCCTGCTTCGCATCTACCTGCCTTACACATTAAAAAAGCTGCGGCTCCTCTGGAAAGGAACAGCAGCTAAGTACTTATCGCTCGCGATAAATCCATGATCGAATGACGAGGTCAACAAGATAACCGAACAGCGCTACTATAATTAAATTGTGCAGCAAGCTGGTGAATAAGAACCAATTGTCGTTGCCAATTGTATTTACAAGCCAAGCCCCGCTAAATACTTGAGCAATGACAAGAATCATGATCCATAACGCTGTTGCCGTTAATGAGCTGTTGCCCGTTAGACGTTTAATATATAAATAAAGTGCGATTAATACAATACCTAATATAGCTGCAGCCACGCGGTGGATAAAAGCAATTCCTGTTGCTCCAGACATTTCTGGTATTACCTCACCATTGCACAGCGGCCAACCTAAGCAGCCTCCCGCGCTTTCAGTATGTCGAATAAAGGCTCCCAGGTATACGACGACATAGCAGTAGATCGAAGCAGCCAAAGCCCAAGGCATAATGGCTCTAGGATAGGCCTTTGTTTCCACAACTCCCCGCTTATCTCGATAACACCATATAACAAGGAGAAATGTAGCTGCAAAAGCAACGAGTGATATTCCAAAATGAATCGCCATAATAGGTGGTGATTGCGGCCACATTACGGCTGCGGCTCCCATTAATGCTTGAACAATTGTAAACAAGAGCGCGTACCATGCGTATTGCATTGGCTCGCGATAAGCATTGCCTTCGCGCTTAAATTTGCGAAAAATCGAAAAAAACACGATTGCGACGAGTATTCCCTCTATACCACTAACTAAACGATGGGAGTATTCGATCATCGATTCCACCGTATAGGCAGGAACGAATTTACCGTTACATAGCGGCCAATCATCTCCACATCCGCGACCTGAATCTGTATTCGTAACAAGTGCCCCAGCTAACAGAACGAGCAGCATGCCTATACAAGACAAATTCGCCAATATTCGAAAGCGTTTCGTAACCTTCATGTACTCACCTAATTCTTATTAATCTGTCTCATTCATTATATCGATGAGATTAGGTAAAAGCCATGTTCAAAATGTGAATATTGTAACAATATTATTACAGCTCATTTATAAATGCTCCGAAACGTCTACAGCACGGTTCACAAACTGTTCAATTTCTTCGCGCGATTTTCGAAGCTTGTTGACAAAACGAATCAGTTCCTTGCCGTTTTTGTACGCTATAAAGCTCGGTATACCTAGAATGTTCAGCTCAAGACAAAGATCTGGCAGCTCATCACGATCAATTTCGTAAAAGGTTACCTTGTCTTTATACTGTTCTTCTACCTCAGGCATAAACGGATTGATGTAGTGACAATCACCACACCATGTTGTTTTAAATACAACAATCGCCAGCTTTTCCTGATTGATTAGATCACGAAACTGTTGCTCTTCTGTAATTTTATTCATTTGCTGTTCCTCCTCTATTTATCCTGATTGACCGGCACGCAGTACGCGCATCACCTTTCTCATTGGACCGCGTAATTTCCCGGGCAATGCTTCGACATCCTGAGCCGTAATAATATTGAGCTTCAGCAATAATATGCCATAGATTGCACAGAGTATACTGCCAGATACAAGCACAGTGAGCAAATAAGACAGTTTTTCAGCGATGCCCTCGGTAATGTTTAGCATTACATACTCCGCCCCCCAACAAGCGGCGGCTGATACCACTACAGCACCGAGATAAGGAATCCATTTTTTGCCCATAACGTGAAGTGTGACATCACGTTTTATTAGGCGTAAATTAAGCAGCGTTACAATCAGGAAGCATATAGTCGAACCAATAATAAAGCCCGCTACGCCAAAATAGTAACCGCATAGCGTACTGAATACGATTTTTCCGATCAAACCAATAATCGTATTGACCATCGTTTGCTTTTGCTTGCCCATTCCATACAGAATCGAATTTGAAGTCATCATCGTAATTTGCAAAATTGTTCCCGCACAGAGCATCGCCACCGTCTCATAACCAGTTGGGCTTGCAAACAGCATTCCTGTTACGGAATAGGCTGAAGCCGTCAGAAACAAAGCAACCGGCACGCCAGTCAAACATACGATTTTCAGTACCATCGACGTTTGCTTGTTGACCTCTGCCTGATCCTTGCGTGCGAACGCTGCAGCTACAATTGGGATAATCGAGGAGCCCAGTGCAATTGCAAGAATCGGCGGTATGCCTGCCAACGATTGTGCCTTCGTGCCAAGTGCAGCGAAAGCTTCTGTTGCACGTTCATCGGTATATACTTGCTCAGTAATGCTAATAAAAAACGAGGTATCAAACATATAAACTAGATTGATAGTCATGGATGTTATTAATGCAGGAATCGACATTTTCAAAATTTCTGAATAGATCGCTCGAAACTTGAGCTTCATTGATGAATTCGTTGCATATGGCAAATTGGGTTGCAAAGCTGCACGTGCTTCTGCAGAGCTATGCACTGCAAGTCTTGCATCTTGCTTCTTCAGCTTGCGTGCATAATAAACCATTACTGCAAATGCTGCTATACTTCCAAACACACTGCCAAAGGTTACAGCTGCCGCGGAGACAGTATCGCTATAGCCTAGACTTAAGAAAAGAATACCTAGACCTAGGCCAATAATTACGCGAGCAAATTGCTCAACAATCTGTGATATTCCTCCTGCAGACATCATCTGCCGCCCTTGAAAGTATCCTCGCATCATAGCGATTATTGGGAAAAGGATCAATGCAGGAGCAATAGCTTGTACGGCTAACGTAATCGATTCCTTTTTCACAACATCCGTAGCATACATTGGGGCTAAGAAATACAATAAGCTCGAGAGTAATAGACCAGAAACAGCACCGAACACAAGCGAGGCTTTATAAATCCGTTTTGCCTCCTCATATCTGCCTGTTTCCATACGTTCTGACACCATTTTACTTATTGCGCTTGGAAAACCAGCAGTGGCGATAACGAGCAGCAGCAAATAAATGTTATTAGCTGCCAAAAAAGCATATTGCCCTTCCGCATCCAATATGTAATCAAGCGGAATTTTTTGAAACATGCCTAGCATTCTGGCTACAAGCGCAGCCAGTGCTAGGATTAATGTCCCTTTAAGCAGGGAGTCTTTTTTTAAAGTTGTCATTGTTCTAATCTACTTCCTTTACCTCTACAACTGCTCTAATGGTTGGTGGTTGCCACGTACCGGAGTAGCTGTTTTCGTTGGCTTCGCCCAGAAAATACTGTTGGAAATAACCTTTAGAATATGCTCATTATAGTAGGTCGGGAATGTTTCATGTCCAGGTCGGAAGTAGAAGATTTTGCCTTGACCGCGCGTAAAGGTACAGCCACTGCGGAATACTTCTCCTCCTGGGAACCAGCTGACGAAAATAAGCTCGTCTGGTGCTGGAATATCAAAGTGCTCGCCATACATCTCCTCATGATCGAGCGTAATATATTCTGGAAGTCCCTCTGCAATCTGATGTGCAGGATTAACAACCCAAATGCGCTCCTTCTCATTCGCTTCACGCCATTTCAAATCACAGCCAGTCCCCATCAACTTTTTGAAAATTTTCGAAAAATGAGCGGAATGCAATACAATTAAACCCATGCCCGCCATTACGCGTGCATGAACTCGCTCTACAATTTCATCCTCAACTTGATCATGGCCCATATGGCCCCACCAAATCAATACATCAGTATTATTCAGCACTTCCTCTGTAAGCCCGTGCTCGGGCTCGTCCAATGTAGCAGTGCGAATGTTGAACTGTTCATTCGCCAAGCCTTGTTTCAATGCGTTGTGAATCCCGTCTGGGTATACGCGCGTTACTTCCTCATGCTGTTTTTCATGCAAAAATTCATTCCAAATGGTTACGTTAATCATGTCTGTATCCTCCTAAGTTACCAAATCCAAATTATAAAAATCACAATCATAATAAGCTGTAATATGATTTTGACTACTACACTGCTAAGCAGCCCAATAAGCGATCCCCAGCCCACGAGCAACGATTGCTTCAGCTTTGTACCAACTAGAAGCTCCCCGATAACCGCACCGAGAAATGGTCCCAGCACTAGCCCGAATGCAGGGATTGCAAAGGGCCCGATGATAATGCCTATTGTTGATCCGATTACGGAGGCTTTAGAGCCTCCGTATTTTTTTACGCCCCAGGCGCCAACCACATAATCGGCAACGACAAGAACGATCAGAATAAACGTCTGGATGATCCAAAACAAGGCATTGAAGTCACTAAAGCTAAAAAACCAGCCATAGACAAAAAATGCTGCATATATGGCAAATACACCTGGCAGCACAGGATAGATCGTTCCAATCATTCCAATTACAAATAGAAGGATTATGATCACAATACCTACTACATCCATGAGCTTCCCCCTCGCACCTTGTGCTAAGACTCAATACTTGCACACTTCTACTGATCAGTCTTGACTAAAGATTCGTTTCAACACCATTAAAGATATAGCGGCGTATTACCTCAGCGACACCATGCTCATTGTTCGAGTACGTTACAGCGTCAGCAGCAGCCTTCACTTCATCCTGGGCGTTGTGCATAGCAACACCAAGTCCCGCTGCCTGAATCGCTTTAATATCGTTCAAGCTGTCGCCTACGGCTATCACTTCCTTCATGCTTATTTCAAGATAACTGCATAGCTTTTCCAGTGCAGTTGCTTTGGATACGCCTAAAGGATTGATCTCCAAATTATATATCGAAGAATTTGAAATTTCCAGCGCATTCCACGAATCAATTTGCCTGCGAATATCTTGAATGATGTCAATATCTTCATCATAGTATCCGAATTTCAGCCATTCGTGTTCCGCATATTGGCCTTTCAGCTCGTTCCAGCTATCCTTGTTATAGATACGTTCCGTTGTGTATGCCCAAAACCATGTTTCTGGATATTGACTTACGAGCAGATGCAGTTTTTCTACCCATTTGGCATCCAACGTTTTTCTTTCAAGAAGCTGATAAGGCTTAGTCCAAACCTCTCCTCCATTCACTGTGATCATGGGAGAGTGCAGCCCTATTTCGTTAGCGTAGTCTACAGCATTCATAAAGCCTCTACCAGTCGAAAAAATGACCGTTACGCCATGCTCAATTGCTTTCCGTATCCAGCGCAAGTTAACATCGCTAATATGTAGTTCATCATTCAACAACGTACCATCCATATCCAAGGCAAGAAGCTTAAAGTTTGTCATTATATCCCCTCCATGCTATATATCCATCTTACCATACCTATACAACAAAAAGCTTCATCTTGGATAAGAAGATGAAGCCTTCTAATCTAATGCATTAGCATGCACCTTCGATGGTATCACTATTCCCGCCGTAATACAGATCATCCTTTCAGCTGTCCTCCTATGGCTATCATGCTGAGGAATGCCAATATTTTTATAACAAGCATGAATCGCCGAACGGCACCATTCATAGGAATCGATTGCAATTCTACTTTTTTCATACAGTCACCTCCTGCAATGATGTACTATATCCTATGCAGCCGCTTAAAGTTGCGTTACTGCAACTTTTTTGCCTATGAGGTTGCCTATAATCTTTAGCTACGCGTATACATTTTGCTTCTTCTGCAGCGTTATTGCATAAAAAGGACTGATTGCTGCAAACCGCTAGCAATCAGTCCTAAATGAGCGCGCAATGAATGAAAACTACTCATTAGCTTCCGCGTCTTCGATTGTATCCGTTCCTTCTTGTTGACCGTCCATCGTTGCAGCATCAGAACCGGCTCTGCTTTTACCAAAGAGCTGCTGATACAGCGCATCATTAGGCTTCTCACCCAAGCCAAATACCGCATCATACGCATCAAAAATTTGGCGTGCAATCGGTGCCGCTCCATAGCCCCCAAAGCCTCCGTCAGGAACAACGACTGCTACTGCAAGCTTAGGATTATCAGCAGGAGCATAAGCGATAAATACCGCATTTTCTGCTCTGCGACCTGCAACATCCTGCTCGGATGTACCTGTTTTACGGTTAAAGCTGTGCTGGAAGCCCTCAAAGCCCTGCACGCCTACTTTAGACATACCTGTTTCAATTTCTTTCCAGTACTCGTCTGGAATATCCACCTCATTCAACACAACTGGTTCATACGATTGAAGCAGCTCGCCAGTTGAAGAACGGATTTCGTTTACAAACTGCGGCTTCATTCGCTTTCCACGGTTAGCCAGCATCGCTGTGTACTGTGCAAGCTGTAGCGTTGTATAACGTCCCTGCTGACCGAACGAAGCATAGACTAACGCAGACTGTGGACTGCCGCTTTCCGCCTCTGCAAAATAATCGATAACGCCATTGCTCTCGCCTATCAATCCACTTTCTGTTGAGGCGCCAAGTCCAAATTGCTTCATGTAATCATCCCATATCTGGATGCTTGACTTCCCGTTTACAGCTCCTCTTTTGTAGAGACGGTCACCAATCATTGCAGACATAAATGGATTCGATGACTTTTGTATTGCAAGCGCACCGTCTATATTGCCATACGATTTATTACCTGAGTTACGAATATACGTTTCATGTCCAGCCTTACCGAAGCCAAAGCGTCCAGTATCATTATAGTAGGTATTAGTACCGAATAGTCCTTCATTAAGTCCAATCAGCACTGTTAATGGCTTAATCGTAGATCCAAGCGGCAAGATCGATGAAGGATGCTTTCTTCTTTCTTCATCTGAATATGGTCCATAGACTGGTCGAATGGTACCGTTATTCAGCACATGCTCAAAGTTATCATAGTCGGCTGTACTAATGCTGCCTCCAGCCCAAATGTTGGGGTCATAGTCAGGCATGCTGGCCATCGCCATTACCTTGCCTGTATCTACCTCCATCGCAACGGCAAATCCCGTCACCGCATAAGGTGCACGTTCATAATGGTAGTTCGAATTACGAATTTTTTCCAAATGCTTCATAATGGATTCCTCGGTATGGAGCTGCACATCTTTATCAATCGTAAGATAGAGATCCGCACCCTTTTCAGGATTCGTAATTGTAATTTCGCCCGTAATCGCACCCGAACTATTGACTGGATAAGATTTGATCCCATTCGTTCCGCGCAGGATGTCCTGATACATGAACTCAATGCCATCAAAGCCAACCTCTTCCTCCTCCAAATACTTATAGAGTGAATTGGTCTCTTCCATCTTTTGCGCGTAAAATTCATACGAATTGCGCGCGCCGCGGTATTTTTTCAAGTATCCAACAAGCTGTACTGCAACGGTGTCTTCGGAATAATGACGAACGCTCTCTTCCAAAATATTAACACCTGCAAATTCCGACTGATTCTCCATAATGTAAGCCAGCTCTTCGTTGGTTAGGCCAGTTTTGATACGACGTGGAGTAGAAATATAATTCCGTCTAAACTCAAGATCCATTTGACGAATAATATCTTCTTTCGTCATGGCATTATTTTCATCGCCGTACGTCTCAAACACTTCTGCAAGCTTTTCAGCCATCTCATGAGCCTGATCAGTCGAGCTTTTACCGCCGCGAACCGTTGGTTGAATGCTGTAATACAACGATTGGGTGGATGTAGAATAGGCAATTGGATTGCCATTCACATCATAGATATTTCCGCGAATCGGAGCAATGGGGTCTTCACGCTCCGATTTTTTACTGCCCGCGGCACTAAGCTGGGGTCCTTCAACAAATTGCAGTACCGCCAGGCGTACAATGAGCACACTAAATACAGCAAATAATATAAAGAAAAAAATATTTAAGCGAAATGAAAACTGCTTTCTGCGAACAATTTCCCTTTGCTTAGGATCATCCTGCATCTTTGCTCCCCCTTTCAACTATCCGATCCGACTACTTATTGTTTTGTGCCTGTGCAATAAAGGAGTCAATCACATCATTGCTCTTCACTTTAAATGCTGGGGCGCCTTTAACCGAAATCGAAACCTCGTCACTGCCTTGCTGCCCTGTTACCGTAAGCGTCTCTGTCTTAATCGTAAAGCTTCCACCCTCGCCAGCTGTATACGAAGCACTGCCTGCTTCCGCTACCATGGCGTTAATCGCATCCTGCTTCACATTGTCTGCTACTTTAGTTCCAATTTCCTTAAGCTCTTCAATGCCCGATGTCACCAGACCTGCGCTAATGTTTTTTACATCCTCAAGGCTATAGCCGCTGTACATAATAAGCGCCAGCACGACAAGTAAAATAATCCCCCATTTGGCTACCGTCTTCACGACATTCACTACGATCAGCACAATAATCAAGCCAATTACTAGCACATACCATCTTTCCTGAATAAATGTTAGCCACGTTTCCCATTCGTAATTTGAAAAGTCTAAAAAATCCATTCTTTTTCCCCCTGTCCTGTTCAATCGCTTGAAATATTATAGCTTACCTGTCGCGGTGAAACAATTAAGAAGAATAATAGACATAAGTTGTCCTTCAGATGCGTACAAGTAGTAGTACCATGCTTGAAGGAGGCACAGCCTGTGAAAACCGCATTATGGCTTTATCTATTTCTATTCATCGCCTTTTTTGACTTGCATGCCCAATATCCGATTTTAACTCCCTTTGCCATATCACTAGGCGCTGCGCCATCGTTTATCGGATTAATGATGGGCTTGTATTCCGTCACCCATTTACCTGGCAATCTAATGGCTAGCGTATATGTCGATCGTTTCGGAAGTCGACCGTTTATTGTCATCAGTCTATTACTCGCAGGTACAATTCTATTATTTCAAGCTTACGTGACAAATCCTTGGCAGTTGCTCCTATTGCGCTCTATTGCCGGATTTGTACTGGCCTTTCTATCACCTGCATGTCTATCATTATTAGCGAGATTAAGCACAGATATAAGTCAGCAAGGCAAATTAATGGCTGGCAATGGACTTGTGCATACGCTAGCTTCAGTCGTTTCACCTGCAGCTGGAGCATTTCTAGTTGCTAAGCTTGGATTTACAGCCGCGTTTTACATATTAGGCTGGATTTTAATCGCTACTGCGGTACTTGCTTTGTTTTTTATTAAGGAGAAAAAAATCGCAGCGAATAACGAAGGTGAAAGCCTGGCCCAGCAAGAAACTCAGGCACCTTTACATTCTAACATAGAACAAGGCAGCAATACCTTAAAAACAAACCGGCTTCCGTGGAATATTTTCTTTATTCCAGTAGGTCTTAGCTGTGCTCAAGGTATTATTACGTTTGAACTGCCGCTTATGGTTCAAAATAATGGATCAATCATGACAACTGGACTGCTGTTTACAATTATCAGCATTGGCTCGCTCATTACACTCTGCATGCTGTTTATCAATCGCTACAATCCGAGCTATCGTACGATATTTGGAACATTGGCACTGGCGCTCTTGTACTTTTTGCTGGCAACGGATGCACCTTTGCCGTTCATGCTGCTGCTTCTGCTTATCGGAATGTGCAAAGGTCTAGTGTTCCCGGCATTATCGCATTGGCTCATTCAAATTAGCGAGGGCAAGCGCTATGGTCGAACCTTCTCGATTCTGGCTATCGCTTCTTCAATCGGAGCGTTTCTTGGACCGTTCCTGGCTGGACACCTGCGGGATTATATATCCCCATACTTTATCGCGTTTGTCATATTAGCTTTAGCTCTGGCCTTCAACACATTGCCTGAAAAACGAGCACCTAAGCTGTCATCGCGTTTTTTCTAAGTAAAAAGCAAAACGCAAAAAGAAGCATTCTCATTTAGAACTGCGCGAGCTGCAGTTCTATTTTTATTTGTAGGGGAACCGTGATACACTATCAGTGAATATTTCTTTGGAGGATTCGGACATGAGGGTATCCATCATCGTAGAAGGAAAGCATGATCGCAGCAAACTGCAGCAGGTATTAACGGATGACGTTCATATCGTCTGTACCTTCGGCACACCAGGAACAAAGCAGCTTCAGTCTATCGCACATGAGCTTCGTCATGATGAGGTGTTTGTTTTCACAGACAATGACTCGTCTGGCCGAAGAATTCGAGGTATGCTCAGGGAGCTGTTTCCTGACGCGGTTCATATTTATACAAAGCGAGGCTATAACGGCGTAGAGGGGACACCACTTGACTACTTGGCTCTGCAATTAGAAAAGGCAGGGCTAGAGGAATTTGTTATCTTTCCTGTAGACCCTGCCTCAACCTGGCAAAAGGATGAATTTTAATATAGCTTACTTATACGATTATAGATGTCCTCTTTTGTAATGTCGGGGTCACCCGCTTCAATGTTCGGAGAGCCGTTGATCCATTCACGGATATTGCCATCTGCATCTACAATAGAAATGACATTGTTATGATAGAAGGTTTCGTTCTTTTCATCATAAATGACTGCAACACCGAAGTTGCGCGCCAGCTCAATCATTTCTTCTTTGTTTTCACCGCGCAAGAAGCTCCAACCTTCCATCTCTGCGCCAGTTCTTTCAGCGAAATCCTTAATCACTTCAGGGGTATCGGTTTCTGGATCAAATGTAATCGAGATCAGCTCAACCTCTGTACCCAGCTCACCCTTTTCACGAAGCATATCCTGTACTTGTGCAAGTAAAAACGTCGTTGGTGGGCATACATCAGGGCAGCTCGCGAAATAGAAATAAACTATTCTTGCCTTGCCATTCGTAGATTCCAAGCTAACAGCATTGCCGTCAACATCTGTTAAAGCAAAGCTTGGCGCAGGTTGACTCATCGTAAATGGAGCATCATCTTTAAGCACATACATATAAAGCAAATAACAGCCCATTAATAAAATCAAGCATACTAACGCAATCTGAAAAGCATATTTCTTTAGAAACGCCACTTCTCTTATTCCCCTTTCAGAGCTACAGCTTCGTAGTATTAATTATCATTACTATAAAAACAATCATCAAATAATTTACAGAGATGAGGAAGTTTGTTTTCGCCCATTTCTCATCATCCTTCGTCATTAAGCCTGAAATCGTATGGATAAGCCATGCCACAGTAAGTACAGTCGAAATGATTAAGTAAACAATCCCTGCATAATCATACACATACAGCAAAATAACTGTTGCAAGAAGAAGGACAAGGTACGGAATCATTTGTATTTTAGTACGCTTGATTCCCTTAACAACTGGAAGCAATGGAAATCCAGCTGTACGATATTCCTCCACTCTTCGAATCGCAAGCGACCAGAAGTGTGCAGGCTGCCATAAAAATAAAAAAGCGAACAACAAAAACGCACCCATATCGAATTCGCCAGTTACTGCGCAATAGCCTATTACAGGAGGCATTGCTCCAGATATACCGCCTACCGAGGTGCTCCAAGTCGAAGTGCGTTTTAACCACATGGTATAAATGACAATGTACGCAAACCATCCGATAACGCCCAGCACGCCGCATAATACGTTCACAAGCGTAAATAAAACCGTTAATCCTACAATCCCTAAAATGATACCGTACAGCAGCACATGCTTCGGCTTCATTCTGCCTGATGGCAGCGTCCGATTGCGCGTACGCTCCATTTTTTCGTCAAGCTCTCGATCATAGAAATTGTTGATGACCGTTGCAGAGGCCATCGTTAATGTACAGCCGATAAGCATCCACAGCAATGTTATCCAGTCAAATGACCACTTAGAAGCGATCCAATAACCGCCAAATGCGGCAAATACGTTCAGTCGTAACAAGTTTGGCTTCGTTAAGCTTATTAAATCTTTAAACACTTGCTGATCCTCCCGCTATACGCAAAACGCTTTTTTTTGCGTTTATCCATCTTGATGAATCGTAACTAATCATACCGAAAAATAAAGCTTGTGACAATGTTCACTTTTTCATGTTCATGAATTCGTCATTCAAATGTGACAAAATCGTTGTCACATTTATCCTTTTCGTACCATACTATACCGTATAGTTTCATGCCCATATTATGGCAAAGGAGCTGAACATCAAGCTTATGGCAGTAATAAAAACGAATTCTGAACATACCAGGATGCTTGCCAGGCTAATGAGAGCTGAAGCTGAAGGGGAAGGCGAACTCGGCATGCTAATGGTTGGCAATGTAGGTGTCAATCGAGTCAGAGGAGACTGCCTTGATTTCAGAAATATCCGCTCCATTCCTGACATGGTATACCAAAGCCCAGGTGGATTCGAAGCAACACAAAAGAGCTACTTTTATCAGAGGGCTCGTGAAAGCGAAATTCGCCTGGCAGAGCGTTCGATACGAGGTGAGCGAACTCATCCTGCATCGTATGCGTTATGGTTTTTCAGACCAAGCGGCAGCTGCCCTGCTACCTGGTATAACCAGGCCAACAGTGGCAGATTCAAAGCTCATTGCTTCTTCCAGCCAACCTGGGAAGACTGCAGATCCATTTTTTAATGAAGAAAGGAAGTTAAGCTGAAATGAGTTACTATGATCAATCTTATTATTACCCTCAGACTTATGCGCCATTCTATCGTGATGTTATGATGATGCCTCCTCAAGTACCAAGCGGTGCGGTCGTTACGCCACAAGGAGGTACAGTCGTAACGCAACAGCAACCGATGGAGGAATCCTACATCGAAAATATTTTGCGTCTGAATCGAGGAAAAGTTGGAACGTTTTACATGACATACGAAAACAACTCACAATGGAATGCTAAAGTATTCAAAGGGGTTATTGAAGCCGCAGGTCGTGATCACATCATTATTAGCGACCCGATGACAAACCAGCGTGTACTACTGCTTATGCTTAATCTTGACTACGTAACCTTCGATGAGCCAATCAGCTATGAATATCCATTCCACGGTCAAATTGTAACGCCTGCATCTCCTGCCTAAACCACTGCCGCTATGATTTCTTTTCATGAACATGAAGAGAAATCATAGCTTTTTTATGAGCGCAGTTCTTTCGTATAATGATTACAGGACTAGGTGCTTGGTCAATAATGTAAGTGTCATCATGTATTAGGAGGTATATTATGGATTCAGCTTCACATTTTGTTGTTGGAGTGGGATTGGCGGGGCTAGCTCAGTTAGATCCTGTTGTACACTCTAATCCTGCATTATCTACAGTTGTTATAATCGGTACGATCATTGGCTCGCAAGCGCCAGACTTCGATACAATTACAAGACTTAAAAACAATGAAACGTATATTCGCCAGCATCGCGGCATCTCGCACTCACTACCTGCGATAGGAATGTGGACGATTATACTTTCAACAATACTGTACGTATTTGTTGCTGAGCCTTCTCACTATATGCATTTGCTAGGCTGGATTTTCCTCGCTGTCAGTCTTCATGTGTTTATGGATTTGTTCAATACATATGGTACGCAGGCATTGCGACCATTTTCGAAAAAATGGATCTCATGGAACATCATTCACATTTTCGATCCATTTATTTTCACAACGCATGTTGTTGCAGGATTGTTGTGGATTACGGGACTGGTGGAGCCAATCGTTATCTTTCCGACGCTCTACATCTGTTTGCTGATCTATTATGTTATCCGTATCGTCTATCATCGCTGGATTGATCGACGAATTTCTCGGCAAATGTCCATTCCGGATGAGGATACATTGACGGTGATGCCAACAGTTCGCTTCTCAAACTGGCACTTAATGCTGAAGCGAGCGGATGGTAGTTATGAGCTTGGAAGCTATAATGGAGGAAACGTATCGTGGCATGAAACGGTCTCATCAGACCAGCATCCTTTAATCGAAACCTCGCGCGCTCATCCTTCTGTTGCGGCATTGCTTGATTTATCAAGACATACTGTAGTTAATGTAACGGAGCATTATTGGGGAACGGAAGTACGCTGGTTCGATGTGCGTTACCGCTATCGCAAGCAGTATCCATTTGTCGCCATCGTATTTTACGATCATGATCATAAGCCTATTGCTTCCTATGTTGGTTGGCTGAATGATCAAAAGCTTTATAAACGGCTATATCAACAAGCAAAGCTGTCTCCTTCATAAAGCGGAGGCAGCATTGATTATAGCTGAAATATCGTTATAATGAATAAGAGCTCAAGGTTTCCCTTGAGCTCTCATTTAATAATGTGGAATAATTATTAACGCTGACCGCCAGAAAGTTGTTGCTCAGCGATTTGCACAAGCTTCTTAGTGATATATCCACCAATTGAACCTGCTTCACGAGTAGTTAGGTTACCGTTGTAGCCTTCTGGAGCTAGTTGAACACCCAACTGTTGAGCAGCTTCCATTTTCATTTGGTTCAAAGCTTGAGTCGCTTGTGGTACGATTAATTGATTGCTTCTGTTTGCCATGATGTAAGTCTCCTTTCGACCTCTTCACATAATTTCATTTGCAAGCTTGCAAACATATTATGTGCACGAAAACAATTACTATTCGTTTTCTAACAAATTTTTTTTGAGGAGTATTTTTGAATGCCGAAATATTTATCATTGTTTTTTGCAACGATTGGGATTTTCTTTTTAAGTGCAATGGCGATTTCGATATCACATAGCTTAACTTGGGTTGTAATTTGGGGGACATTATCACTAGTCTCGATAGGTGTGGGGTTTATTGTTCGTAAACGATACAATAGAGGCAGCAATAGAGAGGAAACGTTGGAGTCCAAGACTCAGGAGGAGTAATCCATAACATTTTTTCGATTGTTAAACGTGGACATGCTGCTGTTCCAATTCGACATATTGTAGTTGGATTCATACAGCACACTTGCGGACCAGCCCTTGCGGTTAGGCTTTACGGAGAAGTCATACAAAATTTCGCCGTGCGTCCAACTACGCTTCAGTTTCAGAGCCTCGATTGCCAAGCCGCGAAAGCTCACTACCTGATCCCTAGTCAAACCAACCTGCTCTGCCTGAACTTCATTATCCTTCAACGTTATGGGATGGTGCTTTACGCCAAATTTGCCTATTACATTGTTTCGCACTTGGAGCAGGACTGTTCCCGCACATGCGCCAGTAAGTTCATTTTCCAGTTGTCTGAATACAAATTCTACCTGCCTTGCTAATGACATTTCTTTCATCATAAAACTCCTTTCTTCGCGTGATTTACTCTTTATGTTCCAAATATAACGATTATCCCACATTTTTTCACCGCATTTTACACGGTATTATACGAAAAGATTACTGGGTATCACGCAAAACTGCCGTATCCTCCGCATCATATCTAAAATTTTCAATATGAACAATTACCTATTTCTATCATAGACCGAACTATAAAGTGGTGTTATAATATGGTTATATTTGAAAAAGGAGCGCTTACATATGGAGAAAATAACGCAATGGTTTCAAGCTTTATCCGTAAAAAACAAATTAATGTTCCTCACGTACACGAATTTATCCATTTTGACAATTTTTGCGCTAGTGTTTTCATTGATTGTAGGTGAATACACAACTCCGATCCTGATTTTGGCTGTTGTCGCATATGGTATTGCGTTTCCTATTATCATCGTTGTAGAAAACGCAATTACAGCATCCTTTCATGAAATTCAAAGCGCTGCTAACCGAATTTCAAAAGGTGATTTTACGCAAACGATTGATACAGATGCAACGAATGCCGGCGAGCTTGGACATACGTTCAACAGCATGGTTCAAAAGCTGCGCGACCTTCTATCTGAAACAATGAACATAACGAAGCATGTGGCCGAAACAAGCCGCAGCATCTTTGACAAAAATAACAGCATTAAACAAACGATGGAGCAAGTTGCAGTATCTGCGACAGAATTGGCAACAGGAGCTAATGCGATTTCCGAGGATGTAGCAGGCATGAGTGAATCCATCAATGAAATTGAGCTTAAAGTGTCTAATTATGCAAGCGCTACAAAGGAAATGAATGTGCGTTCTGAGCAAACGATTGAACTGGTGAATCGGGGCAGAATTGCTTTAGAAAACCAAAGTGAAGGCATGACTCGCAATATTGAAGCTACCGAGCAGGTTGCCATTACGATTAAAGATCTTGCAGAAAAAGCGAAAGGCATTAGTGCAATGACTAAAGCGATTTCTGAAATAGCGGAACAGACCAATCTACTGTCACTTAATGCATCAATCGAAGCGGCAAGAGCAGGCGAGCATGGACGGGGCTTTGCTGTAGTAGCCCAAGAGGTTCGCAAACTTGCTGAAGAATCAACTGCTTCTACGAAGGAAGTATTCAACCTTGTGAAAAGCATCGATAAAGGGATTCAGGATACTTTGCAAAATATGAAGGTCAATGAAGAGGTTGTAAGCATGCAGGCTGAGCATATTCGCCAAACCGAAGAAATTTTCAGCCAAATTGTTGAAAGCATTCAGTTCATTGGCGAGCAAATTTATCAGTTCTCCAAGGAAAGCGATAATATGCTTGATAGCGCGAAGCATATTTCCTCTGCTATTCAAAATATTTCAGCCATTACCGAGCAATCAGCTGCTGGTACAGAACAGGTATCTGCTTCAATGAATGAGCAAATCCCATCTGTTCAGGCTGTCGTTGAAGAAACGGAGAAAATGCTTAATATGGCAACGCAGCTACAGCGCACCATTCAAGTATTCAAGCTGAAGTAACAACCAACCTAAAAAACCTGCTCATTGAGCAGGTTTTTTAGGTTTAAATACTATTAATTATTGCAAAAGAACTAATTATCTATTAGCCGATAAATAGCTGTGCCCATTTACCGTTTACAAAGCCTACACCAAGCTTCGTATAACTACCATTCAATATATTAGCGCGGTGACCGGGACTGTTCATCCAATCTCTCATTACCTGCTCTGCGGAGGTTTGACCATAGGCAATGTTTTCACCTGCAGCACGGTAAGACACACCGAATGTTTGAAGCATATCGAACGGTGAGCCATAAGTTGGAGAAGTATGGCTAAAGTAGTTGTTGTCTGCCATGTCGCGTGCTTTCTCTGTAGCTACCTCATTTAGCTTAGTATCAAGCACTAGCGCTGAAAAACCTGCGGCAGCTCTTTCCTTGTTCACTAGATCAAGAACTTGCTGTTGGACGTTTGACGCTTCCACAGGAGCTTGTGTTGGCTTCGCTGTCGGTGCTGGTGTTGGATTCACCGTTGGCGCTGGCGTTGGCTTCGCTGTCGGCGCTGGCGTTGGCTTCGCTGTCGGCGCTGGCGTTGGCTTCGTTGTCGGTGCTGCTGTTGGAGCCGCTGTCGGCGCTGGCGTTGGCTTCACCGTTGGTACTGGCGTCGGCTTCGTTGTCGGCGCTGGTGTTGGTGCAGCTTGCTCTAGGGAAAGCTGTCCCTTTGTAAAATACAGCTTCCAAGGTCCGAATTGTACCGTTCCATTGGAATCTTGAATATAAAATCCAAGCTTTTCTGAAATTTTTTGAATAATGAGCGTTTGTTGAGGCAAGCTATATGTGGCCTTCTCATTGGACTGAGCATTCGCTACACTAACTAGACCCGATGTTGCAATAATAGTTGTTGCTGCAAGAACAGCAACACTGCGTTTAAATGTTTGCTTTGGCATAATTTGACCTCCTAAATAAGTAAACTATCGCTTCTTCTTCAGAAGCTGAAAAAAGTTGCCAAGCTTTCTTCTATTTCATCGTAGCAAAGCCCTATTCACTGAAACAGCAATCAAAATCTTCCAATATTTCTTTGTATGCGCTTTCATTATTGGGAATGCTCATTTATTAAAATCCATTCATGATGGAATATTTCGTATGAGCTGTCTAATCTTGATTGAACAATCGTACTATTAAGTTCAACATACATACCATAATAAAAAAAGGTTAGACGAAATTCGTCCAACCTTTTTTCGGGACTTTGAGGACAGTCCCATGCTTTTTTTATAACTTAGCCATTAACTTTAATAACTTTTCCTGTGTCTTGAGACTCGAATGCATCAAGAATAACTTTTAAGGATGCACGGCCTTCTTCACCCGTTACAGCAGGCTCAGTGTCGTTCACAATGGCTTCAACAAATTTATCGATAACGAAGCTGGAAAGCTGCTTTTCATTCGTTGAAATTTCGCCTGTTTGATATTTATTAATCGTTCCATCACGCAGCTCTACGATAACTTGATCGACAGGATCTGTACCGATACGCATTACGCCATTTTCACACCACAACATTGTGCTGTTGTCTTCGCCTTTATAGTACGTCCAGCTAGCAACCAAAGTACCGATTGCGCCTGATTTCATGCGCAAAATGCATGAAGCATTATCATCGCTTTCCGTGTCTTTCTTATCAAGCGTGCCTACGAATGCAGCAACTTCAGATACTTCATCGTCCAGCATCCAGCGGATAAGATCGGATTTGTGAACGCCTAGATCTCCCATAGCGCCCATAATCGCTTCTTCCTTGCGGAAGAACCAGCTGTCAGCACCATCAATACTCCATGCATCAGGACCTGGATGACCGAAGGAAGTACGGAATGTAAGAACTTTTCCAAGTACGCCCGTTTGCAAAATTTCTTTTGCTTTTTGATGTGGAGGCATAAAGCGTTGGTTATGTCCAACCATCAGCTTCACATTGTTTGCTTTCGCAGCTTCGATCATCGCTGCCGCTTCTTCATCCGTAACTGCCATTGGCTTTTCAACTAGTACATGCGCACCAGCTTTTGCTGCCTCGATTGATTGCTCAGCATGCAGGTAGTTCGGTGTACATACGCTTACCGCGTCAGGCTTCACTGCTGCAAGCATTTCCTTATAGTCTGCAAAAGCCTGCCCACCTAATTCATTGGCGTAATGCTGCGCTCTTTCAATGATCGGATCAACAAATGCTACAAGCTCTACATTTGGATTTTCAACATATTCAGGGATATGACGATATTTTGCGATAGATCCACAACCAATTACTGCAACTCTAATTTTAGACATTCAACTCTCTCCTTTGGTTTTCTTAAAAGTTATTCAAATAGTGCTTTTTAAGCCAATTCATGCTTGTTTCAACAGACTCTAGCGGTGGATTTGTACAGGAATCCTGTTCCACGATAATCCAGTCAACCTGCGAATCCGATGCAGCTTGAATAATTTGCTCAAGCGGCAAGGAACCTTCTCCAAGCTCAACCGTATCAATGGACTTGTTAGGGTCGCGGCTTTCCTTCAAGAAATCTTTAAGATGGAGCAGAGGCAAGCGTCCAGCATATTTTTGAATGTAAGAAACGGAATCGATTCCTGAGAATTGTACCCAGCCAATATCCATCTCTACTTTCAAGTCCTCTGCAGGAACGCGCTCGAACAATGCTTCGAATACCGCTTGACCGTCAATTTTCGTGCTGAACTCAAAATCATGATTGTGGTACAGCAGCTCAATTCCTTGTGCAGTGCAAGCTTTACCGATTTCGGCCAAGTCCACGAAATGCTGCTGCCACGCCTCTACACTGCGCAGCTCCTCTGGAAGCCAAGGACAAATCGCATATTTGGAGCCGATTGTTTTGAGGTAATCAATCTCTGCCTGCAAGTTATCCTTTAGGCTGCTAAGCTGAATATGACAGCCAATCGCTTTTAGACCAAGCTCATCCAACAGCTCCTTCATGCGGTTTGCCGGAATATCGCCATAATGGAAAAATTCTACACCTTCATAGCCTAATCCTGCTACATGGCGCAGCGTTCCTTCGAAATCCTCAGCTAACTGATCGCGAAGCGTATAAAGCTGTACTCCAATGTTCATTCTTCTCATTGTACACGCGCTCCTTCTATATCATTTATGTTTAATTTTGCTTTAACGTATACAAGTATAGCGCATACATTTCAGAAAAAACATTAATTGAATTAGCATAAACTTATGCGATTTTGGCATCATGACACTTTTGAAGCTCGCAACTTTACTCTTCTGGCTGCCCATTGCAGCAATGGGAACACAATAAAGTATATAAACAGCAGACGGAACAGCTGAAAAAGCGTTACGAACGCTGCATCGACCTTCAATGCTGCAGCTATCAAGCTCATTTGATCCATGCCTCCAGCAGCTGTGCTTAAGAAGCTTGTCATCATATCGATATGCAGCACATTGCTTAATATGATGGCGCAACCATAGCTGAACGCAAGCAATATTATCGAGCTGACCAAGCCCATTACAACGACCTTCCACGGAAGCTTGATCATATCTGGCTTAAGCAGAAGTCCGATATAAGCACCTATCGCAAGCTGAGCCATATGCAGCAGTGTATCTGGAACGGCAGGCGGTATAATGCCTATCGCATTGATGCACACACCGACAAGCACAGGCGCTAAAAAATAAGGAACCGGCAGCTTTAATCGTTTTCCAAGCGGAACGGCTGCAAAAGCAAGCAATATGTACGCTGCAAGCTGCCACAGTGGCGCAGCCTCCTTCTCCACAACGGTAGGAACGAGCTGCCCGCTAACGATAAAAGGGACAATGCTTACAATCGTCAGCACCCTAATCATTTGAATATAGGTAACGGCTCCGATCTCTATCTCCCTATGCTCTTCTGCAAACGTGATCGACTGGGATAACCCGCCAGGAATGTTTGCAGTCAAGGCTGTTATAAAGGACAGTCCTGTCACCTTTTGTGTAACGACGGCAAGCAGCACGCAAAACAGCACAAGAACAATGTTCAATACGAGCATGTAAAACAAATAATGTCCAAGATTCGTAAAAGCAGCACGTGTGAAGGCTTCTCCTATTGCAGCTCCGAGCAGCACAAGTCCGCTATTGCGCAGCCAGCTTGGCCATCCCCAGCTTGTACGTATCGTTAGCTGTGAAATCATCACCGCAAAAATCGGACCAAGCAGCCAAGGCATTGGAAAATGACATAGATGAAATAATAATACGCCAATCAAGGCAGATACGAGCACTTTTAACGCTGATCGCACAATAATTGCACTTCCTTTTTGTAGGTTCACGCAAGACGCTTCTTTCAGTATAGCAGTGTTATGCCACCTTTTTCCATGACATGAGCAAAAAGAGCTTCAAGACTGGCATAGATATTGCCATCCTGAAGCTCTAACCTATAACTGAATTATGCTAATTGAATCGTAAAGCTAACATCGCCTACTGCGCCAAGTGAGATTACACCTGCGTCAACCTGTGCATCAACACCTGATACAGACGCTGCTGTCGCTTCGCCCTTAACGGCAATAGATAGCGGCTTGCTGGCACCTTTCAGCGTAACTGCAATAGCATGGCCACTGCGGGACGCTTCAACAGTTAATGCTGCTTTGCCGTTTACATCTCGAACGATGGAGCTTACGTTTACGCCTTCTTGCAGATTATGAAGCTGCAGCTGTACGCCATCTGCAAAATCATAATCAGGACGATTATCTACGGCGCCTACAGCCAAAATACTGTTTTCACGAACAAACAATGGCAGGCTCATAAAGTCGTGCGTTTCTGTTCTCCATACTCCGCCTTGCACCGTTTCACCTGTGAACAGATTGTTCCATTTGCCTGCTGGCAAGTAGTAGGTTACTTCCCCTTCTTCTGTAAATACAGGAGCTACAAGGATGGAGTCACCAAGCATGTACTGACGATCAAGCTGTTCGACTGCCGGATCACCATGGAATTCAAGCACCATAGAACGCATCGCTGGGATGCCTTGCTCATGAGCTTGAACAGCCGTGTTGTACAAGTATGGCATTAACGAGCATTTTAGCTTCGTAAATGTGCGTGTAACATCAACGGCCTCTTGATCGTAGTCCCAAGGCACACGATAGGATTTCGATCCATGCAAGCGGCTATGACTGGACAATAAGCCGAACTGAAGCCAACGCTTGAACACGTGGCTCGGCGCCGTGTTTTCGAAGCCGCCGATATCATGACTCCAGAATCCGAAGCCCGACATGCCTAGTGACAAGCCGCCACGCAAACTCTCCGCCATTGATTCATAGTCCGCATAGCAATCTCCGCCCCAGTGAACCGGGAACTGCTGACCGCCAGCTGTTGCTGAACGAGCAAATACGGCAGCTTCGTTTTTACCAAGTTTCTCTTCCAATACTTCAAACACGCATTTGTTATATAGCTGTGTATAATAGTTGTGCATTTTTTGCGGGTCAGAGCCATCGAAGTATACAACATCGGTAGGTATACGCTCACCGAAATCTGTTTTGAAGCTGTCTACTCCCATATCTACCAATTCGCGAAGATACGATGCGTACCACTCGCATGCAGCTGGATTCGTAAAGTCTACCAGCGCCATGCCTGGCTGCCACAGATCCCATTGCCATACGTCGCCGTTAGGTTTTTTCACAAGATAGCCATTGGCTGCCCCTTCTTCAAACAGACGAGAGCGCTGTGCAATGTAAGGATTAATCCATACACAAATTTTCAAGCCGCGCTCTTTCAAACGCGCTAACATGCCTTCCGGATCAGGGAAGACCGATTCATCCCATTTGAAATCCGTCCAATGAAACTCCTTCATCCAGAAGCAGTCAAAGTGGAATACATGAAGCGGAAGATCGCGCTCAACCATGCCATCTACGAAAGAGTTAACCGTTTGCTCATCGTAATTAGTAGTAAAGGATGTGCTAAGCCATAGACCAAATGTCCACGCTGGCGGCAGCGCAGGACGACCTGTTAGCTGCGTATAACGATCAAGCACACCTTTCATATCTGGCCCATCAATGATGAAGTATTCAAGTGATTCGCCTTGCACGCTGAATTGAACCTTTTTCACTTTTTCAGATCCAACTTCAAGCGATACGAGCTCAGGCTGATTAATGAATACACCGTAGCCTTTATTCGTGATATAGAACGGAATATTTTTATACGCTTGCTCAGAGCTTGTTCCGCCATCCTGATTCCAGATGTCTACGGTTTGTCCGTTTTTAACAAACGGTGTAAAGCGCTCACCAAGACCATATACCCATTCGCCTACGCCAAGATCAAGCTCCTCACGCACGTATGCCTTTTGCTTGCCTTCTGTAATGTAAGCCATTGATTTTTGCTGGCTGCCTGTTAGACGCTTGCCGTTGCGCAGGAAATCTACCTTCCATTCCGGACCTTTAGCAATACGAACACTCAAGTTGCCGCTAGTCAGCATAGCATACTGGTCATTCTCTTCAATAACAGCATGGCTCTCAGCTGATTTGGTCAGCTCGAAATGAGGACCAACATTACGTACTCCTGCATGGTGAATGATTTTCACGCCAATTACGCCAGGGAGCGGTGAATGAAATTGAATGGTAAGCAGCATCGTATCAAGCATGTTGGCACGCGTTACAATTGGACGCGGTGCAGCGTATGCTGTCAACACGCCGTCTTTCTCGTAAAAATCATGTGCTTGAACTGCTCCTTGAACCGTAAATTGCTCATGGATTAACCAGTTTCCATTTTGAAATTTCATTGGTTCGGCACAACCTTTCTATTGTTAAATTTTGAAGTTTTGGACAGTAATATATGTGTTATACTTGCATTATAGTGATATTTTTTTATTAAATCTAACAGAATAATGCTGGTTTATAGCACGATTTTGACGTTTAGAAGGCAGGTGTCACGATTGGATCTCACAATTAAATCAACCCTTAAAGAAAATCGCAGGCACGGCAACGATTCCTTTCCGCTTGCATCCTACTGGATTGATCAAAATATCGCAGGCGCACCAATATTGGAATGCCACTGGCATGATGAGGTTGAGTTCTTTTATGTTGCAGCTGGCGAGGTGCTATTCCAGCTGGACACGGATTATTTTCCTGTGCGAGCAGGTGAAGCTGTATTTATCCATAGCGGAGAAATCCATGCAGGACACTCCTTTAACGATTCTACCTGTATGTATGGTGCTATCGTATTTGATGCGCAGCTGCTGGCTAGTCCAACCTTTGATCATATTCAGGCGAATTATATTGCTCCCTTACTCGATCGTACGCGAAGCTTTCCTGTCCATATTACTGGTGCTTCACGCTGGGAAAAGCAGCTGCTGTTTCAGCTGAGAGAGCTATTGTCGATCTGTGATCAATGCGATCCCGGGTATGAGCTGGCTGCCAAGCAACAGCTGCTCTCCATGCTTCACACGATCGTTCCCCAGGGACGTCACGTGAATCGCAGCAAACGAGAGCTGACCGATGCAACGAAAACACTTCGCTTGAAAAAAGCGATCAGCTATATTCAGGAGCATTATCAGCAGCCGATTAAAATCGCAGAAATCGCTGGGCAAATTCCAATGAGCGAGGGTCAGTTTTGCCGATTCTTCAAGAGCATGACGCGACAGACGCCGATCGAATATGTAAACTCCTATCGTATCAGGCGCGCTGCAGAGCTGCTGCTTGATCCCGGCAGCAAAGTTTCTTCGGTCGCGATCGATGTTGGCTTCGATCATATGAGCTATTTCGTGAAGGTATTCAGACAGCAAATGAATTGTACACCCACTGAATATCGAAAGCGGATGCTGCATGCGAGTGCAGAAACAGTGCGATAATGAGAATTATGATACGCAAATGAGGAAACTTTCATGAAAAATCGGACAATTTTATCTAATTCAGTCTAATTTTAACCATTTTTTTAAGGTAATCTTAAGGTTCGCTCTTTACACTATACGTAAACTATCGTAGTGTTGGAGGTTGGTAACATGACAACTACACTCGTATTCCGTAATCAAAGTATTCCAGTTTATATGAGTGAACAAAACAAAAAAGCGATGCGCAAGCTGGAGGCGATTCTGAATCGCAAATGGGAAACAGGCAAGCAAGCATTAAAGCAGTGCCTGGCAACCTTAATCAGCATTGAAATTGTCGGCTCTGAGGCAACGCTGCATGCTCTAACCGAGCATCATTCTTTAACCATTTCGTTATATTAAACAGACATGGTACAAGCTTGTGCTTGCGTCTGCTCAAGCTCGTATCCCAACATAAGAAAAAGCCAAGCACAGCCTCCATGGCTGAGCTTGGCTTTTTCGATTGTTATAGCTAACTTTATATCTGAAAAGACATTACTGTAATGATTTTGCTGCCTTTGGCTTATTTCGATTTCCCCACATAAACAGAAGCGTGCCTGCCCATGCAAACATGGAAGCTACGATAAGAATAGCGTTAATATCAAGTGCATCCGTCAGCGATGTGCCGAGTATTGGACCAATAGTTCCTCTTATGCCGAACGCCATCAAATGAAGGCTGAATACAACTGCTTCACGACCAGGCGCGATTTTGAAAATAAACGCCATAATCCCGATATCCCATATCGCTTCCCCAATACCTTGAATCGCATTCCCGAACAAAATAGCAGGGAAAGTCCCCCATAGACTGTACAGCATAGGAACAACTGCATAAGCGGCTATTCCTATTAGAAGCGTATACTTGATGTCGAGCCGATCAATCATTATTCCACCTAGCCAAAACGTTAGCAGCAGCGCAATATAGTAAGCCACACGCGTATACCCAATCTCCGTTAAGCTAAGTATGTCAACCTGAATAATTTGATAGAGTGGAACCGAAATCATGTTGCCAAAGCCCGAAAACGTCGTAGCAAGCAAAAAAATAGCTAGCAAGCGATTGCTTTTAATAAGCTGTAATTGCTCAAGCAGCTTTTGCTTGCTTCCCACCCTCGCAACTTCTTGCAAAGCGCGTGCCTGAATGCTGCCTTGCTTGGAAACTTTAATTGAATTAAAAATACTAACCGAAATAAAGCCTGCAATCGCCGCAGCAATTAGTGGGCCACGCGGACCGAGCATATCAGCCCAGCTGCCGACCATAAATGCCAGTGGAATCATCAAAATCCCCATTCCAACACGGACATATCCCATTAAGCGTCCACGAATATCTGAAGGATAAATTCGGGATACGAGTGCTGCATAAGCAGGTGCTTGGATGCCCATCAGCAGCTGAAACAATACGGCTGTTACAACAAACACATTAGGATCGGGAAAGATTGCCGGAAATAATAGCAGCAAGCGTCCAACCATATTCGGATAAATCGTAAAAGGTTTCGGGTTGGTGCTTTTCTCAATCCATGAAGCCCAAATCGGCGAAAAAATCAAGCCGATTGCTGGAGCTGCAGATAAGATCCCTACCTGTAGATTGGATGCGCCAGCCTGTGCCGCAAAGGTAACATAGTATTGATTCATTACAACGTTAAACAAGCTGAAAAACAACGTAGCTACAAAATCAACTCTTACATTCCACCACACTCGCGGCTGCATATGCATACCCAATGCGTAATGATGATGGGGTTTATTTCCTTGTGCCATGTTCAGTTACCTTCTCTTTCAGTATTCACATCGTACTGTCCGAGAAGTAACATACTATATCCCAAGCGTTTTGTATAGTGCATATTTATGTTATTTTATTTAATCAGTAATTGCTGATAACTATTGATTGCTCTACCGTATACGCTAGTTTATAGACTCGAAAGATTCGTTAATGTTAGCGCTATTAAACCTATTGTAAATACGAGTATTGTTCATGAGTCTTTATAAAAAACAGCCCTCTATCAACAACGTTGTAGAGAGCTGTGCTGTAACGTATTCAATTTGGTAAAATTACTGTCCAAGTAAAACTCTCGCATATGGAGAATCGATTGGCAGCATAATAACAGGTTCATTGCTAAGCGTTACGACATAGCTTTCAAGCGTACGATATAAGTTGTAAAATTCCGGATCCTTGCCATACGCCTCATTGTAAATTTTAGCAGCCTCCTGCTCGCCTTCCGCTACGATTTTCTTCGCGTCAGCTTCCGCTTGTGCAATCAGCTCCAGCGCAGTACGATCTGCTTTAGAAGTAATTTTGTGAGATTCCTCGTCACCTTCAGACAAGTAACGAGCGGCAATTGATTCACGGTCGGAAATCATACGATTATAGACGCTTTCCTTGTTGCTATCTGGCAAGTCCGTTCGTTTAATACGGACATCAACAATTTCAATCCCATAATTGTCACGCTGCAGGGCTATCGCAACATCATTCGTAATTTCATCGTTGAGATCGCCTCGTGCTGTTTCTTCACTGATGATCTCATCGTAGTTGACCTCTGATAGCTTGCGTCGAACGGCATTATAGACTGCCTCATCGATACGGCGTGTACCTGCTGATACTGTATGACTCGTTTTATGAAACTCTTCGGGATTGCTGATTCTCCAGACTGTGAAATTGTCAACCCAAATCACTTTTTTGTCCTTCGTCATAATTTGAGTTGGTGCATTTTCATAGGTCATCTGGTACTTTGGAAGCTCAGATATATTATCAATAAACGGTACCTTCAAGTATAGGCCTGGTTCACTCTTGGCATCAATTGCTTCGCCAAAACGCAATATAATTTTATATTCGCCTTCTTTAACAATGAACAACGAGCTTGCTGCTAAAATAACAAGAATGATTGCCGCTGCAATAGTGATATACCACTTTTTCATAGCTAATTCCTCCCTTACTGCGTAGACGTCTGTGAGTTATTTGTACTGCTTGAAGAACTTGAAGAATTCGTGTTCGTTCTTGATGTAGATGTGTTAGAACGATTGTTCATCAGTTCATTCAATGGCAAATAGCTTACAGTGTCGCTGTTAGAGTTCGTAATGAAGATCTGTGCATTAGGAAGAATTTTTTCTAATGTTTCCAGAATGAGACGACTTTCCGTTATGTCTTTGTTGTTTACGTATTCTTCATAGATCGCGTTGAATTTGGCTACATCCCCTTGTGCATTAAGAATACGAGATGCCTTTTCCCCTTCAGCCTGTTCAATAAGTGCTTGAGCCTCGCCTCGCGCCTTAGGTATGCGATCATTTTCATACTTCATCGCGTTGTTGATTTTGGTGTTCTTTTGCTCGCGTGCATTGGTTACCGCACGGAATGCCTCTGATACCTCACCGTCTGGCGGCTCAATATCCTGGAATTTCAAATCAATAATTTGAATGCCCGTATCGTACTTATCCATAAGTTCAACTAACATAATGCGGGCTTGCTCTTGAATTTCTGTTTTTCCATCTGTAATCACGTAGTCCAGCTTCTGTGACCCGATAACAGAACGAATCGATGCGATGGATGCATTTCTAAGAAAGGTTTCAGGATGCTCAATATTGGTGAGATAGTTTTTAATGTTGTTAATTTTCCAAGTAATAACCGCGTCCGCAGCGACAATATTCTCATCACCTGTTATCATCATCGCTTCTTCTTCAACGACTTGATCACCGCTAGCCGTTTCACGATAGCCGACCGTCAAATTTTGTGTTAGCTCTGCTGGTACAATTCTTACTTGTTGGATCGGATGTGGCAGCTTAAAGTGAAGCCCCGACCCCTCTTCATGCGTAATCTTACCAAACGTATACACTGCTGCTCTTTCCCGCTCCTCCACCGTATAAAACGATGTCGACCCGATGTATAGAAGTGCTACTACTATAATCGCAAGCGTTGTAAATTTGCGAACCGACTTCATGTTTACCTCTGGTTTTTTTGGTGGTTCTGGATTTGGATTAATTGTTTCAAAGCTCATGTACGGCTCTCCTCTCGGTTGTATTTGATAAGTAATACGCTACCGTCATAATTTGGTCACAGTTTTTTCAGATTTATTTAAGGTTAGCGTTGTTTAAAGCATCGAGAAGGTTGCTGCATCACACAATAGCTAGGGTTAGAACTAGGGGCGAAGGGGATTCTGGTTGAGTTTCATCGTTACGTAATTGCAAATGAATTCTGTCCCGTCATTAATGCAATAGGACTCAATGACAATCGGCTGCTCTTTCGCACGCGCCGATTGAATGGTCAACTCCAGACTTCCTTTTCCCTGTTCAATGATATCGGATAAACGCTGTACCGAAGCTTCTCTAGTTTCTTCTGGAAAAATTTTCGAGATATCCTGTAACGAGGTTTCGTATGGCTTGATTTCCGAAAGCCCGGTCAATGTATAGAACTGTTGATTTGCACCTATCACATGCAAATCAGCGGATAGAAGCACAACACTTTCCGTTTGGGGTTGATGTTTGCTCTTTGCATGTCTAATGCTGCGCAAATGGTGTATATGCAGTGGAAGATCCCGAGCAATAAACCATAACAATATGATTATTCCTGCAGCTACAGCCAAATACCACCAATTTTGCGTAAGGTTCCATTGTTCAAACATACTACGCTCTCCTTCGATTTCAATAATTAAAAAGTGTAGCACGTTCATCTGAAAAATATTTGAACATTCTGCCCGATTATTTTGTATTGAACAGCGTTACATATAGATCAATTCCGCCTGCCTCATCGCTGAAAGCAGCAAGCTCTATCTCGGTATAGCCGAGCTGCCATGTGGCTGTCAGTTCCGCTTCTCCAGCTGCAATGCTCTCGGCAAATCTTTCAACTTCTTCATGATAGTCGGCTGCATCATAGAAATACAGCTCATCACGATACGGCAATCCAAAATGAGCCTCCAAATGATTATAAAGGGTTCCGATTGCTACTAACGCTTCATCATTAGTCCTGTCTTTCATGTCTACCATATAGTCGATGCTATACAGCTTGTTTTCACTAAAATGAAAAATTGGATAGGTCGAGTAGCCTGCCAGAGCAACTGCGTTATATGCTAAAGTAAAGGCATTTTTCTCCAACAGCTCCCCTTTTTCACTGGCAAGCACTGCATCAAGTGAGTCGTCCCAACGATGTTCTCTCATCCATTGCGAAAGCTCTGTCTTTTCAGGTGCAGAGGTAATCGTGACCGTGCGCTGCTTGCCATCCCATACGACTTTCGCCCCAGTAGCTTCGCTAATAAAACGCAGCGGCACAAGCGTTCTTCCGTTCCTTACTTTTGCGGGGACTGCCATCTTCACTTCCCTGCCGTTTATCCAAGCTGTTTTATTATCAATTGCTACGTACATCAATACGTAATCGTTATAGCCTGTAATCATTTTTTGCTGTTGGTTCCACGTATATTTCATTCCTAGTGCTTTAAACACTGTTGTGTACTGAACGAGTGTGGTATTATTTGTCATTATCGGCTCTACATCAAAAACCAACTGTTTACCGTCTACAAACACTTTAATAGGAGCATTGGAAGAAGCAGCAGAAGCCATTCCTGGTGTTGCGAATAATGCAAGCATAAGTACCAGTGTCAGCCATTTTTTCATGATTCACATTCTTCCCTTCTATTTTTTTGTCTTGATGGCATATCAATCTGTAACGCAGTTCCTTTATTAAAATGTTCATTATATGAATCAATTAAGGAGGAGATTCCAATCGATTGGAATAAAAAAGTGTCGGAGCTTGAACAACGGCTAGCTGCCGTGGAGCTGGAGCTGCATCAGCTAAAGTCACGTTCCGCCGCCTTGCAACAACATCCTGAAAAACCATCTCCTATGCACAGCCAGCAGCAGCCTGTACCTCCTGCAGCCTACAGGCAGGAGCACAATCAGGCGAAGCAGCCCGCTCCAGACATACCGGGTTTCAATCAAGGCACACAGCCTGCTCCAGGCATGCCGGGATTCAATCAAGGCACACAGCCTGCTTCAGGCATGCAGAGTGTTAATCAACCGCAACAGCCTGGATCAAGAGGTCAAGGCTACAATCAGATGCCGCAGCCTAACCCGGGGATGCATCCCCCCGCGTCACGACCTGCTCCAGGGGTGCAAGGATTCAATCAACCGCAGCAGCAGCCAGGTCCGGGGAGGCAGCATTACCATCACACACAGCAGCAAGCTGCTTTTAACGCAGAAAGCTATCAAGCTTCGCCTTGGAATGCTGCACAGCAGCCTGAAAAGCGAAGTATGGAAAGTGTACTCGTTAAGTATGTGCTGCCTATCGTATTTATTATCGTGCTTCTTATCGGGATTTTGATGCTGTTTATTGCAGGCATTGCTTTTGGTCTTATAACAGAGCCTGTGCGCTGCTTGCTAGGACTAATTCTTGCAGCAGGTATGTATACCGTCGGATTGATTCAGCAGCGAAACAAGCGTCGACCGATACTCGGCAAGTCTTTACTTGGTGGAGCCCACGGCGTACTGCTGATTACGATATCGGTTGCTCATTTGTCCTATGAGATCATTGGGGTAGTATCAGCGGCTCTGTTCTATCTATTATCCTGCGGGCTTGTTATTTTCTCTGCCATACGCTGGCGTTCACAATTACTTGTTTGCATTGCCATCGTCTCAGCGTATATATGCGTATTTTTAATTGATACCAACCAAGTCCATGCCGTACCGCTATTGCTCATTCAGCTTCTAATCTCGGTAAGCATGATTATACTTAGTACTAAATTGCGCTATCGCATAGCAAACGGTCTTGCATATTTCCTGCTCCATTTCTCGTTAATGGCTACAAGCAGCATCTATGACCAAGCGAATAATAGCTTTTTAATTGCAGCTCTTCTAACCCAGCATCTCGTTGTTTTTGTTCAATATATGAGAAGCAAACAGATTTTACCTGAATATCACGTCATGCAAGCGGTTGGAGTTTTGGCCATTATGAGCTGGATGAGTTATATTTACAGCAGTCAAAGTGTTGTGTTTTCTGCTGTTTCACTTTTAATAGCTGTTTCTTATGCCGTATCGATTCTTTACTATGAGCGTCAAGAGTTGGCAGAGAATCACCCAGGCAAGCCGCATCAACTAAGAATTGAAATAAGCGTATTGATTTCAGCCTTTTCACTGCTCTGCTTCTTCATAAATTTGCTAGGCAGATCATATTTGGAGCTTATGCTTTACGTAATTGGAGTGGTGTTAATTCTTTATGGCTTAAGAGATAGACATTATTTGCTGCGCTGGATTGGAGCGGCCTTCAGCTTCATTGGGGTTGTAGGAGTGATGTTTAGCCCTCTTAAGGCAATCTTTTCTTATGAGGTACTGTGCTGGGTTGTTATATTGGCAAGCTTCCTGCTCATTTATCATGAATGTAAACGCTGCTTCGAAGAAGAGAAGCTTTCATCTGAATTTCTGTCAACAGTCCTTTGGATTGAAGCAGCTCTTGCCTTTTGGTTTGTTACTATTATGGCCAACTTGCTTGGAAAAGAGCTGGGCTCACCAGACTCCGCTCCATATTTCGTTTCTTTTGCTTGGCTATTCTATGCGATTGCGGCTATTGTTATTGGGACGATGCGACAACTTTCCAAGGCACGTTTGACAGGAATTATTCTGTTACTGGTCATTGCGGTAAAAGTGGTATTTATTGATATTACCTTCCTCAACATTTTGATCAAATCACTGCTATTTACCGTGTTAGGCGGAGTTGGTATAGGAGTTTCGTATTTCCTATACAACAAAACCGATAATCAAAATAAATAAGTGTTATAAAACAGAGAGAAGCAAACCCTTCATTTAGACTTAGCAGAAGGGATTTGCTTCTCTTTTTCTATGTTCCTATCGAGCTATTTTAATATAGAAATCGCGATTTTCGACAAATTAATTAAATTCTCATTCAAATACTAGGCGAATTTACCTATAATAGATAAAAGCATCAATGAACTCTAACGAGGTGAACCCATTGGAAAACAGCTATAAGCTCAAGCTCTCTGCAACAATGATTGTTTTTACATTAGTCATTTCGATTGTATTAACAATCTCCAATTATGTTCACCTGAGGGACGAAGCGTTAAATCATGAATTAGACATACTTAATGAAAAAGCTAACTTGCTTATTTATGCACTAGAAACGAGTGAAAAGGCCAACATTGTTATTAATGACAATCTTGAAGCTCGGATGCGAAATACGACCAATTCACTAATGAAACTCTATGAATCTACTCATTCCTTTGATGAATGGGATTTTGCTAAGTTAAGCTCGCAATATAGGTTGGATATCTTTATCATCAATAATCAAAATAAAATTATATACAGTAATGTAGATCATGATATTGGTCTGGACTTCAATCAATGCTGCGGCAAACTTGTCAAGACGTTAGAAGAACGACGGGCATCTGGGAAGTTTTATGCAGACGGTCTTGATGTCGAGCAGGCTACGGGCGCTATTAAAAAATACAGCTATATGAGTACAGCGGATAAAGACTATATCATCCAGCTTGGCTTTACGTGGACGAATGAAACGATATTTGAGCAATTCAACTTTTTATATACGGCTGAAAATATTAGACGTTCTCATCCTTCTATTTTAGATATTAATGTTCTCAATATAGGAGGCTTATCCTTAGGCAAATCAGAAGAGGAGTATTTCATACGAGGAGAACAGCGTGCCGCTTTCGAGCGTACATTATCAACTCATGAGTCTACCATGCTCGATAGCACATGGAACGGCGAGGAAGCCATTTATTTGTATGTGCACTACCTCTCTCCCTATGATACGGGGACAACCCAAAGCAAGGTGCTTGAGATTGTATACAGCAAAGAAGAGCTTATTGAATCTTTAACAGAACAGAAAAAGATTTTTATTTTGCGCATATTAAGTGTTCTTGTCGTGACAGTCATCCTTGCTATATTTATTTCCAGATGGATCGCAAAACCTATTTACCTGGCCTTTCACGATAGTTTGACCAATCTGGGCAATCGAGCTTATTTTGAAAAATTTGCAGGTAAGAATCTGAAGGCTAACCCGATCGCGTTCACCTTGTTGATGATTGATATGGATAATTTCAAGAAGGTCAACGACACGTTCGGTCACGATCATGGGGACAAGCTGCTTAAGAAAACAGCAGATATTATGAGAAATGCGGTTACAGAAGATGAAACGATATTCCGTATGGGCGGGGATGAATTTATTATTGTCTCACTGCATAGTAACAGAGCGCGAGCAGAACAAATCGCCAAGCAGCTTATCGATAGCTTCAATGAGCAAATTTCTTCGGAATACTCGCCAGATATTATACTGTCTCTAAGCATAGGCATCGCAATTGCTCCTATTGATGGAATCGATGTTGACACTTTAACCAATAAAGCTGACATCGCCTTATATGATTCGAAAAAAAGCGGAAAAAATCAATATGCTCTATACGATCAGGAACACCTTCGAGGAAATGGATGATTGATCCATGAACCTCGAAGGTGTTTTCTTCGTAACTACTATTGCACTTGTCTATCTCCTGCAAGTCCATAAAAGAACAACTGAAGCATGTGATCAAGCTCCTGTTGGGTTGTTGTTAATTCCGGAGTGGACTCACGCCAATAACGACTAAGCTCGCGTTGAAACAGCATAAAGTAACGCATGATAACAACGTCCGATTGGGACTTGCTTATATACCCTTCCTTCCGCCCAAGCGCAACATATTTTTTGAAAAAATCGGTTAGTTTTTGCTCCGCATAATCATCCATTGATTTCAGCATGTCATCTTGCTCCTGAGATGACAGTTGCGGGAGCTCATTCGTTAGCTTCTTAAGATTTTCAGCCTCTAACAGCATAATTTGCTTCGTCTTCTCAACAAAGGTCAGCTCAGCATTCAATATACTTTCATAGTGCTGCAGCTGCTTATCCATCCAGTAAAACAAACTATCAGCATATAGCTGCTCCTTCGTTCCAAAATAATTGTATATCGTAGCAGGTGAAACCTTCGCTTGCTGGGCTATTTCGTTCACACTAATTTTTTGAAAGCCATACTTGAAAAACAGCTCTATTGCAGCAGTATAGATTTGTGCTAGCTTCTTTTGCTTACGTCGTTCGAAACCGTCCATGTGACTCACCTCTTCTGTAGCATACTTAAAGTTTTGGAGTATATCAAGTTTTTCAGTATAAAACATTGAAATTGAGCGTATCTATTTTTATAATAGTTTTATACTAATCATATCTAATCACTACAAAACTTTGAAGTAGCATCTTGTGTTTATTGAGAATTTGGATGGAAACGAAATGATGGGAGTGAAAACAATGAAACAGCATCAAGTTCCTTCTTATTTGCACGAACTATTTGGTGAAAAGCAATCTAGCGGCGTCATGATTATGATTTTTCTATTTGGCGGTGTATTGACGGCATTGTTGTATGTGGTTTTCCCAGAGATGACATCTGCTTTGCCAGTGTGGCGAAGTGTTTTGGCATTGCTACTCATCTTTGATGTTTTTTGCGGCTGTATTGCAAACTTTACTGCATCAACGAGCAACTTTTATGCAACGAGAAAGCGTACGAGGCTCATCTTTATTTCTGTTCATATTCATGTAATTTTGATTGCACTGCTGTTGTCCAATGATATCGTGCATGCGCTGATCGTATGGGCGTATACAATCGCCTCCGCGTTTATCGTTAATGCCCTAATTGGTCGGCAATCACAGTTAGTCACTGCTGGCTTGCTCTTATCGATCGGTCTTGGCTGCATGCCAATGCTTCCTGACATCCCTCCCTATATGCTGATTATTAGCTCATTGTTCATGCTTAAGGTGATGTTCAGCTTCGCAGTTGATCACTACAATCAAGCAAGGCAGCAATTACGATAGTCTATCACGTTCTCAAAGAAAAAATGAAGCGTTGAGGGCCTAAGCTGCTCAGCGCTTCATTTTTTAGTAAAAAAAACCTCAATTAAACTGCCGTTGATTCTCAATATCCATTCTTCTGGATTTTAGCCACTGGAAGCCATAATTCTACATCAACCTCAGTGTAGATTTGTTTTGCACCAACCTCAATTTCCGGTCCAACTTGAAAAGTCGGTCCCTCGATCTGCTCATAGCCTGAGGATGGAAACCACTCACCATAGATGCGATGCCATTTCTCTTTTGACCAAGGTATTTTAATTTGAAAAACTGCCCAGGTTTGTCCGGGGATCGTTAGAGCGCTTAAATGACTCGGACAAGGCTTCGTTGTGGCAACAGACATGTAATAATCATAATCACGGCTCTGACGTACACCTTCGCCGACATCCACATGCAACATGCCAAAGGGCTCTGCATCATTTAGCGATTTCAACTCGTTATACGTCTCCTTTGTTGTCTTTAACCAAACCTCTTCCACACCTGGGTGCTCGCCCATCTCGATTGCCGTCACCTTGTTTTTTATACCGACAACTTGAAAAGCATCCTTTTGTACGATTCTAAATTTCATCGGCTCGCTACCTCCTATTGATAATCGAAAGGTCATTGGAGGATAAGCTTTTAACGATCCGCTGCACGTTCTCATTTCTGTTGGTGTTATGCCGTGCATCGCTTGAAATGCTCGAGTAAACGCATCGGGTGACTGATAACCGTATTTTAATGAAATGTCTATCACTTTGGCTGTTCGATCCTGTAGTTCCAACGCTGCCAGAGTAAGACGTCTGCGCCGGATATAATCCTGCAGCGAAATTCCTGACAGGAATGAAAACACTCTCTTGAAGTGATAGACTGAGCAGCAGGCACGCCTTGCAACTTCAAGCTCGTCGATCTCAGTGTCTAAATGTTGTTCAATGTAATCCAATGCCTCATTTAAATGCTGCAGCACATTCATCCAATAACCTCCCTTCACCTATAGGTTAGCAGCAAACTTTGCCTCATTCCCTGCAGAACCGATTCAACTTCTGCAGGATACCATCGCTCCACCAAGCATTATGATGAGATGCGCCTGAAGCCTTCGAGAAAAACGCTTAGCGCGTTCATCGCTTCATCCAGTGCACTTTCGTTCAGCGCTTCCTTGGCTAGCCAAAGCGCCATTTCATTTAGGCCACCAGATATAAAGTAGGTCGTTACCTCGAGTGGCGCTTGACGCAAGCAGCCCTGCTCCTGCATCGTTTGCAGCTGAGCGCGCAAAAGCCGCATCGAGTGCCGTTGGTCCATTGCTCTCCACTCTTCCCAGCCTAAAATCGCTGGCCCATCTACTAGCATAATCCGTTGGTTGCGCTCCTCGACTGCTGCCATAATAAATGCGCGACAGCCCAAAAGAAGCTGCTGCCATAAATCTTCGCTAGTCGAAGCAGCTTGCTCCACTTTGTCGGCAACCTCCTTCTGCACAACCTCTAGTACGCTGCGAAACAATTCCTTCTTATTTCGAAAATGATGATACAGCGCACCTCGGGTTAGATTCGCTTCTTGCACGAGCGATTCTAATGCCGTATCCGCATAACCATACTCTGTAAAATGAGTTCTTGCGATATCAACCAGCTGACGAATCGTTTCGGTTGTCTCTTCCTTACCTCTTCTCATAACCGATATGCTTCTCCATTCATATTTTCTACCTGTTTACTCTATCTAATAAATTTGTAGCAGCTGAATCATTCGTTTTGACCAGCGTTCTTAAGGCACGCCGAATGGTGCTCGCATCATGTAACCTGCCTGATTCCAGCTGTTTAACCATCCACTCTATTGTGACGTCTTTGAAATCCTTCGTCAAATCGTTCAAATGATTTGCGACAGACTTCCGTACATAGGCTGATTGATCATTTAATAGCAGCTCTAGCAAAGCAAGATTGACCAACGGATCGCCATATATGGCATTGATCCGCTTGGCCCAAGGCAAGCGCGGACGCGTACCTTCGCTGACCAACCGACGTACATGAGCATTCTCATCACTGGCCCAAGCATGTAATTTTTCAACCGTTTCTGCAGGATAGCGAAGCAGATAAGGACGAATCGCATATTCAGAGGTATGACGCTTGGTGATTTCATATAATGCTGCCATAGATAGATCAAAATGCTCCAGCCCATAACACTCCACGAAATAGGCGATCGGCATTAGGAAATATCCCTCAGTAAACATGCCCTCCTCCTTCTCAATCTCCGGACCTATGATGCTTAGCAGGATGTGCAGTTGCTCGGGATACTCCAAATTAATCGCCTGACGTAATTGCTCAGCGATAAGCTGTACACGCTCCTTTAGCTCCAGCGGCTCTACCTTCTCTTCAACTGCTTGTACAAAGCTTTGCGTCGGAAATTCAGGATAGACTGGCGCAATTAGATGAGCCAGTCGCGTTGCCAATTCCCCTGCAAAATAATGCTTTAATGGCGTGTACGTCCCCATTCTCAGCTCTCCTGCTTCCAAATTTCCTCTGCATACTGACTGCTGTACTCTTGTGATGGCGGAATGACGGTGATCACATCAATGAGTACGCCGTTAGGGTCGGAAACGATAAAATGCCGCTGTCCAAAGTCTTCACTGCGAATATCGAGCTGCAATGGAAGCTTACTTTGGCGCACTAGCCGCTCATACTCAGCATCGACATCATCCACCTCGAAATTAAGAATAAGCCCCTGCACGTTCATGTTGTAGCCGTTTGGAATTGTAGTGTGCGCAGCGTCGAGGACGGCCAGCTCAAACGATTGTTCCATATGGATTAGCTTAAGACTGACGTACCATTCTGCTTCAAATACTTTTTCAAAACCGAAATGCTCCACATAAAATGCAGCTGTCTCTGCAACTTGCTCCGTTAAAATAACAGGATAAAAACTGGATGGTTTCATTGTAAAACCCCTTTCGTTATGATGCTCTCACTTTAACATACATACAGTATGTATGTAAATAGCATTCGATAACATTAACGCATCATCTTAGAGCTTTGAATACGTAATTTTCAGGAAATAACTTACAGTTATATCCTAATCTATGTTATAGTTTCTATTGATCATATTACTCGTTATAGTAATTCGTATCATACATAAACGAATGGAGTGGATATAACTTGAAGTTTAAGAAAACCATAATCGTTACGTTGTTTCTATTTTTGCTTTCTACATCCATATTAGGTGCATCAGACAATATTGTTTCCTATCTTTTCAAAGGCAAGCTAGTCATTAATAATGAAATAGTTGATTTGAAGAAAGAGATTTTTAATATTAATGGTAGTGTATATGTGCCTCTAAGAGCTTTAGCGGAAGAGACGCACGGTTTTATTAGTTATGATCATAACGATCAAACGATCTATGTGGAGCAAACGAACACCTCAACCAAAAAATCAACTATAAATGAACAAGATAAAAATGATGTATTTACTCTTGCTGCATTCTCTAGCAAACAAACTTATTCATATGGCGAACCTGTAGAAATTTGGGCGAGACTTAGCAATCATTCTGAACAGACCTTAAATCTTTCGCATGGGTTTGCTTTAATTGAGTATACGATCACGGATGAAGAAGGCTTTTCTAGTAAAGATAACTTTGGCCTTGCATTGTACTTAAGCTCGTTTGAGCCAGGAGATGAGCTACATTCTAATTTAAGTCAGAGAAGCTTATTTACCTATAATCTGAATAAATACGGACTCAATGATAATAAGGATATCCATGCTTACTTAAATGAAACGCTGCGACCTTCGGTCCTCCCTAGAGGCAACTATGAAGTTAAGATTCGTGCAGAATATTGGATTGGTGACGGTGACAATGCTAATAAACAGGCAGAGTCGCTTGAAGTATCGCTTCCATTAATCATTGAGTAGATAACTAAATCCACTAAATCTACCTAGTAAAAGAAGAAGCCGTCAACTGCGGCTTCTTCTTTTTTTGTGTGCGAGTATCCGCTACTCCTGCTGAGTCTGCAAGCATCCGATCCCACTTTGTCTCCACATTAGATTTTCAGACCATGCTCGGTATTTGTTCTAATCCGTTGTAGTAAATAGCAAAACAAAAAAAGCCCTTGCTATGCAAGGACTTAAACGTTTATATGTATGGTGCGGTAGAGAGGACTCGAACCTCCACGGGTATACACCCACCACCCCCTCAAGATGGCGCGTCTGCCATTCCGCCACTACCGCATATGGGAACAATTATCATCCAGCTGACTTACTAAGAAGAAAACTGGTGAGCCATGAAGGACTCGAACCTTCGACACCCTGATTAAAAGTCAGGTGCTCTACCAACTGAGCTAATGGCTCTCATGAACATGGTTACTCATGTGAGCAGCTCTCATAAGAATAGTGGTGACCCGTAGGGGATTCGAACCCCTGTTACCTCCGTGAAAGGGAGGTGTCTTAACCCCTTGACCAACGGGCCGCATATACTAACTTCAAAAGAGACAAGATGTATCTTAACACATCCAACTTCACATTACAACAACTTTTTTTCTAGTTTCCCTTCGCGAAACGAGCAAATAAAAAAGACCGTTAAGTTCGGTCCATTATCAGCATCTTTCCTTGGAAAAACGATGGCGGAGAAGGTGGGATTCGAACCCACGCACCACTTACGCAGTCTAACCCCTTAGCAGAGGGTCCCCTTGAGCCACTTGGGTACTTCTCCATACTGGCTCCCCGAACAGGACTCGAACCTGTGACAACTCGATTAACAGTCGAGTGCTCTACCAACTGAGCTATCAGGGAACAACAAAAGATAAAGCGGACAATTAATAATCTACCATGGTCGTTACCTTTTGTCAAGTTGTTTTATTAATAATTTTCCTCTGCACTTTCCACAGCGATATTTGCTTGTATCCATTCGTCTTTTTCGGTAATATTGCTGGTTGCAATCTGTGCATTGCAGCACATATCGATAAGGTGCCTGCTTGCTTGCGCCCCGCTCTGGCAAGGTGTTGCAATAGCGTGAACCACCCACATAAGCTAGCAGCTGCTTAAAATCTTGATCGCGATGGCGATATCCTCGATTCAACAAATGCAAATGATAGTGGCACAGCTCATGCTTAATAATTTTTTCGGTTTCTTCCTTGCCGAACGCCTGAAGCTGATGCGGACTGATTTCAATATTGTGCGAGGTCGTGAAGTACCTTCCTCCAGTTGCCTTAAGCCTGCTATTGAACGTAGCCTTATGAAGAAACGGTTTATTGAAATACTGCAGCGATACCTTTTCCACCCACTGCTGGAGCTCTTCATTCTCCATCCTTATTCACCTCCAAACTACTTGAATTGTAATCGAACTATAGGCTAAACTGTCAAGTAGAACTGCTTTTATTCGAGGGGAGAGTTTCATAACATTATGCCAACGATGCGTTACGTGCTATTGCAGCAACAATCACAGCTAACATTTGTTGAAATGCCTGCTTCACACGCTTATCAGCTTAGCGCGCTAAATTTGCGCCTTCGCAAGGAAATTGATAAATTAACGGCTGATGAAGTACCGTCTCTGCCGCTAGCTGTCGCAGAATGCGATGCAGTAGAGCTTCATTCCGATACGGTGAGCATTGTGTCCGGGCTTGATTATATCAACAAGCTGGAGGCCGAATTTGCTGCTGTTAAGGAAAAGTCATATCCACTTATTTCATTGCTTACTGAAATTCGCGCGCTTCAGGCTCAGCTAGAGCAGTGGTACGAGGAATTCGAGGAAGAGCAGCTGTAAACAAGCGTTATACAAGGGCTATGCAGTCATACCAGCTGTACATAAGGAGCTGTCCCATCTTAGGATAAGAGGACAGCTCTTTTTCTGTGCATTCACCCAGACAGGCACAGCAAGCGCCTAGAGGACATATGTTATACAACACAATGCTGCGCACGCATAAGGAGGTATAACGATGCCCTATTGGCTTAAAAACCAATTAATGAAGGCTTTTCAACGTGGAGATATACGTAAAATTCGTCTGCTTAACGATTGCTGGTTTTTTTATCGTTCGCAAGCTATTCATATGAAGCCGGATTCCAACAACAATCAATCTATGGAGCTTCATTAGAGGAGACACGAAAAAAAGGAAGCCATCTCGGTTCAATGGCTTCCTTTCTAATTTCACCATTATGCTTACTGAGGCTTTTTCATCGTTAAAGCAACACGATTTCGTTTCAAGTCTACATCGAGCACCCATACGGTAACGGTGTCGCCTACCGAAACGACATCCATCGGATGCTTAACGAATCGATTGCTAAGCTGCGAGATATGAACAAGCCCATCGTTTTTCAGTCCAATATCTACAAACGCTCCAAAATCGATCACATTTCGAACGGTACCTTTCAGCTCCATTCCCTTCGTCAAATCCTCGATCTGCAGCACATCTGTATGAAAGATTGGCGGCGGCAGCTCCTCGCGTGGATCGCGGCCTGGTCGAAGCAGGCTATCAACGATGTCCTTCAACGTAGGAACACCAACATGCAGCTTGGAAGCCAGCTCCTCAAGCTGCAGCGTCTTAAGCGCCTGATTAAGCGCTTCTGTCCCTACCGCGGCCTCTGTCATCCCTAGTTCCTTTAGAAGCGCTTGTACGACATGGTAGGACTCTGGATGAATCGGTGTATTGTCCAGCACCTGCTCACCGCCTGCAATGCGTAAAAAGCCAACACACTGCTCGTACGACTTGGCCCCAAGACGCGGTACCTTCTGCAGCTGAGTCCGTTTTGTAAATCGCCCATTTTCCTCGCGGAAACGAACGATGTTTTTCGCTAATGTACCGTTAATGCCCGCTACATAGGACAGCAAAGACGAAGAAGCAGTATTCACATCTACACCTACATGGTTTACCGCTGATTCCACAACAGCTCCAAGCGATTCCTCTAGCCTTTTCTGGGTAACATCATGCTGATATTGACCAACACCAATCGCCTTAGGCTCTATTTTCACAAGCTCAGCTAGTGGATCCTGTAGGCGTCTTGCTATCGAAACCGCGCTGCGCTCCGCTACATCAAGCTTCGGAAATTCCTCGGCAGCAAGCGGTGAAGCAGAATATACCGACGCACCGGCTTCATTGACAATGATGTACTTCAATTCCTTAGCACGCGAGTGGCGCTTAATTAGATCCGCAATAAATTGCTCCGTTTCCCTTGAAGCCGTTCCGTTCCCGATGACAATCAGCTCAATCTTATACTTGTCGATCAGGGAGACAATCAGCTTTTCAGCCTCCGCTGTTTTATGGTGCGGTGCAGTCGGATAGCATACGCCTACCTCCAGCATTTTCCCGATATCATCGACAACAGCAAGCTTGCAGCCTGTACGGAACGCCGGGTCAACACCAAGCACGATTTTACCGCGTACAGGAGGCTGGAGCAGCAGATTGCGCAGGTTAGCCGAGAAGATTGTTATGGCATGCTCCTCCGCCTTATCTGTCAATTCACCGCGCACCTCACGCTCGATAGAAGGCGCAATCAGGCGCTTGTAGGCGTCCTGTATAACCTCCTCAAGCAGCTGTACTACCTCTGACTTGGCATAGCCTTTAATTAAGCCTTTGTAAATATACTGCTCAATTCTAGCAACATCTACCTCAAGGCCAACCTTGAGCACTTCTTCACGCTCGCCACGGTTAATTGCCAAAATGCGATGCGGCGGCAGCTTCGCGATCGGTTCCTGATAGCTATAATACATTTCGTACACACTTTCAGCTTCCGCGTCCTTGGCAGTCGTGCGTAGAATGCCTTGACTGAACGTAAAGGTACGTACCCAGGTACGGATTTTCGCATCGTCTGCCAGCTGCTCAGCGATAATATCTTTGGCGCCAGCAAGGGCATCTTCAGCTGATGCAACTCCCTTTTCCTCACTCACATAGCGCGCTGCCTCGTTAAGCAGATCACTCCCCTTCTGCTCGAGCAGCCACTCCGCAAGCGGCTCAAGGCCTTTCTCCTTCGCAACACTTGCTCTTGTTTTACGCTTTTGACGATAAGGTCGATACAGGTCCTCAACCTCTTGCAGCTTCACAGAGGCTTGAATGGCAGCTGCCAGCTCCTCGGTCAGCTTGCCCTGCTCCTCGATTAACCTCAGCACCTCTTCCTTGCGTGCTTCCAGATTGCGCAAATACTGTAGCTTGTCCTCAATCGCGCGAAGCTGAACCTCATCCAGCTCTCCTGTCATTTCCTTACGATATCTCGCGATAAATGGTATCGTATTGCCTTCATCGAGCAGTTCTACAGCTGCTTTTACTTTTTTCTCAGGCAGCTCCAGCTGTTTTGCGATTTCCTTTGTCATATGCAGTGACATCTCTATATCCCCATCCTTTTCTCCATCTATCGCGTCAGGCAACAGAAGCATCCCTAAGCTTTATCAGGAATGCTTCCGACAACGTCTATGCTAATCGTACAAAAGGATTGTTGGCTTTTTCGAAACCGATCGTTGTCCGCGGCCCGTGGCCTGGGTATACAATGACTTCATCCGCCAGCTTGTACAATTTGTTTTGAATTGAATCGAACAAGTCTGCCTCACGGCCTCCAGGAAGGTCTGTACGACCAATAGAGGCACGAAACAGGACATCGCCAGAGAAAATATGATTGTCGCAGACAAAGCTTACGCTGCCCGGAGAATGCCCCGGAGTATGCAGCACCTGAAAGGTGTGACCAATCAGCTTAAGCTCCATCCCTTCAGCCAGTTCGTACTCAGCTGGATCTGTCGCAAGCGGAGGCGTAACATCCTGCCAGCGCATCGAGCCGTTCTTTCGCGAATCAGTCAGCCAATCCGCCTCAAGATCATGGATGTATACCGGACAATTCGCTTCCTTGCGTACCTGGTCAACCCCACCCATATGATCAAAATGAGCATGGGTCAACAGAATCGCCTCAACCTCGACATCCTTCAGCTTCTCCAGCATACGCTGGGGATTCATACCCGGGTCAATCACAATCCCTTTACGTTTGCCTGTCGATTCATCCTGAACGGTCAGGACGTAGCAATTTGTTTGCAAAGGTCCTAAAGCATAGCTTTCGATAGAAAATGTGCTCATCCTATACGCTCTCCAATATCTCGCGCAGCTCTGCTACGACATCGTTCTGATAGTCCGTTCCTTCACCGTACTGGCGCATAATTTCCGCACGTACAGCTGCCATGCGCTCTGTATAATCAGGCGCATTTGGATCAGGATTCGTTGCTTTAAAAGCTGCCATTACCGCTTGCACATGCTTCGGTCTAGGGCCCCATTGTCCAAGCACAGCGCCGCCAGTATCCGCAATAATGACAACAGGGATTGAACGTCCGCCGAACGTAAGGAATTGATCCATTGTATCAAGATGCTCCTCCATAATGAGTACATCTATCGGCACGCCGCTGTTTTCAAGCGCGTTAAACACAACTGGAATGTTGCGCACGGCATCTCCGCACCAATCTGCCATTAGAATCAGGCAGCGAAGGTCATCACGATTGTTAAGCGATTCAAAAAACTCCTTGTCATCCTCCGATGGCCATTGAAACTGTTCCTTATAAGAGACAAATTGCTCCTGATTTTTCGTCATGCCAGCGATAAATTGCTCTGGCGTAAGCCCTTTTCCAAACTTGTTTGCTACATTTTTACTCATCCTATGTATCCCTCTTCCTTCATAATGAACTACGTATATTCGCTTGTTACTTCGATTTGCGGAAACGACGCAAATACAGCACGAAAAAGATAACAATTCCAATCGCAATAATGGCATAAGCAATGTTGGAGTAAACATCCATAAATGCGACGATATCCTCCCAGCGATCACCAAGCGTTGTACCTAGCAGCACAAGCACGGTATTCCAGATCAATGTTCCAAGCGTCGTGTAAAACAAAAACGGTGTCAACTTCATGCCAGACATGCCTGCAGGGACAGAAATCAAGCTCCGTATCAAAGGAATCATGCGACAGAAAAATACTGCCTTATTGCCATGCTTGTCAAACCATGCATCAGCTCGGCGAATATCTTCCTTCTTAACGCGAAGCACCTTTCCCCAGCGGTCAATAATTTTCTCCAGACGTTCAACATCCAAAAAGCGACCAATAACATACAATACGATAGCTCCAATCAATGAACCAAGTGTCGCGATCACAATAACGCCAACAGGAGTCAGATCCGTTCTGGTTGTCATAAAACCACCAAAGGTAAGAATGACTTCCGAAGGTATAGGCGGGAAAATATTTTCAATTGCAATAAGCAGCAGTATCCCGAAATACCCGAACTTCTCCATAAATTCAATTATCCAGCTTTCCATCTTAGGCCCCCATCATTTGTTTTACTACACGATATTCTACCATATGTACAGACATGCTTCCAATCCAGTAAAAGTTTCGGACTTGCCTGCGTTTTTTTCAGTTGGTGACCAGCCTACCTCCATCTGCATATACATATGTAAGTAGAAAGGAGCTGAGCTCGAATGAAGCATCAAGGCGTAAATCATCAGCCTGAGCTGCCTACTGCGCGCAGCATTCGCAGAACCTGCAATTCTGAGCTTTACCGTACGATTAAACGCATGAAGATATGGATTCCCGAGCATAAAGTAAAGGCTGCGGAAAAACTGTACTTTCAGAAGGTTGCTGCCAATCTGCTATGGATTCACGAGCATCGCAGCAATCGAAAAAAACAAGTGGAGTGGTGGGAAGCCAACGTATGCGATGAACTGGCGGAAATTTTGGGGGTTGACCGTCGCCGATTTGCCGAGGCGTTTAAGCAAGCCTATGGCTGCTAAACAGCCTCCTTTGCTTGCGCCTATGCTTCATTTCATGAAAGAAGGGTTGAATGCATGTCACATTCAGACATCCATTCAACCCTTCATTTACTTGATGGGGAATTATTCCGCTACGCCGTCGGATACGCCCGTCGTATCAACCGTTGTTTCCTCTATCAAGCCGTTGTGCTCAGTGACATAACCGCCGCCAAGCCCTTCATTGATCATGCGGTCAATATCCATTTCATACTGACTGCGGCCTTCAAAATAAAGATCAGGGGCTTCTGGATTCTTCTTCGATCGATTGCTCATCGACGATCCCTCCTTTTTTTTCGATAGACACCTAGAGTGGCATAGCGCTTTCCCAGGTCATCATCAATAGCGTACCCTGCTTTTTCTCCATCATTCACAGCACTGCGCCGATGCTTACAGCAAAGCCGCAAAGCTGATTCTTTTAGACAACTTTTTCAAAATAGATGCATGTTTTATAGCTTTTCAGAATACATAGTGATAGAACGTTCTAAACGAAAGAGATGCTTGATTACGAAAGGAGTATGTGCGTGAAGCAGAAACAGCGCTCTAATTGGTCGTTGTTATTGATGCGTGGACCTGATCAGTCCGTGAAGCAATTTAACGTAACAAGGCGATCTGTAATTGCTGCACCTGTAGCGTTGATGGCGATATTCAGCAGCGTCGTTGTCGGGCTGCAGCTTAAGGCTCATTCGGAACTTCATCGAATTCAGCAGGAACATAAAGCCTTGCAGCTTCAATACTCCACTATGATTCATGAGCATAGTGAAGAACTCGTTACGAAGGAGGCTACAATTAGCAATCTAGCTGCTCAATTGTCAGCTTTACAGCAGGAGCAAAAATCTGTCTCCAGCAAACTGCAAGAGCTCATGGAGCTTGAAGCTCAGCTGCAGCAATTTATCCAAACCTACGGGGAAGATGTTCCGCTGCACTTGAATAGAGAAACAACCGGACGCTCTGAGCAGTCGAATTCCTATCGACAGGCTGAAGGCTCTGCTGCGCAGCAGCGTCAATATGAAGGCATCGCCATGATGGCCTATCAAAGTAACGCGCCTTTATCACAGATGACCCGTTCCTTAGAAAGCCTAATGACATCAATGGAAGCTTCACTTGATCACGCACATTATGTAAAAGAGCAAATTGACAGCTACCCAAATCATTGGCCTGCAGAGGAACAGTACATTACGTCTGGCTTCGGCTATCGTTCGGACCCCTTTACAGGGCAGATCAGATTTCATGCAGGCATAGACATCGCGGGCAGTAAAGGCGACAGCATTTTTAGTGCAGCTGACGGTGCGATTATAGAGGCAGGCTTTGAGTCTGAGTACGGAAACTATGTGATCGTCGAGCATCTGCACAATCTTCGCAGCGTGTATATGCATCTTGAAACGATAACGGTAAAAGTCGGAGATGAAGTCGCTAAGGGCGAAAAGCTTGGCACAATGGGCAGCAGTGGACGAAGCACAGGCACTCATTTGCATTTTCAAATTATGCAGCATGACCATGCGGTATCACCACTCCCATTTCTTCGAAATGAAAAGATTGTGAAGGAGGATCAACATGTTTAAAGAATCTAAGCGTTTAATTGCGACAGATACGTTAATCGGTCAGGGAACAGTTGTGGAGGGAAGCATTTTAACCGAGGCTAATTTACGGATTGAAGGTGAATTTCACGGAGAAATCACAACTAAGGGTGAGATTATTGTCGGGGAATTCGGCGTCGCAAAAGCAGACATGAACTGTGTAACGCTAACGATTGCTGGTCAGGTGCATGGCGATGTAAACGTAAATGGCCGCCTTATCATCACCCCATCCGGACAGCTAAATGGTACTGCGGTTGTACAGTCCATCATTGTTCAGGAGGGCGGCAGCTTTAATGGTGAGTGCAAAATGAGCTCTGCGGTCAAGTCTGAGCTGACTGCATTGTCCAAAACTCAAGACGATAAGCAGGATAAGCAGGAAAAAGCGAAAGCTCGCCAGGCTGGTTAAATGCTATAAAAAAGGAGTTAGAACGCGACGCGCTCTAACTCCTTTTTTTATTATGAGATTCGATAATCATTGCTGCTTACTTTGCAGTTAGCAGCAACTCTTTTTTACTCGATTCAAATGCAACAAGCAGTGCATCTGTGCCTGCATGACCTGCTTGCTCAGCAGACTTGATATGCTGAAGCATTTTTTTGTAGTCCTTCGGAATGACTTTCACGAAGTTTTTAAGCTCGCCATCGAATTGCGCCAGTATACGAGCTGCTACTGAGCTGTCCGTATAATGTACATGCTTTTGCAGCATGGAACGAAGCTCTTCGATATCTTCTTTCTCCTCAAGATGCTCCAGCAAAATCATTTCGAGATTGCTGCGACCAAGCAGCTTGTTTTCTGGATCGTATACATAAGCTACACCGCCAGACATACCTGCACCGAAGTTGCGGCCTGTTTCGCCTAGAATAACAACGCGTCCGCCAGTCATATACTCACAACCATGGTCGCCGACACCTTCTACGACTACATTAACACCAGAGTTTCTTACTGCAAAGCGCTCGCCAGCAATGCCTCGAATATACGCTTCACCGCCAGTGGCGCCATACAATACCGTATTGCCTGTAACGACATTTTCCTCTGGTACGAAGGTTGCTTTTGGCGAAGGTGCAACGATCAGCTTACCGCCAGACAACCCTTTACCGAAGTAGTCATTCGTATCTCCTTCTACAGAAAGCGTAATGCCTTTAGGAACAAATGCGCCAAACGATTGACCTGCTGTTCCTACAAAATGATACCAGATGGTATCTTCAGGCAGACCTTCTGCACCATAGCGTTTCGTTACCTCATGGCCAAGCGTCGTACCGACAACACGGTCAGTATTCAGAATCGGATACGTGCCGCGCACTTGCTCTTTGCGCTCCAATGCTGCTTGCGCATTTGGAATAAGCTCGCGAGCATCAAGCGACAGCTCAAGGCCATGGTTTTGCTGCTTAGAATTATAACGTGTAGAACCTTCAGCAGGCTCATGGTTATGCAATACCGCTGATAGGTCAACACCTTTCGCTTTCAAATGAGCTTCCAGCTCTCTCGTTTGCAGGCGATCAACGCGACCAACCATCTCTTCAACAGTACGGAAGCCAAGCTCAGCCATAATTTCACGAAGCTCCTCGGCGATAAACGTCAAGTAGTTCACGATATGCTGAGGGTCGCCTGTAAAGTTTTTGCGCAGCTCAGGGTTTTGAGTCGCTACCCCTACAGGACAAGTATCCAATTGACATACGCGCATCATGACGCAGCCAAGTACGATCAATGGTGCAGTTGAGAAGCCAAACTCCTCTGCGCCAAGCAGTGCTGCAATTGCAACGTCACGGCCTGTCATAAGCTTGCCGTCTGTTTCCAGTACAACACGGTCACGCAGGTTGTTCAGCATCAACGTTTGGTGCGTTTCGGCTAGACCGAGCTCCCAAGGCAAGCCCGCATGTCGAATAGACCCGATAGGCGATGCGCCTGTACCGCCGTCATAACCACTAATGGTGATCAGATCAGCACGTCCTTTCGCTACCCCTGCAGCGATCGTTCCGACACCTGCGCCAGATACAAGCTTAACGCTAATGCGTGCGCTAGGATTCGCATTTTTCAAGTCGTGGATCAGCTCTGCCAAGTCCTCGATTGAATAAATATCATGATGCGGAGGAGGAGAGATCAAGCCTACACCCGGCGTTGAACCGCGAACCTCTGCTACCCATGGATATACCTTCTGACCTGGAAGCTGACCGCCTTCACCTGGCTTAGCCCCTTGCGCCATCTTGATTTGAATTTCATCCGCATTTGTCAAATAATGACTTGTTACACCGAAGCGTCCAGATGCTACCTGCTTGATTGAGCTGCGGCGAAGATCGCCGTTCGCATCAGGCACGAAGCGAGCTGGATTCTCGCCGCCTTCGCCAGTGTTGGACTTGCCGCCTAGACGGTTCATCGCGATAGCCAAGCTTTCATGTGCTTCCTGACTGATCGAACCGAAGGACATTGCGCCTGTTTTGAAGCGTTTCACAATCGATTGAACGGACTCTACTTCTTCAAGTGGAATAGACGTTGCGTCCTTTTTGAACTCAAGCAATGAACGAAGCATCAGGTGCTTTTTGTTCTCGCCTTGAATCATCGTAGAGAATTTTTTGTACTGCTTGTAATCATTCGCACGAGTTGATTGCTGAAGCGTATGAATCGTTTGCGGCGTTAACAGATGATCCTCGCCATCACGTCTCCATTGATATTCACCGCCTGAATCCAGCTCACGCTCAGCACCCTCTTGTGTTGAGAAGCCGCGATCATGCGCATTTTGCGCATCCTTCGCGATTTGCTCAAGGCCGATGCCGCCAATACGGGAAGGCGTCCACGTAAAGTACGCTTCAATCAAGCTTTCCTGCAAGCCGACAGCCTCGAAAATTTGTGCGCCACGATAGGATTGAATAGTAGAGATACCCATTTTGGATAGTACTTTTACAACGCCTTTCGTTGCAGCTTTAATATAGTTTTTAACAGCTTTTTCATAGCTGATGCCTTTTAGCATACCTTTTTCGATATTGTGCTCGAACGTTTCGAACACAAGATACGGATTAATGACATTCACACCATAGCCTAGCAGCAGTGCAAAATGATGCACCTCTCTTGGCTCACCAGATTCAAGCAGGATCGAAACCTTTGTACGGTTGCCGTTGCGGATCAAGTGATGGTGAAGCGATGAAACAGCTAGCAATGCTGGAATCGCTGTGTTCTCCGCATCAACGCCACGATCAGACAAAATGATCAGGTTATGACCCTTTGCAATGACACGGTCTGCTGCAGCGAACATTTCATCCAATGCGTTTTTAAGTCCATCAGCACCTCTTCCAGACGGGAAGAACATTGGTATTGTAATCGCCTTGAAGCCTTCACGACGAATATGACGAAGCTTCGCAAATTCCTCATTAGATAGGAAAGGCGTATCCAACTTCACATGACGGCAGCTTTCTGGCTCTGGGTTCAACAGGTTGCGCTCTGGACCAATTGTTGTCACGGTTGACGTAACCAATTCTTCGCGAATCGCATCAATCGGTGGATTCGTTACCTGTGCGAACAGCTGTTTAAAGTAGTTGAACAGCAGCTGTGGACGCTCAGACAATACCGCAAGCGGTGCATCGTAGCCCATCGAGCTTAATGGCTCTTGACCGCCAAGCGCCATCGGCTCAATAATGCGATTGATTTCCTCATACGTATAACCGAACGCTTGCTGGCGCTGCTGCAGACTTTCTTGACGGACCTCTGGCAGCTGTGGCGCATCCGGCAAATCCGTAAGATCAACCAAATGCTCATCCAACCAATCGCGATATGGATGCTCGGAAGCAATCATCGCTTTGATCTCTTCATCCGGCACGATGCGGCCTTTTTCTGTATCAACAAGCAGCATTCTGCCTGGACGAAGACGGTCTTTATATAGAACCTCTTCCGGCTCTACTGGAACAGCGCCAGCTTCAGAGCCGAGAATGATATGATCATCCTTCGTGACATAATATCGTGCAGGACGCAAGCCGTTGCGGTCCAGCATGGCACCGATTTGTACACCATCGGTAAAGCCCATTGCGGCAGGGCCATCCCACGGCTCCATCATCGTGCTGTGATATTCATAGAACGCTTTGCGCTCATCATCCATGCTTTCATGGTTTGACCATGGCTCAGGAACCATCATCATGGCAACATGCGGCAATGAGCGTCCAGCCAACGTTAAAAATTCAAATGTATTGTCAAACATCGCAGTATCAGAACCGTCTGGTGCGATAATTGGCTTGATTTTCTCAAGGTCATCACCAAACAGCTCGCTAGCAAACAAGGTTTGTCTAGCATGCATCCAGTTCACGTTGCCGCGAAGCGTATTGATCTCGCCATTGTGAATCATGTAGTGGAACGGATGCGCACGCTCCCAGCTTGGGAACGTATTCGTACTAAAGCGGGAATGCACGAGTGCCATGGCAGATACAACCTCAGGGTTGTTCAACTCGACGTAGAAAGAACGGACCTGCTCTGTTGTCAGCATTCCTTTATAAACGATTTTGCGAGACGACATGCTAGAGAAATAGAACATATCCCCGCCTTTTTGCTGGCCATAGCGAATCGCCAGCTCTGCACGCTTGCGAATCACATACAACTTGCGTTCAAATGCCATCGTATCTGCAAGAGCAGCATTGCGGCGAATAAACACTTGCTCTACAAATGGTTTAACCGAAAGTGCAGATTGACCAAGCAGCTCATCATTAGTAGGAACTTCGCGAAAGCCAATCAGCTCCTGCCCTTCTTCTACGATAATTCGTTCTAGAACAGCCTCGATCTCCTTGCGCGCATTCAAGTCTTGCGGCATGAACATCATCCCGACTGCATAATGCTCCTGCTGTGGCAGTTCAATGCCTTGCTTGCTCAATTCGCTCGCAAAAAACTGATGAGGAATTTGAATAAGTATCCCAGCGCCATCTCCTGTATTCGGCTCACTGCCCTGTCCGCCACGATGCTCCATATTTTCGAGCAATTTCAATGCCCGACTAATCACATCATGCGACTTTACACCCTTAATGCTTGCAATAAAACCCATACCGCAAGCGTCTTTTTCAAACTGCGGGTCATATAGTCCTTGTCTAGGCGGTAAACTAACTGATTGGTTCTTCATCGTATATTTCCCCTCTATCATAAAATTTCCATAACTCTCTTCTGCTTTGAAACAACTTATAATAGAATAGGTACAAGAGATTCCACATGTTACCTCTCATCCCATATTGTTCACCTTGTCTAAATAAAAGGCGCGTTTTTTATGATCGCTTCACAGACGCAGCCCATGCTGAAATCGCATCGATTCATTATTACATTGATTTTAGCACTTTTTGAACAATAAATATAGAGGGGAAATCACAAAAAACCTTGATATTTAAGGAAATTATGTAGAAGGGATTTGCATTTTATGTACACTAATTTGGAGTTTAAGAAGCATCAATCAAGTGTTATTTTACGATTAGCAATCGTGTCAGCTCTTATTTTTTCTATATTTTCGCCGCTTTCCAGCGCAGCTAGCCAACCAATGCTCAGTAGCGGAAAAGTACAAACCGAAAAAAAATATTTTAATGTAGTAATTTTAGGAGATTCGCTTGCTTTCGGCTATGAGCACGGTTTTACTGAGCAATCCAGGCCCAATGGAGTAGGCGAGAACATTTATGAACAGGCCCTATTTCAAGGCTACCGTGCTGCTTATGCCAATTATGGCGTGCTTGGCTTGCGCTCCGAAGGACTAAAGCTTTGGCTCGAAGCAGCAGCGCAAAAGCAGGAAATTAAACCCGCTGCCGTACAAGCTGGATTAAAAGATCCACGAGTGGATACGATAATTGGGAATACTGCACAGCTATATCAAGACATTGAGCAAGCCAACCTTATTATACTAGCAATAGGGGGCAATGACTTTCTCCAAATATTGTCTCAGCTTGATTTGACGAAGTCCTGGAACAGCTGGACAGCAACGGAGCAGCAGCAATTGCAGACTCAACTGGAAGCAACTACCGAGCATTATATTGAACAGCTATCTTCTATTCTTTCTATATTAAACGAGTTAAACCGCGATGCCATTATTGCGACTCAAAATCAATATCTTCCGCTTCCTAAAATCACATTTAACGGCAAAGAGAGCTATGTTGGGGTTGATCCGGGTCTTGCTCGTCAGCTAGAAAATGCAAGAACGAGCATCAACAGCAAATTTGATGCAGTCATTAAAGAGTTTACAAGCAAGGGCTTGACGATTGATTATATCGATGCAGCCAGCACGATTGAAAGCAACGCGCTGGGCTTAACCGCTATTGGGGCAATGGATGTTCATCCGAATGCTGCTGGGTATAAAAAGCTGTCCGAGCAATACAGCAAGCTGCTGTGGGGAGAATGGCGTTTCGTTCAGCCTCGTAAAGCTGATATTCCATTGTCTGTTGTTGTCAATGGGAAAGAGGTTGTAAGCCCATACCCGACGAAGCTTATAAATGGACGTACATACCTAGTGCTAAGTGATATTACTGGAGCAATGGGAGCCGGCCTTTCTTGGAGCAACAAAACACAAACAGCAACGATCACGATTGATGACCGTGTCGTTGAATTGACCATTGGCGCAAGTACATACAAGGTCAATGGCCAATCCTATACGCTTAATGCAGAGCCAGCCTTTTTAACGAAGGTTAACAACGAGAGCAAAACCTATGTACCTGTTGCTGCACTGTCTGAAGGTCTTGGCTTTTTTGTAGAATATCGTCCGCTTACGAAAACGGTCTTCGTTAATCGCTAGGCGTTAACTTGACCTTTAATAGGATTTCATTAATTGTTGAAGGTTTTCTATGCTTTTTGCAGTCCAGCGATGAAGCTTTTCGAGCTTTTGAAGCTCTTGCTGGGCTGCCTGATGCAGAGATTCCTTATAATCAGGTATTTCACCCTCATAGTGTTCAATATCTTTAGGCAGTACGGTTGTTTTTTCGGTATAAGCAAGCGCTCGGCGCTCATGGAACAACGGGACATCCGGTTCGTATGGATGATGTAAGTCACCCTGCTCCGGATGCTTGATCACAGCAAGAACTTTAACAACCAGTCGTGGCGCATACAATTCGACCACTTCTCCAATGTAAACACCCGTTCTCACTTTTACAGTAACGAGCTGACCGATTTGGACTTCCGACATATTCATCTTCATACACCTCCTTCCATTCATAAATTTACTGTAAATGATGACGATTCTAGAAGCAAGTTGAATAAACTGGACTTGTGCAACGGCAAAGTGGCAAGGTAATATGGAAGATAAGAAGAAGGTGAATGTTATGAGCAAGAAAAGAGTATTGCTGCTTTCTGAGGGCTTCGGGTCTGGCCATACTCAAGCAGCGCATGCTCTTAGTGACGGATTAAAACATATCAATCCTGATATTTCTACTAAAGTCCTGGAACTAGGCAGCTTTCTTAACCCTATAATGGCTCCCATCATTATTAATGCTTACCGTAAAACCGTAAGCAAACAACCCAAAGTCGTGGGCATGATGTATCGCAGCAATTATCGCAAGCCAATTAACCGTATGACAAAAAATGCTCTTTATCGCTTATTTTACACGCAAACGGCTAAAGTAGTTGAAAAGCTCAATCCGCAGTTGATTATTTGTACGCATCCTGTTACAGGCATGATGATCGCCAAGCTGAAGGAGGATGGACTCAAAACTCCTTTAATAACCGTCATTACTGATTACGATGCGCATGGGTCCTGGGTTAATCAAGAGGTCAACCGTTATCTTGTCTCTACTGATGTTGTAAAAGAACGTCTCGTTGAAAAGGGGGTACTGGACAATCGCATACAAGTCACAGGCATTCCAATTCATCCGAAATTTTGGAATTCTTCAAATAAAGAAGCGATTCGCGCAAAATTCAAGCTTAAAGACATGCCAACCGTTCTAATCATGGGTGGCGGATGGGGAATACTGCATGAAGACAGCGTCCTATCCTACATGACGAAATGGCGTGAAACGACGCAGCTTATTTATTGCGTAGGCTCCAATATCGACATGAAAGAAAAGCTGGAAGCAGATCCTTTATTCAAACATCCGAACATCCACATTTTAGGCTTCACTTCGCACATTAATGAACTGATGGATGTGACTGATCTATTGGTAACAAAACCAGGAGGCATGACGTGCACGGAAGGTTTGAGCAAAGCATTGCCGATGCTGTTCTATGAGCCAATTCCTGGACAAGAAGAAGAGAATTGCGAATATTTTATAAATATGGGATTTGGTGAAATGCTAACAGACAGCGATTCTGTGGATCGTTGGTTTAAACGCATCCAGAAACCGGATGATATGAGCGCATTTCGACAAACGCTTGTCCAAAAACGAAATATGCATTATGATCCGCTCCATTGTGTAAAAGCAGTGCTGCAATTTTTGTAGCACTGCTTTTTTTGAAACCTGAAGCGCTGTCACACGTATCATTTTATAGGACATTACTTTTTAATTTGTGTTACACTGTAATTACTTGACTAATAAAGTATTTTTCGCGCTTTTTCGTCATAGTTCACGGAAGATTTTATTAAAGGAGCAAGCTATTGATGGAACAATTTGTTGAATTTATGGGGAATTTCGGTCCACTCGGATTAGCGCTTCACGCTTTTCTTGATGCGATTATTTTCCCAATACCTGCTTTCTTTACACAGGTTTCCTTAAGCATGCTCAATCCCAACAGTGCGCTTTGGTTAGCAACGCTAGGGTTTATTGCTTGTCTCCTAGGAACTCCTATTGGATACTATATCGGCAAAGTTTTCGGTACTGGCATACTAACACGATTTGTTAAACCAGAACTAACTGAAAAAGCAACAAATTTCTTTAAGGATAAAGGATCGATTGCTATACTCATTGGTGCTTTTACTCCTATTCCTTTTAAGGTGTTTACAATAATGTCAGGTGTTCTGAAATATCCATTGTGGCAGCTTATGGCATATGCAGCTGTAGGTCGAGCTACAAAGTTTTATGTTGTCGGCGTACTATTCTATTTATTCGATAAAGCAGCAGCTAATATGGTTGATAATGTTTCATTATATATATTCGTTACGGTTGTTCCTATCATTGTAATTTTCCTCTTCGTACGAAAATGGTTGCGCAAGCGCAAGGAACGTAAAGCATTAGCACTACAAACTGGAAATGAGCAAGAAGCTGAAATGTAATCATTTTATTAATTGAATAAGTGGATTAATCATAATTATACATGACATCCCCCTTGAAGATGACTATAGCAGCTATTCATCTTCAAGGGGGATGTATTTTGTTTAGGAAAAAAAGCAAGCTAATGTCGGTCTAAACCAACATCAGCTTGCTAGATCAATGCGATATATCTATATGATTATACAGAAAGCAGTTGCTTACTTAATCGCGCTGCCGCCATACAAGAAGCGATATTCCCAATGCTTGCCGGTAATTGTATCTGTTCTTACACCGCCACTATCCTTGGAATACGTATGAAGAATTTTACCATCACCTAGATAAATCCCTACATGAGTAATTCTCTCAGTTGATTTGTTCACGCCACTATAGCTTGATTTGCTGGAACCTTTATAAGACATGAAGAACATAAGGTCGCCACGCTTAAGCTGGCTAATGCTTGTTTTCGCATTGCCTAGCTCCTTAACATAAGCACCTTGCTTTCTGGAGTCACCTGGCAGCGTAACACCAAGTGCATCCTTAAACGCTTGTCTTACAAAAGCAGAGCAGTCAAACGTTTTTGTAGAGTTGCGGTTAGAACCATACTCATATGGCGTACCCAAGTATTTCATGCCTGCAGCGATTACCTTCTCTACTGAAGAGCTGGAATTCGTTGCTGGAGTACTGGAGTTTCCTGAAGAGTTGTTGTTCGATGTTCCGGTGTTGCCGCCTGTAGAACCCGTATTGCTGCCCGAAGAGCTTGTCCCACTTACAGTGATATACTGGCTTTGGCTAGATACATAACCCGTTACACCTTTGGAATCAGTTACTTTATACCAGCTGCTTCCTGATTTGCTAAGTACAGTAACTTGCTCGCCTGCTTGCAGGTAGCGCATGCGGGAGCTAGATGTGCTGGCTCCTGTACGGAATGATACGCCTTTTTTAATTGTCCCTACGCCAAGCGTGCTATTATCATTTACCGTATTGGAAGAATTGCTGGAACTGCCGTTTGATGAATTAGAAGAATTGCCTACAACCTCAGTATATTTGCTATCGTTGGAAATGTATCCTGTGTTGCCGCGTGCATCTTTAACTTGAAGCCAACCATTAGATGCAAAACCAATAACAGTTACATTCTCCCCTTTAGAGATCATTCTTATCACACTGCTCGATGTGTTCGAGCCAGTTCGCAGATTAACACCCCAAGTTACTTCAGCTACTTGATTAATGGCGCTTACCTCTGCTGCATGAGCGGCAGGTGCTGGTGCCAGTGATAAACCCCCTACTACTAAGCTCACGGCTAATGCTGCCGTTGTTACTCTGTACTTTATAGAATAGTTCATTCTTGCTATTCTCCCTTCCTCTTTCTGCAAATTCGCTTCGTTAAGCGTTGTACACATTATAGAATTAGAAGAGAATAGCGGGCATCTGCCTTGTTGCCTAAAAAAGCATGACTGTAAAAGGCGCAAAACTAGGTATCCAAATAGTGAGAGAAAATTAATAAAAGCCGCCTCTTTTATGAGAGGCGGCTTCTTTAGCTAATTTTGGCTCACTATTTATCATGATTTGGAAAATGAGAAAAATGAAAACAGTCTCATCTTCAAAACCTAAGTGGCACCTTATACATATAGGACTTTATACTCATTTTGCTAGGACCTTAAAAGGATTACCAACATTTACTAAGCCGAAAACCTAATACTATCAACCCAGTTTCAGCCGTTTTTTTCTATTAAATGTTATTATTCTTCATATCCTGAGGCTCGACATGGACATTTACATTGAGTATATTATGCTTTTTGGACAGCCTGCGTTCGATTTCATCACAGATTGAGTGCCCTTCTATTAACGTAAGCTCAGGATCTACCTGCACAATAACTTCAACAAGCACATTGTTTCCATGTACCCTTGCCTTTAAATCAGAAATTTCACGTACACCTTTCGTATTGGCAACCGTGATACGGAGCTTTTTGAGCACTTTTTCATCTATGCCATCCGTTAATGCATGAGTACAGCTTACGAATATGTCCCAAGCTGTCTTGCAGATAATAATGCCGACAATAAATGCCGCTACAGGATCAAGCCACGGCATATTGAGCTGAGCGCCGAATATCCCGATAGCAGCTCCGATACTGACCAATGCATCGGATAAATTATCCTTGGCAGCTGCATGGAGCGCGGCATTGTTGATTTTTTTGGCAAGTCGACTATTATACGTATACACGACTAGCATTACGGCTGCTGCAGCTAGCGCGACCCAGGCTGTAATCATGCCAGGCGTTTCGATATTGCCCGCAATCATCGTTCTGCCCGCTTCTATGATAACCTGCAGTCCCACTGCAGCCATGATAAAGGAAGCGACAAGCGCGGCAATTGTTTCTGCTCTGAAATGACCATAAGGATGATCGACATCCGGCGGCTTCTGCGATATTTTCAATCCGATCAATACTGCTACCGAAGCAATAATATCGGTCAAATTATTATACCCGTCCGCTACAAGCGCACCTGATATAAACGTATAGCCAATCCATAGTTTAATAGACGATAAAACAAGATAAGCGGCAATGCTTAGCCAGGCTCCCTTTTCGCCTTTTTTAATATCTTCATACTGTGTCAGCTCGACTACCTCCTTAACCCGTTCGTGCTTCATAAAGTCACTTTACGTATCATACATGATCAAGACCGTGTGGGTCTACAGAAACAGTTTTATCCAAGGCGCAACTTTGTGCATCCACGCAACAAACAATGACTTTGCCAAAGAATGTTTCATTCATGCAATTTTGTTGATTATGTCCATATCACCTTTGAGCTTATCCCATATATGTATAGTGTGGTCATGTTTAGCAGCTGAAATGCAGTCTACAATAAAAAAAGCCTTAAGCGGCCAAGCTGCATATGCAGCTGCCACTTAAGGCTATTAATTACAACTTCAATGCACCGTCATACATTTTCTCACGCAGTGCTTTCACTTCACTGCTTTCAAGATACTCATCGTATGTCATCAGGCGGTCGATTACACCGTTTGGCGTAAATTCGATGATGCGATTCGCAACGGTTTGGACGAACTGATGGTCATGCGAGGTGAACAGCACTGTGCAGTCTGTTTCCATCATGCCATTGTTTAGCGCAGTAATCGATTCAAGATCCAAGTGGTTCGTTGGCTCATCCATAATAAATACGTTTGCGCCTTCAAGCATCATTTTCGATAGCATGCAGCGAACCTTCTCGCCTCCGGAAAGCACGTTTGCTTTCTTTAACGCCTCATCCCCTGAGAACAGCATGCGACCAAGGAACCCACGCAAAAACGTCTCGTCCGGATCTTTCGAATATTGACGAAGCCATTCTACAAGGTTCATATCGACTCCCTCGAAATACTTGGAGTTGTCTTTCGGGAAGTAGGAACGAGTCGTTGTAACGCCCCAAGAATAGGTCCCTGCATCTGGCTCGCGCTCACCAGCTATTACTTCGAAGAAAGCTGTTTTAGGCAATCCATTTGGTCCAACAAAAGCAACCTTATCGCCTTTATTGATCGTTAGCGTTAAGTTGTTGATTAGCACTTCGCCCTCAACAGAAATCGTTAAACCTTCTGTCAGAAGAAGCTGCTTGCCCGCTTCACGCTCACCTTTGAATTGAATAAACGGATATTTACGGTTGGATGGTCTAATATCATCCAGCGTAATCTTATCAAGCAGCTTTTTACGTGAGGTAGCCTGCTTGGATTTTGATTTGTTTGCACTGAAGCGCTGAACAAACGCTTGAAGCTCTTTAATTTTATCTTCTTTCTTTTTGTTCTCAGAACGCATCAGCTGCAACGCCAATTGGCTGGATTCATACCAAAAATCGTAGTTACCGACATACATTTGGATTTTACCAAAGTCGATATCCGCAATATGCGTACATACCGTGTTCAAAAAATGACGATCATGGCTGACTACGATTACGGTGCCTTCATAATCGGCAAGGAAGTTTTCCAACCAGCGAATGGATTCAATGTCCAAATGGTTCGTAGGCTCATCGAGCAATAGAATATGAGGTGAGCCAAACAACGCCTGTGCCAGTAGGACACGTACCTTTTCGTTGCCGTCAAGCTCGGACATTTGCTTGTAATGAAGGTCCGTTCCAATACCTAGACCGTTAAGCATCTCAGCAGCTTCGGATTCAGCTTCCCAACCATTCATATCCGCAAATTCAGCCTCTAGCTCGCCTGCCCGCATGCCATCTTCATCCGTAAAGTCTGCCTTGGCATACAACGCATCCTTTTCCTTCATTACATCGTACAGTTTTTTATGCCCCATAATGACTGTCTCAAGCACTTGGAACTGATCATATTCATAATGATTCTGCTTCAAGACTGCAAGACGTTCACCTGGAGTAATATGCACTTCACCTTGGGAAGGCTCAACTTCGCCAGATAATATTTTAAGGAAAGTAGACTTCCCAGCACCGTTCGCGCCAATTAGACCGTAACAGTTGCCAGGAGTAAACTTGATATTAACATCTTCAAAGAGGGCACGCTTTCCGAAACGAAGCGTGATGCCACTTGTACTAATCATTCGTATACCCCGTCCTTCTCTACATACTTTTTATCTCGGACTATTATAGCATAGTCTTACTCATAATACTGTCGTTCCCATGAAAATTTATAAATCATTGTTCATATTTAGCGAATTTTCACTTAAACATACGCTGAAATTTTGATATTGTTTAAATAACTGTTAAGCTAAAATAAAAGCCCCCATTACATCTATCCGAGGAGGATCTATATATGAAGCTATTATCTATTGAGCCAACACCAAGTCCTAATTCTATGAAGCTGAACCTTGATGAGACTTTGCCGCGCGGACGCCGCCTAACCTATACCGTTAAAGAAGCCGAGCAAACACAGGAGCCTTATCGCAGTCTGCTGGCGATTTCCGGCGTAAGAAGTCTATTCCATACAGCGGATTTTATCGCGCTTGATCGTAAGCCTGGAGCGGATTGGGCAGCTATTCTTGCCGAAGCGAGAACGATTCTTCAGGCCGACCAAGACCTCACAACAGCTGTTGGTCAATCCAGTACCAGCTTCGGTGAAGCCCAGGTGCTTGTACAAATGTTTCGCGGCATTCCGATTCAGGTTCGCGTGCGTACAATCGATGGAGAAACGAGAGCGGCATTGCCCCAGAAGTTCATTGATGCAGTAACAAAGGCGGCCGGTTCAACGATGATCCGCGAGCGCAAGCTTGAAGAATTCGGCATACGCTACGGTGCACCTGAAGATATCGCCCAGGAAATTGTACAGGAGCTTGAAGCCAGTTATACCGATGAGCGCCTGGAGGAGCTTATCAAAGTCTCATTAGTGCTTGGCAGTTCCGATGAAAGCGATGCTCCGCAAGAGGTTGTTCGTCCTGCACCGCTTGATGGACACGCTGTGCTCAAGGAATTCCAACACGAGGATTGGCAAACGCGTTATGCGGCGCTGGACCGGTATGCACTCGATGATCAAGCAATCGAGGTGCTGCAGCAAGCACTTGAAGACAGCAATGCTTCAATTCGCAGACTTGCCGTTGTGTTTCTTGGCGATCTACGGACGCCAGAGGCTATGCCGCTGCTTTACAAAGCACTTGCCGATTCATCTGCATCCGTTCGCCGCACCGCTGGCGATACCTTGTCCGATCTAGGCGACCCGGGCGCAATCGAGCCTATGATTACTGCGCTTGGCGACAAAAACAAGCTTGTTCGCTGGAGAGCTGCCCGCTTCATGTATGAGGTTGGCGATGAGCGTGCGCTTCCTGCTTTGAAGATCGCAGCGGATGATGCTGAATTCGAAATTCAGCTGCAAGCCAAAATCGCCATTGAACGGATCGAGCGCGGCGAAGAAGCAGCTGGTTCCGTCTGGCAGCAAATGACTGCCGCTCGTCAGAAGCAGCAGGAACAGTAAAAGCAGTCTCCTACTTACGTTAGAAAAAGCAGTAAACCCCGCAGCCACAACTGCGCAGCACATGCAGCTCTTTGAGCTAGTCTATGCATCCGGGTTTACTGCTTTTTTAGTTGCGAATGACTAATGCTCTGCATGATGAATCGCTTGAGTCAACAGGGAGATGACATGACTGTCATCGCAGGAATAAATCATCGTAGTTCCTTCCCTGCGGCTTTTTACAAGCTTCATCATCCTGAGGAAGCTTAATTGGTGAGAAACGGCTGACTGCGACATGTCAAGCACCTCGGTAAGATGACCTACTGAGCATTCTTCCTGTGAAAGCAGGTATAGCAGCTTAATTCTCGTTGGATCAGATAGCGCTTTAAACATTTGAGAGACACTTTCAACCGTTTCTGTACTTAAAAATGAGTGATCCTTCGCTTCCATTGCAATCCCACCTTAATATGCGCATATGTTCATTTTAACAATTCTTAATCAAATTCATTACGATGTCAACCCTGTAACTAAAAAAGCCAACCAGCGCTTGCCACTAGTTGACTTTCTAAGTTGCCGGACTTCGTTTCAAAAGCCTAAGGCGTGTCTGAGAACTCAGGAGAACCGCAAATGTTGCCGATTTTCGTTCCATGCAAGGCGTGCTTGTGAAGGCGTACCGGGGGTACGTCAAGCAAACACGCCCTAGTAATTCAATGCAAGCTGCACTACCATGTCGCCCTGCTCGCTTAGCTGGTAGTAGCTCATCTGGTAGGATAGCCGTGTGTTCAAGGAACGCAAAGCTTTTTCCACATCAGCTTCCGTTGCACTCCCCTTCAAATAACGGAATTCAACCTTCGCCTGCCTCTGATCGACAGCCTGCTCAAGCAGCTTGTGCAATTCATCATAGGCCGCTACTGTATATTCGTCATCGTGCCAGTGAAAGCCAAGCTCTCTACGCAACGCCTGAAGCTGCTTATACTGCTCGGATGTGCGATCCAGGGAGGCAGCCCTTTCTGCCAGCGTTGTTTTATAGCTTACTGAGGCAACAGGATAGTCGCCTTCCCATACATGATCCTGACGCAGCTCCTCATCGCTTACTAAATAATAGCGATAGCTAACCTCATCAGCTGCCTGACCAATCGGATCATCCCACGTCAGATCAAGCTGATACCAGCGATCATCCAGCTTAATCATATTCCAGGCATGCTCTTGCCCTTTTCCAGTACCTTCAACAATCCGAACATCAAACCCTGCCTCGCTGTACAGCATGTAGCCCAGCATCGCATAGCCTTGGCAAACCGCCAGTCCTTCTGTCAACGCCTCGTATGCCGTATAACGCGTTAAGCTCTCATCATATTGCACATGTGTAACAATCCAGTCATGAATAAGCTTAACCTGCTGCTCCTTCGTATAACGCGTCAAGTCCATCGCGGCAATCAATTCCTTCGCATACTGTGCGACCTGATCCGTCATTTCCTTGCTTTCACGGAAAGTCGTCTTCAGCTCTACCTCCGTATAAAGCAGCTTGCTGCTAATCGTGTAGCTATAAGAGGACATCGCATATTTGGCATATTCATTTCGATGAAATGCCTGCTTTAGCCAATCGCTTAGCCCCTGGGAAATGTCTTCATAAGATCCACTAATGCGGAAGGTTACGCTAGGACTTCGTTCATCAAGCTGAGCAGCTAAAAACTGTACAATGCCCTCTACATCCTTGGTGGATAGCTCAGTATTGGACACAACAGCCTCCGCTGCTGTATTGTTCATTGACAGCCCTGTTTTCAGGGTAGCACTCTGCTCTGTTCGATTCTGTTCAATTCGATCCAATTCTTCCTTCAGCCTTGTACCTGTTTCCTGTACGGTCTGCTGCACGGTATCTTGAATCGTTTCGATAATGGATGAGCTTGAATCCCGATTCTCTAGCAACTGATAGGATACATACAATGCGGCTATGACGAAAAGGACTCCTAACAATTTCTTCATAGTAGCCTCCTTTACTCGGCAAAAGCTCCTACCTCTATTATCTACTAATTATGACTAGATATACTTGGCTTGCATATATTCATAGAAATGAAATGCAGTTGCATAATCTGCTTTATTCACGCTGCTACAGCTTCGCAACTGCGGCTGCATGGAGTTTGACGGTTGCGGTTATATCCTTAAACCGCCCTTCGCGCGCTGCCTGAAGATCCACCAGCTTTGTTCCCATGCCGACAGCGTTCGCTCCTGCTGCAAAATATTCCGATATATTGTCAAGCGTTACACCACCAGTTGCAATGATTGGATAATCGGCAATCGGACCGCGAACTTCCCGCAAATATTGAAGCCCAAGCGAGCCCATAGGAAACAGCTTAATCGCTTCTGCTCCAGCTTTTCTCGCAGCGAGAATTTCCGTTGGAGTAATCACACCTGGCCAAACCGGAATATTGTGCTGCTGTGCATACTCTATAACCTCAAGGTCCAGGTTGGGAGAAATGATAAATTGCGCTCCGGCAGCAACAGCACGCTTGGCGTGCTCCACATCAATGACTGTTCCTGCCCCTACGTAAGCCTGCTGTGAAAACTGCTCTCTCCATTGCGCGATCATCTCTTCTGCACCTGGCGTATTCATTGTAATTTCCATAAAGCGAACACCGCCCTCAATGATCGCCTGACCTGTAGGCAATGCGTAGTGCGGCTCTACCCCGCGCAATATGGCAATAATTTTACTGGACATCAGTTCCTCAAGCAATGCAGTATACATCATTAGACTCCCTTCGTCTTCCAATAGTTTTGCAGTATTTTCAAAAACAAATTAGGGAACGGCATCGTGCTCATATCCTCTTTACGTATATATCGCAGCTCAGGAGTCATGTTTATTTCTTGAGCTGTTATTGCTCTATAATCTTCCGTTGACTCAGCAACCAGCTTAGCTTCCGTTGTTACATTCTGCATAATGTCTGTTGGGTCTATATGGTCTGTTGGGTCTATCTGATCTGTCGAGTACGTCCGCTCCGCTGCTGCTGCAGTTTGTGCCGTGGTATGTGCAATGGTTTGAACCACGTCTTCTCCAACATGCGACTGTACCTCTGAGCTATCAGCAAGAAAGAATCTCATGTTCCAGCGGATATGGCTGAAAATATGGTCCTGATCGCAGAACCATTCCCGCGGCTTAACAAGCAGTCCATGCCGCTTATGCATTTCCTCAGAGATGGCCTGACCGAGCAATGGCTGCTCCTTCAGCTGCTCGGCATACAGCGCCGCCTGATCTCCTTCGACCAGCACATGCGGCAGCTCCCACATTCCAGCAAGCAGCCCGTCTGATGGACGCTGACGAACGAGCACCTTGCCTTCATGCTCGCCTTGTCCTTCCACGATGACAGCAGCTCTATATTCTACTCTTGCCTTTTTCGCTTTAGACTTCAGAGGAAGCTCATGCTCCCTGCCCTGCAGTCTTGCTTCACAGTTGTCCATAACAGGGCATAGCAGGCAGCTTGGCGATTTGGGCGTGCAAATGAGTGCCCCTAGCTCCATAAGCGCCTGATTGAAGTAACGAGCTTGTCCTTCTGGAATCATCGTTTCCACAAGCTTCTCCAGCTTCACGCGTGTCGATGGCTTCGCAATATCGTCCTCCAGCGCGAAAAAACGTGAGATCACGCGCATCACATTGCCATCTACTGCAGGGACAGGCTCATTATAGGCAATGCTCATAATAGCACCGCAGGTATATGGGCCTACACCCTTTAAGGCAGCAACCTCTTCCTTCGTGGTCGGAACCTGACCCTGATGCTGCTCCATCACCATTTTCGCTCCAGCCTGAAGGTTGCGTGCTCTTGAGTAATAGCCCAGCCCTTCCCAGCTTTTGAGCACCTCTTCCTCTGGCGCCTCTGCCAGGTGCTGAATCGTAGGGAATTTTTCTATAAATGATAAAAAATACGGAATTACTGTATCTACGCGTGTTTGCTGAAGCATTATTTCTGATACCCATATTCGATAAGGATCATGATTCTCTCGCCACGGCAAATTCCGCTGGATATGAAAGTACCATTCCAGCAAATCCTCACCGTATTTTGCCTTTTTCTGCTCCAAGCTTAATTGTGTCATCATATTAAACCGCCTTTATGTTTGAAATTGCCGTATAGTTCACTATAATGATAGATATTATCCTGCTTATTATATCACTTCTCCACAGGAGGTCTAACTGTGAAATCTATGAAACTTGCGTTCTTTATAACAGCAGCAGTTATTCTGCTAGCAGCCTGCGGTCAAAGCAGCGGAACTAGCAATGATGGAAGACTTACACTTGAACAGGCTCCCACAGATGTTGCTGCAATCTATAAGTCTAACTGCATTCGCTGCCATGCAATCGATCTTTCTGGCAAAATGGGCGACGTAACCAATTTGCAGTATGTCCATGAGCGTCTAAGCGAAGAGGAAATTATTGAGCGCATTACCAATGGCGGCAAAACAATGCCTGCATTCAAGGAACGGCTCAGTGAACAAGAAATCGCTGCTCTGGCCGCTTGGCTTGCCAATCAGCAGTAGCATCTATCAAATTAAGCTGTCGTAAGTTTAAGCATAAACAAAGCTCCTCTTCCAGCAGCAGGCGATCCCTGTCATACGATAGAAGAGGAGCTTATTTTTCATGGTTCTTGATTCTATATCAGCATTGCTCTACCACAGCAAACGCCGATGCATGATCGCGCTCATGCGTGATCGACAGATGTATCTTAATGTTTCTATCCGCAAGCTCCAATCGGCGCATAGCTGTCTCGCTAACTCTGCATTGCGGCTTGCCTGAGGGCAGCTTCTCAATTTGCATGTCATGAAATCCAAGTACAGAGCCAATTCCACAGCCCAGCGCCTTGCTTATTGCTTCTTTGGCAGCGAATCTGCCCGCAACAAATTCTGCGCGGCGACCATTGCCAGCATACTGAGCGAGCTGATGGCGTTCACTTTCTGTTAGTATACGCTGCAGGAACCGATCCCCGGACTTTCCTTCCATAATTGCTGTAAAGCGTGCTATTGCGGTCAGATCATGACCAATTCCTATAATCATGTCGTCTTACCTTCCTTATGCTTCTTCGTCTCAATCAGATATCGCTGCTGCATCACCGTTCGATTAACAAGAAACCTCTCTATTTCAATTTCATTAATCGGCCTGCTAATGTAGTAGCCCTGGATAAACTGACAGCCTAATTCGTCCAGCAGTTCCAGCTGTGTACTGTCCTCTACCCCTTCAGCAACAATTTTCATATCCAAGCTTTTCGCGATATTAATAATCGCATTCACAATTTTGTAGCCTTTTTCATCCGTAACCATTTCTCGGACAAAGCTCTTATCAATTTTCAAGATTTCAATCGGAAAATTTTTAAGCACCGATAACGATGAATAGCTAATGCCAAAATCATCAATCGCAACTGAAATACCAAGCTTGCGAATTTCCTCAATGACATTCAGCACGGCATAGGACTGATCAATAATCGTTGATTCTGTAATTTCGAATGTCAAATTGGCTGGGTTCATGCCCGTCTCTTCAAGAATCGCCTTCACGTTTGATAAAAATTGAATCGATTTTAGCTGCAGCCCCGAAATATTGATTGAAATTTTGATGGGATCAAACCCTTCTCTAATCCATGCCATCCCTTGCTCACAAGCAGCCCGAATTACCCAGGCACCGATTGGAACAATCAGACCAGCAGCCTCAGCGATCGGAATAAACTGGTCTGGCGTCAAGATTGTACCGTTTTCAGTACGCAAGCGAAGCAGTACCTCTACCCCGTAAAAGCGTTTCGTTCGCGCATACACTTGAGGCTGGAATACGAGTACAAAGTTTTGATTAACGAGTGCATCACGCAGCACCTTTTCCATTTTGCGCTTATCCTGCTGGAAATGAACCATATGCTGATCGAATTTCGCATAATTGTTTTTCCCGTTGTGCTTCACTTGAAATAGCGCTATATTTGCTTTTTTCAGCAGCTCGTCATAATCCTTGCCGTCATTAGGAAACAGGCTAATTCCCATACTGACTGACAAATTAAGATCGCGGTTAACTAGATTCATGCGGTGTGCAATTCGCTCTGACAGCTTTGCAGCGAATTGATCGACCTCATTTACTTGCTCATACTTATATAAAATAACGAATTCATCGCCGCCAAACCGAGAAACGTGATCACCAGGCTTACTAATATGGACAAGCTCCTCTGAAATCTGTTCGATCACATCATCGCCGATATGATGCCCATACAAATCATTGATGAGCTTGAAATTGTCAATATCGAGCACACATAACGCAAACTTATTTTCTCCGTCTTGGATGACGGATTTGATTTCCTCGTACAAATGTCTACGATTGACAACACTATTGAGCATGCTCATGCCATCATTCTTCATCCGCGGTTTGGAGATATCTCGAATAGAACCAATTAGCTTCTGAATATTGCCCATATTATCGCGCGTGCTTTCTGCACTAATATTAGCCAAATAATAATTACCCTTCGTATCTTGAATACGCAGCTCCGTATAGAACGGTTTATTATCTCTATAGTGCTCATAAAAATGCTTGCGCAGCAAAGGCATATCATCCTGATGTACAAATACTTCAAGCCCAAGCAATGGGCTATTTTTTACTTGGAATCTTCTTTTCCGATTCAGCCATACCTTCTTTTTTGCAAAATCAATTTCGAAAAGAATATCTTCTGTTAGTCGACTATACACCTCGTGACGTGCCTTGAGTCCCTGATATCGCTCATTTAGCCTTGCGGACTCGTCCAATAAGTCAATACGATCAAATGTGTTGGAGATAATATCGAAAAGATGAACAACTCTCATATAGTCTGTTGATCGGACAATCGTCTTTTCGAAGGAGGTTCCAAAGGAAATCAGACTCCAATTATTTTGAGTTAAGCGATAAGGAATGACATATACAACTTCATTATCCTCAGAAATAGACTGGGATGAAAAAATAGGCGGGTTATTATACAGCGCTTCATAGCGCAATTCATCCAGGTTTGAAAATTTGTCGTTTTCGCTTGCAAAGTGATAATAGTCATGTATTTTAAGTTTTGGCTCTTTGTTCGCATTATAGCCCTGTTGACGCATAATTGCGCCCCAGTTAAAATAATTTTTTAGCAGCGCAGATAAATCCTTAATATTTTTGAATTGATAACTTAATATGTAACGATTAAACTCGTAATTCACGTTATTTTCGGTTCGCAGCGCATTGATATAATTCGCGTATTCACCGATTTCGGCTTGCTCCTGCAGGAGCTCGTGTTCATTGGCCGCACAGCCGCATGACCTGCGTGCAATCATGTGACAAGGGAGCATGTCAACCTCGAATGGCTGTTCATCGTCCTCAATCAGAGCAAGAAGCTTCTCTAGCGCTCTCAGTATAAGCGCCTTAATATTTTGCTCTACACTTGTAATCGGGACAACTGCGTGCCGTGCCGTCGAAGAATTGTCAAAACCGATTAGCGCAAAATGCTCTGGTACGCGATACCCCTTCTCTAGCAGCTTTTCGATAATGCCGAATCCGCATAAATCGGTACTAACCACTGCTGCCGAAATCGGAAAGCGATCAGCGATCAGTTGATCAGCTGCCTGCTTGCCGCCAAAAACTGTATTATCTCGCAATTCATAAATGTAATCGGTTTTTATATCAAGACCCAGCTCATTCATTGCCATCATGTAACCACGAAACCGATGCTTCATATCGTACATCGTCTTGCTTCCGATATATCCAATTTTTCGATGACCGTGCTTGTAAAGATGCAGGACCGCTTCATAGGCAGCTGTTTGATTATCGGCTACTACCATGCCGCCCTTCATTTTTAGCCTGCGAACATCCTTTGCAATCGTAATGACCGGCTTCTGATATCGCTCTTCAAGCTGCTTAAGAAAGTGGTCCTCCACCGCATCGGTAACGACGATCCAGCCGTCTATTCGATTCATTGCAATCGGTACATCGTAATACTTTCCGCCCGTACGAATAATAATGAGGTTTACATTTAACTGATCTGCTACTTTATGTATATTTTGTATAACATCAGCATAGTAATTTCCGCCTAGAAAAGGAGTTAAGACGCCTAAAGTCCATTGACGATTCATACAAGTCCCTCCTCTTTCCCCTCATAAATATTCTCATTTTAAGAAATTATAGCATACAACTTTCTGCTATAATACATGGAACAAAAAAAAGTACAGTAATATTGTAAGCGCTATAACCGAGTCTGGATAGGTATCATCATAAAATAGCAAAAACCTATCGCAAAGCGATAGGTTTTTGGAACTAGATTCCTGGAATAGGAGATCGTTTATGTTCAGTTTTTAAGTATTGCTGCTCGAGCTTTTCGCGTACATCATCAGGTATTGACTTGCCTTCCAGATAGTCGCTGTTGTGCTCATACGTAATACCAAGCTCATTTTCGTCGGTTTGCCCTTCCCATAAGCCTGCCGTAGGAGCTTTCGTCAATACGGCTTCAGGAACCCCAAGCTCTGCGCCAATTTGCTTCACTTGACGCTTGTTTAATGAGCTTAACGGGGTAACATCTACCGCGCCGTCGCCCCACTTGGTATAGAAGCCTGTAATTGCCTCAGAAGCGTGATCCGTTCCAACTACAATCAGGTTAAGCTCGAACGCCAATGCATACTGGACAACCATACGAGTACGTGCCTTTACATTCCCTTTGCCGCCGCGACTAATATGCTGGTGTCTGCCAATTCCTTTTAACGCATGCTCTACCTCAAGCGAGATTTCATCAACGGCTTCTTCGATATTGGTTTCAACACGGTGCACGAGGTTAAAGGCATCTGCAACAGCATAGCTGTGCGCAATGTCCGCTTGTGTGCCATATGGCTGAAACACACCTAATGTCATATATTCCTTGCCTGTTTCTTGCGTTAGCTCATCGGTTGCAAGCTTGCATAGGCCAGTAGCTACTGCACTGTCTACGCCTCCACTAATCGCGATAAGCAACCCATTTGTTTTCGAATCGAGCACATACTGCTTTAAGAAATCGACGCGCTTACGAATTTCCTCTGCAGGGTTAATGCTGGGCTTTACACCCAGACGCTCGATAATTTGCTGCTGAAGCGTGCTCATGTTATTTGCAGAATTTGTCAAACGCATTGGTTAGATCAGCTGCAATTTCTTGTGCAGAACGATTTTCAATGCTATGACGTTCAATAAAGTAAACAAGCTCGCCGTCCTTCATTAGCGCAATGGAAGGTGAAGAAGGCGGATACGGAGCAAAATATTCGCGCGCCTTAGCCGTTGCTTCTTTATCTTGACCTGCAAAAACCGTATATAAGTGATCTGGTATTACTTCATTTTGCAATGCTTGTGCTACGCCTGGACGACATTGTCCCGCTGCACAGCCGCACACAGAGTTAATGACAACCAGTGCTGTACCTTTCGCATCTGGAAGAGTCGCTTCCACTTCCTCAGGCGTACGCAGCTCTTTGATACCGATGCTTGTAAGCTCGTCGCGCATTGGTTGAATCATATCCATCATATATCTCTCAAATGACATTGACATTCATAACACTCCTTTATTTGTTTATCGTAATCATTATACCTTTCCTCTTTAAAGCTGCGCAACACCATCTATGAGCTTAATAGCTGCTGCTCTAACGGAAACACAATCTCAAATATTGTCCCCCGATTATCATTATTCAAAACATGAATCTTGCCATGATGACGCTGTACAATATTCGCGCAAAGCGGAAGGCCTAGCCCTGTCCCTGTGCTTTTGGAGGAATAAAACGGCTCGAATATTTTTTGCTTGAGTTCATCAGGGATGCCGCTGCCTGTATCAGTGATCGAAAGCACAATATGTTGATGTACTATAGAAGTTCTAATGCATAACTCTCCGCCCTGCTTCATTGCTTCCATGCCATTTCTTGATATGTTAAGCAGCAGCTGCTTAATCTCAGCCTCATTGATCTGAAAATGCGGGAGATCATCATTAAGCTCCACAACAAGCGACTGTCCACGCAAATTCGCATCTGCCTGCAAAAGCGGGACAAGCTCGCGAACGACCTCATTCAAGCTGAATGACAGCTTTTGTTCGCGCTTGTTTTGGGCAAGCGTTAAAAAGTCGCTAATAATTTTGTTCGTCCGATCAAGCTCAGCGATAATAATGTTGAAATATTCTCGATTGGCATGCTCACTGCGCTCCTGCAGCAGCTGAATATACCCTCTTACAACTGACATTGGATTGCGAATTTCATGTGTTATACTTGCAGCCATTTCGCCAACAAGACTGAGACGATCCATTCGGTCCAGTTCCCTGCGCAGCGCTTGCAGCTCTGTAACATCCTGAACGAAAAGAGCAACGGCATAGAGTTCATCCGGTTCAGTCGTTGAGAAAATCGGTATGGCAGAATACATCAAATCCTGCTCTTCACTTTGGACTGAAGTATGCAGCGGTCTATTAGATTCAAAGACCCGTTGGATCAAATTGGATACGATCGGGTAACTCCCCTCGGACAACAGTTCGCTCAATACTTGGTGATTGGCCGCTCCAATCCCCACTTGATTGAGCTTGCTGTAATTTTGGAGCGCCTGCTGATTGGCATATGTAATTTGCTCATGGCGGTTTACATTCAAAACAGCGAACGGTGCGTACTGAATAACCTGTACCCATGTTTTCAGCTCATCATGGGACAATTTCATATTTTCATATTGTTTTTTATAGCGAAGCGCCTGCTCAAGCTTCAGGTTCGCGCTATAGGAGAGTAGAATCGCTGCTACAAATAAAGCAGGCTTAATCATGATTTCCCATGGTCCAAACGCGTTTAGAAATGTCGAAACATCAGCTGGAAATTGAAGTGAGTATAACATTAACAGCATAATTGCAATAAGGATGGTGTAAACAACAAAGCTGACTTTTCTCCAGCTCTCAAACATATGAAAGCGAGTGCGACTTAATAAAAACACGATGGCAAGAATGATAAGATAGGTTGAATATTGCAGGTAGTTTTCAACGGTTGTAAAAAACATTAATTCATACGCCAGCAGGACAACAGGGATAAGAATCCCCCATATTTTCCCTGCATAAAGTACCGCGTATGAGAAGGGGAGTATTGCCAGCATATACTGAAGGTGAGTTTGATCCTCAATCATTTGCGTGAGTACAAATACACTGGCTAGAGAAAGAAGTCCGAGTATTATTTTTCGCTGCAGTGATCTTCCTGAAGTTATAGGGTAAAAATATAGATAAACGGCTGGAAGGATCGCCAAGAGCAAATTAAGCACGAATTTGTAATACACAGAAAGCCCCCTCAGCAAATGTTTGCATCTAATTTTACATTTCCATCAATGAAAATGAACAGATTCATGGCTGCTAAATCTATATACGTTACAAAATACAATGCTTGATATGTATTTCATTCTTTTTTATGCTAATATCTAGTATGCACAATTTCAAGTTACTTTGGTCTGTTCCCCATCAAATAACTTGCAAATATGACGGAAATACCTACCATCTAATGTCAGAGAGGAATACAATGAACTACGATATTATCATTATTGGAGCAGGCTCAGCCGGCTTAATGGCCGCTGTAGCTGCAGGTCAATCTAACGCTAGTGTACTACTTATTGATAAAGGTGACAAGCTGGGGCGCAAGCTCGGCATTTCTGGCGGTGGACGCTGCAATGTTACTAATGCAAAAGAGATTGATGAGTTAATCAAGAATATCCCTGGCAATGGCAGATTTCTTTACAGTTCATTAGCCACATTTAGCAACAGGGATATTATGACATTTTTTGAATCGCTCGGCATCGCCTTGAAGGAAGAAGATAACGGTCGTATGTTTCCTGTCTCCAATAAAGCGAAGTCTGTTGTCGATGCTTTAGTAGGGAAAGTAAAAGCGCTTGGTGTTCACATTAAAGTGAACAGTCCTGTTGAGAAGGTATTGTACAAGCAAGGCAAAGTATCAGGGGTAAAATTAATGAACGGTGATGTGCTCGGCTGTAAAAAGGTTATTGTCGCCGTTGGCGGAAAGTCCGTTCCGCACACCGGTTCTACAGGAGACGGCTACCCTTGGGCAGAGGAAGCAGGTCACACGATTGTCGAGCTGTTTCCGACTGAGGTTCCGCTTATTTCAAGGGAGCATTTTATAGCAGACAAGGAGCTTCAAGGCTTATCGCTGCGTGATGTGGAGCTTACAGTATGGAGCTTAAAAAACAAAAAGCTGATTACACACCGCGGTGATATGATCTTTACTCATTTTGGCATATCAGGCCCGATTGTGCTTCGCTGCAGTCAATTCGTGGTGAAGGAGCTGAAAAAGAGCACAGGCACGCCAATTACACTCACTGCTGATTTGAAGCCCGATCTGACGCAACAGGAAGTATACGATGAAACCTATTTATTGTGTCAGCAGGAGTCTAAAAAACAGGTGCGCAATGTGCTGAAAGGCTTTGTCCCCGAACGAATCATACCTATTCTGATGCGCAAGGCGGCTTTGCCTGAGGATTTAACTTTTGATCACATACCAAAGGATAAATGGCAGGAGCTGGCCCGACATATTAAAGCCTTCCCGATCCGGATTCATGCGTCCCAATCCATTGAGGAAGCATTCGTTACGGGCGGCGGGGTCAACTTGAAGGAAATTAATCCGAGCACATTAGAGTCGAAGCTGATGAGTGGATTGTATTTCTGCGGTGAAATTCTTGATATTCATGGCTATACAGGTGGATACAATATTACTGCGGCATTTTCAACCGGTTATAATGCGGGGAGAGATGCGGCCGAAAGCTTAATGTACGACTAACTTCTTGATCCATAAAGCCCTTCCGTATAAAAGCATAAAGACCTCCTGCAGGATGCAGTCAAGCTGAAGAAAGCAAATCCTCCTGTTTGTTCGGACTTAGCTTCTCTTACAGCTTTTCTTGCAGCGATGCGCAGGAGGTCTTTTGTTAGCTCGAACGTTGGGCGTTCGTTCGGATGATCAATTGATTGTACGTATTCGTTTAGCCAACTGGGTATATGCTATTCTCTGGCTAAAAAGGAAGAAACATCTCCGATGCCTGGAATATCCTCATTTTCATCTACCAAGTCCTCATTTACAAGATGTGCGGGAATTGATATCGCATCCAGTCCATATGCCGTTGACGCTATCATATCCTCTTCAATCTCTGATTGCTCGACAAGAGTGCCGCCATGTGCTTGCACGATCTCCAAAGCCGATGTCAAATCCTCTCCGACAACATGAATATGTAGACGAGTCGGATGATGCAGCATAGGATCATATCCTAGTTCTTGCAGCAAGGAAAAAGCTTGGTCCGCACTCGTAGAGTCTTCGAAATCAAATAATATTGCCATTGGCATATTCATAAAAACAGCTCCTTATTGGACAAAAAGTGGTTTGACGCTTCTGTCAATTCCAGCTTAGTATGTCAACAATAAGGAGCTTTATATTCATCCAATTAGCCGCGGAATGGAACTAATTGATCATTTAATGTTTTTGTTTGAGCATAAACCTGCTGATAAACACGGAATAATGACTCATATGCAGCAACGGCTTCCGGATTAGGCTCGTAGCTATCTGCATGCTTCACGAATTGATCTGCACAAGCCTCCAGACTTTCAAACCATCCGCAGCCATATGCAGCCAGCATCGCTGCACCAAGCCCAGGTCCTTGTTCATTTTCAAGCGATACAACGGTCGCATTGAAAATGTCAGCTTGCATTTGCAGCCAAACTGGGTTTTGAGCACCGCCGCCAATTGAAACAACTTTATCAACCGTTTTACCTGCTTGACGGAACATATCCACAGACTCATTCAAGCTGAACGTAATGCCTTCCATTACGGCACGTGCAAAATGGATACGCTCGTGCGTCCCATCTACTCCAATAAAGCTTGCACGTATATTAGGATCAGCATGTGGTGTACGCTCGCCTACCAGGTATGGTGTGAACAACAAACCGTTGGAGCCAGGCTTTACATTCTCGATGCCTGCAAGCATTTCGTTGAACGATTCATTAGGCGCAAAGGTTTTCTTGAACCAGCTAAGTGAATAACCAGCAGCCAGTGTAACCCCCATTGCATAGAAGGAATTTTCCTTGCCATGGTTGAAGAAATGCACCTTGCCGCCGAAGTCTTTAGACTTATCATTTTCATAAGAAAGAATAACACCAGATGTACCGATACTGCTTAGCGTTAAGCCCTCAGACAGAATGCCTGCGCCGATTGCGCCGCACGCATTGTCAGCACCACCAGCAAATACTTTTGTATTAGCAGAAAGTCCTGTTTTTGCTGCCACTTCAGGAAGCAGTGTGCCAACCAAACCATGAGATTCTACAAGCGGCGGGCAGAAGCTTTCTGGCAGATCAAATGCTGCCAGTACTTCCTTACTCCATACCTTGTTCGCTACATCAAGCATTAGTGTGCCTGCTGCATCGGAATAATCCATATGAAGCTCGCCAGTCAAGCGATACCGAACATAATCTTTAGGAAGCAGGAAAATGGATGCTTGATCGAACAATTCCTTCTCATACTGACGAACCCACAAAATTTTTGGAAGCGTAAATCCTTCAAGCGCTGGATTGCGCGTTACGCTAAGCAACGTATCGCCAAGCACCTTTTCGATTTCCCGACATTGCTCTGTCGTTCTTGTATCGTTCCATAGAATTGCTGGGCGAACAACCTCACCTTGGCTATTCAATAGAACTAGGCCGTGCATTTGGCCTGAGAAGCTGATTCCTTCAATTGCTGACGCATCAATTCCAGCTGCCGAAGCAACCTCGTTCATTGCCGCAATCGTAGCGGTTACCCAGTCCTCTGGCTTTTGCTCGCTCCAGCTTGGACGATCATGATATAGGGGATAATCGCGCGATGCTTCAGCAGCAATTTTCCCGTTACGATCCATTAGCAAAGTCTTAACAGCACTTGTACCAAGATCGACTCCGATTACATAGCTCATATTTTTACCTCCAGCGTGTAGTACTGTAATTAGATGCTACTTATAACTTCCTAATACATGATTTTAGCGTTTAGTTATACTGCAATGTCTGAGCACTAAACGCGCTTCTTAAGCTTTCACGCGGCGTTTAGCTATCTCGTACCTGTACAACTAGCAAAATTGTATTTATCCGTTAGTCCAAATACAGCTCGTCACAAGGACGAGCTGTATCAGTTGAATATGAATGTTTATATGGTCAGCCGATTAAACGCTGAAAATAACTTCGCTTAGACGTAGACGCAAGTTTTCAATGCGACCAGATTTGTTGCGAGGAACTGGATTAGTTAGTGCATAAGCTTCTAGGTCTTTTAAAGTTGCTTTACCAGCAACAACGTCTGCACCTAGACCTTCGTTGAATGTCGCATATTTATCTTCGATTACGCTATCGAATACTTTCTCTTCGATAAGTTTTGCAGCAGCTTTCAAGCCCCATGCATAGCTATCCATACCAGCGATATGAGCTAGTGCAAGATCATCCATTTCGAAGGAAGAACGACGAACTTTTGCGTCAAAGTTAACGCCACCACGGCCAAGACCACCAGCTTTAAGAACTTCGTACATTGTAAGTGTTGTAGCGTATAGGTCAGTTGGGAATTCATCAGTATCCCAGCCAAGAAGCATGTTGCCTTGGTTAGCATCAAGAGAACCAAGCATGCCGTTGATTGCAGCTACACGGATTTCATGCTCAAATGTATGACCAGCAAGAGTAGCATGGTTAGCTTCAAGGTTTAGCTTGAATTTGTCAGCTAGGCCGTATTTTTGTAGGAATGAAATTGTTGTTGCAGCATCGAAATCATATTGATGGCTAGTTGGCTCTTTTGGCTTAGGCTCGATTAGGAATTGAGCGTCAAAGCCAATTTCGTTAGCATAGTCAATTGCCATTTGGTAGAAACGAGCTAGATTGTCTTGCTCAAGCTTCATGTCAGTGTTGATTAGAGACTCATAACCTTCACGGCCGCCCCAGAATACATAGTTTTGTGCACCAAGCTCTTTACCGATCTCAAGACCTTTTTTAACTTGAGCTGCTGCGTATGCATAAGAATCGATGTTAGCTGCAGTAGCTGCACCATGTACATAGCGAGGGTTTGTAAAGTTGTTAGCCGTGTTCCAAAGAAGCTTTTTGCCAGTAGATTTTTGATAATCTTTCAACATAGCAACGATTACATCAAGGTTTTTGAAAGATTCTTGTAGCGTTGCACCTTCTGGAGCGATATCTACATCATGGAAGCAGTAGAATGGAATATTAAGCTTTTCCATAAATTCGAAGTTTGCCTCAACGCGAGCTTTTGAACGGTCAAGACCGTCGAATTTGTCCCAAGAACGAACCATTGTGCCAGCACCGAACGGGTCAGTACCATTTGCGTTAAATGTATGCCAGTAAGCAACTGCAAAACGCAGATGCTCTTCCATCGTTTTGCCGAATACAACTTCAGATGGGTTGTAGTGTTTGAATGAGAACGGGTTTTTAGAAGATTTGCCTTCAAATTGAACTTTATCGAAATCAGTGAAATAAGTCATGTAGGTGACTCCTCCTTAAATGAATTAGAATATAATTTTTACTTATTAATTAATGTGAACTGGAAAACCAATTCTGCTTGCGCTTTGAAATCGCTTTATCCTTCGTTCTGATATTAGAATAACACACAACAACTTAGTTTGTCTATTAAACAAACTAATGTTTTCTAATATTTTTTTACCTGATCTCTCATCCAAGCTTTTACTGCTGCACTGTCTGGAGAACATTTGTAAGGCAAGCCATATTTTTTGTTCTCCTATATATTTCTTTCCGTAGCGGTGCTAAAGCATATATGACCAACTGAACTGACTTATTAGATCGAAAGCTTTCTAACCTAATGTTTACCCGTAAGGGTATGCTCCTCACAACATTTGAATAATTGGATTTACATTTAGACCGTTGTCTAGAGCAAGCTAAAAGAGAATTCATATAATAAAGTATCTTGAGTGGAGGAGGTAATACTATGGGAAATCGTCGCCATCATAGAAGAAAAGTAGTATTTGTAAGACCTGGGGAAAGAGTCCTAATTGTTGGTGTAAGACGTCGTCGTCGTCGTAACCGTGAAGAAATTGTTTAATTTTATCTCCCAAAACAAGAACATTGGGACCTAATGAAATTCACTATTACTTCTTTATTAGGAGGGACAATACTGTCCCTCCTCCTTCTTTCAAGCTAGATATCCTAGGTTTCACCGTGTTTTCCATTTCATACATCCCCTCAGCCCATTTTCATTTAGACAATATTAAAAGACTCTTCAGTTCTTCTATTACATAGTAGAAAATGATTATGTTCTCCCGGCTTATGAAGATCACGAAACAAAACAATTAACGGGTGCCACTTTAGAGCAATTAATTCGTACCATTAGATCATATAGAGATAATAAATTTTGCCATCTGCCATGTTTCATTTGGTCAAGATGGCTTTTTCCTTCAGGAAATCCTATAGCACGAGCTGACCGTTTTCCACTTTACTATTAGTACGTAGTCTTTTACCGCCATCCAATAAATATTTCTCAACATTTGTAAATTAATATGGAATATTACAAGTTCTGCAACTCATACTGTATTCTTGATGATTGAGGATATAAAGGAGATGTTGCCAATGTTAGATCAGGCATTTGTTGTACGTTCACTAGAGGAGGTAAGGTTTTGGTCGCGAATCATGAAAGAGCATTCCCTGTTTCTTAAATTAGGTTTCCGTTGTGAGGATACTCAATTAATTAACGAAGCAAATCATTTTTATGTCACCTTCGAAGCAATCGAAAATAAAGCAAATGCATTTACTACTGGCACAGATCCTAACGTCATAAAAAGGTTTAATGAAGAGGTGCACACTGCTACTTCTTATATTTGGGCATTCAAGAGAAAAGTTCTCGGTTTAATTCTGACGTGTCAGCTCCCAGGAGCAAACAACTTCCCATTGTTAGTTGATCATGTGAGCAGAGAAGCTAATTATTTTAGAAATCGGTTAGCTGAGTTAAATACAGGTCAACTAGAGCCACTAGCTGATGCTATTATTGATGAAAACGTCTTCTTCCTGAGAATTATGGCTGATCATGCTAAATTCATTAGCCACTTACTTGACCCTTCCGAGCGACAGTTAGTTGAACAGGCTAATAACTTTAGTCAAGAATTTGATACATTGCTGTATCAAGCAAGGGACTTAGAATCTATGCGTCCTCAGTCTCAAACTGTACCGTTACTTGACCAATTTTTAGATCAGAATAGAGTGTCTGTTAAATCCCTTCGCGATTTCAAGAAAACAGCCAAGGATCTTATTGACGCTTGCCGAATAAAAAGCATTATCCATCCACTGCTGGCAGACCATGTATTTCGGGAAGCAGAGCATTTCCTTGTTATCATAGACATGTTTGAAAGAAGCTTAACAGATCATCAAAAATCGTCTTAACCATCCAACCTGATAAAGATATAGCATAACAAGCCTGTTCATTTCACAAGATGAGTTATTGTGCAGACCTGCCTTGTTTTATTAAACTGTTAACCGCCACTTCGTCCTAATGGCGGTTTTTCTATTTCTAAAATAGTTAAGACAATTTCTATGTCTACTCCCACTGCTTACTACAAAACTTAATTTATTAGTTAAACAAAGTCGAATTTATGCTATAATGTGTTCATTATCTAATACGTGGACGGAGGAAAATCATTGAAAGCTAAATCAACAGGAGATCTTGCTTTAGTAAAAAAAATGAATTCCTATATCGTGCTAAACAGTATACGAAAGCATTCCCCTGTTTCTCGTGCACAAATTTCTGAGCTAACAGGATTAAATAAAGCGACTGTTTCCAGCCTGGTTAATGAACTGATCGAGAGCAGTCTTGTTCTTGAGATTGGTCCAGGAGCATCAAGCGGAGGGCGAAAGCCTGTACTACTGCTCTTTAATGAAAAAGCGGGCTATGCGGTTGGCATCGATTTGGGTGTAAATTATATTCGAGGCGTACTTGTAGATTTGAACGGCAATATCGTTAGTGAACGCTATGAACGGTTAAAGCAGCAGCGGCGTGAGCTTGCTTTTGATGCATTAACCGCCAATATTGACGCACTGATTGCAGAAGCTCCTGAAAGCACATACGGGATTGTTGGCATTGGCGCAGGAGCTCCAGGCATTGTAGACCAAGAAGGGAATATCTTGTTCGCACCAAACATGAAATGGCGAGAGGTTCCACTTCGAACCATGCTGCATGACCGTTATCAGTTGCCTATCATTATTGATAATGAAGCAAATGCAGGCGCTCAAGGCGAGCAAAAGTATGGGGCTGGCAAAGGAATTCGAAATCTCGTTTACCTAAGTGTCGGTTACGGAATTGGATCAGGCATGATACTCGACAAGGAGCTTTATAAAGGGACCTCCGGATTTTCTGGGGAACTGGGTCATTTGTCCATCGATTTTAATGGGAAGGAATGCAGCTGTGGAAACCTTGGCTGCTGGGAGCTTTATGCATCTGAAAAAGCATTGCTGGAAGAAGCGTCGAAGCTGGGCTTCGAGGGGCTAGATGAACTGCTCAGTGCAGCTCAAGAAGGCAACGCTGATGTACTTAAGCTGTTTGATACGATTGGCAGATTCCTGGGAGTCGGAATTGCCAATATTATTAATACATTAAATCCTGATTGTGTCATGATCGGAAACCGGATGAGTCGAGCCGAGGAATGGATAATGCCTGCCCTGCAGCAAACGGTGCAGCAACGGGCGCTGTCTTTCCATAGTGAACAGCTGCAAATATTGTACGCCGAGTTGAAAGAGCATTCTGCTGTAAGGGGCGCAGCCTACTATGCAATTGATCGCTTCTTCGAGCAGTTTAAGGCAATATAAAAGCGTTGACAATGTTTTAATTTCATCTATAATGTAATGAAAAGCTTTCTAGGGTTCCGCATCCATTGGTCAGGTCCGAGAGAAAGCGGCTGCTAATTATTTTCGCAGCTTCACGGAGGGATAAAAGCCCGGGAGAATGCTACAGTTGTAGCGCATTCTCTCGGGCTTTTTTGCGTCTGAATTTTAGATTAGGAGTTGTTGCAAAATGAAAAACACGTGGTTAATGGTCATTGTTGCTGCCGTATTTGAGGTCGGTTGGGTCATTGGAATCAAGCATTCCGAATCTGTTTTGCAATGGTTCGGTACGATCATAGCGATCTTTATTAGCTTTGCCCTAATGATTCAAGCAAGCAAAAAAATCTCTGTAGGGACAGTATATGCTGTCTTTGTTGGGCTTGGAACTGCTGGAACTGTCGTTGCTGAAATGATGTTATTTCAAGCTGATGTTAATCCGATGAAATTGTTGCTTATCGGTGTTTTACTGATTGGTGTTATTATGCTTAAGCTGCAAAACAAAGAACAAGCAGTAGAAATAAAAGGAGGAGAGTAACATGGACTGGATTAGCTTACTTGCGGCAGGCTTCATGGAAATGCTTGGCGTGCTCATGATGGGACGCTATGCAAAAACGAATGCAGTAAAGGACATGATCGGCATGGGTGTCTCCTTCGCCGCAAGCTTTGCCTTGCTTACCTTGGCAATGCAAACTATTCCAATGGGCACTGCATATGCCGTTTGGACAGGAATCGGCGCTTCAGGTGGTGCATTGCTAGGGATGTTTTTCTTCGGTGAAGAAAAAAGTCCAGGGCGTATTTTCGCAATAATGCTCGTGATAGGGGCAACTATTGGCCTTAAGCTTGTGGGATAGCTAATAGATATGCTTATTAAGTCAGCGCTTCAGTGTTCAGCATATTCATTAACCGTACATGCTGCATAGAAGCGCTATCCTACTCACTTCCAGCGCTGCACCCCTGCAAGATCGCTTGCTTTCCCAATAATCTCAATGTCTACTGTATGCTGCTTGATCACCCCGTTGGAATAGTGAACCTCAAACTCAATCGTATGCGTTCCACGAGCCAGGCTGCTAAATCGTTCCTCCCACATGCTGCCGCT
>NZ_JBHSTE010000008.1:0-166100 GCF_042659865.1 Paenibacillus septentrionalis
ATGTATTAGGCACGCCGCCAGCGTTCGTCCTGAGCCAGGATCAAACTCTCCATTAAAGTGTTTGATTGCTCATTTATAACTACTCGATTAACGAGTTAATTGACGTGTTCCATTTGTTCAGTTTTCAAAGAACTTTCGGTTACCGATGCGGTAACAAGATATTATGATATCAGCTTCTGACTATTTCGTCAACAACTTTTTTAATTTCTTTTTTGTTGATTCATGTCGTTCGAAGTGACAAGAAATAATATAACACGTGGACAAGCATATTACAACTTGTAATTTTTTCTATATACCAAGTCATATTTTCATTTATAAACATGGACAAGTTTATTTTTAATGTTAGTCGATACTGTTGCTCGAGGAATGCCACATCATGACAAGCTCTCTTTCATTTGTTTCCTCATCTAAGATGTTATCAATAACTTGAAAGCCGTTTGCCTGATAGAAACTGATTGCCCCTGAATTCTTTTCATATACTTTTAGCTGCAAAGAGTTCCGCAAGCTTTGAGCATGTTGAAGCAGTCTTTTTCCAAAGCCTTGTCCCTGCACATGACCAACCACAAATATAGCAGCCAAATAATCTTCCACCAAGGATATAAAGCCTACTACCTCATTCTCCACGCTAATGACATATGTTTCAGATTGAGGCAAATATACATCTGCCATATCATTCGCCCGCTGTTCCCAATACTCAAAAGGAATAAAGGAATGCGCTTCTTTCGATCCACTCAGCCATATCGTTACGAGCTGTTGAATATGGTTTTGATTCATTTTCAATATCGTCATGCCCAAAAGCCTCCACTCATTTATAATAAGAATAAAATAACTAGTTACTTTAAAACTATTGCAGTGACCCAATGTGTAAACAATATTACTTATTCTACCATAACTAAAAGCACTAAGCGAGATATACGAGATAATTGTATAAATAAAATAGCGTTATTCTATGATTAGATGTTAAGTCGCAATTATCGTGAATATATATTGTGAGTGAAGTTAGGAGCGATATGTCATGATCCTTCATAAGGGCGAAACGTTATTCCGCCAAGGAGAAACTGGCCCGCTTTATTATGTTAAGAGCGGACTGCTTAAAATATCCCGATTGAACGAGGATGGAACGCAAGCATTAGTGAATATCATTACACCTGACGAAATTATCCCGCATCATTCTTTAATTGTACAAAACCCTTACCACGGAACGGCCATCGCGCTAACAACATGCGAAATAGAGCTAGTACCAACAGAAAGCTGGTATCGATCCATTGCGCAGGATACCGAGCTCTGCCGCGATATAGCCTTGCGACTGCAGGATAAGCTCCGCATGATGCAGCAACGAATCGACCAGCTTACAGAAGTTACACCAATGAACCGCTTGATCAAGCTCCAGGCTTGGTTCAAGCAATATGTTGGTACAGCCTCAATTAACGATATTTTGACGCAAGAGGAAATTGGTCAGTTTATCGGCCTGCGACGGGAAACAGTCAATCGACTGCTTCGTAATCAATCAACAGCAGCAAAAGTCACAGCTAATACTCAATCCAAGCTTCCTTTGGGACCAAAAAATTCATAATGAATATCCGCTTGCGGCACACCAATGCCATGCAATGATTGATGAACTTGCCTCATAAATGGGATTGGGCCACAGAAATAATAGGCAGCATCCTTGTTAGGAACTATTCCCTTCAGCCAATCAGCTGTGATATACCCTTCCTTGTCAAAGCTTTGCTGCAATCGATCTTCTTCAGTTGGTTGGCTATAGCACCATTGAACAGTTACATTCGAATTAGTCTTGGCAAGCTCTTCGACCGCTTGCTTCATGGCGTGAGCGCGACTGTTACGAGCTGCATGAATGAAGGAGACTTTTCGCTCTGGCGCTTGTTCAACGATGGTGTTCAGCATGCTTATCATCGGAGTCAAGCCTACACCACCACTAATAAGAACGACGGGTCGAGCATCCTCCAGATTTAGGGTAAAGCCCCCTGCAGGCGCTGTTATATCCAGAACATCCCCTTCACTTACTTGATGGTGCAAATATTGTGATACTATTCCACCTGGCTTAACCTCGCTGTCGTCCTCACGCTTGACGCTTATCCGGTAATAAGGCAATCCAGGCTTATCAGATAAACTGTACTGCCGCATATGCGTGTAGGATTGTCCAGGAATGTTAGCTTTAACGGTCACATACTGACCCGGCAAAAATCCAGATATAGCTTTTCCGTCCTCGGGAACAAGGTAGAAAGAGGTAATGGCATCACTTTCTTGAACTTTTCGTGTAACAACAAAGGATCGAAATCCTCGCCAGCCACCTTCTGCGTTTTCAGCAGCTTCGTACATCTCTGCTTCTACATCAATAAATACTTGCGCGATAACTCCATAAGCCTCAGCCCATGCTTGAATAATATCATCTGTTGCTGCGTCACCCAGCACATCCTTTATTGCCGCCAACAAATTTTTCCCTACAATCGGGTATTGATCCGCTGTTATGCCCAAACTCCGATGCTTGTGAGCAATCTGCTTCACAACAGGTATAATCTTCTCAAGTTGATCGATGTTGGCTGCCGCTGCATAAACGACATTAGCAAGCGCAGTCGGTTGCTTTCCTTGCTTTTGATTGATATGGTTAAACACATTTAACAGCTCAGGATGATTGGAAAACAGCATTTGATAAAACCGCTTCGTTATCGCTACACCATGCACCTCTAGTACAGGCACTGTAGATTTAATAATGCCAATAGTATGTTCACTTAACATACGTTCACTCTCCCTTACAGCTGGAATCAACATCTGTACCCAGTATAACGAGTGACACTAACAGCTCTTGTGATCGAAATCACAGCAAAATCAAACGCTTTGTGAAAATTATGACAGACTGTATCTTTATGCTTGCAATAAAAATAGGCAGGTTTATAGGTTAGCGACCCGTAAACCTGCCTAACACATATTCTATTCTATAACGATCTGCAACCAGCCAAGCACTTATCTAAATACGTTGAGCGCAACCACGTAAGCAAGCGTTATATCGCTCCTCCACCGCCAGTACTATTCTTGACTATCAAGCAATTGCAAAACTGCAGCTTCGTCTTCAATAATCTCAATGCCAAGCTGCTGGGCTTTGGTTAGCTTACTGCCTGCTTTCTCTCCTGCGATAACGAGATCTGTCTTCTTCGAAACGCTGCCCGTTACTTTAGCTCCGCATGCTTCCAATTTTTTCGTTAGCTCATCGCGCCCTAATGTCGGCAATGTTCCCGTAATAACAATTGTTTTGCCGAATAACGGGTGATCCTCAGAAGCTGCTGTTGGCAGCTCTTCTATCTGCGGGGCAACTCCCGCTTCCAGCATCTCCGAAATGCTTTGCTTGATCGAGTCATCCTGGAAGAAGCTTACGATGCTTTCTGCTACAATTAGACCGATATCCTGCAGCTCGATCAGTTCATCAACAGTCGCATTCATCACCGCATCAAGACTACGATAATGATCCGCTAATGTTTTAGCAGTCGCTTTCCCTGTATTCGGAATGCCTAGCGCGAACAAAAATGAGGCAAGCTCTCGTGTTTTCGACTTTTCAATCGCGTCTAGCAGCTTCTGTGCTTTCTTCTCTCCAAACCGCTCAAGCTTAATTAGATCGTCAAAGGTCAACCGGTACAAATCAGCCGGGTCCTTAACGCCACACTCATGATACAGTTGCTCGGCAGTCATCACGCTGAACGATTCAATATCCATCGCATCACGCGCCGCAAAGTGGGTGATGCGTCCAATCATTTGCGGTTCACAGCCTAGCTTGTTGTTGCAAAATAAATGCGCGCCACGCTGTTCCAGCTCTGAGCCGCAGGCTGGACAAAGCGTAGGGAATACAATTTCTTCACCCTGCTCCTCGTCAACCTTACCCAGAATTTCCGGAATTACGTCATTAGAGCGGCGAATGGCTACAAGCGTACCAAGCGCAAATTTCAAGTTTTTACGCTCGATATCCCCCATATTGTTCAGCGTACAGTTTTGCACCGTTACGCCCGCCAGCTCCACGGCTTCCACCTTCGCAACAGGCGTAATCTTGCCGGTGCGTCCAACCTCCCATGAAACCGATAGCAGCGTAGTCTCTGCTTCTTCTGCTTCAAATTTGAACGCAACCGCCCAGCGCGGAAACTTGTCCGTATAGCCAAGCGCCTCGCGCGTGCGCATATCCTGCACCTTAATAACCGCTCCATCGATCAGGAAATCAAGCTCGTTTCTACGCTCCGCCAAGGCTGAAAGCTCGCTCTCAAGCTCCTTCAGATTGTCTGCATAGATGACATACGGATTAACCTTGAACTGGTTATCCTTAAGAAACTGCTGCATTTGGCGATGATCTGCAAAAGATACGCCTTGTGCATACCCAACATTATAGATAAATGCATCCAGCTTGCGGCTTGCTGTAACTGACGGATTTAAGTTGCGCAACGCTCCAGCTGCTGCATTTCTCGCATTTTTCAATGGTTCCTCAGCTGTTTCGTTATAACGAGCCAGAGTAGATAAGGTCATAATTCCTTCGCCCTGTACTTCAATGATACCCTCGGTGAACGGAATGCTCAGCGGAATCGATTTAATCGTCTTAACCTGAGCCAATATTCCTTCGCCGATTGTCCCGTTCCCGCGTGTAGCTGCCTGCACAAGCTGTCCGCGCTCATAGGTCAGATTTAGCGTGAGGCCGTCGAATTTCAATTCCATAACATAGGTCGGATCGGGAAGCGCCAAGGATGGATTTTTCGTATTATAGTCCTGTATGGCGCGCTTCAATTTCGCTTCCCAAGCATACAGCTGCTCAAGGTTTTGTGCTTTGTCCAGACTCCATAATCTAGCTAGATGCTTATGCTGTGCAAAGCCTGTCAGCATCTCTCCGCCTACTCGTTGGGTAGGAGAATGCGGCAGCACGTTGCCCAGCGATGCTTCCAGCGCTACCAGCTCATCATACAGTCTGTCGTACTCCGCATCTGAAATAGTCGGGGCATCCAGCGTATAATAGCTGTAATTATGCTCATTTAGCTCCTTGATCAGCTGCTCCATCCGCTGCTGATCCTGATTGGTCGACATCGACATCCCTCCATGCTTCCTTCTTTACTAAATAGGATTGCCTTATTGCTATGAAAACAAGCCATTGCTCGCTTACAGCTTTTATACTTTTTTAATTGGCGCGAAGCTAGCAAGCAGCTTTTTAATACCGGTCGGCGCAGGAAATGCGATTTGCAGTTCCATGTCCTGATCCTTGCCGCGCACAGCGATGACTGTCCCTTCGCCCCATTTGCCGTGCATCACCTTGTCACCAGCCACATAACTGCTTGTACCATCATTCTGTACATGCTGCTTCTTCGCAGCATCGAGTCCTGATGTGACCGTAACACTAGGGCGTGCTGCGCTTGAGCCTGGTCTTCCTGCCGATGAGGCTGGTCCTCTGCTGCTATACCCGCCTTGTTGACCCGTGGCGCCTCTAGCTCCATAGCCAAATCCGCTCTGTCCTGCTCCAAATCCGCTTGGACGACCGGAGGCTCCGAAGCCACGAGAAAAGCCGCCATCAGCGCCAGCTAGCGGTTGATTAGTTTCAATCAACTCGCTCGGAATTTCCTTCAGGAAGCGCGAAGGCATGTTCACTGAAGTACGACCAAACAACGTTCTCATCTTCGCTGAAGTGAGATACAGCTGCTCCTCCGCACGTGTAATGCCAACGTAAGCCAGGCGACGCTCCTCTTCCAGTTCCTCCTCATCGGTAAATGCGCGAGAATGCGGGAAGATCGACTCCTCCATCCCTACGATGAACACAATCGGGAATTCCAGTCCCTTCGCGCTATGCATCGTCATCAGAATAACTGCATCCTGAGCGCCTTTTTCTTCTTCACTATCATTCATAGAGTCAATGTCTGCAATTAAGGCCAAATCCGTCAGAAAGGCAACGAGCGTTCGATCCTCGTTACGCTGCTCGAAGTCTTGCGTTACAGATAGAAACTCCTCAATATTTTCAATTCGAGATTGTGATTCAAGTGTCTGCTCGCGTTGAAGCTCAAGCTTATACTCCGAAAGCTCCAGAACCTTCTCAGTCAGCTCCGTTACCGTCATCTCATCAACCCGCGCATTCAGGCTTTGAATCATATTGCCGAAGTTGATAAGCTGTTCCTTCGTTTTTCCCTTTACATCCACCGAATCAAGCTCTGATATCAATACTCGATAAATCGACATACCTTTAGCTGTCGCTTCTGCCGCCAGCTTCGCCACCGTCGTATCGCCAATGCCCCGCTTCGGCACATTGATGATGCGCTGCAAGCTAATATCATCGTCAGGATTGGAGATTAGTCGCAAATAAGCCAGCAAATCCTTAATCTCTTTGCGGTCATAGAACTTGATGCCGCCGACGATCTGATAAGGAATCTCCGATTTAATAAGCGTTTCCTCGATCACACGCGACTGCGCATTCGTACGATACAGTATGGCATGGTCACGGTATTTGCGTGAGCCCGCTACATTTTTCTGTATAATTCCTGTTACGAAATAGCCTTCATCCCGTTCGCTATCTCCATAGTAGACGTAGATTTTGTTGCCGTCCCCTTGATCGGTCCACAGCTTTTTCGATTTTCGGCCTGTATTGTTGGCGATAACCGCATTTGCCGCGTTCAAAATCGTAGAGGTAGAACGATAGTTCTGCTCAAGCAGAATCGTCTTTGCTTCGGGGTAATCATCCTCGAAATTTAGAATGTTGCTAATATCGGCACCACGCCAACGATAGATTGACTGATCGCTATCCCCTACTACGCAAATGTTATGGTGCGCATCAGCTAGCATACGCACGAGCATATATTGCGCACGGTTCGTATCCTGATACTCGTCCACATGGATATAACGAAACTTGTTTTGATAAAACTGAAGCGCTTCGGGCACTTCCTTAAACAAGCGAATCGTCATCATAATCAAATCATCAAAATCAAGCGAGTTGTTTTGCTTTAGACGCTTTTGATACAGCTTATATATTTTAGCTACGATCCCCTGAAAGTAATCACCGATTTTTTCTTCATAGCGTTCAGGACTAACCAGCTCATTTTTAGCCGAGCTAATTGCAGCTTGAACCGCCTTCGGCTCAAATTTTTTCACATCGATATTTTCATCCTTCATGCAGCTGCGAATAACGGACAACTGATCAGCTGAATCTAAAATAGAAAAATTAGAGCTAAAGCCAATCCGATCAATATCCTTGCGCAAAATGCGAACGCACATCGAGTGAAATGTCGATACCCATATATCTTGCCCAGAAGACCCTACGAGCGAGCTGACACGCTCCTGCATCTCTCTTGCTGCTTTATTCGTAAAGGTAATCGCCAATATGCTCCATGGCGCTACCCGCTTCTTTTCAATGAGATAGGCGATACGATGAGTCAGCACACGCGTTTTACCACTGCCTGCGCCGGCCATAATTAGCAGCGGCCCTTCCGTCGCCTGTACCGCTTCGCGCTGTGGTGCATTAAGCTTTTGCACCGCATCATCAATATTAAAGAAACTAAACATCTACCTCACTCCCTCTTGTAGCCTTATGCTTTTTGCGATTGCTTTACTTGCTTGACCGCCTCAACCGTTGCTAGTGCCGCTGTTAGATCGTTATAGACAATATTGCCGACAACAACGGTTTTGGCATGTTTAGCCGCGTTCGCAGCCTTTTCCGCATGATCTATCCCGCCACCGTAAAATAAATGCGCCTGCTGCAGCTCGCTGGCAACGCGGGCAAGCAAGCTCATATCTCCGTACATTCCGCTATATTCGATATAGACGACCGGCAGACGCAGCAAGCGATCTGCCATCCACACATACGGTAACACCTCTTGTGCAGAAAGCTTCGCATTCGCGCCAGATACTTTAGCCGCCGTACTATCCTCATTTAATACGATATAACCCGAAGCCGAAGTCATCTCCCACGGCACAAAATGACCGTATTCCTGCAGGCCCTCCAGCTGCTTGAGCATGAGCCAGTCGGCCTCCTTTGTGTTCAACACGAACGGCACAAAGTAGCCATCGAAGCCAGGGACGGCTCCATCCATCGTCGATACCTCTAATGCGCAATCGACACTGTAACGGCGAACGCGAGCCAGCAGATCAACCGTATTTTCAAAGGTTACGCCGCTTGAGCCGCCGATTATAATTGCATCCGTTCCAGACATGCACAGCTGATCGAGCGCTTCATCACTAATTTCCTTATCAGGGTCCAGCTTGAACACATGCTGCCAATTGGAAAACCACTCTGTATCCACGTTTTTCCTCCTTCCCTTGTCACAGAAAAGGCCAAGCCATGCGTTCGACTTGACCTTCTCTCATGCTGCAAGCTTTTATTTTACGAGCTGTCCGCGTGTGACGCCAAGCTGATTCGTTGCTTTCAAGCTGCGCCATACTTGCGTTCCACTGATGTTGCCGTCCAGTGCCTTGCGATAAAGTGACAAGACCTCCTGCACCTTCTCCGCACTTTCTTCCAAAAACTCTACTCGATATTGCCCGACTCCGAGCTCGATAAAGTTTTTCAAGTATTCCGCACCAGACTGCTCGATCGCATTATATACCGTATTACGGCAGCCTTCATCTACACGAACAGGGTGACTCATGCCAATACGATCCTGCAAGGACGCACGATGTGATTCACATGGTCTACCGCAGTTTGTATAGTCCGTACCTTCACTTAAAAACGTACAGTACACGCAATGCTCGGTATGGAACATCGGCAAATGCTGATGAATGACAACCTCGATATTGCTCGTATTCGAACGCTCCAGCAAATCAACCATCTGCTGAATGTTGAGATCATAGGATGGCGTTACCGTATCAAGACCACTTTCCAAAAACAGATTAACGGCCTTATGGTTCGCAATGTTAAGCGAGAAGTCGCCAATCAAACGCGGAAACGGCGCATCGGGATTCATCATTTTCGCGCGCATATAGTAATACAGCGCTCCTGTATTGCGAACAAGCACCGCATCAGGCTTCAGCTTCAAAATATTAGCATGGTAGCCATTCTCGTTCGGCATATGAATGCGCGGTGTTGCAAGAGCAATCGGCGTGCCAGCAGCACGAGCGAGCTCAAGTGCCGCAGGGAACTGTTTAATAAATTCAAAATCAGCATAAATGTAGTCTGCATTCGCCTTAATTGCACCTTCCACCTGCTCCAATGTGCGGCAAAGCACAGACAGCTTCGCTTCCTTACCACTGGTTAGCGGCTTAAGCTGCTTCGTATTGTCGAAGGCATCATCCATCGCATCGACTGGTCGCTTTACATATTTCGGCGGCTTAGGACGTTCGCCAGCAAGCTGTTCAACCGCCACTCGGCGCATACGGTTAAGCTCACGCATTGGCAGAATCAAATCGCCCTGCAGCACAACCTCCAAATGATCAAGCTGGTAGATCGTCCCGCCAAGTCGTCCAAGCTGCTCGGATAGAAGCTCTGCATCCATCGGTCGTTTCAGCGCCTCCTCCAGCAACAGCTCAGATTCCACAGTTACGCTAGTCTGCTTCTCTACATCAGTCCAAACGGTATGAAGCGGCTTTCCAGCCTCCCCCGTAACCTGAACATGCAGTGGGAATACACGATATGGCTTGTCCGTTTCAAAGCTTGCGCGCAGCGCGCGATCAAGCGCAGGATCATTCGTTTTCCAGATTCGATCTCCCACATGCACCTTGCGCAAATCGATATCGTTGCGGCCAGGAACCAGCTCGATCACAATGCCCTCTGCTGCTTCCCCTTCAAGCTTAACGCCTTGACGTCTAATATCATAGACGCGACCGCCTTCTTCCTTCTTCGTTGGGTCGCCTGCGTCAAACACGATACCATCGCCGCGCTTAAGCGGAGCTTCAAGACGAATCGTTACCGCGTCACGCATAATGCGCTCCACTTTACCCAAATAAACGCCGCGGCTTTTCGGGAATGTACCATCCACGAGCTGCTTGTTATTCGTGCCTTCTAGAAATCCAGTCGTAAAGCCACGAGAAAAGCTTTGCTGCAGCTCACGAATTTCTTCTTTAGAAGGTTTTGAACGATTGCCATCGAAATATTTATCGATGGCATTACGATATTTGCTTACTACGTTGGCAACATATTCTGGCGTCTTCAAGCGTCCCTCGATTTTGAAGGAGGTTACGCCAGCTTCAATCAGCTCAGGAACCAGCTCAATTGCCGCCAAATCCTTAGGAGAAAGGAGGTATGCGACGTCGCCCATCGGTTTTTTCTCGCCGTCTACCATCAGGTCATACGGCAAACGACAAGCCTGCGCACATTCACCACGATTCGCAGAGCGTCCACCCCACATTTCAGAGGTTAGACATTGTCCGGAGTAGGAAACGCAAAGCGCGCCATGAACGAATACCTCCATTGGAAGCTTGGCTTGCTCACCAATCGTTTTGATCTGCTTTAGATTGTTTTCGCGCCCTAGCACGACACGCTCCATATCGAAAGGCTTCGTAAACTCAACCGCCTCTGGAGAAGTGATCGTCATCTGGGTAGAGCCATGAATCGGGAAATCAGGCGAAAGCTCACGAATCAGCTTTACAAGCCCAAGATCCTGTACAATGACAGCATCGACTCCAGCATCTATGCACATTTCTATTAAGGCTTGAGCATCTCTCAGCTCATCCTCGAATACTAAAATATTAAAAGTCAAAAAGCCCTTCACACCATACGTATGAAGGAAAGCCATAATTTCTGGCAGCTCTTCGCTTCTAAAGTTGTTCGCTCTTGCACGGGCATTGAATTTCTCAACGCCAAAAAAGATTGCGTCAGCACCATTGGCAACGGCAGCACGCATGCAATCCCAATCGCCAGCTGGAGCCAACAGTTCAATATCTGATCTTGTTAAAGTCATATTAGAATTCCTCTCACTAAATTCACAGCTATTATGTTAGCTTGTTCGTTCATCTATTTTCTAGTTAATAGTGTAACAAAGCTGCGCAATATATTCTACATGACATTCCTGCCAGCACAGCTTTATCACAGTTTTGTTGAATAATTATGCTATTTTGCTATATGTATTGAAGTTCTTCGGTGTTACGGGCATTATAGTAGTAAGGCTATAAACTGTTCTATCACCATTATTAACCATACGTTTAGGAGGTTATTACTTATGAAGTTAGGTGTATTCGCTGTATTGTTTGCACAAAAGCCGTTTGAAGAAGCATTGGATTACATTGCAGAAAAAGGATTGGAAGCTGTTGAGATCGGTACAGGTGGTTATCCTGGCAATGCACACTGCGATCCAGACGTCCTGCTGGCTGATGCTGGCAAACTGAAAGCGTTTAAGCAGGCTGTAGAATCACGCGGCCTTATCATTAGCGCATTAAGCTGCCATGCCAACCCTCTTCATCCGCAAAAAGCGCTAGCTCAAGCAGATGATGACGTAATTCGCAAAACAATCGAGCTGGCTAACCGCTTGGAGGTTCCAGTTGTCAATACATTCTCTGGATGTCCTGGTGATCACGAGGATGCGAAATATCCGAACTGGCCTGTTGCTCCTTGGCCGAATGACTATCAAGACATTCTAAAATGGCAATGGGAGCAAAAAGTTATTCCATATTGGTCTGATATTAACAATGTTGCAACAGAAGCTGGCATTAAAATCGGTCTTGAGCTGCATGGCGGATTCTCTGTACACAGTCCGGGAACGATGCTTCGCCTCCGTGAAGCTACAGGAAAAGCGATTGGCGCAAACCTTGATCCAAGTCATATGTGGTGGCAAGGTATTGATCCTGTTCAGGCCATTCGTATTTTGGGTCGTGAAGGCGCAATCCATCACTTCCATGCGAAAGACACTACGATCGATCCTGTTAACGTGAATATGCATGGTTTAACTGATATGCAAAGCTATACGCAAATGCTTGATCGCGCATGGCAGTTCCGCAGCGTTGGCTTCGGACATGATCTTAAAACATGGGCAGACATCATTAGTGAACTGCGTCTCGTAGGCTATGATTATGTCGTTAGCATCGAGCATGAGGATGGCTTGATGTCCGTCGACGAAGGCTTTACAAAAGCAGTACAAAATCTGCAGCAAGTATTGATCCGCGAGCCACTTGGCGAGATGTGGTGGGTTTAATCCATTTCAATAAAAAAGTTCCACCGATTAATCGGTGGAACTTTTTTTATGTACGCTACGCTAACCAGACTTTAAAGATCATTACATAATCGATAAATAGAAATACAAGTAGTGATACCCCGGCGAAACCAATTGCAAACAAGTTCTTTTTTGGCTTAGCTGTCACCAAACGAAAGAAGCCAATTGCAATGATAACCGTGAATGCAAGCATGAACCAATCAAATGGATCAATTTTGCTTGCTTCTTCTGCCACTTCTGCTAGAAACATAAGAAGACCTCCCTTTAATCACACGTGTCCTATTATTTATATATCCTATCGAGAATACTGCCAACATGCAAGCATTAATAGCTTCGTCACACAATATTCACATTTTTATGCAATACATAACGGATTGGACGATGACAAGCTTGCTTTAAGATAGCTTTACCCATCATCACCCAATCTATTACAATTTTTATCTAATTATGCTTTTACAGTTTGCAGTTTTTGCGAACGAGCTGTATCACGCTCCAATATCGGCGCCAAATATTTACCAGTATAGGAGCCCTTCACCTTAACTACCTGTTCAGGGGTTCCGGTAGCTACTAAGGTTCCACCGCCTTTTCCGCCTTCAGGTCCAAGGTCAATCAAGTAGTCTGCAGTTTTAATAACATCAAGATTGTGCTCGATGACGAGTACAGACTCCCCCGAATCGACGAGTCGATGCAACACATCAAGCAAACGTGCGATATCATGCGCGTGCAAACCCGTAGTTGGCTCATCCAAAATATAAAGTGTTTTGCCCGTGCTGCGACGATATAGCTCTGATGCCAGCTTTACGCGCTGCGCTTCCCCACCAGAAAGCGTAGTAGCAGGCTGTCCCAGCTTCATATAACCTAAGCCCACATCAAGCAGTGTTTGCAGCTTGCGGTGGATTCTAGGGATGTTTTCAAAGAACTGACAGCCGTCCTCAATCGTCATTTCCAGTACCTCGGCAATGCTTTTGCCTTTGTACTTCACTTCCAGCGTTTCACGATTGTAACGCTTGCCTTTGCAAATTTCACATGGTACATACACATCGGGCAGGAAGTGCATTTCGATCTTGATAATACCGTCTCCGCGACAAGCCTCGCATCTGCCGCCTTTAATGTTGAAGCTGAAACGGCCCTTCTTATAGCCGCGAACCTTCGCTTCATTCGTTGAAGCATACAGATCACGAATATCGTCAAACACGCCAGTATAGGTAGCTGGATTGGAGCGAGGTGTGCGTCCAATTGGCGATTGGTCAATATCGATTACTTTATCAATATGCTCCAACCCGCGAATTTCCTTATACGCACCAGGACGTGTCTTTGCTCGGCTCAGATCACGCGCTAATGTTTTGTACAGGATTTCATTGACGAAGGTAGATTTCCCTGATCCTGATACGCCTGTTACCGCAACAAATACGCCTAGCGGAATTTTTACATTCAGATTGCGTAGATTATTCTCCTTCGCACCGAGCACCTCAATCCAACGATCACCGATTGCTCGACGCTGCAGCGGAACCTCGATAAACTTTTTCCCGCTCAAGTATTGGCCTGTCAACGAGTCCTCATTTTCCATTAGCTCCTGAGGAGTGCCTTGTGCGATGATCTGTCCACCATGTATGCCAGCGCCAGGGCCGATGTCGATAATGTAATCAGCAGCCAGCATCGTATCCTCGTCATGCTCTACGACAATCAATGTATTGCCAAGATCACGCATATGCAGCAACGCTTCAATTAATCGATCATTGTCACGTTGATGCAGACCGATACTCGGCTCATCAAGAATATAAAGTACACCCATTAGGCTTGAGCCGATCTGAGTCGCCAGTCGAATACGCTGGGCTTCGCCGCCGGATAAGGTTCCTGCTGCACGGCTTAGTGTCAAATACTCAAGTCCGACATTAACAAGGAAGCCAAGGCGACCTGATATTTCCTTCATGATCAGTCCTGCGATCTTCATTTCCTTGTCGCTGAGCTCCAAGCTCAAGAAGTACTGCTGGGCTTCGCCAATCGACAGATCGGTAACGTAAGCGATATTTCGATTGTCAATCGTAACCGCTAGCGTTTCCTTACGCAGGCGCTGACCTTTACAGCTGTTACAAGGTCTGGCACTCATGTACCCTTCGATATGCTCTCTCATCATTTCAGATGGCGTTTCGCGATAGCGCCGCTCCAAATTGTTGACAATACCTTCAAAGGCGACATACGCTTCCTTGCGCGCGCCGAAGTCATTCTCGTATACAAAGCGCACCTTCTGCCCGTCTGTTCCGTACAGCAGCTTCTTCATCTGCTCAGTCGTCAGCTCACTGACAGGAACATCCTGCGGGATATCATAATGATCAGCTACAGACTTAAGAAACTGAGGATAATAGTTGGACGTACTGCCTGCCCAAGCTAGAAAAGCTCCATCATTAATAGACTTGCTGTAATCAGGAATAAGCAGGTCTGGATCGACAACCATCTTCGCCCCCAGTCCATCGCATTCCGGGCAAGCGCCATACGGACTGTTGAAGGAGAACATGCGCGGCGCAAGCTCTTCGATACTAAAGCCGCATTCTGGACAGGAAAGATTGGAGCTGAACAGCAGCTCCTCTTGACCGATGACATCAATCAACACACGTCCTTCTCCAAGCTCTAACGCTGTTTCAATCGAATCTGCAAGCCGCGACTCTATACCGGCCTTCACCACGATACGGTCAATGACCACCTCGATCGAGTGCTTTTTGTTTTTATCTAGCGTAATCTCTTCACTTAGCTCTCGAATCTCACCATCGACTCGTACACGAACATAGCCTTGCTTCTGCATATCAGCAAGCAGCTTGACATGCTCACCTTTTCTTCCGGACACAATTGGCGCCAGAATTTGCATACGTGTTCGTTCCTCATACTCCATAATGCGATCAACCATCTGCTCGACGGTTTGCGAGGTGATCTCTATACCATGTGTCGGACAGTGCGGCTTACCAATTCGGGCGAAGAGCAGGCGCAAGTAATCATAGATCTCTGTGACGGTACCAACTGTAGAACGAGGATTGCGGCTCGTTGTCTTCTGGTCAATCGAAATGGCAGGCGATAGTCCCTCAATCGAATCGACATCCGGCTTGTCCATTTGCCCTAGAAATTGGCGGGCATACGCGCTTAGCGATTCTACGTATCGGCGCTGTCCTTCCGCATAGATTGTGTCAAATGCAAGAGAGGATTTTCCCGAGCCACTTAGCCCTGTTAATACAACGAATTTGTCACGAGGGATCGTAACATCAATATTTTTCAAATTATGTGCTCGCGCACCTTTTACGACAATTTTGTCATTAGCCACTTTCTCTCCCCCTACCTATTGTTCCGCCTTTAGCTCCAGCAGCGCATCACGCAGCTCTGCTGCACGCTCGAATTGCAAGTTTTTCGCTGCGTCCTTCATTTCTTTCTCTAGCTTTTCGATTAAAACAGCACGCTCTTTCTTGCTCAGCTTTTTATCTGGCTCAACTACATAGTCTGCTTTATCCTCCGCTACCTTCGTCGCTTCGATCACATCATGCACCAGCTTGCGAATGGTTTGCGGCGTTATGCCATGCTTCTCATTAAACGCAATTTGCAGCTCGCGACGGCGCGCCGTTTCCTTAATCGCCTTATCCATCGAGTCTGTTATTTTGTCTCCATACATAATAACGGTTCCTTCGCTATTGCGGGCTGCCCGGCCAATTGTCTGAATCAACGAGCGCTCGGAACGCAGAAAGCCCTCTTTATCCGCATCCAGTATAGCCACCAGACTAACCTCTGGAAGGTCGAGACCTTCACGCAGCAGGTTAATCCCGATCAACACATCAAAAACACCTAAACGAAGATCGCGTATGATTGCTAGGCGCTCAAGCGTTTTAATTTCGGAATGCAAATAGCGTACCTTCAGTCCTACATCCTTCAAATAATCAGTCAGGTCCTCTGCCATTTTCTTCGTTAGAGTCGTTACAAGCACCCGTTCATCCTTGGCGATTCGAAGCTGAATCTCATGCAGCAGATCATCAATCTGTCCTTTGGATGGTCGAACCTCGATAATCGGGTCTAGCAAGCCAGTCGGACGAATAATTTGTTCCACCATCTCAGAGCAATGCTCCAGCTCATAAGGGCCAGGCGTTGCCGATACATAGATGAGCTGTTTCGTCTTATCCTCGAATTCCTCGAAGCGAAGCGGACGATTATCCATCGCGCTTGGCAGTCGGAAACCGTGATTTACAAGCACTTCCTTGCGGGCTCTGTCACCGTTGTACATCGCACGAATTTGCGGCAACGATACATGGGATTCGTCGATAACGACAAGCATGTCTTCTGGAAAATAATCAAGCAGCGTATAAGGAGTAGCCCCTCGTTCACGGAAGGTAAGCGGTCCTGAATAGTTCTCGATGCCAGAGCAAAAGCCCATCTCCGCCATCATCTCCAGGTCATAGCGTGTACGCTGCTCCAGTCGCTGTGCTTCCAGCAGCTTTCCTTCACTGCGAAAATAAGCTAATCGCTCCTCAAGCTCCTGTTCAATATCGACGATTGCCCGCTTCATCGTTTCTTCTTGCGTAACAAAGTGAGAGGCTGGAAAAATCGCGATATGCTCACGTTCGCCTAGCACTTCTCCTGTCAGCACATCCATTTCTACAATACGCTCGATTTCGTCGCCGAACAACTCAACCCGAACAGCATGCTCATTACTCGCTACCGGGAATATCTCGATAACATCGCCGCGCACGCGGAATGTGCCGCGTGTAAAGCTGATATCATTGCGCTGATATTGGATATCCACCAGATCATGCAAAATCTCATTACGAGACTTCTCCATGCCGACACGCAAGGACACGACCATGCTTCCGTATTCCTGAGGCGAACCGAGGCCATATATACAAGATACGCTCGCTACAATAATGACATCCCTACGCTCAAACAAGGCGCTGGTTGCCGAGTGGCGAAGCTTATCTATTTCATCATTAATGCTGGAATCTTTCTCAATAAAAGTATCTGTAGACGGTATATATGCTTCTGGCTGATAGTAGTCGTAATAGCTCACGAAATACTCAACCGCATTATTGGGGAAGAAGGATTTGAATTCGCTGCACAGCTGAGCTGCAAGCGTTTTATTATGGGCTATCACGAGCGTCGGACGCTGTACCTCCTGAATAACATTGGCAATCGTATATGTCTTGCCTGTACCCGTTGCTCCAAGCAGCGTCTGATGACGCATGCCTTTCTCCAGACCCTGTACGAGCTGCCCTATGGCCCTTGGCTGATCTCCTCTAGGTTCATAGTCTGAAACAATTTGAAAAAGAGACATAATTTCCTCCCGTCCATCTAACCTAAGATATCTTCATTATCGTCAAAAATGTATGATTTCAACATTTCACATAACAGAATGTATGTTCTCATTCTTCTCCATTATAGCCCTAAACACAACAAAGCCGCAAGAGCTATACTTGAGGCAAGCCCTTGCGGTTTTTCAACCAAGTCTGAAACCAACTTATCATATTGTCAGGCAGTGGAAGATCCAGCTCCTCCCGAATATGCTTCTCCTGTTTATAGTAAAAATGCTTCAGCTTATCATACTGTCCAAGATGATCGTAGGCCTCCATAATAAGCACACTGCAATCAAACTCATATGGGTTCATGCCAACTAACCGATCGCCTAGTCTAGTCAAGCTTTCCCACTCCTTCGCAGCATACTGATGCTGCATAAGTCGCTTGGCATGATCCATCCACAGCCGACGCAGGCGCTCGCGCTCGTTTTCTGCCCACATATACTCATAATTGCCCATATAGTCGCCATCAAACTGGTGCAAGAGCTGCTCCAGCTGTTCATAGTTGTTGGCATCGTCTGTTGCTAATGAAATGAGACTAGCCTCCCATTCTTCTATATCTACGACGGTATCTTCCAAAAGCAGTCTGTAGCCTTCCTGAATACTATCCGTCTCGATTATGAGCTTGAAGTTGGCTTCCTTCATACATTTCCTAATTTGATAAATGACGGTATACAGCTGAGTCATAGCTCGTTTTTTATCAAGCTCTGGTACAAACATATTCAATATCACATGTTTAGGAACGATCGCACCTCGGTGGTGCAATAAAAACGCAAAAAGCTCCTGCGCTTTAGCTGTTCGCCACTTTGGTACAAAAATAGTGCCATCGCTTGATTGAAAGCGAATATGGTTCAAACAATATATCTTCTGCTTGAATGCAATTGGTTTCTCATTTTCTGTTTGAGCTTCTGATGCCGCGTAGCTTGCCAATACACGATCCATTGTTTTTTGCAATCGTGCTGCAGCTACAGGTTTAAGTAAATAGTCCAGCGCATTTAATTCGAATGCTTTTACTGCAAATTCGTCAAAAGCTGTCACGAATATAATGTCTACGTCAGGGACGATTTGCTGAATATGCTCTGCCGCTTTCAAGCCTGTCATTTCAGGCATATGAATGTCCAGAAAAACTAGATCTGGCGGATTTAGCTGAGCATGGGCAAGCGCCTCACTGACACGTTGAAAGCTATGAATCTCGGTAATTCGCTCAAGCAGCCCTCGCTCTGAAAAAGCATTGGTAAGCATGCGCTCAAGCTGCAAAAGAGCCAACTTTTCATCATCAACCAGCATGATTTTCAACGTCTTCACCTCATCTACTCACTCATCGATTTCAAATAATCAAACTAAAGCGATAGCCCATTATGACTTACACGCTGCATAATAGGCTATCGCTAGTTGCTATAACGTATTGGACGTACCTGTTGTCTCTATTGTTGCTGATGTACGAGTTAATTTCCGGCGCAGCTTGCCTTGACCGAATAATGCGAGCAAGGACGGCTCTCGATAGTTTTCAAAATGTTTGGCTAGCCCGTCTGGCGCCATAATAATGCCAAGCTGATGATGCTCATCTGCAAAACGTGCACGCTGAGCAAATTTCAGCTCACCCTCTACATTCAACAGCTCCAGCTTACAGAAGGCAGGGTTGGTTGACATCGCTGCATACAGCTCATCCAAGGTGTTAACAGGTACCCCGTTCGCTTTCATAACGGTATCTCCCGCCTCAATTCCCATATGAACAGCAGGAGAATGATCGATGATCGCAAGCACGCGCAAGCCTTTGTCCAGTGGAGCATAGCGTGGCGCTCGCTTGCTTTCATTCCAGCGATTGATCGCGTGCACCAGCTCGAAGGAAACAAGCATGCCAATGGCAGCAACCCAAATTAATGGCTCGACCCACCATGAACCCAAAGAAATCATTAAAAATAATATTGAATAAATAAGCCATTGATTCGATACTCGCTTAATGAATGAAGCTGGACCTAATGATTGCGTCATTCCAGTAACGCCAAGCATAAGCGGACAAGCTAGCAGAAGCCATGCTTCAGGTCCAGCCGTAAGAAAGAATGGCTGTACTGCATTGGTCGCAAATGATACGGCTCCTGCCTCATCGGCAGCCACTGGCATAAACAATAATAACGGCGCAGCCCAATAGCTTTGCAGCACGTAGCCGCCAATAATTTTGCCACGCTTACCCGACATATATATCGGGCTAATAAAATGCTTGCCCTGCCATCTTACTAGCAGCGACTGTGCAATCGATAAGAGCGAAGCGACAACTAATATGTTGACTGGCTGTAGTGCTAGCAGCGATTCATATAGCCGCTGCAAATCCTGCTCCAGCTCAAGCGGCCCAATGGCGTGTGCGGCTAAATTCAGAACAGATACTATACTCGCACTGTATATAATACTAACAAAACGAAGACGGATAAGCATTAAAATAATGGATACGCCCCATAACCACCATACCGTTGCTGCTGTAAATGTGAAGCCAAGCAGCACCGCAATAATAGATACGGCTAGTGCAGCAAGCAAGCCGCCTGCAGCTGCGTACGCATATCGCTTTAGCCACGGCTGGAGTCTAACTGAAAACATCGCTCTTTCCATACGTGTACGATAAGTATACATAATGACAAGCAATAGAAGTGACGCATAGAATAGAGGCTGTATTAGCAGCGATAAAATCGCCTTTCCTATCAAAATGAGCCATAGCTCAATGTTCCCCAATTCGTACACCCCTTCATCCTAAATTGGCCAATTCATAAAAAAAAGGCAGGCTTCTTAATAAAAGAAACCAACCTTTAAATAATTCGACGCTTATTGTTTTTTTCCTGCCGCAATTTCCAGTGCCTTTTGCATCTGCGGATCATTGGCATCATCACGGATAAAGGCAATCACTTTTTCCTCAAGCTTGCTTGCCGTAGTTGTATCCACAATCCCGGTGCTTTTCAGTCCATGATCACGTTGGAACTTGCGTACAGCTTCTGCCGTATTTGCACTAAAGTAACCGTCTGTACGATCTACTTCATATCCCAGAGCTTCAAGCATAATTTGCACGCTGCGAATTTTTTCGCTTAATTGATCCTCTTTCAGCTCTTCAGTTAAATTCAAGCGAGCTACACTGTAAATCGCTGGCGGTTCTACGATGACATTAGGCGTTACGCCCTTTTCATTGATCCAATTGCCATTAGGCGTCAACCATTTTGCAATTGTCATCTTAATTAAACCACCGTCATCAAAAAGCTGGTTGAAACTAACCTGCACCGTTCCTTTACCATAGGTTTGCTCACCAACAACTGTTGCGCCTGCAGCTTCCTGCAATGCACCGGCTAAAATTTCCGAGGCGCTGGCACTACCGCCATTCGTTACGACGACGATCGGATAATCCTTCTTCTCTCCGCCTTCGGCAAAAGTCTTATCCCGCTTGCCTGAACGATCCTCGACTTGAACAACAACCTTGCCTTGTTCCATCATAAGCTGTGCAATCGCAACAACGTCTTGAAGCACGCCGCCAGGATTGTTACGGACATCAATGACAAGCCCCATGATTCCTTTGTCCTCCAGAGCAGCCAACTCCTCAGTAAAACGCTCTGCTGTATTCAAGGAGAATTGTGTAATTTCAATGACGCCAACTCCGTTTTCGTCAATTCGGCTATAAACAGTTTCAATGTCGATATCGTCACGAATCAATACGACTGCTATCGGCTCGGAGTTTCCTGCACGCATCACTTCAAGTTTGGCCTTCGTCCCTTTTTCACCGCGAATTAGATTAACAGCCTCTTGCAAGGTCAAGCCAGTAAGGCTTTCACCATTTACAGATAGGATTATATCCTTAGCCAGCAATCCACCCCGTTCCGCAGGCGAACCTTTTATAGGGGATACGACAACGATCTGACCATTTTCCAGAGCGACCTCTGCGCCAATTCCGGAAAATGAGCCTTCAATGGATTGCGAGAATTTACTTGCAACCTCAGCTTCCATGTATACGGAATATGGATCATTCAGCGCATTCATCATGCCGGAAATAGCACCGTCGATCAACTCGTCGCGATCTACTTCAGTAACATATTGCGTCTGCAGCAAATCAAGCACAGTATTCAGCTGCTTCAGTTCGTCATCTGTCAATTGTGTGCCACGATCAGCCGCTGCAGCAACTGACGTTGATGCTGCAACCGGGACCTCTTCCAGCTTGTCCGTTACAAAAATCGTGACAATAACGGAAGCTAGTACAGAAAGCATGACGATAGCGGCCACTGCGCGTCCTCTTACTTGCATCAACTACACCACCTATTCATGTATACTCTTAGCTAGACCAACTTAGTATATGACAATTGTAGCGCAAATATTTATATAATAACAACAATAGGCAGCCTATAAGAATAGACAGCCTATTGCATTCATTATTTTAAGTAGCTAGAAGGATTGACCGGAACTTCGTTTTTGCGAACTTCAAAATGCAAATGTGGACCAGTAGAATTACCTGTGCTGCCTACCTCTGCAATTTTCTTTCCTCTTTTCACTTCATCGCCTTCATTAACTAAAATACCGCCATTTTTAATATGTGCATACAGCGTCCATAGTCCACCACCATGATCAATAATGACCGTATTACCATATCCGCTTGTATATTTCGCAACAATTACAACGCCTGACTCAGCTGCATATATCGAAGTACCCGAAGGAGCCCCGAAATCTATACCGTTGTGCGCTTTTTTAACTCCTGATATCGGATGAATTCTCACGCCAAAGTTTGACGTTACACGATAGCCGCTATCGATCGGCATGCCAAGCTTCCCGCCGGAATACGAACTAGACAAACGCGTTCTCTCTGCGTATAGCTTAGATATTTCAGATGCAAGCTTCACGAGGTTGCGTTCTTCTTCCTCTGTGATCTCACTTAGCTCTTCATGCAAAGCATGAAGCTCTTCATACTTGGCATTCAGCTTCTTAATTAACTCTTCTTTTTCAGCCTCTTTCTGAAGCAGCACTTTCTCCTCTTGCTCTAGCTGCGCATACATCTCTTGCAATGAAGCAAGCTGCGTTTCAACTTCAGCCTTTTTTTCCTCTACAAGCTTTTGTGCTGCCTTGAAATTGTCCAGCATCTCGCGATCAGATTGTAGAATCATCTGCAAAGAGTCAAATCGATCAAGGAAATCGGTAAAGCTTGTTGCACTAAGCAATACTTCCAAGTAAGATACAACACCATTGCTGTACATCAAACGGGTACGCTTTTGCAGAAGCTCATCCTGCTTTTCAACCTGTGCCATTGCTTCTTCAAGCTCCTGCTCGGTTTGTTCCAGCTCAGTCTCTGCTTCCTTAACCTTTACTTCTGTCTTCTCTTTTTCTTTGGCAAGAGCGCTAATCTCCGCGTTCAGCTTGTCACGTTCAGCTTCAAGCTGAGCTTTTTCGGTTGTAACTTCCTGCTGCTCATGCTCAACCCGAATCTTTTCCTCATTGGCTTCCTTGGCACGTTTTTCCGATTCAGCCTTTTCTTTATTCTTTTGCTCAATTTGCTGTGTAATCTGCGATGCAGTGGTTGCATAACTGCTCGGTGAGAGTACGATTAACGTTCCGAGCAACGCTACTGTAAGCGTATATGCGGTAATCTTCTTCACATTCATGAATGTTTTCACCTACACCTTCAAATATTTACGTACAGACATCACACTACCCCAGATTCCGATGAAGGATCCGAGCAAAATCATCATAAGTGCCGTAATCGGAATCACTTCCTTGGCTGGAAGCAGTTGCACCAGCATGAGTGATAGATCATATTGGAATGCTCGCACAATTTGATCATAGCCAATGAGCACAATAACCGTTGTAAGCACGGATGTTACGACTCCAATTAGCGCACCTTCAATAAAAAATGGCCATCTAATAAATGCATTCGTTGCGCCTACCATTTTCATGATGCTTATTTCACGCTGGCGGGCAACGATTGTCATACGAATTGTATTGGAAATAAGCAATACAGCAGTAATAGACAACGCCGCAACAATTACATATCCAGCGTTTCTGATTGCCTCGGTAATTTTGAACAGTGTTTCTACCGTGCCTTGTCCATACTTCACATCTGATATAGGCGAAACCTCGTAGCTAGAAGCAATTGTGTTAATTTGGTCTGCAACACTTTTCACAAGCTTAGGCTCAAACACCTCAACTGTAAATGTTATCGGCAGCGGATTATTCTCATTGTCATAGCCTTCAAGCCAGTCACTGTTGTCTTCACCCATTCGTTCACGTAGCAGCGCAAGGCCTTCTTCTTTTGAAACATAGGTAAGCTTGCTCACTTCAGCGATATTGCCGATCTGCTTTTGAAGATCTGCCGCGACTTCTTCTGCAACATCTGTTTCAAGATATACACGTATCTGCACCTGGCTCTCAATTTGCGAAGCCATTGCATTCATATTTAGCGCCATTAAAATAAAGACACCGAGAATTAACAACGAAATAAATATAGAAGTTATGGAAGCGAAGGACATCCAGCCATTACGCAAAATGCTCTTGAATCCTTCTCTCATATGCCGTGTTAATGTACTAAATTTCATACCCGTACTCCCCTCTTTGCTCATCGCGCACAATATTGCCATTTTCAATAGCAATGACACGCTTACGCATCGAGTTCACAATCTCTTTATTGTGAGTTGCCATAACAATAGTCGTACCACGGAAATTAATTTCTTCGAGCAAATTCATAATATCTAGTGATGTTTCTGGATCAAGGTTGCCTGTAGGCTCGTCTGCGACAATAACCGCGGGATTATTCACTATTGCCCGGGCAATAGACACCCTTTGCTGTTCTCCCCCCGACAATTGAGACGGAAAGCTCTTGTGCTTGTGCTTTAATCCGACAAGATCCAACACTTCCATCGTGCGTTTTTTAATCACTTTGCGAGGGGCCTCGATCGCTTCCATCGCAAACGCTACATTTTCATAGATCGTTAGCTTCGGCAGCAGTCTAAAGTCCTGAAAAATAACGCCTATATTACGGCGTACATAAGGAATTTTACGTTGTTTCAGTTTTCCAATATTAAATCCATTAACGAAGATTTCACCCTTCGTGGGCACCTCTTCCCGATAAATCAACTTCATAAAGGTTGATTTACCAGCACCTGAAGGTCCTACCAAATACACAAATTCATTGCGATCTATTTTGACCGACACCCCGTTAAGTGCACTCGTACCGTCGGCGTACGTCTTCCAAATATCGTGCATTTCTATCACGTTATCACATCCTGTAGAAAGTTCAATACTATAAATTCGACAGGTTATGGCTAATTCCTTCAAAGAACCGCAGCGATTAGTCAATTCTCACTTTTCTCATTTTTCCATTTTGCGCATGTTGTCAGTTGTTCTCGAACATTTCTGTAAGGGAAGGCAGGAAATATGTCGTCAGGGACAGTTAGCTTATCGCAACACAAACATACGAGATCAGTCTCGCGTTTAAGTAAACATACAAAAAAGCACAGGCGTTAAGAGCCTGTGCTTGCTATTGTGCTAGTCGTCGTTAAAGCTGGCATCCAGTCTTCAAAAATCGCTAAAGCTCTGCTTCCTCTTGCGGTTCATGCTCCTCGATCTCTAGCGACTTAAACGAATTCCGCAATTCGTTACGTGCTTCATCAGAAAGAATAACATCTCCTTTCGATGAGTACATTTCAGGGAATGGAACGGATTGAAAAGAATCGCTATTAAACACATTGTAATAATTCGTCACCATGGCGTACATATCAGCGTAATCCATATCTGTTTGTACGTTTTCAGAAACGATCGCTAATAATTTTAGTGTCTTCCCGCTGTTTTTCAAAGTAAAAATCTCGTCTGCCAATGCCTTTACCACTTCTTGCTGTTGCTGACCTCGTTCAAAATCGCTGGCAAAGTATCGCCTTCCGCGATCATCCTCACGAAAACGAGCATATCCTAGTGCATCTTCTCCATTTAAGGTTTGCAGTCCTGGTTCGAGATACAAATTGGTCACTCTGTATTTCATTGAGCGTTTTACATCAATTTCGATTCCGCCAACCTCATCAACCAAAGCGACTAATGTATTGAAATTGACCAAAACTGTATTCTGAATGCTTACGTCCAGTATCTCTTCTAATTTATTTCTCGTATTGGCTATCGCACCACTAAGCACAGCTTTATCCATCGTCACGTTTCCTAATTTAATCGTATCTCCGCTTAAAATGGATGGATTGTCTTTGGCCTGTTGCCGGGTGAGGATGTGTCCTTCGCTAAATAAGGAGTTTATTTTAACGATTGACCCACGTGTATTTTCCACTAATAAATCTCTCGGGATTGATAATAATTTTATAGTAGATTGTTGCGGTATAATGTGCAGCACCATTATCGAATCCGTAAGCAGTGCATTGTGATTATCACGATAATCGAGCCCCATAACTAGCAAATAAAAATCTTCATCTTCTTCACTAAACACTGGAGGCGTTTCAATTGGACCATCCTGCTCTGCGTCGATTACAGGCTTAGGTATTATCATTCTATTAATATTTGATGTAATCTGGTAGGCAATTACGCCTGTCGCAAGTAATAGTATACCTGCCGCTATCAATATTACTTTTAGTATTAATTGTTTTCTTTTGCTCTTCTGCGACTTTATTATTCTACTTGATTGCGTCGTGTCATGATCCTCAACTTGCGTGTTCTTCATCTTTCGCACCTACTTTGCCATAAATAACCATAGTAGGATTATACATCATTTTCATATATTTCAAAACACTCAAGATAATTTAGTAGAGGAAGCTAACGCAACAATATAAAAGCGCAAGTGAAAGAGCAATCTGATCACTCTTTCACTTGCGCTTCTTATCCTTATTTCATTACTGACAGCGTTGCATGTAATCCGCTACCCACTCAGCTGTAGCCTGCAGCGCTTGCTCTGCACGACCGATAGCCGCTTCAACCTGCGGCTTCGCCGTACCACCGTATACATTACGAGCATTGACAACCTGCTCTGGCTGCAGCACATCATAAATGCGCTCATCGAACAGCTCAGAGAATTGCTTAAACTCGTCCAGTGCTAAATCAAGCAGGTATTTATTGTTTTCAATACAGTATAGAACCGTTTTACCGATAACCTCATGCGCTTGACGGAAAGGAAGTCCTTTGTTTACGAGGAAATCCGCAATATCTGTCGCATTGGAGAAGTCTTGGTTCACCGCTTGGCGCATGCGGCCCTGGTTCACCTTCATCGTTGCAATCATTGGCGCGAATAGCTGAAGTGCGCCTTGCAGCGTAGTAACGGTATCGAACATGCCTTCCTTATCCTCTTGCATATCCTTGTTATAAGCAAGCGGCAGTGATTTTAATACGGTTAACAGTCCGATTAAATCACCGTATACGCGTCCTGTTTTACCACGAACGAGCTCTGGCACGTCTGGATTTTTCTTTTGCGGCATAATGCTGCTGCCTGTACAGAAGGCATCGTCCAGCTCCACGAAGCTGAACTCAGTGCTTGACCACATAATTAGCTCCTCACTCAAACGAGAAAGGTGCATCATAATGATCGAAGCATCTGCCAAAAACTCCAAAATGAAATCACGGTCACTTACTGCGTCTAAGCTGTTCTCGTATACACGATCAAAGTTTAGCTGCTCTGCTACGAAGTGACGATCAATCGGGAATGTCGTACCCGCCAATGCACCAGCGCCAAGTGGAAGCACGTTAATGCGCTTGTAGCTGTCCTGCAGACGCTCGATATCACGACCAAACATCGAGACATACGCCATCATATGGTGCGCGAACAGAATCGGCTGTGCGCGCTGCAAATGGGTATAGCCCGGTACAATCGTATCGATATTCGCTTTCGCTTGACCAATCAGCGCTTCCTGCAGCTTGCGAAGCAGCTCAACAAATTCTACTACACGCTTGCGCAGCCACAAATGCATATCTGTCGCAACCTGGTCATTGCGGCTGCGTCCAGTATGAAGCTTGCCGCCTACAGGGCCAACATCCTCAATAAGTGCCTTTTCGATATTCATATGAATGTCTTCATCGCTAACTGAAAACTGCTGCTCGCCTGCGCGAATGCGCTCCAGTACGCGCTGTAGACCTGCTTTAATCGTTTCTACATCCTCTTGTGGTACAATACCTTGCTTGCCAAGCATCGTGACATGCGCAAGACTGCCTTGAATATCCTCTTCAGCAAGTGCCTTATCGAATGTAATTGATGCTGTATATTCTTCAACTAATTGGTCCGTTTTTTTCGTAAAACGACCGCCCCAAAGCTTGCTCACTTGTCCACGACTCCTTACCTTTTTAGCCTAGCAGAGTTGCTTTACCCTACATGTCTTAAGCTCAACTCTACTTGCTTTGATTTACCCCAGCAGAAACCTTCAAGCGAAGCGCATTTAGGCGAATGAAGCCTGTTGCATCTCCTTGATCATAAGCTTGAGACGGATCTGCCTCCATCGTTGCGATATCAGGGTTGTAAAGGCTGACTGGGCTTTGCACGCCAGCGCCGATTACATTTCCTTTATACAGCTTCAAGCGAACGACGCCGGAAACATTTTTCTGAGATTCTGTTACAAGGGCTTGCAAGGCCAAGCGCTCTGGCGCGAACCAGAAGCCGTTGTATACAAGCTCACTGTACTTGGAGATCAAGGAGTCACGAAGATGCATCACTTCGCGGTCCATCGTTAGAGATTCCATTTTGCGATGCGCAGTGAACAGGATTGTTCCGCCTGGCGTCTCATACACGCCGCGGCTCTTCATGCCTACGAAGCGGTTTTCAACCATATCAACGCGGCCGATGCCGTGCTTACCGCCAAGCTCGTTAAGCTTTTCCATCACGTCAAGCGGAGACAATTGCTCACCATTGATCGCAACGCAGTTGCCTTGCTCGAACGTCAGCTCAACGTATTCCGCCTGATCCGGTGCACGCTCTGGCGAAACGCTCAGCACGTACATCTCTTCGTTTTCTTCAGAGCTTGGATCAAACCAAGGATCTTCAAGGACGCCGCTCTCAAAGCTGATATGAAGAAGATTGCGGTCAGTGGAATAGGGCTTAGCTGCAGATGCAGATACAGGGATGCCGTGTTTTTCAGCAAATGCAATCATTTCCGCACGTCCCGGGAAATCTGAGCGGAATTGTTCAAGGCGCCATGGCGCAATAACGTCAATCTCAGGTGCTAACGCAGCAACGCCCAGCTCAAAACGAACCTGGTCATTCCCTTTGCCTGTTGCACCATGCGCAATGTATTTCGCACCTTCAGCACGCGCAATTTCGACCATGCGCTTTGCGATAAGCGGTCGAGCAATTGAAGTGCCTAGCAGGTATTGTCCCTCGTACATTGTGCCTGCCTGGAACATTGGGAAAATAAAATCTTTCGCGAACTCCTCACGAAGATCGTCGATGTAGACCTTGGAAGCGCCTGTTTTAAGCGCCTTTTCCTCTAGACCATCAAGCTCTTCCTTTTGACCGATATCGGCAGTAAATGCGATAATTTCCGCATCGTATGTTTCCTTAAGCCACTTCAAAATGATGGATGTATCCAGTCCACCAGAATAGGCTAATACAATTTTATCCTTTGCCATCTTGAACCCTCTCCTTCAGCTTATATAAAATTAAGACATAATCGCTGCCATAACCGCTTTTTGCGCGTGCAGACGATTTTCAGCCTGATCGAAAATAATAGAATGCTCGCCATCAATTACACTCTCGGTTACTTCTTCACCGCGGTGTGCCGGCAGGCAGTGCATGAACATAAAGTTCGGGCTTGCATGCTTAACAAGTTCTTCGTCTACCTGATAGTTAGCGAATGCTAGCTCGCGTTCCTTTTGCTCGGCTTCTTGACCCATGCTTGCCCATACATCCGTATAGACGAAATGAGCGCCTTGAATCGCTTCCTTCGGATCACGACATACAACGATTTTCGCCCCGGTTTCCTCTGCAACTGCCATCGTTTGTGCAATAATATCCTCATCCGGCTCATAGCCTTCAGGCGTCGCTATGGACATATCAATGCCAAGCTTAGCTGCACCCATCATCAACGAGTGTACCATATTGTTGCCATCGCCGATATAAGCCAGCTTCACGCCATCAAACGAGCCATGCTTTTCATAGATCGTCTGGAAATCAGCAAGCGCCTGACAAGGATGAGACAGGTCCGTTAATCCGTTAATAACAGGAATGGTTGCGCCACGCGCCAGTTCAACAACCTTGCGATGCTCAAATGTGCGGATCATAATACCATCTAGATAACGGGATAGCGTCTGCGCTGTATCAAGTATCGTTTCTCCGCGACCGATCTGCAAATCGTTGCCGCTTAAGAATAGCCCTTGACCGCCCAGCTGATAGATGCCTACCTCGAATGAAACACGCGTACGCGTAGAGGATTTTTCAAAAATAAGACCGATTGTTTTTCCTTGCAGCAGCTTGTGATCCTCGCCTGCTTTTTGCTTAGCCTTCAGCTCAATAGCCAAGTCTATCAAATATTGAATCTCTTCTTGAGTAAAATCGACAAGCATTAAAAAGTCTCTGCCCTTCATGCTTTGTGCGATCTCTTCTTTCATTCTAACCATATGTAATGCCTCCTTTTGCTGACAAGACGAAAGCTGATGACGTTAAGCACGCACCAGCATTCTGCCTGTCTATCCGTTCTATCATCATTTAACGCATCATGATCAAAGCTTAATCATTTAACGTCGTTTCAAAATTAACATTTCAGCATCAACGCTTCAGCAAGATCTCCGCCAAAATTGAAACGGCTTGATCGATCTCTTCATTAGTTACAAGCAAATTAGGAAGCAGGCGGATCACATTCGGTCCAGCAGTTATGACTAGAAGTCCTTGCTGCTGAGCCTCTACGATCAGATCGCCAACGGGCTCCTTGCACTCAATCCCTACGATCAAGCCCAGACCGCGCACTTCTGTAACAAACGAAGAGTCTGCAAGCTTGCTGCGAAGCTGATCCATCAGGTACTGCCCTTGCTTCGCTGCACGAGCAGGCAGCTGCTCGCCAACAACGGTTTCAAGCGTTGCCTTAACCGCTGCCGTAGCGATTGGCGTTCCGCCAAAGGTTGACCCGTGACTGCCAGCTGTAAAGGCTTCACGAAGTGCTTCCTTGGCAGCCATTGCCCCTACCGGGAAGCCGCTGCCCAAGCCTTTTGCCATTGTGAAAATGTCTGGTTCAATGCCAAAATGCTCGTATGCGAACAGCTTGCCTGTTCTTCCGATTCCAGTTTGAATTTCATCAACAATAAGTAAAATGCCTTCAGCCTTACATAGTGCTGCGACAGCTTGAATGTAATCACGGTCAACTGGATGAATCCCACCTTCAGCCTGCACCATTTCCAGCATGACTGCCGCTGTTTCAGAGGTAATAGCAGCCTTCAATGCCTCAAGATCGTTAAGCTCAATATGCTTAAAGCCAGCTGGCAGCGGACCAAAGCCTTCCTTTACTTTCTCCTGTCCGGTTGCAGTCAAGGTAGCTAATGTGCGGCCATGGAACGATTGATGGAACGTAATAATCTCAAACCGTCCGTTGCCCTTCACCTTTTGCTGATAGCGACGTGCCAGCTTAATCGCTGCTTCATTCGCTTCAGCGCCTGAGTTGCAAAAAAACACCGCATCCGCGCAGCTGTTGTCCGTAATCAACTTTGCTGCCTCAGCTTGATTAGGAATTTGAAATAAATTTGAAATATGCCATAGCTGATCAAGCTGAGCCATTAATGCTTCTTTCACCTTTTGCGGGGCATGCCCTAAGTTAGTGACTGCAATCCCGCTCATAAAATCCAAATATTTATTGCCCTCGCTGTCCCATAGCCAGCTTCCTTCGCCTTTTACAATTGCTTGCGGATATCTGGCATACGTCGGAAACAATGATTGTCCCGCTACCTCAATCGTACCTTGACTCATCACGAACACCTCACTATTGCTTAATAACCGTACCTACACCGCCTGCCTTAACCGCCTCTGTCAATACGCCCTCTTGTGCGCCACTAACAATGACAACCTCCTGCACATTGCCCTGCAAACAAGCAATTGCTGCCCGAACCTTCGGAATCATTCCGCCATATATTTCGCCAGTCACAATCATCTCTTCGATCTCGGCAACGGTCACGCTCGGAAGCGTGATCTTTTGCCCGTCTACTGTCTTCATAATGCCTGGTACATCCGTGACGACTATCATACGCGATACGCCAAGCTGCGAAGCAACTGCGCCAGCAGCCGTATCCGCATTGATATTATAACGCTGACCGCTTTCATCTATCCCAATTGGGGCAATTACTGGAATATACCCCATGTTCATAATACCTTCTACAATTGTAGCATTAACCGTCGTTACATCTCCAACGAAGCCAATTTCAGAAGCATTCGCTACCGGTCGAGCCTTGATCAGCATGCCATCCACACCGGATAGGCCAATTGTTTTGGCGCCGTTCGTTTCCATTTTGCGTACAATTTCCTTATTAATTCGACCGGCAAGCACCATCTCAACGACATCGAGCACTTGATCGTTTGTCTTGCGCAAGCCCTGTACGAATTCTGTCTCGATACCGAGCTTATCCAGCGTCTCGGAAATCGCAGGGCCCCCGCCATGTACAATAACGGGCGAGATGCCGCTGTTTTGCAGCTCACGCAATTCAGCAAAAAAGCTGTCTGGCAGTGCCGCAAGCGTACTTCCGCCGCATTTCATTACAAAACGTTGTGTTGTCATGATTTGCTCCTCCTTACGTTCGATACGCTGCGTTGATTCGCACGTAATCGTACGTTAAATCACAGCCCCAAGCTACAGCCTTCCCTTGATTCATATGAAGCTGTACTGAGATCACAACGGTATCGCCCTTCAAATAATCCAATGCGGCATCCTCATCAAACGCAACCGGAGAGGATTGACGCAGTGTTACAATATCGCCCAATGCAATATCTACCGTGTCTGGATTAACGGGCTGACCCGCGCGACCAACCGCTGCAATAATACGACCCCAGTTGGCATCAGCTCCAAATACCGCTGATTTCACCAACGAAGAGCCAATAATCGTTTTTGCGATCGCTTGCGCAGATTCATCGCTGACTGCTCCTTCAACACGAACCTCGACCAGCTTAGTAGCCCCTTCACCATCACGCGCAATGGCCTTCGCCAAATGAACACAGACATGTGTCAGAGCTGCCTTGAAGGCCTCCCATGCAGGATGAGATTCCGTTAGCGTTTGGTTGCCTGCTAATCCGCTGGCCATTGCGACAAGCATATCGTTCGTGCTTGTATCTCCATCTACTGTAATCATATTAAAGCTTAGATCGGTTACTTGACGAAGCAGCTTCTGCAATGCGTCCGGCTCGATGCTTGCATCCGTTGTTACAAAGCCAAGCATGGTTGCCATATTGGGATGTATCATTCCCGATCCTTTGGCTGCACCGCCAATACGAACCTTTTTCCCATCAATCGTAAGCTCAACGCCAATTGTTTTTTTAACAAGATCAGTCGTCAAAATTGCTTGACTGAAATCCTCTGCTCCTTGCTCTCCAGCTTCTAGCACAGCAGGGAGCTTCTCAATGCCGCCCAGCACACGATCCATCTTAAGCAGCTCACCGATTACACCCGTTGAAGCAACTGCAACCTCATCGTGCGCCACACCGATTTTATCGGCAAATGCATTGCGCATCGTATAAGCGTCAGCCTCGCCTTGCGCCCCCGTACAAGCATTGGCATTGCCGCTGTTAACAATGACAGCGCGCAGCTTGCCGCTGCTTGCAATGCTTTCACGCGTCACCTTAATCGGCGCAGCCTGAAACACGTTCGTCGTGTAGACCGCTGCAGCTGCAGCAGGAACCTCACATACAATCGCGCCAAGATCGTGACGATCTGTTTTTTTCAATCCACAATGCAATCCACCTGCTGAAAAACCGATCGGGGAAGTGACAGAGCCTTCCTCTACTACTGTAAACAACTGTCCTTCTGGCATATCTACTCGATCTCCTTATCGTTAAGGATAGACGGGAACAAACTGCAAACCTAGCGTCTCGTCCCAACCCATCATTAGATTCATATTTTGAATAGCCTGACCTGCTGCGCCTTTAACTAGATTGTCTATTACCGAAATGATCGTAACGCGATTCGTACGTTTATCAATTGAGAAACCGATATCGCAATAGTTGGAGCCCCAAACTTCCTTCGTAGCTGGCAATTGGCCAACTGGACGAATACGTACAAATGAACGGCCCTCATAGTATTGTTCATATAGACGCACAAGCTCTGCTTCCGTTACATCGCTTGTTAGCTTGGCATAGATCGTTGCCATAATGCCTCGCGTCATAGGTACGAGATGAGTCGTAAAGCTGACGGTAACCTGTTCAGCTGCTACTTGAGAGAGCACCATTTCAATTTCGGGAATATGCTGATGCTGATTCACTTTATAAGCTTTGAAATTCTCATTGATTTCAGAGTAGTGCGTGCCTAGCGATGCACCGCGGCCTGCGCCTGATTGACCCGTTTTCGCATCGATTACAAGCGTGCTGTGATCGATAATCCCGCCATGCAAGGCAGGTACAATGCCAAGTAGTGTTGCTGTAGGGAAGCAGCCTGGATTAGAGATAAACGGCTGATCCACGACTTGCTCACCATAAACCTCAGCCAGACCAAACACCGCCTGATCAAGATCGCCTTGCTCAGCTGCTGGTTTCTTATACCATTGCTCATAAACCGCACGATCCTTAATACGAAAATCTCCAGACAAATCAATAACCTTTAAGCCTGCCGCCAAATATTGCGGGGCAAGCTTCGAGGCAACACCAGCTGGAGTAGCCAAAAACACAAGATCAGCCTTCTGCTTAATAAGCTGTGGATCTACATCATCCAGCACTTCCTCACGAATTCCTTGCAAATGCGGATAACCGTCAGTCACCAGTGAGCCTGCACTGGAGGATGAAATAACGGAAGTAATTTCCGCATTCGGATGAGACTGCAGCAAGCGCATCAACTCTACCCCGCCATAGCCTGTCGAACCAACAATCGCAATTTTAAGCTTGTTACTCATCGTACTGCTCCTCTCTCATCCGTTTATATTAATGCTATCGCTAGCTTTATAGAAATGTCCATTAGACCCATTACACTATTTTACAATAGATAGATACGAAAATGAATATGCATAACATTGTATTATTATACATACTGACTTATAAAAATACAATGTTCATTTTCACTATTTATTTTTGGTACGGCTTGAAGCCTTCTCCGAGCACTTCTGCCGTGCTGCTTATTATAACAAAGGCGCTGGGATCATGCTTGGCAACCGTTTGCTTCAGCCTTGCCACCTCATTTTGCGCAACAACGACCATGATCACATTGCGCGCCTGTCCAGTATAACCGCCTTCCCCTTTCAGCTTCGTTAATCCACGATCGAGATCATTCAAAATGAGCTTCTCCAGCTCCTCTGATCGCTCGCTAATAATGAATGCGACCTTGGACAGTTGAAGACCATTTTGTGCAAAGTCAATCGTTTTACTCGTGACAAACAAGGAAATGAGTGCATAGAGCGCCACCTCTGGCGAGATGATAATGGCTGTTCCGATAATAACAGCACCATCGAAGCAAACAACAGCTAGGTTATACGGGATGCCTGTTAGTCTATGTAGCATTTGCGCAGCGAGATCGAGTCCACCTGTCGACCCGCCGCCTCGAAATACAATTGCAAGTCCCAAGCCCACACCAATTCCGCCATAAATAGCCGCTAATAATGGATTTTGTGTTGGCGTAGGGATATGTGAGGTTAGCAAAACATAGAACGGAAATACAGTGGAACCAAGTAATGATTTGGCTCCGAATTTTTTACCGAGTATGAGAATGGCTGCAATAAATAATGGAATGTTAAGCAGCCACTGGGTAACGGCTGGCTGAACGCCGGCTACACGCTCCACTAGAACGGATACACCGGCTACACCGCCGGACGCAATCCCATTAGGTCGCAAAAAAAGGTTGAAGCTTACCGCTAAGATTAGCGCCCCGATCAGAACCTGAGCGATATTCCATGTGAGCTGCATCGCTGGAGAGAGCGTTCTTGTTTTACGTTTGTGCTTCATACATGTCTGTTCCTTTCCAATAGAAAGGGAGAGCTGCACAATAGTGAAACTCTCCCCTTACGTTATGCCTGTTGTTTAATCTGGCTTCGCAAAAAGCCGTCAATGAATGGATCAAGATCGCCATCCATTACCGCTCCGACATTTCCTGTTTCGACGGACGTGCGGTGATCCTTCACCATGCTGTATGGATGGAATACATAGGAGCGAATTTGGCTGCCCCAGGCGATTTCCGATTGTTCCCCGCGAATCTCGGCCAGCTCCTTCATTTGCTCTTCAATCTTGCGCTCGTAGAGCTTGGAACGAAGCATTTTCATAGCGCGATCACGGTTGGCAATCTGCGAACGCTCCTGCTGACAAGCTACAACGATACCCGTCGGCAAATGCGTAATTCGAATTGCGGATTCCGTCTTATTGACGTGCTGTCCACCAGCACCGCTGGCACGATACGTATCTACCTTCAAATCCTCGGTACGAATTTCGATCTCAATCGTATCATCGATCTCCGGCACGACATCACAGGATACGAAGGAGGTGTGACGGCGTCCTGCAGAATCGAATGGCGAGATACGTACAAGGCGATGCACGCCTTTTTCCGCTTTCAGGTAGCCATAAGCGTTGTAGCCCTTCACCAGCATGCTGACGCTTTTTATGCCCGCTTCATCACCAGGCTGATAGTCGAGCAGCTCGACTTTAAAGCCGCGTTTCTCCGCCCAGCGTGTATACATGCGGTACAGCATCATGCCCCAGTCCTGCGACTCGGTGCCGCCAGCACCCGGATGAAGCTCTACGATCGCATTTAGACGGTCATAGGGCTGATTAAGCAGAAGCTGCAGCTCAAATTCCGATAGCTTGCTGGAAAGTGCCGATACGCCCTCCACCAGCTCAGCAGCCATTTCTTCATCCTTCTCTTCCTCCACAAGCTCAAGCATCATCTCAAGATCCTGCTGCTCGTTATGAAGCTTAGTGTACTGATCAACCACAGATTTTACTGCATTGAGCTCCGAGATAATCGACTGCGCACGATCATTGTCATCCCAAAAATCAGGCATGGACATCTTTTCCTCGAAGTTTTCGATCATCTCTTGCTTCAATTCTAAGTCAAAGAGACCCCCTAAGCGTCTCTAGTCTTGTAACCATTTCACGAAGCTCTTGCTTTACCGTAACATCTATCATCGTTCATCGAACTCCTAAAGTTATCAAATTTCAAGAACGCGATGCCGAGCATCGCCATCAAAGGTCCAAGAAGATTGGACGATACCAATAAGCGAGGAACGCAGCGTACGTTTTTGGTACGTGAGGACCGCAGCTTGCGGTACCGTTCAATCTTCGCCGCTAAAGTCGAGTTTTTGAGTTACATCTTCAAATAAAAGTTCAAAAAGCTCGGCTTTCAGGACCAAGAAGATTGGACGATACTAGAAACCGAGGCGCGGAGTGTAGGTCTTTACTACACGAGCACCGCAGGTATCGGTAGCGTTCAAGCTTCGCCGTCGACTACGCTACAAAGCCAGGCGTCGTCATCAAAGTCGAGCTTTTTGAACTACATCTACTATTTGCCGTGACATTGCTTGTATTTCTTGCCACTCCCACACGGACACAGATCGTTACGTCCTACGCGGTCATCGCGTTTAACTGGACGCTTCACGCCTTCTTCGCCACCGCCGCTTGTAGAAGAGGTTTGACCCTTCACAACCTCTTGACGCTCCAGATTACTTTCCACTCTAGCCTTCATAATATACTTCGTTACTTCTTCCTGAATGGTAGCAATCATATCCTGGAACATCTCAAAGCCTTCGAACTGATACTCACGAAGCGGATCTGTACCGCCATATGCACGCAAATGAATACCTTGACGCAAATGATCCATCGCATCAATATGATCCATCCACTTCGAGTCAACCGCACGAAGCACGACAACCTTCTCAAATTCACGCATCATTTCACCAAGCTCTTGCTCGCGCTTGTCATATGCTTCAACGACCTTGCTGTAGATCGTCTCTACAATCTCTTCTTTTTCCTTGCCCCAGATGTCTTCACGTGTCAAGCTGCCTTCTTCAAGCAGATTAGCGTGCACGTAGTCAATAATAGCTTGTAGATCCCACTCTTCCGGAATATCCTCTACGCAATGTGCCTCAACTGTACGCTCAATAACGGGCTTGATCATATCCATGACTTCATCACGAATATTCGCAGACTCTAGAATATCGCGGCGCTGCTTATAAATAACCTCACGCTGCTGATTCATAACATCATCATATTGCAGGACGATTTTACGTGTATCGAAGTTGTTGCCCTCTACGCGTTTTTGCGCGGATTCAACAGCACGCGTAATCATGCGGCTTTCGATCGGTTGATCCTCTTCAAGACCAAGACGATCCATCATCGCCATTATGTTTTCCGCACCGAAACGACGCATCAACTCATCTTCAAGCGATAAATAAAACTGAGATGAACCCGGATCTCCCTGACGACCGGCACGACCACGAAGCTGATTATCGATACGACGGCTTTCATGACGCTCTGTACCAATAATATGCAGACCACCAACATCTGCAACACCTTCGCCAAGCAAAATATCCGTACCACGACCAGCCATATTCGTTGCAATTGTAACCGCGCCTGGCTGACCCGCACGAGAAATAATCTCCGCTTCCTCAGCATGGAACTTTGCATTTAGCACCTTATGCTGCACGCCACGGCGCTTTAGCATCTCAGAAAGAACCTCTGAATTTTCGATTGAAATTGTACCGACTAGTATCGGCTGATTTTTCTTGTGACGCTCAACAATTTCCTCAACTACCGCCTTAAATTTGCCTGCAACAGATTTGTACACAACATCCGGCATGTCCTGACGAATATTTGGACGGTTTGTAGGAATTTGAATAACATCAAGTCCATAAATTTTACGGAACTCTTCTTCCTCTGTTTTCGCTGTACCTGTCATACCAGATAGCTTGCGATACATGCGGAAGTAGTTCTGGAACGTAATCGTAGCAAGTGTCATGCTTTCATTTTGAACCTTAAGCTCTTCCTTCGCTTCGATTGCTTGATGCAAGCCATCGCTATAGCGGCGACCAGCCATAAGGCGGCCTGTAAATTCATCAACAATGACCACTTCTTCATTTTCAACAACATAATCTACATCGCGCTTCATAATGTAGTTTGCTTTCAGAGCTTGTTGAATATGGTGGTTTATTGTAACATTGGCATGATCAAACAGGTTTTCAATGCCAAATTGACGCTCTGCCTTCGCAACCCCTTCTTCGGTCAGCATCACGTTCTTAAGCTTAATATCTATGGTGAAATCTTCTTCTTGCTTCATACGGGACACCAGACGCTGAGCTGCATGGTATAGCTCTGTTGATTTGGCAGCTTGTCCAGAGATAATAAGTGGCGTTCTCGCTTCGTCAATCAGGATGGAGTCGACCTCGTCAATGATCGCATACTGAAGCGGACGCTGAACCATTTGCTCTTTGTAGAGCACCATGTTGTCGCGCAAGTAATCAAAGCCGAATTCGTTGTTTGTACCGTACGTAATGTCGCAAGCATAAGCCGCTTGCTTTTCTGCATGAGAAAGACCGTGCAGGTTACAGCCTACCGTTAGCCCTAAAAACTCGTATAGCTCACCCATCACCTTACTATCGCGCTCGGCCAAGTAGCTGTTCACCGTAATAACATGAACCCCTTTGCCTGCAAGAGCGTTCAAATAAACTGGAAGTGTCGCAACGAGTGTTTTACCTTCCCCTGTTTTCATCTCTGCGATTTTACCTTCGTGCAGAACCATACCACCTAGAAGCTGAACATCAAAGTGGCGCATGTTAAGCACGCGCTTAGAGGCTTCACGTGTCGTAGCAAAGGCTTCTGGCAATAGATCGTCCAGCGTTTCGCCTTTAGCCAGTCTTGCTTTAAACTCCTCTGTTTTTGCGCGCAATTGCTCATCAGAGAGCGCTTGATATTGCGGCTCCATCGCATTTATTTTTTCAACGACTTTGGAGAGTCGTTTAATTTCTTTCTCGTTATAGTCACCAAATATCTTTTTAACCAATCCGAGCATGGCTTTCCCCTTCCGATTTGTACGACTTATGGTTAAGATTTTAACAGTTTGTTGCAGTAATCGCAATGTATTGCCCCTATTCTTGGCAACTATTGGCACTTATTGTGAACGATAAAATGAAAAAGGCGCTCCGATGTTTGCCTGGGCAGACATCAGAGCACCTCTATTAGCTGATTCTGGTTATTGCTGTTCGATTAATCCGTACTTGCCGTCACTTCGTTTGTAGACGACATTGACGGTCTTCGTATCGGAGTTGGAGAAGACGAAAAAGGAATGGCCCAGCATATTCATTTGTAGAATAGCTTCCTCTACATCCATCGGCTTGAACGTAAAGCGCTTTGTTCGAACCAATTCAAAATCCTCTTCCTCGTCCAACACCGAGACAGCTGATTGATTGTCTTGGAAAATCATTTTATTTCCGCTCGCTTGACGGAGCTTGCGGTTTAGTTTTGTTTTATGTTTGCGAATTTGGCGCTCCAGCTTGTCAATAACAAGATCGATCGAAGCGTACATATCATCGCTTCTCTCTTCTGCCCGTAGAAACATCCCTGAAATCGGAATTGTAACCTCAACCGTATGCTGGCCTTTTGTAACAGAGAGAGTAACGTTTACCTCGGAGGTGATCGAAGGATCGAAGTATTTCTCCAATCGGCTAAGCTTTTTCTCAGCGTAGTCCCTTAGTGCGTCTGTAACTTCAAAGCGTTGTCCTCGAATAGTGTAGTTCATGTGGCACTCCTCCTTTACATGATCTTATTATATCATATGCAACCGACACTTACAAAATAGATTTTAGTTAATTTAGAATTTTCTGATAATATTATGGTCAATATCGAATTTAATAAAATCCTTACTTTTCTATGTGTCTAGACCGATATCAATAATATCAACTAGGAGAAAGGAGGATAAAGATGAAAATATTGCCTCAATTAGGGTCAAACCCCTCACTAGGTGCTGGTGTACCAAAATCGCGCTTGCAACAAATTCTTCAGATTCAGCAAAGCGCAGGATCAGATTCTGAAAGACGAGCTATGCTAAAAATGATTCAGGATCAGATTGCCGGTGAACAACTGCAGCATTTAGCGGCTCATATTCCTAAAGTCAAAGCTGAGCCTTCTTCCGAGCAATCCGAAGATGAAGTAACAAACGAGCATGGCGATACGTTGATTATTTCAGATGCTGCTAGACAAACGTATGAGACGACTGCAGACACGGCTACTTCCAGCTCTAGTGGAAGCTCTGGAAGCAGTTCTTCTGCAAGCGCATCTGCAGAATGACCTTCATCGATCTATAGCAGGTGATATTTTAACGGGCTATAAAGATAATATCGCACAACAGAAAAAGGACTATTTGATTGACATACAATCAAATAGTCCTTAAATCACTATAATAGAGGCTTAAATAGCCGTATAATTACAGTTTAACTACGTTTGCAGCTTGTGGACCGCGAGCGCCTTCAACGATATCGAACTCAACTGCTTGGCCTTCTTCTAGTGTTTTGAAGCCTTCAGTTTGGATAGCGGAGAAATGTACGAATACATCGCCACCTTGTTCTGTTTCGATGAAGCCATATCCTTTTTCTGCATTAAACCATTTTACTTTTCCTTGCATGTGCAAACATTCCCTTCGTCATATAAATGCTGTGTGGCTGCAATTTGTGGCCCACAACTTGACTATACAATGGTTGGTTCAAATTGTCAACGATATTATTGTAAGCGAATTCAAAACAAGAAATCGTTGATATGCCTAACACATATTCCAGTTCTTTTTTCATATTCTTTAGTGTATTAGTCGTTTTTGAATCGTCATTTACAAAGAGTCCATACACATTTATGCATAATTATTAATCCATTATGCAAGGAGCTGCGTTGATGATTATTGATATTATGTTGTATCAACTCTATGGTCGCGGAGGATTAGAAACGGTGTTGCTACATGTAAGCCGTGGCTTGAAGGCAAGAGGCCATCGCGTTCGATTCATGTTCCACGATCCGCCTATTATTGAGAAGTGGATGGAGGAACTGGATGAAGTGCACATCTGCTCCACTTACAGTGGCGAGAAGCATGAACAGGATCACCGCGATATTTTTTCCATTCGTTATCGAAACGCGATCGAACAGCTTGGCTTTCCCGATATTATTCTTGCTACCTTTCGTCCTATCTTCGGTTATATGGCTCGCGCCGCTTTTGTAGATATGCCCAAAGAACAGCACCCGCCAATTATTTCATGGATTCATGGACCACCCGAAGCTTATAGCGCCCCAGCCTCTCATTTTATAGATGCCGATGCTCATATCGCAATATCCTATCCCGTTGGACAAAAAATCCGTGCACTACAACCCACATCCCCGATATTTTTTGTTGGAAACCCTATTATTTCCTTACCACCAAGTCAGGCACAGCTTGTCCAGCGTCCAGCTTATCTTAAAATTGCATATGTCGGGCAGATCGATACTGCTGTCAAAGGTATTCCAGTGTTGCTGGAAGCTTGCAGACAATTAAAAGGTGATTGGGAACTGGAGCTTTATGGAGAAGGCTATGAGCGAATCACATTTATGCAATGGTGCGCTGACAACGGCATAGCCGATCGCGTTCATTGGAAGGGATGGCAGAATCAAGTGTGGTCGCAGATCAAGGAGGCGTCTGTTCTTGTGCTGCCGAGTAATAGTGAGGGCTTTGGCATGGTGCTGACAGAGGCGCTGCAGCGCGGTATTCCTGTCGTTGCTAGTGATACGGATGGAGCGAAGGAGGTCGTTGTCCCAGGTGCAAACGGCTGGATGTTCGAAAGAGGCAGCATTGAGTCTTTGAGAAGTGTTCTGCAAGGCATCATTGATGGAGAGCAGCAGCTGCCGAGCAAGGAACAGTGTCATCGTTCTGTTCAAATTTACGATGTAGAGCGTGTTCTCGATCACTTCGAGCGTGTGTTCGATATTATGCTTCTGTACAAACAACTGACGGCTGACCAAGCTTCGGCACATGCGCAAGCATCAGCAGCAACAGTCGATAAGTCGACTGCAGCAGTTGCAGCGGAACAGGAACAATTAATTAAAGAACTGCTGGAGCGTATGAAACAGCAGAAGCCAGAGGATCTGCTGAAAGCGGCTGAACAGCTCTATCTTCTATATCCGCATTCCTTGTATCTTGCATCCTTGCTGGGGCAGCTTCACGCTCAGCTTAAGGATAGCAATAAAGCGCATTTCTACTGGAAGCAGGTGCTGATTTCAACGCATGATCCTGTTCTTCGTCAGGTTGCAAGTAGGTATGTGGAGAGATTGCGGGGGTAAGAACGAATAATTGGTTACAAAGTAACCCGCCAAAATAAATGACGGGTTACTCACACTCCCCTCAATAGTAGAAGTTTAATTTGCTGAACCACTATCCATTTTTTGGCGTGGTATAATCCATTTTCATTTTTTATCAATATGGACATAAGATGGTTACTTATAACGATTACTAATCGTAACAAATTTAATAAATTTGTTTCTAATTATTCGACATTTGAACATTCCTACTATGATAGTAATTTCCTATCCCAAGCAATATTGGACTTTTTTACAATTGCAGGAATCCCAACTGCAGTACTATTTGCAGGTATATTAGATTTAACAACACTTCTCCACCCAATTACACAACCGTCTGCTATATTTGATCCAGACAAAACGACCACTTCTTTAGCTAACCAAACGTGATTACCAATATTAATTGACTTGCTTGGATTAATTCTTTGATTGGTGTGTTGATCAAAAATAGGGTGATAGTCGTGGCTGTATATATGAATATCTCTGGCAAACATACAATCGTTTCCTATAATAATTTCTGTTGCTTCTGCAGTGCTTATAGAACAGTTATCAGTAACTGATAACTGTTCGCCTATAACTACTTTGCAATTCCTTCCAACTTTAATTGACCCACTGTAAGCTGAATTTTTACCTATATAGCAGTATCCATTATCATTCCTAAACGTAATAGTTGTATTACGCAATAATACACCCGTTTCTATAATTAGTTTGTTATTTGCACCTTTAAATACAACTTTACTATCATCACATAATGTTTCACTTATGATTTCGTTTTCCATATTATCTTTATAACTACTGACTCCAACTACTTTTTCAAAATTTGATGTATAAAAGAAATCTTTATATTCTGAATATCCCCATGCTATTAAAGTATCGTTTACACTTTTGTGATATTTTTCTAGAGCAACAAAAATAAAATATTCACTACTTAGATTTTTTATTTTAGATGGATTAAATACCTCATGCTCTAAAAACATCCTGCCTTGCTTTTCCTCAGAACTATCAATGAAATAGTCAATTTTATATTTCTCTTGTGTCAAGAAGTTCAGTATGGTTTCACCAATTATTCCTGCTCCCCAAATTATAACCTTTCTTTCCTTAATTTCTTTCAATAGATAATGGATAGACTTCAAGGATATCATAACTTAACACCTCTATTTCAAATATACTTACTATAAATTGCAGGGATTCATAGAGGGTCATTTTGATGAATGAGCCCAAAAAGAATGGAAACAACGCAACGACTTAAGTACTTTTCATATAGGAATAGATGTTTTTCACAGAGAGACCGAATTAATATATTTTGTCATTTACTAATTTATATCTGTTTTTCTACATATCTGAATAAAGAAGAACAGTAGTAAACCACTTAAGCGTTAGTGTGCTGCAATCATAATTGTTAGTAAAGTCTCAAATAATTTAACACTCATATGCTCTTACTAATGGCGGCTCAACATGAGGGAGTTCTCCGTCCAGATAACGATCTACAATATCATTGTTGAATAATTGGTAAATAACCCGCAAATGCTCCGGCTTCCACTCGGATGATAAAAACAGCTTGCCAGCAGTTTTTTGAGGTACATAGTTAAGTTGCTCCAGCTCGAAATGCTCTAGAATGTAACACAGGTCCTCTGCAGCCTGCTTGACAGCCTTATTGGCTACATCATGAATGCCATCTCCATATTCCAGTGTCGGCACAGCATGATGCAGGATATCTCCTGCATCTAATTTATCGGAAAGTCTGTGAATCGTCATACCAGCCCAATTCGGCTGAAGCATATAGAACGGCCAGAACAACGTTGTTGTCCCGCGATACCAAGGCGACAATCCTCCATGAATATTCCAAGCATGAGCTGGAGCATCCGCCAGCAGCTCTCGGCTTAACTTGTGGACCCCGTAGCTAATCAATACATCAGCTTGTAATGATTGTAACCACTCTATCGTTTCCTGACTATTCAACTGATCAATCGTTACATGTCTTACGGAAACAGAGTCAGGAATATGAATCGAAGCAGGAAACATAGCCCTCTCCGATTGATCACGATCATTGAAATGACGAATAAAGTTAGCTTTATCCTGTTCAGCCAAATGCTTTGGGGGAGCTGGAACAAAGCTTTCTCTCTTCTCTACTAAATAACCAACTACTTTTCCTGTTTGAATAAGCTGTTCAGCTACATAATTGTGTCTCGGATGTGATCCCATCATAATAACAATCCTCATGCTTGACTCCCCCTCTTCTCTCGTATTGGTCCTTTAAGCAAACCTACTTCTTGAAGCCTGTTTATACTTGCCTCATAGTGATAAAGCGGATAGTTTTGCTTTCTAGCAATATCAATTAACGTATGCTCGCCATCTGAATAGTTCAGCGTCATCAATATTTGATTCAGCATCTGTCGGTTATCTATCACCAGTTTGCTTGTATCCTTCCAGCTAGTAGGCGAATTAATATCAGGATATAGATCATATTGGCTAAGCATCGGCTCACCATATGGTTTGAGATTAACGTATACACCGTTCAACTCTTGCAGTCGAAGGATCGCTTCTATTTCATCTACGCTTTGCAACAGCGCCTCAATTGTCATAACTTCCTTCGTATCGAGCGAATTGTGATACCCCTGATATTGCCCGTATACCATACGCGAGAACTGTCCAATCGGCAGGTTAAACCCAGGTGAACAAAATTGACGTTCATCTGATCCATATAACGGCGTGAACTCTCTAATGTTATAATCTCGTTTCTCATGCGAAACCAAGTACTCTACCAGCTCGTTAAGTGGTGCCTGATTATCTCTAGCTTTCTTATAGTTCAAAGGCTTGTCTTTGCCGCCTAAGCAGGTCAATACACAGCCCGAATACACATGCTTTTTCAAATGCTCTCCATATGCATGCAAGAAAGCAATCGAACCAATCGTTTCAGGATGAAAAACAAACCGATAGGTGAACTCACGATCTGGCCAATTTTTAATTCGACTGTATAGAAAAGTTGCTACAACTGGGCCACTTAACTCATTATTAGCCATAGATGGATGGCAAACATAGGTTGAGATTAGTATTTCTTTGCTTGTACGGCCTGGTAGTATAGCCTGTCCATAATGAAGTGAACCGTCTATCTTCTCGCTATCAATATACACATGATAGTTGCCTTCTGGTAATGAAGACAGCTGCTCATGGGACATGCAAAATCCCCAGCGCTCCTTGTAATAGGACGTTACATAAGGGATAGCTGTTGGCAAATGTGGAATTGTATAGACATGCTGCTTTAATTCTTCCAGGCTTAGCCATTGATCAATCGGTTCACTATAGTTTAATACGTGAAGATTACACTGGCTGACATTGATAATGTCTTGACCATTCCCATCCTTAATCCACGCTTCTCTTAAAATCCATTCCTTCGGAATTGTCCAGTCGTATACCTTTGTCCCTGAGGCAACACTCTCTACCTCAAGCGGCATATATTCGCCAAGGATAGAAAGTGTCTCGCGCAATCCTTCACCTGTAATGCTGCGAAGTAGCGGAAACAACCGATCGAATAACGTATTCATTTCCTGAAGTTCATTCATAATATATCTTCCTAACGTATAATATGTTTCAACGCATTTACAACGTCGACTACGTCTTCATCTGTCATTTTAGGGAATAACGGCAGCGTCAGTGCTCCCTCATACCACTGCTCAGCAACAGGGCAAATTCCTTTTTCATACCCTAATTGCTGATAATACGGAAACCAGTATACCGGGATATAGTGTACATGCACACCGATATTGGCAGCTCGCATTTCTTCAAAAACCTGCTTGCGCGATTTGGTAAGCTGCTGCTGATCTAGCTGTATAGAATATAAATGCCAGCCTGACTCCGTCTCCGGCAATTGATATGGCGTACGGAATCCTGTTACATCCTGTAATAGCTTTGTATAGAGTGAAGCCAATGCTTGCCTGCGCGATATAAACCGATTCAGCTTAGACATTTGTGATAGTCCAAGTGCAGCTTGAATATCTGTCATGCGATAGTTATAGCCAAGATCGACCATTTCGTAGTACCAGTCCCCTTGCTCCTGTGCATATGAGGTGGTTGTAATACCGTGTGATCTAAACAGCTTAAGCTTCTCATAGTACGCTTGATTGTTCGTAACGATGACACCGCCCTCAGCCGTTGTGACTGGCTTAACGGGATGGAAGCTGAACATCGTCATGTCTGCTTGAGAGCCAACTTTTTTTCCTTTATAGCTCGCGCCTAATGAATGTGCGCCATCTTGAATGACAACGAGATTATATTGTTGGGCCACCTCCATAATTGAGTCAATATCACACGGCTGACCGGTAAAATCAACAGGTATGACCGCTTTCGTATGAGGAGTAATCACTCGTCGCAGCTGCTCGGGATCGAGATTATAGGTTCTTTCGTCGATATCGGAAAATACAATCTTCGCCCCAAAATAGCGCGCACAGTTAGCACTAGCAGCAAATGTAATCGGTGATGTAATCACTTCATCTCGTTCCGTTATACCTGCTGCATAGCAAGCGCCATGCAAAGCAGCAGTACCGTTCGAAAAGGCAACTGCATATTTCACGCCTACATAATCAGCAACACGCTGCTCGAATTGTGCGATTTTAGGCCCAGTTGTCAAGTAAGGAGATTGAAGCGTCTCTATAACTGTCGCTATATCATCCTCTTCGATCCACTGCTGCCCGTAAGGTAAAAATTGTTCCCGACCTGTCATAGCAATAAGTCCCAGCTAAGCGCTGTTCCTTTCTTCACATCTTTCTTGATGGCTTTCCCTAGCACTAATTCATAGTACTTCGTTTCTAGCCCTAAGCCTGGGCGAACATTGCGCAGATTTTGCTCCGTCAATAGATCTCCTGCCTTCATGTCCTCACCAATATAAAGCGATCTTCTATTTTTCACGGATGGTAGCTCGGCTTCAGTTGGACCGTATTGAATATGTCCAATACTTAACCATGCACGCTCAGTTTCCTCTACAAGAGCTTTCAATTCATGCGGCTCCATCGAGAATGCAGCATCCACTCCACCTTCTGCACGCGAGGTCGTAAAGTGTTTTTCAATAACAGTCGCACCTAATGTTACTGCAGCTACCGCTACTCCGATTCCCATCGTGTGATCAGACAATCCGATTTGCGTTTGAAACATCTCCTTCATATGCGGAATCGTAGCCAGGTTAGAGTTTTCTGGAGAAGCTGGATACGTGCTTGTACATTTTAAGAGCACAAGCTGATTATTACCTTCTGCTCTAACGGTACGAACTGCTTCATCAAGCTCCGCTGCTGTTGCCATTCCCGTAGATATAATGATCGGCTTCCCTGTTTTTGCAACCTTGCGAATTAATGGGATATCCACATTTTCAAACGAAGCAATCTTATATGCGGGCACATCCAACGTTTCAAGGAAATCAACTGCTGTTTCATCAAAGGGTGAGCTGAACGCCAGCAAACCGAGCTCCTTGCACTTGTCGAATATCGCTTGATGCCACTCCCAAGGCGTATACGCCTTCTGATATAGCTCATACAAGGATTGACCCTTCCACAGGTCGTCTTGATTCGAGATGAAAAATTCTCCAGTATGCACATCCAGTGTAATCGTATCTGGCGTGTACGTTTGCAGCTTGACAGCATCCACACCCGCTTCAGCTGCTAATTCTACCAAATGAAGTGCACGCTCTAGTGATTGATTATGATTGCCTGACATTTCCGCTATAATAAAAGGCTTCGTATGGCTGCCAATTTCCTTGTGGCCAATTTTGATCATGATAATAACCCCACCATTTCTTGCAGCCAAGCATTAGGGCCGTCTTGGCTTTCGGTAATTTTATAGCCTTGCTCGCTCATTGCCATTAATTGCTCGCTCATAGCTGGCAGCTTGTCCAGCAGCTGTAAGTAATGTGTTGACGACACGTCTACATGCCAGCCTATTTGAATAATAGCATTGAGCTCCTCTGCTGTGTTCGTGGACAACCGTTGATTCTCAGCAACGACTGTGCTCGCCGAGGGAAGTCCAACATAGCAGCGTTCCCACATCGATGACCCGCCCGCACCAATTGAAAAATCAGCCAGACGCATCAGCTCCGCCATATAATCAATTTGACAATAGTAATGCAGCTGCATATCTTCGCATAATCGTTTAATGTCATCACGCTTGACGCAACTATTGCCAACGACGACATCAACATGCTTAAATGATGTGTTCGTGTGCTGCAACGCTTGCAGTACCTTTGTCGTTTCATCAGTCGGATCGCTTCCACCCATAAAAACGAGTAACCGTTCAACTTTACCACTTCTATTGCGTGATTTTCCTCGAGCAGCAACAAACTCGTCCCGCATGATTAAATAAGTCGGTCCCAAAAGTTTGCGACATTGTGCAGGGACTAGTGCATCATAGCGATGCTCATAGTTCGGAACAACGTTCTGATCGAGCAACAAGTCACAATCATGACGACGATTTGCCAAATCATCAATCACAATAATTTTTTTGGCCCATGCACGCATTTCCGTTTCCCACTCAACGCCAAATTGATAATGATCCACTATAAGTAAATCAGCCTTCATTACTGTTTGTGTAACGGAAAACCCTTTACTGATTACGAGATCAATGAGATGACCAGGCAATTCACTCATCCAAAAAACAACTTGATGACCTAATCTCCTAAAATTATTTGCAATGGTTAGACATCGCATCACATGCCCACTACCAATAACAGTTGATGCATCCGCACGAATCAATATGCGCATCATACAACTGGCTTTTGCTCCACATGTGCGTTAATGCCTGCTACCTCTGGATGATCCAATAAATACTCAATGACGGTTGAGCTTGGCACAAGCGGGTCATCGAAATGCTTGGCAATATCGCTAATAACACGGTAGTCCTCTTGCGTATCCAGCGTGATGCGAAGCGCTGGATGAAGACGATTAGCAGGAGGTTGATAGACGACTCTTGAAAATCGCTCTTTAAATTCATATGCATAGTACGTAACATGCTCGCGATGACGAAGCTTCTTGCCATGTTCATTGATATACTGCAACGCAGAATATGAGACCACCTCAACTGCCAAGCCTCTTGGCAGCTCAGCTCCCAAATCTACAATGTCAACCCGCTTTTCCTTGATGAATTGAATCATATCCTGTGCCATTTCCACATCGACAAATGGACAATCAGCGGTTACACGAACAACAAAAGCAGGCTCATAAAGCTTAGCCGCTTCTATATAACGGCTAAGCACATCCTCTTCTGATCCACGAAAGCATAGGATCTGATGCTCACTGCACCACTGCTCCACGGCATCGTCCTGCGGTAGGGTAGAGGTTGCGACTATTACTTCATCTACTCCCGCTATGCTTCTACAGCGAGCCGTTACATAATACAAATTGTTGTGGCTGCCGAGCGGCATGAGGATTTTCCCTGGAAGCCGTGAGGATCCCATTCTAGCCTGTATAATTACAATTGTTTTCATCAGCCAGCTTCCTTTCTATCTTGCTGTGTGCAACCTCATTATATAATAACAATTTCTCTCGTAAATGAACGCAAAAAGCTTTGTCCATCCCAGGTCTCCTGAAAGTCGAGCGCCTTGCCGATTGGCACTACACGATCAATGCCACGCGAGCCAATTTGATTAATCAGTTGAAGCAATTGATCCTTGCTGTAACCAAAATAAGTTAACGTTTGATCCTTATCGACGATAATACGAGACAGCTCGGATAGATCCCGAATAAGCTTCTCAACAAAAAATCCACCTCCGCAATGACGTTCTCGAATGTCATCACCTAGCTGGTCGACTAGAACACGTGAATACCACATACCATGACTAGCTTTTATCGTATCATTTTGCGAAGCCAGCAGCATGGATGTTGTCAGCTTTTGAACTTGTACAGCTGGAGCCAGCTCTATTGTTTTAGAGCGAATAACCTGCTCAAGCATTTGCCAAAATCTCATTTGCGCACGTTCAATCTGATCAGCCTTACCTTCCCACACCACTAATCTTGGAGATGAGCAGGCGAGCTGGTCAAACCAGTAAGCATCGTTGTAAAACTGCTCTGCAAGCTGTTGCAGCGCTTGATCATTAAGCATGTCCATCGCTTGTGCATGAATAAGCGACATAGAAAACCGATCCGGAAATACAAGCTCACTTGCCATCGGCGCTAGCGGTACGCGGCGTATAGCATCTACTGTTTCATCCCCGCCCCAAACAACTCGCACATGGCTAAGCATACTCAGCTCTGCTGTTGTCTGATCATGATGCTCGTATGTAAATACAACATTACGCTCAGCCAGCTCTTGAAAATGTGGATTAGACAGCTCATCTACAATTGCTTGCAGAAGAATGTTCTGCTGCGCTTGCTGTTTACTCGATACACGAATCATATTTCGATTGCCAGCTAATAAGGATAAAATCCACGAGTAGACAAAGATTGTATCGACATTAGAAGGCGCAATATGAAACACTGTTCCTCTCGCCTTAATCACGCATTGTCCTGTGACTTGCTCCCATTGCTGCTGCAACGCTGCAATATTGGCCTTTCTCATCCAAAATCCAAGTGCTACTGCTTCTGGATATTGACGAAGCTGAACAAATCGCTTGGACAAAGCTTGGATAAAGGAAAGAACAGTCTCATGAAATGGCGTTAAAGTTGGCACTTCCGATAAATGCTTTAGTACCGTCTCGCCGTTCTGGGCTGGTAAATAAAATTTCAAGAGTTGCTCCCCCCTTGTCCAAAGCCATACGTATCACTACAGCCTCTTAGCTCTGCCTTAGGGATTCTTCCTGCCACCGTGAAGTACTTCCCTTTCCATCCGCAAGGACAATCGTCTTCTCCATGAATCGTACCCAGGTCCTCGGTTAATAAGCTATGTCCTGGATAGCTTCGAGGCAGTAGGCTCTGAACCTGAATCAAGCCTTGCTGCCCGTAGGGCAACGGCTTAAAGCTTAACGAATCTCGCACGATCACATCTGCGAAATGTGGGGTGTGCAGATGTCCTTGCTTACACTCTACAAAAATCGAGCCGACCTGCTCGACCATACCATAATAGTTGTGCACCTTCTGAATGCCAAGCACTCGCTTGAGCTCTGATTTAAAGGTTGTAGAATCAACTGCTTCATCCTGCAGCTTTTTCCATCCACCGCCATGAATCAGTATGCTATCTCCAAAGTCTAGAGTTTTGCCACTCCGTTTTGCTTCCTGATACACATGCTTCCAAACCATATAAGTAAATCCGAATAATAAGATTTTTGAGTTTCGGTGCTCAAGCAAGAAATCCTCTAGTCCATCCCAATCTACGGTCATATCATCAAACATTGCATAAAAGTGGTGTCTGCCAAAATTAGCGAACCCTAATATACCCGCTCCTCTAGCACTAAAAGAACGACGATCCTTCAGCACCGACTTGGTATCAAAGATAATCATAGGTAAGCGCTGTGAACCGAGTAATGGCTTCATTACATCGACAAGGGCTCTGGATTGAGCGGCTGCCGTTTCTTTATCCAAATAAATTTTAGATACTTGCTGTCCTGTTGTTCCACTAGAGGTTAACGTTTTAACAACATCTGATTTAGGGATAGAAGTCAAATCCATCATTTTGAACAATTGAACAGGTAAGTAAGGCACTGCCTCAAGCCGATTACTGTTAGACGGTAGACTAGACTTTTCAATCATTGAGCGATACAGCGCGCACTGCTCAATATGATGCTTTGTCAATTCATTGAGTCCTTCCAGAAGTAGATTCTGTTTTTGATCACTGACCAGTGTATAAGGATTAGTCATCATTATTCATCCTTTAGCGCCTGATAATTTATTTTGCCGTTTGACATTCGTGGTAGCTCTGACAGCACTACAACCTTATAAGATGATCGATGTAGCTTATATAGCGCATCAATTTGATGCTTAATTGCATCAACTAGCTCAGCCTCTTCTACAGCTATCACTAGTCGATCATCAGTACCAGCACATGCTATTGGCTGCTGCAAAACAGCTTCCAGCTTTTTTTCTACCTCATCCAAGTTGATGCGCAGTCCAAAAAGCTTAATGAAACGTTTCATGCGACCTGTAATCGAAAAAAAGCCCTCTTCGTCCATAACTGCTGCGTCTCCTGTGCGAAGTACACCATGGCATTCGTCTCCCTTGACCAAATCTTCTACAGATTCTGCATAGCCCATCATAACGTTACGACCACGATAGACCAGTTCCCCTGTTTCTGAATCAAGCATAAGCTCTCCCCCAGGAACCGCAACGCCAATCGAACCAGGCTTATCCAGCACCCTGCTGCTGGGCACGTAAGAAATGCGAGGCGTAGCTTCCGTCTGCCCATACATTACAAAAAAACGTTTATTTGTTTCTTGCGCATATTTGCCAAACAAGCGTACAAGGCGCTCATCCAAACGTCCCCCAGCTTGCGTTAACGTTTTAAGATGAGGCAATTCCATCTTCAAGAAGCCGATACGCTGCAGCATTTGATAGGTGAAGGGAACACCTGGGAGAGAGGTTGCTTTATATTGTTCAACAAAGCTCCAGAATGGCTTTGCAACTACACTATCCTCCGTCAGTAGTACCGTAGCACCAACCTGTAAGTGACTATTTAAGATCGACATGCCATATGAGTAAGAAAGTGGAAGGTTTAAGATGCCTCGCTCATTCTTATCTAGCTCAAGATACTGGACGATCGCTTCAGCATTCGATTGAAGATTGGCATAGGACAGCCGTACAAACTTGCTGCTGCCTGTCGTGCCAGATGTGCTGAGCAACACGGCGAGTTCTGGATGGAGATTCATTGAGATAGCTTGTTGTCTCTCCAACATCTCACCCTGTTTTTCATACCCGAGAAACGCAAATTCCTTTATCGTAATTATCCATCTAGGCTGATAAGTTGATACAATCTGCTGCAAGAGCCCTTCATTCGTAGATGAACTGAGCAGCATCACCGCATGATTGGATTGTAGCGCCGCTACATATGCAGCAATAATATCTATTGTATTATCGCAAAGCAAAAGTACCAGCTCCTTGATGGAGGACTTGAGTCGATAACGATTCGTCAAATCTTGCAGCTCTGCATAGGCATAGGATTGCTGTGGGGTAATGATTGCTAATTGCTGCGAATGAATATGTTGTATGTCGAAAAACATCCTGCTCTCCCTCCATAAGCTGTAAAAGAATAGGGCGTGGTATATACACCACACCCCGAATATCTAGAACTGCACATCATATTTAACTAGTATTTCCTTGGCTTTGGCGAATGAACTCATGTCAAGTACATCATCCGTATCCAGCATGGTGTCAAACTCATTGTCAATTTCAGATATTAACGTCATATGAGCAATAGAATCCCATTCAGGAATTGTATTGTATGTTAAATCATCTGTTACTCGATCTATACTGATTTGCAATGCGGAAGCAAAGATTTCACGCAATTTTTGTTCATTGTTCATCGACTTAACCACCTAACTTCATACGTATAATACATTTATCGGCTAATGCGTATTCTAGTTTTAGATTTACTCCATAGCAAAGTTGGCGGTAAATCTATGAAATTTTTTTAGTTCTTGCCATGTTGATGCCACCAGCTCAAAATAATGTACATCATGGAAGCGTCCACCCTTGTAAATGTGCTCCTTAAAGGTGGCAACATGTGAAAAGCCATAATGCAGATGCATTTTCATCATACCTTCATTGCCATCCATTACCTCTGCATACAGCTTATGGAGGCCTAGCTGATGAAATGCGAAATTATAAAAGTAAGGATGAATACGCCCAGCTATCATCGTATATCTTAGATCACCTAAATAGTAGCCAAAGGTCGCCTTCATGTTATGATGATCAAGTTGATTGAGGGAAATTAAGCCAATATTAATATTGTTATACTGGATGATCCAATAGAACTGTGTATGATCGGAGGAAACTTTTCCAAACCATTCCCTCTGCTTGTCGATATTCTTTTCTATATCGGTGTACATATATTGTGTAACATGCTCGCTCGTACGCCATTCTAGCACTTGTTCCAAGTCTTTCTCGCACAACTGCTTAAAGCTAATCACTGCTTCACCACCAATTTACTTATATAACCATCCCGCCATCCACTCCAATGACTTGTCCAGTAACATATGAAGACAAATCAGAAGCTAGGAATAGAATCACATTAGCCACTTCTTCTGGTTTGCCGATACGATTCATTTTAATTTCAGTTAATCGCTGCCCATACTTTTCCTCAGACAGCTGTTTAGTCATATCGGTATCAATAAAGCCGGGGGCTACTGCATTGACTCGAATATTGTATGGACCTAGTTCTTTGGAAGCTGAATAGGTGGCTCCTATTACAGCTGATTTACTCGCGGAATATACAACCTGGCCTTCATTGCCTGTTCTGCCGATGATCGAACTTACGTTAATAATGGAGCCTTGTTTTTGTCGCGTCATAAGGCGGGAAGCATATTGCATGTGATAAATGACTGCTTCGATATTAACAGAAAAGGTGTTGTTCATTTGCGGCTCATTAATCATACCTAGCAATGCGTCGTCTAGAATACCAGCGTTGTTAACCAGCACATCAAGTCTGCCCAGGTTCTTTTTTATCCATTGAAAGGCGTTTTTTATCGCGTCCTTATCGCGTACATCATAGGGAAGTAGATGAACGTCTGTTTGGAATTGATCCGTAATCTCAGCTTGCAGCTTTTCAAGAGCCTGCTTATTTTGTCCATTCAATACAAGCACGGCCCCGCTTCGGGCAAATTGTATTGCCGTTTCACGTCCAATCCCTCGTGAAGCGCCTGTAATGAAGGCAGTTTTTTGTTGTAGCAATGGCTAGACTCCCTTCTCTATATAAATTAATGAGAAGCATAGTTTATTAATACAGGTCTTAATTGCCGTAGGGTGAATTTGTAAGAACTAGGACAATTATTTTCTTGATTAACTAGTCTGATATTATATTGTACATCCAGGTAATTAGGATAATGCATGAGAGCTAATTGCATAACCTTCTTTGCAGAATTAAAATCATTATTTATAGCATATAGAACACCCATATTATTCAAACATGCGCCATTCGTAGGTTGATGTTCCAACAGAGCTTGTAAGTACTTTCTAGCACTTTCATAGCTTTCAAGCTTTAACATACAAACAGAATATAGAAATAGATAGTTACAATAATTGTGATCTTCAGGATGAATCTCAACAGATTTCAGATGTGATTCACATTCATTATACATTTGTAGTTTCATTAATATTGAGCTAAAATCAATCAAATTCTCTTCCGGCGATCTATTTCTAGATAGAAACCTTTGCTTAATACGTTCTATTCCATATTGGCTTATTAAGTGTTTTTCTGCTGCTAATGAAGCAGATACTGATTTAGTTGTATTATTAGAATGCCTTCGAATTCGAGAAAGAGGCTTATCGATATAGCCGATATCATATTTCTCAGATAATCTAATCCATAAATCTACATCTTCATCATATCTTAAGTCTGTATTAAATAACCCCACTTCAATACTTTTTTTTCGAGATAACAATACTCCAGAAGGCGATATAATAGGATTTCTTAAGAAAATATCACATACACCATTCTCTTTCTCTAAAGAGTATCCGTGAAAAGTCAGGTCTAATAGAGATGAATTGTCATCAATTTGCTGATACCCAGTATAAATCATTGCTAACTGATCTTTATGGCCGTATCTTTGTAAGTACTTACAATGTTCTTGGACTAATTCATGATCGATTTCATCATCAGCATCTAACAATAATATCCATTCCGAACTTGACTCATTGATCCCTCTATTTCTTGCAATTGATACTCCAGAATTACTTTGATTTAATAATATAACTTTAGGGTTTTTTTGAGATATTTCCTGAACAATGAAAGATGTTTGATCAATTGATCCATCATTAATTACTATGACTTGTTGTACCTGATATGTCTGCTGCAATACAGTAGCTATACATTTTTCAATAAAAAGCTCTGCATTATATGCAGGGATAACAACAGTGATAGGTATCATAACTTTACCTCATATTTCAAAGTTTGACTTCTCAGGTAATATAAACTGAAAAGCGTCTATAATTGAACTTTTAGTTAGTTCGAAATCTAATACATCTACAGAATCATTCACACAAATCATAGGTCTTTCTTGGTTCCGTATAAAATCAGTAATTCTATTTACGTCCTGCGATACACTAAACGCCCAACCTTTTTTTCTCCAATAAGTAGGATGGAAGTTTCCAGACATTAATTGCCAATACCTCATTAGATATGAAGTAACATCTTTTACTCCTCTAAACTTATTCATTGACGTTTTTTCTAATATATCTGAATAAGTTTCCCATACCTCATGAAACGTTGATTTTAGAAAACATTGAGGAAGATGAATAGTATAAAATCCTGAAAAGCACTTTAATTTTGTGTAAAATTCATTTGTAATAAGTTGGTCCATATATATTTCATTCATAAATTTCTTGTAATGACGGTTTACTTGGTTCGAAAAAATAAACTTCTCATTAATTAGTGCAATACAATTCATAATATAATGGTAAAAATCATCAGCATAATTATACGCTAATGGGTGTCCGAAGACAGCCTCATCACAAGGCAAACCATTAACAAAAAAATCTTCTTTATTCATTTTATTGATCATAAACATATCATCGTTAAAGAAAACAAATTGCTCTGATAGATTAGGTATTCGGTGAATGTTTATCTCAATTGGGTTCGCACTAAATGTAGGTAAATACTTTTTATCAATATAATGATCATGCGTTACAATATTAAGCTTGGGATGAGTTGTATCAAGCCAACTTGGTAAATGACCATATGTTACAAAGTGAACCTTGTTAACCCAAGGAGTATATTTTTCTATCCCGCGAAACCAATATTTCAGTGTATCCCAATCACGATAACGGGCTTCACCACTTGTGTATTCTGTTTCACTTGAGGTCAAATATTTAGCTCTATCTACTTGCCAAGTAGGATCATTATTATCCACCCAAAGAACTACAAAATCTATCGGTTTTGACATTATTTCATTCCTTTACCGTATCATTGTGAAATCTTCTCCTGAAACATAACCTATATTCTCCAAGAAATCAATTATTTCAAAAAAACCTGTTGAAGATGCGATTATTATCTTAATTTGATTTTGATTTCTAAGCATTTCAGGATTGATTATAGGCTTATCGTTTAACTTAGTATCTTCTTTGATAAAGGAATCAATAAAACCATCAATTTTCCAATCCTTACTTTCTAATAAATTTATTAGTTCTCTGCCATAGTTACCAGTTCCCCAAATATAAATGTTTTGGTTTTGTTTGAACTTTTCTAAAGCAGGCTGTTTTATTTGATAACCAATAATATTGAAAAAGTCTGCAGAAAAATTAGCTGTAATAGAACGATCAGATACCCTCACCCTCAATAAACATTCTTCTAAATGTCCCATTAAATGTCCTTCTTGATCTAGGCGTAAGAATAAATCATAATCTTCACCTACTACAAAATCCCTATACATATATCGTTTTAATACATCTGTTTTGATAATCATTGCCGAATGAACAATGCAACAGTATAACTTAATCCACTTAGAAATTTCTTGTGAATCACTAGGAAAATTTTTATGAAATTGGTTATACCTTATCAGGTTTGCGAAACGTAGAGAATTTTCAATTTCTTTGTTGTCTGGGAAATATTCAAATTTACACTTGCTTAGTGAAAGTTCTGGATTCTCTTCCATGAACTTGATTTGGTGATAAAAACGATCAGGGTGCTGTATATCATCTCCATCAATCTTAATCACATACTTTCCTTGACAGTATTGAATTCCCATATTCAGTGCCCTAGCGATACCAACATTGTCAGGAAGATTAATTAACCGGATACGGTCGTCTTTGTATTGTTGTATTAGTTCTTTAGTAGCATCAGTTGATCCATCATTTACAATGATAAATTCAAAATCCTCATAACTTTGAGATAATACAGAGTCAATTGTCTGATTGATATACTTTTCATTATTAAAAGTACTTAATAGAGCGGTTACCTTCATAATGCCACCTGCCTTAATAATAAGTCGCTAAAAACTTGTGTATTGATTGTAATATTAGCTTGTTCATACCTCAACAAGTAAATCATCAGTTAACTACTCGCACTACCTCTTCAATAGCTAGCTTTTTTGATGCTGCAACAGGTAACTTTTCAGGTATATGACCTAGGGCAATCATCATGATTAGCACCTGGTTCTCTGGGATATCAATTTCTTTTTTTAACTCCATGTCAAGATCAGAATCTAGAGCTAAATTCAAAGGACATGTTCCTAACCCCAATGAGTGTAAAGCATAAATTAAAGTCATTGCATACATTCCACCATCAATATATGGTTGGTTCCGTTCATTAGACGTTTTAAAATCATTTAATTCTGAAGTTACAACTAATAACTTATTGATATCATTTTCAAATCCTGTATTTCCGTTTTGAAATCTTAAAGCGTCTTCCATAATTTTTTTATCCTCTATAATATGTATACGGCTTGCTTGTCTGTTACATACTGAAGGAGTTGTTTGCGCAATTTCAACTGCTTTGTAAATAGTTTCTAATTCTACATTTTCTTCTGTAAACTGTCTAATAGTGTGTCTACTAAAACATAGTTCTTTGAAGTTATTTTCAATTTGAACATCAGACTTTTTGATAATGTTTATCCCGTAATCACGCTCCGAAATAATATTAATATCAACTTTAGTACCAATTAATTTATTAAATTTATCTTTTAGAGGCAATAATAATCCATTATCATCTAAGTTTTTATGGAAATCGAAATATTTTTTTATATTCCCATATGCAATTCCTGCAATATGATCAAATCCGTACTTTTCTACATATTGATATAATGAGTCGATTAAATAATCAACAGCATTTACTCCGAAGAAAGGTCTTATGTTTTTTAAAGATAAACCTTTCTCAATTTTATGGTAATAAAATATTAGTTCTGACTTATGCGCTTCCTTTGTAAACTTAGAATTAACTGTACCAGAGTATCTATAATATAAATTTGCATCATATCTATAGTTTTTCTCGAAATAATATTTACGCCTTTCCTCTGTGGATAACAATCGCAATTCGTTTTCATCCATCTACTTCTCTCCTAGCATAAGTTTAATTTTTTGGTAAGAGTTTAATCTAATTGGCTCGATATTTACATTAAAATTATTAAAATCGGCATTAAAAACTTGTTCAATATCATGTTTTATGTTTTCATACTTTCTTGTACCCACATTAAATAGGATATCCATTGTCTCGATCCTACTGTTCATGTTAGGTAGACTAGAACTTCTTTCAAAGATTATATATGGAGTATTAAATATATTAGCGAATACCAACCCGTGAAACGAATCTGTTAATATTAATTCAGCAGAGTTTATATAGCTAATGAATTGAAAAGGATCCATTGAATAATAGACACTATCTTTAATATCATTAAAATTTATTATTTTATATTCATTATTTTTATTGATTTGACTAATTAATTCAACAAGACTATCAGCTTGTACTCCTCCCAAAAAATACAATATTATGTACTTTTTATCTTCAACAACATCAAGCAATTTACTTTTCCAGTGTTCAGTTGGTAATAGTAATGTTGGATCTAGGCAAAGCTCCGATTCAATACCTAAGCCCGCTAAAATTTCTATGCCTTTATATTCTCTCACTGTAATATAATCAAATAAAGACAAGTACTGTTTATACCAGTCTTTCTTGTCCCCTAAGTTATCAACTCCAAAGCTTGCCGAGATACTAATTTTTTTAGCTTTTGTATCAAAAGGTAATAGACAATTATAATTTCCTTTTTGCCATACAGGATTCCAAACTTGATCACTTCCTACTACAAAGTAATCAAAGTCACTATATATATTCTCCAAAACCATATCTTCATTTATTAAATAATAAACTTCATTTAAGTGTTTTTCACTAAAAACCTTAAAGTTAAGGAATCTTGTTATTTTAGCATCAGCACCATCTTTTATTACTATTTCTTTCTTTATAGTATCTAGTAATTCTGCTTTTGATTTATACGAGAATTGATTATATAAGCTCAGGAAATTTTTTTGGTTGATAGCATAATTTCCCCTATGTTGAAAAAGTGTGACTACTTCTCCGAATTGAGACAAAATTCTTTCTAGAGCATAATTTTGCAGTCTATTTCCATAGTTTTCATAACCGTTTAAAGTGAGAATTGCTATCTTCATCTACTCATTCCTCATTTAACTTTATCTTATTTTCAAAAAAGAAATTAATCCATATTAAGAAATCATCAAGATTGATCATGGCTCGAAGTAATTTAAAATAAGAAATGTTCTTGATTGCCGTATACGTTTAATTCGTATTCATTTTAGAAGCTATAATAGCGTTACTAGACGTTAAACAAGGTATATCAGCAATAATGGGATATGCTAATAAACTTCCTTTGGAAAAGTAGCACCCATCACTATTCATTAACTCAGTTTTTGTAACAGGACAACGTAATTGAGTTTCCTCATAATTAGCCGTATCATTTTCATTCTTCTCTATCACAAATACATGACAAGGATTCATAGGATTTAAGTCATTGACCAGAGGTGTATTCAACTTAAAGGTATACCCTAGATCCTCTACTGTTTTTTCTATTCCTTTTATATACCCTTTTCTATCCATTTGTTTTTGCGCCTCTGGTGGAGCTCCCTCATAATAGGGCTCTACCATTACCAAATATTTTTTTGTTACTCGAAGCAACTCTGAGATTGCTTCTATTTCTTTACCTCCATTAGGCTCTACTGCATGAATTGTATAAACTAAATCAATGCTACTATCTGCTAGTGGGATTTCAAATATGTTCCCAACAAACAAACTAGTTTGTTCGGCATTTACAACTTCACTCTGTATAAAATCCTTAGCCACTTTAACCCTAGACCATGATAAATCAAAACCAAGAGCTTGCTTAGGCTTGTACTTTAATCCATTAAGAATATTTATAAAACTTGTTCCGTCACCAATACCTGCTTCTAGTAAAGAATTGCACGGTACAAGCTCTTCATTCATAATTCGTAACACTTCAATTAACTGATTATGTTTCGGAATAGGATTTTTTTTATAGCTTTGAAGATAAGTACCAGCTTGGAAATCATAGCTAATAAGTATATCTTCTAATGTATTGTAATTACGATTCTCTAACCCTTTTAGGTACTCACTAATGTTTATGTTTTCTTTTTCATACAAGTGTTTAATCCTCTGTAAAAGCGCTAGTTTCTCCATAACTCCAACCTTCTATCCAATTATTAAAATTTAGTTGTTAGCACCATCAAATTCATTGTTTATTACTAAGCTTCTTAAATCCTCTATTGTTAACCACTGTTTATTCATCGTACTATTATATTCAAAGCCTTCCGGCAGTTTACTACCATTGACCAGTTGCTCTTTTCCCCACCAATTAAATTCAGGCTCAATAACATAATAGTCATCAAATTCTACAGTGTGTCTAGCATCATCAGGCGTAATCATTGTCTCATGAAGCTTTTCACCAGGCCTAATTCCTATAATATCAATCTTACATTCAGGAGCAATTGCTTTTGCTAAATCTACAACCTTCATACTTGGGATTTTAGGAACAAACACTTCACCGCCATGCATTCTGGTTAAGCTATCAAGTACAAATTGAACTCCCTGTTCTAAAGTAATCCAAAATCTAGTCATTCGCTCATCAGTAATTGGTAGTACTCCTGTATGTTTTATGTTATTAAAATAAGGAACTACGCTTCCACGGCTTCCTACAACATTTCCATAACGGACTACAGAAAAGCTTGTTGTTTTATCCCCAACATATGAATTAGCTGCAACAAACAACTTATCAGAAGCAAGCTTAGTTGCTCCGTAAAGATTGACCGGACTACATGCCTTGTCTGTAGATAACGCAATTACTTTCTCTACATTACAATCAATTGCTGCTTCAATAACATTTTGTGCACCGTGAATATTAGTTTTGATTGCTTCAAAAGGATTGTACTCGCATGCCTCAACATGTTTCATAGCTGCAGCATGAATAACAATATCCACGCCATTGAATGCTCGGTACAATCTCTCCTTATCCCTTACATCTCCAATAAAAAACCGTAACTGTGGAAACTTACTAAACTGCTTGCGCATCTCATATTGTTTTAGTTCATCCCTACTAAATACAATTATTCTCTTTGCCCCTAATTCTAATGCTTTACTTACGAACTTATGGCCAAAGGATCCCGTACCACCTGTTACAAGCACTGATTTATTTTTTAATGGATTTATCATAGTAGTAGTCACCTATTCTATTATTCTCTATTTACTGTTCTTTTATTTGAGTTAGTTTTTCTTGTAACTGTTGAAACTCCTTTATTAACTCTCTAAATGAATTAATTATAGCTTCTATGAATGGTACGACAATTTCATTCAGCAATTTAGTTTTACCTATCATAGTAGGCTCTTTTGCAATTCGAATAACTTGTTGATCGTAGTTTCTAGTTAATCCTCTGTTCCACACCGTAATAATATCTTCGAACATTGCATTACGAGTGACCTTTGAAAATTGTTGTTCCAACTTGGCTAGGGTATTCATAGCCTTGTCTGGCTGTCTTCTTGATTGCTCATCAATCTTACCTATTAATTTCAAGGATGCTTCACTATAGTCAATAAGTTGTTCACATGTACTTTTAAATTTTCGTATTCGACTTAACGCACCCTCTACCGTGATGCTATTAGTTGTTGATTCGTTTTTGAAGGATAATCTTAATTCACTAAAATTAAAGTTATTTGATTGGATATTCTTTGTTGCCTCTAGAAAAGGTACATAATCGGCACCTTTAATTTTAGCACCTAACGAAGAAGTATTAATAAATGTAACATCATCAATTGTTGAAATAAGTCTCTCAATGTTTTCTAGTACAGACTTCATGGAAATATCAGTATAATTTGTTGTTCCATTTACATTTTCAACTTCTAAATTCCCTTTAGCGATCTTCTTTTTCAGTTGAGATTCACTAACATGCTCTACCCCTTGAGCATAAAACTCATTATTAGGAAACGAACAATCTTGCCCAGCAAATAAGATTTGGTTCGCTCCTAGATACTTAGCTACTTGTATCGCTGTACCTGAAACTGAATTTGTTGGCACAAAATTATAATCAACTTTTATATCTGAAAACAAATAATTAATTATTACATCGTTTTGAAACCAGGCATAATAATTGTGTTTAGGGTGTATATTTAATATATTCGCATAGATTTGCGGAACAAAGACTAATGGTATTTCACTTGACTCTATTTTTTCATATACTTTACCGTTGGCTGAGCCCGGATCCATCGATACCATAAGATGTGGTTCTATACCATATGTTAACAGCGATTGAATGCTTGAGCCAGCAGCAATAATTAGTAATTTATCTTTATGCTTTTTGATTTCCTCGGCATCTACTGCTAAAGAAGGTCCACCACCAACAACTAACGCTGTGCATCCCTCAAATTTATTATGCAGCTCTGATATCGGTTGAGAAAGAAGCATTTTCTCTATATTATTTATACTATTACGATAAGGCAATGTACCAAATTGCTTTTCAAATCCGATCTCTATTAATCTCGACTCTCGAATCAAATAATTATATTCATAAAATGCTCTCATATCTTCAATATTAATTTGAGCATAATAAGGAATATATACATCGATTTGACTTAAAGAAGAGTATGTACTAACCAACGAATGAAATAACTTAAAATGTATAGGGTGATTCCCAATTGTCAATTGCTTGACCTGTGGATGCTCCAATAACTGATCAATTTCCACTATTTTTAACGCCTCAACAAAAATATCAATCTCTGGTTCCATAATAAAGAAATTCAACTTTGAATTAATTTCAATTAACTTAGCCAAATGTTGAGTCAACCCAAGTCCATACATAACTACATCATATTGACCGTCTTGAAGATAGTTATGCTCTTCAATCCATTTTGTTATATCACTTTGATCATCAGAATAAAGCGTTTTTATTCCATCTGTTAATGTGTATGTCAAATTAACTGTGCCATCATCGTTGATGATAAGCTTACTTTTTTTTTCGTTAACTTGATCTAAATACCTTTGTATTAGATCAAATGTATCTCTCTTATTACTATATAAATACATAAGATTTTTTTGCAGTAAATCAGTCATAAACTGCCTCCAGAATGTAAAATCAATTTTTATACTTAGTTATAATATATATCGACATCTGTAAACTATATATTAATAAAAAAAGCTGCCCAAGGGCAGCTTTTTTTATTAACTCTTAACCTAGCAATTTTAATACGTTTTGCGGTACAGAGTTTGCTTGAGCAAGCATAGAAGTACCAGCTTGAACAAGAATTTGATTTTTTGTAAAGTTAGTCATTTCAGCAGCCATGTCTGCATCACGAATACGAGACTGAGCAGCTGATAGGTTCTCAGCATTTACTCCAAGGTTGTTAATCGTATGCTCAAGACGGTTTTGTACAGCACCAAATGTAGCACGTTGAGAAGACACACTATCAATAGCAGTCTTGATTAGTGCAATTGCAGAAGCTGCACCCGCTGCATCCCCAACACTAATACTACCAATTCCAAGAGCAGAAGCGCTCATATTGCCAGTTGTAACTGAAATTGTGTCTCCGCTTTCGCTACCAATTTGGAAGCTGATGCTAGAAGAAGAATTAAGAAGGTTAATTCCATTGAAAGTTGTTTTACTTGCAATGTTGTTGATTTCAGCAAGCAATTCGTTTACTTCCAATTGAACTTGACTACGATCAGCACTTTGATACGTACCGTTTACAGCCTGGTTAGCAAGAGTGTTCAAACGTTGTAGCATAGAGTGAACTTCAGTAAGCGCACCCTCAGCTGTTTGAATCAAAGAGATACCGTCTTGTGCGTTACGTTGCGCTTGTTGTAAACCATTGATTTGGAAACGCATTTTCTCAGAAATCGCAAGACCTGCGGCATCATCAGCAGCGCGGTTAATACGGTATCCAGAAGAAAGCTTCTCCATCGTTTTGTTCATGTTCGTGTTGTTGAAACCAAGATTGCGGTGTGCATTCATAGCACCTACGTTAGTGTTAATAAACATAATATCATCCTCCATGATCTATTATTACGCCACATCCTTGTGGCTACATATAATGTATCGGCTAACATTCGATTATAGTTTATAGTATATTACAAAAAAAATAGTTATTTCTTACTATCAATATAGTAAGAAATAACTTCATGGGAATTTAGCCCGCCGTATGAATGAAGCGTCTTTCGCTGAACGTTAACTTTCTTCATCGAACGCGAATCTTCTGAGTGCCATGCTTCAATAATAGCTTGCAGTCTTTCATTCTGTCGATGTATACTCTCTATAATTTGCATGAGTTCATCCTTTATTAAGCTGGATAACATTTCATAGTCTGATGTAATCATCCGTTGCTCTTGTATAGTCAGCTGAAGCTCACGTTTTGATTCCTCCAGTGTATACAGGTCATCAATTTGCTCATCATAGCGTGGTTGTTCGGCCAGCTCTAATTGCTTATTATACAAGTCATGCAAAGCCTGGTAGGAGGATAATATTACGTTATGATCAAACATTCGTTATGTTCACTTCCTTCGCAATCTGTTCCCAGGAAGCTTTAATTTCGGTAATAATCCCAATCGCCTCCTGCAATGGCTCAGCAGATTGTTCAATATTCCCTTTGATCGATAACTCTATGACATACATATATAAGGAATTCAAACCAACTGCTACTTCCTTGCCATCATTAAAATTCAAGCAAGAGATGAGTTCATAAATAATGTCTTGGAATCTCTTAATCGCATTGTTAGTTTCCTCAAGATTATTCTGTTCTATTTGATTTATCGCACGAGTTGCAAACCGAATAGCACCTTCATATAGCATCGTAATAAGCCGATGAGGGGAAGCTGTCTCATATTTGTTCTTTTGATATGCTTGATAACCATTAAGATTAGAGATCATCTAAACTCCATCCCCTTACTTTTACTGAATTATTTGGACTTGTTTAACGATTCTAGCTGTGACGTTAACCAATCCTTTTGATTGTTCAGCGTAGACAGCATAGTCTCCATCGTGCTAAATTGCAACTTTAATCGAGCCTCTGTCATCTGTAAACGCCGATCCATATGATCAAGCCGATCATCGATCATTTTAATCTCAGAATCATAACCCGTAATTTTGTTAGAAAGCATACCATTAACCGTAGAAGTGTAGCTACTCATAATAGAAGTAAACTGGGTAATGATACCACCTGGATCTGCTTTGATCCCATTATCAGGATCAGCAGCTCTTTCGTTTTTCGCAAATAAATCTATTACTTTTTGGGGATTAGCTACTAAAGCATCTTTAAATGCGGCTTCATCAAAGGTAATTTTACCTGTCATGAGGCTAGCCTTTCCTACACCTTTATCAATGCTCAGACCAATTTGCTCCATCCATGCCTTGCCGCCAGAAGTATCCACAATTGAATTGAAAATCGAGTACAACTGCGAGTCGATTCTCTTTAGTAGTGAGTCGCCTTGCAACGGATTCATTTTACTATCATCTGCAGGTTTAGATAGATTCGTTTTTACTAGAGAAATTAGATTATTATAAGCATCTACAAAGCTCTTCACATTTTTCACAATAGCATCAACATCTTGCCCAACCGTTACTTTGGACTCACCCACACTATTCAGTGTAAAAGTAAGACCCTCTTCTGCTAGGTCGTTAAAGGTGTTCGAGCTTCGAGTAACAGTAACCCCATTTACATCAACAATGGCATCCTTACCTGCTTTGTTGATGACACTAGCATGTGAGTCATCTATAATATTAGTAGTACCTAAAGTAAAAGACACCGCATTCTCAGGACCTTCACCAGTATTCTTTGAGTTAAGAATAAGCTTAAAATTCCCATCAGATGACGTCTTAAGTACTGAAGCCGTGGCATTAGAGCCATCTTCTGTATTTGTTTTTGAATTAATAATTTGAGCCAGCTTTTTTAATTGTGCTTCATCACCGTCAAGCTCAGCGATGGCATTAAGATCATCTTCTGTGAAGGTATAATTGCCTATTTTTAATTCCTTAGCAGGATCAGCAATTGCTGCATTCACCTGATCCAGCATATGACTCGCATCAATTTCCACAACGTTTTTCGTAGCAAGCTGCTTAACATTAAGATCATATGTAGCTGGCGTAACATTCAATGATGAGCTAACACTTACAGCATTTGAACTGGATGTTGCTTTTAGCTTGTTCCAATCCGCCGCATACCTTAAGTTAGTTAACGCCGTGCTGAATGTACTGAACGCTGTATTAATATTACGAAAAACATTTTGTTCGGAACGTAGATTAGTCTTTTTCGACTCCAGATTTTTATAAGGAATACGTTCAAGCGCCATCAAATCATTGACCATTTGCGCTGTGTCAAAGCCAGACAAACCAGTTATACTAATTCCCATATCAAGGCCTCCTTATCTCTATCTCTTCTCATCAATAAAAAATCCAACCATATCTTTCAGCTTCGCGGCCAGTTCAAGCACGTATTCCGCTGGTATGCTATCGATAACTTCTCTTGTTTGTACATCAACCACTTCCACGTAGAACTGTTCAGCATCTTCATTAAACTTCATTCGAAGCGAATGGTTTAATGCATCGAATTGATTGTTCGCCTTCTCCAATTCCTTGTAAAGCTTGTCCTTACTGTCTTCCATTAGCTTTGCTTGATCTTTTTCATAAGAGGCAGCTACATCTGAGTCTTTAGGTGCTGTCTTCTTGTTGCCAGGTAGTTGACTCCAATCAATTGTGGTTCCATCCATACGATTGATTGAATCAAACACAAATTTTCCCCCTTCATATTCACTTTTTTGGTGTACTTCCCTTTTTCAACTGCTTCATCATCTCCTTAGCGTCCATGCTTGTTGAGATAGATGACTGTATGTTCTCTGCCTTGATTGCATCGTACACTTCAGATCGCAAAATCTGAACCTGCTTGGGAGCCTCAAAGCCTAGCTTGATTACATCGCCTTCTACAGCTAGTACATGTACTTCGATATCGTTCCCGATTCTTACAACTTCTCCAACTTTTCGCTTTAGTACTAGCACGATTCATCACCTGCCAATACTAATGGCTCACGTACACTTACGGAATCGTCCATAATGACGTACTGGCAGCCGTTACGTTGTTCGGGTACTAAAAGAATTGGAGCCTTAAGATTAATATATGGCTCATTATCAATAAATCGCAGGATATAGAACGTAACAATTTCGCTTGCTTCTTGAACACCTAATTGCTGAACCGTCAATTCATCAATGCGAAAGCCTTCTGAATTAGCAGCCAGCGTAGCTGGTATAAGCATTAAACTAATGTCCTCGCTAAATGACTGTAAAACAAATAATTCCGTATCATCATAGGGTAGTAGAGCAAATTGTTTTAAATGTGAAAATCCAACAATCCCTTGTTCAAAGGTATAGATCTGATGAGGCTCTGGCTGTATATCACCGTATAATGCACTATTAATCGTTGATTTTGATACAGTGGTGTTGTTTTCACTCATAAACTAGCTCTCCTAACCAAGTAATAATTATCGAATATAATCCAAAAGGGAGGTTTGAAGCACCCTTGCTCCAACTGACAATGACGCTTGCAGTACATTCTGCTGAAGCTGAAGTTGAATAACTGCGTCCGCCATATCAACATCTGCTACAGAAGAACGTAGCGTTGTCAAGCTAACTTTTTCATCGCCAATTCTATTTTCAATTAGCTCAAATCGATTCATTCTTGCACCCACCTCGGCAAGATTCAAAGAAATACGATCAATGGCTGAACCAATATTAGTCAAGCTTGCAGACAATTCTGCTTGATCATCATTCTCAAGGTGCCTAGCGATATCATCAAACAGCTTGAATATATTATCATCTGCGCCCGACTCGCCGAATACCGTTTCACCCGGCAAGCTGACAGCGACCGTTACAGATGGGCTCACGTTCAAATAATAAACCCCTTTATCTGTCGTATTGTCAGCTGCAGTTGCAGAATCATATGGCTTAACATCCGTTTTTTGTCCGTTGAAGATATGTCTACCGTCATATGTACTGTTGCCGACTGTAACCATCTGCTCGCGCAGCTGAAGCACCTCTAGACGAATTTGTTCTCTAACATCAGGAGTAATCGTACCATTAGCAGCTTGGTTGGTGATCGTATTCAGACGCTGCAATATACTGTTAGCTTGCTGAAGCACAGAGTCAGTCTGACTTAGCCAGCCATAACCTGTTTTGGAATTCGCCAAATATTGCTCATTGCGCGCCAGCTCTGTTGTATAGCGCATCTGATAACCAATACCGACAGGATCATCACTGGGCTTGCTAATTTTTTGTCCAGTTGACAGCTTATTCTGCCAAGTCAAAATATCGGCATTGTTATTTCTCACATTACGCAGCAGCTGCGTGTTCTGCATCATACCTGTAACTCTCATCCTTTATCCCTCCTACTGCTAGCGGCCAACTAGCCCCATACTATTAATTATTCGGTCCAACATCTCATCTACCACTGTCATATTTCGGGCAGCTGCATTGTATGCATGCTGGAAACGAATCATATCCGTCAGCTCTTCGTCAATACTTACACCGCTTACCGATTGTCGGCGAATTTCCACATTATCGGTGAGATTCCCGCTTCTTACGAAATTCGTGTTCGCTATACTCGAGCGCGTACCAAGATCACTAACAAATGCTCGGAAATAATCATCTGTTGTACCTGTAGATAGTGCTGTCAATGCAACCGGATAAGTAAATTTCATATCGCGCAGGTTAGACAATACAAACGCTACATCGCTGTTCCCTTTAATCGTGTGCATATCCGTACCATCTGTCCCGCCCAATTCATATTGTCCTGAGGCTGCAACTTTATTCGTATCTGCTAAAATTTCTGCATTAACCTGTAAATTATCGATCGTAAATGGAACAGTATTATCTTTGGATGTGAAAAATGGAATACCTGTTTCGGCAGGCGTATTCAACGAATATCCAAGCTGATGCACACCATTGAAGCCATTCACTTTGAATGTTACGCTTGATGTAATGTTGGAGCCTGCAGGAATTGTATCGCCTGCCGCATACGTTGTCTTCGTTCCGTCTGCATTCGTTACTTCCACATCATTTTCCGCGATCATATCGTTAGACGTTTTATAACCGTTTGGCATCGTGATGTCGATCTCACCGCGCACCAGTGTATCCACCATCGCATTTAACTGATCACGTACAAGCTGTATATCTTCTAAAGATTTGGCGTAACCTGCAATCTCGCCGCCTGTAATATTCGGCACATCCGCATTAGTAAGATTCGTCACCTGTGCACCGTTAATGACTTGAATGCCTCCACTGTATACATTAACCATGCCGTTGGCATCCTCAGCATATTGCACATCCACAATCTTTGAGAGCTCGTCTAGCAGCACATCGCGCTGATCACGATAATCATTGGCGTTGTCGCCAAGCATTTCGATTCGGCTGATCGTATTGTTCAGCTGAGCAATGCCATCCAATATTGTATTTGCTTGATTCAGCTTGATCGTAGTATTGCTAGCAATATCGCTTTCAAGCGTATTGAGAGAGGTGCCAATTTTATTAAATGTATCTGCAAGGTTTTTGGCATTACCGATAAAATCGACGCGAGCACTTAATAGGTTGGCATCGCGATTCAGGACTTCAAGCGAATTCCAAAACTTGTCCATGACCGCGCTGACTCCACTATCAGACGGCTCATTAATGATAGTCTGAATAGATTCCATCGTTGCATTGTAAACAGAATAATACCCATAGTCCTGGTTTTCACGACGAAACTGCATATCCAGGTAGCTGTCACGAACACGTGTCACACTTTCATATTGCACCCCTGTACCGATTTGACCAGGCGTATGAACGCGGTTAAAGCCCGGCATATAAACCGGATCAGCGTTGGTCATATTCACGCGCTGACGTGTATAGCCTACCGTTGATGCATTCGATATATTGTGACCAACTGTACTAAGTGCAGTCGACTGCGTTAACAAAGAGCGCTTGCTCGTCTCTAATCCATGAAAAGTTGATACCATAATTGCCCTCCTAATGGGTTTGCTTAATTACGCTCGTGTATCATATAGGCCTGTCCGTCTCTGTGTATCGTTACCAGGGCTCGGCCGTTTGTAGGTGACTTCGTCTTCTGGCGGTCCACATATGACATCCAGTGAGAAATGTACGTAATCCAGTGACAGCTGGATCAGCTGCTGATTATGCTCATTAGCTCCTTTTAGCCGATCTGCAACTTGGGCAAGATCTGACTGAAGCTCAGACAGCTCTTGCTTTTGATTAGGATCAATTATCAGTTGCACCATTTCCGAAAGCATCATTTTGAGCTTTGGTCTGAAGCCAAGCTCCCGCTGCAGCTTTGTGAGAAGAGCACGAATGCCATTTTCCAGCTCAGGAACTGGCTTCAGCGCTTTGGACTCCTTCATCGTAATCATATTGATCGCTTCGATATCGTTGGCAATAATTGCGGCTTTTTTCTCATCTGCCAGTGTAAACAAGGCGCGATAGATAAGAAGTAGTTGCTTGAGCTGTTGAATCAGCTGCTGAAAGGTTGTCTGTTCCATCCTTGATCCTCCATTACTCGCGCATTATTGTTTAAAGAAAGGCAGCAATCTCTCCGCCAGCTTGCCTGCTTCAACATGGTACGTTCCGGATTGCACAGCTTGCTTCAACGCCTTCACATGCTCAGCTCGCTCAGTGTTTTCTGCGCGGCTGCTCTCCAGCATCTCCTGCGCTGCCTGAGAAATCTGCACCTCGTCTTTCTTGGAGGCCTGCTTGCTCTCCTTGCGATAATCCACTTGCTGCTGGTAACCCTTATTGATTCCGTTTATACGATTTATGTCATTGATTTTCATCATGTTCACCTCTTTTTCCAAACTAAAAAGCCGATAACTACTAATAGTATTATCGGCTTCAATGATTTTTTTATTTATAGTAAATCTAAAGTAAATCCAAGCTAAGTACGATCTTTATACTGATTTATCCCTTTATAGGCCTCTTTTACAGTTTCATTACTCGATTTATGTGATTGCGATTGTGCGTCTCCGCTCAGTAAAGTTTTCGACGCATTAACCAAGCGTGTTCTACAGCTGTCGCATAAGTTGTTGCTTTGAATTAATACACCGCAGGACTCACAAGGATACGCAAGATTTGGAGCATCCATCAATGAAATGCGACCTTCGCGAATAAATTTAGTAATTTGCTTGATGGTCACACCTGTTTCGTCAGACAGCTCTGTAATCGACGCTCCTCGGTTTTCTCTCAAATATGTTGCGCATTTCTCGTACTCCTTATCAATCTCGCGCACACAAGCAGGGCATACATCTCTAAAGCCCTTCACGAACACTTTTCCGCATCGAGGACAATTGTCTATATTCATCTATAGTGACCCCCTAAACCTACGATATACTTACTATTAATAGTTTATCGTAAGTTTTATCATTTTTCATTAGCGAAGTTGTGAAAAATGTATGTAATCCATTCGTAATAATCCTCAGGACCTAGCATAATGCAACTTATGACCTAGCCCAGGTTGCACTGGCTATTGTAACTGGAAACGGGCACACTTCAGCAATTGCATCTGCACACGCGTGTATCGTATTTCCAGTTGTGTAGACATCGTCGATTAGCAGCAGCTTTAACGACGCGTTGCGATGTTTCAATCTTAGCCACGTATTAATAGCACTTACGGAAACGTGATACCTACTGGACAAGCCTTGAAAGCGAGCGCCACGCCCTTGATGGCTCTGCCTTGCATCTACATGGTGAGTACTGCGAACAAGTAGCTCTACATATGGAATCTGTGCCTTCTCACTAACGATGCGTGCAAGCTGCTCCGCTTGATTGAAGCCGCGCTCTCGATATCTCGTTTCGCTAACAGGCACAGAGGTGACGCCATCCCAGCAAGCGGAGCCTGTCTTCTGGAGCCACTTCAGCGCAGGCAGCTTACTTCGTCTCCACTGATCCTCCAGGTTTTCCTTTCTGATCAGCTGCGCGCTTAGCCGCTCTACTGCCGGCATCAGCATTGCGCCTAAAATCGGAGTCAACCGCTCATCGCCTTGAAACTTGTAGCGATGAAGCCATTCCTTCATAGCTGACTGATAGACAACTGCACTTCGATTCATCCAAAGAGCGGAGTCCGATCGAATCAAGCAGTCAGGACAGCGCTGTGCTCTGCCGCAATGCATGCATTGGACATTTCTTATCCATGCAATCTGATCTACGCAATCTGCACACAATCGTTTGTTTAGCTCCTTCACATGAAATGGATCTACATCCTCCTGTATTCGTGCTCGCCCTATCATTTTTGAACAGACGACGCAGACATCACGCTTAGGCTGCAGCCACTGCATCATATCGAAAGCCTTTAGCTTCAACGCGATCCTCTCCCCTTAGCGCCTATATAGGGCTTCAGCAGGTAGCCCATTTTATTGGCTAGCTCATTCATGCTGTTGATTTGCTTGATTGCTTTTCGCTGCGATTCGTTCCACTGCTGTGACAGAAAATAGACGGAGCCGTTTGGTGCATCGCCTGAGCGCCCGGCTCTACCGGCCATCTGAACAAGCGAAGCCTCATCGAACAACTCTGCTTCTGCATCACATATATAAACATGACTGCGAGGCACCGTGACACCTCTTTCAAGAATCGTGGTCGTTACAAGAATGCGAATATCTCGTTTGCGAAATGCCATTACTTTTTCACTGCGCTGCTCGTCCTTGGAGGAAGTAGCCTCAATCGGAACATGAGGAAATCGTGCTCGAAGCAGCTGAGCATACGCCTCTGTATGAGCGATTCGCTGCAAAAAAACAAATATTTGTGCATCCTCCTGCAGCGATTGCTTTAAGGCTCGATATACTAAGGATGGAATGTCGCCTTGCTTGATCTGTTCAGCTACTAGTGGGGTTTTTACGCGAATTGGAACAGGAAGAGGATGCCGATGATAACGAACCGGCAGCTTCACATAAGCGAGCCGTCCTCTGTTAAGCTCTCTCTGCAAGTAAGCAGGCGGCGTTGCTGATAAGAGCAGCCTCACACCCTCTTCCGTACTGCACTGCTCGGCAACGCGATATAGACGTTCATCGCCATGATAAGGAAAAGCATCTAGCTCATCTATAATTACAAGGTCAAAGGCTTTCTGGAAGCGCATAAGCTGGTGTGTAGTGGCAATAACGAGCTGACCATACTCCCAGCGCTGTTCACTACCGCCGTACAACGTCACGATAGACAGCTCAGGAAAGGCTTTGTGCAAACGAGGTGAGAGCTCCAGCACAACATCTCTGCGTGGCGTAGCGAGAAGCACACGCCCTCCTAGACGTATAACATAGGCAACCAGTGGAAAAATCATCTCGGTTTTACCCGCTCCTGTAACGGCCCACAACAAAAATTGCCGTGACAGCTTGGACGTTGTTGTCGAGGAAACAAATGGCAGCCAGCCGCTGGTCTGGCGCCTGCGTTTCGCGGGATCTGCCGACATGCTGCCATGCACGAACGAGAGTGCTTCCTTCGTCGCCATCTGCTGCGCATCACTTAATCCAAACTCAGCGAGATCCAGCATACGCTCAGGCGAGGAGGACGTATGCTTGACACTTTTAGGTACAACGGAATGATACTGCCCAACGATCAGTACACTGCATGTACGAGCTCGTCCCATTTGCAGGCACTCATGGCAATAGTAGCAACGCTCGCCACAATACGGGCAGTAATGCTCTGACCTAATCAGCTTCTTATCGTAGCAGCGTAAGCAAAGCAATGTATCTGACTTCCCTCCTTGTCTCGTCCACTCCACAGCACTTCTCAGCCGGATCTGCCCATGCAGCAGCAAGTCGCGAAAGGCAAGCTGTAAGTCCAGTTGATGATTAGACGTTTGACTCGAGGCTTGATGCTTCCAGACGCTTAACCACTCATCGTACAGCAGCTTTCGTCCCTTCAGAAAATCAAGCACCTGTTCTTTCGCTTGCGTTGCAAGTTGTGCTGCACCATCGAATTCGTGAAGTGATCCAGCATCAGTTTTGTAGGCATAACGGATCCAGCGCAGGTCGCTGCTAATTCCAATGGCGTTCAGTTGACGCTTCACGGCCATTAGACATTGCCGCATGGCATTAAAAGCATTACCTGTTGGCTTATCAATCACTGCTTCAACAACTCGTATCAACCAATCAGCAAGATATAAGGCAATCGGGACCGCACTCACTACCAGCTGTTCACCATCACGAAGCGCATTCTGCCACTGCTCAGCATCAAATGCCTCTCGTTGTTCATACGGGAGCCATACTACACGCGCCGTTTGCCGATTACCGACGACGGCCATTCTACCATACACGGCTACTCCTCCTTTAAAATGCAAAAAGCACACGACCGCCATATCACGGATTCGCGTGCTTCACGAAATGATTATGTTTAGAGTATAAATTAGAAAGGCAGCTTGCACAAGTCCTGCTCCTTATTCAAATCGACAACAACCGCATGCGGCGGTACTGCAGCCTGCTGCTGGATATGAATTGGAAACCACCTGCTGCTCCATCGATCAGCCATATAGGTAAGTTCATGGCTAGAAAAAGACGGTACGATTGTAACCTGAACCGAAATGCCCATCCACTTCGAGAAGGAGTACATTGACCGAATGATCCATTCCATCTCTTCTTTTGGCTCTTCTGCCAGCAGAATATAATGTTTTTCTATCTGATGATGCCGACACATCCAATAATACAAATGAACAGCAGCCGCTACAAACACATAGCATCCAATAACAAAAAGTAGAAGACTTATCATCGTCGTTACCTCCTCTTTGCATATTGTATGCATCCTCAACCTATGCGGTCACCTAAGAAAGCCCTTTCTAAATGATAAAAAATGGCTATGAAAGTATCATATTCATCGAATAGATCTAACATAACCATCTTTATTCCATTACGGATTTTTATATAAAAACTAAAGCGTCACCCAGCCAAATTTGATGGAATTGATAACCGCTTGCGTACGATCATCCACCTCCATTTTTTGCAAAATGCTACTGACATGATTTTTTACAGTTTTCTCACTAATAAATAAGTGCTCACCAATCATCTTATTGCTTTTGCCCTCTGCCATTAAGCGAAGCACTTCCGCTTCGCGGCGTGTAAGCGGACTTTCCTCAAGCGGAATATATGTCGCGCCGATGTCGAGATTCTGATTCGTGGAAACGCCGATTTCGTCCAAATACGTCATGCGTCTCAATTGATTGATTAGCTTGCCCGTTACCTTTGGATGAATAAAGGAATAGCCTTGAGAAACGGCACGAATCGCATTAATCAATGACTCTGCACCCATATCCTTCAGCAGATAGCCCGTTGCGCCTTTGCGTAGTGATTCAAAGACATAACTCTCATCATCATGAATAGACAAAATAATGACCTTCACATCTGGAAATAGGTCGCGCAGTCTTTCTGTCGTCACCACACCTGTCTCGATAGGCATGTTGATATCCATCAATACGATATCTGGCAGCGTATGATTGCAAAATTCGAGTACTTGAATGCCATCACCGCATTCACCAATAACCTCCAGATCGGCTTCCATATTAAGAATTCGCTTTAGGCCTTCGCGAAATAATTGATGGTCATCAGCAAGCAAAATTTTAATGGAATCTACAGAACTAGTTGCTGCACTGCTTCCTTCTACATTAATCATCATCACTGATCCCCTTTCCTAACTTTTTTTTAGAGGTATTTCTATTGTGATTTCTGTTCCTTTATCAACCTCCGATTGTATGTCGATGACACCTTCAAGCAGTTCAACACGCTCATACATGCCAATTATGCCATAGTGCTGCTGATCAGTGCTTGGCATGCGGATAAATCCTCTTCCGTTGTCCTTCACTTTTATTTGAAGATTGTTTACTCGAAAGCTCAGCATAATCGTAACTCTGGACGCACTCGCATGCTTCTGCACATTCGAAAGCGCCTCCTGAGTCAAACGATAAATGGCCGCTTCCATAGATGAGCTAAGCCTTACCTCTTTGCCCGACACTTCAAATATCGTATGAATTTTAGTCTTTTCTTCAAAGTCTTGCAAAAGCTTGCGCAATGTAGGAATTAAGCCCAAATCATCAAGCGCCATCGGTCTGAGATTGAAAATAATTTTGCGAATTTCCTCCAGTCCAGAACGAACCTGCCCCTTTAAATCCGAAAGCTCGACCTGTATCAGGTCATAATCCTGCTTCGCAGCCATGCGTTCTGCAATCTCGGTTCGAAGCGCAAGATTAGCCAGTGTTTGCGCTGGACCGTCATGAATTTCCCTGGCGATGCGTTTGCGTTCCTCTTCTTGCGCCAAAATAATTTTTAGCCCCAGCAGCTGACGGTTTTTAGCAGACTCCAATATGCGTGTGACATTATCCAAATCGCCTGATAGATATTCCAGTACCACATTCATTTGGGATGCGATGCTCTCTGCGCGCTCAATATTTTTTTCGACATTTCGCATGCGCAATTGAAGATCATCTCTTCGCATTTTCAAATGCTTTTCCTGCTCTCTGCTCGTCGCAAGCTGAAGCTGGATTAAAGTGGCCTTTTCATAGGCCTTCTTTATATCCAGCTCTCCATAACGTGTAAAATCTCGACTCACATCTGTAAGACGAATCCTTGCATAACGGTACTCCATCTCAAGCTTATCAACCTGCTCGATCATTTGCACCGTTTGCTGCAGCACATGCTCCAGCTCTTTTTCCAAAGCTGCGCGTTCACTTCGTGCTGATTCACACACCTCATATATTTGATATTTACTATCTTCCATTACACGAATCGCATTTGAAAAAATACGATTAATATCGACGGTGAGGGGATCCACGTAACCAGGACTCCTTTATATAAATTACTTAACCAATTATACCATAACAAGGTCTCTAGCCATAATTTTTACTGGATGGTCACGCTTTGCTCTGAATGATTATAGGTTACTTTATAGCCTAGCTTCTCAGAGAACAATCGCACTGGTATAAGTGTTCTGCCCTGAGAAACGTATGGCGCAACCTCTGCTGAATAGCGAGTTCCGTTCAATGTGTATTGCTTCTCGTTCAGCTTCATTTCCAATATATTGCTGCCGCTAAGCACGGTAACTCTTTTCGCTGCATTGTTATATTTGATCTCTGCCCCAAGCTGTTCTGTAATAAAACGCACCGGCAGATACGTATAGCCGTCCTTCAAGGTTGGTGCCACTTCAAGTGAAACTGCTTTTCCGTTTACGTTAGCTCGTTTGCTGTTGAGCGTAAGCTTGACCACATTTGAAGTCGAAGAAGCTGCGTCCGCATTTTTCCCATACTGAACAATATTGTCGACAGCGATTTGTCCGCTGGCAGCTACTCCTGCTTTCGTCGAATCTACTGTGACGACATAAATTCTTCTCAGCTTCAATGCACCCTTCATCTTGCTGCTGTCCACGTCGACTTTCACATTTTTCCAACCTGTCCAATTGACGGATTTGGCAAGATCCACATAATGTATCGTATTGCTTTCGTCCACGACCTCTGCTCTCAGCCAGTTGCCGCTGCCGTCTCCATGTATATCAAGCGACAGGCCACTTAAGCCAGCCATCAGGTTACGCCCAGCCGTTCCTAGTCTTGCATAGGAAGCTTTCGTTCCTGTTCCAGCTGTAAAATCATAGCTGATTTGCAAGGCTTTATCGGAGCTGTTTCCGGAAGCGCCAGTCACGAGTTTCGCACTGCCTTTGGTCGTGTTCTCTGGTGTCACTTGACTCGTAATACTATAGCCCACGTTGTTAAAATTCTCCACAGTAGCTGTTGTCGTCTCATTCGTAAATGGAATCATTGTAGCAAGATCGCCATATCGCACAATCGCATAACCGTTAGTCGTTCCTTTGCTTACTGAATTTACTGTAATGACACCGTTATTAAATGTACCAGCAAACCCTACAAATTCCCATGTCAAATGATTTCCACTCAAGGTATATTGATCCCCATTTGTCAGAGTTGCCTTCAAGGATACTGGAAGTGTAGCTCCTTGAGAAAGCGATCCTACTCCCGAAGTTGAAACAAGTGATTTAAGCTGATCTGAGCCAACTACTTCGAATGTCGTGGTTGCTTTTGCCGATCCTGAGGTTGCCGTCACACTAGCTGTGCCCGCTGCTTTGGCTGTAAAGACATCACCAGAGAACGTGCCAGTATTGTTTTCGCTCTTCCACGTTGTCGTACCCGCAATATCCATAGGGTTGTAACGCGTATCATAGCCACGAAGATTAAAGGTTGCCGTTTGGCCAATCAGCATTTTTTGAGCGCCTGTAATGATCAGCCCTTTCAATTCACCTTGTGGAGCAGATGTAAACACGCCAATCCCGTTAGATACCGCACGCATGGAGCTTTCCTGAGTGGCATGGGCTAGCGACAATGTGCTGTAGCCCAGCTTGCGCTCCACCATTGTTGTCGAGCCGCCACCATCAAGGTTAACAGCCTTATGCGCACCGAGCTGCACCATTACCGTCTGCAGCTCTCTTAAGCTAAGTCCTGTATTGGAGCCTGCTCTCTCGGCTGTAACCATATAAACCTTGCGTCCATCTGCCGAATATCCGATTGCCGTGCGAGAGGTATAGGAGTTGCCGCTTACTCCTGTTATATCACGCGAGAAGCTTGAAGCTTTTCCATTCTCTACAAGCAGGGTATGACCGCTAACCATCATCGTAAAGCTCGCAGGGTCGACTTTTTGCTTGGTTGTTTGGGAAATCAACGCATAAGTGGCATCAACCGTGTCACCCACAGTCAGCTTTGTTAAAAAGTTGGCTGCATCTCGATGACCCCGAAGCACGTAACCATTTTCAGGGATAGGCGAGGATATTGTACCGTTGCTCACAATTTCCTGTACCACATTATCTACAACAAGTGCTTCTGTTGGTGTTGTGCCTGAGCTTGCCGGTCTTTCCTTGCCTGCCCATGCACTCGTATAAATAAATAAGCGATTAGAATGACTGTATGTTTCGCCGGATACGTCTGAGCTGTATGAGGATTGATTAATACCTGATAGAGGAAAGCTTGTCCCATTGCTTGCATTGACCATTCCCTCGAATGTATAAGCATCAATTGTCGGCTTATTATCAGCCGTCACTCCAAATGCATACATCCCTTTCAGCAGAGATGGGCTAACGACCAAATTTCCAGAAGCAATATGAGAGCCAAGCGGAGCCCCTTCTCTACCCATATTGAATACATCGCCATTAATTGCCGCGATGGCCCCTGCATTAGTCGCCATCGTCATCACATTGGTACGAGTTCCAACCTCGCCATTGCGTCCGCTCAATGCTTGCAAGGATATGTACGGATTGGACAAATCAATTTCCAGCACATGGACGCCCGTTGAAACCTGTCTCGATGATCTTGTTGTCGTAAATGTATAATCCTTCCTTACTACACCTGAAGAAATGATAGTTTCTCCCGTAGCGGTAAGTTTATTGGTTGCAGTAGAAGACGCATAAGCTCGATCAGTATGTGCGAATTTTGACATTGGTAGAATAGACTGCATCGGGGTTACAATAAGCGCCCCTGTAAGCAGCAATATTGCAGCCTTTTTCTTCGTAAACAAGTGTTTTATCGTATAGCGTTGCATCTAGTAATCTCTCTCCTAACTCTAGTATCTATTATTATATTAGACTACAGGAGATAATAGAAAGTTGCCCCAAACCGGGAATTAATTTCATCGAACTTGCTTACTTCGCTTGAGCTCCATAAAAAAGCTGCACGGAAACGATACGTTCGTCACCGTGCAGCTTTGTAAAAGAAGTTATGATGTTATTTTTGCAAGTATCCTGCACGCTCCAGCAAACGCTGAATCATAATGATCCCTTGAACGCGCTCTGCATTGTCTTTTGGCGAAAGAGTAGTCGCTGAGGTTCCAGAAATAATACCAACCTCAATCGCTTGAGCCAGCCCGGTTCGTGCATAAGAGCTTACGGATGACTTATCTTTGAAGCCATTCAGTACACTATCTGCTGAAGACCGAAGCTTTGTATCCAGGCCTACCGCATTGGCAGCACGAATCATCATAATCGCCATATCCTGACGGGTAATGTAGCTGTTTGGTGCAAATGAAGTCGACGACACCCCTGCTACAATACCAGCATCTACTGCGGCACCAATATATCCACCCATAACAGAGTTGCTGTTTACATCTCTAAACTGCTTAGCCGCATCTTTATTGGCGCTTAAGCCCAAACCTCTAACAATATACGTCGCAAATTCACCACGCGTAATATTAGTTTTAGGATTGAAATTCGTTGAGCTATGCCCATCAGCAATAAACTTGCGCGTCATTAAGTTAATAGACGGAAGTCCCCAATGCTTGGATGAATCATTGAATACCTTATTATTGGATACAACGGCATAGGCACTGTTGCCAGGACGTTTGAACGTTATAGTCGTTGTATTGCCTGATTTACTGAACGTTGTCGGCACGTACGAAATCTGCCCAACGACCTCATCGTAAAATACAGCTGTTGTCGTACTATTCGTAATCGAACGTGTTGTATGAACTTCACGCGTTAAGTTACCTGTAATTTTAGCTGCTTGAGATTGCGAGCCATTGACGATGAGAGCATCGTAATAGAATGGCCCTTCAAGCAATGTTGCTCCGCTGCGATTGATTGCTGTTACAAGTGACGTTGTAGCAGGCGTATTGCCCTCTTCGAATACTAATTTAAGATAATTAGACATCGAGTTGCCGCCCAGCGCCCGAGAAGCCGCTGTAACGTCTACAGAGCTAACTGGAACTTCATAGGTATTGTCGCCATGTTTGACGACCAGGTTGAAATCCCCTCTTCTTGCCGCCATTTCCAGAGCAGATACAGGATAGGCAACAATTGCAGAACGTTCAGAGCTTGGAACCTCAAAGATCAGATCTGCATTTGGCATTTGTGCATCGGCTAATGTCGTAATCGCTGTAACAAGCTTATCTGTTGCTAGCGTATAACGATTGACGGAAAAGCCGCCCGGTGAAATATCACTAGATGTTGTAGCTGCCGATGGTCGAATAATGAGTCCTTTAGCATCTGAAGCATAGTCATTTGACAAGCCATCTAGCACCGTGGTTTGATTGGCAACCGCCAAATCCGTAAATCCATTTACCGCCACTCCCGTAGCACTTCGAAGCGAGCTGTTCGTGTTAAAGTAAGAAACTTTAGCTGTTTCGCCAACCTTTGTCTTTACATTAAGCTTCAAAACAACCTGTGACCCGCTGATTAAAACGTTCGAGATGGTTCGAGAATTTTCTGAAATTCGAACCAAGAAGTTGCTTGCGCTTGGAACAGAGCCTGCATCTAGATTGCCCGAGAAGTTTAATGTCAGCGTATCGCCTCTCACGATTGCACCTTGAACCGTAACGGAAGTCGTACCGCCAGGATCAGCCGTGCCTGCTGTCGCTCTTACATTTGAGAATGAGACGGCAGCATTATTGTTGTTATCTTGAATGGTCGATCCCGTACTAAAATATGTGACAAATACTGTATCTGAGCTTTTCGGGGTCGAAGAAAGTGTTAATACAACAGTATCTCCGCTCAGATCAACGGACTGAACCGTGGAAACGCGTCCGTTTACTAGAACAGAATATTGATATGCTCCCGGTTTCGAGTTCGTATTAATGGTTTTGTTGTACTTAATATAGAGTTTATTGTCAGTTAATGTAATCGTCTGAAGTACAGGTGCGCCCGGTGCATTATTATTGCCACCGCTTGCTGTACCAACTGTGTGCGTAAAGGAATCCACATTATTGCTGGATAAGCCAGATAACGGGTAGAGCCCTTTCACGTAGTTGACTACAACGGTTGCATTGGCTGAAATCGATTCGTTCAGTGTGATAATCAGGTTATTATTCGTTTGTGCCAAACGATTAACCGTAATAACTCTATTATTGGCCGTCACCGTAAATTGAGTGTACGCCAGAGAATGAATCGTATCCAAATTCTCACTGAATGTCAGTGTAATCGTGCTGCCGCTATAGCTGCTTGATGCAATTACTGGATTCGTTGCTGTAAATCCATTCGTTGCGACACGGTTAGAGAAGCTTGGAGCCTCATTGCCTGTTAAGTCTTGTATTTGACCAACTGAACCCTTGCTGTACGATACGAGAACCTGCTGATTACTCGCAACATTGGAAGCTAGTGTTAGGAAGACTACGTTACCTTCAATTTTTACGGCGTTAATGTTGCGCGCATTGCCCGCAACTGTTACGTAAAAGCTAGCAGGTGAAAGATTCGTATTCTCCTTCAATAGCTCATTGTACACTAGTCGAATTGTGTTGCCGCTTACCTCGGACTTCGTGATAGAAGGAGGAGTAGTGTCTCCGCCTAATGTTTTGAATTTCCATTGATATTCGTTTTTGATCCCTACAAAATAATTGCCGCTTTGATCACGTATAGAGTTCGGTTCGATATTAATGTAATAGTCCGTATTTGGTTGTAGTGACTCCGTAGGTGTCAGCACAACGACTTTATTGTCACGTGAATCTATTGATAGTACCGCTGTTACATGACTTGCTTGGTCCGTTAAGCTATAAATCGTTGCTTGGTTGTTATTAGTATTAACTTGAACAGGCTTATCGAACGTCATCTTGAAGCTGCCGTTTGTCGCAACTGTTGTACTAAGATTCACTGGCGATAACGATGAAAGCTGTGGTCCCACTTGTTGGGATGAAACGGTAAAATTATAATTTTTCCCAGACAGGCCTGCGAATGCATTGCCCGCAACATCTACCAGCGCTTGATTAGAAATCGTCACATAATAACGTGTATTCACCGCATACGACTTCGCACTTTCTCCTGTTCTTGAAGAATGCGGATCAATAACAAGCTGGTTCGTGCCACCACCTGTTATGCGACTGGATGTAATATCAATTGAGCGATATACTGCGTCAGAATTATATTCACGAATCGTAATCGTTCCATTTTTTGCAAAAACCGGCTCTGAGAACGTTAAGATAATATTCTCATTCTTACCTACGGAATTGCTGCTGCTAGTAGGTGAGTACGTAGTAATCCGCGGTGGAGTTGTATCATTCCCGTAGCCAGTTTGGAATCTCCAATCTGTTGCTTCTGCCATGCCATAGTAAATTTCTGAAGGACGGCCACTTTCATAAAACGCTCCTGGTTCGATCGTCACATAGTAGTACGCATTTCTATCGAAATTTACAGCCGGATCAATCGTTACTGTCGTTCCATTAATTCTAATGCGTGAGCTATTTGCATTTTCATTAAATATTAATTCGTTAGTCGCAACGTTTCGTATTTGAACTTTTTTATTGCTGCTCGCTTGAACACGTTTGTCAAATTCAAGCTCTAAATTGCTCGAAATATTTACTCCAGAAGCACCATTTTCAGGGGAGAAAGAAACGAGCTTCACTGGACTCTCGCTTGTATAAAATCTATAGCTTCCACCTGCAAAGCTATTACCTGATGCATCTGTTATATTATTGTTACTGAATGAGATCGTATACAATGAAGAAGGTTTTAAAGGCGTGCTTGGCGTAATTGTAATTGTGTTCGTACCACTTCCGACAATTTCAGAAGAAGAAACCGGAATAGAACGATTATCATTGCTGCTCGTTAAGCTAATGCTGCCACTAGCTACGTACACTGGCTTGCTGAACGTAAAGGTCAGTGAAGTCGTCAGCGGTAATGTAGTATTACAGGTACCAGATGTGTTACAGAGGCCATGTGAACTTAAAGTAGGCCTTACATTATCCGTAGTTTCGATTGTTTTAAAATTCCACGTTACAGGAGAATTTATTCCAGCAAATAAAGCACCATTAGATTCATTTGCAACAGCGCCAGCTTCGATTAAAATATAATACTCTGTATTTAGGCTAAGTACGTTCGTATTAATACTAAATGACAGAACATTGTTTGAAACAGTAGCATTGCTCATTGGAACGGTTTGCACTGCTGTGTTATCAACATAGCGATAAACGGTAATGTTTTTATTAGTGTCGTGCTTCACAATATTTTCGTCGAATGTCACCTTAAACATAGCACGCAGTGGCACGTTCATCGCGTCATCCGCAGGACTCAAGCTTACGACAACCGGTCCTAATGTCGCAGCTGCTGCTTCCCTTTGTATAAGACTAACTGGTAAAGCTAATTGTAAAACCAACAGTACTGCAATAATTAACGATAGTTTTTGTTTTGCCCGCATTCAGTTCACTCCTCAACATACACTCGTATTTTATTTTTCGGTTTTTCATCCCTAAAAATGAAGGGCCTTTAGTCTCAAAACCATAATCAACTGAGTTTCCTGCAAAATAAAAAAGTCAGATTTCACATCCAATTAGACGTGAAATCTGACTCAAAAGTTTCTAAGTTATGGAATTAAAGTCCTGCGTCGATTTTAAGCGTTTCTGCTTTATCTACACGCTCCCATGGAGCATCGATATCTGTGCGACCAAAATGACCATACGCTGCAGTTTTAGAGTAAATTGGACGACGAAGATCCAGCATTTTAATAATACCTGCAGGGCGTAGATCAAAGTTTTTACGAATGATCTCAACCAGCTTGTCTTCTCCAACTTTACCTGTGCCATACGTATCCACATTAATGGAAACTGGCTGTGCAACACCAATTGCATAGGCCAACTGAATTTCACATTTATCTGCAAGCCCAGCAGCTACTATGTTTTTCGCTACATAACGAGCAGCATACGCAGCAGAGCGGTCTACTTTTGTTGGATCTTTACCGGAGAATGCACCGCCGCCATGACGCGCATAGCCGCCATAAGTATCAACAATGATTTTACGGCCAGTTAAGCCCGCATCACCTTGAGGTCCACCAATTACGAAACGACCTGTAGGATTGATAAAGTATTTTGTTTGCTCGTCAAGCCATTCTTGTGGTACAACCGGCTTAATGACATGCTCCATCACATCAGCTTGAATTTGCTCAAGTGTGATATCTTCAGCATGCTGAGTCGATACAACGATCGTGTCAACACGAACCGGCTTGCCATCAACATACTCGATCGTTACTTGAGTTTTTCCATCTGGGCGCAAGTAATCCAATGAACCGTTTTTACGCACTTCAGATAGACGACGGGCGATACGGTGCGATAATGCGATTGGAAGCGGCATTAACTCAGGTGTTTCATTCGTAGCAAATCCGAACATTAGACCTTGGTCACCAGCACCAATATCTTCATTTTCCTGATTAATGTCTTTACCATCACGAGATTCAAGAGCAGCATTGACACCTTGCGCAATATCAGCAGATTGCTCGTTAAGCGATGTTAACACGGCACAAGTGCTGTAGTCGAAACCATACTTGGCACGAGTATAACCGATCTCCTTAATTGTACGACGAGCAATTGCTGAAATATCAATATAATCAGCTTTACTCGTGATTTCCCCAATTACAAGCACTAGGCCTGTAGCAACAGAAACTTCACATGCAACACGCGCATTAGGATCAGCTTCCAAAAATGCATCCAGAACAGCATCAGAAATTTGGTCACAAATTTTATCGGGATGACCTTCTGTTACTGACTCTGATGTGAATAAATGGCGTCCTTTTACCGACATCCGTATCAACCTCCCATATACTTATCTATATAAGAATAACCTTATACACAAAAAATGAACCTTTTCCCGAGGGAAAAGGTTGATTATCAACACTTCTAAGATAGAATAATACAGAAAATCATGCTTCGTGTCAATGCAAGTCAAATTCCCAGTTATTGTGTCGGTGTTACAGTTGTCCTAGCACTTGCTCAGCTTGCTGAATAAGACGCTTCGTTATAGAGCCGCCAATGTAACCAACGTTGCGTGTCGAAACCGTTGTCCAGTCAATAGAGCCTTGCGTTGGAGCAGCAGATGCCCCGAGCTCACCTGCAAATTCTGAGTTAAAATCCTGTTGACCACCAGTTGGATAAAGTCCTAGCTCAGCCGCTAGCTCGTATTTCATCGCATTCAGCGCTTCTTTTGCTTGCGGAACAACTACTTGATTTCTTCTGCTCATTTTTTCTCCTCCTTCGTCTTTCCTAACCTAAAAATGATTACATCATTAGTATGTCGACAGAGAATTAGAATACGCTGATGAAGTTTTTACAACACTGGCTAATCCTTGCTCCTTATCCATTTCTAATCGTATAAAAAAAGCGCCAAGCCATTAACGGCCCAGCGCTTTTTATTGAACATATCATCATTGCAAAGAATAAGTGCCTTTAACTAAAACAATTAATGATGTTTTAGAATCTGATGCCGCTTGAATACCGCGACCGTCACGTGGAAACCATATCAAATGATTGGCAGGAACCGGAGAGCCTTTTTTAATGTCAGCACCCGCTGTTACATCGGATATACCGTTGCTATCTGAACTGTAGGCAATCGCTTTGCCTCCGCGCACTACAATTTCACTACCTGCATCAACCATTAGAATCTTATTTGTCGGAACGGTCACGACCTCAAGCGTAGCTTGCCCAGTCGAAGAGGACCCGCCACCAGTAGAGCCTCCACCGCCTAATTTAGCGATTTGCTCATCGACATAGCTTTTAGTCACGACAGGATCGTTCACAGTTCCTGGTGTCACAGAGCTCGTTCCAACCGTAATCGCATTGCCAATAATAACTCCTGCCACGATTCCAACAGCGATAAACGCTGAAGCTCCTAACCATTTCATTGAAATTTTCTTCACCTCGTTCATCTCCTCTCTATTATACGATACAAGATTACGAGAGGAATTGCTAGAGTTGATTAGTTAACCGTACCGAATTGTAACTCTTTCGAAGCGATTAATTTTTTGTAGCCTTTGTATTCAGTATAAACATTCACATTATAAGTAGTAAAATTCTTTAGGTGTGCAAAATTATTTTTAACAGATAACGATTGTGACTTACGAGTGCCTAATTGTAACGAACTCTCCTCATCAGTGTTTATCGAGAAAGACTGTGAGAATACAATACTTGGAGTAGTAGCATCTGAAAACTCAATAATAATATTTTCAACATCACTATACGCAGGAGCTTCATCTCGAATTTTTAAATCATATTCGAAGTCCAACTTAACTCCATCAATTGTCCATCCGCCATCAGAGCTATCTAATTGCCCATAAAAGTTATATAACGATACTTCATACTGATTAAATATCAAATTCGAAAAATCTGAATCGGTTTCAACATTTTTAAATAAATGTTGAGTATACACTGGATTTATCAAAACTTTTTGCAACTCTTCAGTTCCTGCGATTGCTTCCCCAAAATATAAATTAATCTTCTTATCTTCATAATTTTTCGGAGTTACAGCAGAAACATATATTATTGCTTGGCCATCTGGTAGCAATCTAGTCTCATAACTCTTAACTTCCAAATCAATAATATCTTCTTTGCTGTTTTCAATATAACCAATTAATTTGGTCGGAACTGCAGCACGTTTTTCTTTATTAGTGTATTTTAATTTGGCAACAAATAAATCATTTTGTTTCCCAGAATATACACTTGAATCCAAAACAATGACATCACCACGACCACCTAATGTGTCGATATTATAACTTTGGTTACTTGCCAAAAGTCTAGCATTACTCATTGATGAAACTTCAAAAGAATGAATGTCTTTAAGCCCTGATTCTGCTTTCTCCTGCATTCTAAATACGATTTTATCTGCATTCTGAATATAAGGAATTTCCGTATATGCAACAATTTTATAACTTTGTCCTGGAGAAACTGCAACTAAACGATCAAGATTCATAATTGTCGTGCTTTCTGCAGACAACTTAACTCCATCAAGCTCAAAAAGACCAGTCATGTCTAGTTTCCCTTGACCTTTATTACCTTTATTTGTAACTTTGAACTCTGCAATTAGCAAATCATTTATACCATTTGGAGTACGTTGTAAAGAGACTTGTTCAATCAACATATTTTGATATGTTGCAGAACTAGAAGATGTCTGCTCAGGCTGTGTTGATTTTCCAATTGAAATTTGATAGCTACCTAGATAATTATTTTGTGAATTTTCATTGTTTTTCACAAAAACCACAATTTCACTTGTTTCTAACTTAAGGTCTTGGGGAATCTCACCCTGCAAAGTTATTTCTTTTGCGATTTTGGGAAGTAAATCAAATTCTTCAGTTTCGACAGATACAATCGGGTATAAATACCCCTGAGAGCTCTTGATATAAAATTCAAAGTCAGGAAGTTTAACTTTGTTATTTCCTTTGTTTTCTAGAGTAACCTTAGTCTCTACTACTGACTTTTTATTTGTATAACTTAAACTACTCTCATTCATTGTTAATGCTATCGATACACCATTAATGGTGTACCTCGTCTCTTTATTAGCTTTATTTATAGCTGTTGAAGATAGTTTTGGCAATATGAATGTAGCCTTAGGAATGTTTATTGCTGCTCCTTCATCTTTCAGCATTACGATAACTGATAAATTATTGTTAGCAAAAGATTTTTCAACAGCCGTAGTTAATATTATATTTTTACGTTCCTGTGCTCTTAACGATACTTCTTTTGATGATTTTTCTAACTCTATTAGAATACCTTTCCCATCACTTAAATAAAACTCTAAAGAGTTGAGATCAAGGAGATTATTAGCTTTATTACGAATTGCCATGTCTAAACTTATATGTGCATTTTGATTATCAGTATACATTTTATAATCACTTACGAGAATATTCATTAAGGCTTTATTGATATTAATTTCTTTAGCTTTTTTATAATCTGTAAAGCCGTTAGTGCTCGATTTCAAACTTCCTATTATCCGTTCATAATTATTTGCGTTAAAATCCCATTTAATTAATTCTATATTTAGATCTGTCAATTTTTCTTTTTCATCAACATATGCATAAAAAGTTAGATATGTAGTAGTTTTTGGAATAACATATTTCTTGTCTTTATCTTCACCAATAAGCTTTGTTACATAGGACTTATTATTGCTGCCTTTAATCTTTGCCCAATAATCGATTAAGTTGACTGTACTGTTAGAGTTATTTTCGAATAATAAAGTAAATGATGCAAGGTTTCCGACCTCATCTCTCACTACCTGCGCATCATAAAGAGTGACTGAAACACCTGTTGTTAAACTGATTAATGAAGATTTACTTTGTGCATTTACAGTACTAACAGGAGTAAAAAAAGAGCCTTGAATAACTAAACAGCATATCATTACTACAATAAAGCACCTAAATATATTCGTATTGTTTCTTATCAAAAGATACCCCTCCTCTTCTATAGAATAAAACGATTCTTATATCTAAAAAGTTGCGCTCGATTATAATAAGTTTTTAATCCTTTTCAAACTTCTTATATTCACATTTGAATCGTATGTATGTATACGTTTTAGTTCATACTATATAAGTACTACATTAGATCAAATTGAAATTAATTACACTAACTAATATACACCTTGTACATCCTGTTATAAGCCAAATAAAAAACTGCACCCCAACTACTAGATATTTCTAGCAATTGGGATGCAGTTTAATTCATAAACTTCCTTATAAATAAGGACTATTAGTTAGTTACAACCACGTTGATAACGAAGAACTTACCTTCAATTTCAACATTAAGTGTAGCAGTACCAGTGTTGCCAGAAAGTGATGCAGCACCACCTGTTGCAGCTACAACGTTTTGATTTGAAGAAATAACGTTTGCTGTAACACTAGGTACTTTTTCATCGTATTGGTTATACGCTGTGAAAGCACCGTTAGGTCCTACAAGAGCAGCTTGAAGATCAGTACCAAGTTTAACTGTAATAGATGTTTGGTTTTGAACTACTCTATCAATAGCATTCTCAGAAGTCTTAACGACTGTAATAGCTAGAGTACCAATTTGGACACCGTTGTAAAGAACTTTCACATTTTCAGTGCCTGTAACACCTTGAGCCTTAGCAGAAATCTCTGCACCATTAAATTTAACAAGTTTGCTATCAGCTGGTTCTAGTTTTGCTACTGGATTTGTACCAGCAAAATCATTTTCATCAATTTGGCCAATTTTGTTGCCAGCAGTATCTTTTAAGAAGATTTGAACTTTAGTTGATTCTGGTTTAGCTTTAGATACATCACTATGACGATAAGAATCGATTGTCAAACCACCATCAGCTTCAACAATATAACCTGCAGCAGTACCTGGGCTAACTACAGAAGCTGAAATTCTCTTAGAAGCAGAGATGCCTTCAACTGCAATTGTTAGTGTAGTGTTACCATTAGAGGTTCCATTACCTTGTGCTACAGTTACTTTGTATTCGCCTTTAGTAATCTTATTAACAGTGCCATCTAAAATTAGAGCAGTGTCAGCTGAAGTAACAGTAACAGTAGAATCAATTTTCTCACCGAATTGATCCTTTACTGTAACATCAAATGTTGCAGGTACTTCAGAACCATTTACAACACGTACAGAAGATACGGATAGATCAAATGAAGTTGGAACAGCTTCTTTTCTAACTGTTACTACAACAGATTTAGAAACCGTGCTACCAGAAAGTGTAGCGCTGTAAGTTACTGTTGCAGAACCTTCTTGAACAGCTCTGTATTGACCAGAAGTTTGGTCGATTACAAGAATAGATGGATTAGAAGATCTGAATGAAACACTAGTAGGATTCACTAGTTGACCAGCTTGATCTTTAACCTCAACACTTGCAGTACCAACTGTAACCGCATTGTTTGGACCTAGATGAACAGTATTTTTATCATTGCCAATTTCTAGCTTTGTAATATTCAAAGCAAGAGCTTCTCTAACTGTGATGATTACGTTACCAGTAGTAACTTTGTCGTTACCATTTAGAGTTGCATTAACTACAGAGATGTAGTTCGTGTTTGTTACAGATGAAGCAGCTTTTGCTGAACCATCATTCTCGATAGAAACTACAGATGGTTGAGAAGAGACAATGTTGAATGCGCTAGAAGGATAATCTTTAGAGATATCGTTTCCATCAGCATCTTTAACAACTAGCTCAAGAGTTGTTCCTACAGCAACTGTAGTGTTTTTGAACTCTACAGTAGCAGCTTCAGCCTTTTTGTAAGTGAAGCTTGAAGAAGCAGCTTCAAGAATGCTGTTCTCTGCACTTACAGCTTTAGCAACAGAAACTGTATAAGCAATGTTTTCAGTAAGAGTTGCCGCTAGTTCGACAGTTGCTTTGTTACCATCAACTGTTACTTTAGAAACATATACTTCATTACCATTCTCATCTTGAATTGTTACATCTTCATTGTTAATTGTTGCAACTTTATCATTGAACTCAAGTGTTACTGCACTTGCAACTGCAGCAGATGCTTTAACAAGCTCAAGATCAGTAATTTCATAGCCTTTAAGACCAAGGATAGTACCTAGTTTTTTGCCATCGATTTTGAAATCAAGAGCAGTAACTAGAGACTCATAGATGTTGCCGCGAACAGCATTTGCAGCTTTGTCAAGGTCAGCAGAAACCAACTCAAGCTCAACTGCTTTGTCAAATGCTTCAGCATATTCAACATCTACGTTAAGTACGCGAAGTAGAACTGCTGCGAATTGTTGGTTAGTAATTGGGTTACCTACGCCGAAACGTGTATCAGTTTCACCGTTGAAATATCCTTTTTCTTTAGCCCAAGAAACATAACCATTGTAGAACTTAGAATCAAGATCAGCAAACCCATGAGTATTTGCATGAGCTTCTGCTTGAGATTCAGCACCTAGTAGACGAGCAAGTAGAACTGTTACGTCTTGACGTAACCATTCTTTGTCTTCATCTAGACCTGCGGAAGTACCTTTAATAATGCCAAGATCTTGTAGTTTTTGACCTGCTGCTTTACCGTCAGCAGAAACAAGTGTTGCAAACATGGAGAATACCATTGCGATTGCAACTAGTAGTGATAAACTTTTTTTCATAACCTTTTTTTCTCCTCCTCTAAATTGCTTCGGTTGTTGAGAGTTTTGTTTTGATAAAATATGGCTCGTTTTACTCATAGCCAATTCACCCCCTTCCTAGAGTAGAGCACGTAATTATAAATGATGTCTACGAGCACGTTCGCGAATGTTGATACGCACTGTAGAAACTTGTAAATAATGAGAGAATACTGCTAGATTACATGTATCACTATAACATTATACAATGTTGTGCCCAGACCGTAAAGAGAAAGTTGAATTTTCATTCCAAATCTTTCCGAATTCTAGGTTCCCTGATCCCTCATTCAAACTTACATTCTTTTAGACGCACGCTGTAATAAAAAGTTGCGACCAATCCGCAAGTTTTTCACAATCGAGAAAGGAAATGTGATGGAAATTTTTATTTATTTCTGATTTCTATTAACAGTATAGCCTGTACTAGATTTGAAGTCGATACCAAACTTTTACCATTACAGCAGCAAGCGGTACAAGAGCACTTAGGCTCTTATACCGCTCGTGCTAATTAGTTATAGATAGCAGGCAGCTTCTTCAGTTTGTTCATGACACGCGCCATAATAATAGCAGCATCACTGCGCAGCATTCTCGCCTTAGGATCAAAGATATTGCCTGCCTTAGGATCTGCGCTATTAATCGGTTTACCTTGGATAAAGCCTTGCTTCTGTATCGCTAATACTGCTGGAATCGCATAGAAATCGAAGCTCGCTCCATCCAAAAATGCTTTATCCAGCTGTTGTTTTGCTTTTGTTGAGCTCGTTTCCAGTTTAAGCTCTAAAGCACGAGCAAGGATTACAGCTGCATCTTGACGAGTAATCGATACATCTTCACCGAAGAATCCAGGACGAGTACCATTTACAATACCCGCTCTTGCTGCTGTTTCAATGTAACGATAGTCATAGATCGCATTGGCATTGCTTGCATTCGTAATCGTTTCAGGATAATACGTGAAATGAAGGCTGCCAGCGTAGTTTAACGGCAGATCTAGTGCGCGTACAATCATACGTGTAAACTCACCGCGTGTAATGTACTCGTCTCCACCAAAGCGATTAACTGGCTCACTTGCGTTCATAACGCCCTTGGAATAGATAGCCTCCATTGCTTCACGCGCATAGCTGTGGTCGATAATGTCGTTGTAGCTGCGTGTTAGCTTAACCGCTACATAATATCCGAACTTGCTAAACGGCACTGTAATAGTGCCTTTTTTCTCGTCCACGACACCACCCACATTTTCCCATGTACTAGCATAAGGATCAAAACGAAATACCGTTATCGTCGTACTAGCACTCTGTACAATACTTGGATCATAAGCAATCGTTAATGAGCCCACATTGCTAGGAACAAGCTCACGATCAATTAAGCCGTAACGGCTCGCAAAATTCCCAGTGTATTTGCCCGCAATATTCGGGAATGGGAATGGATCCAAACCTGATGTTATCGGATCATATTGTGGTGATGAAATATCCGGATCATCCGCTAAGCCTGCATCAATCCAGAACAATGGACTTGCCTTAATGAAACGGTTCGCATAGCTTTCGAACCTCGTTTTAATATGGAGCTCACCTGTTGCTTGACTATTCGCAGAGTAATCAGGCGGTTGGCTCTCGAACATATGTCGGTTTACAATCCCATCATCAGGGTTAGCTATCGCGAACAAGATATCATGCCCGTTATACACCTGTGTTGCATAGTTAGCAGATTCATTGTATTTCGGTCGTATCAAATTCGTGTTTTTCGGGAACGTTAGCGTTAGTGCATTATTAAACACCTTGTGGGAACTCTTCATCGTTTCAAGGTACTGCGCTCCCGGAATATTCGTTGGCACATACTTGACGGTGAAGCTATCCGTCGTAGTTGTATCCCCTCGTTTTATCGTAAAGCTGATTTTCGTATCTCGATTCGCTCTCAAGTCATTCACAACTGCTCTAAAGGCTTTAGTAGTCGTTGCTGTTCCTGTGCTGTAGTCAAGATAGTCAACAGGCTCCATCGTCTGCTTACCAATAGTAATCGACTCTGCTCCTGGCGACGCAATAATTACTTCTACAAAATTTTGATTCGTAATACGCTCTTCCATAACTGGTGACTTGATGGTGTAAGGAATCGATATTGGATTGATCTCTAAGCGATACGTGGCGCGAGGTCCACTTACACCTGTATTAAATACCGTAATAACATAAACAAGCGGACTTCCGTCTTCAGGCATCTGTTGGTTCGTGATGTTGAAGAAGAAGTTTTGTGCATCTTTATCATAATAGAACGTAATGTTCGCATCTGGTGTCGATGCATCTGAAGCACCGCTGTTATAAACGCGTTCTGCACCAGTATTTGTTTTTTCGACATTGCGAAGTCGATCTACTACCTTAAACTGCTTACTTAGGTTCCACTCTACTGTCGTATTCCAATTCGGATTAGCAATTTGAACGATGTAATTATCTTTGCTGCTACCTAGTTGAGTTAGTGCATTATTGATTTGAGTTTCATTAAAGCCTAAATCGATAAAATCAAATGTTCCGTATACATTAAATTCAGCCTGTCTTGTCGTATATACGCCAGCGTTGGCGGTAAAATTAGAATCACTTGCTGTTGGAGGCCAATTACCAGCTGTGTATGGATATACTCCATCCGTATTAAGAGCAGGAACAGATGGCAGATTTGTTGGAACTACGTTGAACTTAATTGTATTCTCATAGCTGTAACTGCTTGAACGGAATACAAACTTAACCGTATTTTCCCCAGCCTTATTCATGATAGAAGTAATCCAATCACTAAAGGTTGTAGTAACAGATTGAATTTGTCCTGAGTTATTGATCGTTACACCTTTAGGAGTGAATAATGGCGATTTCGAATTTGGATTGTTATCAGCATGATAATTGTAAGCTTGAATTGGAACTTCAACATTATTCAAGTACAAGAATACTGTTTGCTTTTCTGTAGTTGATGTCGGATAAACAATATCGTTATTGTTTGCAATATTCATAATGCGTCCAGTTAGCGCACCAATTCTCCTTACGAGTGCCTCATTATCATCTTTGTAAGAATCAAAGTTGACTGACATACCATTTACAAGGTTTTCAAATTTCACATAAGGACCATACTGAAGCTTGAATATAGCTGTTTTTACATCCGTAACCGCATTGCTGCTAGTTAGTTTAAATCCAAATGTGTTTGTGCCTGATCTGTCCATATTCGAAAATTCCAAAAATACTCTTAAGTAGGAAACATCAACACCGTCAACTGTTCGTGTTACCACCTCAGTAATTGGTGTACCATCAGATTCGGAAATCACTTTATATGAATAATTTACTCCATTAATTGTGACTTCAAGCTGATCAGTAATAGAATTACTATTATTAATAGCTCCTAATTGACCATAATTAGCAATAAGCAACTCAACAGCCATCGGCATGGAATAAACCTCAACTCCAGCTGCTGGAATATCTGTTGCTTGCAACGCTTTAATACGAGCCGCAGTATTTACAGTCGCATCATAGCCAGACAAATAATTAATATCAGCGATATATGCTTTTGTGCCATCGCGCAATATAAATTGACGAGTATCTGAAGTATCATACTGCGTTGCGTTAGGCGCCTGCATTCTAAAGCTTATTGGTGTGTTCATTGCAAGCGTTGTTGGTAGTGTATAACTATATCCGACTGTTACATATTGCGTGCTAGACGTTAGCGTCTGTGGATTCAATGAATCAATCGAAACAGCAGGGTTTGTTGCCTGACCTGTAATCGAAATACTCATATTACGCTGAAGCGCCTGGGTAAATGCTGTCATATCGCTTGTATCAACAGGTGTTGTGCCACTATTAGCAATATCATACAGCGGCAACGGAATGATTGCTTTACCTTCAAGCTTTAACCCATTATTCATATTAACAGAATAATCGCCATTATAGGAAAGATCGTAAGTTGTCGTGCCATTGACAAGTTTTTCGTCGTAATATGTAACTTCACCGTTGTAAAGCGTCACTTGTCTTGTTGTTTCAATAACTTGTCCGCCGTTAGTCACCTTAAACTTGATCGTGTTCATTCCTTTATTGATCGTAAGCTGTGACGTCGTGAAACGGAAAGTACCAGAAGTCTGTGAAACATTGAAATCGTAGCTGTAATTATTAATTTCAACGGTTACCTTTGTTGCATTTGGCGCATAACCATCCATTGTAATAATACCCGTTGGTGTTTGCGTTTGGCTTTGAGAGTACAGCATCGTTACACCGTTCTCAAGAACATCGTAGGAACGATTTTCAAACAAGATCTTCAAATCGTTCAGCATTGGGCTATCACGGAACTCAATGTAGATTGATTCCTCTACAGTTGATGTGCCTGCAACCCCTTTAAACGTAATTTTATTTAGACCGGCAAAAAGCTCAACATTAGATACGGTAATCTGATTGTCGCCTGTCGTTGTAATACCTGTTGAAATATCTTGCGTGCTGTTTAGTGGCGTATCACTGTTGCTTGTAATCTGTTCAACCTTATAGCTGATTGATGAGCCAACTACTCCGTTTATCGTCCCTGTTAAATTGACGAATTTGTTGGCTACAATACGCGCAGATGCCTTACTGTCCTTCTCATTCGGGAACAAGAAATAACTACCTGCAGCTTCAACTTGAGTTGCTGGGCCGTAAACTGGGATTAAAGTAACAATAAGTGCCAGTGTCATGAAGATTGAAAATAACTTTTTCAAGTGAAAACTCCTCTCCTTCTCATTTAATTTTCATATATGAATTGCACACTGTGCAGATCACATGAGCAATGAAAGCATGTCCACGATAACTCCTTTCCAAAATTTGCTGTTTACCAATACTTTAGACGCATAATTTGCTAAAAAGTTCCGTAAAGTTTATATCGGTTATTGTCGACTTGATTTAAAGTGCCAAAAATATGAAAAAGCACTAAGAAAACTAATTGCAAACAGAAAAAGACCAGCTCTCATAAGCTGGTCACATAAAAAAAGCTGCTGATTTCTCAGCAGCTTTTTTTATTTACTTCTTGATTCCGAATTAACTAGGCCAAGCTTCAAACCAAGCTTTTGTAATAAGCCGATCAATGGACGACGAGACTTGTCGACAATACCTATAATTTCAGCCCCGATTTGCGTTAAGAAGATCACAATGCATACGACGGCAAATGTAATCCAGTTTGCTCCGAACTTGATGACAGCTGATTGAATAATCGCCATGGCACCAAAAATTGCAGCAATACCCCAAATCATCAATACCGTTTTGCGATGGCTGTAACCTAAGTCCTGCAAACGGTGATGCAAATGTCCTTTATCAGGAGCAAAAATTGGCTTCTTATTAACTAATCGACGAATAATTGCAAAGAATGTATCGGACAGTGGAACACCGATAATTAACAACGGAATAACGAATGATACTAACGTCACCTGTTTGAATGAGATTAATGACAGCATCGCCAAGCAAAAGCCTAAAAACAGCGAACCTGAATCACCCATGAAAATTTTGGCTGGATAGAAATTATATCTTAAAAACCCGATTATCCCGCCAAGCAGTAAGGTGCTTAGCAAAATAACTGGTGTAAAGCCCATTATAATCGCCATAATTAAGATCGTTCCAATGGCAATACCCGATACCCCTGAAGCCAAGCCATCAAGGCCATCAATCAAATTAATCGCATTCGTTACGCCGACTATCCATAAAATCGTAACCGGAATACCGATCCAGTCGTTGATTTGCTGCATGTTTTCCCCAAATGGCGAACTCACAAATTCAATGGAAATATTAAAGCCAAACACAACCACACATGCCGCAACAATTTGCAGCACAAGCTTCAGTTTAGCAGAAAGTTCAAACCGATCATCCAAAGCTCCAGTTATAATAATGATGGTACCGCCTACCAAGACTGCCTTCAACAGGTTGAGGTCCTTGCCAAGCAGCATGCCTTCTGGAATTAAAGGCATCACGCAAAAAAATGAAATAATAAATGCAAGATAAATAGCAAGACCACCCATTCTCGGCATGATGCGTGTATGAACCTTCCGGTGATTGGGTTTGTCAATCGCACCTACAAAAAAAGCGAATTTTTTAACGAGCGGCGTCATAAGCAAAGCAACGATTAGTGCAATAACAAATCCAACCGCATAAATGACTCCCATTGGCATAACGTTAATTCTCCCCTCTGGAATACAAGCGGAACTGATGATTGTCTGTTTATCATTCTCTATAGACAATCAACTTATCCAGCGACTTTGATGCCAACTCTTTGTTTATATCAAGCATCGTGTTGAATTATACTCCGTTTATAAACAAAATACTACTAGCGATTTTAACGTTTTACTAAGAAAATAGGCTGTTTTCACGAATTATCAATATGTTTGGTAACATTATCTTTGTTACGCATCACTTTAAGCATAAATCTTGGCAATACCATCATGCGTGGTAAACGCTTTGGCTCCTGCAACAAGCGAAAGAGCCATTCCATCCGTACGCGTTGAATCCATTGTGGAGCACGCTTCAGCTTGCCAGAGATCACATCAAAGCTTCCGCCTACCCCCATAATGAGCGGAGCTTTCAATGCAGCGCGATGCTTGACAATCCACGGCTCTTGCGTATCTGCACCTCTTGCAACAAATAACAAATGCGGTTCCAGCTCAGCGATTTGAGCAACGACCTCATCATCCTGCGAAGCATTGAAGTAGCCGTTTCGGCTGCCTACAATTCGCACCTGAGGATATTGCATTTGAAGGGATTCAGCTGCTGCATCGATAATTTCCTGTGTCGTTCCTAACAAGAATACCTTCCAATGATGCGCTTCACCAACCTTAAACAGCTCATGAAGCAGTTCAATTCCTGTTACACGTTCAGCGACTGGGTCTCCACCTTTCGCTGCTGCCCATACAATTCCCGCACCATCAGGTACGATAATATCGGATTTCAGCATCATTTCCTTGTAGGAGGGAGATTCCAGTGCACTCATTACCATAATAGGGTTAGCCGTAATGACATGCGTTTGCTGTCCAGCATTTATACGGTCAGTTAAGTATTGTACCGTATCCTTCATATCCATCTTCGAAAAAGGAATACCAAAAATATGAACCTTAGGTATAGTTTTCGTCATGAGGGAAATCACCTCGATATATTCTGACGCAAAGTTTGACTAATTTGTTGCGCTGGTTTTTGTGATTGTTGGATTAATGTCTCAATTTGTCGGTTATGCTGCTCAAGCCATTGCTCGCGATTATTCACTATATAAGCCATCTCCGATGCAAACTTATCTGGATCGAGCTGCTCGGTAGTTCCAATCGGCTCACTATCGATTCGCTTTAAAAACTGATCAATTTTGGGATCATATGAGAGCCCCAGCATCGGTACTCGTTGGTTCGCTGCATAGATCAATGCATGAAGCCTCATACCAAAAAGTGCAGTGCATGATGACACGGCCTGCAGCATAACTTGCGGATCATCTGGTAGATCAGCTATTTCTACAGCACTCCCTTTTCCAATACGAGAGGCTATGTTTGAAACAATATACTCGGATGCTTCGATATCCTCAGGTGTGTGAAACGGTAAAAAGGTCAGTTGTACATCGCGTTTTTCTGTGAGCGCGATTAACGCTTCCCCAATTCGGTTTAAATCTGATCGGTCTTTGTTCCAAAAACGAACGGATATTCCGATACGACTCAAGCTTGTTTCATGAAGCAGAGCTTCGTTATGAGCCGGAAGCGGCATTCCCATTACCGGATCAGGTACAATATGAATTTCGGGATGCTTAACGCCGATTGCTTTCAGAAATTGAGCCGACTGCTCATCGCGTACTGAAATGTAACTGCTTTTTTTCATAGCGGAAACAATAAGCGGAAACAAGGACTTGCGATTTACGGGACCTATTCCTTGTGCATAGATAAATGTTGGTTTACCCAACCATTGGGCAAGTTTAATGATCCCTGTATAATACGGAACACTCTTCAATCCGGTTGCATCCTGAAGCAAACTTCCTCCGCCACTGATTAGTGCATGAGAGGAAGAAATCGCCCGCCATAGAGAAGCAGGATGCATTCGCGACACGGCCTCTACCTTATACATACGGGTAGTCCATTCCGGATTGCCGCTTAGAACGACAGGGATAATGGTAATCCCTGCCGCTTTGCTTTGTTCTTCTAGTGCAAGCAGAATGGAACGAAGCACCGCCTCATCTCCACTATTATTAAAGCCGTAATAGCCTGAAATTACGACGCGAAACGTTGCTGAAGCTTCGGCCATACCCATTTACGCCAAACCCCTTCCAATACAATCCATACTGCAATAAACATCAAGCCAATTACAATTCCAAGCCCTAGCCCTAGCAAGGTACGAACCGTGGAGATCATAATCGGAGAATGAATATGTGTAAATGTGCTTACCATCGTCAGCTGACCCATTGTACCTACAATAAGCAGCATCCATGACGCACGATAGCGAAGTGCAAGGAACAAGCCTAAAATAAGCGGTGGATGCCCGATCATAAATTCCTTGAAGCGTGGCCGTACCCCGACAGTTGATTCCAGCCAGTGTCGAATAACCAGCTCAATGGAAGAAACCTGACCACTATTGCCCGTACGAGACAAATAGTATACCCCGATTCCTGCAACAATAACAGCTATTACAACCCATAGCAGGCTGATTGGTGTTTTCAACAGCTTCCATAGACGTTGACCTGTACCTTTTGCACCTTGACCACGGTACAGCAGTACATAGATTCCGATCAATGCTAATGGAGCAAGGTGTAGCAAGCTAACGCCTCTAAACTGCTCAAGAACAAGACTATACTTAATGTTATACAGCAAACCAAAAACAATTGGCACTGCACTCAGCGTGATAAGTGTACCTACAACAAACCAATTTAACGCCAGCCCGAGTCTTTTCGTAACCGGAAGCTCTGGGAATATCCAAGTATCACTTTCAATATTGCCTTCACGTACAGGGGTTGTGCCGCTTAATGTCCAATTTTGATTTCCTAACATGCGGCGGTCTCCTATGGTGCGCGCATAAATGCGATTAAGCATCCATATGACACCAAGCGTTGGACCACTAATTGCTGCTCCCAAAGCTAACGCCTGCTCCATAAGCGAGCTGTTTAATACAAATAGTCCAGCCGAACCAACGAGTCCAAGTACAAACACAAGCACTTCCGAACTCGGGATAAATGCACCAACGAGAAGGGTAATAAGCGCAATCGCGGCCAGTACAACAACCATTTTTAGCAGCTTCACCCAAGAGGGATTTTCATAATTAAATGCTTTGGCGATTCCATCAGGGAAGCCAGCCTTGTCCATTTGTGCGATAATGCCTTGCTCGCCTGCAAGCGCATGGGTCAGCTTGTCCACTGAATGCTCCAGAACGCCTGTGTTTCCATTGGCCTTGATGCCAACATTCAAGAAGAACATGCGAATGTTGCGATCCTTAGCAGCCAGTTTAAAGCGATCCGTAATCGCCTCAGGTGTCATCGTAAAGCTGTCGCTATCGGATAATGAGTACAGACGGACCACATCATAGTCGAGCAAATACGCCAGCGTGTTCATACCCGTCTGCGGTACTCTTAAATTTTCAATAGCGGCAATACCCATTCCATACTGCTTTAATTGTCCAGCAAAATGATTCAAGCTTTTCAGCTCAGGCTGGTCAGTCGAACCCTTTGCTCTCGCGCCGTCAAATATAATGCGAGTTACACCATACTCATGCAGACGCTCCAATTGCCTTTCAACCATCCCTGCATTATAAGGCTGTACACGATCTGAAAACCGAGCAATAATCTGAAATCCATAGCTGGAAAGCTGCTCAATCGTAATAGGGTCAAAATCAAGTGTTTTCAAGGTAGCCGCATTAATCGCCTCTTCAATAATTACACCTGGCTTATCCTCATACGACCATTCAACGACATTAACCCCTTGCCGCTCGAACTCTTGCTCAATAATAGGTGCAATGAGATCAGCCTCATGCTGACCTGGAAATACAACGTAGGTATGGTTGACATTTGTATCTAGCACATTACCTTGCAAGGTCGCCATTTCTTTTTCGTTGTAATAGACTAGACGTCCAGATTGCATCAAATCACGCAATGAGCTTTCATACAACGACATTGATTTTACGCCCGCATCCCTCAAAGCAAGCAGCTTCTCATCGATGAACGACGCTACATCACTCTGGTAGTTAGCGATTTCTTCTAAATCGCGGTAGTCAAATACATATTCAACGGTGTCTGCCGAGGATTCCATGTTGACACGCAGCACGGCTAGTGGCATAGCTGCAATCACACCGATCAATGTAATGATCCATAGAATCGCTCTAGCTTTTTTGTTCAATTGCTTCCAACGCACAGTAACCCTCCAATTTCTAAGAACGATAACTCAAGCAAAGGCAGGATTGCCAATTAAGCAAGCTTAACAGGCAACCCTACTGCTGATATATGCGATTCTTATCGTTTATTCCTTCTTAAATCCCGTCTACACGCTTCATTACTGCTTCACTAATCGCGGTTTGCTTAGCCTCTGCATCAGCTGCTGAAGTGCCCTTGACTGCAAAGTACACCTTAATTTTAGGCTCCGTTCCAGACGGTCTCAGGCAGAACCAAGAGCCGTCTTGCAGCATATATTTCAATACGTTTTCTGGGCGTAAGCCGTCCAGACCCATCGAATAGTCCAGAACGCTTGTAACAGCAACGCCAGCCACTTCTGTTGGAGGATGTTCCCGGAAGCTAGTCATAATGGACTGGATTTGCGCGACGCCATCGATACCCTTCAATGTACGAGATTGCTGACTCTCCAGGAAGTAGCCAAACTGCTCGTAGAGCTCCTGCAATACATCATACAATGTTTTGCCTTGTGTGCTATAATATGCAGCCGCTTCACAGATCAGCATAGACGCTACAATCGCATCTTTATCTCGAGCATAAGTACCTGTCAAGTATCCGTAGCTCTCTTCATAACCAAACAAGAAGGTTTTCTCACCTGTTTGCTCATAACGAGTCATTTTTTCTCCTATATATTTAAAGCCTGTTAGCGTATTTTCTACACTAGCGCCATAATGCTTGGCAATTACTTCACCCATCTCGCTTGTTACAATGGTTTTAATGACAACCCCATTGTTTGGTAATTGTCCTCGTTCCTTCAACTGGCTTAGTAAGTAGTGGATCATGAGCGCGCCCGACTGATTACCGGTCAGCACCACATATTCGCCTTCATTGTTCTTAACGACAGCTCCCATACGATCAGCATCAGGATCCGTTCCAATAATGACATCCGCCCCAACTTTTCGAGCTAGCTCGATTGCCAGCGTAAAGGCTTCTTTTTCTTCCGGATTTGGTGATTTAACAGTGCTGAAATTACCATCTGGCTGCTCTTGCTCAGCAACAACATGCACCTGCTTAAAGCCTGCTGCAGCAAGCACATCGCGAACCGGCATATTGCCCGATCCGTGAAGCGGCGTGAACACGACTTTAAAAGTTTGTCCCAGTTCTCCCTGTAATAGGGATTGATTAACACTTTGTGCTACAACGGTTTCAACGTATGCCTGATCGATTGCTTCATCAAGCCATACAAGCAATCCAGCCTGCTCAGCTTCAGCTTGCGATAGACGTTTAACCTCGTCAAAGCTACTGATCCGTGCGATCGATGCAATAACCTGTTCTGCTTCCTCTGGAATCAATTGACAACCATCTGCTCCATACGCTTTGTAGCCATTATATTCAGGCGGGTTATGACTTGCAGTTACAACGACACCCGTACTAGCTCTCAAGTTACGAATAGCAAACGACAACTGCGGTGTAGGGCGCAATGAACGGAATAGATAGGTTCGAATTCCATTTGCCGCTAAGACTAGCGCCGCATCCAGAGCAAACTGTGGCGAGTTGTTGCGAGAATCATGCGCAATTACTGCTGACGGCTGCTCAAGCCGTTGTGCCAATAGCCAATTCGCTAAACCTTGCGTCGCTTTCCCTACCGTATAAGCATTGAGACGATTCGTACCAGCTCCCATAACCCCGCGCAAGCCGCCCGTGCCAAACTCCAGGTCGCGATAGAATCGATCCATAATTTCTTGCTCATCCGCCAAGCCTCTAAGCTCCTGCTTTGTCGCCTCATCAATATTGGAATCATTCAGCCAGCTCTCGTATCTGCTCTTTGCCTGTTCTTGTGATAATTGTGTCATTTGATACCCTTCTTTCCTGTCCTTGATTCTTATTCTTGATTGGCGTCAGAAAGAGCAAACATAAGCTCGCCTTCAGCTACTACTTTACCGTCGACTTTCGCAATGCCTTTGCCTTTACCAATAGGGCCTTTTAATCGTGTAATCTCAACTTCAAGCGTCAACGTATCGCCTGGCTTGACTTGTCCGCGGAAACGGAAGCCATCGATTCCAGCAAAAAAACCAAGTTTCCCTTTGTTTGCCTCTACCATCAGCATTGCGACTGATCCAACCTGAGCAAGAGCCTCTACAATAAGAACGCCCGGCATAACCGGATAACCGGGAAAATGTCCAACAAAATAAGGTTCATTCATCGTTACATTTTTAAGACCGACTGCGCGTTCACCTGGAACGACTTCCGTAATGCGATCCACAAGCAGAAACGGTGGGCGATGCGGTATGATTTTTTGAATTTCATTAATATCCAACATTAGTCATATCCCTCTTTTCGTTTTATCAATCTTTTACGTATAAAATTAGCTTGTCAAACCTATACTATAGCTATCCTTCAATGTCCTGCAGGAAATGAAGGTTGAGATAAGGAAGCTTGCTTGCAAGAACATTGGTTCTAATGTAGGCAAGCTTCTTTGTGCTGTGTGATTTTACCTAGCTTTCAACTATTATAGACTACCTTATGAAAAATGAAAACTTAACGAAAAGTAAAAATCAGCCAGCAAGCTGCTGACTGATTATCACTTTCGTCTCTATACATAAAGCGGTCTATGATTCAGAAAAAATCAGGTCCCATAGATGCTTGTATGTGCTGAATTGAAACACTTCTTCCTTCGGTTGATCGCCCATTATGACATATCCGATGTACAGACCAATCAACAGCATAACGATCATAATAAGCGGTGCTATACTTTTGCGCACAATCCAAAACAGACTGCGTGCCCATAACGGAGCTTTCTTTCGCGGGTGCTCCTCCTCTTCCACTTCTACTGACTCAGCATAAGCGGAATGGATCGCTTCATTATTGGCAGCAGATTTACGTTGCTCTTCCTTGCCACGGCGAGAAAAACGGGATAAGAAAGATTCCATTCTGCCAGCAGCACGATGCTTGTCTGCACGCTTTGTAGAAACCTCTTGCCCTTTATTTTTCCATTCTTCTAGAATGGGATCTATTCCCTGTTTTTCATCGTCGTATCTTTTTTCACTCATTTCTTCACCTTCGTTCTAACTACTGCGCAGATTGTTCGCTAGTTGCATCATCGTATCACTAGAACTTAGGGCTCTTGCTGCTAGCTGATATGCACGCTGAACTTTAATCATATCGGTCATTTCTGTAGAAAGGTCTACATTGGACTGTTCCACATAGCCCTGATGAATCGCGAGGCGATTGTTCGCATCAGGCTGAATCTGTACTACTGCTTGCGCTGCAACTGCTCCTGGCGCTACGGTAAACAAGTTGTCTGCTGCCTGTATAAGCGCATCAGGACGAACTGCTTCAACCAATCGAATTTGTCCAAGCGCAATAGAATCACCCAGCTCATTTACCGCATTAACCGATCCGTTAGACAGCACCTGCATCGAATACCCATCTGGAATCACAATTCTGCCTTGTGAGCCATCAGGCAGAGTAGCCATGACCGGATAGCCCTGTGAAGTTGTGAGCACAGGCTCGCCCGCTGCATTAATACTAATTTGAAAGGAGCCGTCTCTCGTATAGGCAGTTGTGCCTTCGTCAACCTGCACCTCGAACAGCGCGTTCCCCTCAATCGCCAGATCAGTCAACACGCCAGTCTCATTAAATGTGCCTTGTGAAAAATCAGTAGAGATTCCTGCCACACGCGAGCCCCAGCCTTGATTCAAGCCCAGTGGAGCACGTCTGCCATCAAGCCCGAAGGCCTCCGGCTGATTTTTTGTATTTGTCAGCAGATCCTCAAATACCGTTGATTTTTTCTTATATCCTACCGTATTGGAATTTGCTACATTATCAGCAATCGTATCCAGCTTCATTTGATAGGAGTTCATCGAATTTAATGCTTTAATCATCGAGCTATTCATGCTGCATCAACACCCCCTTAGCCAATTCTGCCAATTTCGTTTGCTGTTTTTTGCAACGTTGTATCATAGAATTGTACCACTTTTTGATTCGCTTCGTAAGCTCGCAGTGCTGCCATCAGATCAACAGATGCCTGCGTTATATCAACATTGGAATGTTCAATATAGCCTTGGCGTACTTCTACAGCATCAGCATCATCAATGGCAGCCGCCGTGCCTTCTGCCAATCTAAATTTGCCATCTCCCTCACGTACTAGAAGATATGGATTGTCTATGCGTGAAATGAGCAACTGAAGTCCTGTGTCGTTGCCCGCTGATGTAACAAGACGACGATCACTTGTAAGTATCAGCTCATCAATGCTGACACCTGCAGGCAGTATAATAGGCTCATTATTCGTACCCAGCACATAATCGCCTGTGCTTGTGGTAAGATACCCCTCACTGTTGACCGAAAATTGTCCGCCTCTCGTATAGCGCAGCTCACCTTGCGCATTTTGCACAGTGAAATAGGCCTGTGGCTGAAAGACAACCTCTCCATTAGCGCCTACCGCTTTACCGGATTGGTCAAAAGCAAGACCATCTACTGCAATATTTGAAATAATCGCAAAATCATTGCGGTTGTTCGTCTGTGTTACATCACCCTGCAAATGATACGTAAGGCTCTCCTCAGCAAAAACATTCCCTGTCCAAGTTCCAATCGTTTTAGGCTGATTGCTATCCACACCAGTCAAAGACAGCAGCATGTCGTTAAAGGAACGCAGCGGTGTAGTCGTTTGCTTGTATCCTGCTGTTTCTATATTGGCAATATTGTTGGTAATTGTATCATGTCTGCGCTGCTGACTCGTTAAGCCTGAGGCAGCTGAATAAAGACCTCTAAGCATGCTGCTCCTCCTCATCATCCTATCTTCTTATGTTTATCGGACGTAGGATGCATTAAGTGAATAGTACGATCGAACCGCGAATAAGCACTTCAGCACGTCCCCCTTATGACGTCTTACCTGTGCCTATTCGCCTGTTTTCACTTCAATTTTACTAACGTTTAAGCTTGTCCAAATTATCCAGAAGAATGCCTGTGCCTTTTACGACACAGTGCATTGGATTATCTGCAATGAGAACCGGGACTTTCAACTGATCGGATAATAACGAATCAAAACCACCTAACAGCGCTCCGCCTCCAGTCAAAATTACGCCGCGATCAATAATATCAGCCGATAGCTCAGGCGGAGTTTGCTCTAACACATATTTAGCTGCGGATACGATGGTCATAATTGGATCCCACAGCGCTTCACGAACTTCATTAGAACGAATGGTCAGAGTTTGCGGCAGACCGGTTACCATATCTCGTCCACGAATATCAATTTCTTCAACAGGCGCATTCTCAAGTACTGTTCCGATGCGAATTTTAATATCTTCACTTGTACGTTCGCCGATCAGCAGCTTGTACTTGTTTTTAATATATTTCATAATCGCTTCGTCAAACTTGTCTCCAGCAACCTTAATAGAAGAGGCCGTTACGATATCGCCCATAGATAATACGGCTACGTCAGTCGTTCCGCCGCCGATGTCAACCACCATGTTGCCGCTAGGCTGGAAAATATCCATTCCAGCCCCTATAGCGGCAGCCTTTGGTTCTTCTTCTAAGTACACGTCCTTTGCGCCGCTTCTTTCTGCAGCTTCGCGAATGGCCTTCTGTTCAACAGAAGTGATGTTCGTTGGTGCGCAGATCAAGATACGCGGACGTGAGTACCAAGTGCGTCCATCCACACGATGAATAAATTCCTTAAGCATAATTTCAGTAATATCAAAATCAGCAATGACGCCATCGCGAAGAGGGCGAATCGCCACAATATTACCAGGAGTACGACCTACCATGCGATGAGCTTCTTCCCCAACGGCAAGCACTTTCTTTGTATCACTCTCGATTGCAACAACAGAAGGCTCATCGAGTACTACACCTTTACCTTTTACATGAATGGATACGTTCGCCGTACCAAGATCAATACCAATATCCTTACTAAACATCAGGCCTTAGTCCTCCAACGAATAATGTATTGTAATTCCTCACCGGAAAAAATCACAGATACTAACATTATTCGCCAAAATCTTAGAAAATCCTCTCCTTAAAAATAATTTTATATTGGTATTTATCTGACAGAGGAAAATCAATGCTGCACATTACTTCGTATTGCCTGCTGTAAGTACCTCTCGTTTTTTAGGAGCATTTTTTTTATACTTAATTTTTGTTGCCTCGCCACCACGCAAATGACGGATCGACTTATGATACTCGAGAATGTGCTTCACTTGATCAGCTAACTCAGGGTTAATTTCTGGCAATCGCTCCGTTAAATCCTTATGCACCGTACTTTTAGATACACCGAATTCTTTCGCGATCGTACGAACCGTCTGCTTCGTTTCTACTAAGCAGCGGCCAATTTTAATCGTTCGCTCCTTGATGTAATCGTGCACGCTCCCGCCTCCCTACTCGTATTAAGTTTGGTACATTATATGAGTAGGTCCAGCAGATATTCGTTGTGTCCAAGCTTGTTAGGCAACAAATGCAATAAATATTTTTCAAATCGCCTGCTTCAGCTTGTCCCTTAGTCTCTCCAATATGCGAGACTATTCGAAATTATGACACAAAAAAGGTCTATCCCCAATATTGGGGATAGACCCTCTCTTGCATTACTCTGCGATATAGTCGCTAGGATTAACACTGCTTCCGTTTAGTCTAGCTTCAAAGTGAAGATGTACACCTAGATCACGTTCTACATCACTGCGTCCAGCCTTGGCGATAACCATTCCTTGCTCAACCTCATCGCCTTCTTTGACTGTAATATCACTTAAGCTTTGATATACCGTAACAAACCCGTTGCCGTGATCAATGTGAACTTGGTTGCCATTAATCGCATTGTTTTCAACAACGGTTACCTTCCCGCCTAGTGCAGCCATTACGTCAAATGCCTCACCTTGTGGATGCACAAAATCAATGCCCATATGAGGAGCAAATGTTGTGCCGACTTGAATGATTGCTGCTTCGTTTTCTTCAGCAGTTGCACGTGTGTCGTAGAATGGAATCTCAATCTCAAGCTCATTGATATTAGCAACTGGCCACTGCATATCCTCGCCTGTTGCAGCGATTTCATCCGTTGCATCTACATCTACAATCGCTTCCTTGTCTGTTTCATTGCTGATGTCAGTGCCCTCTTCAGTTACCTCCGTTCCTGTGGTAGGCTGATCGGTCATTCTGTCCTGATATACCCACAGTAAGGTAACGATGATTGCTGCTGTAATCATAAACAATGCTGGAGAAAACCATTTTTGGGTAAGCAGCCTTTTCACGCCTGAAGCTGGTTTTGCAACATGAGATCCTCTCTTTTCAGTTTTAAGAGAATCCTCCGTTGATTGTGATTTGTTTTGATCGTTAAATTCATTCATTTATATCACCTCACTAGCCATTGTTGCCAGATTGACTAGCTTTATACGTGACATACTTGAATTTTTACTAGTTTTTTGCAAGCTTATAAGTTTAGCTGCTCTAGCTCTATGTCTGTATAGTAATGTTCAATAATTTCATTCGCTAGATAACCCTGCTGAGCCATCCCGTTTGCCCCCCATTGACTCAAGCCAACACCATGTCCATAACCGAAGCATACGAATGTAATTCGCTTGTTTTTATGATCTATAGCCCATTGCATATCCGTTGAGGATAGCTCGAGCTTTTCTCTCAACTCTTTCCCTGTAAAGCTAGCACCGTTTACATCAAGCGATTCGATTCTCCCACTCTCGTTGCGAGAAACATGATTAATACTAACCTTGCCGTTTCTCCGACTATTTTTCAAATTAAGACGCTCATAGAGCTCCTCGAAGCTGTAGCTGAATTCTGTTTCGAAGTTAGGTGACAATTCTGCGTCCCATGGACTTGCTACGCTTTGCAAGTAAGCAACCTGCTGTCCCCATACCTGATCAGCATTTTCTGTATAGCCATTGCTTGTTGAGAAAAACACTGCGTCAATCGGTTCATCCTGATAGCTGATAATCCAACCTTCTGTTTCCTTAACCGCCTGCACAAATTTTTGATAATACTCCGGATATTCTTGCGCATACTGTTGGACTTTATCGTTCTTCAAATAAACCTGATCTCTCGTTGTGTCCGTAACGAGATATTCGACCTGCTCTGACGCCTGCAGCAGCCTGCGGGTAATGTATGTCCGTATCGCAATCATCTGTGCTTTAATCGCCTCAAGCTCAAAGCTTCCCGGCAGTTCAGCAAGCGCAACGCTCAATACATAACGCTCAATCGGAAGCTTCTCAACACGCTTCTCGCTGCTAATATAAACTGATACGACAGGACCATCCTCAGATACGACTAACGCACTCTCATCATAGTTCGATACATCTGAAGCAGGCCTTTCTATTGCTTGACGCTTAATCTCCTGATTGCTTCGCTCATGCTGCTTGCCTATGGATGCGCTGTAGCTGTAACGCCTGCTCTGCTCAGAGTTGGTACTGGCTATAGTTGCGGTTGCAGTTTGCTCAACATTGTGCTCCAGCGCATAAACGGTTGGAATAGAATGCTGTTTTGAATGCTGACTGTTGATGTACTTATGTACCGTCAAGGTTACGATTACCATAGCGACTGCAAGCATCAGCAAGGCCTTATTCTTTTTCGTAAGTTGGGCTGTATTTGACTTCATCTTATCTACTCCTCTATCCCCTATCTTTGTTACATCCTATGAACAAGGTTGATAGAATAGAATCATAGATCACTACTAGAGCTTAAATTTCACACATTCGTTACCAAAAATGGCCACAAAAAAACGACACGTATCTAGCAAGTAGCACGCATCGTCTTTATTAGTATGTTTCATTATGCCATTAGCTCTTGCACCTGAGACAAGACAGGCTCTTGCATTAGCTTTGCTGACTTGGAAACTGCTTCTTCCTCGCGATCTCCAATACGCTTGATACTAGCACCGAGCGAAGCCAGTTTTCCCGTGATATCTACATAGCCCCGATCGATATGATGAAGTCCGTCTATAATCGTTTCACCTTCAGCTACAAGTCCTGCGCAAATTAACGCTGCACCTGCTCGCAAATCTGAAGCTGTTACTTTTGCACCCGTTAAAAGGGACTTACCTGTTACAACAGCTGTTCTGCCATCCACCTTAATATTTGCTGACATTTTCAAAAATTCTTCAACATGCATAAAGCGATTTTCAAAAACCGTTTCTGTCACCACGCTAGTTCCATCAGAAACAAGCAGAAGCGCCATCATTTGCGATTGCATGTCAGTGGGGAATCCAGGATGGGGCAGTGTTTTAACGTCCACAGACTTTAGAGGCTGAGAAGCCTTAACATGAACGCCATGATCGTGAGCATCGATATGAACGCCCATTTCTTCTAATTTGGAGATCACAGGTGCAAGATGATCTGCAATTGCACCCTCAATAAATACATCACCGCCAGTAATAGCAGTCGCAATCATATAAGTGCCAGCTTCAATACGATCTGGAATAACGCCATGGTTTGCGCCGTGAAGCGCCTCTACGCCTTCAATACGAATAATACCCGTACCAGCACCTCTTACTTTTCCACCCATTGCATTGATATAGTTGGCAAGGTCTACAATTTCAGGCTCTCTTGCAGCATTTTCAATAATTGTTGTCCCATTTGCCAATGAAGCTGCCATCATGATGTTCTCGGTGGCTCCCACACTTGCAACATCCAAGTATATTTTTGCACCTTGAAGCCCCTGAGGACACACTGCCTCAATCGCACCTTGATCCAGTTGAATGGTAGCACCCATGGCTTCAAACCCTTTAAGATGCTGTTCAATTGGACGCGAACCGATTGCACATCCGCCAGGCAACGAGATCTTCACACGGCCTACGCGAGCAAGCAATGGTCCCATAACTAGAAAGGACGCTCTCATCTTGCGTATCAATTCGTATGGAGCCTCTGTCGATGTAATTTGTGCTGCCGATATCGTCATCGTTTCCTGATCAAAATGTGTATCCGCTCCAAGCGAACTCAATACCTCTCGAATAGTCATTACATCATCTAATACAGGAACATCTGTAATTACACTTTTACCTTCAGTCGCTAATAATGAGGCCGCAAGAATAGGGAGCACCGCGTTTTTAGCACCACTTACACGCACCGTTCCCATCAATCGTTGACCTCCGCGGACGATAATTTTTGCCATCTTGCGTCCCTCCGCGAATCATATTTATCAATTACCAAATTATTACAATTAGAGTATTATCATACACTCATTAAACACCATCTTAACATTATTACCTATAAATCGACAACATTAATTTTCATTCGTACTAATATTGTCGATTTCCTTTCCATACGATTGGAAAACGCCATCAATCGTCTATTGATACCAAGTGTTTGCAGAATCCAAGCGAGTTATTCTACAAAATCTTGGAGCATTGTGGAGAAACCCAAGTATTGCAATAAAAAGCTGCTAAGCTGATAGCCCAGTGCAACGGCAATGACGATTTGCAACATTCTGGATTTTGGACTGTTTCGGTTTTTTAACAGTTTATCCCAAGCAACTTCCGCAAGCAGCATCCATACGAATAAGATACTTAGTATGACCACAATGATGGAAAACAACCCTTGCAACCCTTCAGTCATGAATATCCCCACTTTCTTACATCCAAAGCGTCAGTGCAAGCAACAGTGCCAAACAACTGCAGCCTATGTACACCCAAGCCTTCGGAGCATGTTTGCTTGCCGAAGCCTCATGCATTGTTTCTTTTGTCATATACATTTGAATAATGTACTCCAGCGGGATGGTAGCCATTAAGGCATGGGCAACAAGCCATAACAGAATCAGACCATATTGTCCCTCGAAGCTCCATAGCTCGATCATGCTAAGCTGATACGAGAAACCTGCTGACAGCGGTGCAGACATCAAGGCAAGCATAAACAACAGCAGCATAATAGCCTGCCTTGGCTTACGATGATAAAGTCCTGTTAGCGCATTGATATTCTTGTGCAGCGGATCGAGCACCGCTTTAAACATGCTATAGCTGCCTAGCAGCATTAATCCATACCAAATTGCTATGAAAACCGTTCTTTGTAAAGGAAGCTCTGCTGCTAACGCTTCTGTGCTCGATACTACAACAACAAGTGTAAGCGTATGATACACAGCCTGCCACATCAGCATGCGATAGACACTCGTTTGTTTATGATTTACAAGCCATATTGCAAGTGACATCACGACACATGCTATTACTGGAAGATTCCATACCTCGCTATTCATATCAAATATAGCCAAATAATTGACACTATCCATTGTTGCAACGCTGCCAATATGCTCCCAAAAACGATGCAGCTGATGCAACTCAGTTCCCATAACATCGACCGCAATAATCGGATAGCAGCCAAGCACCACAACCATCGTTAGTAACAGAATAGCAGGAATTGCTTCAATGAACCTAAGATCGGCCACATTAGTGATACGCAGATCAGCTTGTCCATGTTGCATCTGAATCAATAAACGCAAATTATAGGCTACAATACTAATCAAACCGAGAACAATGAGCACCGTTATCCAGCGATTGACGGAGAAGCTGAACAATAATGTGTGATAGCTGCCTAAAAAATGAGAAAGTCCAGGCAAACCTATCCAGCCTAATACCGCAACGGTAAACAGCCCGGTTGCATAAGGTATCTTCTTAAAGCTACCATTCAATTTATCAAGTCGCGACTCCTGAGTTCTCTCATGAAGTGCTGCAAGCAAGATGCATAGCAGGGCAGCTAATAGCTGAAAGGAGAGAACCTGAAGCCATAGCATCGTCAACCCAAGCTCAGATTTTGAAAGCAACAGGACGATAAAAAAAGAATACTGGCCCCACACACTGTACGCGAGCCAGCCCTTCAGCTCATGCTGGCGCCATAGACTAATTCCCGCGATAAGCAATTGAATGCCCATTATCCATATGATTGGCTCGCGTATGGCATAAATGAGATCTGTAAAATACGCAAGTCCGAGCTGATAGAATACATAGATGCCAAGCGAACCCATCGTCGTGCTATACAGCATTGACACTACATAATGACTATGCCGATATACGGCCAGAAACGGACGATGCAAACCAATTACAGGGATAAAACACGTTAAACCTAGTAATAGCATAATAAATGCCAATACACGCTGGTCTTGTTCCGCTGCATTCGTAATATATAGCTGCAGATCATGAAGCGGCAGCTGCCCAAGTTGTACATGTGAAGACTGCAAATATGACATGTTAATGCTTAGCAGGAGAATGCAGCTCATTGAGATGAAAAACACTCCAGCAAGCTGCCAATAGAAAAGACGTCGTGCAGTACGGACCGCCCCTTCTTCTCCCCATATCCCGATCAGCAACAAAAATAAGAATGCCAGCAGCAGTATTGCGGCACACAACAATAAACCATCGCGACTAGCATATATATGTAATAGAACAGCCTGTACGAGCAACAGCAAAAGATAGAAAGGTTTATGCCGCTTTTTGATATAAACAGCCGCCATTAGTGCGGCTAGCAAAACCAAACTTGAAATGAGTGACAACCAGAGAGATACGCTATCCATTCCATAGCTAAAGCTGAATATCGATACACGACTATCATATGTCACATAGAAATCAACAAGACTGCCATGCTGTGCAGCTTGATAGACAAATGCTAGTAGCAACAGCAGTGGTACGCCTGCACCTGTAAGAGCTATGCGACGAAAAACAAGTAGATTGGCGCGGTAGCACAAGGCTAATACACCCGCTGAGACAATAGGCGCCACCAACAATAATTGCAATAACAGATTGTCCAGCGTTATCCCCCCCTTAATCCATACCATAGTGCTGTCACAAGTACAGTGATCGCTGCAACCATGCCTATACTAATCCAGTTACTAGCCTGAGCACCTGCACGACTGATATTGCGGAATGGATAAGGCAGCCACACCGTCAAAATCTGTACAATAACACGCTCGATCAACTGACCAAAACGTACAATCAGGCTGCCTAGCCTGACAATCTTAGCACTTAGCTTTTCAGCGTAATGACGGAAACGCTCATCGATATTGTGCAGCGAACTCGAAAAAGCCTCCGTAATGCGCTCGCTGAACAACCAGGCAATAACAACGCCAATTGCGACACTGAGCATGGTCAGCAGCATCGGAACAAGCCTCATTGATTCCATTGTAACGCGGCCAAACAACCACAGCTCCATCCGATCACTATTCACTAGCCAAAGCAAGCCTAGCACAATAAGCAGCAGAGAAGGCCATGCTACAATCGCGATGATGCCGCGTCTCGTTAGCTTGAATTGCTTCTTCCAATACGTTGTAAAGTAGATCGTTGATGCCAAAGCAGAGCACATGACAACGAGCAACGTAACCACATACCAACCATTGCTTTCTGCGCCGATTGTCGCAACTAGTGACTGCTGCATCCAATAGCCGCCAAGCGGCGGTACACCAATTAACGTTAATACAGCAATGAGAAAAGCACCAAATACAACGGTTGAAGATGCTTGCAGGATCGAGCCATAAATTACGATTATCGAAAGCATAATCACAGTTAGCTGAATGAGCACGTATGCATATGCCTCATGCCCATATGCATATATGATCATGCCAATCAGAATCATCCCGATATAAACGAGCGCCTGTTGTGCGTTGAACAACATACGTAGCGTACACCAAATGACTGCAGTTGCTCCAACCACCTTGCACAGCAGCATCACATCATTCACTCCCGTAATGATGACCTGAAAACGAAGCAATATATAAACAGGCAGCAGTGCATTGCCAAAGCAATATATAACCACTCGCAAAATAGGGCGTTCCATCTCTACATGCTTCATCCAATAGGTATAAGGAAACATCCCCGATAGAAGCAGCGCGCTCACGACAAATGCACCCGCTATGATCACTTTCATCCGATATGTAAAATCAAGTGCTGGACCGCTAAAAATCGTTTCAATCATCGTAAATTGCAAAGAATGATTAGGCATGTACCAGTACAAGCCTGTCAATGCAATGAAAAAAACTACGTAACCAAACAATTGTGCTGTAATATAACGAAAAGCTGCCTTAGGCTTGCTGCCATATACGGGATGAGACAACAGCAAGAAAATGCTGCAGTTCATTAGTATTGCACATGCCAGGAAAGTAAGCATATGATCCGCTAATACGAGTCCACTCGCTGCAAAAAGCAGCAGGCCTATGTAACCATAGATCGAGGCAAGTTCCTGCTTTGCCTCTTTGTGATAAAGTAGACAGAGAAGCAGCAAATTAACACCTGTTATTAAAATGAGCAGCCACGCTGACAGATTGTTAAGCTCATAGCCAATACGATAGATTGTATCGCCAACGATTAACCAATCAAAGTCAAAGCTATAGTCCTCTGCTTGTATTCTAGTTCTTTCCCATATCACGCCAATCGCAATCACACAGGCCGCAGCAGACAAAATCAAACTGCTTGCAACCATCGTGCTTTGATTGCTTCTACCTATTGTTAATCCAAGCAAAAATATACATCCATATAATATAGGAATAATCCATACCAAATCTGAATATGCAGGCAACTTGTTTCACCTCTTTAAAGTGCAGTCACTTCTTATCTTACTATACTTGCCTGCCTTCAAGCTAGTTTGTCCACTGACGTTAAGACTCCTAAAAAAAAGCTGCCTATTGCGATCAGCAATAAGCAGCTTTTCAATTATTTAATATGTGTAACGTTCAGACGATTCATTGCACGCTGCAAAGCAAGTTCCGCTCTACGGAAATCAATTTCATCGCCTTTTGCGATTGCTAAACGCTGCTCAGCACGCTGTTTTGCTGCTTCTGCACGTTCAACATTGATGTCCTCTGCACGCTCTGCACTTTCAGCTAGAATGACGACCTTGTCCTTACGGACTTCAATAAAACCGCCATTCACTGCAATTACATCCGAGCCTCCGTCACGCTTAATCGTAACAGGCGCGATACGAAGCGGAGTTACTAGCGGAATATGATTAGGCATAATCCCTAACTGACCTTCCACACCTGTAACCACGACCATATTCGCCTGTTCACCATACACCTTGCGCTCAGGCGTTACGATTTCAACTAGAAACGTACTCATGTGGATTCCTCCCGCCCTTCGCTACTAGACAAGCGTTTTGGCCTTCTCCACGGCTTCTTCGATTGTACCTACATAGCGGAATGCTTCCTCTGGTAGATCATCGTGTCTGCCCTCGAGAATTTCTTTAAAGCTACGTACTGTTTCTTTAACAGGTACGTATTTACCAGCTAGACCTGTAAAAGGTTCAGCTACGTGGAATGGTTGAGACAAGAACAATTGAATTTTACGTGCGCGCGCCACAAGCAGCTTTTGCTCGTCGGATAGCTCATCCATACCAAGAATTGCGATAATATCTTGCAATTCTTTATACGTTTGAAGAATCTTCTTAACGCCTTGCGCTACGTTGTAATGCTCTTGACCAAGTACTTCTGGTGTAAGAATACGAGAAGAGGAAGCCAGTGGATCTACCGCTGGGAAAATACCCATCTCAGAAATTTTACGCTCAAGGTTTGTCGTTGCATCAAGGTGAGCAAACGTTGTTGCAGGAGCTGGATCCGTATAGTCATCGGCTGGTACATAGATCGCTTGGATCGATGTAACTGAACCTTTTTTCGTAGACGTGATACGCTCTTGCAATTGACCCATCTCAGTTGCAAGCGTTGGCTGGTAACCTACCGCTGAAGGCATACGGCCTAGAAGCGCGGATACCTCAGAACCTGCTTGCGTGAAACGGAAGATGTTATCAACGAATAGTAGTACGTCGCGGCCTTCTTCATCACGGAAGAACTCAGCCATTGTCAAGCCGGTTAGAGCAACACGCAAGCGCGCGCCTGGAGGCTCATTCATCTGACCGAATACCATCGCCGTTTTGCTTAGTACGCCGGAATCCTTCATCTCGTGGTAAAGGTCGTTACCCTCACGAGTACGCTCACCTACGCCCGCGAATACGGAAATACCGCCATGCTCTTGTGCGATGTTGTTAATAAGCTCTTGGATGGTTACCGTTTTACCTACACCAGCACCACCGAACAAACCGATTTTACCGCCTTTTGCATACGGCGCAAGAAGGTCGATAACTTTAATACCTGTTTCAAGAATTTCAGCTTGTGTTGACAACTCGTCAAAAGTCGGTGCTGGACGATGAATTGGTAGTTTCACTTCAGAAACAACATCACCAGCTTCGTCGATCGGTTGACCAAGTACGTTAAATACGCGACCAAGTGTAGCAGCACCAACCGGTACTGTAATTGCAGCTCCAGTATCAACTGCTTCCATGCCGCGAACTAGACCGTCTGTAGAGCTCATCGCTACAGCACGAACTAGGTTATCGCCAAGGTGAACGGCAACTTCCAGCGTAAGATCGATATCTACACCGCCAGCTTCTGCTTTATGCTGAATCGCAACAGCATTCATAATTTCTGGCAGATTGCCGCGTTCAAATTCCAAATCGACGACCGGACCCATGACGGATACAACGCGTCCTTTTTTCATTGCTTTCCCTCCTGGTTCCTCATTATATCAACTTAAGATTGTGCATTAGCTCCTGCAACAATTTCCGTGATTTCCTGCGTAATCGCAGCTTGACGTGCACGGTTGTATGTCAAAGTCAAGGAGTTAATCATCTTCGTAGCATTTTTCGTTGCACTGCCCATCGCTGTCATACGAGCACCTTGTTCACTTGCTTTGCCATCCAATACTGCGCTATAGATAAGCGTTTCAGCATATTTCGGCAAAAGCACCTCAAGCACGCCTTCTGCGGAAGGCTCATACTCATAGGAAGAAACAGCCTGCTGCTCACCTGATAGGTTATCAAGCGGCAATAGACGAGTTTCAGTCGGAATTTGAGTCAATGCGTTAACGAACTGATTATAGTAGATATAAAGCTCATCATATACGCCCTCTGAGAACTGATTGACTGCACTTGCAGCAATCGCTTTAATATCACCGAATGTAGGGGCATCCGCTAATCCGATAATCTCTTCGATAATCGGCATATTTCTACGACGGAAATAATCACGGCCTTTACGTCCGATAACAAAAATCGCATATTCATCAGCAGACTGATGTCTTTCTTTAATCGTCAGCGTTAATTTGCGTAGGAGATTGGCATTATAACCACCAGCCAAACCACGATCAGAAGTAACAACTAGATAAGCCGTCTTCTTAATCGGACGGGACTCCAGCATAGGGTGAGTTACCCCATTTGTTCCTGAAGCAATATTGCTGACTACTTCCAACAATTTATCCGCATATGGACGAGCAGCGACTGCAGCCTCCTGTGCTTTTCTCAGCTTGGATGCAGCGACCAGCTCCATCGCTTTCGTAATTTGACGTGTGTTTTGTTTACTTTTAATCTCACGCTTAATTTCACGCATGCCTTTTGCCATTTCGTTTCACCCGCCTTTGATGCCTGGCATAGGCCAAGCTTGGTAAGGGGTCTGCATTAGCCGCTAAAAGGACTAATACAGACGATCATCTATCAGACGATTCTTTACCGCTTGTCTTATACAGAGGCAGCAAAGCTTCTTTTAAATTCATTGATTGCATCAACAAGTGCTTTCTCGTTATCAGCAACTAGATCCTTTGTTTCAAGGATTGAAGCGCCGATTTGAGGGTACTTGCTGTCTAAGAATGCTAAGAATTCTTGCTCAAAGCGTAGAATATCTTCTAGCGCGATCTCATCAAGATGGCCTTTAACCGCTGTGTAGATTGAGATAACCTGCTTCTCAACAGACATTGGCTGGTTAACGCCTTGCTTAAGAATCTCCATCGTACGAGCACCACGGTTTAGACGTGCTACTGTAGATTTATCAAGATCAGAACCGAATTGAGAGAACGCTTGTAGTTCACGATAAGCAGCAAGGTCCAGACGAAGTGTACCTGCAACTTTTTTCATCGCTTTAATTTGAGCGGAACCACCAACACGAGATACGGAAATACCTACGTTAACCGCAGGACGCTGACCAGAGTAGAACAAGTCTGCCTCTAGGAAGATCTGACCGTCTGTGATGGAGATTACGTTTGTCGGGATATAAGCAGATACGTCAGAAGCTTGTGTTTCGATAAATGGCAGTGCCGTTAATGAACCGCCACCCAATTTATCGCTTAGCTTAGCTGCACGCTCTAGCAAGCGGGAGTGTAGATAGAATACATCCCCTGGATATGCTTCACGGCCCGGAGGACGACGAAGCAATAGCGAAAGCTCACGGTAAGCTGCTGCTTGCTTAGTCAAGTCATCATAAATAACGAGTACGTGCTCACCTTTGTACATAAAGTACTCACCCATGGAGCATCCTGCATAAGGAGCAAGATACAATAGTGGGGATGGCTCAGATGCACTTGCTGTAACAACGATCGTGTAGTCAAGCGCACCATGGCGACGCAATGTTTCAACTACGTTCGCTACTGTAGATTGCTTTTGACCGATTGCGACATAAATACATTTAACGCCTGTATTTTTTTGGTTGATGATTGCGTCAATCGCAATCGCCGTTTTACCCGTTTGACGGTCACCGATAATCAACTCACGCTGACCACGACCGATTGGTACCATGGAGTCAATCGCTTTAATACCTGTTTGCATTGGCTCATGAACGCTCTTACGATCGATAACACCAGGAGCTGGAGATTCAATCGCACGGAATTCATTAGTGTTGATTGGGCCCTTGCCGTCAACCGGCTGACCTAGTGCGTTAACTACGCGTCCTAGAAGTGCTTCACCAACTGGAACCTCCATAATGCGGCCAGTACGTTTAACCTGGTCACCTTCACGAATGTCTGTATACGGTCCTAGAATAACGACGCCGACATTGCTCTCCTCAAGGTTAAGAGCCATACCTACGACACCGTTAGCGAATTCAAGAAGCTCTCCCTGCATCGCATTTTCAAGACCGTGAACACGAGCGATACCGTCACCGACGTTGATAACAGTGCCGACATCCACGACCTCAATTTCAGATTTATATTTTTCAATTTGCTGTTTAATCAGCGTACTAATTTCATCAGGTCTGATACTCAATTCGTTCACCCCTATCTACAGTGCTTTAGAATTTAAAGTTTTTTGCAAACGCTCTAGCTTGCCGGACAAGCTACCATCATATAAACGATCGCCAATCCGTACACGAACGCCGCCTAGCAGTGCTGGATCAACCACTTGCTCTGCTACGATTTTTTTGCCTGTTACTTGTTCGAATTGAGCAGCCACGCCTGCAAGCTCGGATTCTGACAGCAAAGTAGCCGTGTAAACGACTGCCTTCGCTTGACCAAGCACCTCGCCAGCGATTTTTGCATAGCTTTCATATAAATTCGCAATAACATTTTGACGTCCACGCTCAATCATAAGACGCAATGTGTTATATACAAGCTCGGAAACGGAAGAGCCGAAGGATTCCTTCAAAAGCTCAACCTTATTCTCAACTTCTACACCAGGCAGATTAAGAAATTTATTTAACTGCTCATTGTCTGACAACGCAGTTACAACAAGCTTAATTTCATGCTCAACCTCATTAACGACCTTGCCAGCGGCTGCAAGTTCGAACAATGCTTGTGCGTAGCGCTTCGCTACCACTGCATCGCGACTCATTTATTGCCAACCTCTTTAAGATACTTATCAACGATCTCTTCTTGAGACTTTTCGTCCACTTGCTTCTCAATAATTTTGGAAGCGATTTGCACAGAAATGCCGCCCACTTCTGTACGAAGTGCGGAGATCGCTTTATTCTTCTCACTCTCGATATCTTTGAGTGCTTCATCCTTAAGTCTTGTTGCTTCATTTTTCGCAGAAGCTACAATATCATCCGCTTGCTTGGAGCTTGTTGCACGAGCTTGCTCGATAATCGCATAAGCTTCCTTGCGCGCTTCATCAAGAGCCGCTTTTTGTTCTGCCATAGAAGCTTCAGCCGCAACACGGCTATTTTCTGCTGCGTTCATCTGTTCTTGGATTAATTGTCTGCGCTTCTCCATTACTCCGAACAGTGGACCGAACGCATACTTATTCAAGAGCCATAACAGAAGTAAGAAAGCAATAATTGTAAATACAGTCGATGTCCAGTAGAAACTCATAGCTGCACTCCTTTCCTCCAATTAGTAAAGGTAATCAAAACAAAGGCGAAGAGGGCAAGCCCTTCCCCGCCATAACTGTTCCCATATTAGCTAAAGAATGCCAAGAAACCGATAACAACGCCAACGATAGGAACAACCTCTACGATACCTGCACCGATAAACATTGTTGTTTGTAGTGCTGCTTTTTGTTCTGGTTGACGAGCGATACCTTCAACCGTTTTAGATACGATCATACCGTTACCAATACCTGCGCCAATCGCGCCTAGACCTACTGCAATAGCTGCTGCCAATACACTCATTACTAAATCCTCCTCAAAATGGGTTAATTATTTTAATAAAAAATGTTGTATAACAAACTTTGAATCCACCTAAAGGCTGTTCAAAGCTAGTTCCTGAGATTAATGGGTCAGAGCAGGATCATCTTCGTGAATCGCCGCCTGAGAAATGTATACCATTGTAAGAATGGTGAATAGGAAGGCTTGAATTGCCCCAACGAAAATACTGAATCCTTGCCATACCATCATAAATGGTGTACCTACAATACCTAGCATCAAAATGGTAGAAATCAAAATTTCACCTGCTAGAATGTTTGCATAAAGACGCAGTGCCAATGTTAAAGGCTTTGCTAGTGTTTCAATTAAGTTGATAGGGAAGAAAATCGGATACGGCTCAAAGTAGTGCTTAAGATAGTGCTTTCTGTTCCATTTCATACCTAGGAAATGTACGATAACGAATACAACAAGCGCTAGTCCTGCCGTTACAGACAAGTCTGCCGTTGGAGATTTCCACCAAGCAATATGCGCGTGACCCCCATGAGAATCAAGATACGCCTGTGTTACATTTACAAGCCATGGAATTTCATGATGAGCTTCCGTTATGATCTGGAACGGTAAGCCTAGCAGGTTACCTACGAAAATAAATACGATTAGCGTCATACCTAAGCTGATAAACTTCTTCGCTTTTTCAAACGGCATCGTGCTCGCAATCGTGTTGTGAACGAATTCGATAACCCATTCCATAAAGTTTTGCAGCTTGGACGGATTCTCAATCGAAAGATTACGCACTGACAAACGAGCTAATACGAACACAATTATTGCGGTTACAACAATTGCAATAATAGCTGAAAGGTCAAATTGGATTCCCATGAATTCCACTATTGGAAACAAATGCATAAGTCAATATCACCCCTTTCCGCCGTTATTTTCTTTCACAGTGTGAATAATAGCTGCAATTAATAATAGAAAAGGCATTACCATGCTGCCAGCAAGTGCGGCAGGCAAATTAATGATGTCGGGGTATTGATAGCCGAACATTGCAAGCAGTAGTACCGTTGCAATACGATTACCAAATCCGAGACCTTTTCTTCTAACTCGAGTGCCTTCCTGCGTGACAGAATCGGTTACAAGCCCTACTCTGCGTTGCAATAAAAACGCATTCATAGCACTCGCTATCAAGCCTAGCGCTAATCCAAATGCAACCGATCTCCATTCTGGAAACAATGCATAAGCAATTAACGATAACGCCAGAAGGTAGAGCATCCAACGTGTTGCTGACTTCATCATTTTATCCATCGGAGCCCTCCAACACCTTCAACACTACTAAGATTGCTGATCCTATACCGATAGCAAGTCCAGTCAGAACACCACCGATGACCCAACCCTTGCTTCCAGTTAAATCACTTACATAAGCACCTAGCCAATAGCCCAGAACGACGAAGAGCGCAACTTGTACACCTATCGCTCCCATTAGCGCAACTGCATAAATGGGCTGATCTAATTTTCGGTTCTTGCTCATTGGCAGACACTCCTGTCAATCCCCATATATTTTATCGAAGCGGTGTAAGGTTTGTCAATTGAATTTCCGATATAAACACTGCTATTTATGGCGAACATCCCTTGTCTGACAAGGGATGTTCGCCATCGAAAAACCGTACAGTACTACTGTATACTGTATATTCGGGATTTTTGCTTCACAAAATCAAAAACTATGAACGTTGTGTGAACGAATTTGGTCTTTCGCTCACTTTTCCAAAATAATGAAGAATTGCGTCTACGATACGTTCTGAAGCCTGTCCGTCTCCATACGGATTGGCTGCCTGACTCATTTTCAGGTACAGTTCGGAATTGGTTAAAAGTTCCTTTGCACGCGCATAAACCTGTTCTTCATCTGTACCAACAAGCTCCAGCGTTCCAGCTTCAATTCCCTCAGGACGCTCAGTTGTATCGCGTAGTACAAGCGTTGGTACACCAAAAGAAGGCGCTTCCTCCTGCATACCTCCTGAATCGGTCATAATCATGTATGTATGCGGATAAAAGTTGTGAAATTCAAAGACATCAAGCGGGTCGATCAACTGAATACGAGGATGATCACCCAATATCTCTCTTGCCGGCTCTCGTACAGCAGGGTTCGGATGCACGGCATATACAAATGCTACATCCTCAAACTCATCAGCAATTCGTTTGACAGCACGGAAAACATTGCGATGCGGCTCTCCCAACGACTCGCGGCGATGAGCGGTCATCAGCACCATACGCTTTCCTTGTGCCCAGTCAATAACCGGATGTCTAAATGAGTCATCTACCGTATATTGAAACACATCCGTTGCGGTATTGCCTGTTATGTAGATCGTATCCTCATTTTTATTTTCCTTGCGAAGATTGTTTGCTGACCATTCTGTCGGTGCAAAGTGAAGATCGGATAATACGCCTGCAAGCTGACGATTCATCTCTTCAGGGTAAGGAGACATTTTGTTCCATGTGCGTAGGCCCGCCTCAACATGCCCAACCTTAACCTTCTTCAAAAAAGCAGCGTAGCTCGCCAAAAAGGTCGTTTGCGTATCGCCATGTACAAGCACAATATCTGGTTTGGCTTCTTCAAGCACAGGGTCCAGTCCCTCTATAACGCGTATCGTTGTTTCAGTTAGAGTTTGACGATCCTTCATGACATTCAGATCATAATTCGGTTTAATTTCAAAAAAGTCAAGCACCTGATCCAGCATTTCGCGATGCTGTGCCGTCACGCATACAATCGATTCAATGTCATCCTCGCGTTTTTGCAGCTCCAGCACTAACGGAGCCATTTTTACAGCCTCAGGTCTCGTTCCAAAAATCGTCATTACTTTCAACTTAGACAAACTGCTCAACTCCAATTCTTCATTCAATCATAGATATTCAATTAAGTAAAATGTTTCGCTGAAAACATACCTCGGAAGCATAAGCCCTTCGCTAGCGTTCAAGATTCGCCGCCGACTACACTACAACGCTAACCATCGTCATCAAAGTCGGATGTTAGAATATCCTCTTCCAATAAAGGTTCTAACATTCGGCTTTCAGGACCAAGAAGCTTGGACGATAGTAGAAAACAAGGAGCGCAGCGTAGGTATTGTCTACGTGAGCACCGCAGTTTTCGCTAGCGTTCAAGATTCGCCGCCGACTACGCTACAACACCCATCATCGTCATCAAAGTCGGATGTTAGAACATCCTCTTCCAATAATGGTTCTAACCTTCGGCTTTCAGGACCAAGAAGCTTGGACGATAGTAGAGAACAAGGAGCGCAGCGTAGGTGTAAACTACGTGAGCACATAAAATGTTTTCGCAGAAAACATACATCGGAAGCAAAACCTTTCGCTAGCGTTCAAGATTCGCCGTCGAATATGCTACAACACCCATCATCGTCATCAAAGTCGGATGTTAGAACTACCGCTTCCAATAAAGGTTCTAACATTCGGCTTTCAGGACCAAGAAGCTTGGACGATAGTAGAAAACAAGGAGCGCAGCGTAGGTGTAAACTACGTGAGCACATAAAATGTTTTCGCAGAAAACATACATCGGAAGCAAAACCTTTCGCTAGCGTTCAAGATTCGCCGTCGAATAAGCTACAACGCTAACCACCGTCATCAAAGTCGGATGTTAGAACTACATCTTCTTAGTTGGTGCCGAAAATTCGGTCCCCTGCGTCACCTAACCCAGGCACAATATAGCCTTTTTCATTCAGGCACTCATCAAGCGCAGCGATGTAAATATCGATATCAGGATGTGCTTCCTGAACCGCCTTAACCCCTTCTGGCGCAGCGATCACGCACATCAGCTTGATGTGCTCGCAATTACGCTGCTTGAGTGAGTTGATGGCAGCAATCGCAGAGCCACCTGTCGCTAGCATAGGATCAACGACAATCAACAATCTTTCTTGAGCATCCGTAGGCAGATTAATGTAGTATTCCTTAGGCTTAAGCGTCTCATGATCACGGGCAAGTCCAATATGACCAACCTTGGCAGAAGGAATCATTTTCAATATTCCATCCACCATTCCGAGACCAGCACGAAGAATAGGCACAAGTCCTATCATACGACCCGAAACAATTTTTGCATCTGTTACGGCTACAGGCGTTTCCACCTTAACCGTCTGCAAAGGAAGATCTCTAGTAATCTCATATGCCATAAATGTAGCAACTTCATCAATGAGTTCACGAAAATCCTTTGTGTTCGTATTTTTATCTCGAATAAATGTTAATTTGTGCTGGATCATCGGATGATCACAAATAAATAATTTACCCATGGTGCCTCCCAATTTTAACCTTGAATTTTCTCGTGCATATCTATTTTTTCTTCTTATTAATATTGCTCATAATCCCACTTATTATAGCACTGTCAACTAGTTGTTGCATCATAATTTACAACTCGTTTACCTTTGAGCATGTGAAAATTATATCATACCCCTTCGGCAAGGTCTAAATTCCTCCGCCCTGCAGAATTAGTCTCATTTTGTTTATTAGAAAAAACGACCAGAAGCGTTTATGCCCCTGGTCGATTCAAATCTATCCCATTATCATAATAAGCTTACGCGTAGTGACAAGCTGCAAAATGATTGTTCTTCACTTCAAGCAGCTTAGGCGTATCCACTTTACACTTTTCAGTTGCCATCGGGCATCTAGTGTGGAATGGACAACCCGTAGGCAAATGAATCGGACTCGGCAGGTCGCCGCTTAATACAATACGCTCTCTTGTCTCCTCAACATGCGGGTCCGGGATCGGAATGGCAGACATTAAAGCGCGAGTATACGGATGTCTAGGGTCATCGTATAAATCCTCACTGCGAGCAAGCTCAACGATTTTACCAAGATACATTACTGCGACTCGATCACTAATATGCTTCACCATCGACAAGTCATGGGCAATAAACAAATACGTTAAGCCCATATCACGCTGCAAATCCTGAAGCAGATTGACAACCTGTGCTTGAATCGAAACATCAAGCGCTGAAATTGGCTCATCGGCAATGATGAACTTTGGATCAACCGCTAGTGCTCTTGCAATACCGATCCGCTGACGTTGACCGCCAGAAAACTCATGCGGATAACGAGAAGCGTGAGCAGCATTCAAATTAACGAGATCAAGCAGCTGCTCTACGCGTTTTTTACGCTCTGCACGGCTGCTCACCAGCTTATGAATATCCAATGCTTCCCCAATAATTTCCATGACAGTCATTCGTGGATTAAGCGATGCATACGGATCCTGGAAGATCATCTGCATGTCGCGACGCAGCTGCTTCAACTCAGAGCCGCGCATCTTGTAAATGTTCTTCCCGTTGAATAGCACCTCACCATCAGTCGGCTCGTACAAGCGCATAATAGTGCGTCCAGCTGTTGACTTACCGCAGCCTGATTCTCCGACGACACCAACCGTTTCCCCTTGCTCTATAGAAAAATTAAGGTCATTGACCGCTTTAAGAATATTATTATTTCCCAAATTAAAAAATTTGCTTAGATGATTAACTTCTATTAAAGGTTTACTCATGATCTCACTTCCCCTTTCGCATAAGGGTGCAGCATCCAGCATGCAGCACGATGGCCTTCATGCTCCATGCCTTCTTCAGCAATAACAAGATCCGGATCATTGTCCACGCAAACCCTCATTGCCTCATCACAGCGGGCGCAAAAACTGCAGCCTTTTGGTGGCGAGAACAAATCTGGCGGAGTACCGTGAATCGGAATAAGCGGCTCATCCTTCTTCTGATCCAAGCGCGGAACTGAACGAAGCAAACCTCTTGTATAAGGATGCTGTGGGTTGTTGAAAATTTCGAATTTTGTACCTGTCTCAACAACCTTTCCAGCATACATCACGATGACACGATCGCAGACATCGGCAACAACACCGAGATCATGCGTGATGAGTACAATCGACGTACCCATTTTCTTTTGCAAATCCTTCATGACCTGCATAATTTGAGCCTGAATTGTAACATCAAGCGCGGTAGTTGGTTCATCCGCAATAAGCAGTGCAGGGTTGCACGCCAGCGAAATGGCGATCATGGCGCGTTGACGCATACCACCTGAAAATTGATGAGGATATTGATCTACACGGCTTTCCGGATTAGGAATACCGACAAGCTTTAGCATTTCAATCGCGCGTTTATGCGCTTTTGCTTTGCTAAGCTTCTCATGCTTAAGCAGACCTTCAATAATTTGCGTACCGATTGTCAATGTAGGGTTAAGGGAAGTCATCGGGTCCTGAAAAATCATGCCGATATCCTTGCCGCGAACCGCCTCCATCTCCTTGTCGGTTTTTTTCAACAAATCTTCCCCATTAAACAGAATTTTACCACTCAAATTAGCAGGAGGACTCGGAATCAGGCGCATCAACGATTGAGCGGTCACACTTTTACCGCAACCAGATTCACCTACAATAGCTACAGCTTCACCTTTGTTAATATGAAAGTTCACGCCACGTACAGCTTGTACGACACCGCCGCGAACGTTAAAGTTAACCTTTAGATCATGAACCTCTAGTAGCCTTTCCATGTTTCCACCTCCTATTTTTTCATTTTTGGATCAAGTGCATCACGTAGACCGTCACCAAAAATATTAAAGCAAAGCATTGTCAAACTAATGAGTATGGCAGGGAACAGCATCCGCCATGGATATACCGTCATCGCCTTTAAGGCGTCATTAATCAATGTTCCAAGAGAGGCAGCTGGCGATTGAACACCTAGACCTAGAAAGCTTAAAAATGCCTCTGCAAAAATAGCAGATGGTACGGTCATCGTGATTGTCACGATAATCGGGCCCATCGCATTCGGAATCAAATGCTTGAACATAATACGTGATGTACTCGCTCCAAGCGTACGTGCAGCAAGCACATATTCCTGGCTTTTTAGCTGCATCACTTGACCTCGAACGATCCATGCCATATTGATCCAGCCGGTAATACTAAGCGCCAAAACGATTGTAAACATACTTGGCTGCATTACAACGATTAGCAAAATAACAACAAGCATACTCGGAATTGAATACATAATTTCACAAAAGCGATTCAGAATTTCATCAACTTTTCCGCCGTAGTAGCCCATGATGCCGCCAATAATAACGCCAAGCACAAGGTCTACCAGTGCTGCGTACAGGCCTACCTGCAAGGAAATACCTGCACCCATCCAAGTCCGCTGGAACATATCACGACCAAGTGCATCCGTACCGAACCAATGCTCTGAGCTTGGTGGGAGATTCGTACTTGCAAGATCATTAGTCATATAATCATAAGGTGTCATATACTTCGCAAAAATGGCAAACAAGGTAATGAGAATCAGCACACCTAAGCTAATCATCGCCAATCTGTTTTCCTTCAAGCGAATCCATGCATCCTTCCAAGCTGATATGCTCTCGCGCACAACTACTTCCGTGTGCTGTTCCGACTTATCAAGCTTGGCGAAGTCTTCTCTTTTCAACGTTTGGTCTGACATTACGATCCTCCTTTACCGCTCGTTAATTTAATTCGTGGATCAACAAAGCCGTAAGCAATATCCGTAATCAGACGAGCAATCATAAGAATAACAGCATAAAACAACGTCAAGCCCATAATAAGGGTATAGTCACGATTCGTAATACTGTTGACAAAGTCCTTGCCGAGACCACCGATACCAAATATCTGTTCGACAATAACCGATCCGGTAATAATATTAGCCGTCATCGGACCGACGTATGTGACAACAGGCAGGATCGCATTGCGCAATGCATGCTTAACCAAAATAACTCTACCAGACAAACCTTTCGATCTTGCGGTTTTAATATAATCTGCTGATAATACCTCTATCATGCTCGATCTGGTTAAACGAGCAATAAATGCCGTAGGCAAAAAGGATAACGCGATAACTGGAAGAACATAATCAAGCGGACCATATAGACCCGTTACGCTGAACCAGCGCAATTGTACACCAAATATATACTGCAAAGCAGAAGCAACAACAAAGTTAGGAATAGAAACACCTAATACAGCAATAAAGATTGTAAATCCATCAAGAAATTTACGATGATTCAATGCTGCAATAAGCCCCAACAGCACACCAACTACGATTGACACCAAAATTGCTAACGCACCAAGCTGCAAAGAATAACCAAAACCATTTTTAATAACGCTTTCGACGGTAACGTATTGCTGCTTCATTGATGTACCCAAATCAAGCTTCAGCAAGTTACCCATATAATTTAAATATTGCTCCCAAACTGGCTTATCAAATCCATAGCGTTCCATCAGCCTTTCCTGTATAGCTGGAGGAATGTTCTTTTCGGATTGAAATGGATTACCCGGTATGGCTTTCATAAGAAAGAACGTAGCGGATGCCAGCACAAAAAGTGAGAGCAGCATATACAAAACCTTCTTGATCGTATATCGAACCAATGATTGTGCACCTCCATAACATCATGCTGAAAGAAAGGGATATATGCCGAAACTACGCATATATCCCTTTCGTTTTACTCAAGAGACTTTATTCTGCTTCATAATAACCATGTGTAAATATAATGTCGCCTTTAAAGTCTACATAAACCCCTTTAACGTTAGGCTTCATCAAATACACATTACTGTAGTAATAAAGCGGAATAATGGAATGTGATTCAATAAACATCTTCTCAGCATCAGCCATTAACTGCATGCGTTCTGCAGCATCCGAAGTGTTGTTTACTTGTTTAACAAGCTCATCATACTCGGCGTTGCTGTAGCCTGTATTGTTATTGCCGCTCTTCGAAGTAAAGAGGCCTATGAAAGAAATGGGATCATTGTAGTCCGCTCCCCATCCAGCACGTGCAACCTGATAGTTCATAGCTGTACGGTTGTCAAGGAATACACCCCACTCTTCGTTGCCAATTTGAACGTCGATACCAAGATTATTGCGCCACATGTCAACAATTGCTTCAGCAACCTTTTGATGCAATTCATTCGTATTAAATATGACTGAGAATGCTGGTAGCTGTGTTAGGCCTTCTTCAGCCAAGCCTTCTTCTAGCAATTGTTTTGCCAATTCAATATCTTCCTGGAAGTAATCGTCGCTTACTTCGTTGCGGAATTCATCTTCAGCACCTTTTATGCCTGGAGGCACTAGTCCGTATGCAGGAATTTGTCCACCTAACGTTACTTTTTCCGTTAAGTCAGCACGATTGACGGATAGCGACAACGCCTGACGAATTTTTTGATTCGTAAATGGCGCTTCTGTTGTATTGATCAAGTAGTAATATAAGCTTGCAATTCCTTTATTGTGGAATTCATCTGGATACTTCTTTTCAAGTGATACATACTGATCAGTTGGAAGTGCTCCTGTAGGATAACCAGCAAAATCAAGCTTGCCTGTCTCGTACATATTTAGCTCAGAGTTAGAATCATTCACCATTGTGAAAAACACTTTGGAGAATTTGATGTTTTCGCGATCATAGTACGTTTCGCTCGGTTCAAGCGTAATGGACGTATTGCGTTTCCAATCGGTCATCGTAAATGGTCCATTCGTAATCATCGTATCTGCAGATGCGGCAAATGCTTCATTCTCAGCTACAGATGGATGAACCGGGAAATACACGGATGTCGAAAGCAGCGACTCAAAATAAGTCGTTGGAGCATTAAGCGTTACAACCAATGTATGATCATCTGTTGCGTTCACTTTTACGTCATCGATAGAGCCTTTTCCAGTGTTATACGCTTCAGCGCCTTCAATATAGTACAGCTGATAAGCATATTGAGACGGCTCAGGAACAAGCATCGGGTCTAATGCACGTTTCCATGCAAATTCAAAATCGTGTGCTGTCAAAGCATCACCATTGTTCCATTGTGCATCGGAACGAATCGTGAACGTATACGTTTTTCCGTCTTCTGAAATATCCCACGTTTCAGCGATACCCGGTTGAACATCACCGTTCTCATCAAGCGTAGTCAAGCCTTGATAGATTGCATTGATTACGGTAAACGAAACCTGGTCAGTCGCCTGTGCTGGGTCAAGGGATGGTGGTTCGCTTGCTAGATTCATACGAAACTCGTTGTTGCGTTGCCCATCGCTGTTAGAGCCGGCAGCACAGCCAGTCGTTATCAGAGCAAACACTAGCACCAACGAAAGAATGGATACAAGTTTGTTTGTTTTCATGTTGTTACTCCCCTTTTTCTTGATGTGTAAAGCGCTTGGTGTGGATCGAATCGTGTGCATTACAAGCAATATTAGGTTTTGCATGAATATGCAAGTCTGCTAATATTCCGATTTGTCGTGCAAATTTACAACCCCTTAATAAAAAGACGGAGATGAATATACCTCCTGCAAACGGAACCTGTCAAGACAACTGCTGTTACCTCATGGTTATATGATTAAGTGCAAATTACCTAGAACCATGAGTGCGACTGAAATTGAACCCATTCGTTAATTTTGTGAACAACTATTGAATACAATTATTGGATTACACTATTTTACTCTGTTAGCAAGATGTTCTTGTAATAATTTTCCACTTTTGGTCAGTCGTATGTTTAATATTTGCATATTTACTCGCCTCTATACGTAAAAATTGTAATAATCATACAGACTTCTATTGTCCATATTCATCCTTAAGTGGACTGACTTTCTAATTTAGACAACAAAAAAAGCCATAATAAGGCCAGTATTGCTGCCTTATTATGGCTTTACGTTTTAAGATTAGTAAGTTAAACCTGGGTAAATTGGAAACTTCGCTGTCAAATCACGAACTTTAACACGAGCTTCTTCTTTAACGCCTTCGTCTTGAGGATTTTTTAGAACGGATGCAATGACATCAGCAATCACCTTCATCGCTTCAGCGTTCATGCCACGAGCCGTTGCTGCAGGTGTACCTATCCGAATACCACTTGTAATAAATGGACTTGTCGGATCGAATGGAATCGCATTTTTGTTAACGGTAATACCCACTTCATCCAGTACATGCTCTGCATCTTTACCTGTAATGTTAAGGTTGCGCGTATCGATCAGCATCAGGTGATTGTCTGTACCGCCAGATACAAGATTAATGCCGTTAGCTGTTAGTGATTCTGCTAGTACTTTTGCATTGTTTACAACGTTTGTTGCATATTGCTTAAACTCATCTTGCAATGCCTCACCAAACGCAACTGCTTTTGCAGCAATAATGTGCATAAGAGGGCCACCTTGAGAGCCAGGGAATACAGCTTTATCAATCGCTTGGGCCCATGATTTGCGGCATAGAATCATACCGCCGCGAGGACCACGAAGCGTTTTATGTGTAGTTGTTGTTACAAAATGAGCATGAGGCACAGGGCTTGGATGCAAGCCTGCCGCTACAAGACCTGCAATATGAGCCATATCTACCATGAACAATGCGCCGACTTCGTTTGCAATTTGTCCTAGTTTTTCAAAATCAATTACACGAGGGTATGCACTAGCACCCGCTACAATTAAACGAGGACGATGCTTGAACGCAAGCTTGCGAACTTCCTCGTAATCAATTGTAAATGAATCCTCTTGAACACCATAAGCAACGAAATTGTAAAGAAGACCAGATGCATTAACCGGGCTGCCGTGTGTCAAGTGACCGCCATGCGCTAGATTCATGCCTAGTACAGTATCGCCAGGCTTTAATGCCGCTAGGTATACAGCCATATTTGCCTGAGCGCCAGAATGCGGCTGCACATTGACATGCTCTGCACCAAACAATTCTTTTGCACGATCACGAGCGATATCTTCTACAATATCAACGTGCTCACAGCCGCCATAGTAGCGTTTGCTTGGATAGCCTTCAGCGTATTTGTTTGTCAATACAGAACCCATAGCTTCCAATACTGCCGGGCTGACAATGTTTTCTGACGCAATCAATTCAATATTGTCGCGTTGACGTTGAAGTTCTAATCCTAGTGCTTCTAATACTTTTGGGTCTTGCTTGCGTAAATGCTCCATCTTATATCCTCCTTAATATGTGTTGCTTTATTCATATACTGCTCGCTCGCCGCCAATCAGCTTCGGTCTAGTAAAAGCCAGCGTTACATGCGCTGAGCCAACCGAACGAATGGAGGCACGAAACGGTACGACGACTGATTTAAGATGCATCCCGATAAAGGTATCACCAATGTCGATGCCTGCATCCGCGGCAATACTCTCGACCAGACATGGATCCTCAAGCTGACTATAAGCATATGCCGCCATAGATCCGCCTGCTTTTGGTATAGGCTTTGCTTGTACAATTGGTAGATTCATCGCTTCTGCCAATTCCCGCTCAACTACAATTGCGCGATTCAAATGCTCACAGCATTGGAATACCGGGATAAAGCTGCCTTTTGCTTGCTGCAATCCTGTATATATAGCCTGTGCTATGTCAAGCGCGCCAGCGGAACCGATATGCTCACCCGCTACCTCGCTCGTACTCGCGCCAATAATTAGCAGCTTAGGCTTTTTCCACTGACAATGCTCCATTAATTCACTGATTGCTGTTGCAACTTCTGCAGTTATATGATCAAGTGAATAGGACATACACCTTACTCTCCTTTAATATAGCGCTTTTCAATTTCCATCACTTTACTGATTCGATTGACATGACGCTCACCATTAGAGAACGGGGTTTCAAGCCATATTTTCACAATATCCAGTGCAAGACCTGGCCCCAGCACGCGTTCACCAAGCGCTAACACATTTGTGTCGTTATGATCACGAGTAGCATGTGCGGAAAAGGTATCGGATACTAGCGCACAGCGAATGCCAGCACGTTTGTTAGCTGCAATGGACATCCCGATTCCTGTACCGCAAATCAAAATACCACGGTCCGCTTTTCCTTCTGCAACGAGATCACATACAGGCATTGCATAATCCGGATAATCCACAGAAACATTGCAGTCACAACCAAAATCAACAACCTCATGACCTTGCTCTTGAAGAAACGGTACGATTTCATTTTTTAAGCGGTAGCCGCCATGATCAGCACTTATTGCAATTTTCAAGGTAAAACACCCTTTCGTTCTGTTTGGAATATGAAAAAAGAAACAAGCTGTTCGTATTCTCTCACAATTAGTATAACGCTTTTTCATAAAAAATGAAAAAAAGAGCAAGACATGCTTAAAGCACGCTGCTCTTTGCCCAGGCGACCGGCCGTATGCTTCGATGCTCCACCGTGGTTCCCCACTTTCGTCGCCAGTTACATCGAAGACCGTTAATTTATAATTATCATAGCCGATCTAACATGAAATATCAATCGTTTACGATGAAAATATGCGACTGCCTATTCTCTACTTCTCGTAATCGTCGCTGACATCCTAGCGCTGTTGCTCCAGCAGCTTGTCAACCAGCTTGACAATCGCCTCTTCTAGCTCAACGGCACAGGCATCATACACTGATTGAGGTCCTCCAAATGGATCCGCTATATCAAAATCAGGAACAACCTTCTCAAGCTCAAGCGCTCGCTTTCTCTTTTCTTCGTCGACGTTCTGCCCTAGCGCAAGCTGCATCTGCAGCTCGGAATACAGCTTTTCAAGCTCATGAAGCTTGGATTTCAGCTCATTATCCAAGTACGCATATTCCTTGAGCGTATACACTTTATCCAGCACATCCGGATGGCGACGAATGACCTCTCGCTTATGTCCAGATGTCATTGTCAAAACAAGATCTGCCCAATGCAGCACCTCTTCATCCACTGCAGCAGAACTTCCCTTATAATTAATGCCGCGCTGCTTGAGTGCATGCATCGATTGCGCGGAAACAGGCAGCCCATCAATGGTAGAGATACCAGCAGAGCGGACTGTTAGCGCGACTCCTTTTTCATCAGCCATACGTTTAAGCAATGCTTCGGCCATTGGAGATCGACACGTATTGCCTGTACATAAGAACAAAATTCGCTTCATAATCGCCAACTCCTTTACGTTCTTATTATACAATAAAGTAAATACCAAACACGACTAGAATCACACCGCCTAATGTTTCTCCATACTCTCCCAGTGAATGGCTAACTCGCTTGCCAACAGTTAATCCTAGCATAGCCATCAACGCACCAAAGCATCCAAACAGCAGTACGGTTATCCATAACGGGAGCTGGAACATGCCTAGTGTAATCCCAACAGAAAAGGAATCTACACTGACGCTAAAGGCCAGCAGCATAAGCCCCCAAAAGGTGCGATGGTCAAATAGCTGGGTTTCTTCTTCCTTCAAGGAATTGACGATCATATGCAAACCAAGAAGAATAAGCAGCACACCGGCAGCAACGGTTGCCCATTCGCCAAGCACAACACTCATCATCTTCCCTGTCAGCATGCCGCCAATCGGCATCAAAATATGAAATAAGCCAATGACTACGCTGAGCTTTAAAATATGCAAATAGCGTATGCCTCGCAAACCGATGCCTATTCCTAGTGAAAATGCATCAAAACCAAGTGCTAGTGCGATCATTGTAATCGTCATGAGCTGACCAAGCCATACATTGATATCCATATTTATAATCCCCTTGTCCGATGTACTTGTACAAGCATATGCGGACAAAAGGATAATGTTGACACCTTATTGCATTCTTTACACCTTAATTACTTGATGACCCGAGGCCTTAAGCAGCCGATTCATGAACGCTGCGCCAATTCCAGCCGTTGTACTGGCCTCCGACCAAATATATTCAATGCGCTGCTCATCGAACTGACGAAGCGCATCATATAAGCGAGCCGCAGCCTGCTCAAGCTCGTGCATACTCCCCAAGCTGAGGGCAAGACTGGCCCGTGACTCATAATGTTCATGCTCATCAAAAAACAACACACCACAGCGATGCGCATTGCCATAAAGCACTAGCTGCTCCTGAATATAGGCGCTCACCGCTTCTGGCTCGCCTTGAACAACCGTAAGCTGCCCCTGAGGCGCATAATGTGTATATTTCATACCTGGTGAGCGCGGTGCTTCTTGACTTAACAACTCTATATCCATCGTGATCTGAGCCTCTGGGCAGCAGATCTGAAGCTGCTCCAGCGTAACTCCGCCTGGTCGAAGCACTTGAATATGCGTCTCGTCTACAAGCTCAACAACCGTCGATTCAAGGCCTACTCCAGTTGGACCACCATCTACAATACCTGCTATCTTCCCTGACAAATCCGTATATACATGAGCAGCCACTGTTGGACTAGGTCGTCCAGATGTGTTGGCGCTTGGTGCTGCAACGGGCACTGCCGCTTGTCTCATCAGCTCCAGTGCTACAGCGTGATCTGGCATGCGTATGCCAACCGTATCAAGACCCGATGTTACTAGCGCTGACAGAATGCCCTGCTTCACTGGAAGAATAATAGTGAGGGGCCCTGGCCAGAACGTCTCCATTAACCGTTCAGCCATCCTGCCCACATGTGAGACCAGCTCATAAACTTGCCTTTTATCATAAATATGTACAATAAGCGGATTGTCAGATGGTCGTCCTTTTGCAGCGAAGATTCCTTTTACCGCTTCATCATCGCAAGCATTGGCACCAAGTCCATACACCGTTTCTGTAGGAAATGCGATTTGCTCTCCATTTGCAAGCTTTGCAGCAGGCACAGCAAGCTCCTTTTGCCATTCTGAATCCATTTGATTGATCTTCCATACATTTGTATGAACGTTCACGATTATCCATCCCTCATCTTCATTTGCCACGTTATTATAGCATATGTGGAGGGAATATGGGCCATTCCATGCTGACGGACAAGCCAACAGCCGTCCTTGCCTCGCATAAGTTTCCACTTAGCATTAATCGAACAATGAACCAAACCAGGCGCCGATATCTTCCAGCAGCTCAAGAATAAAGAACTTGACCTCTACATCAGAAGCCGCCGCTTCTTCCTGCTCCACTTGCTCTTCTGAATTTGTTTCAGCAGCTACCGTCGTTACTCCACTGGCTTCACCCGCTACCGCATCTGTAAAGCAAAGCGGTGGAAATAGTACACACCACCAGTTGCGTCCTTCGCCTTTGCCTAGTGTAATTAACAGCGCTTCGTATTCACCAGCAGGGTATACTTGCTTCCCATACATTTTCGTTGGAAACTCAACCTGACCAATCGTTGTCTCATATCCATAGGAATAACCATTCTGCTTTAATGTATTCCCGATAATTTGCTGAAGCTCCTCATCACGGCTAATAAGTGTTGCTCTAGCCTCTTCAATAGACATCGGCTCATTTACCCAGCTGTTCATTGCTTCCACAACCGCATCACGAACGATCGCTTTAATATATTGATCGGAAGCAGAGTCCGAATTAGCCAAAATACGCAAGCGAATGGCTTCCTCAGGAATAGATTCTGTGTGCAGCGCAGCATCAACCTTCTGATATTCCCAGCTCATCACTAAAACCATTAATATAAGTGCAACATACCCATAAACTTTACGATAGGAAAAAGAAAAAGTAGATTGATTCATTATACACAAGCCCCTTTCGTACACCCGCTAAAATGTACCGCTTGCGTCCCGGAACGTCTCTACTTCTATCTTGTCCATCATTGCTTTTCTATAAACCTAGTATTCTATTATTTTTTTATAGCTAGCACATGTCGCTCTATTCCGGCATAATCACGAATAATGTGAACCTCATCCCAAGCCTGAAGCTCGCGAAGCATTTCAGCAACAATGACTGGCTGATGGATGCCGAGCTCGAATGCCACCAACCTGGGCTTTTGCTTCAAACTCGACAATGTATCAAGCATGATGCGGTACGGGTCCAGTCCGTCCACCCCTCCAACCAGCGCTAGATGAGGCTCGTAATCCTTCACTTCGCGCTGCAGGCCTTCCATATCACGCTGCGGAATATAAGGGGGGTTGGAGACGAGAATATCTATGCTCTGTGTGTGTAGTGTCAAGGCTTGACCATGATTAAAAGGCTCCAGCAAATCTCCTTCCACCCAAGTCATTCGCTCCAAAACACCTAGTTGCCTTGCATTCTCCTTAGCTTGCCCCAGCGCGGCAGGGGATAGATCCGAAGCAATAACGTTCCACTCAGGTCGCTCTGAAGCCAGCGTTACAGCTATCGCACCACTCCCTGTTCCAACATCAAGCACGTTCAATGCCTCTTTTTCCCATGGCATAGCCTGCTGCAATATCGCTTCTACAAGCAGCTCCGTCTCAGGACGAGGAATCAGAACAGCAGGTGAGACCTCAAAGCTTCGACCATAAAACCAAGCACGGCCTATTATATACTGCACAGGCTCACCATTGCCTTTGCGTTGCAAGCATTCACCCCAAGTCGGCAGCACTTCGCTAGGAAATATATCTCGCCACTGCAGCAGCAGCTGTGCTCGCTCAAGCTTCAACACATGCAGGAGTAGAAGCTCTGCATTTTCTCTTGCCTCATCCACACCCTCAGCTTGCAAATATGACGCAGCTAGCTGAAGCTGCTCGTAAATCGTGCGCCCTTCCTTCAAGCAACGCTCAAGCGTTGTATGATTGGCTGTCATCATTTCGCTCCTTTCCTCTTGTAGATATAACAAGAAAGCGCAAGCCTTCGCAGCCTATCTACAACCAGCTGCCTGCGGCTTGCGCTTTCGCATTTGTTCAACTTATTGAAGTATTCCTAACGTCAACGACTCAGCACCGAGGAGGTAACGCAGACTATATCCCGTTTCCTTCACTGCTTCGTGATCCATTTTGAACACCCTTATATCGTGTGAGCATTATGCGCCCATTGTTTCTTTTTCAAGCAGCTCTGCTTGCTCCGCCATTGTTAATTGATTTACGATTTCATCAAGCTCGCCGTTCATCACAGCATCAAGCTTGTGAAGCGTCAAGCCGATACGGTGATCGGTCACACGGCTTTGCGGGAAGTTGTACGTGCGAATGCGCTCACTGCGATCGCCTGTACCGACTTTGCTTTTACGCTCGCCTGCATATTTCGCTTCCTCTTCTTGACGACGTATATCATAGATACGCGCACGAAGCACCTGCAATGCCTTTGCTTTGTTATCGTTTTGTGATTTTCCATCCTGACAAGTCGCCATAATTCCTGTAGGAACGTGGAGTACACGTACAGCTGATTTCGTTGTATTAACCGACTGTCCGCCTGCCCCGCTTGAGCAGAAGGTATCGATACGAATATCCTTGTCGAGAATTTCGACTTCGACATCCTCAACCTCTGGCATAACCGCAACCGTTGACGTAGACGTATGAATACGGCCGCCTGACTCGGTTACTGGAATACGCTGAACACGATGCGCACCACTTTCGTATTTCATCTTGCTGTATGCGCCTTTGCCGTTAATCATGAAGATAACTTCCTTGAAGCCACCTAGATCATTTTCGGTAAATTCCATGAGCTCGGTTTTCCAGCCTTGTGCGTCTGCATACTTGGTATACATGCGGTAAAGCTCATAAGCAAACAAAGCCGCTTCATCTCCGCCTGCCGCTCCACGTATTTCAATGATTACGTTTTTGTCGTCATTCGGATCTTTTGGCAGAAGTAATATGCGTACCTTCTCCTCAAGCTCCGCCTTGCGCTCAGTTAACTCATCAAGCTCCATCTTAACCATTTCGCGCATTTCATCATCTAGCTTTTCACCCAGCATTTCCTTCGCATCATCCAATTGCTGACTTACCTGTTTATACTCTGTATAGGCATCATAGGCAGCCTGCAAATCCGATTGCTCCTTGGATAATTCACGCAATCGTTTTGGATCGCTGGATACATCTGGATCACATAGCAGCTCACTTAACTTTTCATACCGATCTGCCAGTGCCTGTAAACGATCTATCACAGTTATTCACCTCTGTCATTTCCTCAAAATAAGATAATTATTATTATATCATATCCAGTGTCAGCATTGAATCATAGCTTTTTGGAAGTGGATAAGTTAATAGTTATCCACAACTTATCCACTTTATTCACAGTTCCATCCACAATTAGCAAAGGAATATGCACATGAATAAATTAGTTTATCCACAGTTTTGCTGATTTTATACATTATTATACGCTAAATCCATAAAAAAAGTGCTCCGTTATCCACATTGGGATATCAGAGCACCTGTGTGTATCTTACACATTAAATCGGAAATGCATAACGTCGCCATCTTGAACGACGTAATCTTTTCCTTCCAAGCGAAGCTGTCCGCGTTCGCGCACTACAGCCATTGATCCCGCTGCTGCCAAGTCCTCGTAGGAAACGACCTCTGCACGGATAAAGCCACGCTCAAAATCTGTATGAATGACGCCCGCAGCTTGCGGTGCCTTCATGCCTTTGCGAATGGTCCAGGCACGAACCTCCTGCACACCTGCAGTAAAGTACGTATACAGGCCAAGAAGCTTATACGCCGCACGAATTAGACGGTTTAAGCCAGACTCTGCAAGGCCAAGCTCTTCCAGGAACATTTCCTTGTCTTCGCCTTCAAGCTCGGCGATCTCTGATTCAACCTTCGCACTGATTGGAACAACCTCTGCCCCTTCACTAGCTGCAAACTCACGAACAATCTTTACATACTCATTGTCCTCAGCATTAGCCACTTCATCCTCGCTTACATTTGCCGCATAGAGTACCGGCTTCAACGTTAACAGATGAAGCTCCTTAATAAGCGCAAGCTCATCGTCAGTCAGCTCAATGCTGCGTGCTGGCTTATCGTTGTATAACGCTTCCTTCACGCGTTCCAATACTTCAATCTCTTGCGCGACCTTCTTGTCGCCGCTTTTCAAGTTTTTGCGAGAGCGCTCAATACGACGATCAACGGAATCGATATCTGCCAAGATGAGCTCCAAATTAATTGTTTGAATATCGCTTAGCGGATCAACCTTGCCTGATACATGCGTAATGTTTTCATCCTGGAAGCAGCGAACTACATGGACAATCGCATCAACCTCACGAATATGCGCCAAAAACTTGTTGCCAAGTCCTTCGCCCTTGCTAGCGCCCGCTACAAGTCCAGCAATATCTACAAATTCAAATGCAGTCGGTACGATATTATTAGGCTTAACAAGCTCAACTAATTTGTCCAATCGTTGGTCTGGCACTTCAACGACGCCCACGTTCGGATCAATTGTACAGAATGGATAGTTCGCCGATTCCGCACCAGCTTGCGTAATTGCATTAAATAAGGTGGACTTGCCCACGTTCGGCAATCCCACAACACCACATGAAAGACCCATACTCTCAACTCCTACAACTTTTCATGATAAATTACTTGAATACTTCTCGCATGAAAAGTACTTCGGAAGCTTCCGCTTCAACTTTTCATGATAAATTACTTGAATACTTCTCGCATGAAAAGTACTTCGGAAGCTTTCGCTTCAACTTTTCATGATAAATTGCTTGAATACTTCTCGCATGAAAAGTACTTCGGAAGCTTTCGCTTCAACTTTTCATGATAACTTCATAATTACGCTTCTTGTACACAACTTTCGTCATTATACCTTAGCTCAAGCGACAAAGAAAGGGGATTAAACGATTAGCGTCCTTCTGCATGAAAAAAATAAAGCTGTCTTTTGCAGTGAACGTGCACCGCGAAAAGACAGCTTTATTATGAACAACAATTAAACATTAGAAATTTTAGCTTTAAGTGCATCCTTGCTTTGAAGACCAACCATTTTGTCCACTGGTTGACCATCTTTAAACAGAATAAGCGTTGGAATACTCATGACACCAAACTGAGCTGCAAGCTCAGGCTGCTCATCCACGTTGATTTTACCGATTGTAGCTTGACCTTCAAGCTCAGTTGCAAGCTCCTCAACGATAGGAAGCTGCATTTTACAAGGTCCGCACCATGGAGCCCAGAAATCTACAAGAGAAACACCGTTCTCAATTGATTGGTTAAAGTTATCTTTCGTTAATACGACTGCCATCACAATCATCCTTTCCAACTTTAAAGTGTAATATGATTAAGGGTCTAACCCTGCACACCGTAAGGTGTCTAGCATTGCCGAATTTCCTTCAGCACATCACTAATGGTAATATGACTGAAATGCTCTTCCAGCTTTTTTTCAGCAGTACAGAAAATGCCATACATAACAGCATTCATATTGGAGCCAACCATACAATCTGCTTCGGGATTTCCTGAGCACCAGCTCGGTATCAATGAGCCTTGAGCCATCACACGATAGATGTCCGCCAGCGTAACCGTATCTGGATCGATTGTCAAGCGATAGCCTCCGCCAGAGCCCTCTCTAGTATTCACGAAGCCACTGCGCCGCATACCACTCATCACTTTACGAATTCGTGCCGAGTGAGTGCCTACGTTTTCAGCAATCATTTCGCTACTGGCCATCTTATCCGGTAAGTTCGCCAAATAAACTAAACTATGCACTGCAATTGTAAATTCACTATTCACTTCAGTGGGCCTCCCTGCTTTATACTGTAATAATAAACGTTACAGTTCTAGTTGTCAATATCGTCCCACTCTTGCCTATTAAGGTTTAACGACTGAACCCGAATTATGCATTCAGCTATGAAAAAAACGATCCCTCGCCTTCATTACAAAAACAAGGGATCGTTCATCAACCTGTTTATCCAATTAATCTCTCGATTACCTCAAGGAACACCTTCATCTCCTCATCGGTTCCGATACTGACGCGCAAAAACCGATCAATACGCGGTGAAGCAAAATAACGTACAAGCACACCCTGCTCGCGAAGCTGTTCAAACAACTGCTTAGCCGCAATTGTAGGATGAGAAATAAAAACAAAGTTTGCCTTGGAAGGCGTTATGATAAAGCCCAGTGTCTGTAATTTGCTTACAACACGTTCGCGTGTAGCAACTACTTTTTCCGTTGTTGCTTGAAAATATGCCTGATCCTCAATTGCAGCGACTGCACCAGCTAATGCTACACGATCAATGGTATAGGAGTTAAATGAGTTCTTCGTACGGTTGAGCCCCTCAATCAGCTCCTCTGAGCCGAAGGCATAGCCAACACGCAGTCCTGCCAGTGATCTGGACTTGGACAGGGTTTGAATCACAAGCAAATTCGGATACGAGCTCACTAGCGCAATCGCTGATTCCGCTCCAAAATCAACATACGCCTCATCAATAATGACGACTTGATCAGGGTTGTTGTCCAGCAGCACCTTTACATCTGCTAGCGGCATTGGAATGGCGGTTGGCGCGTTAGGATTTGGAATAATGATGCCGCCATGCTCTCCCTTGAACTGATTCACATCGAGAAGGAACTGCTCATCCAGCGGAATCAGCTTAGGGGTAATGCCGTAAAATTTCGCGTACACCTTATAAAAGCTGTACGTAATGTCAGGAAACAGCACTGGCTTGCTTGGATCAAAAAACGAAGCGAATGCAAATGCCAGTATTTCATCAGATCCATTTCCAACAAAAATCTGCTTCGGTGATAAACCATTCTGTTTCGCTAGCGCCTGAATGAGCATCTCGCTATTTGGATCTGGGTACAAGCGCAAATCCTCATTAATGACTGCCTTCATCGCCGCAATTGCGTTAGGCGACGGCGGATACGGGTTCTCATTCGTATTTAGCTTAATATATGTTTTATCCTTAGGCTGTTCTCCTGGCACATATGGCTCTAGAGAAGCAGTCAGAGGACTCCAGTATTTACTCACGCGAGTTCCACTCCCTTTATCTTACGCTTTCTTCGGATCGAACGAGCTCTTTAATGAAACAATTCGATTGAAGACGAGCTGACCATCGTCGCTTTTTACTTTATCCACATTGAAGTAGCCATGACGGAAGAACTGGAACTTGTCTCCTGCAGCGGCATCCTTCATATTGGGCTCAATAAAGCCGTTCACGACACGCATCGAATTAGGATTGATGCGCTCAAGGAATGGCTTATCCTTCAGCTCAGGCGAATCCTCAATTAGCGGCTCGAACAGGCGCAGCTTGGCAGGTACTGCCATAGAAGCTTCTACCCAATGAATCGTTCCTTTTACTTTTCTGCCTGTGAATCCACTTCCTGATTTTGTTTCAGGATCATAGGTGCAGCGAAGCTCTACCACTTCACCCAGTTCATTTTTAATAACCTCATTGCACACGATGAAGTAAGCATGCTTCAAGCGAACCTCATTGCCAGGGAACAAACGGAAGTACTTGCTCGGCGGGTTTTCCATAAAGTCCTCACGCTCAATATAGATTTCGCGTGAAAATGGAATTTGACGGACGCCCATTTCCGGATTCTCGGCATTGATCTCTGCATCCAGCCACTCTACTTGTCCTTCCGGATAGTTCGTGATCACAACTTTAATCGGATCAAGCACAGCCATCGTACGCGGCGCCTTCAGCTTTAGATCCTCTCGAATAAAGTATTCCAAGTAGCTTTCCTCTACCAAGCTGTTTGCCTTAGCAACGCCGATTTCACGGCAGAAGCTGCGAATAGCTTCAGGCGTGTATCCTTTACGACGCATTCCGCTAATCGTCGGCATACGCGGATCGTCCCAGCTCTCCACAACACCTTCATCAACAAGTGATTTCAAGTAACGCTTGCTCATAATTGTATTGGTGATATTTAGACGAGCAAATTCGTATTGATGCGGCGTAGCCTCCATCTCACATTCTGCAATTACCCAATCATATAAAGGACGATGATCTTCAAATTCTAGCGTACAGATCGAATGCGTGATTCCTTCGATTGCATCACTGATTGGATGTGCAAAATCATACATCGGATAAATGCACCAAGCGTCTCCTGTACGATGATGGTGGGCATGGGTAATTCGATACAGCACAGGATCTCGCATCGTAATGTTGGAGGAGGACATGTCGATTTTCGCACGAAGCACACGCTCGCCACCCTTAAACTCTCCAGCACGCATACGCGTGAACAAATCAAGATTCTCCTCGACCGAACGGTCACGATAAGGGCTGTTCTGACCAGGCTCTGTCAGCGTGCCGCGTGTTGCACGCATTTCTTCAGCAGTAAGATCGCATACATACGCTTTACCTTTTTTAATAAGCAATACAGCGCGGTTAAACATTTCCTCAAAATAGTCCGAAGCGTAGAACAGATTATCCCACTCAAAGCCGAGCCATTTTACATCTTCCATGATCGACTCTACATATTCCGTATCCTCTTTAACTGGATTCGTATCATCAAAACGCAAATTCGTTTTCCCTTTAAATTCATCTGCTAGCTCAAAGTTAAGACAGATGGATTTGGCATGACCAATATGAAGATAGCCGTTCGGCTCAGGTGGAAAGCGTGTCACAATCTCCTGCACACGTCCTTCCTGTAAATCGTCTATCACTATATTTTTTATGAAATTAGAAGCAGCCGATTTCGTTTCAGTAGTGTTTTCCATCTTGACCAACCTTTCACACAGCGAATATTTATCCTCTTATGATACACAAATTTTCATGAAAATACACCCATTTTGCCGTGCGAATCCGTCGATTCTTCCATCATTTTAACGTTTTTTCCAATATTTTTTTACGCAAAAAAGATCCTAGTAATTATGAGAGAAAAAAGAAAACAATTAAAATCTTCTCACATTTTACACAGAATCGAATTTTCAGTTTATTATATAGCTTGTAACAAGTAAGCCTAACGCCAAATTCTTATGAGTTTTCATGAGAAACGGGGGATCCAATTGGGGTGAATTGAGCTGCGGTATGAGCCTTCATACTGGTAGTTTCATAGGGAACCTTCAACCGAACCCGTCAGCTAACCTCGTCGGCACATCTGGAAGGAGACTTAAATTGTGAAAAAGCTTAGCATGATGTTTTTAGCAGTCATTCTATTGCTAACATTCTCAGCAGGAAGCGTATCTGCTAGCTCATCTTCAATGCTAACTAATATTGAAGATGTAAAAGGAACAAAGTACAAATACGGTGGTAATTCTACTAGTGGATTTGATTGTTCCGGTTTTGTTCGTTACATATTTGATAAGATGGATATCGAGCTTCCTCGCCGTTCAGCTGATCAAGCACTTGAAGGATCAAAAGTAGCTAAAACGGATCTAAAGGTTGGCGATCTTGTATTTTTTGATACAAGCGGCTCCAACAATGGTGGAATCACACACGTTGGCATCTATGTTGGCGACAACAAATTTGCCCATTCATCTTCAAGCAAAGGTGTAACCATTGATTCCTTAAATTCTTCTTATTACAAGCCGCGTTATGTAACAGCTCGACGTGTAATTTCTGAAGAAAAGTATGAAAAGTATGTTGAAGCAAGCAAATAAGCAATATATAAAGAGGTATGATCTTCTTCTACTAGAAGGGATTGTGCCTCTTTTTTTCTTTTACTATCCTATGAATTGTTGCCGGATAATATGACTGCCTGTACATACATCTATACAAGCATGCAACATTAAATCTAAAGGAGTGCTGCTCTTCTAACTACATAGACGAAGAACAGCACCCCTTTGTTGCAGCATCGTTATATTTTCCTTGTTAAATAATTATGCTGGCAGTTGCTCTTGCAAATTGCGATTACGACCAACAAGCATCATTACAATCATAAAGGTCAGCATAATACCTACTAGTACTGCAACTATCGTAATCGTTGTTGCAGCATTATAATGATCCATCGCCCAGCCTGTAAGTTTTGGGAACAACGCGCCGCCAATACCTCCGCAAGCAACGAGCAGGCTTGTTGTTCGATCTGTCATTCCCTGCAGGCACGCATTTACATATACAAGCACGATACCAAATACACCAGAAAACCCAAGTCCACCTACCGCGATCATCACAAATTGCATCGTTGACTGCGTGCTCAGTACCATGCCGATAAAGGCAAGCACTGCGACAATCATCGAGACAACCAAGTATTTCACGTAGCCATAGCGGTCGGCCAGGATGCCACAGAATAGTCGCCCCAACACCATACATGCCCAGAACAAGCTGAGCATACTAGCTGCACTCGATTCAGACAACCCGCTTCGCTCAATCATGATCGAAGGAAGGTAGTTGGACACGCTCATCTCTACGCCGACATAGAGAAAGAAAAAGATCATTGATAATCCAAGAAACGGCAATGCCCTTTTTTGATATTTTGGCTTGATCGGCTTCTCCTGTCGTTCCTGCTTGGAGGGCTGCGAGATACCCTCATCGATCTCTTTGCCAAATGACAAGCTTAGCCACAGCAGCAGTGTTAAGCCGCTTATGGCCGTTAGAATTGGGAAAGACAATTCCCAGAGCTGATATCGAATAAGGATAGCCGCTGTTAACGGAATAAATAAAGCGCCGAGACCAAAAAAGGTTTCGATTCGACTCATTGCTGTAGCGGTTTGACCTTTGAATAAATCAATAATAAGTGCTCCAATTACCGATTCGATCATACCAAAACCAAAACCAGCAAGTGGCGCGACTATAAGCATAAGCTCCCATGGAGGCAACATGCTGTAAACAGCCTCTGCTAACGTCAGCGCACCAAATGCAATAACGATCGTGACCCTTTTGCCTAGCCGTGTTGATAATGAAGGACCTAGTAACACGCCGACAAGAAAGCCAAGAAACTGATTCATAATCCACTGTCCGCCATCTGAATAGGAGAGCTCATAATGCGAAATTAGCTGTTCGAGAATTGAACCTCCAATAATGTGAGCAATACCGATAACAAGGTAAGATAGGCAGCCCAGCCACAATATTTTTTTCACGTCTAAACTCCTTTATGCGTTCACATACCCTGCGCCTAATTAGACAGACGCAGGGTTTATCATTATATTAGTGAAATGCTGCGATGCTCGGTATCGCCAGCAAATACATCAATGCGATGCAATTGAGGTCGATAGGTGACTTGTCCATTGCCTACCGTAATCTCTTGATGCTCGCCCAAGCCATAAAACACATCATCTGCCAACGCTTCCAAAACCTCATACTGCTCATCAGGCTGAAGCGCCTTCCATTCAGATTCTTCCATCTCAAAGAACAGATAGCAATCCTCAATCAAGCCGACTGCTTCTGTCAGCTCCTGCAAAATGTCACTATATTCACGCGCATGGCGCACACCCATTGTCTTACCCTCCTGTTTGTTCATTAGCATTCCTTTCTATTATGACACAATCCACAAAAAAAGTCGTGAGGTGATCGCTCATATTCATATCATGCTATTTGTTTTTGCCATCTTAACAATTTAACATTTCTATTTCTTCTATTAGATCATTGTAAATTTGCTCTAATGTCGAGAAGCCTATTTGACGATAATAGAATAAGTAGTTCTATGTCGAAAATGGATTAATTGAGGTGTATGATGAAGAATTCAACAATTATTGGTCTAATTTTAGGGGTAATAGCCATCGTCCTTGGTATGGTATTTAAGGGTGCCAGCTTGAGCGCCTTCCTTAATCCGGCAGCATTTATGATTATCATTGTCGGCACAATCGCTGCAGTAACTATCGCTTTTCCTTTGGAAGAGCTCAAAAGAACTGGTACACTATTCAAACTATTATTCACTGAGCGTCCTCTACCGAAACGTGAGGATCTAATTAAACAATTTGTTGAATGGGCAGGTATTACCCGCCGTGAAGGTCTGCTTGCGCTAGAAGCAAAAGTAGACGATATTGATGATCCATTTCTGAAAAATGGCATGCGAATGATTATTGATGGCAACGATCAGGATCTCGTTCGCGACGTTCTGCTCGAGGATATTTCTGCGACAGAGGAACGCCATAAAGCGGGAGCTCTAATTTTTTCACAAGCTGGTACATACGCTCCAACGTTAGGGGTTCTAGGAGCGGTAATTGGACTTATCGCGGCACTTGCCGATATGAGTGATATGGACTCGCTCGCACATGCGATTTCAGCGGCATTTATGGCGACGCTGCTAGGTATTTTCACTGGTTATGTGCTATGGCATCCGATGGCGAACAAGCTAAAGCGACTATCTAAAGCTGAAATCCAAATTCGTCTAATGATGCTGGAGGGTTTATTGTCTATTCAATCCGGCGTGTCTACGATTGCGATTGAACAAAAGCTATCCGTATTCTTAACACCTACGGAACGTCAAGCTATGAAAGCGAAGGAGGAAGGAGACGTTGAGCAAAAAGCGTAGACATGAGGATCATGAAGAGCATATTGATGAATCGTGGCTCGTCCCTTATGCGGACGTACTGACTTTGCTTCTTGCCCTGTTTATCGTTCTATATTCGATGAATCAAGTAGACGTTAAAAAATTTCAGGAGCTATCTCGCGCCTTTAGTGTTGCTTTTAGCAGCAGCGGACAAGGCGTACTGGATATGCCTGCAATCGTGGAACGTGGTCCAGACGTTGAATTTCAGTCAGGCGGCATGGAAGATGCGGAAAATGACGGGCAGACCAATGAAGAGCCACTTACTCAAGAAGAGGTTAATCAACTGCTCGAGCAAAGCGAAAGTGAGCTTAGCAAGCTTAAGCAGCAGATCGATGACTATATCGCTGAGAACGGGCTGACAACCAGCTTGGATACCTCATTGAATATGTCCCAGCTGCTAATTACGATACGTGATAATGCATTGTTCAATTCCGCTGAAGCTTCCGTTAATCAAGACGGCCGAGAACTAGCCGTCAGCATTGCGGAAATGCTCGAAAATTATCCGGATTTCAACATTGTCATAGCGGGTCATACCGATAACACGCCAATTCGAAACGCTGAATTCAGATCCAACTGGGATTTGAGCGCGATGCGAGCTGTACGATTTTTAGATATTATGCTTACAAACAACGATCTCGATCCGAAGCGCTTCAGTACGGTTGGCTATGGTGAGTACCACCCGGTAGCTTCAAATGATTCGAGCGAAGGCCGCGCACAAAATCGACGCGTGGAAATTTCGATCGTGCATAATTACTTCGATACTCACAAGCAACAAAGCATTGGCATAACAGAGCAATAATAAAAGGGCGTGTCGGACGTTAGAAACGTCAGACACGCCTTAATTTATGTTGCTGGGTTATAATCAATTTCCTGAAACAAGATGCGTTTTTCGTCCTCTGTAAGGTCTCTCCACTTCCCTTTGGGCAGATCACCTAATAATATATTCATGATGCGAATGCGTTTCAACCGCAGTACGCTGTAGCCAAACGCCTCACACATACGTCTAATTTGACGATTGCGGCCTTCCGTTAAAATAATATGGAAGGTGCTAGTACCAACGCGTTTAACCTTGCATGGAAGCGTCATACTGCCTAGAATATAAACCCCTTCCGCCATCCCCTTTAGAAAGCTTGCTGTTATTGGCTTATTAACCGTCACAACATATTCCTTTTCATGCTTTCCTTCAGATCGCAAAATTGGATTCACGACATCCCCATCGTTTGTCATCAGAATGAGTCCTTCTGAATCTTTATCTAAACGCCCTATCGGGAAAATCCGTTCACGATGACTGACAAAATCAACAATATTGCCTTTAACATGACGCTCGGTCGTACTCGTAATTCCAACCGGCTTATGCAAGGCGATATAAACATGTTTTTTTTGAGCGCCAATTCGGCGTCCGTCAATTCGCACGTCATCTCCCAGCTCTGCTTGACTGCCTAGCTCTGCCTTCGCTCCATTAATCGTAACTCTACCGTCAGCAACCAGCTTGTCAGCCTCTCTACGCGAGCAAAAGCCTGTCTCGCTAATAAATTTATTGATTCTCAAAATGCCACCCCGTTGACTTAATATACCTTCTGCCTGGACCAATACGAAATCTCGTCAGAGGTTACGACTCGAACCTGCTCTGTGCAAAGCAAGGCTAGCTTGGACAAGGCCTGAGCAATTACTTTTGCTTCATTTGGTTTGTATTTACTCATTCTACCTTTAAAAGCAAAGGATAGCCAACCACTGAGCTTCACTGCCATCGCCTCTCCAAAACGAAACTCATGCCGATCACCGATAATAAGCGAGGGACGTACAATAATTAGCTGAGGAAGCTTAAGCTCCTGGAGATCCCGCTCCGTCTGACCTTTCACTTTATTATAAAAGAACATGGATTGTTCATTAGCGCCCATTGCAGTCACGACAATCAGCTTTCTTGCTTGATGTCTGACAACCAGCTTGCCCACTTCGATCACATAGTCATGGTCTACACGTCTAAACATTTCCTTCGTTTTGGCTTTTTTTATGGTCGTACCTAACGCACAAAACACATCTGCATCTTCAAACCATTCCTTTGGACATTCATGGAGCTCATCGAAGGAGATGAGCTGCTGCTCTAATCGTGGATGTACAACACTTAATCGTTTTCGTGCAATAACTGTCACTTTGCTATAATTTTTATTGTTCAGCAACAAACGGACTAATTCTCTGCCTACAAGACCTGTCGCACCAACGATAACTGCTTTCAACGCTCCCTCACACTCCTACAGTCTTTACAGATTGCTTGCTTCTGCCAACTGAGTTGTTCTATCCTCCTGCAATGGAAGTAAAATTCTTACCGTTGTTCCAACATTAAGCTGACTGCTCAGCTCCATTAGACCTTGATGAGATTGTATAATTTTTTGGCTAACCATAATACCTAGCCCCGTACCGTTCTCCTTCACCGTAAAGAAAGGATCACCAATGCGCTGCAAGGTCTCCTCATCCATGCCGATCCCCTCATCTGTTACCTGCACACTAACATGATTAGCAAGACGTTGAATTGCAATATGTACATGACCACCGTTTGGCATCGCTTCTATCGCATTTTTCAGCACGTTGATAAATACTTGCTTTAGCTGATTATCCTCACACGGTATACAGCAATCATCCTTCGTATAATTCTCCTTAATCACAACGTTGTGCATCAGCGCTTCACTACTCATAAATGCGCTAACCTCACTAATAATATCGCGAACGTCCCGCATTTTGAATTTAACCGCTTGCGGCTTCGCCAATATTAAAAATTCTCCCACTATTAAATTAATACGCTCAAGCTCTGAGAGCATGACACGTACATGGTCCAAATTTAACTTATTGCTATACTCCTGCAGTTGTAAAAACCCTCTTAATGTAGTAAGCGGATTTCGAATCTCGTGAGCTACTCCCGCTGCAAGCTGACCAACAGTATTCAACTTCTCTGAGCGACGCATCAGCTCTTCCATACGATGGCGATGACGCATGTCCCGACATATGTTCGCAAAGCCCGTAATTTCATTATTGATATCACGAATTGGGCTGATCGTAATGCTTACCGGAATACGCTCGCCATCCTTTGTTTGCCGATAGGTCTCCACAGGTTTAATAACCTCGCCTTTTTGGACCGTTTTAAGCAGCTCTTCCTTTTCTCGAATGAGATACTCAGGTACAACCCGATATCGGTTACCGATTGTTTCTGCCGCTGTATAACCAAACAGCTCTTCAAATGCTTTATTGGCTTGAATAATTCTTCCCTCAACATCCATAATATAGATCGCGTCAGAAGAATGATTAATAAAGGATTCCATATACAAGCGCATCCGTCTGTTCTCATCAAACGCATGTCTCAGTTTGTTCATATAAATACTTAAATTCTGACTCATCGCGTTAATTTTAAATGCTAAAAGCCCAAACTCATCCTTGGTGGTGATTGGAATGGGCCGTTGAAAGCGAACGGAAGATACCTCATTTACTTTCCATAAAATGTCCTTGAGCGGTCGAAGCATGCGAGAAACAAACCAATAGCTAACGATACACGTAAAGAAAACCAAATAAATGAGTGCTGCATAAAACAAGTTGTTATCATTGCTATACATGCTGTCGTATATTTGTTTATCGTATAGCATAATCACTCTGTACACGCTTCCTATTTGTTCGCGATAATCACTTATGTAATAATTGCGGTCATCCGTTTTAACCGCTTGAAACTGATATGTACTTTCCTCATTTGGCTGTGCGATCCGCTTGGTGAGTGCCGCTTCCAGCATCTCTTTATTGCCTGCTGACAAAAGCATTGCCCCGGTCTGTTCATTTATGATGGCTGTCTCGAGCATATAAGGCTTTTCTGCCTGAAACAGCTGAAATAGCTCCGATAGCTGCTTTTCAGCCTGCGGAGCTTGGACATTCATCTGTTGGAACAACCGCTCGGATAATGTCTGTGAGGCTCGATCCAATAATTCCATCGTCTTTTGCTGTTGATTATACACCCATAGAAATTGAAACAAGACAATTACAAGCAGCAGCAAACCTGCTATAGTTATACTAAGCTTATACTTAAGTGACACGGACTCACACCCTTAATCAATTGACTTATCAACAAATTACTAACATATTCCACAATGATCTGTGCATATCGTGGATGATATGTGGATTAAACTGTGGATAATTAATAGTTATACACAAACTTGTGCACAGTATGTTAACAAAAGAATGTTTGTTCGATGTATAAACATATATTTCTGTAGATAAGGAGAATCCAATGTTTTCAGATCAAGACGAACGGTGGATGAAAGAAGCCATTGCCGAAGCCAAAAAGGCAGAACAATTAGGAGAAGTACCAATCGGAGCCATCGTTGTAAAGGAAGGCGTCATTATTGGTCGCGGACATAATCTCAGGGAGACGCAGCATAATCCTATCGCTCATGCCGAAATAATGGCGATTCAGCAGGCTAGCAAAGCTCTAGATGCTTGGCGATTACTAGATTGCACACTGTATGTAACACTCGAGCCTTGTCCAATGTGTGCAGGTGCTATTGTGCAAGCTCGTATTAAGCGTGTCGTATTTGGTACAGCCGACCCAAAAGCAGGTTGTGCCGGAACATTGATGAATTTATTGCAGGAACCCCGTTTCAATCATGAAACAGAACTAACCGGAAATGTGCTTCAGCAAGAATGTGCAGCTCTGCTGACAAATTTTTTTAGAGCATTGCGTGAACAACGCAAAAAGAATATGGTTCAGATTCATCATTTGGATGATGATTTGCAGTGAGCGGCTTCACTTTGTTCCCCATGTATTTTCATCGTTTGCAGGGCAACTATGAGTTGATCCGCTTCTTCACTAATTGCGAGGACGGCAGGGTGTGTAAAGCTCCCTTTTTCCTCTACCACCTCGTAGAGCTTGTCCCGAAGCGATTGTAGTTGAAGTTCAATAAGTTTCTTTTCCATAGCTCGCTTCGACTCACTCTCCTCTATTTTCAATCATGCTTATGTTACATTATAGCGAGTTCATGTACTGATGTGTGTTAGATGCTGTCGATACATTATTACGAATAAAAGTTATTTTTCGACAAATATAGTGGTTATCTCTCAAATTATACTGTTTATTATCTGTTTATTACAATACTTAATAAGTCCTATCCTTTACAGGGCAAAAAATTTGTCGAAATCTTTTCCCTACTATTAATCAGAAAACATAAGTATCTATTCTTATTTTACATTTTTTATTTTCATTTTCCAATTAAATCTAGTTTTTTATTTAATTTATAGTATATTTAACATAGACGACTTATATAGTATAGAGATTAGCTGTTTATCGAAATAAGTAATGGAGGTTATTGATATTGAATACACAAGATGAACGAACATGGAGTATGCTCGCACATTTATCATCACTTGTAGGTTTATTTTTCTCAGGGACTGGCTTTATATTTGGATTCATTGGTCCACTTATTATATGGCTGCTAAAAAAAGACCAATCCCACATCATTGCTGAAAACGCTAAAGAAGCCTTGAACTTTAACATTACCTACACCATTTTTTCAGTGATTGCCCTCTTGTCTGTCTTCCTGCTAATTGGTTTCATTTTAATTCCTGCCGTATATGTCGTATGGATCGTATTCGCCATTATTGCTACCGTAAAAACCAATCAAGGACAGCACTATCGTTATCCATTTATTTTCCGTTTTGTTAAATAAGTGTCTCTAACCACAAAAGCGCTGAGCATCTGGGATGCCTAGCGCTTTTGTAGTTCAACAAGCATGATATTTTCGGACAATCAAAAACGCTCAAGCCTAAGCTTGAGCGTGAACATTCATAATTGGCGGAGAGAGAGGGATTCGAACCCCCGTGGGCTTGCACCCTAACGGTTTTCAAGACCGCCCCGTTATGACCGCTTCGGTATCTCTCCAGAAAGTATTAAGTTTTGCTGACAAGAAAGAGTATAGCACAGTTGAAAAGGGGAATGCAACCCCTTTTTCAACTTTTTTTAATTATTTTGGAGCGATAACCTCGACCCCGCCCATATACTGCTGAAGCACCTTTGGAATAGCGATGGAACCATCTTCCTGTTGGTAATTTTCAAGGATAGCGGCTACAGTACGGCCAAGCGCCAATCCTGATCCATTCAAGGTATGAACGAATTCCGGCTTGCTTTTCGGCTCTGGACGATACTTAATACCGGCACGACGCGCCTGGAAATCCTCAAAATTTGTACAAGAAGAAATCTCGCGGTATGTTCCTGCGCTAGGAAGCCAAACCTCAATATCATAAGTTTTTGCTGATCCAAAGCCCATGTCGCCTGTACATAGCGTAATGACGCGATATGGAAGCTCAAGCAGCTGCAGCACCTTCTCCGCATTTTGCGTCAAGCTCTCAAGCTCCTCGTACGATTCTTCCGGCTTCACAATCTTCACTAGCTCTACCTTGTTAAACTGATGCTGACGAATCAATCCGCGCGTATCACGACCAGCTGCGCCCGCCTCTGAACGGAAGCACGCACTGAATGCCACGTACTTCGCAGGAAGCGCATCGGCATCTAAAATCTCATCGCGCAAAATATTCGTTACCGGAACTTCTGCAGTCGGAATCAAGTAATATTCTGTATCCGCGAGCTTAAATAGATCCTCTTCGAATTTAGGCAGCTGTCCAGTTCCAATCAAGCTGTCACGATTGACGATATAAGGCGGCAAAATCTCCTCATAGCCGTGCTGATCGCTATGTAGATCCATCATAAAGCTCATTAAAGCACGCTCCAAACGAGCGCCTAGACCGCGATAGAATACAAAGCGAGAGCCAGTTACTTTAGCAGCACGTTCAAAATCAAGAATAGCTAGATCGGCAGCAAGATCATAGTGCGCCTTTGGCTCGAAAGCAAATGCTGCTGGTTCTCCTACACGACGAATCTCTACATTTTCTTCTTCAGAAGCACCTACTGGCACGGAAGCATGTGGAATATTCGGAATAGATAACAACAAGTCATTAACCTGTGCGTCAAGCACACGCAACTCATCGTCTAGTTCCTTGATGCGGTCACCAACTTCACGCATTTCAACGATTAATGCATCAGCGTCTCCACCACTCTTTTTAATCGCAGCCACTTCCTGAGAAACAGTATTGCGTCGATTCTTTAATTGCTCTGTCGCTTGAATAAGCTCACGGCGCTTTTGGTCCAGTTCAGGAAATGGCGCAATCAGATCTAAGGATGCTTGGCGATTGCGAAGCGCTTCCTCCACCTTTGCATAGTCCGTGCGCAATAATTTGACATCTAACATGAGTGTCCCCTTTCCAGCAGTTGAATATCAGGATTCAATGCTAGGCACGCAATGCTTGTGCCTCTTTTATCATATCTACAAAATAAGCGTGCAGGCGTACATCATCCGTAAGCTCTGGATGGAATGAGCATGCCAGCAGCGTGCCTTGACGTGCTGTAACAATTTCTCCCTTGAACTCCGACAGTACATCTACACCTTCACCTACCGCTTTAATCAACGGTGCGCGAATAAATACACCCGTGATCGGCTCTTCAATGCCCTTCACTGGCAGTACAGCCTCAAAGCTTTCACGCTGACGGCCAAACGCATTGCGTGCTACTTTCATATTCATTAGTTTCAAATGAGCTTCTTCCTGCCCTTCAATCTGATCGGCTAGCACAATTAGACCAGCGCATGTGCCGAATAACGGCTTGCCCGCCTCATGAAACTGTGCAAGAGCATCCATAAAGCCATACTTGCGCATAAGCTTTCCGATCGTCGTGCTTTCTCCTCCAGGAATGATAAGTCCGTCCAGTTCATCCAGCTGTTCTACTCGTTTTACTGCAACAGCCTCTACGCCAACGGCCTGCAAGCTGCGTATATGCTCTGCAACTGCTCCTTGCAGCGCCAACACTCCAACCTTCATATCCAAATCCTCCCCTTTTTTCGCAAAGGCCGACCTACCCAGAATACTGGATAGCTCGGCTCTTAGGGTCTATCTATATCATTTTAGTTAAGCTCAATTAAATACCGCGGTCTTGCATACGCTCAGCTGCATGCAGCTTGGAAATTTCGATACCCTTCATCGGAGTACCAAGATTTTTAGAAACCTCAGCAATTAGCTTGTAGTCTTGGTAATGTGTTGTAGCTTCAACGATTGCACGTGCAAATTTCTCCGGGCTATCGGATTTGAAAATACCAGAGCCTACAAATACGCCATCTGCGCCAAGCTCCATCATTAATGCTGCGTCAGCAGGTGTTGCAACGCCGCCAGCTGCGAAGTTTACGACAGGAAGCTTGCCTGTTTCATGTACGCCAAGCAACAAGTCATAAGGAACGCCTAATACTTTTGCTTCATTGTACAGCTCGTCCTTCGACAAGTTTTGAATTCTACGAATTTGTCCGTTAATTAGACGAAGATGACGAACCGCTTCAACGATGTTGCCTGTTCCTGGCTCACCTTTCGTACGAAGCATCGCTGCACCTTCTTGAATACGACGAAGCGCTTCACCAAGATCTTTAGCGCCACACACAAAAGGTACTGTAAATTCATGCTTACTAATGTGGAAAATCTCGTCAGCAGGCGTAAGAACTTCGCTCTCATCAATATAGTCTACACCCATGGACTCAAGCACTCTTGCTTCAACAATATGTCCGATACGAGCTTTCGCCATAACTGGAATAGAAACAACCTTCATAACCTCTTCTACAATTGTAGGATCAGCCATACGCGCTACGCCACCAGCCGCACGAATATCAGATGGCACACGCTCAAGCGCCATAACTGCTGTAGCACCCGCAGCTTCAGCAATTTTTGCTTGTTCGGCGTTCATTACGTCCATAATAACGCCGCCTTTTTGCATTTCTGCCATACCACTTTTTACACGAAAAGTACCTGTTTCCATTGTTACGTCTCCTCCTAAAATACGCCTCTATTAAGATAGATCACCGTTATTACTCTAAGCATTGATTTTACAGGAAGGAAGGCACTTCGACAAGCCCTTATTTCCTTGTAACTCACTCGGATTAAAAGATATTTAGGATGCGATCAAACAGACCAGAGAAAAAGTCGCCAATTCCTCTGAAGAACAGCTTGAACCAGGAAGCCTTTTCTGCATCAGCTGTCGTTATCAAATCAACGTAATACTCCAGTTCAACATCGTTTTGATCGACAAATTTGTAGGTTAGCGTACCTACTTTCGTTCCTGCAGCAATTGGAGCTACCAGCTCTTCTTCAGTCAGCAAATCTGCACTTACAAGCTCAAGCTCTGGCTCATTGCCCTTCGTTGTCACAATCGTAACATCCTTGCTTGTCACAACTGGAATTTCCTTATCTACGCCTTTTTTTATTTTAACCGTTTCGTATCCTTCTACTACACTCTTCGGAGAAATCTCTGTTTGCTTTTCAAAGGTTGCGTAAGCATAGTTATATAGCGAGGCTGTCTCCAAAAATCTTGCATCTCTTGAGCGTGTATCCATAACAACACTGATAAAACGCAAGCCATTGCGCTCAACCGTACCTGCGAAGTTATAGCCTGCTGCACTAATAAAGCCTGTTTTTAATCCGTCTACCCCTTCGTAAGCCAAATGCTTAAGACCTGATTTGTTCACGTTCGTACCAAGCATATAGTTGAAGTTAATCATTGGCGCATCGTCACGCTCGCGGAACTTGTATTCCTGCAAGCTGGAGTATTTCAGAAAATCCGGATACTCAATCAAAATATGACGAGCCAATGTCGACACATCACGTGCAGACATCATCGTAGTGTCCTCTAGTCCTGTTACACTTGTAAATACAGCAGAAGTTAAGCCTAACTCCTCAGCCGTTTCATTCATACGATCAACGAATGCTTGAATGCTTCCTTCGACCGCGATAGCCAATGCTTTCGTGGCATCATTGGCAGAACCAACTGCCATTGCGATATATAAGTCCTCAACGGTATGCTGGTCACCAGCAGCCAAATAAATTTGCGATTCAGATGGGTGTGTATCCGCAGCTTCAGGTGTTACAGTAATGACTTCATCCCAGGTCAAACGACCGTTACCAATTTCCTTCATTACGATATACTCTGTCATAAGCTTTGTCATGCTTGCGATTGGCAACGACTCATCAGGATTAACCTCGTACATTACCTGACCGGTTTCAAATTCGATTAGTATCGCTGATTTCACTTGAAGCCCAAGTGAGTTTTCAGTACTCGGTCTGTTATTATATCCAACTGCTCCTGCACTTGGCGCACTCATCGCAAACGACGAAACTAGCAGCAAAGAGCATAGCATGATGATCGATAATAATCGAATTTTCCCCATAGTTTTCAACACCTTTATTCCCCTTTTCCCATTGGATTGTCCATATGTTATTGTAACATACTTCATCCTGCTAGTTAAACTTTTTGCCCTCGTACTATTGAACCAAATATAAAGACTAGACCCATAAACTGTATATTTTTAAATATAAAAAAGCCAGAGCATAACCTATATCCTGTGGTTAGCTCTGACTTTCTAAATTGAAGCGTTATAGTGAATAGTTCGGCGCTTCTTTAGTAATTTGAACATCATGCGGATGGCTTTCACGCAATCCAGCACCTGTGATGCGAATGAATTGTGTATCGTTTTTAAGCTCCTCTAATGTAGGTGTACCGCAATAACCCATACCTGAACGCAAACCACCAATCAACTGATGAACTGTATCAGCAAGAGGTCCTTTATAAGCTACTCGTCCTTCAATACCTTCTGGGACTAGCTTGCTTTCATTTTCTTGGAAATAACGATCCTTGCTTCCAGCCTTCATTGCTGCAAGGGAACCCATACCACGATATACCTTGTAGCTGCGGCCTTGGAAAATTTCTGTTTCTCCAGGGCTTTCTGCAGTTCCAGCAAACAAGCTACCGATCATAATCGCACTTGCACCTGCTGCAATGGACTTCGTAATATCGCCAGAATATTTAATACCGCCGTCTGCAATAATTGGTACGCCGTACTGACGAGCAACACTTGCACAATCGTAAATCGCAGTAATTTGTGGAACGCCGATCCCTGCAATAACACGGGTTGTACAAATAGAACCAGGACCAATACCGACTTTAACAACGGATGCGCCTGCTTCGATTAGATCGCGAGTCGCTTCACCTGTTGCTACGTTACCAGCAATAATCGTTAAATCAGGGAACGAATTACGCAAATCTCTTACTGCATTTAGAATATTCGATGAATGTCCGTGCGCCGAGTCTACGACAAGAACATCTACACCTGCTGCAACCAAAGCAGCAGCACGCTCTTGCGTATCCTTGGAAATCCCTATCGCTGCTCCGCAAAGCAAGCGTCCTTGGCTATCCTTCGCCGCATTCGGGAATTGAATCGCCTTTTCAATATCTTTAATTGTAATGAGGCCTTTCAATGTGTTTTCTTCATCCACAATTGGAAGCTTCTCAATTTTATGCTTCTGCAACAGAACTTCTGCTTGCTCCAGTGTTGTTCCGACTGGCGCTGTTACAAGCTCATCATGCGTCATCACTTCTTTAATTTTGATGGAATAGTCGTGTACAAAACGCAAGTCACGGTTTGTCAAAATTCCGACCAACTTCTTATTCTCATCTACAATCGGTACCCCGGAAATACGGTACTTGCCCATAAGCTCTTCAGCATCATAGACATGATGATCTGGTGTTAAAGAAAATGGATTCGTAATGACGCCGCTCTCCGAACGTTTTACACGATCCACTTCTTCTGCTTGTTGTGCTATTGTCATATTTTTATGGATAATACCAACTCCGCCTTCACGAGCGATTGCAATCGCTAAAGCAGACTCCGTTACGGTATCCATACCTGCACTAATCAAAGGAATGTTCAGCTTCACTGTATCGCTCAAACGAACCGATACATCAACAGATCTAGGTAGTATTTCTGATTTGCGAGGAATAAGCAATACGTCGTCAAACGTTAGCCCTTCTTTAGCGAATTTATTTTCCCACACGAGTATGATCCTCCCTTATTTTCCCTTATTTTTCTTGTCCCTGCATGTATATTATTGCAATATTATCACTTGAGTTAGGGGCTGTCAATGCGCCACCACACTGGAAAAATAGTGATTTTGCCGCTGTTAAAAAAGACGAAATGTTCATTAAATTAGAAAAAATCTGTTAAATAGGTCGTATGTTCTGCTATTCGCAACTGTAAGCGTTTCATTGCATCAGCACTGCCTGTTATATGATCAAATCGTTGAAAAACTTCAACTTTTTGGTAGTTAAGCAGCCATGCGGTCAAAGTACCAATTGAAAGTGAAATTTGTGACCCATTCGGGTCCACTTGCTCCTTCTTCGTTAGTGTAGCCTCTCCGCTCGATGCTATGCGCAGTTGAAAAATACCATCATTCCAGGGCGCATGCTCATCGCTAATTGTGATTGTAAAATTCTCATCTTGATGAGAAGCATTAAATCGATATTGCTGAATAAACGATTCCACATCGACAATACGCGCCATAAAGTATGGAATCACTTCCTGCTTGAACCGAGGTTTGTTTAGGAAAAAGGCGAAGCTGTCGTCTGATGGTGCTATCCATGTTACACGATCTACCATGGAGTCATGCTGTGCGATATACAGTAAAAGCTGTTGCTCTGCTTCCTTCGTTAGACTAATCCATTCGTGAATGGTCATCTCACGATTAAGTACTTCATAAATCATATATCCTTGTAATTGTTGCTGTTTATCATAATAACCAGCGACCACACCCTTTTTACGACTACGGATACGATTTTCCCACCATTGCTCTGTACGAGCAAGCATTCCATTAAAGCGGACGGCATACTGCTCATAAACTTCAAAGAGCGGCTGTAAACTGTCCAACCGTCTTACAGTACCAGTTTTCTCTGTATGCTTATGCTGTTTTAGCAATAGCTCGATATGTTCAGCGCCTAGCTCATAACGTTTATATTCAATGTAACTTTCCCAGCCAAATTTGCGATAAAATCCGTATGAAAATGGATGAAGCATGGAGATCGTGTGACCGTGCTGTTTCATATGCATCAGCAGCTCTTTTAGAATATGAGCAACATATCCGTGTCTGCGATGCTCTGGCCATGTGCTTACCCCTGCTATACCACCCATTTTGAATGGTTGTTGGTTAATATAAATGCTAAGGTCTAGCAGAGTAGCCTGCGCACAGAGTGAGTGGTCTGAAAAAACACCGAGTCGATAGTCATTCTCATTTAAAAAGGTTGCTCTTCTTTCCTCCAGTTGCTCAGCTGTTAGTGGAAATTGAAACGCAAAAGAAGACAGACTCATGCTCTGTTCAAAATCTGCAAGTGTTAATGGTCGTATAATCGATAAGCTCATCCTAACCCCTCCAATGAATTGGTTTAGCAGATTATACAGGAACTAAACATACATAGCAAATCATTCCTCTTGCACTAATCACTACCATATTCATCCATCCTTACTTTAGATGCGAAAATCTAGTATCAACTTAATCTACACAAAATCTAAAGACAACAAATTAACGATAAAAATCCAAAAACAACAAAAAAAGCCTACTGCAACGCAGTAGACTTTCCTCGTGCTTGGCAACGTCCTACTCTCCCAGGACCCTGCGGTCCAAGTACCATTGGCGCTGAAAGGCTTAACGGTCGTGTTCGAGATGGGTACGCGTGGTTCCCTTTCGCCATTATCACCAAACATTTTGTATATGCTCATTGAACATCTATTCGATCGCTCATAATGTATAGATACGCTCGAACATTCTTTTGGAATGAGGGTCGCTTTATCTATACATCATTCGCTAGAAGCGAAAGACATATCGTGAGCTTTAAGGTTTGCACCTTCAAAACTGGATAGGAAAGTTTAGATTCATCGAAGCGATTCGATTGGAAGTTAGGGTACGAAACCGCTATGCTTCCGATGTGCGTTCTGGTCCTTCGCTTTCGCTCGCTACCAAACGCTTTAGGATAAGCCCTCGACCGATTAGTACTGGTCAGCTCCATGCATTGCTGCACGTCCACCCCCA
>NZ_JBHSTE010000009.1:0-75335 GCF_042659865.1 Paenibacillus septentrionalis
CCGCAGGGTCCTGGGAGAGTAGGACGTTGCCAAGCACGAGGAAAGTCTACTGCGTTGCAGTAGGCTTTTTTTGTTGTCTTGAGCATAGAAAGAAACAAAATAGAAAAAGTAGATTTTTATGAAAAAGCAGGTATATTTGCCTCAATAAAGAATCATCCTAATAAAGAGTAGATTTAAATAAATTGAATTGTCAGAAAAATAGAATGGGAGATATTGACCTTCTCCATAATTTGAGTATAATTATGATTAAGGTCAAAGAAAGTCAAAGTCAGTAGACCTAACTGTTTATCACAAGAGAGGAGGTTGGTCAGTGCGTAACATATCGGATCTCATTGAACAGTATTTGAAGCAATTGCTTGAGTGCAGCGGTGATGGTGCTGTAGAGATTCAACGCAATGATCTAGCCGAAAGATTTGCATGTGTTCCCTCTCAAATCAATTATGTCATTAGCACGCGTTTTACGCTTGAGAAGGGATACGTCGTTGAAAGCAAACGTGGCGGTGGCGGCTATGTACGAATTCAGCGTGTGGAGCTGCCAACATTAAAAGGCATTCAGCTGCATATTGATCAAGCGATTGGCAAGGAAATTGATCAAAATTATGCAGAGGGTCTTATTTATCAGTTGGAGGAAGCAGGGCACCTTAATAAGCGTGAGGCAAATTTATTGCGGGCAGCTGTACATCGAGACACACTGGCGATTAAGCTGCCACAGCGAGATGAGCTAAGAGCAAGGCTACTGAAGTCGATGCTCGTAACGCTGCTTTTGAAATAAGGGCAAGGAGTTGAGTTGCGATGATCTGTCAAGAATGTGGAAAGCGGCCATCAACACTGCATTTCACCAAAATTGTTAACGGTGAGAAGACGGAATTTCATATATGTGAGGCTTGTGCGCGGGAGAAGGGCGAAGGCATACCAGGGGCACCGAACAGCTTCTCGATTCATAGCTTACTGTCAGGCATCCTTGATTTTGATACAGTGGCTAGCAAAGGGTTCGACAACTTACAGCCCCAGGAATCGATGCGCTGTGAGACCTGTGGCATGAGCTATGCACAATTTAGTAAAATAGGCCGATTCGGCTGCAGCGATTGTTATGAAGCATTTGGTGAGCGGTTGAATCCGTTAATTAAAAGAATTCATGGCAATACCAAGCACAGTGGGAAAATTCCCAAGCGTACGGGGCTAAAGGTACAGTGTAAGCGGCAAATTGAACAGCTTCGTGTAGAGCTCCATCGCTATATTGAAGCAGAGGAATTTGAAAAGGCCGCAACAGTACGTGATCAAATTCGCGAGCTTGAGCGTAAAATGCAACAATCTTCTTAATTTTAATGATAAGTTGAATGAAATCGGGGTGAGCAAGGTGACAAATCATCGATTTTCATCAGATGCGCTTAGTGACTGGATGAAAGGAACAGGACCAGAATCCGATGTCGTAATTAGCAGCAGAGTACGTCTTGCGCGCAATCTTAGACATCAGCCATTTCCACTGCTTGCAACGACCGCTCAGTCAAGCGAAGTGCTAGAGCAGTTAACAGCAGTAAGCGCAAGTGGAGGCTTGGATCATTTTGGACCATTTACAACGATTTATTTGAAGGATATAAGCGAGCTTGATAAGCGGGTATTAGTCGAGAAGCATTTGATTAGTCCGAATCTAGCCAATGAATCGCGTGCAGGTGCCGTTGTCCTTAGTCAGGATGAAGCAATCAGCATTATGATTAATGAAGAGGACCATTTGCGCATACAATGCTTACATCCAGGCTTTCAAATTCGTGAAGCATGGAAGATTGCCAACGATCTCGACGATTGTTACGAAGCAGCGATCGAATTTGCATTTGACGAGCAGAAGGGCTATCTAACTACTTGCCCGACCAATGTAGGCTCAGGGCTGCGAGCTTCTGTGATGATGCATCTGCCAGCTCTTGTATTGACCCAGCAAATCAATCGTATTTTATCGGCTGTTTCTCAAGTAGGATTAACCGTACGCGGTCTGTACGGTGAAGGCAGCGAGGCATTAGGCAACTTATTTCAAATTTCCAATCAGATTACGCTTGGACAATCCGAGGAAGAAATTATAGATAATCTATATGGTGTTGCCAAGCAAATTATTGAGCACGAAAAGGCTGCGCGCCGCAAGCTGATGAACGAATCGTATCGTCGGCTTGAGGATCGGATCAAGCGTTCCTATGGCATATTAAGCTACGCATCGATTATGGATTCGAAGGAAGCAGCACAGCGTTTATCTGATGTAAGACTTGGTGCAGACCTTGGCATTTTGCCGCAGGTAGCTCCACATGTATATAATGAACTGCTTATTATGACACAGCCAGGATTTTTACAGCATCAGTTTGAAGAAATGCTATCCCCTGAGGATCGCGATATCAAACGTGCTGAGTTAATTCGAGAACATTTGAATACATTTGAACATGGAGGTGCATCTCAATGATGTTTGGACGATTTACTGAACGTGCACAAAAGGTTCTGGCATTAGCACAGGAAGAAGCTGTTCGTCTCGGTCATAACAATATCGGGACAGAGCATATTTTATTAGGCTTGATTCGTGAAGGCGAAGGAATTGCTGCTAAAGCATTGCAAGGTCTTGGACTTGGGCTGGAAAAAATTCAGGATGAAGTGGAAGCGCTAATTGGACGCGGTCAAGAGCAGCCGAACAATATTGCTTACACACCTCGCGCGAAAAAAGTAATTGAACTGTCCATGGATGAGGCTCGCAAGCTTGGCCACACATATGTTGGGACTGAGCATATCCTTTTAGGTTTAATTCGTGAAGGAGAAGGCGTAGCAGCCCGTGTGTTGAACAATTTGGGTATTAGCCTGAATAAGGCGCGCCAGCAAGTGCTGCAGCTGTTAGGAAGCAGCGAGGCGGTTTCCAGTCATCAGCATACTGCGACCAATGTAAGCACGCCTACACTTGATGGCTTAGCAAGAGACTTGACAGCCAGTGCCAAAGAAGGCAATCTTGACCCGGTAATTGGCCGCTCCAAGGAAATTGAGCGTGTCATTCAGGTACTAAGCCGCAGAACGAAAAACAACCCTGTGTTGATCGGTGAACCAGGGGTAGGTAAGACAGCGATTGCTGAAGGACTTGCGCAAAAGATAATTGCGAATGAAATTCCTGAAACATTGCGCGACAAGCGTGTCATGACGCTTGATATGGGTTCTGTGGTTGCAGGTACGAAGTATCGCGGTGAATTTGAAGACCGCTTGAAAAAAATAATGGACGAAATTCGTCAAGCCGGAAATATTATTCTGTTCATTGATGAGCTGCACACATTAATTGGTGCAGGCGGCGCAGAAGGGGCAATTGACGCTTCGAATATTTTGAAGCCTTCACTTGCTCGTGGTGAGCTACAATGCATCGGTGCAACAACGCTAGATGAATATCGCAAATATATCGAAAAGGATGCAGCGCTTGAGCGTCGTTTCCAGCCGATTACGGTAGATCAGCCGTCTGTTGATGAAGCCATTCAAATTTTACATGGCTTGCGCGATCGATATGAGGCGCATCACCGTGTGAAAATTACAGATGAGTCAATCGAGCAAGCGGTTAAGCTGTCTGATCGCTATATTACAGATCGCTTCCTGCCGGATAAAGCGATTGACTTGATCGACGAGGCGAGCTCACGCGTACGCTTGAATACGTACACTGTACCGCCAAATCTAAAAGAGCTTGAAACTCGCTTGGAAAATATCCGCAAGGAAAAAGATGCAGCTGTGCAAAGTCAGGAATTTGAAAAAGCTGCTGCACTTCGTGATACCGAGCAAAAAATTCGTGAAGAGCTGGATACAACGAAAAATCAATGGAAAGAAAAACAAGGCCGCACCGACTCTGAGGTAACACCTGAAGATATTGCGCAGGTTGTTGCTAGCTGGACTGGTATTCCGGTTGTGAAGCTTGCAGAAGAGGAAACAGAGCGTCTGTTGAAAATGGAAAGCATACTGCATGACCGCGTAATTGGTCAAGAAGAGGCGGTAAAATCTGTTTCTCGTGCGATTCGCAGAGCTCGCGCTGGACTTAAGGATCCGAAGCGTCCAATTGGCTCCTTCATTTTCCTTGGGCCAACTGGTGTTGGTAAAACAGAGCTTGCGCGTGCACTAGCAGAAGCAATGTTTGGTGACGAGAATGCTGTTATTCGTATCGATATGTCCGAATATATGGAGAAGCATGCAACCTCTCGTTTGGTTGGAGCGCCTCCGGGATATGTTGGGTATGAAGAAGGCGGTCAATTGACCGAGAAGGTACGCCGCAAGCCATATTCAGTTGTCCTTCTTGACGAGATAGAAAAAGCGCATCCTGAAGTATTCAATATCTTGTTGCAAGTGCTTGAGGATGGACGCCTAACCGATTCCAAAGGTCGCGTTGTTGATTTCCGCAATACACTAATCATTATGACGTCTAACGTGGGTGCTGATCAAATTAAACGCAACTCCACGCTTGGCTTCACAGCTGTTCATGATGCAGGACGCGAGTTTTCAGCGATGAAGGATAAAGTTATGGCAGAGCTTAAAAAGAGCTTCCGTCCTGAGTTTATTAACCGTATCGATGAAACGATTGTGTTCCATTCACTAGAAGAGGAGCATATTGCTCAGATCGTTTCCTTGATGGCAGAGGATCTGTCGAAACGCTTGAAGGAGCAGGAAATCGAGTTCAGTCTATCAGATTCCGCGAAGAAGTTCCTGGCGAAGGAAGGATTCGATCCACAATACGGTGCGCGTCCGTTGCGTCGTGCCATTCAGAAGCATATTGAGGATCGCCTATCCGAGGATCTGCTAATGGGCTTGATTCAAAAAGGCGACAGCTTCATCATTGACGAAAAAGATGGCGAGCTGATCGTTAACAAAAATGTAAAAGCAGCGGCTGAAAATTAACACTTCTAACGAGTACGTAGATCACAAGTAGAGAGATGCAGAAGCAACGCGCATTATGCAAGTTAAAAGCTTGAGTGACTATCAAAATGCAGCTTGCCGTCGTCATCACGATGCTTGCAATCATGTTTGTAGATAGAACTTGGCATGAATAGCAGCTATTTGTGCAAGTATACAAAATTTTATAAAGAGCACCCTGTCTAATCCAGAATGTCGGGTCGTTAAGCAATATGCACAAGTGAGCATATTTAACGATTTTGATCGTTTCTGAACTAGTGCAGGGTGTTTTTTTATTTCATTCGTTTCAGTAGTTATCGTAGTCATTTACTAAAAAGATTGGAGCAGTGAACAAATGTCGTGCAGAATGTCTCTTTTGCTTGAAACTAGATAATGGTAAGATAAATGTAGTGTCTAATGAGAGGGAGTTTAGCATGGCTAAAGTAAAAGTTAAATTCGCCTGTACGGAATGTGGAACGGAGTCACCGCGGTGGATGGGAAAATGTCCAGGCTGTCAGGCTTGGAACACGATGGTGGAATTCAAGGAAACCGTTTCAAAAACAAAAGGAGTCGGACTCTCCGGAATTCATACGAAAGAAAAACCAACTTCTATCATACATATAGAAAGTGGGAAGGAACCTCGGATCGAGACGTCCATGCTGGAGCTTAATCGAGTTTTGGGTGGTGGCGTCGTTCCAGGCTCGCTTATTCTTGTAGGTGGAGATCCGGGTATCGGGAAATCAACGCTGCTGCTCCAGACTTCGCACGCGCTCGCAGCCAAAGATCTCAAGGTGCTGTATATTTCTGGGGAAGAATCTGTACGCCAAACTAAGCTAAGAGCCGATCGCCTTGGCGCGTTGTCGGAGCATTTGTATGTACTATGTGAAACGAATATGGAGCATATTAATGATGCGATTGATCAGTTGGAACCAGATTTCCTTGTGATTGACTCGATTCAGACGGTCTATGATCCAGGTGTCGAATCCGCACCGGGCAGTGTGGCACAGGTACGTGAATGCACGGCACATTTTATGCGTGTCGCAAAGCAAAAAGGGATTGCGACCGTTCTCGTTGGACACGTGACGAAGGAAGGCGCAATTGCTGGTCCACGATTGCTGGAGCATATGGTGGACTGTGTGCTTTATTTTGAAGGTGAGCGTCATCACACCTATCGCCTGCTTCGTGCCGTTAAAAATCGTTTCGGATCAACCAATGAGATTGGCATATTTGAAATGGGAGAGGAAGGGCTTCGTGAAGTAAGCAATCCTTCGGAGTTATTCTTGTCGGAACGGTCACTTGGCGTATCGGGTTCTACTGTAGTAGCGAGTATGGAAGGAACTCGACCTGTGCTGGTTGAGCTGCAGGCGCTTGTCGCGCCAACGAACTTCCCCTCGCCGCGACGGATGTCTACGGGCATCGATCATCATCGCATGTCGCTTATTATTGCAGTATTGGAAAAGCGTATGGGAATGTTTTTACAAACACAGGATGCTTATTTGAATGTGGCGGGTGGTGTGAGGCTTGATGAGCCTGCTGTCGATCTTGCTGCTGCAGTATGTATTGCATCGAGTTTTAAAGATGCGCCGACAAAGCCGGATGATGTTATTTTCGGAGAAATTGGACTGACGGGCGAAGTTCGAGCAGTTTCTCGCGCTGAACAGCGTGTGAAGGAAGCAGCCAAGCTCGGGTTCAAACGCATCATTATGCCTCAAAAAAGCTTAAAGGGTTGGACACCACCTGCCGATATAAAAGTTATTGGGGTTAGTACCGTAGCAGAAGCATTGAAAGCAGCATTGGAATAAGGGGGAACAGCATGAAGGAAAGCAATCAGCAGGAAACGATGAACAATTTGTTACAACTAGTGGCGCCAGGCACCCCTTTTCGAGATGGGCTGGAAAATGTGCTGCGTGCTAAAACTGGAGCGTTGCTCGTCGTTGGATACAGTGAGGAAGTGATGGAAGTTGTGGATGGCGGCTTCTATATAAATTGCGAATTTTCGCCTAACTACTTATATGAGCTGGCAAAAATGGACGGAGCCATTATACTGAGCGAGGACCTGAAGCGTATCTTATATGCGAATACTCAGCTTATCCCAAATAGCTCGATTCCTTCAACGGAAACGGGTATTCGTCATCGAACCGCAGAGCGGGTAGCCAAGCAAACAGGCAAATTAGTGGTATCTATTTCACAACGCCGTAATATTATAACATTATACCAAGGTTCACTCCGTTATTCGCTTAAGGACATGGGCTTTATTTTAACGAAGGCGAATCAGGCGATACGTACGCTTGAGCGTTATCAGAGTGTGCTTGGGCAGGCGCTTACGAATTTATCAGCATTGGAATTCGAAGAGCTGGTAACACTGCAAGAAGTTGCATATGTACTTCAACGGTGGGAGCTTCTTCAGCGCATTAAGACAGAAATACTACGTTATGTCAATGAATTGGGGACCGAAGGCCGCTTAATTCGGATGCAGATGGAAGAGCTAATTGTCGGCCTGGAGGAAGAAGGATTGCGCTTGATGGCCGACTATATTAAAGATTATACACCTCAAAAGGTAACAGAGCTTCAGGCAAATTTGAAGCGCTTGAATAATGAGGAATTGCTGGATGCGCTTAACATTGTTAAGCTGCTCGGCTACTCCTCCAGCATGCTTCAAGGTGATGAAGCTGTATCTTCGCGCGGGTATCGGATATTAGCGAAAATTCCACGTTTGCCACAGGGTATTATGAACAATTTGGTTGAAAGGTTTGGCAAGCTTTCGGTTATATTATTGGCATCCGCTGATGAATTAGATGCTGTTGAAGGCATAGGAGAAGTCCGGGCGCGATCGATTCGCAATGGGCTAAGACGGATACAGGAGCAAGTGTTCATTGACAGACAAATCTAAAACCCCTACAATTAGTTGAATGCGCTGCAACTGATAATATTGTAGCGAATGGTGTGGAAAAATGAGGTGGAGAAGATGATTAGCAAGTCAATACCGAGTCTCCTTACGCTTGGCAACCTATGCCTTGGCGTGCTCTCAATATTGCTAGTTTTTAACGATTATTCCGGCATGGCTGCTATTATGATTATTATTGGCATGCTGATAGATGGTATTGACGGGCGCGTGGCGCGTGCGCTTAATGCACAAAGTGAATTCGGTAAAGAATTAGATTCGTTAGCAGATATCATTACGTTTGGTGTGGCACCAGCCTTTATTATGTATGTCGTTGCACTTCAGGACGTGGCACCAGCTATATCTTGGATCGTTACTGCGTTATTTCCAATATGCGGAGCACTTCGTTTGGCTCGCTTCAATGTTAAGGCAAGTGCGCCAGGCTCATTTACAGGTTTGCCGATTCCGGCAGCGGGCTGTATACTGGCAACTGTTGCATTATTCAAGGAGGATGTTGCACCACTTGTATTTATCGTTACGTCGATTGTACTTGCCTTGTTAATGGTAAGCAACATCCGTTATCCAAGCTTCAAGGGCATTGGGATTCCAAGAAAAACATTATGGATCGTTCCCATTATTATTGTTATTGCGCTTGTAGTTGGCATATTGTTTGAAGAGCACTTATCAAAAGTATTTTTTATTCCTTTAATTCTGTATGCGCTGTATGGAGTGAAAAAGTCGCTTAATCGTCGGATGAAGCGAAAGAAGCGTGAGACACAGGAAGAGGAGCAATCTGAAAAGCACGCATAATTTTGATAGAATAAGGTTTAAATAAGGATGCAAAAAGCAGAGGCCAAGCGGCCTCTGCTTTTTGTTTATGTTAGATTGAACAATCCTAGCGTACTGCATGTTTGCGATTCTTTTTCCAAAACATCGGGCAACGCAATGTCAAGCTGCGTGCATAGTGCGGTCAGGTAGAACAAATTTCGTCCTATTGCCTGCTGTACAAGCTCCTTGCAATGCTCACATAATTCACCTGTAACATGATTGGAGATACGCTGCTGCGCAACGTCTAATGAATCCACCTCGTGAAACGGCTGCTTAGAGGCATGAAGCTCAATGCAACCACAGTCTGTAATCGACTTCGTAACGGTACGATTAATGGAGGCACTTGTTTGATCCAGCTTGGACATAATATCAAGTACACTGCGGTGACGAAGCAATAGCTGCGATACTTGATCTTGAAATTGCTCTAAAGCGTGAGTAGACACAATGTTCACCTGCCTATTGAGATTGGAATTGCATTTATTATAAACAAATTACAAGAAGATTTCCACTTTGTGTAACTTTGTTGCAATCATACGATTAACGAATGAAAAAATTGCTAATAATTGTAATGGAGGTGAATCAAACCTATGAAAAAAATATTAACAATTATAGGGATTTGTATTGGTGCAATGATAGGAGCGGAGATGTCCAGCTGGTTCAATGCAGCACCTGCCTGGAGCAGTTCATCGAATCCATTCCTACAGCAATCAGGCACTTATTACATGAATGTAGCAATTGGAGCGTTTCTGGGATGGATGCTGTCAACGATTTTGTCTAAACCGTTGCTGCAGCTGTTGAACAGCGGTGTAAAGCAAACAGAAGGCATGCCGCTCAGAAAGCTGCTTTCAGCAGTTGGGGGCTTGGCCATTGGGCTTTGCTTGGCAGCACTCATTTATCCTGCAATTGCAATGCTTGGTGGCTTATGGAAGCTGTTGCCGGTCGGGATCGCACTGCTGTGCGGATATGCAGGCATGCAGATTGGGATGCGCAAGCAAGATGAGCTTGCCGATGCGATGAAGCAGCTGATGGAAAAGCCGAAGGTTGTTGCAGCAGGTGAGGTAAAAGGCTTTGAAGAGCATAAAATTTTGGATACAAGCGTGATTATCGACGGGCGCATTGCGGATATTTGCAAAACTGGCTTTATTGAGGGTACGCTTGTCATTCCAGAGTTTGTACTGGAGGAGCTGCAGCATATTGCGGATTCGTCTGATTTGCTGAAGCGCAATCGCGGGCGCCGCGGTCTTGATATTTTGAATAAAATTCAAAAGGAGCTCGATGTCCATGTTTTGATCTACGAGGGAGACTTCGAGGAAAACAACGAAGTGGACAGCAAGCTTGTTAAGCTGGCCAAGCTGCTCTCAGGCAAAGTGGTGACGAACGACTTTAATTTGAACAAGGTGTGTGAGCTGCAGGGCGTGTCCGTGCTCAATATTAATGATCTGGCTAATGCGGTTAAGCCAGTTGTGCTGCCAGGTGAGGAAATTGTCGTTCAGGTAATCAAGGACGGCAAGGAACACGGTCAAGGCGTAGCGTATCTTGATGACGGCACGATGATCGTTGTAGAGGGCGGCCGGGATTATATTGGGCATACGATGGAAGTGCTTGTAACAAGCGTTTTGCAAACTTCTGCAGGAAGAATGATATTTGCTAAGCCAAAGCTGTTGGAAAAAGCGCTATAACAAGGTATGATAATACTATTGTATAGAATCGCTTAAGGCAGGTATCGATATGATGGAACGGTGGGGAGTTGTCATCGTAGCTGCAGGTCGCGGCAAACGAATGGGAACAACGGAAAGCAAACAATATTTGCAGCTTGGCGGAAAGCCAATTGTCGTACATACGCTTCAAAACTTTCAAGAAATGGCATTTATCGATGAAATTGTCTTAGTAGTAGGTGCGGATGATATTGCACGTTGTGAAGCATGGTGTGAGCAGTATCGCATTACGAAGATGAAGGCAATTATACAAGGCGGAGCAGAGCGACAACATTCGGTTCACGCTGGACTGAGGCTCATTGAATCTCCATGGGTTATGGTGCATGACGGTGTTCGGCCATTTGTGTCAGAGCAAGCGGTTGTTCGTTGCTGTCAGCAAGCTGCAGCTCACGGGGCAGCGGTACTTGCTGTTCCTGTAAAAGATACAATCAAGCAAGTGAATCAAGATGGTGTGATAACAGCAACTCCTGATCGCAAAAGCTTGTGGGCCATTCAAACCCCGCAAGCTTTTCGTCATGACTTATTGCTGGAGGCACATGAAGCGGCTCAGCAGGTTGGTATGCTTGGTACGGATGATGCAAGCGTTGCGGAATGGAGAGGCGCAACAGTTGTCGTCGCCGAAGGGGAGTATACGAATATAAAAATAACGACGCCAGAGGATTTGCCATGGGCGGAATTACTATTGCAGCAAACAGCTGCGAATGAAAGGGGAAAAACGCAATGATTAGAGTGGGACAAGGCTTTGACGTGCATCAGCTGGTAGAGGGCAGACCGCTCATTATAGGCGGCGTTCACATTCCGTATGAGAAGGGCTTGCTCGGTCATTCCGATGCTGATGTGCTGCTGCATACGATTTCCGATGCGATTTTAGGTGCTTTGGCGCTTGGCGATATCGGCAAGCACTTTCCGGATACCGATGCTGCTTATAAGGACGCGGATAGCGTCGTGCTGCTGCAAAAGGTTTGGGAGATGGCCCAAGAAAGAGGCTACCAACTTGGCAATGTAGATGCTACAATTATTGCGCAAAAGCCTAAAATGCTCCCTTATATTCCGGCAATGATTGAGGTTATTGCGAAGGTGCTTTGTGCTGAGGCTTCACAGGTAAATGTGAAGGCGACGACTACGGAGCAGCTAGGCTTCACTGGACGAGGCGAAGGCATTGCTTCGCAGGCTGTTGTGTGTCTGATTAAAAACAACGCTGTTTAATTTGTTGATCGATCGGTTCATCAGCCGAACTGATCAGATTAGGAGGAATATAGGATGTCACAAGAAATTAGAGTAAGATACGCGCCATCGCCAACTGGTCATCTACACATCGGCAATGCAAGAACGGCCTTATTTAATTATTTATTTGCCCGTAATCTGGGCGGCAAGCTTATTATTCGTATTGAAGATACTGATGTGAAGCGCAATGTGGCAGGCGGCGAGGAAAGCCAGTTGAAATACTTGAAGTGGCTTGGCATTACTTGGGATGAGAGTATTGATATCGGAGGCGAATACGGTCCGTACCGTCAAACAGAGCGCCTGGACATTTATAATAAATACTGGCAGGACTTGATTGACCGCGGCCTTGCTTACCGCTGCTATTGTACAGAGGAAGAGCTGGAGAAGGAGCGCGAGGAGCAAATGGCTCGCAGTGAAACACCACGTTATTCTGGCAAGCACCGCAACCTGAGCGAGGATGAGATCAAAGCGTTTGAAGCAGAGGGTCGTGTGCCTAGTATTCGATTTAAAGTGCCGGAAAACCGCACGTACACGTTTGATGATATGGTGAAGGGTACGATTACTTTTGATACTGCGGAGATGGGGGATTTTGTAATCGTTAAGAAGGATGGCATTCCTACGTATAACTTTGCAGTTGTCATTGACGACTATCTTATGAAAATCAGTCATGTGCTGCGCGGTGAGGATCATATCTCGAATACGCCTAGACAGCTTATGATCTATGAAGCATTCGGCTGGCAGGCGCCGCAGTTTGCCCATATGACGTTGATTGTAAATGAGCATAAAAAGAAATTAAGCAAGCGCGATGAGTCGATCATTCAATTTATTGAGCAGTACGATCAACTGGGCTACCTGCCTGAAACGCTGTTTAACTTTATTGCGCTGCTTGGCTGGTCGCCAGAGGGCGAGCAGGAAATGTTCACGCGCGAGGAGCTTGTTCAGGTGTTCGATGCTTCCCGCCTGAGCAAAAGTCCAGCAGTTTTCGATACAAACAAGCTCGCATGGATGAATGGCGAGTATATGAAGGCAGCTAGCGTAGAGAGAGTTACGGCGCTATGTCTTCCACATTTGCAAAAGGCAGGCTTAGTAGAGGAGCAGTTGGATGAAGCAAAGCAGGAATGGGTTACTGCGCTTGTTGCCCTTCATCAAGACAAGCTGCGCTCTGCCTCTGAGATCGTAGAGCTAACGAAGCTGTTTTTTGCCAGCGAGGTTGCAGATGAGCCCGAGGCAGCTGAGGTGCTTGCAGAGGAGACGGTTCCTGCTGTATTGGGTGCTTTCCTTACTGAGCTCCAGGCTGATGGTGCCGACTTTACGGTGGATGGCATCAAGGGTATGATCAAGTCGGTACAAAAATCTACAGGCTGCAAGGGCAAGGCGCTATTTATGCCAATTCGTGCTGCCATTACAGGTCAAACGCATGGACCTGACTTGAACCAATCGCTCGTGCTGTTGGGCAAGGATAAGGTTGTAGCTCGTCTGCAGGCTCGCTTGGCTTAAGTGACGTGCACGTTGATAGCAGTTGGAGTTTAAGCCTTCGTCAAGAAGTGATGATGTCATCGAATAGATGCGACCGATTGTTAGTCGCAAGTCAAGAGGTCTTGTCACTGCAAGATGGTTTAGCTATACTTAGCATATCTAGTACCTATAACAATAAAGCGTTGAACAGGAAAAGTACGTTATCTCACGATGTTCAGAGAAGGCAATCGTCAGGAGTCCAGCAAAATATGCTGCTGCTGTGGGCTGGAAGTTGCCTCGTCGTCATAACCGAACATGCACCTGGGAGCATTGTCCCGAGCTTCTGCTCTAAGCAGCAGGAGGGTAGGACACAACGTATCATCTGCGTTAAAGATGTGAAGATAATAGTGGCATGCACCATGCTGCTATTAAGCAGAGTGGAACCGCGAATTTTACGCCTCTGCAGCTTAAGGCTGCAGAGGCTTTTTATGTATTTAGATATGTGATCACTTAGGTTTACTCCCTTAGATGAATGCTACCCGCTGCAGCGTAAATGGCTGCACATTGTTATTGTGATCACAACATTAGGGGGAAATAGCATGTTCCGGCACATGAAATCAGACATACAGGCTGTATTGGACAACGACCCAGCGGCCAGAAGTAAATTTGAAGTTATTTTTACGTATTCCGGACTTCATGCCATCTGGTCTCACCGAATCGCACACGCTTGCTATAATAGAAAGTGGTATACACTTGCGCGGATTATTTCGCAAGTCAGCCGATTTTTTACGGGAATAGAAATTCATCCGGGCGCCAAGATTGGCCAGAAGCTGTTTATTGATCATGGCATGGGTGTCGTGATTGGAGAAACCTGTGTGATCGGTGATGATGTCGTGATCTATCAGGGTGTAACGCTTGGAGGGACAGGGAAGGAAAAAGGAAAGCGCCACCCTACCATCGGCAATCATGTCGTAATAGGCTCAGGTGCTAAGGTGCTTGGATCGTTTACGGTTGGCCACAATTCCAACATTGGCTCTAATGCAGTAGTGCTGCGTGAGGTTCCAGAGAACTGCACCGTGGTCGGCAATCCGGGCAGAATTGTGAGAAGAAACGGTGAAAAGGTGCGTGATCGCCTTGATCATACCCAGCTTCCCGACCCTATTATTGAAATGCTAAGAGAGATGCAGCAGGAGATTGATCGCTTGAATGATAAGGTTAAGTCATTAAGTGCCAAATCGCTGGATGGTGAAGATCAACATGAGCAGCTCGTTCTTGCGAAAGAAGAGAAATGATGCGGAGGTATCGTAATGTCAGTGGTATTATATAATTCGCTAACACGTCAAAAGGAACAGTTTAAGCCGATTGAAGCGGGCAAGGTGCGTATGTATGTGTGCGGCCCAACAGTGTATGACTATATTCATATCGGCAATGCAAGGCCTGCTATCTTCTTTGATGTCGTTAGACGTTACTTGGAATATGCCGGCTATGAGGTCCAGTATATCTCGAATTTTACGGATGTCGATGATAAGCTGATTAAGAAAGCAAATGATCTGGGCTTGACCGTACCAGAAGTGGCTGAACGTTATATTGAAGCCTATTACGAGGATATTGAGGCGCTTGGTATTCGAAAGGCAAGCTTGAATCCGCGGGTGATGGACCATATGGATGAGATTATTGCATTCATTGCAGAGCTTGTGAAAAAGGGGCATGCTTATGAAAGCGGTGGTGATGTTTATTTCAAAACGTCCTCCTTCGCCGATTATGGCAAGCTTTCACATCAGAATCTGGAGGAGCTGCAGCATGGCATTCGCGTAGAAATTGGAGATCGCAAGGCTGACGCTCAGGACTTTGTGCTGTGGAAATCAGCAAAGCCAGGCGAGATCAATTGGGATAGTCCGTGGGGCAACGGCCGACCGGGCTGGCATATTGAATGCTCTGCCATGGCGCGTAAATATTTAGGCGATACGCTTGATATTCATGGCGGAGGTCTTGATCTGCAATTCCCGCACCATGAATGTGAGGTGGCTCAATCGGAATGCTTGACAGGAGAGCAATTCGCTCATTACTGGATGCATAATGGCTACATTCATATCAATAATGAAAAAATGTCCAAATCTCTTGGCAATGGCATAACGGTGCATGAGCTGGTGAAGACAGTGAAGCCGCAAGCGATTCGTTATTTCATGCTGGCTACACATTATCGCAGTCCGCTTAATTTTAGTGACGATACCATCGCGCAGGCTGTGAACAGTGTAGATCGCATTCATAACTGCTATGCAAACTTGCAGCATCGCTTGGAGCTTGCGGGTACTGCCGGAGCGGAAGATAAGCCTGCTGAAGCACTCGCAGCGGAGCTGACTCGCATAGAGCAGCTGTTCACATCTAAGATGAATGATGATTTCAATACGCCGGATGCGATTACTGCCGTATTTGAATTGGTGACGCTTGCTAATACGAAGATGCAGGATGCTGCACTAAGCGCAGCCGCACTTCAAGCATTAAAGCAGCAATTTGATCGTTTTGATCTAGTGCTTGGCCTGTTGCAGCCTACACAGGGCGATGAAAGTCTTGATGCTCAGGTTGAAGCGCTAATTGCCGAGCGTACAGAAGCTAGAGCGAATAAAAATTGGGCTAGAGCGGATGAAATTCGTGATTTGCTCAATGCTATGAATATTGTGCTTGAGGATACACCTCAGGGCATACGTTGGCGTCGTAAGTGAGTGTGAATGATGAATAATAAACTGGCAATACACAAACCAAGCAAGCAGGCTTCGCTGATCAATCCAATCGCGCTAGCTTATATCGGGGATGCAGTATACGAGCTGCTTGTCAGACAGTATCTTCTCTCGCAGCCTAATCACAAGTCTCATCATATGCATAAGGCTGCGATCAGCTATGTGTCCGCCAAGGCGCAGCGTTCCATGCTGGAACGCTTGCTGCCTCATTTGACGGAGGAAGAACAGGATATTGTGAAGCGGGGGCGCAACACCAAGTCGGGCGCTCCTCCAAAGAATGCTGATATGATTGATTATCGCCATGCAACAGCATTAGAATGTCTGATTGGCTATTTGTATGTGGATGAGCGAATTGAGCGCATTACAGAGCTATTCCGAGTCGGGCTTGGCGAAGATACTAATGAGGAATAGAAAGGGTGAACAGGGATGTCGGAAAGTCATAATGTTGAAGGATTGATTGCAGGCAAGCATCCTGTACTGGAGGCGCTGCGCTCAGGCCGTGAATTGAATAAAATTTGGATTGCAGAAGGTGCGCAAAAAAGCGTAACAGGCGCTATTCTTGGAGAAGCCAAAAAACAAGGGATTATCGTCCAGTTTGTGGACAAGCGCAAGCTGGATCAGCTTGCACCTGGTGTAACGCATCAAGGTGTTGTTGCACAAGCCGCTGCTGCAAACTATGTAGAGCTGGAGGATTTGCTGCGCATCCCAGAGGAAAAGGGAGAAACGCCGTTTTTCATCATTCTTGATGAAATTGAGGATCCGCATAATTTGGGCTCGATTCTGCGTACTGCCGAGTGTACTGGCGTGCATGGTGTCATTATTCCGAAGCGTCGCTCCGTTGGCTTGACGGCAACGGTATTGAAGACGTCGGCTGGAGCCGCAGAGCATGTACCGGTTGCGCGTGTCACGAATTTGGCGCAAACGATCGAACGCATGCAGGAGCACGGGATATGGATTGCAGGAGCGGATGTAGCTGCGCAGGCAGATGTATATGCTCAAAAATTCGATATGCCGCTGGCGCTTGTCATTGGCAATGAAGCGAAGGGAATCGGACGCCTAATTAAAGAAAAATGTGATTTTCTTGTTAAGCTGCCGATGGCGGGCCGCTTGAATTCGCTGAATGCTTCCGTTGCAGCTGGTGTGCTTATGTATGAGGTGCTAAGACAACGTAGAGGTCTATAGCCTATGATGAATAGACGCAATGATGTGCTGCTTGTTGACGGCTACAACATGATCGGTGCATGGCCTGAGCTGAGTCGATTGAAGGATCACTCCTTGGAGGATGCTAGAGATGAGCTGCTTAATATGCTTGCAGACTTCCAAGGATTTTCAGGCATGCAGGTGTACGTCATTTTCGATGCGCACCAAATGCCTGGCATTGGTGCGACCTATCATCAGCATAAGCTCACGGTTGTTTACACCAAAGAGAAGGAAACGGCAGATGAATGCATCGAGCGGATTTGCTCAGAGTGGATTAGCCGCAGGCGAAATGTATATGTTGCAACGAGTGATATGACGGAGCAGCACGTTATTTTCGGACAAGGCGCACTTCGCATGTCGGCGCGTGAATTATTGATAGAAATTAAGGAAAATCATAAAGAAATAAAACAAACGATAACGAATCCTTCCACCAAAAAACGACATTCGATCGACAGTCGTGTTACCGATGACGTGTGGGCAAAGCTAGAGCGTATAAGAAGAGGTCAATCTAGTGAAGATCTATGACAAATTTCGTGTTTGTCGAAAAAATAACAAATGTTTCTAGTATTGATAAAAACTATATTGTTCATAGCGGCCAGTTTGGTTGACTGTAAAGCCTGTTGTCATGTATACTGACTCTATGTTTTATGCATATAAATCTAGCGGTGTACGCCTTGCAGGCCGGAGGGATGGGGTATGAGTATCGACCTCAAAGAATGGAGTACGCTTGAATATGACAAAAGCACGGACGAGGAAATCGTAGAAGCTGTTCGTGTGGGTGATAGTATAGCGCTGGAATTCTTGATCAATAAGTATAAAAACTTCGTGCGCGCGAAGGCTAGATCATACTTTTTAATAGGTGCTGATCGAGAAGATATTGTTCAAGAAGGAATGATAGGTTTATATAAAGCAATTCGCGACTACAAGGGAGACAAGCTATCCAGCTTTAAAGCCTTCGCTGAGCTTTGCATAACTCGCCAAATCATTACCGCGATTAAAACTGCTACTCGCCAAAAGCATATTCCTCTAAATTCCTATGTTTCTTTGGACAAGCCGATATATGATGAGGAATCCGATCGTACACTATTAGATGTTATATGTGGTACAAGAGTATCGGATCCTGAAGAATTAATTATCAATCAGGAAGAATTCTCGGGACTTGAAGACAAGATGGCTGAAATCTTGAGCGATCTTGAACGCAAGGTTTTGATGCTGTATCTCGATGGACGTTCTTATCAGGAGATTGCAGTCGATTTGAATCGGCATGTGAAGTCTATTGATAATGCGTTGCAGCGGGTTAAGCGCAAGCTTGAGAAGTATTTGGAAGTTCGCGATATGTCAGAGCACTTATAAAATTGAACATGCTAAACAAACAACGGACTGTCTTTGTTGTCTGAAATTTTCAGGCGCCGAAGACAGTCCATTGGTTTAATATGATCATAGTTTGGAACATAATGGGTATAGAGAGTTGAATGAACGAGCGATGGTCTGGCAGTCAGGGGATGTAAGGACTAGAAATGTTCATAAATTGCACACCCGAGACCGTTGTTTTGCGTTGACATGAGGAATGCCTTGTGCTAAAGTGTTTAGGTAGGCCTTGAAAAAGGTTTTTTCGTTATGGACAAAACCTGATTGAAGGTAAAGTAATATGATTCGTATTTTTTAGCAGTTCGGGAGGTGTTATTCAATGCGGGTTATCATCACGCTGGCATGCACAAACTGCAAACAGAGAAACTATGCGACAACTAAGAACAAACGCAATCACCCCGACCGCATCGAGTTGAAGAAGTTTTGCAAGTTCTGTAACGAGCAGACTCCTCATCGCGAGACGAGATAGTCAATTGGAGGTGTGACCGTGACATTTTTAGCGAAAATGAAACAAGGCTTTAGTACGACGTTTAGTTTTTTTGCTGACAGTTGGGCAGAGCTTAAAAAGGTCCGTTGGCCTAGTCGTAAGGAATTGACGAGTTATACTCTCGTTGTGCTCGTGACGGTAGTGGCTGTTACGATTTACTTCTGGCTTCTAGACATCGGGATTTCAGCTCTCGTAGATCTAATTGTCTAACGAAGGCCCAAAGGTGGATTTGTGATGGAAAAAAGATGGTACGTCGTGCATACGTATTCCGGCTATGAAAACAAAGTGAAAGCCAATTTGGAGCGTCGCGTTGAGTCCATGAATATGGAAGATAAGATTTTCCGTGTTCTTGTACCGATGGAAGATGAAATCGTAGAGAAGGACGGTAAGCGTAAAACTGTCCAACGCAAGGTTTATCCTGGCTACGTGCTCGTTGAGATGATCCAAACGGATGATTCATGGTATGTTGTTCGAAATACGCCGGGAGTTACGGGTTTCGTAGGATCGACCGGTTCAGGATCAAAACCTACTCCATTATTGCCTGAAGAAGTGGAACAAATTCTTAAGCATATGGGTATGGAAGAGCCTAAGCCGAAGATTGAGTTTGAGCTGAAAGAAACTGTTCGCGTCAAGGTAGGTCCTTTTGCAGACTTTGTCGGAACTGTGGAAGAAATTCTGCTCGACAAAGCGAAGCTAAAGGTTCACGTCAACATGTTTGGTAGAGAAACCCCGCTTGAGCTTGACTATACTCAAGTCGAAAAGGTGTAATACCCATCGAAGGGGCTGCTCGCACAGGATCTCGAAAAGCGGTCTTGTATATCACGTCAAGGAGGTGTGAATCATGGCAAAAAAAGTTATTAAATTGGTTAAACTGCAAATTCCTGCAGGTAAAGCTAACCCAGCGCCACCAGTTGGTCCTGCACTAGGTCAAGCAGGGGTTAACATTATGGCATTCTGTAAAGAGTTTAACGCTCGTACAGCTGACCAGGCTGGATTGATCATTCCAGTTGTAATTACAGTATTCGAGGATCGCTCCTTTACTTTTGAAACAAAGACGCCACCAGCTGCAGTATTGCTTCGTATCGCTGCTGGCATCGAAAAAGGATCTGGCGAACCAAACAAGAAAAAAGTTGCAACGGTTAAACGTGACAAAGTTCGCGAAATCGCTGAAACTAAAATGCCTGACCTTAATGCAGCTTCTGTTGAAGCAGCTATGCTTATGGTTGAAGGTACTGCTCGTTCAATGGGTATTACGATCGTTGACTAATCAATGTCGAATAGCTGAGCGAGAACTCGCTTTGTGAAGCGATGCTTCACGGGTGGGAGGAGCGGCCACCGGGCTGCCCCGTTAAAACCACAATAGGAGGAACATAAAATGGCTAAACATGGTAAAAAATATGTTGAAGCTGCTAAGCTGATCGATCGTGACGCTAGCTATGAGCCACTTCAAGCAATTGAGCTTGTTAAGAAGGCTTCCACAGCAAAATTCGACGAGTCTGTTGAGGTTGCTGTACGTTTGGGTGTAGACCCTCGTAAACAAGACCAGGCTGTTCGTGGTGTCGTTGTACTTCCACACGGAACTGGTAAAACGAAAAAAGTTCTAGTTTTCGCAAAAGGCGAAAAACTAAAAGAAGCAGAAGCTGCTGGCGCTGACTATGTTGGCGACACAGATATGATCAACAAAATCCAACAAGGATGGTTTGATTTCGACGTCTGCGTAGCAACTCCAGACATGATGGCTGAAGTTGGTAAACTAGGTCGTATCCTTGGTGGTAAAGGCCTAATGCCTAACCCTAAAGCAGGCACAGTAACATTTGATGTTGCGAAAGCCGTTCAAGAAATCAAAGCGGGTAAAATTGAATACCGTCTTGATAAAGCAGGTCAAATCCATGCGCCAATCGGCAAAGTTTCATTCGATGCTGAGAAGCTGAATGAAAACCTTAAAGCACTTGTTGATGCACTTCTTCGTGCTAAACCAGCTGCTGCAAAAGGGGTTTACCTGAAAAACATCGCTGTTTCTTCTACAATGGGTCCTGGTGCTCGCGTTAACACTGCAAGCTACCGTTAATTTTAGAAGGATAGTGACTTAAATTCGAATATGCATACCGTAGACAGTAGGTGCCCATGCGGCTTAATTTCCTACCGAGGTGTTATGATAGAGCGTTAAAGCATTCAATATGATTGAATAGCGAACGGAATCATGGCCCTTGCTGGTTTGCGAGGGCCTTTCTCATGCATCGAGGGCAGGATCTCTCTAATTTCACGGGATGTAAACATTTACGGGAGGTGTACAGTTTGGCTAACGCTAAGATTATTGAGCAAAAACAACAAACAGTTAACGTTGTAGCTGAGAAGTTATCTTCCAGCCCAAGTACGATAATCGCTGATTATCGTGGACTGAACGTTGCTCAAGTAACTGAACTACGTAAACAGCTTCGTGAAGCTGGTGTTGAGTTCCAAGTTATTAAAAACTCAATCGTTCGTCGTGCGACTGAAGGTACTGATTATACAGCGCTTAACGATATTCTTTCTGGACCTACAGCAGTAGCATTCAGCGGTGAAGACGCTGTTGCTCCAGCTAAAATCCTTTATAACTTCGCAAAAGAAAACACTGCGTTGCAAATTAAAGGTGGTCTAGTTGAAGGTAAAGTAGTTGACGAGTCTCAAGTTAAAGATCTTGCTCAACTTCCTTCTCGCGAAGGTCTTCTTTCTATGCTACTCAGCGTACTTCAAGCGCCAGTTCGCAACTTCGCGCTTGCAGTTAAAGCTGTTGGTGATAAGCAAGAAGCAGAAGCACAAGCTTAATCTTGCTAGTTCTAAAGTTAAAACTATTGTGATGTTTGATGCATCATAAACCCAAAAAATATAAAATTTCGGAGGTAATACCATGTCTAAAGAGCAAATCTTAGAAGCAATTAAAGGTATGACTGTTCTTGAACTGAACGATCTTGTTAAAGCAATTGAAGAAGAATTCGGCGTAACTGCTGCAGCTCCTGTAGCTGTTGTAGCTGGTGGCGGAGACGCTGGCGGCGCTGCTGCTCAAACTGAGTTTGATGTAATCCTTGCTAACGCTGGTGCTGGTAAAATCAACGTTATCAAAGCGGTTCGTGAAATCACTGGTCTTGGCTTGAAAGAAGCTAAAGAGCTTGTTGATGGCGCTCCTAAAGCAATCAAAGAGAAAGTTAGCCAAGAAGAAGCTGATTCTATCAAAGCTAAACTTGAAGAAGCTGGCGCTACTGTAGAAGTTAAGTAATTAACTTTGCAATAGCTTAGAACCCCTTGAAGCATCTGCTTCAAGGGGTTTCTTTCCATGTAATGCAAGCCTGCAGCTGGAATAAAAGAAATGATAAAGGCTGGTGACTTTACCTTGAGCAATCACTATTATAATAAGCAGCCGGAAGTGGCAAGCAGCAAGCAGCAGCACGAATGGGAGTTGCGCGGCTTTAAGCTGAAACTGACGACGGATGCGGGTGTATTCTCAAAAACTGGAGTCGACTATGGTAGTCAAGTATTGATTAACGCAATGGATTTTGCTCCAAATGCATCGGTATTGGATGTAGGTTGTGGCTATGGCCCAATTGGAATTACTGCAGCCAAGCTTGCTCCAGAAGGACATGTGACGATGATTGATATAAACGAACGTGCAGTGGAGCTAAGCAAAGCAAACGCTAAACGAAATGGCGTAGACAATGTCACGGTTTTGCAAAGTGATCTGTATGAGGCAGTTCAGCATATGCGCTTTGATTGTATTATTAGCAATCCTCCAATTCGAGCAGGGAAATCAACCGTGCATCGGATTTTTGATGAAGGGCATGCGCTGCTTAACGCTGGGGGTTCCATGTGGATTGTCATTCAGAAAAAGCAGGGTGCGCCATCGGCGAAAGCGAAGCTTGAGGAGTTGTTCGATCGGGTGGAGGAGGTAACCAAGGATAAAGGCTACCGTATCTTCAAAGCTGTTAAAGGTAGTTCATAAATTCAGCTTTGATCACGGTGTGATGCGTTGAGGCTGACTCGGCGTCGAATATGAAACGCTACCGAAAACTGCGGTACTCACGTACCAAAACCGTACGCTGCGCTCCTCGTTTTCTAGTATCGTTCCATCTTCTCGGTGCTGAAAGCTGAATTTATGAACCTCTATTTGAAGGGGTAGTTCATAAATTCAACTTTGATCACGGTGTATTGCGTTGTGGTTGATTCGGCGTCGAATATGAAACGCTACCGAAAACTGCGGTACTCACGTACCAAAACCGTACGCTGCGCTCCTCGTTTTCTAGTATCGTTCCATCTTCTCGGTGCTGAAAGCTGAATTTATGAACCTCTATTTGAAGGGGTAGTTCATAAATTCAACTTTGATCACGGTGTATTGCGTTGTGGTTGATTCGGCGTCGAATCTTGAATTCAGCCGAGATGCTTATGAAAACTTTGTAAATCACGTGCCAACGCCGTAGCTACGGGCCGCATGAACATTTATGAAAATTATTCTGAAAACCAAGAAAAACATTTGACTTGACAATTCTGGTATGTTAGTATTATAAAATGTCAGCATAAAATTGCTTGAGTTGTGTTTAGTTATCGACTGTCAAGGGTCAAATTGCGGCATTAGCTAAAAAATTTGGCTGACTTGGAGTATAACGGGTAAAATTTGGGCAAAATTACTTGATATGGACCAATTTGTGTAAAAACAAAGGGTCAACAGCCGGAAACATGCTCTTTTTTCGAACTATTCGATAAGGGCTTTTATTTATTTTTATGATCACTATACTGTATTTGATATAGGGATCGCAACAGCTGCAGAAAATATTGATGCTGTTAGACAGACATGAGGGGTGAGGTTAAGTTGGCAGGACAACTTGTTCAGTATGGTCGACGTCAGCGTAGAAGCTACAGTCGAATCAAAGAGGTGCTGGAAGTCCCGAACCTGATTGAAATCCAACAAAAATCGTATGAGAAATTTTTGGAGACAGATTTAATTGAGCTGTTCCAGGATATCTCTCCGATTACGGACTTTACGGGCAATTTATCGCTTGAGTTTATTGATTACAGCTTGGGTGAACCTAAATATTCAGTCGATGAATCGAAAGAACGGGATGTTACGTATGCTGCTCCATTGCGCGTGAAAGTACGCCTATTCAATAAGGAGACTGGCGAAGTTAAGGAACAAGAAGTCTTTATGGGTGATTTCCCACTAATGACAGAAACCGGCACGTTTATTATTAACGGGGCGGAACGCGTTATTGTCAGCCAATTGGTTCGATCCCCAAGTGTGTACTTCAGCACTAAGGTTGATAAAAACGGTAAAAAAGCATACACGGCTACTGTAATTCCTAACCGTGGTGCTTGGCTTGAGCTTGAAACAGACGCGAAGGATATCGTATATGTTCGTATCGATCGCACGCGTAAAATTCCGGTAACGGTATTGCTTCGCGCACTAGGCTTCGGCACAGACGCGGAGATTCTTGATCTGCTCGGCCAAGATGAATATATCTCTAATACGCTGGACAAAGACAGCACGGATTCGACTGAGAAGGCTCTTATCGAAATCTATGAGCGCTTGCGTCCAGGCGAACCACCGACATTGGATAACGCGAAAAGCTTGCTAGTTGCACGCTTCTTCGATCCAAAACGCTATGATCTAGCGAATGTTGGTCGTTACAAAATTAATAAAAAGCTTCATATTAAAAACCGTCTGTTCAATCAACGTCTTGCAGAAGATTTGATTGATGCATCGACTGGTGAAATTGTTGCTGAAAAAGGCCAAGTGATTGACCGTCGCCTGCTCGATCAAATTCTTGATCGTCTTGAGTCGGACATCGGCTTTAAAACATATGGCGTAGCCAATGGCGTGCTTGATGCGCATGACATTCCGCTGCAAACTATTAGCGTATATTCACCGCTTGATGAAAGCAAAGTGATTAAAATTATCGCTAATGGCATTATCGATAAATCTGTTAAGCATATTACGCCTGCAGATATTATTGCATCGATTAACTACTTCCTGAACCTGCTTCATGGTGTAGGCGATGTAGATGACATTGACCATTTGGGTAACCGTCGTTTGCGTTCTGTTGGTGAGCTGCTTCAAAACCAGTTCCGTATCGGTCTTTCTCGTATGGAGCGTGTTGTGCGCGAGAGAATGTCGATCCAGGATGCAAATGCAATTACGCCTCAGGCGCTAATCAACATTCGACCTGTTATTGCGTCGATTAAAGAGTTTTTTGGCTCTTCTCAGTTGTCTCAGTTCATGGACCAAACGAATCCACTTGCAGAGCTTACGCATAAGCGTCGTCTATCTGCGCTTGGACCTGGTGGTTTGACGCGTGAGCGCGCTGGTTTCGAGGTGCGTGACGTTCATAACTCGCACTATGGTCGTATGTGTCCAATCGAGACGCCAGAGGGACCGAATATCGGTTTGATCAACTCCTTGTCTACGTATGCACGCATCAATGAGTACGGCTTTATTGAAGCTCCGTATCGTTGGGTAGATCCTGAGACTGGAGTTGTTACGGATAAAGTAACGTATATGACTGCTGATGAAGAGTACAACTACATCGTTGCCCAAGCAAACGCGGCTCTTACAGAAGAGAACAAGTTTGTCGAGAAGGAAACGATTGTACGTTTCAACAAGCAGGCTGACAATATCTTGACGATGCCAAGTAATCGCGTTGACTACATGGACGTATCTCCGAAGCAGGTTGTATCTGTCGCTACTGCGCTCATTCCGTTCCTTGAGAACGATGACTCCAACCGTGCGCTTATGGGATCGAACATGCAACGTCAGGCCGTTCCGCTTCTAATTCCTAAAGCACCTTTTGTAGGTACAGGAATGGAGCATAAGGCTGCCAAGGATTCCGGTGTTTGCATCGTGTCCAAATACGATGGTGTCATTGAACGCGTATCAGCAAATGAAATTTTGCTTCGTCGCGTAGAAATTGTTGACGGCAAAGAGGTTCAAGGCGACTTGGTAAGACATAAGCTTCACAAGTTTATGCGTTCTAACCAAGGAACATGCATTAACCAGCGTCCATTAGTACGCAAGGGAGAAGTCATCAAAAAAGGCGATATCCTTGCAGACGGACCATCTACTGAAAACGGCGAATTGGCGCTGGGTCGCAACGTTGTTGTTGCGTTCATGACGTGGGAAGGCTACAACTACGAGGATGCGATTCTTCTAAGTGAAAAGCTGGTTAAAGAAGACGTGTATACGTCAATTCATATCGAAGAATATGAATCTGAAGCACGTGATACAAAGCTAGGTCCGGAGGAAATTACACGCGATATTCCGAATGTCGGTGAAGAAGCCCTTCGCAACCTTGATGAGCGTGGCATTATCCGCGTCGGTGCTGAAATCAACTCTGGCGATATTCTAGTAGGTAAAGTTACACCTAAAGGCGTAACAGAGCTTACTGCTGAAGAACGTCTCCTTCATGCGATCTTTGGTGAGAAAGCGCGTGAAGTTCGTGATACATCACTACGTGTGCCGCATGGTACAACAGGTATTGTTGTCGATGTTAAAGTATTTACACGTGAAAATGGCGATGAGCTGCCTCCAGGCGTGAATCACCTTGTCCGTGTCTACATCGCGCAAAAACGTAAAATCTCTGAGGGCGATAAAATGGCGGGACGCCACGGTAACAAGGGTGTCATCGCACGTATTATGCCGGAAGAAGATATGCCGTTCCTACCAGACGGTACGCCAGTAGAGGTTGTGCTTAACCCGCTAGGGGTTCCATCTCGTATGAACATCGGTCAGGCGCTTGAGGTTCACTTGGGTATGGCTTGTAAATACCTAGGCATTCACGCTGCAACGCCAGTATTTGACGGCGCACGCGAGGATGACGTGTTTGACACGATGGAAGAAGCAGGCATGCAGCGAAACGGTAAAACGAAGCTGTTTGACGGCCGTACTGGTGAAGAATTTGAACGTGAAGTTACCGTTGGTGTCATGTATATGATCAAGCTGGCGCACATGGTTGAAGATAAAATCCATGCTCGCTCCACTGGTCCTTACTCCCTTGTTACGCAGCAGCCGCTTGGTGGTAAAGCACAATTCGGTGGTCAGCGCTTTGGTGAGATGGAGGTATGGGCACTTGAAGCATACGGTGCTGCCTATACGCTTCAAGAAATTCTAACCGTTAAATCCGATGACGTGGTTGGTCGTGTGAAAACGTACGAATCGATCGTGAAAGGTGAAAATGTTCCAGAGCCAGGCGTTCCTGAATCCTTCAAAGTATTGATCAAGGAGCTTCAAAGCTTAGGTATGGACGTTAAGATCCTGACTGAGGATGAAGAGGAAATCGAGATGAAGGAAATCGACGATGATGACGATGGCACAAGCGAAAAGCTTAACCTCGACGATGTCGATCAATTCGAACGAGCTCCTGTAAGTGTTGGCGCATCCGAGCTTGAAGAAGCAGGATTTAGCGAAGAAGAAGATATCGACGATCTAGCATAAATGGTATATCACAAGCATCCGAGCTTCAGTCAGCCCTTGCGCTGATTGAAGTTCAATGCTTGATTAAGACATAGTCATACATGACGAAGGAGGGTTGCTCCTTGTTGGACGTGAACAACTTCGAGTATATGAAAATTGGTTTGGCATCGCCAGACAAGATTCGCTCATGGTCCCGCGGAGAGGTTAAAAAACCGGAAACCATCAATTACAGAACGTTAAAGCCGGAGAAAGAAGGTCTTTTCTGTGAAAAGATTTTCGGACCAACTAAGGACTGGGAATGTCATTGTGGTAAGTACAAGCGTGTACGTTATAAAGGAGTAGTATGTGATCGCTGTGGCGTTGAGGTTACACGTGCAAAAGTACGTCGCGAGCGTATGGGACATATCGAGCTTGCAGCTCCTGTCTCTCACATTTGGTACTTTAAAGGAATTCCAAGCCGTATGGGTCTTGCACTGGATATGTCTCCTCGTTCTCTTGAAGAGATTATTTACTTTGCATCCTATGTTGTAACGGATCCAGGTGAAACTCCGCTTGAGAAAAAGCAGCTATTGTCCGAGAAGGAATACCGCAGCTATCGTGAAAAGTACGGCTACGGCTTCCAAGCTGGCATGGGTGCTGAAGCAGTGAAAAAATTGCTTCAGGATATCGATCTTGACCGTGAGCTTGAAACATTGAAGGAAGAGCTTCGCACCGCTCAAGGGCAGCGTCGCAATCGTGCGATCAAACGTCTTGAAGTCGTTGAAGCATTCCGCAACTCCGGCAACAGCCCAGAGTGGATGATCATGGATGTGCTTCCTGTCATTCCTCCAGAGCTTCGTCCAATGGTTCAATTGGATGGCGGACGCTTTGCAACATCCGATTTGAACGATCTTTATCGTCGTGTTATAAACCGCAACAACCGTTTGAAGCGTCTGCTGGATCTTGGCGCTCCGGATATTATCGTGCAAAATGAAAAGCGCATGCTGCAAGAAGCAGTTGACGCGCTAATCGACAATGGTCGTCGTGGCCGTCCTGTTACAGGACCTGGTAACCGTCCGTTGAAATCTCTATCTCACATGCTTAAAGGTAAGCAAGGTCGTTTCCGTCAGAACCTATTAGGTAAACGTGTTGACTACTCTGGTCGTTCCGTTATCGTCGTAGGTCCTAACTTGAAAATGTATCAATGCGGCTTGCCTAAAGAAATGGCGCTTGAGCTGTTCAAGCCATTTGTTATGAAAGAGCTTGTGAACAAAGGTTTAGCTCACAACATTAAGAGCGCAAAGCGTAAAGTTGAGCGCGTAAGCCCAGAGGTATGGGATGTGCTTGAAGAAGTAATCAAGGAGCATCCGGTATTGCTTAACCGTGCCCCTACACTTCACAGACTTGGTATTCAAGCGTTTGAACCGATACTTGTTGAAGGTCGTGCGATCAAGCTGCATCCACTAGTATGTACAGCCTACAACGCCGACTTTGACGGTGACCAAATGGCGGTTCACGTACCATTGTCTGCAGAGGCACAAGCAGAAGCACGTATGCTGATGCTAGCTTCCGGCAACATTCTAAACCCTAAAGACGGTAAGCCAGTTGTTACTCCGTCTCAGGATATGGTTCTTGGTTCTTATTATCTAACGATGGATAATAATGAAGCAAAAGGCAGCGGCTCTATTTTCGGTACAGTGAACGAAGCGATCTCTGCGTATCAGCGTGGTATTGTTTCACTTCATGCTCGAATTATTATTCCGGCAAAAGTGTTGAACAAATCAAGCTTTACTGAAAAGCAGAACAGTGCTTTGCTTTGCACAACAGTTGGTAAAGTTATTTTCAATGAAATCTTCCCATCAGAATTCCCTTACATCAACGAAGCTTCTAAAGCGAACTTGATCAGCGGAATTCCGGATAAGTATTTCATCTTTGAAAAAGGCGTAGACCTCATGAAAGTATTAAATGAGCTTCCAATCGCGCCAGCCGTTGGTAAGGACTATTTAGGTTCTATCATTGCGGAATGCTTCCGCAAATATCATACAACGAAAACATCGGTTATTCTTGACCGCATCAAGCAGCTTGGTTTCACTTACTCTACAAAAGCTGGTATTACAATCGGTGTTGCCGATGTTATTATTCCAGAAGAGAAAAAAGAAATCATGCGTGCTTCTGAGGAAAAGGTTCAAGTCGTGATGAATCAATACCGTCGTGGTTTGATTACGAACGAGGAGCGTTATGACCGCATCATCAGCATTTGGAGTAAATGTAAAGACGATGTTACAGATATCCTGATGAAATCTATGGATCGCTATAACAACATCATGCTTATGGTAGACTCTAAAGCCCGCGGTAACAAATCCCAGATCACTCAGCTTGGCGGTATGCGCGGTCTGATGGCCAACCCATCTGGTCGTATCATTGAATTGCCGATCAAATCGAACTTCCGTGAAGGACTAACGGTCCTAGAGTACTTTATCTCTACGCATGGTGCGCGTAAAGGTCTTGCCGATACAGCACTTCGTACAGCCGATTCTGGTTACTTGACTCGTCGTCTTGTTGACGTTGCGCAGGATGTTATCGTACGTGAAGAGGATTGCGGCACGGATAAAGGCTTTACCGTTAGCAAAATCCAAGATGGTAAAGAAGTTATCGAGGATCTGTTTGACCGTATTGAAGGACGTTATTCCTTTGAAACGGTTCGTCATCCGCAAACAGGCGAAATTCTTGTGAATCGCAATGAATTGATCGACGCTGACAAAGCGGAAGAAATTGTAGCTGCAGGTGTAGAAAAGCTGCAAATTCGCTCTGTACTAAGCTGCCGTGCGCGTCATGGCGTATGTAAAGTATGTTATGGCCGTAACCTAGCTACTGGTAAGCACGTTGAGATCGGGGAAGCGGTTGGAATTATCGCGGCTCAATCCATCGGTGAGCCAGGAACACAGTTGACGATGCGTACGTTCCATACAGGAGGCGTTGCCGGAGACGATATTACACAAGGTCTACCGCGTATCCAGGAGTTGTTCGAGGCGCGTAATCCGAAAGGTCAAGCGCTTATTTCCGAGCTTGATGGTATCGTGAAGAAAATTCATGAAGCGAAAGACCGTCGTGTTATCGAAATCCAAGGTGAAGCAGAGTCTAAAGAGTATGCAGTAACGTATGGTTCTCGTATTCGCGTAACAGAAGGCCAGCATATTGAAGCAGGGGATGAGCTGACAGACGGTTCAATCGATCCTAAAGATATGCTTCGCATTAAAGGTGTTCGCGGCGTACAAAACTATATTCTTCAAGAAGTTCAACGCGTTTATCGTAACCAAGGGGTAGAAATCAACGATAAGCACGTTGAGGTTATGATCAAGCAAATGCTTCGTAAAATCCGTATCGTATTGTCCGGTGACACAAGCCTGTTGCCAGGTTCATTTGTCGATATGCATGAGTATGAAGCAGCTAACCTGGAAGCTATTCTTGCTGGCAAAGAACCAGCAATTGCGAAACCAGTGCTGCTAGGTATTACGAAAGCGTCACTTGAGACAGATTCCTTCTTGTCTGCGGCATCCTTCCAGGAAACAACACGTGTTCTTACTGATGCAGCGATTAAAGGCAAGGTTGACCAGCTTCTTGGTTTGAAAGAGAACGTTATTATCGGTAAGCTGATTCCTGCTGGAACAGGCATGCAGCGTTATCGTAACATTCGCTTCCAAGGCATCGAGGAAACGAATGGCATAGATCTTCAATCTGATGAACAATCGGAAGCGGTAGTTGTAGAATAGCTCACGCCTAAGATTAACCATCCTATAGAGCGGCAAATTTTGTCTGATTTTCGGGCGAGATTTGCCGCTTCTTGTCTAGCTAGCCTATTTACAAAGATTTTAATAAAAAATGTGATAGATAGGGTAAAAGATAACTTGACACAGCCTATCTACAAATGATAATATATCGGAGTGCGCCTAGGATTCAGGCATAGGTTTTCTTACGAAAAATTATGATTCGCCTGGCTCTGTGGGCTTGAAATCAGGGTGAAATGTCTACCAATATAAATGACATGAATATGGGAAGGGGGTGGCTCAATTGCCAACAATCAACCAGCTAGTTCGTAAAGGACGTCAAGCGAAAGTAGTGAAATCAAAATCTCCAGCTTTGCAAAGAGGTTTCAACGCGTTGAAACGTGAAGCTACTAACATCAGCTCTCCGCAAAAACGTGGTGTTTGTACTCGTGTAGGTACAATGACTCCGAAGAAGCCGAACTCCGCGCTTCGTAAATATGCCCGTGTACGTCTAACTAACCGTGTAGAGGTTACAGCGTACATTCCAGGTATCGGTCATAACCTTCAAGAGCACAGTGTTGTACTTATCCGTGGTGGTCGTGTAAAAGACTTACCGGGGGTTCGTTACCACATCGTTCGTGGTGCTCTAGATACTGCAGGTGTAAACAACCGTATGCAAGCTCGTTCTAAATACGGTACGAAACGTCCTAAAGCTAAAAAATAATCGTATGCTCTCAAATTAGAGCAATGTCAGACCAACAACCAACAACTATTATGAAAAATTGAGAAAGGGGGACTTCTAAATGCCACGCAAAGGTCCTGTTACAAAACGCGATGTGCTACCAGATCCATTGTATAACTCTAAACTGGTAACACGCTTGATTAACCGTATTATGATCGACGGTAAAAGAGGCGTTGCGCAAACAATTTTGTATGATGCATTCAAATTGGTTCAAGAACGTACTGGAAATGATCCAATGGAAGTTTTTGAAGCAGCTATGAAGAACATCATGCCTGTACTTGAAGTTAAAGCTCGTCGTGTAGGTGGTGCAAACTATCAAGTACCTATCGAAGTTAAACCAGAACGTCGTACTGCTCTAGCACTACGTTGGTTGGTTAACTACTCTCGCTCTCGCGGTGAGAAAACGATGGAAGAGCGTTTAGCAGCTGAAATCATCGATGCTTCCAACAACACTGGTGCATCTGTGAAAAAACGTGAGGATACTCACAAAATGGCTGAAGCTAACAAAGCATTCGCTCACTACCGCTGGTAGAATTAAGATAATTGAAAGGAGAAAACCACTGTGGCTAAAAGAGAATTCTCCTTGGAAAATACACGTAATATCGGTATCATGGCGCATATCGATGCGGGTAAAACGACAACTACTGAGCGTATCCTTTTCTTCACTGGACGTACTCACAAAATTGGTGAGGTTCATGAAGGCGGAGCGACAATGGACTGGATGGAGCAGGAGCAAGAGCGTGGTATCACAATCACATCTGCTGCAACAACAGCTCAATGGAAAGGTCACCGCATCAATATCATCGATACTCCAGGTCACGTCGACTTCACGGTTGAAGTTGAACGTTCCCTACGCGTATTGGACGGGGCTGTAGGTGTATTTAGTGCAAAAGAAGGCGTAGAGCCTCAATCCGAAACGGTTTGGCGTCAAGCAGATAAATACGGGGTACCTCGTATTGCTTACGTTAACAAAATGGATATCATCGGTGCTGATTACTTGAATGTAATCAAGGACATGCGTGAAAGACTACAAGCTAATGCAGTGGCAATCCAAGTACCAATGGGTGCTGAATCTGACTTTATCGGCGTAATCGACATCGTTGAGCGTGTAGCTTACACGTACAAAGATGATCTAGGTAAAGAGCCAATTGCTGGTGAAATTCCTGCTGAATATGCTGATCAAGTGGAAGAGCTTCGCGTTGAACTGATTGAAAGAGTAGCAGAGCTTGACGAAGAGCTTATGATGAAATATCTTGAAGGTGAAGAAATCACGATTCCAGAAATTAAAGCTGCTCTTCGTAAAGGTGTATGTGAAACAAAAATCTTCCCGGTTGTTGCGGGATCTTCTTACCGTAACAAAGGGGTTCAAATGGTACTAGATGCAGTAGTAGATTACCTACCTGCTCCAGTTGATATTCCTGCGATTAAAGGTACGCTTGAAGATGGTACTGAAACAACTCGTCCATCTTCTGACAGCGAGCCTTTCGCAGCGCTTGCGTTCAAAATTATGACAGATCCTTACGTTGGTCGTTTGACGTTCTTCCGCGTATACTCCGGTATCCTTGCATCCGGTTCTTACGTATTGAACTCTACAAAAGGCAAACGTGAGCGTATCGGTCGTATCTTGCAGATGCATGCGAACAGTCGTGAAGAGATTCAAGAAGTATTCTCTGGAGACATCGCTGCTGCTGTAGGCTTGAAGGATACGACTACTGGGGATACACTTTGTGATGAAAAGAACCCAATCGTTCTTGAATCCATGAACTTCCCTGAGCCAGTTATCCAAATCGCGATTGAGCCTAAAACAAAGGCTGACCAAGACAAACTTGGTGTTGCGATTTCCAAGCTTGCTGAAGAGGATCCAACGTTCCGTGCTTATACAGATGAAGAAACAGGCCAAACGATCATCGCAGGTATGGGTGAGCTTCACCTAGAAATCCTAGTTGACCGTATGCTTCGTGAATTCAAAGTAGAAACTAGCGTTGGTGCTCCACAGGTTGCTTATCGTGAGACTTTCCGCACACCAGCGAAAGTTGAAGGTAAGTTCGTTCGTCAGTCTGGTGGTAAAGGTCAATTCGGTCATTGTTGGGTTGAGTTTGAACCTCTAGAGCCAGGTTCTGGATTTATCTTCGAAAGCAAAATCGTCGGTGGTGCAATTCCTCGTGAATACATCGCTCCGATCCAAGCTGGTATCGAAGAGTCCATGAAAAATGGTGTTCTTGCTGGCTATCCGCTAGTGGATATCAAAGCAACTGTTGTGGATGGTTCATACCATGACGTCGACTCCTCTGAGATGGCGTTCAAAATTGCAGGTTCTCTAGCGCTTAAAGCTGCTAAAGACAAATGTAATCCAGTTATTCTTGAACCAATCATGAAAGTTGAAGTTACCGTTCCTGAAGAATACTTCGGTGATGTAATGGGTATGATCAGCTCTCGTCGTGGACGCATTGAAGGTTCAGATACTCGTGCTGGTGCGCAAATCATCCGTGCGAAAGTGCCTTTGAGCGAGATGTTTGGTTACTCCACAACATTGCGTTCTGGTACACAAGGTCGCGGCGTATTCGCTATGGAGCTTTCTCACTATGAAGAGGTTCCTAAGTCTATCGCTGATACGATTATCGCTAAAAACAAAGGCGAGTAATCCAATATTTGATTTTGGCCGAATTTAGATATAAAATAATCTAAACTCGGCCTACACATAAACTTAAATTAGAAATATTGAGGAGGATTAAGTTCAATGGCAAAAGCTAAATTTGAACGTTCTAAACCGCACGTTAATATCGGTACAATCGGTCACGTTGACCATGGTAAAACTACTCTAACTGCTGCAATTACAACTGTACTTTCTCACAAGTACGGCGGTGCTGCTGTAGCTTTCGATCAAATCGATAAAGCTCCAGAAGAGCGCGAGCGCGGTATCACAATCTCTACTGCACACGTTGAGTATGAGACTCCTAACCGTCACTATGCACACGTTGACTGCCCAGGTCACGCCGACTATGTTAAAAACATGATCACTGGTGCTGCTCAAATGGACGGCGCGATCCTAGTTGTATCTGCAACTGACGGTCCAATGCCACAAACTCGTGAGCACATCCTTCTTTCTCGCCAAGTAGGCGTACCATACATCGTAGTATTCTTGAACAAATGCGATATGGTTGAAGATGAAGAGCTTCTTGAGCTTGTTGAAATGGAAATCCGTGATCTTCTTTCTGAGTATGAATTCCCTGGTGATGATACTCCAATCATCCGTGGTTCTGCTCGTGAAGCACTACAAAACAATGATGGCGAGTGGGCTGAAAAAATCGTTGAATTGTTCAACATCATCGATGAGTACATCCCAACTCCAGAACGTGATACAGCTAAGCCTTTCCTAATGCCAGTTGAGGACGTGTTCACAATCACTGGTCGTGGTACAGTTGCTACTGGCCGTGTTGAGCGTGGCGAAATCAAAGTTGGTGACGAGATCGAAATCATCGGTCTTCAAGAAGAAACTCGTAAATCTGTAGTAACAGGTGTTGAGATGTTCCGCAAATTGCTTGACTATGCTCAAGCTGGCGATAACATCGGTGCTCTTCTTCGTGGTGTTGAGCGTAAAGACATCGAGCGTGGTCAAGTATTGGCTAAACCAGGTTCTGTTAAGCCTCATACTCAATTCACTGCTTCTGTTTACGTTCTTACTAAAGAAGAGGGTGGCCGTCATAAGCCATTCTTCACTGGTTACCGTCCACAGTTCTACTTCCGTACAACTGACGTAACTGGTATCATCAACCTTCCAGAAGGTACTGAAATGGTTATGCCTGGCGACAACATCACTGTAACAGTTGAATTGATCGCTCCAATCGCGGTTGAAGAAGGTACTCGCTTCTCTATCCGTGAAGGTGGTCGTACAGTTGGTGCGGGCGCGGTTGCTACAATCCAAGCTTAATCCATACGCAGCATAAGCTGCTTAAAAGCTCCCAGTTTACTGGGAGCTTTTTTTTGTATTTCATGTATAAATATTTACCTTCTTTATTTAATGTGTTGACGCGAATCAGCGTTAATATTAAGATGATTTAAAGCAGTTATACCTAAATGAGGTCGAGAGGGGTCAAACGATGAAAAAGAAAGGTTTATTGGCAACATTACTTATTGCGCTGATGATTGTATTGACGGCGTGTGGTGAAGGTGAAACTTCGAACGGTACAAGCAATAGCAACAGTAATACTGGTGGGAACAGCGGTAAAGAACAAACCTATAAAGTTGCGATTTCACAGTTTGTTGAGCACCCATCATTGAATGCAGTTAAGGATGGAATTATTGCAGCGTTGGCTGATGGAGGTCTTGTAGAAGGTCAAAACCTTGTTGTAGATTTCCAAAATGCACAGGCTGACTTCAATAACTTGCAGCCAATCTCTCAAAAAATTAAAGAAGGCAAGCCTGATGTAGCAGTTGGTATTGCTACGCCAAGTGCTGCTGCATTAGTTGATGAAATTACAGATCTTCCAGTTGTATTTGCAGCTGTAACAGATCCGCTTGATGCAAAACTTGTTCCTACACTTGAAGCGCCTGGCGGCAACGTAACGGGTGCATCGGATTCTAACCCAGATGCGATCCATCAGTTGATGGACTTTATCGCTGCTGAATTCCCAGAAGTGAAAAAAGTAGGAATTGTCATTAACAAAGGAGAGCCAAATGCAGTTGTTATGGCAGATACAGCAAAAGCTCGCCTGGCTGAGCATGGAATTGAGCTTGTTGAAGCAGCAATTGCAAACAGTTCAGATATTCCGATCGCAGCGCAATCTTTGGTTGGTCAAGTAGATGCATTGTATGTAACACTTGATAATACAGTAGTAGAAGCGATTGATATTCTACTAGATGTTGCTCATCAACATGATTTGCCGTTCTTCACTTCTGATCGTGATACAGTAGAAGCTGGTGCTTTTGCAACAGTTGGTTTCAAATACTATGATCATGGTTATGAAGTAGGCGAAATGCTTCTTGAAATCTTAAAAGACGGTAAAAATCCTGGAGACATGGATGTTCGTAAGCCACAGAATCTTGATTTCATCTTGAATCTTGGCACAGCAGAAGAAATGGGCATCACCGTTACAGATGAAATGAAGGCTTACGTTAAAGATCAAGAATCCAATATAATTGAATAAAACATGAGAGCAAGTATTTCACAGGGATCAGGATATACTGATCCCTGTTTTATTGCGAATAAGTGAGTAGATCTCATACTAACAGTAACATGAATAGAAATTCAAAGATTGGAAGTGATGCATGTGCTAATTGCATTAACAGGTGCTTTTGAAAGTGGACTACTATATGCGCTAATGGCACTTGGTGTATACATTACGTATCGCGTGCTAGATTTTCCTGATTTGACCGTAGATGGAAGCTTTACTACGGGAGCGGCTATTGCGACAGTAATGACGCTTAACGGGACTACGCCAATTCTATCCTTAATATGTGCATTTATAGGTGGAGGATTAGCAGGTCTAATGACAGGTTTGCTTCATACAAAAGGTAAAATTAATGGGCTATTATCAGGTATTATTGTCATGATCGCTTTATATTCTATCAATTTGAGAATTATGGGTAAGCCTAATCTGTCTCTTCGTGGCGAGGCAAACTTATTTGATGGAGCAAGCGTTTTAGTTGTTGGTCTTATTATGGCTATCGGTGTAAAGCTTCTGCTGGATCTGTTCTTCAAAACCAATATCGGGTTGAGTCTTCGAGCTACGGGTGATAATCAACGCATGATTAAAAGCTTCGGTGCCAATACGGATCGTACAACGATTATCGGCGTGTCGTTGTCAAATGCGCTAGTCGCTACATCAGGTGCGCTAATTGCATTTTCTACGAATCAAACAAACAATAACATGGGTGTCGGAATGATTGTCATTGGTCTGGCATCTGTCATTATTGGTGAAGCGATATTTGGAAAGAAATCCATTTTCCGTACGACCTTAGCGGTTGTCATGGGTGCAATTATTTACCGTTTGATTTATGCACTTGCGCTTCGTGTACCAGGTATGGATGCGCAGGATATGAAGCTGATTACGGCAGTTATTATCGTTGGCGCACTCGTAATTCCTACAATTCGATCGGCGATTCAAGAAAAGCAGGTATCGCGAAAACGAGCGGCTGAAGTGATTGATAAAATTGCCTCGAAAGGAGGCGCATAGATATGCTGCATATTAATGAGGTTTCAAAGCTATTTAATCCTGGTACGATTGACGAGAAAATTGCCTTGCTCAAAGCAGAGCTGCATTTGAAGCAGGGGGATTTCGTTACAATTATCGGCAGTAACGGTGCTGGTAAGTCGACACTTATGAATATCATCTCAGGCGTTCTAAAGCCGGATGTCGGTTCGGTGGAGATTGATGGACATAACGTTAGTACGCTGCCTGAGCATAAGCGCAGCCAATGGATTGGCCGTGTATTCCAGGACCCGATGGCTGGGACGGCACCACGAATGACGATTGAAGAAAATTTGGCAGTTGCTTATAAGCGCGGCAAAGCGCGCGGCTTCACGTTCGGCGTTACGAAAAAAACGAGAGCGATCTTTAGAGAAGAGTTGTCCAAGCTAGGGATCGGTCTTGAAAATCGCATGAGTGCTAAGGTGGGGCTGCTGTCTGGCGGTGAACGTCAGGCGCTAAGCCTATTAATGGCTACCTTTACACGTCCGCAAATTTTATTGCTCGATGAGCATACCGCGGCGCTAGATCCTGCTCGTGCTGAGCTTGTTACCAATCTGACAGAAAAGATTGTAAAGGATCTTAACCTAACAACATTGATGGTTACTCATAATATGGAACAAGCCATTCGTTTAGGCAATCGTCTTATTATGATGGACAAAGGCCGCATTATCCTTCAGGTCAATGAGGATCGCAAAGGAGAATTGACGGTGGAGAGACTATTAAGCGAATTCGAACAAATCAGCGGTAAGAAGATGGCTGATGATCGTGTCGTATTGGGCTAACCGTAAGAAACAAATTAGGCTGCTGCTCGGTTTGCAAAGCAACTGTGTGCAGCAGATCGATATAAAAACAGGCATTTCATTCGCGCGAATGAGATGCCTGTTTTTATATCAATTATTATTTCCACAATTTATGGAGAACCTATTTACATTTAACATGTAATGGTGTACTATGTAACTAACACACAGATACACTATGGATAGGAGTGAATCGTTTCATGTTACAGCAAAATGATGTGGTATTGCAGTTGGATAGCGTAACGAAAAAGGTTGGCAAGCAAATCATTGTCGATCAGCTTAGCTTTGAAGTTAGGCAAGGAGAAATTGTAGGTTTGCTTGGTCCCAATGGCGCGGGTAAAACGACAACCATTCGAATGATTGTGGGATTGATTGGCATGACAAGCGGCGAGGTGCTGATTAAAGGCCATAGCATTCGCAGCAGCTTTTCACAAGCGATTACACATGTAGGCGCGATTGTAGAGAATCCAGAGTTTTATGCCTATATGACAGGCTGGGATAACTTAAAGCAGTATCAGCGTATGACGGCTGGTATAACAGAAGCACGCATGAAGCAAATTGTAGAAGTTGTTGGCTTGAGTGAGGCGATGAATAAACGCGTGAAGTCATATTCTCTTGGTATGCGTCAACGATTGGGAATAGCGCAGGCATTAATGCATTCGCCAAGCATTTTGATTCTGGATGAGCCGACTAATGGACTTGATCCGGCAGGTATTCGAGAGATGCGAGACTATTTGAAGCGAATCGCACAGGAAGAAGGCATCGCAATTCTAGTTTCAAGTCACTTGCTGTCTGAGATGGAATTGATGTGCAGCCGTGTTGTAATTATTCAGCAGGGCAAATTTATACGTGAGCAGCTTCTCGGTTCAGCTCATATCGATCAGAATAGTCATGAAGCACAAAGCTTGCTTATAAGAGTGAATGAGCTACAACAAGCTCGGCTAGTATTGGATAAAATGGAGAGTATTCAATATATCGCGATGAACGACTTGACCAATGAGCTTGAGATTAGCTGCACGGACGAAGCGTTAGCGCAATATGTGCATGAGCTGAGTAAGCAGAAAATTGCTGTATACCGCATTGTTGATGTGAAGCGATCGTTAGAGGATGAGTTCTTGGCGTGGACAGGAGGGAATCAAATTGTATAATTTTTTTCAATTAACGAATAATGAATGGCTGAAGCTTGCTAAAAAGAAAAGCTTTTTTATAGCATTTTTAATTATGGTTTTAATGCCTTTGGGGATAGCGGTCGTAATCAAGAACTTTTTGGACGGAACTGAGCTCGGGTATGTTGAATTTATGCAATCCGTTGTTGATTTTAATGGCGGTGGAAGCATCTATGTCTTTCTATGCATGATCTATACCGCGAGTATTGTATCTAGTGAGTATCAATTCGGAACGATTAAGCTGCTGCTCATACGCGCACATTCGCGGAGCAAGATTTTAGCTTCCAAATACGCGGCGCTTGTACTTTTTGTTGTCGCGCTAATGGCGTTCTCGTTAGTTGTTAGTTTTTTGATTAGTGGTCTGTTTTTTGGCTTCCAAAGCGAAGGCAGTATGATCGATGTTTGGAAGACGGTTGGCTATACCTTGATATACACGTTTATTTATTCAACGATTATTTTTATGCTCAGCGTGCTGACAAAGTCTACAGGCGCAACGATTGGGATCACGTTCTGTCTTGTGTTTATTGAAGGGCTCGTAACGATGCTGCTAGCAAGGTACGAATTCGCAAAATACTTGCTGTTTTTCAATATGAATCTGCGCATGTATGAGGGTGGCGGTATGCCGATAATTGAAGGGATGACCTTAGGGTTTTCTATTACAGTCATTATCGTCCATCTTATTGCCATATTAGGTCTGTCGTTCTACGTGTTTAATAAACGCGATGTTTCCTAGCATGAATGAACGATTGAGCAGAAAGGGTGTGAAGGATGATGATTGAATTTGAAAATAATTTGCCGATCTATGTTCAGATCATGAGTTATTTGAAAAAGCAAATTATCGTCGGTAAACTACAACCAGGCGATAAAATCCCTTCTGTTCGTGAGCTTGCTTCAGATCTTCAGATTAATCCGAATACGGTCCAGCGAACTTTCTCCGAGCTGGAGAGAGAAGGGATTGTAGAGACAAGACGCGGGCTGGGACGATATGTAACGAGTGAGGAGTCGATCATTATGGAGATTAAGAAGGAAATGGCTGGGGAGCTAATCAATCATTTTATTCAGGAAATGCGTGAGCTCGGATTTGCCAGTAATGAGATCATCTCTATAGTTAGCGATGCAATGGAGCGAACTGAAGAACGGGGTGAGCAGCAATGAGTGTTGTGCTGGAGGTTCGTGATGTTCATAAGAAATATTGGAGAAAGAAAGCGCTCGATGGTGTAAGTATAACGGTAGAGCGAGGGAAAATTGTTGGCTTGCTTGGCAGCAATGGAAGTGGCAAGACAACTCTGATGAAGCTGATTGCAGGGCTTGCTCAACCAAGCAGTGGAACAATTAGAGTTGCAGGTGCTTCAGTAGGTTGTGAAACAAAGCGAGTCGTTTCCTATATGCCAGACGTTCCTTTAACAGAATCGTGGATGAGAGTAAAAGATGCGATAGCGTTTCAGCGCGACTTTTACACGGATTTCGATGATGCGAAAGCGAGTGAAATGATCGAATTTATGAAACTGAACAAGCATGATCGGGTCAACGGTCTGTCTAAAGGGATGCAGGAGCGCTTGCAGCTGACGATGGCGTTATCGAGAAATGCAAGCTTGTATCTGTTTGACGAGCCGATTGGTGGCGTTGACCCTGTAGCACGCGGCAAAATACTGGACGCTATCGTAGAATACTATAGCCCGGAAAGCAGTATTATTTTGACGACGCATTTGCTTAAGGATATAGAACGGATATTTGATGAGGTAATCTTGTTGAAGGAAGGTCGGCTCCTCATGCAAGAGGAGGTAGAGACGATTCGCATGAGACGCGGTATAGGCGTGGATGAGCTCTTCAAGGAGGTGTACGCGGAATGCTGAAGCTTCTCAAATACAACTGGAAGATGAACAGCTTGAGTGCTTATATCGTATTTGCCTCTGCCGCGTTGCTATATGGTTTGCTATTGGTCGGCAATTATCAGTGGGACTGGATGGATGAGCTTGCATTTGCATTCGGCGCTGCGATTGCGATGCTTAGCGGCTTCATTTTTATCATAATGACGAGTATAAGCTTCAATCATCAGATAAAAAGCTACCACCGCAGATTGCTGCCGATTAAGCCAATAGAAGAAATCGTAGCTACTTTGCTGCTGGGCATCATCTATATGCTGCTGGTCGGCATTATGGCGCTGGTATACTTTCTTCTACTTGATGCTCAATTCAGTTATGATGAGATCAATAAAGCGATGGAGCTGATTTTCCAGCCGGGTCCAATATTCAACATGACAATATTTATTATATGGGATACGTTAATGCTACTGACGCTTATTATGCTTGCTATTGCTGCAACCTATTGCTTTAGAGGGAAGTATCGGGCATGGATTGGGGTTCTGGTGTTCATCGGCTTCTCGATTGTAATGGATGTAATTACGACTTTTCTTGTCGGTGCAACACAATATCAACACTACGGTTTTCTGAATTTTGATTTTACCAACGAAGGTTTAGCGATCAGTGACGGATTGCAATTTAATTGGAGGCGCCTCTGGTCGCTGTCAATGCTGGTTGATGGTTTAGAGTTTACGCTGAAAATTGTATTGATTAACTATTTAATGAAGAAACGCATTCAGGTTTAATAGTCAAGTGCATCGTTTTTTTGCGTAATAACGAACAGCAGCTGTAGCGATCATGCAGCTGCTGTTTTTATTTGGAACATGACATTTGCGGAACGTTTCATTATAATATTGGAGTGCGTAATTGATCGGATGTTTGACCAAAAAACAAGTTGGCAGATTGCTATTAATTTTAGTTGCAATCAAATGCCCACTCGTGTATAATATTGACTGTTGGTCTGACGTTGCGTTGATGTAAGAGGTTGCCGACACACCCGGCCCCTTTGCCATGGGGCATGTGGCGGGTTTTCTTACGGAGTATGTCCGATTAAAAAATTGGGCGATAGAAGGAGGGACTTAAAATGGCAAAGCAAAAGATTCGTATCCGCTTGAAAGCATACGATCACAGAATTCTTGACCAGTCCGCAGAGAAAATCGTGGAAACTGCAAAACGTTCCGGTGCTGGTGTATCCGGACCGATTCCGTTGCCAACGGAAAAGCAAATCATCACTATTCTACGTGCTGTGCATAAGTACAAGGATTCTCGCGAGCAATTCGAAATGCGCACTCATAAGCGCTTGATCGATATCGTGAATCCAACGCCGCAGACAGTTGATGCTTTGATGCGTCTGGATCTACCATCCGGTGTAGATATCGAAATCAAACTGTAAGATGATGTAACGTGATTATAGAGAGGAAACGAGGTGTCAACATGAAAGGTATCTTAGGTAAAAAACTTGGTATGACTCAAGTATTTACTCCTGAAGGCAATGTTATTCCAGTAACCGTAATCGAGGCTGGACCATGTGTGGTTCTTCAGAAGAAAGACTTGGAAAACGACGGCTACGAAGCGGTTCAACTAGGATTTGCTGACAAAAAAGCAAGCAGATCAAACAAACCAGCTGTAGGCCATGCTAAGAAAGCTAACACAACTCCTAAGCGCTACGTTCGCGAAATTCGCGGAATCAATCTTGGTGAGTTCGAAGTTGGTCAAACGGTTAGCGCTGACTTGTTCGCACAAGGTGAATTTGTTGACGTAACAGGTATTTCAAAAGGTAAAGGATTTGCAGGTGTAATCAAACGTTGGGGACAAAGCACAGGTCCTATGTCTCACGGTTCTCGTTACCACCGCGGTCCAGGTTCAATGGGTTCTATCCAAGCGAACCGCGTACCTAAAGGCAAACGCCTTCCAGGACATATGGGTACTGAAACAGTTACAATCCAAAAACTTGAAGTCATCCGCGTAGACGCTGAGCGTAACGTGCTTCTAGTTAAAGGTTCTATCCCAGGTCCTAAAAATGGATTCGTTAAAATTAAACAATCAGTTAAAAGCTAATTGTCTTTGAAGAAAGGAGGAACAAGAAATGCCTAAAGTAACAGTATTCAACGTGAGCGGTGCACAGGTTGGTGAGCTAGAACTTGCTGATAGCGTGTTCGGCATCGAGCCTAACGTTCATGTTATGCACAGTGCTGTCCTTTTGCAAAACGCTGCAGAGCGTCAAGGAACGCACAAAACAAAAGGACGCTCCGAAGTACGTGGCGGTGGACGTAAGCCTTGGAAACAAAAAGGTACAGGTCGCGCTCGTCAAGGTAGCATCCGTTCTCCACAATGGGTTGGTGGTGGTACAGTATTTGGCCCAACACCTCGCTCTTATGGATTCAAGCTTCCTAAGAAAGTTCGTCGTCTTGCGATCAAATCTGCACTTTCTTCTAAAGTAGTTGCAGAAAACATCATCGTATTGGATCAGCTTGCATTTGCAGCTCCAAAAACGAAGGAATTCGCAAGCCTGCTTAACAACCTTAAAGTAGATCGCAAAGCTTTGGTTGTAACAGCTAACTACGAGGATAACGTTGCACTATCTGCACGTAATATCCCTGGTGTGAAATTCGTCGCTGCTGATGGCATCAATGTTCGTGATGTGCTTGTTCATGATAAATTGATTATCACTAAAGAAGCGGTAGAGAAAGTACAGGAGGTGCTTGCGTAATGAAAAATCCTCGCGATATCATCAAGCGCCCGGTTATTACGGAACGTACGAGCGATTACATGGCTGCTAAACGTTATGTTTTTGAAGTAGACCTGCGCGCGAACAAAACCGAAATCAAATCCGCAATTGAAGAGATTTTCAACGTTAAAGTAACTAGCGTTAACACCATGCGTGTTGCTGGTAAACCAAAACGTTACGGTCGTTACAGCGGCTACAGACCTAACTGGAAAAAAGCAATCGTTCAATTGAGCGAAGATAGCAAAGAACTTGAATTCTTTGAAACGTCAGTATAGAAAAGGAGGGAACATAAGTGCCAATCAAAAAGTATAAACCGACCTCTCCTGCACGTCGTAACATGAGCGTATCTACTTTCGAAGAAATTACGACAAGCACTCCGGAGAAATCGTTGCTTGCACCGCTTTTCAAAAAAGCTGGTCGTAACAACCAAGGTAAAATTACAGTTCGTCACCATGGTGGTGGACATAAACGCAAATACCGTATTATTGACTTCAAACGTAATAAAGACGGTATCATCGGTAAAGTTGCAACAATCGAGTACGATCCAAACCGTACTTCTAACATCGCTTTGATCCACTATGTGGACGGCGCTAAAGCTTACATTATTGCACCAAAAGGTCTTAAAGTAGGCGATCAAATTCAATCTGGTCCAGATGCGGATATTAAAATCGGTAACGCGTTGCCGCTTGTTAACATCCCAGTTGGTACAGTTATTCACAACATCGAGTTGAAGCCAGGTAAAGGCGGACAATTGGTTCGTGCTGCTGGTACTGAAGCTCAATTGCTTGGTAAAGAAGGTAACTACGTTACAGTTCGTCTGAACTCTGGCGAAGTACGTCAAATCCTTAACACTTGCCGCGCAACAATCGGTTCTGTAGGAAACGGTGACCACGAGCTAATCAAGATCGGTAAAGCTGGTCGTTCTCGCTGGTTGGGTAAACGTCCTGAAGTTCGCGGGGTAGTAATGAACCCTAACGATCACCCTCACGGTGGTGGTGAAGGTCGTGCTCCGATCGGTCGTAAATCTCCATTGTCTCCTTGGGGCAAACCGACACTTGGATACAAAACACGCAAGAAGAAAAAAGCATCAAGCCAATATATTGTTCGTGGACGTACGAAGTAATAACTGCTTGATACAAGCCGCATAACAAAAGTTATGCAGAAGCTCTTACGTGAAGGGAGGATCTCACATGGGTCGCAGTTTGAAAAAAGGTCCATTTATCGATGGATACCTTTTGAAAAAAGTTGAGGAATTGAACGAGCAGAACAAAAAGACTGTCGTTAAAACATGGTCTCGTCGCTCTACAATTTTCCCACAATTCATCGGTCACACTTTTGCAGTGTATGATGGTCGTAAACATGTTCCAGTATATGTGACAGAAGATATGGTTGGTCACAAGCTTGGTGAATTTGCGCCAACACGTACGTACAAAGGCCATGCTGCTGATGACAAAAAAACAGGCAGACGTTAATGCCTATTACTTTCTAATGAATGAGAGGAGGTTCCAACATGGCAGAAGCTAAAGCACACGCACGTTTCGTACGTATTGCTCCTCGTAAAGCTCAACTGGTGGCGGATTTGATTCGTGGCAAGCAAGTTGGCGAAGCAATCGCGATTCTGCGTCACACGCCAAAAGCTGCTTCCCCGATTTTGGAGAAGTTGTTGAACTCTGCAATTGCTAACGCTGAGCATAACAATGGGCTTGATGTTAATAGTTTGGTTGTATCGCAAGTTTACGCGAACCAAGGACCAACTATGAAACGTTTCCGCCCACGTGCAATGGGTCGCGCAAGCAGAATTAATAAGAGAACCAGCCACATCACTTTGGTCGTATCAGAAAAATAAGGAGGGATAACGAGTGGGTCAAAAGGTAAATCCAGTCGGACTACGTGTCGGGATTATCCGTGATTGGGAATCCAAATGGTACGCAGATAAAGACTTTGGCGATCTTCTTCTAGAAGACGTAAAAATTCGCGAATACCTTAAGAACAAGCTGAAAGATGCAGCAGTTTCCCATATCGAAATCGAACGTGCGGCTAACCGCGTTAACGTAACGATTCATACTGCTAAGCCAGGTATGGTAATCGGTAAAGGTGGATCTGAAGTTGAAAACCTTCGTGTTCAACTAGGTAAAATCGCTAAGGACAAAAAAGTTCATATCAATATTGCAGAAATCAAACAAGCTGATCTTGACGCTATTTTAGTAGCTGAAAGCATCGCGCAACAACTAGAGCGTCGCGTTTCTTTCCGTCGTGCTCTAAAACAAGCAATCCAACGCTCTATGCGTGCGGGTGCAAAAGGAATTAAAACTGCAGTTTCCGGTCGTCTAGGCGGCGCTGAGATTGCTCGTTCTGAAGGATATAGTGAAGGTACTGTTCCGCTTCATACTCTACGTGCTGATATCGATTACGGTACAGCTGAAGCACACACGACTTATGGTCGTATTGGTGTTAAAGTATGGATCTATCGTGGTGAAGTCCTTCCTACTAAGAAGAAAGCTCCACAGGAAGGAGGCAACTAATCATGTTGGTACCTAAACGCGTAAAGCACCGTAAACAACAACGTGGTCACATGAAGGGTCGTGCAAAAGGCGGTACTACTGTAGCATTCGGTGAGTACGGTTTGCAAGCTCTTGAGCCATCATGGATTACTAACCGTCAGATCGAAGCGGCTCGTATCGCGATGACTCGTTACATCAAACGTGGCGGTAAAGTATGGATCAAAATTTTCCCAGATAAGCCGATCACTCAAAAGCCTCTTGAGGTTCGTATGGGTAGCGGTAAAGGTAACGTTGAGAAATGGGTAGCAGTTGTTAAGCCAGGCAAAGTAATGTTTGAGCTTGCTGGTGTACCTGAGGAAGTAGCTCGCGAAGCGATGCGTCTTGCTTCTCACAAGTTGCCTGTTAAATGTAAGTTTGTGAAACGAGAAGAAGTGGGTGGTGAAGTAAATGAAGGCTAGTGAATTTCGCAACTTAACCTCTGCTGAAATCGAACAACAAATCGCTGGTTTCAAAGAAGAGCTGTTCAACCTTCGTTTCCAATTGGCAACAGGTCAACTGGACAATCCGACTCGTATTCGTGACGTGCGCAAGGAAATTGCTCGCGCAAAAACAGTTCTTCGTGAAAGAGAACTTGGAATCAGCAGCTAATCAATACTGATTGGTGAAGAATCTGATCACGGTCAGGAAGGAGGCCAAACATGAGCGAACGCAATGCCCGTAAAGTAGAAATCGGCAAAGTGGTAAGTGACAAAATGGACAAAACAATCGTTGTTGCAGTTGAAACTTACAAAAAACACGATTTGTACCATAAACGTATTAAATATACGAAAAAATATAAAGCACATGATGAGAACAATACGGCAAAAATCGGCGATATTGTAAAAATCATGGAGACTCGTCCACTATCTAAAGACAAGCGCTTCAGACTGGTCGAAGTTGTTGAAGAAGCTGTCATTCTTTAATGAACGTTTGTGCTTTACAAGCTTTTCTTGAAAGGAGGACGTTGAAATGATTCAACCGTTTACGCGACTTAAAGTTGCTGACAACTCTGGTGCGAAAGAATTGATGTGTATCCGTGTTCTTGGTGGTACTGGCCGCCGTGTGGGAGCTATTGGAGATCTAATCGTTTGTTCCGTTAAACAAGCAACACCAGGGGGCGTTGTCAAAAAAGGTGATGTAGTAAAGGCTGTTATCGTACGTACGAAGCGTTCTGTACGTCGTAAAGATGGTTCTTACATCTCCTTCGATGAAAACGCAGCAGTTGTAGTTAAAGAAGATAAGAGCCCACGTGGTACTCGTATTTTTGGACCAGTTGCTCGTGAACTTCGTGATAAAGACTTCATGAAGATCGTATCTTTGGCTCCAGAAGTAATCTAAGCTCCAAAGAATATAACCCTGAAAGCAGAAGCGAGCAGGAGGTGTAATAAATGCCAAAAGTGAAAAAATTGTTGGAATCTCACAATAACAAGCTACACGTCAAGAAAGACGATACGGTTATCGTAATTTCCGGTAAAGACAAAGGTAAGAAGGGGCGCGTAATCGCAGCTTACCCGCGTGAAAACCGTGTACTTGTTGAAGGTGTAAATATCGTGAAAAAGCATGCTCGTCCATCTCAAGCGAATCCGCAAGGTGGTATCATCGAGCAAGAAGCTCCAATTCACGCGTCCAATGTCATGCATGTTGATCCAAAGAGCGGTAAAGTAACACGTATCGGATACAAAGTGCTTGATAACGGCAAAAAAGTTCGGATCGCAAAACGTTCCGGCGCTCAGATTGACTAATTGCCTAGTAGGAAGGAGGTCTATAAGCTATGACAGCAAGACTGAAAAGTCGCTTTCTTAATGAAATTACTCCTGCTTTAATGCAGAAGTTTAACTATACGACAGTGATGCAAGTACCTAAAGTAGAGAAGGTTGTTATCAACATTGGTATGGGTGAAGCAGTTTCTAACTCTAAAGTACTTGATGTAGCACTAGATGAGCTGCAAACAATCGCTGGTCAAAAACCTGTTGTAACGCGCGCTAAGAAATCCATCGCTGGTTTCAAATTGCGTGAGAACATGCCGATCGGGGTTAAAGTTACACTACGCGGTGAGCGTATGTATCATTTCCTAGACAAATTGTTCAATATTTCTCTACCTCGCGTACGTGACTTCCAAGGTGTTTCTACTAAAGCTTTTGATGGCCGCGGTAACTACACACTTGGTTTGAAAGAGCAACTTATCTTCCCAGAGATTGAGTATGATAAAGTTGACAAAACACGTGGTATGGATATCGTCATCGTCACGACGGCAAAAACAGACGAAGAATCTCGTGAATTGCTAACCCAACTGGGTATGCCGTTTGCGAAGTAATCCACTACTAGGAGGTGTAATACCCAGTGGCAAAAACTTCGATGAAAGTGAAACAACAACGCACACCTAAGTTCAAAGTTCGTGCTTACACTCGTTGTGAGCGTTGTGGTCGTCCGCACTCTGTTTTGCAAAAGTTCAAAATTTGCCGGATTTGTTTCCGCGAGTTAGCATACAAGGGCCAGATTCCTGGCGTTAAAAAAGCAAGCTGGTAATCAGCCTAGTTCGGGAAGGAGGTTCACACTAATGGTTATGTCTGATCCGATTGCAGATATGTTGACACGCATTCGCAATGCGAATGTAGTACGTCACGAAACTGTAGAAATGCCCGCTTCAAAAGTGAAAAAAGAAATCGCTGAGATCTTGAAGCGTGAAGGATTTATCCGTGATGCTGAGTACATCGAGGATAACAAACAAGGTATGATTCGTATTTTCTTGAAATACGGAGCTAACCAAGAGCGTGTTATCACTGGTTTGAAACGTATTTCTAAGCCAGGACTACGCGTTTACACAAAATCAAATGAAATTCCACGCGTCCTAGGTGGACTTGGAATTGCGATTATTTCCACGTCTAAAGGTGTAATGACAGACAAAGAAGCTCGTCAAGCAAAAGCTGGCGGCGAAGTAGTCTGCTACGTATGGTAAGATACAAGTAACGAAGACAGGAGGTGTAACGATGTCCCGTATCGGTCGTAAAGTGATTCCAGTACCAGCAGGTGTTGCTGTTACTTTGGATAACTCAGTTATTACGGTTAAAGGACCTAAAGGTACGCTAACACGTACGCTTCATAGCGATATGATCGTAAATATTTCTGAAAATGAAATTTCTGTTGAGCGTCCTTCTGATAATAAAATTCATCGTTCTCTACATGGAACGACTCGTTCAGTTATTGCGAACATGGTTACAGGTGTTACTGAAGGCTATAAGAAAAATCTTGAGCTTGTAGGTGTAGGTTACCGTGTAAACAAATCAGGCGAGAAAATTACATTGAACGTTGGTTACTCCCACCCGGTTGAATTCTCTCCAGAAAAGGGAATTGAATTCGAGGTAGTTGGTACAACTAAACTTACTGTTCACGGTATTGATAAAGAGCGCGTTGGGCAGATCGCTGCTGAAATTCGCCAAGTTCGTCTTCCTGAGCCATATAAAGGCAAAGGTATCAAGTATGAAAACGAGCGTATCATCCGTAAAGAAGGTAAAGCCGGTAAGAAGAAATAAGCAGCGGTTTTCAAGCTCGCTTAAACTTGCGTCTTAAGGCAAAGGAAAGGAGTGTACCTGCATGATTACTAAAGGTGATAAGAACAAAGCGCGTCTGAAAAGACGTTTCCGCGTTCGTAAGAAAATCAACGGCACAGCTGCTCGTCCACGTTTGTCTGTGTTCCGTTCTTCTAAGCATATCTATGCTCAACTAATCGATGATGTAGCTGGCGTGACAATCGTGTCCGCTTCTACTAAAGATAAAGAGCTTGCGGCATCTATCGGCAACGGCGGTAACGTTGAGTCCGCTACTAAAGTGGGTCAATTGATCGCTAAGCGTGCGGTAGATAAAGGTGTTTCTGAAGTAGTATTTGACCGTGGTGGATATCTATATCACGGAAGAATTCAAGCACTAGCTGATGCAGCTCGCGAAGCTGGCTTGAAATTCTAATCAATCAATAAGGAGGTAAATGACTTGCGTGTAGATCCTAATACGTTAGAACTAAATGATAAAGTAGTTCACATTAACCGCGTTGCAAAAGTTGTAAAAGGCGGACGCCGTTTCAGCTTTAGCGCACTTGTAGTTGTCGGTGACGGTAAAGGCTACGTTGGCGCAGGGATCGGTAAAGCTGGCGAGGTACCAGATGCAATCCGTAAAGGTATCGAAGATGCTAAGAAAAACCTGATCCATGTACCACTTGTAGGAACAACTATTCCTCACCTAATTGAAGGTCGTTTCGGAGCTGGTAGTGTTCTTTTGAAACCAGCATCTGAAGGTACAGGAGTAATCGCTGGTGGCCCAGTACGTGCAGTGCTTGAGCTTGCTGGCGTTGGCGATATTTTAACGAAATCACTTGGTTCTTCTAACTCTCTAAATATGGTGAACGCGACGCTTGAAGGTCTTTCCCGTCTAAAACGTGCGGAAGATGTTGCTAAGCTTCGTGGAAAAACTGTTGAAGAGCTACTAGGTTAAGGAGGGAAAATCGATGGCAAAATTGCAAATCACCCTCGTTCGCAGTTTGATTGGCCGCAACGAGAAACAACGTGCTACTGTTCAGTCGCTCGGCCTTCGCAAAATTCGTCAATCGGTCGTTCTTAACGACAGCCCGGCTATTCGCGGCATGGTTCACCATGTTCAGCATTTGGTTAAAGTTGAAGAAGTTTAATCAACATCTCGGGATGATTATGATACGAAAATAATAAGGAGGTGCACGAACGATGAAATTGCATGAATTAGCACCAGCTGCTGGTTCCACATTTGCGCCAAAGCGTAAAGGTCGTGGTATCGGATCAGGTAATGGTAAAACAGCAGGTAAGGGTCACAAAGGTCAAAACGCTCGTTCCGGTGGCGGTGTTCGTCCTGGTTTCGAGGGTGGTCAAAACCCACTGTATCGTCGCTTACCTAAACGTGGTTTTAACAACCCGTTCCGTAAAGAGTATGCGATTGTAAACATTCAAGATTTGAACAGCTTTGCTGCAGGTACAGAAATCACTCCAGAAGTTCTTCTTGAAAAAGGCATTGTTAAAAATGCGCTAGCAGGAATCAAAATCTTGGGTAATGGTGAATTGAACGTAGGACTTACAGTGAAAGCTAACAAGTTCTCCCAATCTGCGGTAGAGAAAATCCAGGCTGCCGGCGGTAAAACCGAGGTGATCTAATTGTTTACGACCGTGTCCAATATTTGGAAAGTAACAGAGCTTCGTACGAAAATTCTGTTTACACTTTTCGTATTATTGATTTATCGTATTGGTGCCTTTATTCCGGTACCAGGAGTAGATACTGAGTTGTTAAAACAAGCTGGATCAACAGGTGAAGATCTGTTTGGCTTGCTTAACACGTTCTCAGGCGGAGCATTATTCAACTTCTCTATTCTAGCGATCGGGATTACGCCATACATCACTGCATCGATTATCGTGCAGTTGCTAAGTATGGACGTTATTCCGCGTTTTGCCGAGTGGGCAAAACAAGGTGAAGACGGGAAGCGCAAGCTTGCTCAGATCACTCGCTACGGTACTGTAATACTAGGTCTAGTACAAGGTTTGGCTACTGCGATTGGTTTCAATCGTATTTATGGTGTTGAGATTATCCACAATGCTAATTTCGTTGATTATCTTGTTATTGCGATTATCTTGACTGCAGGTACTGCATTCTTGATGTGGCTTGGTGAGCAAATCACTGAAAAAGGTATCGGTAATGGTATCTCAATCCTGATCTTTGCTGCGATTGTGGCTGGCTTGCCAGGTCATGTTCGCACATTGTATCAAACACAACTTGCTGGCGACGATGTCAACCTATTCTTGAACATCGTGAAAGTAATTCTAATCGTGCTTGTCGTCATTGCGATGATCGTTGGGGTTATTTTCATTCAGCAAGGTATTCGCAAGATCCCTGTTCAATACGCGAAACGTGTAGTTGGACGTAAAATGTACGGTGGACAATCCACGCACATTCCGATGAAAGTAAATGGTGCTGGTGTAATTCCAGTTATCTTTGCCATCTCTCTATTGATGTTCCCAATTACGATTGCGAACTTCTGGGCAGATAAGGTATGGGCGAAGTGGACAATTGAACATTTGAGCTATGACAAACCACTAGGTATGGTGCTTTATGTTCTGTTGATCATCGGTTTTACATTCTTCTATACATTCGTTCAAATCAATCCGGTACAAATGGCGGATCAAATGAAAAAGAATGGCGGTTATATTCCAGGTATTCGCCCGGGCAAACCAACCTCTTCTTATTTGACTAAAGTGTTGACTCGATTGACATTAACGGGTGCGATTTTCTTAGCGGTAATTTCGATCTTCCCGGTGCTCTTCGGATCACTTGCAGGGTTAGACCGCTCCATACAGCTAGGTGGTACTTCATTAATCATCGTGGTCGGTGTTGCACTTGATACGATGAAACAAATCGAGGGCCAATTGATCAAACGCCATTACAAAGGGTTTATCAATAAATAACAACAGGTTCGAACAGGGGCTGCCGTGACCATTACGATGTAATGCGGTGCCCTAACGGACCTATTGTGCTTAAAGTGAGGAAATCACGAATGAATATTCTTTTTATGGGTCCTCCGGGAGCAGGTAAAGGAACGCAAGCGGAGAGAATCGTTGAGGAATTTAGTATTCCTCATATCTCAACTGGTGATGCATTTCGTCTAGCGATGAAGCAAGGCACACCAATCGGTCTTAAAGCGAAGGAGTATATCGATCAAGGTCTACTCGTTCCTGATGAGATCACCAACGGAATCGTAAAGGAAAGACTTGCACAAGCGGATTGCGATAATGGTTTCCTGCTTGACGGCTTCCCTCGTACGATTCAACAAGCTGAAGCGCTTGATATCATGCTGCAAGAGCTTGGCCGTAACATTGATCATGTTGTTAACTTGGCTGTAGATCGCAACCTTCTGCTAGCTCGTCTAACAGGACGTCGCATCTGCAAAACTTGTGGCGCAACGTATCATGTCATGTTCAATCCTCCAAAAGTTGAAGGGATCTGCGATAAGGACGGCGGTGAGCTGTACCAGCGCTCTGATGATTCAGAAGAAAAAGTTGGTACGCGTCTGGATGAGTATTCATCTAAAACTGCACCATTGCTTGATTTCTACAGTAAAAAAGGGTTGCTTCGTGAAGTGAACGGCGAACAGGATATCAATATTGTTACTGCTGAGATCATTTCAACTTTGAGAGGTTCCTTGTAATGATCATTTGCAAATCCGAATCGGAACTGCAAGTAATGAGAGAAGCAGGGCGAATTGTTGCCGAGACGCATCAATTGATGGTTCAAGCAATTGAACCTGGCATTACGACGGGTGAGCTCGATGCGATAGCTGAAAAGTACATTCGAAGTCAAGGTGCAATTCCATCTTTTAAAGGTTATAATGGTTTCCCATCCAGCGTCTGTGCTTCTGTAAATGACGAGCTTGTGCATGGGTTTCCAGGTTCACGCAAGCTGAACGAGGGCGATATTATTAGTCTCGATATCGGCGCGCAATACAATGGTTACCATGGTGATTCGGCTTGGACCTACCCGGTTGGAGCTGTATCGGAAGAAGCTAAGCGCCTCTTAACTGTTGGTGAACAATCATTGTATGCTGGAATCTCGCTAGTAAAGCCTGATGTCAGACTGTATACGATATCGCACGCCATACAGAAGGTGATTGAAGCAGCTGGTTTTTCTGTCGTTCGGGAATATGTCGGTCATGGAGTCGGAACAGATCTTCATGAGGAGCCGTCCATACCGAACTACGGGGTTCCGGACAGAGGACCACGGCTCAAACCAGGAATGGTGCTAGCAATCGAACCTATGCTTAATATAGGGGAACGATATGTTCGGACACTTGAGGACAACTGGACGGTAGTGACTCGGGACGGATCATGGTGTGCTCATTTTGAACACACAGTTGCCGTTACGGAGGACGGTTTTGAGATATTGACGAAGCTGCCATCTCAAAGTTAAGGAAACGATAACGATGAAAGCACAAATCGGACAATTAATCAAAATTCTTAAAGGTAAGGACGAGGAGCGTTATGCAGTAATCGTCGAAGTGCTCGATGAGCGCTTTGTACTGATTGCAGATGGAAAAAAACGCAAATTCGACGCACCAAAGAAAAAGAACGTTCTGCATCTCGAGCTGCTGCCTATCATTAGTCAAGAGGTTGCAATCAGCTTGCAGGAAACAGGCAAAGTTACTAATGCAAAGTTACGTTATGCGGTGCAGAAGGTTGCACATGGAAAGGAGATTAATAATGGCTAAAGAAGATGTTATTGAAGTTGAAGGTACGGTTATTGAGCCACTGCCGAATGCCATGTTCAAGGTGGAGCTTGAGAACGGACATCAAATTCTTGCTCATGTATCTGGCAAACTAAGAATGCATTTTATTCGTATTCTTACTGGAGACAAAGTGGTCATTCAGTTATCGCCTTATGATCTATCAAGAGGGCGTATCACCTATCGTAAATAACTTCATTGTTCTATTTACGAAAGATTCGGGAGGTAATCACAATGAAGGTAAGACCTTCGGTTAAGCCGATTTGCGAGAAATGCAAAGTCATTCGTCGCAAAGGTAATGTTATGGTGATTTGTGAAAATCCGAGACACAAACAAAAACAAGGATAAAAGGAGGAGGAACATACTCAATGGCACGTATTGCTGGTGTAGATATTCCGCGTGACAAACGCGTTGTAATCTCTTTGACGTATATTTTCGGTATCGGAACTACTACGGCTGAGAAGATTGTTGCATCTACTGGCGTAAATCCGGACACTCGCGTTCGCGATTTGACAGAAGATGAGCTTGGTCGTATTCGTGATGAAATCGACAAAAACGTTAAGGTAGAAGGCGACCTACGTCGTGAAATCTCTCTTAACATCAAACGTCTAAACGAAATTGGTTGCTACCGTGGTCTTCGTCACCGCCGTGGTCTTCCTGTTCGTGGTCAACGTACTAAAACAAATGCTCGTACACGTAAAGGTCCTCGTCGTACTGTAGCTAACAAGAAGAAATAAGAAGGGAGGATAAACGATAATGGCTAAAGCTAAAAAAGTCGTTCGTACGAAACGTCGTGATCGTAAAAATATTGATACCGGCGTAGCGCATATCCGCTCGACATTTAACAACACAATCGTTACAATTACTGATCCACACGGCAACGCGATTTCTTGGGCAAGTGCTGGTGGTCTTGGCTTCAAAGGTTCTCGTAAGAGCACACCTTTCGCTGCGCAAATGGCTGCTGAGTCTGCTGCAAAAGCTGCGATGGAGCATGGCATGAGAACGGTTGAGGTTATGGTTAAAGGTCCTGGAGCAGGCCGTGAAGCTGCGATTCGTTCTCTTCAAGCTGCTGGCTTGGAAGTGAACTTGATCAAGGACGTAACACCAGTTCCGCATAACGGATGCCGTCCACCAAAACGTCGTCGCGTGTAATTTGTTGACTTGGTGGTATCAAATGGTAACAATCTGTGAATAATGGTTGTGAAGGTTTGGCATACTACGAGGTTTGACATAAAAACGACTTAGGTAACGGAGCGACGTTTGAAGGAGGGTACTATTGTGATTGAGATCGAAAAGCCGAAAATCGAAACCGTAGAATTGAACGACGGAGGCACGTACGGTAAATTCGTTGTTGAGCCGCTAGAACGCGGATACGGCACTACGCTGGGAAATTCGCTTCGTCGAATTTTGTTATCTTCTTTACCTGGCGCAGCAGTTACATCTGTTCAAATCGATGGTGTACTGCATGAGTTTTCTACAGTTCCAGGAGTGATTGAGGACGTTACTGAAATCATCCTGAATTTGAAAGGACTCTCGCTGAAAATCCACTCCGATGAAGAAAAGGTATTGGAAATTGACGCTGAAGGTGAAGGTATCGTAACAGCTGGTGACATTCGTGCTGATAGTGATGTCGAGATTTTGAGCCCTGATCTTCACATTGCGACTTTGGCATCCGGAGCACGTTTGCATATGAGAATTTTCGCTAACCGCGGACGTGGTTATGTGCAAGCAGACCGGAACAAAAGCGACGATCACCCGATAGGCGTCATTCCTGTAGATTCAATCTACACGCCCATTACTCGTGTTAATTATAGCGTTGAGAATACTCGCGTAGGTCAAGTAACGAACTATGACAAGCTTACGCTTGAAGTTTGGACTGACGGCAGTATTCGTCCTGAAGAGGCTGTAAGCCTTGGAGCTAAAATATTGACAGAGCACTTGGACTTGTTCGTTGGATTAACGGATGAAGCCAAAGATGCGGAAATCATGGTTGAGAAAGAAGAAGATAAGAAAGAAAAAGTGCTTGAGATGACAATCGAAGAGCTCGATCTTTCCGTTCGTTCTTACAACTGCTTGAAGCGTGCAGGCATTAACACTGTTCAAGAGCTTATCACGAAATCGGAAGAGGATATGATGAAGGTGCGTAACCTTGGTCGTAAATCTCTAGAAGAAGTTCAAGAGAAGCTTGAAGAGCTAGGTCTTGGCCTGCGCATGGATGAGTAGTCGTTTCTCAATTGAAGCGGTGAAGAAAACAGCAAGGGAGGGGAAATCAAAATGGCATATCAAAAATTAGGTCGTGACTCAAGCGCACGTAAAGCACTTTTCCGTGATCTTGTGACTGACTTGTTCCTATATGAGCGTATTCAAACTACAGAGGCTAAAGCGAAAGAGGTTCGTTCTATCGCTGAAAAGCTAATCACGAAAGCGAAGAAGGGTGACCTTCATGCACGTCGTCAAGTTGCTGCTTACGTACGTCGTGAAACTGTAGATGGCGAGAAAGACGCGATTCAAAAGCTATTCTCTGAATTGGCTTCTCGTTACTCAGAGCGCAACGGTGGTTACACACGTATCCTTAAGCTGGGACCTCGTCGTGGTGACGCTGCGCCTATGGTTTACTTAGAGCTAGTTGACCGTGATTAATGTGGAAAGGTGGACCTTAACAGGCCACCTTTTTCTTTTGAGAGGAAGGTTAAAAGCTGGACTTTGATGACGATGTATCGCTTTGTAGCTTACTCGACGTCGAATATGGAACGCTACCGAAAACTCCGGTGCTCACGTACCAATTAACGTACGCTGCGCTCCTCGTTTTCTAGTATCGTCTCATCTTCTTGGTCCTGAAAGCCCAGCTTTTAACCCCTTATTTAAAGTTACAAGCATAAAGCTTTGCTCCGAAGATGTTGCTCCGACGCTGCTGTGCTTTTAAGTTGTATCGCTCGAAGCGATGCTTTTCCTCGAGGAAAAGCGAGCAGGAAGTAAAAAGCTTCTTTAGAGCGGCCACAGGGAATAGAGCTCCAGCGGAGGAGTATGCGATTGTGGAAAGCGGAGCGTGTCGCTTTTAAGTTCCGATTCTTCCACATCAATCAATTTGAAGAATCGGAATTTAAACCGCGACTGAAACAACGCACTACTCCGGAGCGCTGAATCGGAATTTAAACCGCGACTGGAACAACGCATTACTCCGGAGCGCTGAATTTAAACCGCGACTGGAACAACGCACTATTCAGGAGCGCTGAAAGGAAATGAATGATGAGAAACATATGCATGAAGGTAAGCTATGATGGAACGAAGTTTAGTGGGTTTCAGGCTCAGCCTAAGGATCGTACTGTGCAAGTTGAAATCGAGCGCGTACTCACGATTCTTACGAAGGAAGAGATTACGATCCATGCTTCCGGACGTACAGATGCTGGTGTTCATGCACGTGGTCAAGTTTTTCATTTTCTGACCAATTGCACTATTCCTACCGATCGTTTTGCTATCGCAATGAATACACGCTTGCCAGAGGATGTCATGATTCTGGAGGCGAAGGAGATGCCGCTCGATTTTCATGCGAGACACTCGGCCAAGCGCAAAACGTATCGTTATTGCATAGATAATGGGAAATTTCCGGATCTGTTTGGACGTCATTATCGTTTACATGTGCCTGTACCGCTCAACCGTGAGCGGATGAAACAAGCATTGAGCTATATTGTAGGCACGCATGATTTTACGTCGTTTACATCGACCCGCTCTGTTAAGCCGCATCATGTTCGTACCATTTATGATGCGAAGCTGATTGAGGCAGGTCCGTTTATTCATATTGAGATGACAGGCAATGGCTTTACGTACAATATGGTTCGGATTATTACAGGTACTTTAATAAAAATCGGCCATGGAAAGCTAAAGCCCGAAGACATGCGCCTCATATTGGATGGCTGCGATCGAAGTCTCGCAGGTCCAACGGCGCTGCCAATCGGGCTTATGCTAATGGATGTAAGCTATGAATAAGTAGCAATGACAATGAAGAACTATCGAAGGCTGAAGTTTCCGGATTTCGTTTGGACGTCAAGCTTAACATCGCCACTTCCAAATTTGCCTTCAAGTCGGTCGTTATCTTGTGAAGTAATTTCAAAGCCTGATTTGCTAACTGATGAGTTTCCAGAACCTTTTCGATGCGTAATCGCAAGTGAGCTAGGCTGCTTATGCAATATCAGTTTAACATTACCGCTATTCGCTTGTATGCTGCTGTCTTTCGTTAAATCCTGAAGCTCAGCATTGATATTACCTGATTTTGCGGTAGCATCGAGTCCTGCAGCATCGCCGATTAAAGTGATGTTCCCACTGTTAACTTCTACCTCAACATGCTCGGCTTTGAATGATGTAGCCTTTGCATTGCCGCTATTAGCATGAAGGGAGAGGGTGGAGCTGTCAAGTTGATCGATCGTGATGTTGCCACTTTTAGCATGGGCAGATAGATCTGTGCTTGTAATATCGTTTAGCGTAATGTTGCCGCTGTTTGCCTCAAGTGCAAACATTTCTACATCTAAGCGGTCGCTCCTAATATTTCCGCTATTCGTTTCCACATTCAGCGTGTTAACAAGCTGTGTTGGAACGATTAGCTCAAGGGTATAGCTCTTGAATTGAAAGGGCAGATACCACTTTCGCGGTGATTTCACCGTTAAATCAAGCGCATTGCTGTATTGAGAGGTTGAAACATAGCTGGAGATATCATACGATTTATGATTGGAATCATACAGCTTTAATTGAATGCTTTCACTCTCTGATGGCAAAAGCTTGACATTAACTGATGACGTTCGGACGGTTAATTCATTTATCGATTGAGCATCGTACAATTGCGATCCCTTCTCACCTTTTGTATTTCTAAATTCGAGATCAAACACATTGGTAAAGAGCACAACAGCTCCTATAATTACGATGACGATCCCGAGCAAGGTTTGCTTGTTCATATCTCGTTCTCCTTAATTGGTTTTGTTAGATTAAGTATAGCATAACGATTGCTTATAAAAATCGGACCAATGCTGTATGACATCTACGACTTAAGACTGAGAAGAATAGTGGTATAAACACGCGGGATTATGGGAAAAAGCACTTGATTATTGCCCATAGATATAGTAAAATATATTTTGTGCTTTCTTAGTGGCTCTCCCACAGCCCCGACTAGGATCGCAATAATTACTGATGAATATGAAATGATGAATCAAACGATTCCGTTGTTATAAAAAAGAATAATGTATGAGAATCAAGGAGGAACATCCATGCGTACCACTTATATGGCTAAGCCTAATGAAGTTGAACGTAAATGGCTTTTGATTGACGCTGAGGGTAAAACTCTTGGACGTCTTGCTAGTGAAGCAGCTGCGCTAATCCGCGGTAAGCATAAGCCTCAATTTACGCCACATCTTGATACTGGTGATTTCGTTGTCATCATCAACGCTGACAAAGTTGTCCTAACTGGTAACAAACTGGCAGACAAGAAATACTATCGTCACTCTCTTCACCCAGGTGGTTTGAAGGTGACTCCAGCTGGTGAAATGTTGAAAAAGAAACCAGAGCGTATGATCGAACTAGCTGTACACGGCATGTTGCCGAAAAACCGTCTTGGTAACAAGATGAAACTTAAACTTAAAGTTTACGCAGGTGCGGAACATCCACATCAAGCACAAAACCCTGAAGTCTACGAACTTCGCGGGTAATAAAGAGGAGGACATGTTTCATGGCTCAAGTGCAATACTATGGAACTGGTCGTCGTAAGCACTCTGTTGCACGCGTACGTCTTGTGCCGGGTGAAGGACGAATCATTATTAACAAACGCGATATCAACGAATATTTTGGCTTAGAAACTCTTAAGCTTATCGTTAAACAACCTTTGAACCTAACTGATACTCTTGATAAATACGATGTATTGGTTATCGCTCAAGGTGGAGGTATGTCTGGACAAGCGGGTGCTATCCGTCATGGTATCTCTCGTGCGCTTCTAAAAGCGGATCCTGAGTTCCGTCCATCTTTGAAACGTGCAGGCTTCCTAACACGTGACCCTCGTATGAAAGAGCGTAAAAAATACGGTCTTAAAGCGGCACGTCGTGCGCCTCAGTTCTCAAAACGTTAATATTCCTTGTACGTCAAGGATATCAAGCTCTCAAGCCTTCGGGTTTGGGAGCTTTTTCGTTAATGTTTGATTACGTATTGCTTACAATAGCTGATTAACCAATCGGTAACATCAGAAGGCTCTCCGGGTACTAGACGGGGAGCCTTTTTGATTCCCTACATAATTAGCCAATGTCTGACTAAAAACCAAACAAATATCAAATAGTAAAGTAATAACAATCAGTAAAGGAATGAATGCATTGAAGAAGCTACAGACAGTGGGAAAGTGGCTCATACTGACTTTATCCCCCTTGCTGCTACCTGCATTTGAAGCTCCCTATGAATCGACAGTGGTTCACGATCGCAGCTATTATGAGCAGCGTGGAGATGTTATGTGGGAAGTGCCTATAGAAGAGAAGCTTATTGCGCTAACATTTGATGATGGGCCAAGTTTTGATTTAACGCCACAAATTCTAGATGTGTTAAAACAGTATGATGCGAAGGCAACTTTTTTCGTTCTAGGAAATCGCATTGATCGGCACAAGGATATTGTGCTGCGAGAGGTGATGGAGGGACACGAAATCGGGAATCATACATTTAACCATGCGTTTTTCAATCATCATTTATCCAAGAATCGTATTTCGCGTGAAATCGAGACAACGAAGCGAAAGCTTAAAGAGGTTGCAGGTGTGGATTCGCCATGGTTTAGGCCTCCTGGCGGATATTATAATGATTCTGTTATTGAGGCAGCCAAGGAAAGCGGATATACAGTCATCCTCTGGTCATGGCATCAGGATACGGAGGATTGGAAGAGTCCTGGCGTCGAAGCAATTGTCAACAAAGTGCTTAACAATGTCCGTAACGGAGATATTGTGCTAATGCACGATAATGTTATGCACTCGCATCAAACCGTTGATGCATTAAAAATAATACTGCCTGAATTAAAGGCTAGAGGGTATAAATTCGTAACGATTTCGGAGCTTGTCGAGCAAAAGTATCGCTGGGACGAGCTGGACTATTTCCAGTATGAGTAAACATCTATCTACACATAAAAGCGTCGCCTCAAGCGCATTTTATAGGTAGGAGGTGAAGAGTTAAAATGTTAAAACGTATTGGAATGGCTGCTGTAGCAACAACTCTTGCAGTTAGCTTGGTAGGTTGTGGAGCTGACGACAACACAAGAAATCGAAATGATCGCTTTAGAACACAATCAAATCAAAACGGTGCCGGTAACGGTGTAATTAATCCGAGCGGTATCGGGGTCAACAACAATGCAAATGGCAATGGTACGATGAACCAAGGTCCTGGTGGAATGGGTCAAGGTAATATGGGCCAAGGCGGCATGAACCAAGGTACAGCACACAATGACATGACAACTGGTCAAAACGGCTTAAATGATCAGGAACAGCGTTTGATGAAGCGCATTCGTGATGTGAATGGCGTAAATGATGCCACAGTATTTGTTAACGGCAATGACATCATCGTCGGCATTGAGGTAGATAACGTTGGTAAACGTGATCAAATCGAAGAAAAAGTAAGAAAAGCATTGCAAAACGATAAAGAAAATAAAGATTACACAGTTCACGTAACATCCGAGCGTTCTATACATGAACGTATTCGTTCGATCCATGGGCAAATGCAATCAACGGACGGACATCCGATTCGTGATATGGCCAATGATATTGGTCAATTGCTAGAAGATATGGGTAATGCAGTAACAAGACCGTTCCGCTAAAATAGGTTAAACAAACAGACAAAAAAGCAGCGCGTACATCGTGCTGCTTTTTTGTCGGTTAATGGTGTTCAATTGTTCTTTAGTAGGTATCAAATTAAAAAAGCCGTAGGAATATTCCTACGGCCTCATGCAAGTAAAACGCTTAGCTCAAAAAGTTGTTTTGAGAAAGTGTTTGAGAAGATTGGTTATTTTGAGGTAGCGTGTTTGTATATTTCGCCACTGTGCTATTGATGCTGCTGTTTCCAACATTGCTGTTTAGCGAGCTGCCAAAAGTGGAGCTTGTTGCTGTGTTACCAAGAGAGCTGCTACCTAGAGAGCTGCTACCTAGAGAGTTGCTACCTAGAGAGCTTGTACCTAGAGAGCTTGTGCCTAGAGAGCTGTTACCTAAAGAACTGCTACCTAGAGAGCTAGTTCCAATGGATGAAGTGAATTGGTTTTGGTTAAATTGATTTTGATTGAATCCAGTGGAGCTGCTGCTTGGGTAATGATTGCTGCTGGAAGTGAAGTTGCTGGATTGAGTTGGGAAGCTGGAGCTTGAAGTAAAGCTAGAAGAACCTGTTGAAGGCGTATAGCCTGCTGCGTATCCAGAAGTACCAGCTGATGCGTAGCTTGTTTGAGTTGGAATAGAAACTTGATGGCACAAGGATGCAATTTGCTGCAATTGTTGCGTAGCAGTATGATGGCCTTGCAGCGCTGTTTGAATCACGTCAGCTGCATGATGCTCCTTTTGAGCGATTTGCTCAAGCATACGAGCATTTTGTTGCTCTTGCGTTAGAAGCTGTTGGTATTGTACCGATGCCTGTTGTGTTTGGTTGATTAGTTGCTGAACAAGCTGTTCAATGTGTGCCAATTGCTGTTTCGCTTGAAAGCTGTCAAAAGATTGCGTGTTGAAACTGCCTGTACCAAATTGGTTGTTAGACGTATATTGATTGTTCATCGTATGCTGCCTCCTTGAGAAATGTAATAGTTTGATGTTACTCGAATAACATCCCCCAAAAAGCGATAAACATACTTGATCTTATTTGGAATAAAAAGCTATGATAAGCCAAATTCAGCTTATACATAACGTGAAGTAGGGTCAAGCTGATTTGCTCTGTAACCAATAAGCTCATCCTTGGAATTGTACGTAAAGATGTGCTCGAGTTGGCACTCGCCTTGCAACAGAAAGGGAAGAAAATGCTGAATATTGTCCACGACACCGAGATTGTCTTCATTCAGTACCCAATCGAGCGGTTTCCACATAAGCAAACCCTCATCCACCACTGCAGGAGTCTGAACAGCTTTGTCGGATAAGCTGCAGCGATACAGATACATGCCGCTTGAAAAAGATGGTGGTTCACTTTCCCAGCGCACGATACCAGCAGGCTCAATGTCTTGCTCATTCACTTGTAATCCGGTTTCTTCTTTAATTTCTCGAACAATGCTTTGCAGCGGTGTTTCGTTGGCTTCGAGCTTGCCGCCAATTCCATTCCATAAGCCCATATTTGGTGATTTTAGTCGATTTAGCAGCAATACCTCACTGCCGCATATCATAAAACATATCGTGTATTTTAGCATCATCGTAGCTCCTTACAGATTCAATTCTCTTATTATACATGGAAAGTCAAGGAAGTTTAACTAATATATTATTGCAGGTAATTGAATAATAGTAGTCGTTATTTATTGAAGTATCAGTTATAAGAGGCTATAATGAATTCAGCGTACCATTATCAATGTTGATAAATGCGAGGTGAATAGTATGAATTTAATCGAAAAAGAACAATTGATCGCAGAACAGGCAGTTGCTTTAGAGTCTGCTAGTGCGGAAGACGTTATTAAATTCGCAGTTGAAACATTTCCAAACATTACATTTGCCTGCAGTTTTGGAGCGGAGGATGTTGTAATTGTAGATATGCTGCAACGGATTAGTCCAAAGACAGATATCTTCTACCTGGATACAGATTTCCATTTTAAGGAAACGTATGAAACAAGAGATCGTCTAATCGAGCGTTATCCAGGAATTCCATTCGTAGAAGTTAAGCCGCTTCTTACACCAGAAGAGCAAGCGGAAAAGCATGGCGATCAGCTATGGATTACGGATGCCAACGCGTGCTGTAATATCCGTAAGGTTGAGCCGCTAACTAGGACTCTTATGAAGTACGAAGCTTGGATTACGGGTATTCGCCGTGATCAGGCCCCAACTCGTGCAAATGCGAAAAAAATCGAATACGATACAAAATTCGGTTTGGTTAAGTTTAATCCGATTGCAGGTTGGACCAATGAGGATGTATGGAACTATATCCGCAATAATAATGTGATATATAACCCACTTCATGACAACAACTATCCAAGCATTGGCTGCGAGTATTGTACACGTCAGGTTATGCCTGGTGAAGATCCACGTGCCGGAAGATGGGCGGGCCAAGAAAAGACAGAATGTGGCTTGCACAAATAAGCTGTAATGAACTATAGGTCGACTCTTGACGATAATGAAGCCCTAATTATGATCCGGTGCATCTTTGCTCGGGAAAATAACTAGGGCTATTTATATTTATATAGATGGAGCTGACCTTTTTTTGTGGGAGAATGACTACTTATGTTAAAGGGATGCTACGCTTTCCCGAACGACCAGCTTATTGGGCAAGTACATTTTAACAGGCAGCTTATGGCGCTTGTTCATACGATCCACTAATAGCTGGACCGCCCACTTACCCATTTCCACAATCGGCATGCCTACTGTAGTGAGCATCGGCGAAACATACCCTGACAGCTCTATATTATCCATGCTTATAAGCGATAACTGCTCGGGAACCTTGATCTGTACCTCTGTAAACCGGCGCAGTGCAGCAATCGCTGTAATATCTGTTGCGCAAAAAACGGCTGTAGGCAAGGGGGATGCATGAGCCAACAGCTTTTTTGCTCCCTCATAGCCGCCAGGCCCGTTTTGTGGACAATGACTTACCCAATTATCATTATAGGTTAGCCCATACGCAGAAAGTGTGTCGCAATAGGCTTCATACCGCACCTCGTTATTCGTTTCACCGATATATCCAATATGAGAATGTCCCTTTTCGATTAAATGCTTAATTGCGATCTGCGTTGCTTCATATCCGTCACAGATGACCTGATCGCAGTTAGCGTCAATGACATTGCGTCCGACATAGAGAAGATTGCTGTAATGCTTCTTTAGGAAGTTCATGCTGTCATTGCTGAAGCGCCCCAATATGATGGCGCCGTCTGTACGGGCTGCTTCAATCTGATCGAGCAGCGCAGCTCGTTCAATATCAAACAAAGAGTAGGATAAATAGATAGCATAACCTAATTCCAGCGCTTGCTGCTCGATTGCACGGGACATTTGAGCGAAAAATGGATCGTCGTCCAGCTGACGGGTTCGTCCTAATATGCAAGTAATGGAAGGCGGTGTAGATCCGGGTGAGCCTTGCTTGCCCAGCTTAAGCTCACGCGCGCTCTGATTGGGTACATATCCGATTTCTTTTGCGATGCGCCAAACTCGATCGCGAACCTCCTTGGTTGCAAAGCTGTTGTCAGGAGAATTCAATATGCGCGATACCGTCGAGATCGAGACCTCTGCCATTGCTGCGATTTGCTTTAAAGTCATACGCTGCCTCCTTCATAAGAGATATCTTACATAAATATGGTATCTTTATGATAGCGCCTTTCTACGCAAAACAAAAGCTGAGTTTGCGCAAAATTCACGCAAACAATCTATAGCGAACAAGTGAAACGTTTGCGTAATAAATTCTAGTATTCCGATCAGGAATAAAATATAATGAATAAAAATGAAACTAGACGATGTCTGATTATTAATGATACGAACAGCAGCTATATAAATTAGCATAATAGGAGTGATATACATGTCGCTGACACACTTAGATAAACTTGAGGCTGAGGCGATTTACATTTTTCGTGAGGTTGCCGCAGAATGTGAGCGTCCGGTCATGCTGTACTCGATCGGTAAGGACTCATCTGTCATGCTTCACTTGGCTATGAAGGCCTTCTACCCTGAAAAACCGCCGTTTCCACTACTTCAAATTGATACGAGCTGGAAATTCCGTGAAATGATCGCATTCCGCGACCGTCGTGCGGAGGAGTTGGGTGTCAATCTTATTGTACATCGCAATGAGGCAGCTATTGCTCAGGGCATTAATCCGTTCGACCATGGAGCGGCATATACCGATATTATGAAAACGCAGGCGCTGAAAGAGGCGTTAACGAAGTATCAGTTTACGGCTGCTTTTGGTGGTGGTCGTCGAGACGAGGAGAAATCGCGTGCGAAGGAGCGCATCTTCTCATTCCGTAATGAACAGCATACTTGGGATCCTAAAAACCAACGTCCAGAAATGTGGAAGCTGTACAATACGCGCATCCATAAGGGTGAAAGCATGCGTGTATTTCCAATTTCTAACTGGACGGAAAAAGATATATGGCAATACATTCAGCGCGAAAACATTGAAATCGTGCCTTTATATTTTGCTGCTGAGCGTCCAGTCGTTTATCGTGACGGCAACATCATTATGGTGGATGATGAGCGGATGAGACTGCTGCCGGGTGAAACTCCCCAGATGAAGAAAGTGCGTTTCCGTACATTAGGGTGTTACCCTCTAACAGGCGGGGTCGAGTCAGAGGCTGATACGCTTGATGAAGTGATTGCCGAGACGCTATCGGCAACAACTTCCGAGCGTACAAGCCGTGTTATTGACAAGGAAGCCGCTGGCAGTATGGAGCGACGCAAACGGGAGGGGTATTTCTAATGAGTCACACAGAGAGCAGTCTTCTGAAGTTTATTACGTGCGGTAGTGTTGATGATGGAAAATCAACGCTAATTGGACATATCCTATATGATTCGAAAATGCTATATGCCGATCAGGAGCAGGCGCTTATGCTGGACAGTCAGGTTGGCAGCCGAAACGGAGCAATCGACTACTCGTTGCTGCTAGACGGCTTAATGGCAGAGCGTGAGCAAGGGATTACCATTGATGTGGCATACCGTTACTTCAATACAGAGCGCCGCAGCTTTATCGTTGCGGATACGCCAGGGCATGAGGAATATACCCGAAATATGGCCGTAGGTGCAGCGTTTGCTGATTTGGCTGTTATCTTGATGGATGCGACGCAAGGTGTTCTCGTACAAACACGACGTCACGCACGCATTTGTGCACTAATGGGAATTAAACACTTTATATTTGCTGTAAACAAAATTGATTTGGCTGGCTACGATGAGCAGCGTTTTCTTAACATTTGTAACGATATTGAACAGCTCCGTACTGAACTGGGCTTGGAGAATGCAGTCATTATTCCTGTTTCGGCTACAGAGGGAGATAACGTCACACAGCGTTCCGCTAATATGAAGTGGTATGATGGCCCAACGCTGCTTGAGCATTTGGAAACGGTAGATATTTCTGCTGATGTCGTAGAGCGTGGCTTCTATATGCCGGTGCAGCGCGTAAGCCGTCCGGATCATAGCTTCCGCGGTTTCCAAGGTCAGATTGAAGCAGGTCAGATTTCTGTAGGCGATACGGTTTCGATTTTGCCAAGTGGTGAATCGGCAATTGTAAAATCGCTTCATATCGGTGATGTATCTGCGGACGTTGCGATTACAGGTCAGCCTGTAACGATTCAATTGGATCGAGAAGTTGACGTATCGCGTGGCTGCGTGTTGACGAATGATGCCAATCTTCAAACGGCTACTACATTCTCTGCTACATTACTGTGGATGGATGAGCAGCAGTTAGTTCCTGGTAAGGAATATTGGATCAAGGTCGGTACGAAGCTGCTTCCAGCATTGGTGACAGAGCTGCGCCATAAGGTAGATGTTAATAACGGTTCCTTGCAGCCAGCTACGACAGCTTATAAAAATGAATTGGTTGGCTGTGAAATCGTCGTTTCTGAGCCGCTCGTTGTCGATGAGTTTAAGCTGCATAAAACGATGGGTGGACTCATTTTGATTGATCGTGTTTCTCACGCTACAGCAGCGTGTGGAGTCATTGAATCAGTAGGTGCTCAAAACAAAGACGGTGTCGTATTGCAGGACGGTCATACAAAGCTGCAGGTTAATTTATTCGACAGCTTCTGGTTTGATCCAAACGTCAATATGGTTTTGCGTGAAAAGCATCCTGCTATTACTTTCAATAAAGGTGATGTACTGCCGCTGCAAGGTGATCAATGCCGTTATCCTGCAAATTTTGATGTGCAGTATGAAGCGGGCTATGCCAATATACGTGATGGCATCTTTACAGGCTTCGGTGATCGTGACTCGCAATTGCCATTGCTGGACATCAACGGATTGGAAGTAGGAGACAACACAGTTGCTGACTTTGGCCGCTATCGCAGCATTCTTGTTTCTGCAAAACGATAAACTGATCTTGTAGCAATTGTTATGCAAAACGCGTTCTTGCTGCAAAGCTGAAGCGGTAATAGCAAGCATGTCGGAAGCAGAGCATGTCTTCATCCAAAGTGTACACACTAAATTAAATTGAAACCTTTCAATTGCCATACAGGTGATTGAAAGGTTTTTTTATGGTGCGAATCTCAAGAGCGGGAAGACCATCTATTCCTAATCATAAATAGCTGCCTTGTCCCATATATATAGAAGGACCTGCTTGTTTTGGCTTGTACGTTCTATGACTATGGCTATGAGGTGGTTTTTTATGCGTAAATTTCGTCGGCGATTTATTGTATGGCTTTCTCCTAAAGGCAAGCTTCGCTTAATGGTTGGGCTATGCCTGGTGGTAACGGCAGCGTTATTGTTAAGCCGTACGCCACCTGTAAGCAGTACCTGGTCCACATGGAGCTTGCCTCTGTCAGGCATGACCATTGCAATAGATGCTGGTCATGGCGGCGTAGACGGTGGAGCAGTTAGTAAAAGTGGGGCAATAGAGAAGGACTTGAGCCTCTCCATTGCGCTGTACGTAAGAGATTATTTGCAAGAGGCGGGCGCAATCGTATTTATGACACGAGAGGGCGATTATGATCTGGCTAATGATGATACCAAATCATATAGCAGACGCAAAACCGAGGATCTTATGAAGCGGGTGTCTTTACTGCAGGAAAATAATCCGGATCTGCTGATTAGCGTGCATATGAACAGTATTCCTTCAGAAAAGTGGTCCGGCGCCCAAACGTTCTATCACAAGACCTCAATTAAGGAAAGTGAAGTGCTCGCCAAGTCAATTCAGGAGCAGTTAAAAATCAACCTTGAAAACACCAAGCGCGAGGCAGCTACTGTTGAGACCATCTACATTCTAAAAGCATTGCAGCATATTCCTGCAGCACTGGTTGAAGTTGGTTTTCTATCTAATCCGCAGGAATCCCAGCTGCTCGTTGATGCACAGTACCAACGAACCGTTGCCGCATCAATTTACAAAGGCATTCTACAGTATGTTACAGAGCAGCCTTCTGGCATAAAAACAGACTAGTAAATGTGAAAGTTTGTAGGAAAGGCTTCACTTCTGCCGATAAACCGCCTATGCTATACATAGTGGGATGAAAGCGCAGATCAAAAAAGGTGGGAATAGAGATGGCAATTACACGTGAGCAGGCAATTCAGACGATTGAATCGATACTCGCATCACAATACGGTGCGAATCAAATAAGCTTTCGAGATGTTATGGTACGCAACGATCAAGTTTCAGTAACGGTGCTAGGTGCTACCGAGGAACAGCAGGCTGCCATTGAAGCGGTATTGCTGGAGACATTAAAAGAGGCTGGTGCAACAGCGCTTTATTGCCGTTTTCGCAATGAGGGGGTCGCAGCGTCTCCTGCTGCCAAGGAGCAAGCTGGCGGACAATCTCAGGCTGCTGAGCAGAAGATTGAAGGGCATGGGGCGAATTTACAAAGCCCACTTCTGACCGAGCAAAGCAATGTGAAATTTATTGCGATTGCTTCGGGTAAAGGTGGAGTAGGTAAATCAACCGTTACCGTCAACCTAGCAACCGCGCTTGCGCGAAGCGGGAAGCGTGTAGGCATTATTGATGCTGATATCTATGGCTTTAGTGTGCCGGATATGATGGGTATCGAAGAACGGCCTGAGGTCGTAAATGATCGAGTGATTCCGATTGAACGTTTTGGTGTGAAGGTAATCTCGATGGGCTTTTTTGTCGAAGACAATAGTCCGATTGTGTGGAGAGGACCGATGCTTGGAAAAATGCTTCGCAACTTCTTTCAGGAGATCGAATGGGGCGAGCTGGATTATGTTTTGCTTGACTTGCCGCCGGGCACAGGTGACGTAGCGCTAGATGTTCATCAAATGATTCCACAAAGCAAAGAAATTATTGTAACGACACCACACGCGACGGCATCCTTTGTTGCTGCCCGTGCTGGGGCTATGGCAATCAAAACGAACCATGAAATTATTGGTGTTGTTGAGAATATGTCTTATTTTGAATCTAAACTAACAGGTGAGCGTGAGTACGTGTTTGGCAGAGGTGGCGGCGGCAAGCTTGCTGAAACGTTGCGTTGCGAGCTGCTGGCACAAATTCCGCTCGGACAACCAGAAAATCATCCGCTTGATCCGAATTTTTCACCTAGTGTATTTGCAGCGGACACACCAATTGGAACGCTATATCTTGAGCTTGCTGAAAAAGTGATTCATCATTGCGAGCAGTAAGAACGTAACGTAAATGCTTGAACATGATATATAATGAGAAAAGCTCCGCAGCTTAATGGTTACATCCCATTACAGCTGTGGAGCTTTTCGGTTTACGAACTCTTCTCGGAATCACCGCCGGCTTTTTCCTTAGATGATCCAGAATCATCACCGGATTGGCCACCAGATTCTCCGCCCTTATCCTGACCGCCTGATGCTGCTCCTTCGGCCTGAGGCTCAACTGCTAGCTCATCTGCCACGGCCTGCTTCATCAGGTCGAGCAGCTGCATTTTGAAAATTGGATTTTTTAATGATTCCTGCATCAAACTCATTAATTCCTTACGATACTCTGCGCCTTTTACAACTCGCAGTATCACCTTTTGCAGCTCCTCCGACTCAAATGCCGCTACGAGACCTTCCTGGTACTGCGGATCCTTTACTAATTCAACATGGAGATCTTTGTTTAATTCATTAACGGCTTTAGAGAATTCCCCGGCAAAGCGCGTATCGGTCATTAGAGATCGCAGAACTTTATCGTATTCTGGAGAAAGTATTACATCCTTGACAGCTAATCGTACTGCTTCCTGGTCTTGAACGTTAAGCATGGTTGAGCTTTGTGCGGTATAACCTGATTGGGCGCTCATCGATTCCTGTAAAGCTTTCTGAGCATCCTCCGTTTTCAGAATATCTATTACCATAGACTTCATATCCTTATAGGTCATTCCGGATGACTCGCCGCCACCACCACCGCCTGCGCCGCAGCTTGTTAATATGGTAATGGAGGCTATAAGTACAGACATCGTGATCAACTTGCGCATGATGAAACCCCCTTAAAAAGATGACTTGTACTAATATCATGCGCAATGTTCGCTGATTTATCATACAGCTTGTTAGCATTTTTGTGTGAACGTGGTAAAATACAGTAAGAATGCATCCAATTTATTTGCAGGAGGAATTTAAGCAGTGACACTTAGAAAATGGTTCTATTTATTTTGGACAACAATGGCTATAGGCGCTGGGGTATGTATGGCGACTGGATTGCTCATGTTGCTAACTGACCAGGATTTTGGATTTCTTGGATTTAAAGCTACTGGTTTTAATCTGCTAATGATGTTCCTTGCAGGAACGATGATCGGCGCATTTAGTCAAATGTGTTTTTTCGCTTACTTAACATTAAATTATATTGCACTCAGTGTGTTCCGTAAAAAGTACTTGTGGAATGCGCTTCAAGGGTATACGACGTTGTTCGGTGTTTTCTTATTAGGCTATGTATTGTATGAAGGTCGAATGAACAATTGGTTTCATTGGGTGCTTCCACTTGGGTTGCTGCTAGCTTCTCTGGCTGTCGCTTGGTTTAAAGTGAAGCAAACAAATCGCAGCGCCTTTATACCAACGATGTTTCTCATGTTTGTCGTAACTGCGATTGAGGCTTATCCTGCGATTCAGGGTGAAAATAGCGCCGGGACAATTATTTTTATGCTGCTGCCATTATTCGCATGTAATTTCTACCAAAACCATATCATGGCAAAGCTAACTGGAAGCCAAGCAGCCGCTTCTGCTGGAGCACCAGCAAAAACGGCTGTTTAACGAAGCATTTATGATAACGCAAGGCAGATCGATGCTTGCTTGAAGTTTACTGAATCAAGGTAAATTATGAGCTTGTAACAGATTGGCCTTGCGTTTCTGTTTGTGTAAGAAGTTCAGAAACGGATAAGAAGTCATATCCTTTATCGCGAAGCTGGTCAATAATGATCGGAAGAGCTAGATGCGTCTGTTTTGCCGAGTCGCTAGCATGCATCAAAATAATGTCGCCAGGATGTGCGCGTGAAATAACGCGGTCTGCAATTTTATCTGTACCGATGCTAAGCCAATCCATTGAATCGGTATCCCATTGAATCACTTGATATTGAAGCTCGCTGGCAATTTTGAGAACGCGCTTGTCGAAGTCACCATTCGGCAAGCGAATCAAATTCGGGCTTTTGCCTGTAACCTCTGATATAATACTATGTGCTGTAGTGATCTGGCTGCGTATTTCGTCATCTGTAAGTGTGGAGTAATTATCATGCTTATGACCGTGGCTGCCGATTTCATAGCCGGCGTCTTGAATCTTTTTTACAAGCTCAGGATGCTGCTGACTCCATACAGAGGATACGAAGAACGTGGCTGCGGTGACATTTTTTTCTTTTAACACCTCAAGAATTGGTTCGAGGCGCTTGTCCCCCCAGCTAATATCGAACGTTAATGCTACAACATTGCGTTCTGTAGGGACGTTGTAGATCGCTACTGGCTGTTGAGGTGAAAATACAGTAATGTTGTCTCGCTCGGTGTAAATCACGCCGACTGCAAACACAAGAGCGATGGTGAGGAAGAAGTACTTTTTTATTTTGCTGGCTGAAAAAACGAAAAATGCATTCATGAATTATTAACTCCTCTCTATTGGCCGTTGGCAGATGTTATTAGTACAATCTATGCTCGTACAAAAAAGTTATTCTATGTTTATTTGAAGAGGTGGACAAAATGTTTAAGCTACAAAGTGTTTGGCAGGATTTAAAAGGCACCAAGCAATTTATACTTATTGCCACGCTAATTTTTGCAATCAGTATCTATATAGGTTTGACTAACGAGAATTTTGCACGTTTTTTGGATACTCAGATGGCTGCAATGGGAGAACTGGTGCAACAAATTGATAAAAGCAGCAATCCAACATTGTCTATGCTGGTGTTTATTTTCTTCAATAATGCAATCAAGTCAGTGTTGGTTATGTTCCTGGGGGCTTTTTTCGGCATTGTTCCAATATTTTTTCTTGTGATAAATGGGATGCTGATTGGATATATTGTTAAGCTTACTGTAGATGGGCAAATCGCAATTTCATTGTTCGACCTTATTGTGAAGACATTGCTGCCGCATGGCATATTAGAGATTCCTGCTCTTATTCTTGTTGCAGCATACGGACTGCGGTTAGGAAAACTACTATTTCATACAATGGGGGCTTTGCTTACGAATCATAAGAAGCTGGACGACATTGGCTCTGACTACAAAGAAACCTTAAAGCGCTGTGGGGTAATGGCGCTATATGCAACCATTGTACTTTTTATAGCCTCTATTATAGAAAGCACGTTTACAATGTGGCTTGCTTCGACAATAAATTAAGTGGTCGGCAAGGTATAAAAAAAGATCAATATTGACCATAACAATAAGACGATGATTAGCATCGTCTTTTTTTAATGTCAAATTGCGTAACAATTTTGAAGGAGGAGCTCATTCATGCTCGGAATGCTGTTTAATGATAGAGAATGCAAGGAACTAGACTATGTACTACGGAAGGAGCTTGATGAGATGCTTCTTGATTTGGGAGATAGTCGACTGGATGGAGAAATACGAAAATCGATAGCAAAGCGTTATAAAATCATCTTTAGGATGTATGCGCGTATTGCAACACCGAAACAATTATCAAAATACGCATTAAATGTTCGATCATTAAAGTAGAAAAAACCTTATATATCAAGGGGTTTGAGTATTATAACGAAAAAAAACAAAAAAAGTTTTGAAAAGGGGTTGCATAATAGGCGGCCCCTGTGATATATTATTTCTTGTCGCCGCGAGAGATCGCGAGACACACACGAAACAAAACGTTCGCGTTACAAAGTGATACGAACGGCATTGTTCCTTGAAAACTGAACAACGAGTAAGAA
>NZ_JBHSTE010000010.1:0-65146 GCF_042659865.1 Paenibacillus septentrionalis
GATCTGGAGCAGGTGGCAAGCGCAACTAATTTGCTGAGGCAACAGATCAACGGAAACGTCAACAGCTGGAGTGGAGATTTACCGATATGGGGAGCGATGCACAACGCTCAGCAATCCATTGCACGGCTCACTGATGATGCGGAACAGTTGGCAGAAGTAGTACGTAAAGCAATCGCTGGCATGGAACGGTTGGAGCAGGAGAATAAAAGAAGCGCCGCCGCATGGTTAGATCAAACGAGAGGATTAGCTCAGCTGCTTGCTCGGTTTCGTCAACACACGATGGCGACTCTTGGCTCCTTACCAGAAGAGATGATGCGAAATGTGAATCGGCTGATCGATAAAGTGGAAGCTTGGCATCGTCCAGATCCGTTCGAGAAAGAGCCGGTGATCCAACAGCTGCGAGAGCGGTTAGCCTCTGCCACACTCCCTCAAGCCGACCGGATACGAATCAAGGCACAGATAGAAGAGATTTATGCGCAGCGAGAGGTGATTGCGAAGGCGCAGCGCGCTTATGAGATGTACAAGCAATACGGGAATACAGCACAGATGCTGCGTGTGCATCAAGTAGCGGAAGATAGCCGGCTTCGATTACTTGCGATGGGTATCCAAGCGCAGACGATAGCGGCGAATGTGGATTTGACGTCAACGTATGCAGGCTCAGCGGTACAGGCCTGCACGTTCGACCCGCTCTATACGAAGCCGATTCCGATCATGGATAGTGAGAGGTACCGAACGTTGCTGATGCTGGGAATGAAGGAAGGGGCAACGGGCACGTGGGCAAGAAACCAGCTGGAGGAGATTGTGTTCCATCGGCAGCAGCTCACCACGAGCACGATTTCGGTCATGCAACAATTACGAGAAGGGAAGTTGCCAAAACAAGACTTGTCAACTATGAGTACGTCCGCACTTCAGCTAAGTCGGTATAACCTGTACAGCAAGCCGAAAGCGATTGTGGAAGAACAAGAAATCGAAAAAGAAGAACCGATCTATAAGCAGATCTGGAATAGCTTAAAAGAGATCGGTAATGATGCGATAGCGGCATCGAACGATCGATGGGACCGCCAATTCGATAGCGTGTATGATTTTGTGAATTATTGGTCTGGTGGACTAACAGGAGCCGTGTGGGAAGGGGCACAGGAACGAACGAATAAATGGCATGATTCGGTCTATGATTTTTCGAACTATCTGTTAATCGGGATACCTGGCATGATCAAGGGAATGGGAGACAGTATAGACGGGACGTTCTTTCCGGCAGAGGCGTGGTCAAAAGAGCATGTGAGTGATATGCTAGGAGCAGTTTCGATAGTAGGCGGAGGAGTAGCAACGAGCATCGGGAAAAAGACGATCCTGAATCCAGTAAAACCAGACCTGACGCCGCCAAACGTACCGAAAGTGGAGCCTTTTAAACCAGATGCTATCCCAGATATGCGTGCTAGGGTTGAAGCCAATATTGAGGCAAGTACAGGCATAAGAGAAGCAACTAAGATAGGAGAGTATCTAAAGAAAGAGAAGGAATTACTAGAATCTATTAAGAATAAAGATATAAGTTCATCCTCTATTAAGGGGATGGGAAATCTTAAATATAAAAAAATCTCTGAAACATCGGCAGAAGATGTGAATAAATGGTGGAAGGAAGAAATGGCCTACAGTGAACCTCCATATAAGCCGGGTACACTTGTTCAAGAAATCGAGTTAACTGAAAAAAGCACATTTGTTCGAGTATACGACGGTGAAAACTCTGGTATCTACGGTGGATGGTTTATGAAAGCCGATGATATTAGGGGACTAACTCCATCGCAAATACAAGTAAAATTCGCATTGCCCACAACTCCCAAGTTTATAGTAGATGTGGAATTGGATGCAGGAACAAGAATACGTGCAGGAACTGCAAATCCACTCTTCGGTTTACAAGGAGGAGGACAACAATTTGATTTAATGGGACAGCGTGTTGGTAATTTCACAAATCCAAGACCGTTACCATGAAGGAGTGAATGAATTGGCGATAACGTTTACTCAATTTGCAAACGAGCTAGTAGTAAACCAAACAAAAATTGTTTTTGACCATAATATACGCTACGTTAAAGAAGTAGATGAAACATTAATCGTATTGCTTGAGATACCTAACAATGTTACGTATTTAAATAATGTATTTGGAATTAATGAAATTGGGGAAATAAAGTGGCGTATTCAAAGTGTTAGTGATGTTTTCCCCTTAAAAAACCCGTTGCCGTTTGAAAACCTAATGGTGAAAGGTACTGACGTTTATGTGTCTGACTTTTACGGTAGAAGGTTCTTATTCAACACAACTAATGGAAAGCTACTTTCAAGTGATGTTATAAGATGATTTCATGATTTTTGGAAACCTTGATTGGCTTAGTGCCTTTCAAGGTTTCTTTTTTGGTGGGGGTTACCCAGTGCCGAATGAACCCATTATTCAACAAATAACACATACAACCCATGTAATACCCGCACATACAACCCATGTAATACCCGTATGAAGATTTCGTCATTTCTGTTGTACGCACATCAAATGCTTTAATTTTATAACCTAAATAACGCTAGGAGCCGTGTGGGAAGGGGCACAGGAACGAACGAATAAATGGGATGATTCGGTCTAAGATTTTTCGAACTATCTGTTAATCGGGGTCCCCGGCATGATCAAGGGAATGGGAGACAGTATAAACGGGACGTTCTTTCCAGCAGAGGCGTGGTCAAAAGAGCATGTGAGTGATATGCTAGGAACAGTTTCGATAGTAGGCGGAGGAGTAGCAGCGAGCATCGGGAAAAAGACGATCCTGAATCCAGTAAAACCAGATCTGACGCCGCCAAACGTACCGAAAGTGGAGCCCTTTAAACCAGATGCTATCCCTGATATGCGTGCTAGGGTTGAAGCCAATATTGAGGCAAGTACAGGCATAAGAGAAGCGTCTAAGATAGGAGAGTATCTAAAGAAAGAGAAGGAATTACTAGAATCTATTAAGAATAAAGATATAAGTTCATCCGATTCTATTAAGGGGACGGGTAAAGTTGATAACCCATATAATGGTGTAAAACAAGCATCAGAATATTTAATATCGCAAGGAGTACCACGTCAATTTAGAAAGACGACATTAGAATCGTTTGTGATCGGTACAATTAAGCTTGATGTTGCTGGTCCAAATACTTATGGGATAAGATTCTATGATAATATTAATGCTAGTGCTAAAGGGAGATATTTATTTGAAACATTTTCACCACAAGTAAATAGAAATAATTTAGCACTTCCACCAGATTGGAACAGAATGACAGGAATTCAACAATGGCAAGTTAAACTAGACACAATTATAATTAAGGGAAAAGCTGGTCCACAGTTTCAAATGGGGGATCACTATACTGGAGGAGTAGAACAATGGTATATAACGAACCTAGACGACTTAATAAAACCTTAAACTTTATTAAGGAAGCTGAAAAATTGAAAATAAAGTTAGAGTGTGAAATTAAAGCTCACAAATTAGGACAGGCTAAAGATGGGACAATAAGTCAACTTGAAAATTTCTATAAAGATATAGAACTAATGGTTGAATCTAACAATCATATCCCATCATATCCAAGAGTTATTACCGACACTTGGGATTTTAATAGCGAACTTGGACTTCAATTATTAGAGTTATATGAGTTATATAAGAAGCTAAAGGAGGGAAATTGACCAGAAAGTATGTATGGAAAAAGAAGGTCAAGAATGGATTGTTTATTTCGGTGAGCGTGGTAATCAGAGAAGTCCGAAGCAGATAAGGAGAGGTTGCAGGAGATGTCAAACAATGAACAGTAAGATAAGTTGCATGTGCAATTAAAAAAAGTATTAGCCCTATTAGCGGAACATTATATAGCACAACCTACGCCTATGCTCGAAATGATTATTTCGCGTTATCAACATGCTATAGAGATATCTTGGAGAAAATAATCTTAAGGATTTGACAAAAGATATGTTTAGAATTAGTGGTTAAATAAGGATACATTGGTGAAATGGATAAGGCTGAGAATATGCTTAAAGAAATTTTTCATTAAAAGTTGGGGCTACCCAGTGCCGAATGAACCCGTCAACACATATAACCCATGGAGTAATTGTATGAAGATTTCGTCATTTCGGTTGTAAGCACATTAATGCTTGAATTGTCACCCCTATAAATAACGCTACTGCTTTACACTGAACAGGTCAATTATGGTCAGATACCACCATGATTGACCTGTTTTTTGTTTCTTCGTTTTCTTGCGGTTTTGAAATCTATCGTAACTTTGCGAATAGATACCCCGATGGATATAGTGTCGAGAGCATTTGCAACACCCCTGATTTCAAGGTTAGTCCGACTTTTATATTATCAGGACGTAACGGAACATCTTCAAGGGGAAGGTCATGTGTCAAACCTAGCCTTCTGCCCTCTGATTAATCTGAATATTTTCATGAAGCACGAGAAGGGAAGTTGCCAAAACAAGACTTGTCAACTATGAGTACGTCCGCACTTCAGCTAAGTCGGGTATAACCTGTACAGCAAGCCGAAAGCGCGATTGTGGAAGAACAAGAAATCGAAAAAGAAGAACCGATCTATAAGCAGATCTGGAATAGCTTAAAAGAGATCGGTAATGATGCGATAGCGGCATCGAACGATCGATGGGACCGCCAATTCGATAGCGTGTATGATTTTGTGAATTATTGGTCTGGTGGACTAACAGGAGCCGTGTGGGAAGGGGCACAGGAACGAACGAATAAATGGGATGATTCGGTCTATGATTTTTCGAACTATCTGTTAATCGGGGTCCCCGGCATGATCAAGGGAATGGGAGACAGTATAGACGGGGCGCTCTTTCCAGAGGAGGCGTGGTCAAAAGAGCATGTGAGTGATATGCTAGGAACAGTTTCGATAGTAGGTGGAGGAGTAGCAGCGAACATCGGGAAAAAGACGATCCTGAATCCAGTAAAACCAGACCTGACGCCGCCTAAGGTACCGAAAGTGGATCCGATACCAGATCAAAAAACAAAGACTGAGGGGACGGGTAAAAATGCTGTGCCTGAAATCAACCCTAAATATGCTACAGCAATTGATAACAAAGTAACTTTGAAAGACCAAGTAGAGCTACCATCTTGGCTTAAAGAAACATTTACAGAAGGTCAATATAGAACTGTGGTTACCAATGAAAATATAATCGTTTATCGTACTTTTGGTGGGAAAGCTGGTGAGAATGGGGCTTTTGCAACTACCGTCCCTGCCGCAAACAGAATATCTAGTAAAATTGATTCTGCACTTTTACCTGAATGGAAGAACAGTAGACAGTATGAAGCAGTTATTGAAATCCCAAAAGGTACTGAACTAAATATTGGTAAGGTCGAGCAACAAATGACTCAGACAGGGACAATTCTCCAAGGAGGGGGAGACCAAATTTTACTACCTCAGAATTGGCCAAAAGAATGGATTAAGGAAATGAGAGAAGTTCCAAGTAGATAAGGAGAGTTAGAAGCTTATGACAAACAGTGAACAGCATGTTAGGTTGTACGAGCAATTAAAAAAAGTACTGGGTCAATTAAAAGAGCATTATATATCACAACCTACGCCCATGCTTGAAATGATTATTTCACGTTATCAACATGCTAATGATATTTTGGAGAGCAATAATCTTGAGGATTTGACAAAAGACATGTTTAGAATTAATGGTTCAGTAAGGGCATATTTAGAATCGTATAGTGACTATATGAATCCAATGCTTGGTGAAATGGATAAGGCGGAGAGTATGCTTAAAGAAATTTTTCGTTAAAAAAATAGGGGCTACCCAGTGCCGAGTTAATCCATTATTCAACTAATAACACATATAACCCATGTAATACCCGTATAAAGATTTCATCATTCCATTGTACGCACAACGAAGATTGAATTTTATACTCTAGATAACGCAATTCCGTTACATTAAACAGGTCGATTATGGTCAGATACCACCATGATTGACCTATTTTTTGTTATCTTCGTTTTCTTGCGGTTTTTTCAAAACAAACGCAACTTTATGAATAGATAGCCCGATGGATAGAGTGTCTAAGACATCGCACCAATTACTCAGGATAGTCCAACCATTATATAGTTAGGACTGAACTGAACAAACGGGAAGGTCATGTGTGAAAAGGCTAGCCACCGATTCCCCAGAGTACAGGGCGGCGGCTACTCTGACAGAACGTCAAGCAAGCTGATATAATGGTAGTAATTGGTTATCCAGTTGCCACCTTCTTTATTCCCAAGTTTAAAATTACAACTTAGGGGACAGGTAATATTGGTTATGATTATCTTGATGAGCAATTAGGTAGCCTAAAAGATAAAGTAGAGATAAAAAGGTATAGTTCTGCTGAAACTGTAAATGATTGGTGGGCAAGTAAAGATTACGATAATCCTCCATATACTAAAAAAAAGGTTGTCCAAGAAATTAAATTAAACGAAGACATTGTTTTTGTAAGAGTATATGATGTAGAGACTTCTGGTATGTATGGTGGTTGGGTTATGAAAGCAGAAGATATCAAAAAGGATTAACACCCTTACAAATACAAGATAAATTTGCATTACCAACTACACCAAAATATATTGCTGAGGTAAAACTTAACGCTGGTGATACTATTCGTATGGGAGAGGCTAATCCTATATTTGGAGCTAGCGGAGGAGGAACACAATTCGATTTAATGGGGCAATATATTGGTGAATTTAAAGAGATTGTAAATTTAACAGATTGGAGTATAGCGAGATGAGCGAAATAAAAATGGACAATAATATAATTTATATCGAAAATGTTCAAATCACTTTTGAAAATAATATTATGCAAGTTAAGAATGAAGGTGATAGAATATTTGTTTTACTCAGTATCCCTCCTAAAAAAACGCTGAGTTATGATGATTGCCATAACATATATTGTTATAGTGAGGGCCAAAGGATGTGGCAAGTGGGACAGCGGCTTAATGGAGATGATACCGTTTTTACAATGATTAACTTAATTGATTCTGTGTTATATGCGCATGACTTTTTAGGCAGACGATTTTCAGTAAATAAAGAAAATGGAATGATAGATAAAATGAATATCACTAAGTGAAATAATTCTTCATGGATTTGTTTAGTTGGTTTACTATAGTCGATTATAAGAGATAATCTCCCACTTCTTTGTCCGTGTCCCAACTCTCAACCGCTACTGAATAAAGTATGGCGGACGATTTTGAGTAGTCTTCCCCCATGTAATACCCATACACAGATTTCGTCATTTTGATTGTACTCACATCAAAATGCTTAAATTTATAACTTAAAATAGCACTTTTCCGTTACAAAAACAAGGCGAGTATGGTCAGATATTACTATAATTGACCTGTTTTTTATTAGCTCCGTTTTTATGGTTTAACAAAAAGAATCATAACTAATACGATGGAAGGAACTGAGCGCATCTTGTAACGGGATTTAGACGACTACTAATGATCGCTTGTCTACTTCGATCATTAGCTTGAACAATTCCAAGAGTATGCCAATAAGCTCTTATTGGTGCGGGGTGAGACGTAGCTTGACATTCCTGTACGCATAAATGACCGACGGAGCGCTCTTTCCAGAGGAGGCGCGGTCAAAAGAGCACGTGAGTGATATGCTAGAGCAGTCACGATAGTAGGCGGAGGCAATCAAATCTTTATCTCGGAGGCGTGGAAGATAAAAGGCCTCGAGGTCATATCAGCTACTCCGATTAAATAACTAGGAAGGGGCATTGTCTGTGATTGAAATTGAAATGATTTATCAAACTAAGGAATTATATCAACAACTATTCAATATTCTAAAGGATGATAGCGATGATCAAGCAATGTTTATAAAAAGTCAATTAGAATTAGGGATAGACCAAATTGATGAATATTATAAATATTAGTTTAATAACTCAGAACCAAACCGTACGGAAGAATTACTAAAAAATTTAGAAAGGAGATATATTGAAATCAACCAACCGCGTATCGGTCTATCGGATTATTACATTTGGAAAGATGATTATGATGAGCGTATGAAAGCAAATGAAACTCTAGATGAAATAAAGGAGAAGCTCTTAAAACTATTTAGGGATATATAGAGTTATGAAAAATAGACAAGATTTCAGGATTGCCACGCAGGTAATGAGAATGTCACCAGCCAGAATTTTCCCACTCCTTGACCATAGACATAACCTTTTTGCGACATTGGAAATAGGCTTTGGAGAGCTCAATACCATGATTTGCTTCAGTCCCTGTAATAATTACTTTGTTCTAAGAACCCTAAACTCTGTTAATTAATGAACCCCATATCTTAGCGTGTTATACAAGCTCTAAGCCTCAATCAGCTTAATCGGAATAGTAATAAACTCGATGTGTCCCCGCCTCTCTACGATTCCATTCCCCTATCAAATCGTTCATTTCATCATCTTACGCCGATACCGTTTCGGCGTCTCACCAGTTAGCCGATATGCTTTGAGCCGTTGCAGTACATACACTATGCTTCTCCTGAAACTTCTCGAGAGAGTGATTTGGTTTCTTCGGCATATCTGTATGGACACGGCATAAGCTGAGTGAGAAAATAATTAAAGAAAAAAGCCTAGAAGTCGTGATCAATCTAAATAAGCAATACACATTTCTTTCAAAAGGAGAAAACAATGAAACTCGTACAAGAAGAAGGAGTGGGTGAATGTCTAATCAAGCATTGCAAAAAGAGAAAGCAGATAGCGAGATAGAATCTATAAAGCAATATGTAGAATCCCCAGAAAAGCAGCGCTCATTGCATAGAAGAACGTTGTTCATCGTCATTGCTTCTCAAATTTTTGGAGGAGCGGGATTGGCAGCAGGCATTACAGTCGGTGCACTGCTAGCTCAGGATATGCTCGGAACGGAAAGCTATGCAGGCATACCGACGGCGCTGTTTACACTAGGCTCTGCGGCCTCAGCGATGATCGTCGGGCGATTGTCACAGAGCAAGGGCCGCCGCATAGGACTGGCGTCGGGTTTCTTAGCTGGTGGTATAGGGGCAATAGGTATTATTCTGGCAGCGATCATGAACAATATCACGCTGCTCTTTCTTTGTTTGTTTGTGTATGGTGCAGGTACAGCAACGAACTTACAGGCTAGATATGCGGGCACGGATTTGGCGCTCCCGACAGAGCGTGCGAAGGCAATTAGTATCGCAATGGTGTTTACAACCTTCGGTGCAGTTGCTGGGCCGAATCTAGTAGAAATAACAGGACGAGTAGCGACTGCTCTTGGTGCTCCTGCACTAACTGGTCCGTTTATGCTGGCAGCTGCTGCATTTCTATTAGCTGGCGCAGTGCTCCTCGCTTTCTTACGACCAGATCCATTAATCGTCGCTAAAGCGATTGCTGCGGCACAACGCCAAAAGGAAAGCCAATTGACGGCAAAACCGCTATCATCTTTAGATGAGGGTATAAACAAACGAGGGATAATTGTAGGTGCCTCTGTGATGGTGTTAACTCAAATCGTTATGGTTGCTATTATGACGATGACACCGATCCATATGCAGCACCACGGACACGGTCTTGGAGAGGTTGGTGTTGTCATCGGTATTCATGTTGCTGCGATGTTTCTCCCCTCATTGCTAACAGGTGTGCTCGTTGATAAATACGGACGATTGCCGATGTCCTATGCTTCAGGTGTCACCTTGCTGCTGGCTGGTCTACTAGCAGCATTTGCACCAGGTGACTCCATGATAATGCTTATTGTTGCACTTGCCCTGCTTGGACTAGGATGGAACTTTGGCTTAATTAGCGGAACAGCAGTAATTGTAGATGCTACACCTCCACACATTCGTGCGAAGACGCAAGGGACGGTCGACGTGCTTATTGCACTTGCTGGGGCAGCCGGAGGGGCTTTGTCTGGCATGGTTGTAGCTCATTCTAGCTTCTCAATGCTGTCACTTGCTGGTGGAATTTTATCCTTGCTGCTTATTCCGGTTGTACTATGGTTCAAACTAAAAAAGAATTAATATCAATACGGGGCGCACTACTAGAACAAATAATCCGCAGTTCTTATTATACGAGCTGCGGATTATTTGTTTCTAATAACCTTTAAGTACAAACTGTCAGCTACCCTTGACTTGACGCCGATACTGTTTAGGCGTCTCATCAGTCAGCCTCATAAACAGTTGATAAAAGTGCCGCATCCCTTGAAAGCCGCATTGTTGTGCGATCGACTCGATCGTATCATCTGTTGCAAGCAGCAGTTCTTTTGCTTTAGCAATTCGCTTCGCGTTTACGTAATCCGTTACGTTCATGCCAGTTACCTGCTTGAAGACACGTGAAAAGTGTCCAGCACTGACGCAGGCCTTTTCCGATAATTCCGCTAGCCCACCGCACTGTAGAGGATTGGAATTGATGTCATGCAAAGCAATTTGAATCCATTGAGGAACAAGGCTAGCTCCAGGCAAAGTGTTTGCTTTTAGTGCTGGGTGTCGGTATAACTCAAGCAGCAATTGCTGCAATTGAAGCCACAATGCTTGACGATATCCCGGAGTTTTTTCATTCAATTCCCTTCCCATTTGATCAATTGCTGCTTCGATTCTCAGTTTGACCGTCTCTGGTAAAACGACTTTATAGTGCTTCGTCTTTCGTGCAATGTCGAAGCACTTAATAGGCTCATATTCATGACTTAGAGTCGAAGTCGCAACGAGCGAAGGCGCGAAAAATATTGCAGATGAAACAATCGGCTCGGTTGCCGAAGGGAATGATCGATGTATCGTGTTGCCCGGGATTAAAAATAAATCACCGGGTTCTTTCTCGTAGAGTGATTGATCGATAAAAAACGTCCCTTTGCCCTCGTGGATGTACACCACTTCATATAAGTCGTGCAGATGATCTGGCAGTTCATTTTCTGTAACTCGAAACCCCTTATAAACTACCTCAAGCGGAAAATTCGGGTCGATCAAAAACGGTTTGCGAAAAGGTTCCATCCAGATTCCCTCCTGCGTTATAGTATAGTTATCATATATCATAATCGGACATAAATTTGCGCAAATTTGATCTTTATATTTCCTATTATAAGTGTACAATCATAATCATCAAGAGAGGAGAGGATTTGTTTGCGTATTGATGCTCATCAGCATTACTGGACGATGACACGATCAGATTACGGATGGATTACGCCAGACCTGCCAGCATTGTACAGAGACTTTATGCCTGAGGATCTCGACATCCATCTAAGGAAACATCGTATTGACGGTACCATTGTCGTGCAGGCTGCTCCTACAGTCGAGGAAACCGACTATTTATTTGCATTGGCTGATCGTTTCAATTCGATTATCGGTGTTGTTGGCTGGCTTGATTTGTTCGATCCATTACATAAAGAGCACTTTAATCGTTACCGACAACATCCCAAATTCGTTGGCTTCCGCCTCATGATCCAAGACATGCCGGATGCTAGTCGTGTACTTGAGCAGAGCTTTGTGGAAGCGCTTCAACAATATGCAACGTTAGATGTCCCAGTAGATCTGCTGGTGACGTCAAGTCAGCTGGATGTGCTTAATGAGCTGTTGGATGCGGTTCCGAGCTTAAGAGGGGTGATCGATCATATTGGCAAGCCGAAAATTGCAGCAGGTGAATTTGAGCTGTGGGCAGCCCAAATGGAACGCGCATCGAAGCATCAAAATGTGTATTGCAAGCTATCTGGCATGGTAACAGAAGCCGACCATCACTTTTGGAAGGCGGAGCAATTTAAGCCTTATATTGAGCATGCGCTTCACGTATTTGGCGTTGATCGCGTAATGTTCGGAACGGACTGGCCAGTTTGCTTGCTTGCTGCAAGCTACGATGAAGTGGTGGAGGTATTAGAAGGAAATCTACCGCAAGCCTGGAGTGAAGAGGAGCGTGCAAAGCTGTTCGGTGACAATGCAAGAACATTTTATAAGCTAAAGTGAATGACATAAGGAGAAAGGAGTGCTTATATGAAATATCGCTCTTTAGGTAAAACAGGATTAGAAGTTTCAACACTTAGCTTTGGCGCTTCTTCTCTTGGCTCTGTCTTTCGCGAAACGGATGATAGAGAAGGGATTCGCACGGTACATGCTGCGCTTGACGCAGGAATTAACTTAATTGACGTTTCTCCATATTACGGAGCTACGAAAGCAGAGACGGTATTAGGTGAAGCCATTAGCCAGACCTCGCGGGATCGCTTTTATTTAAGCACGAAAGCTGGAAGATATGGGATCGATACGTTCGACTTTTCCCAATCTACCATCATTTTAAGCTTGGAGGAGAGTCTTTGTCGATTAAAAACCGATTACGTGGATCTATTATTTCTACATGATATCGAATTTGTGAATCCAGAAATTATATTAGAAGAAGCAATCCCAGCGCTCAATCTTCTAAAGGAGCAGGGGAAAATACGGTTTACGGGTATTTGTGGATTACCGCTGGCACTATTCGAGTACATGCTTCCGAAAGCACAAGTGGATGCGATAATATCGTACTGTCATTATTCCTTGAATGACAATTCTTTGCTGAGACTTCTTCCACTACTAGAGGAGCATCAAGTAGGTCTAATCAATGCGTCACCGTTATCAATGGGATTGCTAAGCACACGCGGAGCTCCTGACTGGCACCCAGCTGGTGAAAATGTGAAGGCAACGTGCATGCGTGCTGCCAAGCTGGCGGAGGAGCGTGGAGCTGACATTGCGAAGCTGGCAGTTCAATTTTCAACCAGTCACCCACATATCCCGACAACACTCGTAAGCACTGCCAATCCTCATAACATAACGAAAAATGCTGCATGGATCGATGAGCCGATGGATGAAGAGCTATTGCAGGATATTTTTAAGATTTTAGAGCCGATTCATAACGAAACATGGGTAAGCGGGCTGCCCATATTTAATGAAACTATATAAGCATAATGGAAATGAGGTTGTCATATGAAGGGGATCGTATGCGAAGAGATTGGATCGTTTCATATAAACGAGAATTTGCCTGAGCCGGAGCTAACAGAAGGTCATGCGATCGTAACGATTCGTAGAGTAGGAATTTGCGGAACGGATTATCATGCCTATAAGGGCAATCAGCCTTACTTTGAGTATCCGAGAATATTAGGTCATGAGCTCAGTGGTGCCATTGAGCAAATTGGAGAGAATGCTGCTGGACTTATGCCTGGAGACAAGGTAGCGATAATACCTTATCTGCATTGCGGCCAATGCATCGCATGTCGTAGAGGGACGACAAACTGCTGCATGCATATGAAGGTGCTTGGTGTTCATGTGGATGGAGGGATGCGCGAGCGAGTGTCGATTCCCGTGACGCATTTACTGAAAGTTGAGAAACTAAGCTTTGATGAGGCAGCAATGATTGAGCCTCTAGCGATCGGCGCACATGCTGTACGTCGTGCAGATGTTAGGGCAGGAGATACGGTTGCAGTCATTGGCTCGGGGCCGATTGGACTTGCTGCGATGGCCTTTGCCAAATACGCTGGCGCTAACGTAATTGCGATAGACATTAATGAGCAAAGACTTGATTTTTGCAAAGCTTGGGCGAAGGCAGACCAGACGATTAACGCTTGGAACGCCACAGATGTAAAGCAGCGACTTTCAGCATTAACGAATGGTGAATATCCGATTGCAGTATTCGATGCGACAGGCAATGCGGAGTCGATGACAACATCTTTCGAATTGGTAGCACATGGCGGAAAGCTGATATTTGTAGGTCTCGTAAAAGGAGAAATTGCGTTCTCTGATCCTGAATTTCATAAACGTGAATTGACGCTTATGGGCAGTCGGAATGCAACCTATGATGACTTCCAGCATGTCGTCAATGTTTTAGCCAGTGGTAGCTTTGACATTAGTCAATATATTACGCACCGCTCAACCTTTGATCGGATGATAGAAGACTTTGAAACTTGGCTTAGCCCTGATTCCAAAGTGATTAAGGCGATCGTAGAAATGTAAAAAGCGTGTATAGAAAACGATAAAGGGAGAGTATCGAATGAAGCTTTCTTACCATAAGCCAGCTAAGCAATGGACAGAAGCGTTGCCTGTAGGCAATGGCAGACTCGGTGCAATGATATTCGGTGGCGTTGAAACAGAGTTAATTCAGCTAAACGAGGATACGCTTTGGTCAGGAGGTCCGAGCAATTCGAACAATCCGCGTGCACAGGGCGTGCTGCCAGAGGTTCGCAGACTTGTTGCAGAAGGTCAATATGTAGAGGCTGACAAGCTTAGCAAGGAAATGCAAGGTACCTTTACGCAATCGTATTTGCCATTTGGTGATCTAACAATCGCGTTTGAGCATGGGGAACAGCCGCATTCCTACCATAGAGAGCTTGATCTTGAGCAAGCCGTATCCCTTGTTGAATATAAGGTGGGAGATGTTCGATACACACGTGAGATATTTGCTTCTTTTCCTGATCAGGTGATCGCAGTACGTTTACAGTCGAGCCAAGAGGCCAAGCTGAGCTTTACCGCGCGAATGGATAGTCAGTTGCAGTCTTGCTCGTTTCAAGAAAATGAGCAATGGATACTTCGTGGCAAGGCCCCAGTGTATGTCGCTCCTAATTATCATCCCGTCGAGCGGCCAATTGTGTACGAGGAAGAGGCAAACGGTCATGCCATGACCTTTGAAGGACGTCTAGCAGTCAATGCGAAGGATGGCAGTGTGTCGATCGATCAAGACGGTATTCATGTATGCAATGCAACGGATGTAACCATATATGTTAGTGCTGCTACTAGCTTCAACGGATTTGATCGCTCGCCAGGCAAGGAGGGAAAGATTCCAAGCGAGACGGCAAGTGCACACCTGGCTAGGGCATTAGGCTCTAGCTACGAGGAGCTTCGCAGCGTCCATATTGACGACTACAGAAGCTTGTTTGCTCGAGTTGATCTTCAATTAGGTGAAAGGATCAGCCCAGCTGATATGCCAACAGACAGAAGGATAGCCGAATATGGTGCTTCTGATCCAAGCTTGGTGGAGCTGCTGTTCCAGTATGGCCGATATCTGATGATTTCAAGTTCACGTCCAGGTACACAGCCGGCTAACCTGCAAGGCATCTGGAATAAAGAAATTCGTCCGCCGTGGAGCAGCAATTACACTTTAAACATTAATGCAGAAATGAATTATTGGCCTGCTGAACTGTGCAACCTGTCAGAATGCCATCAGCCTTTTCTTGACTTTATCGGAAATTTGTCAGTGACAGGTCGAAAGACAGCAGAGATTAACTATGGTGCTCGCGGCTGGACTGCCCATCATAATTCTGACCTGTGGGCACAAAGCGTACCTGTAGGTGATTTTGGAGCTGGCGATCCTGTCTGGGCGTTCTGGCCAATGGCTGGCGCTTGGGTTTGCCAGCATTTGTGGGAGCACTATGCTTTCGGAAGAGATAAGGAGTATTTACGCAATCAAGCCTATCCAATTATGAAGGAAGCAGCGCTGTTTTGCTTAGACTGGTTAATTCCAGATCAGCATGGCAAGCTCATTACTTCTCCATCGACGTCACCAGAGCACAAGTTCCGTACCGAAGATGGAAGACTTGCGGCAATCAGTGCAGCTTCGACGATGGACTTGTCATTGATATGGGATCTGTTCACGAATTGTCTTGAAGCCGCTGAAGCGCTAGACATAGATAAGGAATTTAGAAAAGAGCTTGAGCAAGCAAGAAGTCAAATGCTTCCACTGCAAATTGGCAAGCACGGGCAGCTGCAGGAATGGTATAAGGACTTTGAGGATGAAGATGAGCATCATCGCCATGTTTCTCATTTATTCGGCGTCTATCCAGGACGACAGCTTACAAAGAAGGACACTCCCGAGCTATTTACTGCGGCACAGCGATCGCTGGAGCGTCGTGGAGACGGCGGAACTGGCTGGAGTCTTGGCTGGAAAATCAATCTGTGGGCTCGCTTCCTTGATGGCGATCGTGCGATGAGCTTGATTTCGAACCTGCTGCAGCTAGTTGACTCCGATGCAATTGGAGAGAGAGGTGGTGTATATGCCAATCTTTTCGATGCGCATCCTCCTTTCCAGATCGACGGCAACTTTGCAGCTACAGCTGGGATCGCAGAGCTGCTGCTGCAGTCTCATCAAGGAGTGCTTCACCTGCTGCCAGCATTGCCTAAAGCTTGGCCTACTGGCAGTATTAGCGGACTTCGTGCACGTGGCGGATTTGAAGTGAAGCTGCAATGGGAGCAAGGCGAGCTGAAAAAAGCAGACATCATTTCTTTCAGCGGCGAGCCTTGCATCATTTATTCGCCATTTCAGCTGGAAGTAACGGATGAACGTGGCAGCTCTGTTCAATTGGTAGAGACTGCACAGGAAGGCTGTATATCATTCCAGACGGAAGCGGGAGCCCAATATACGCTTATGCCGTTGTCTGAAAAATAGGCATCTTGTGCCATTCGCCTTTAAGGCCTGATTCTATCTTATGACAGACAGAAGAACCAGGCCTTAAGCGTGAGTGGAATTAGCGGCTTCCGTTAGCGCATCTAACTTTCTTAGACAACTCTATTTTGTAGTTGCTAGAGAAAATGGTCTATTCTGAAGAAGTACCATATAGCTTGCGATAGGTTTCGGGCGTCATACCAACCTTCTGGCGAAATGTCGCTACAAAATGACTAGCGTCCCGAAATCCGACTGCTTCGCCAATCTTCCCTATCGTCCATTCCGGCTTCGATGGAAGGTATTCCTTTGCTTTGCGAATGCGCAGTTGAATTAAGTATTGATAAGCGGTTTGTCCGAATAGCTTGCGAAATTTTTCGTTTAATTGTCGCTCGCTGATGTTAAGCTGCCTAGCCATTTGCGTCAATCCAATCTCGGGATTGGCGAACTCCCTCTCAATCCAATCCAGCAATAGTTGGATTCGCTGCAATTGCTTAGACATGGAAGGCTTCCTTTCTGTTCGAGCATCCGTTCGGAGCGACGTCAGAAATTGATACAACCCCGACGAAGATTGCCATCCTGATGGATCACCTCCATATTCATTCACTCTCATTATGTCTACAAATATATGTGATACGCGATCATTTTCAGCTTCCCATTGAAAGCGTTCAGTCGTATTCCAGCCAAAAGCGTGGATAAGCTTGTCTGCCAGGCTCCCATGAAAGGTAATATAGCCAGTTTGCCAGAGATCGCTCTTGGCTTCATAGCGGTGAGGCATGTCTGGTGCTAAAAGAATGCCCGAGCGTTCTGTCAGCTTCCAGGTCTGGCTGTTCACGCTTAATTCCCCTTCTCCTTTCAAGGTTTGAAGCCAGTGGAAGTAAGGATAGCCATTAGGCCGTTCTATCGGCTCCTGATCGACATTAATTCCGATCGTTTCAAGCTGTAAGGGCAACAGCTCTGCGAGCGAAGCTGGAACGATTCGAATGTTCATATAAACCTCCATATTCTTATATGAATTTACGTTTATTTTATATGGGAACTAGTAGGAGATGCGCTTACAATGAAATGGTACACTGCAGTTTTATCATATATATTGAGGAGTGACAAGATGATTAACTCTAAAAAGAGCAAAATATGGTATGGCGGAGATTACAATCCTGATCAATGGGAAAAAGAGGTTTGGGACGAAGACTTGCGCATGTTCAAGCTTTCAGGTATAGATGTAGCGACATTAAACGTATTCGGCTGGTCTAAAAATCAGCCTGATGAAGACACCTATGATTTTGGCTGGCTTGATGAGATGATGGATAAGCTTCATGCAGACGGAGTCGGTGTTTGCCTGGCAACAAGCACAGCGGCTCATCCGGCTTGGATGGCACGCAAATATCCCGATGTGCTGCAAGTAGATTTTTACGGACGTAAGCGAAAGTTTGGCGGGCGACATAATTCGTGTCCGAATAGTCCAACATTCCGAAAATACTCGGTGCGTATGGCAGAGAAGCTTGCTGAACGTTACAAGGATCATCCAGCACTGCTGATTTGGCATATCAACAATGAATACGGTGGAGCAGGAAATTGCTATTGCGACAACTGCGAAGCCGCTTTCCGCGAATGGTTAAAGGAACGTTATGGGACATTAGAAGCTGTAAACCGTGCCTGGAACACGGGTTTCTGGGGTCATATCTTCCATAGCTGGGAGGACATCGTCTTACCAAGCGGCTTAAGCGAGGAGTGGTATGGTGCTAACGGACGCACGGAGACGAATTTTCAAGGGATTTCCCTTGATTATATGCGTTTCCATTCTGATAGTCTGCTAGAATGCTATAAGCTGGAATATGAGGCGGTAAAAAAACACACGCCTGACATTCCGGTTACAACGAATTTGATGGGAGCATTCAAAAAGCTGGATTATCACAAATGGGCCAAGGCTCTAGATGTTGTCTCCTGGGATAGCTATCCTAGATTCGATACACCGCACAGCTATACGGGCATGATGCATGATCTGATGCGCGGCTTGAAGGAAGGGCAACCATTTATGCTCATGGAGCAGACGCCAAGTCAGCAAAACTGGCAACCATACAATTCATTAAAACGCCCGGGCGTAATGAGATTGTGGAGCTATCAAGCTGTTGCTCGCGGAGCAGATACGGTTATGTTTTTCCAGCTGCGCCGATCAATTGGCGCTTGCGAAAAATACCATGGCGCTGTCATTGAGCATGTAGGACATGAGCATACGCGTGTATTCCGCGAATGTGCGCAGCTCGGTGCTGAGCTGCAAAAGCTGGGTGATACGATCATCGATGCTAAATTTCAGGCAAAGGTAGCAATCGTGTTTGATTGGGAAAACTGGTGGGCAATTGAAATGTCCAGCGGCCCAACGATTGACCTTCGTTATGTGGATGAGGCGCATAAATACTATAAAGCGTTGTATGAGTTAGGGATTGCGGCAGACGTAGTAAGCGTAGAGGCTGATCTTAGCAGCTATGATCTTGTCATTGCGCCAGTTATGTATATGGTCAAGCAAGGTGTAGCAAATAAGCTTGAGCAGTACGTGCAGGCAGGCGGTTCACTTATTTCTACTTTCTTTAGCGGTATCGTCAACGAGAGTGACCTTGTGACCGTTGGAGGCTATCCGGGCGAGCTAAGAAAGCTGTTTGGCATATGGGCCGAGGAAATTGATGCGCTGCTTCCAACTCAGCGCAATCGTATGATTGTATCTGCTGGAACAAATGGTATGAAGGAAGAATATGAATGCGGCTTGCTGTGTGATCTAATCCACAGCGAAGGTGCTGAGGTGAAGGCTGTCTATGGAGACGACTTCTATCAAGGCATGCCAGCCTTAACAGTCAACAAGTTTGGAGAAGGGGAAGCGTGGTATTTGGCGACGAGCCCTGAGCAAGCATTCATTAAGGATTGGTTGTCGCAGTTATGTTCTTCACGCGGAATACAACCAATTATTCAAAATGTTCCTGAAGGAGTAGAAACGACCATTCGTTATAAGGATAAGCAGCAGTATTTATTCGTGCTAAATCATAACGATCAGGCGGTTCAAATTGATCTTGCTCAAGTTACAGGAACCGATTTGTTGACAGATCGTTCACTCACTGGTGGAGAAGTTGAGCTTGCAGCTCATGATGTGATGATTATTAAGCTGAGCTAATCGCAGCTTAGAGATAAAGTTAAATAAATAGTAAGCGTTAGGCTCCCTGTTTCTAGCAAGGCGGGAGCTTAACGCTTTTTGAACGTAGCAGGGTTGATCAGGTTGAAACATATTTCAAATCAGAGGCGTCTTACTAGTAGAAGGGGGGCTCTAATGAACAAAACAAACAATAAAGGGAAAGTGTATGTAGTTGGCGTTGTGATATTCACAGTACTGTTTATAGTAGGTATACTTGAGTTGCCCTATGGAACAATTCAAAAGGTAATTTTTAAATTCAAAGTTAAAAATTATTTGGAACAGACATATAACGAAAAGATGGTTGTTAACAAAGTAACGTATTTATGGGACAATATTGAACCAATCCATGCACGTGTACATCCCAAAAACGCTGAACATCTCGAATTTGCAGTATATCCTTTAATCAATTCAGCTAATGCTTACTATGATAATTACCCCGAAACATTGTGGCTGCATCAAGTTAGAGAAGATTTGGAGCTTCTGCTGGAGCACACTGACCGTGATATTAAGCCTGAGTTTTCTATCGATTTCGCCTGCTGCATGGAAAGGGACAGAGTGAGAGTAAGCAATGGGGAAATCATTGCTTACTCTGAAGCGAATTTAAAGTTTGATCTTAGTTTTCAGCTAAACCACAGCAAGCCGACCGATGATCTTGAGCAAGCTGTTCATATTATAACCAGGCTAAAGCAGCATGAAGCGCTTAATATCGAACATGTATCGTTTATGTTGCAGCCCGAGCCTGGGGATCTTACTAGTAATATCGAATATAAAGTGCCTGGAAGAGACTTACATAATATTAACTCAATTGAGGAGCTCGAAGCATATAAGCAAAAGTAACACTTAGCCGCTTCAGGCTATCCTTACACTCCTGATAAGACAAGCTTTCTCATTCGCAAGGAGAAGCGATGCTGCTGTGAAAAATAAGGACGAGGGAACGATCCCTCGTCCTTTCTGCTATATATCAGATTGCAGACTTGCTTTGCTGTTGGTTGCAAGCCATTGCTGTTTCCATTTTCCTTGAATCACAAGCATCATAATGACGCTTAATAGCGTGATGCCGCTTAATGTAAGGAATCCCGTAGTATACGACCCTGTAGCTTGATACATACTTCCTAAAATATTTGGAAGCAAGTAGCCGCCAACACCTCCAGCCGCGCCTACAATGCCTGTTATAAGTCCGATTTCATCCTTAAAGCGTTGCGGAACAAGCTGGAATACTGAGCCATTCCCCATGCCAAGACACATCATTCCAACAAACAGCAGAGCAAGTGCAGCGTAAAGGGTTGGTAGTGTTGAGACAAAGGCGAACATAATTCCTGCTCCCGCAAACAAAACGATCAGCATTTTTGTACCGCCCAAGCGATCAGACAGATAACCTCCGATAGGTCGGAATAGACTCCCGGCAATGACACAGAAGGTTGTAAAGTCAGCGGCACGAACTGCTGACAGCTCGTATTGCGTGTTGAAGAAAATCGTTAAGTAATTCGATAAGCCGACAAATCCGCCAAAGGTGACGCTGTACATAATGCAAAACAACCAAGCGTCTCGTTGCTTCAATATATTCAAGTAATGCACGAGCTTTTTCGGTGCGGGGCGATTCGGTGCTTCCTTCGCAAATAGTGTAAATACAATGAGTGCTACAGCTATTGGAATCATCGCAAGACCAAACACAGCTTCCCAGTTACCAAAATGTACAGCTAAGCGGTTGGCAAATAATGTGGCGAATACAGTTCCGCTATTGCCTGCGCCTGCAATCCCCATTGCCAGACCTTGATATTGTGGCGGATACCAGCGGCTGGCAAGCGGAAGCGCAGCAGCAAATGAGGCGCCTGCGACTCCTAGCAGCAACGCGACGATATATAAATCGCCTAGCGAGCTAACGAATTTCCAGCCCCAGAACAGTGGCAGAAGCGTTAGAATCATACCAAGCTGGCCTGTTCTTTTCGGTCCGATATAATCGGTGAGAAAACCGAATACGATACGCAAGATGGAGCCGCCCAATATAGGTAGGGCAACTAGATTTGCTTTTTGTGCTGCAGTCATTTCATAATCGTTGGCAATCAATACGCTTAACGGACCGATTAATACCCACACCATAAAGCTGAAATCAAAATACAGAAATGCTCCGAAAAGAGACGGCTTGTGACCGCTTTTCCAAAAACTTTTAGTCTCCATGCTTTTGCTTTCCATAGTGAATCCCTCCAAATATGTTTTTCTCTTTCTTTTGACTTCCTTACCAATAAACGTTCAAGCTTCGCAGCCGACTATGCCACAATGCAGCACATCGTAATCAAAGTCCTGCTTCTTGAACTTCCTAACATAAGAAAAGGCCGCAATACGCCCATAGGGCGAACAGCGGCCTCATTGCCAAGCAGACACTTCTTTGTGTCTGTTTTCAGTCTATATTTCATAATTTCAAAATCATTATAGAATGATTGTCAAGAGTGTGTCAATAAACATTACACGAATTTTTGATATTTTTATATAACTTCGCGATAACTTACAAAATCTCGAAATACTCTCTCGAATATACGTTAACTTTGTTGACATTTATAGGTGTGGAAATTATAATCAAACTAACAATTCAATAAGGATGGCACAATGGCGTGCCTGATTCCATGACAAAGATGTCTGTTCTCTTTTTAGAGGATGGACTTTTTCTGTCTTAATAGCGTTTTTAGCTTCGTGGTGCTCAAATTTATTATACGAAGAGGAGGGGAAGATGCTATGACCCAAATCGAAACCATGCAAGCATTGACCGCACATGAGGCAGCCAATTGTTTATGCAGCTTGATAGATCCGCAACAATCCTCTCGACGTGTTGGACTACATGAAGCGTCGGGAAGAGTGCTGGCCGAGGATTTTACAACTCCGTTCCCGATGCCTCCATTTCGCAGAGCGGCAATGGATGGCTATGTCGTTCGTTCGCTCGACATAGCAGAAGCATGTCCCACTCATCCAGTGACACTAAGTGTTGTAGGTGAAATAAAAGCGGGATCTGGCTTGGCGCTGCACGAGCATTTCAACGAGCGCAAAAGTGCGCGGATTTATACGGGCGCACCGGTACCAGAGTATTGGGATACCCTTATTGTGCAGGAAGCGATTCCGCAGGAACAGAGGAAGCTTCATCCTGGTAGTATTCAGCTTCATAAAGCGTTTCGACAAGGAGAGCATATTGCAGAGGCTGGAGAGGATATCGCTGCTGGAGCTGTGGTACTTGCAAGAGGCAAGGTGCTCTCTGCCAAGGAAATTGCGATTCTTGCTTCCTTCGGTCAAGCGAATGTATCCGTCTATAAAAAACCGAGAGTTGCAGTAATTCCTGTTGGCGATGAGCTGTTATCGCCAGGTAATCCTCTAACTCCTTATCATATCTATGATGCAAACAGCCATATGACGGTTGCTCGCCTCCAGGAGCTTGGTGCTTCTGTTCAGCACTTTTCGCCTGTCGCTGACCGTGTCGACGCGATTGCAGATGCACTTATACTTGCAATGAGTCAGTCAGATCTGATTATTACAATTGGCGGTGTTTCCGTAGGTGATTATGACTTTGTTGCAAAAGCGGCTGAAGCGATAGGAAGCGTTCCGTTATTTCGCAAGGTGCTGATGCGTCCAGGCAAGCCTACCTCCGCATTTTCTGTAGATCATAGGCTCATTATTTCTTTATCAGGCAATCCTTCGGCTTGCTTTGCAGGCCTGGAGCTTCTTGTTAAGCCAACGATCTTGAAAGCGGCTGGATGTGTAGACTATGAAAATCGGTTTCTTCAAGGGACTCTCGCGGCAGAAATTAATAAGTCGAGCCCCGTTACAAGATTTGTCCGCTCGATTGCTTGTTGGCAAGGGGATAGACTGTTTGTAGAACCGCTGAGCCGAGATAGATCTGGCAACATCGCTGCGTTTGCTCACGCGAATGCATTGGCTGTTATCCCTCCGGGAGCACGCGGGGCCGTCAAGGGAGAAATGGTTAGCTTACTCCCATTAGCAGGCTTCTAACGCGAACGTTTATCATGAATGGAGGTTGCAGATCTAACATGAATAGAGAAAAGCTGGTCGTTATTGGTAATGGAATGGCAGGGATGAAATGCATTGAAGAGTTGCTGAACATAGACGATTCCAGGTATGAGATTACAGTGTTCGGTAGTGAACCATACCCGAACTACAATCGGATTATGCTATCGAAGGTGCTGCAGGGCAACTCATCCATGGATGATATTGTGATACATCCTTGGACGTGGTATGAGGAAAAAGGAATTCAGCTTTATACAGGAACAGCCGTAACCAAAATTGACACGAATGCAAAGCAAGTTGAAGCAAGCAATGGTATAAAAGTACCGTATGATCGGCTCATACTAGCAACGGGCTCTGAGGCGTTTATCCCTAAGCTACCCGGTGTGGAAAAAGCCGGAGTCACGGGATTTCGCAATATACAGGACTGTCTTGCTATGATGGATGCAGCCAAAATCTACCACCGGGCAGCAGTGATTGGTGGAGGAATTCTTGGGCTCGAGGCAGCAAAAGGATTGCTTAATTTGGGTATGGATGTTCATATCGTCCACAATGCACCGCACATTATGAATCGACAGCTAGACTCATTTTCCTCTGAACTGCTGCGAAAAGAGCTGGAAAGTCAAGGGATGCGCTTTCTATTAAATAAAAGAACAGAAGCCATTAGCGGCAGACGTCGTGCGAAGGGGCTGCTTTTCGATGACGGGACGAAGCTTGCTGTTGACTATATTGTATTTGCAGTCGGCATCAATCCGCGGATAGAATTGGCCGAAGGAAGTGGTCTTAAGGCAAATCGCGCATTTATTGTAGACGATTATATGCAGACAAATATTCCAGATGTATATGCCGTTGGCGAATGTGCCGAGCATCGAGGCATTGTATACGGTCTCGTTGCCCCTCTTTATGAACAGGGCAAAGTTTTGGCTCGAACGTTATGTGGTGTAAAAAGCGAGCCTTATTGCGGGACAGTACCGTCTGCTCAGCTGAAAATTTCTGGCATAGATGTTTTTTCGGCAGGTAACAGCTACGACGTTTCTCAGGAAACCGCTTTGCAGATGTATGATGGGATCAAAGGCAGCTACAAAAAGGTAACGATGAGTGGCGGAAAGGTTTCGGGTGCTATTCTATATGGCGATATTAACGAAGCCTCACATCTATTAACGCTAATTCAAAAGCAATCATCTATATCTGAATTATATCGGGAGCCAGCTACCCATGCGAATGATGATGCAGCAGCGGCACTTGCGCCGAAGGATACAGTTTGCTCCTGCAACGGCGTTTGCAAAGCGGATATTATCAATGCCGTGTGCAGGGGCGGACTTGAGACAATAGATCAGGTTCGCGACCAGACGAAGGCATCTGGCTCCTGTGGCGGTTGTCGTCCATTGGTAGAAGCGGTGATACGGATCGCGCTTGAATTGCCAGAACTGGAGCCAGAAGCGATAGACCCAATCTGTGGCTGCTGCTCAGTTGATCATCCGGCGCTCATAAGCGAGATTGCCCATGGGAAAGGATTAGATTCTACGCAAGTGATGCGCAATCTGAATTGGAAAACGCAGGCAGGCTGTACAATTTGCCAGCCTGCCATTCAATACTACTTAACTGTTCATGGAAAAGATAGCATTCATCCTAAACGATTAATAGATTCTAGCTCAAATTCAATTCCATTAGGCACTTCCATACAGCTGGCAAGTGAAGCGGGAGCAAAGCCAGGCACGCTATCATTTGCAGCAGGCTGGCTTAAGGAACAGCTAGAGCAAAGCTTTACAGCGATTTCGATGCCAGGGGCAGTCATGATCGGAATCTCTGGCGGGACTCGTTATCCAGCAGGTGTATATGTAAGCGGCTTTGGTGTTGCTGCTGTCCCTGCTGGCTGGGAGCTTTATGTTGGCGGACATGGGGAGCTGCCGCTTCGTCAAGCGGAGCTGCTCGCGCTAGAATCGTCAATAGAAGATATGTTGGAGCTGGCTATTTGCAGTATTCAGTTGTACAGAGAATCCGCATATTTCGGCGAGCCTGTATGGGAGTGGCTTGAGAGAATAGGAATTGTCAATATTCGTGAAAAGCTGCATCATCCACAAGAGCGGCAATCGCTGCAACAACGCTGGAAGGAAGCGGTCAACCAAGAGGGAATAGAAGCTTCAACATTTATTTAGCATAGAGGCAGGTGACCTGGAATGACAATGGAAGTAACGAATCTAGTACGCTCGCAATGTCCTTTTTGCAGTGTGCAATGTAAAATGCAAATCGAATTCTCTCAGATGCAAGGAGCCGCTGAAGCAGAGGTGAAAGTGGAGGGCTTGATGAATAAGGCATCGGAAGGACGCTTGTGTGTGAAAGGGATGAATGCTTATCAGCATGCGACCAGCAACGAGCGTCTTACCCATCCTTTAATAAAAAAGAAAGGCATATTCGTTCAGGCTTCATGGGAGGAGGCGCTTACTGTCGTTGCTGCGCGGCTAACTGCTGTGCAGGATGAGTTTGGAGCAGACGCAGTTGGGGTATATGGCGGAGGCTCGCTTACGAATGAAACAGCATACTTGCTGGGCAAATTTGCACGAGTAGCGCTGCGCACCCGTTATATCGATTATAATGGTCGCTTTTGCATGTCGGCTGCAGCCTCGGCAGCAGTGAAAACGTTCGGAGTGGATCGAGGGCTGACGAATCGCTTGGACGAAATACCTGATACAGACTGTATTATTTTGGCTGGTACGAATATAGCTGAATGCCAGCCTACACTTATGCCGTATTTTACAAAAGCAAAGGAAAACGGTGCTTCCATAATTGTCATTGATCCGCGGCGTACCGGGACTGCGGAGCTTGCTGATTTGCATCTAAAAGTAAAACCAGGCACCGATGCACTGCTTGCAAGCGGCATGCTGAAGGCAATCGTAGAGGAAGGCGGGCTGAACGAAGACTTCATTCGTGAGCGTACAAGTGGCTTTGATGCTGTTCTTCAGCAGCTGGAAGCTGTTCAGCTCAGTGAAATTGCTCAAGCAACGGATCTTTCAGAAAAAGACATTCGTCTAGCCGCTTCTCTTTATAGCAAAGCGAAAACAGCCATGATCTTTACTGCTAGAGGTGTCGAACAGCATGCGGATGGTCATATCGCCGTTCGAAATTTTTTGAATCTGGCGCTAGCTACCGGGAAAATAGGTAGAAAAGGATGTGGCTACGGGGCTGTTACCGGGCAAGGAAATGGGCAGGGTGGCAGAGAGCATGGACAGAAGGCGGATCAGCTGCCAGGCTATCGCTTGATCGAGAATGAACAGGACCGTGAGCATATTGCAAAGGTATGGGGAGTTCCCTCAGAACAATTGCCGCGTAAAGGTGTTTCAGCCTATGAAATGATGGAGCTTATTTGCCAACGGGAGATTAAGTCGTTATTTATTATGGGCTCCAATCCAATTGTATCGAATCCGAATGCAGGTTATGTGGAGGAAGGAATACGCGGCTTGGACTTTTTAGTCGTCGCAGATATGTTTTTATCCGAAACGGCGAAGCTGGCGGATGTGGTGCTGCCTGTTACCTCTTATTTGGAGAATGAAGGGACGTTGACTAATCTGGAGGGACGAGTGCTGCTGCGAGAAAAAGCACTTCCAGCTCCGGGGGAAGCTCGCGATGACTGGCAGGTGCTAGGCGCGCTTGCCCAGTTGCTCGGCAAGGGAGAAAAATTTTCCTTTCAATCTGCTGAGTCCATATTTGAAGAGCTGAGACGTGCCAGTCAAGGGGGAGCTGCTGACTACTATGGAATTACCTATGAGCGTCTTAGAAAAGAAGAGGGAATTTACTGGCCTTGTCCTTCGCCTGAGCATCCAGGTACAGACCGATTGTTTGAGGAACGCTTTGCTCATCCCGATGGGCGCGCTGTGTTTGCGGAGCTGGTTACACATACGAGCTCTGAACAGGCCGATGAGCAATTTCCTTTAATTCTTACTAATGGCCGGATATTGCCGCATTATTTGACGGGGGTACAAACAAGAAGAAGTCGATCGCTTATTGCACGCGAGGTGGCAGCTGTTCTTGAAATTCATCCTCAGACCGCGAAGAAATATCGAATTGCGGACGGAGCTTTGGTTGAGGTGCAATCGAAGCGCGGCAGCTTTGTGGTACGGAGCAGATTTTCCAAGGCAATCCGCGAAGATACAGTGTTTGCGCCTATGCATTGGGGTGGCGTGCAAAATGTGAATCTTTCAACGAATCCGCTCCTTGACCCAAACTGCAAAATGCCTGATTTTAAATGCTGCGCAGTTTCCATCAGAGCTTATACGGATTAAGCCGTTATAGGAAGGGAGCATGCTATGATCAATCGTTCAGCGGCAAGGAAGATGCAAGTGATCCACAACATAGTGACGGATACGGAGATACGTCCGGGACTAGGAGGCATTATAGTAGCCGGAGGGCGCAGCAGTAGAATGAAAGGGGAAATGAAGTCGTTGCTGCCTTTTGCAGGAACACCCATTATAAAGCGAATTGCTATAGAAATGAGCCAGCTTTGCCAGTCAATAACGGTTGCCGCTGCAAACGAGCATCAGGCGGAGCAATATAGAAGACTTGAATTGACGGTTACTATGGATGACGCACCAGATCAGGGGCCGCTTGTTGCGTTTTACTCAGCGCTGCAGCAGGTAGAGGAAGAGCTCATTTGGTTATCTGCTTGCGATATGCCGCTTGCAACGGCACAGTCAGCGGCATGGATGCTACAGCAGCTAACAGACAGTGGAGCTAACGCAGTTATTCCGGAGATTGGGGGCAAGCTTCATCCACTGCAGGCACTCTACCGCAAGGAAGGTGTGCAGCAGCTTGCTTCACTAATTGCTGATGGAGAACGACGCATGGGAGTGATGGTGCGGCAGCTTGAGCCGCTAATTGTTACAGAGCAATCGTTCAAGGCTGCGGGCATTGACCTTAACTTTGTGTGCAATATTAATACGCCCGAAGAGTATGAGGATATGCAATATCGTTTCCGGATAAGTGAGGAGGCAAATGAATATGGCTAGCCCCTATCAAATTGTTGGATATAAAAATAGAGGAAAGACAAATCTAATTTGTCGTTTAATTGATGTCTGGTCTGCAAAGGGGCAAAGCGTTGCAACGATTAAGCATGACGCCCATCAATTCGAGTTTGACCGCAAAGGAAGCGATACATGGCTGCACCGTCATTCTGGCGCAAGCTGGTCTGCCATTACGGCCGAAAACGGTACGGCTGTCGTATATAATCAGAAGGAGCAGCTGTCTCATTTGATTTCAATGGCTCCAAGCGATGCAATGATCATTGTTGAGGGATTTAAGCTTGAGCCCTATCCTAAGCTTGTACTAGTCCGATCAATTGAGGATATAGAGCTGATAGAGGAATTGAACAGTGTAACAGCAGCTGTATTGTGGCCTGAGATATGGGAACGGGCTGAGCTTCGGACAAAGCTGGAGGTTGCTATGCGGCTGCCTGTTTTCGAGCTTGATGATACAGAACGAATTGCTGATCATATCCATTCGATTATTCATTCATAAAAAAAAGCAAGCTGCATCAAGCCGTTGGATGGCTCTTTGCAGCTTCCCTTTTGTTGCTTCTAGGAGGTTGTAATTGTAATCGTACTTGTTTTGCTGTTCCAATGCACCTTAGCACCTAATGACTCGCTTATGAAGCGAAGCGGAACCATCGTGTAATTGTTTTTTACTTGGGCAGGCATATCAAGCTTGACATTTTGACCATTTTTAACTGCAGTAGTGCTGCCAATCGTTAATTGAATCGTTGTATTGTTTTTTTCAGCCTTAACGGTACGCTGTGCTTGGTTCCATTCGACAGTTGCACCGAGACGCTCGAAAATCGCTCTCATAGGAACTAAAGTCGTTCCACTCACGATATAAGGCGACTGCTCAAACTGCTGCAGCTCTCCATCAATAATAACCTTAATCGAATCAAAATTAATAATAAGTGCTTTTGCATCGATACCACTGCCAAATAAGCTTGATCGCAGAGCTGAGATATCTTTTAAGCTGCTTGTTCGTTGGCTAATGATTTTACGGACCGTTTCATCGCGAAGATCGATAATATCGCTAATCGTACGCTCACGCAGTTTTCGAATAGTATTTATGGCGTGATCACGCTCCGCTTGCAGATCCTCTTCTCCCGTTTTTAGAATCTTTTCGATGTTCGTTTTAGCCTGCTGCTGAGTAAGCTGGCCTTGCTTATATTTCCACATTGTACTTGTAGAGTAGTTAGGGTTGCTCTCGTTGCGAAGCTTCCACATCAGGCTTGTTGAATAATTAGGGTTAACGGTGTTCGCATATTTCCACATTGTACTTGTCGAATAGCTTGGGTTAATCTCATTTTTATATTTCCACATCAGGCTTGTGCTGTAGTTGGGGTTAATTTGATTGTTGAACTTCCAGTGCAGGCTTGTAGAATAGCCTTTATCCGTTTCCTTGCTGTACTTCCACAATGCGCCTGTTGAATAATTCGGGTTGATCTGATTGCGATATTGATTGAGCTTGGTTGTATAGGAGCGATCCGAGCCATATTGTGCGGCAAGCTTGTCGTAGTCCTTCTCCAGCAGATCCTCCAAATAAGCCATGTCCTCTCTTAGGTATTGCTCTAATTGCTTTTGCTCATCGGACGATTGCTGTAAAAATTGTTCGTAGTATGTCGTTACACTTTTTAGATCAGCTTTATATTGTTTAGTAAACTTATCCTCAAGTTCTTCATATTTATCTGCCACTTCATTCATAAATAATGAGCTGGCTGCTCCCAGTTTGCCCTCTGGAAGTGCGATAGAAACAAGGAATAGGAAGGCAACCAACACCCATATGCTAATTGTTTTTTTTCTCACCGTATGTTCTCCTCCAATTTTATTTAGACTTAGATATATTATTATCCAATCCCAAACATTCGTTTTTTCGCTCAAAAACCCTTCAAACTTTCTAATAATTGGAACTATATGACTACAACAATAGGAAATAAGTAAGTTTTTGTAAAACAGGCGATATGAATAGTGATAGTATTTTGTTTTGATTCCATACAAGTGCAGCTGTGCATTAGTTCAAAAGGCTCGAAAACAATAAAGGATATTTCACTACTTTCCTCGAACTAAATTAAGGATTATAAATTTAAATCTGAGCAGTGATCAGGAGGCATTTTCGCATGAACATTCGATTTGATCGCTTTCCTAACGGGGGAAAGAAGGCAGTAACGTTAAGCTTTGATGACGGAAGAGAATATGATCGTCGATTGGTGCAATTGTTCAATCGTTATGGCTTAAAGGGCACTTTTCATCTAAACAGTGGCTTCTTCGGCAGGGAAAGCTATATTGAAGCGGGAGAGGTAGCGGAGCTGTTTCATGGACATGAGGTATCCATTCATACAACACATCACCCTTTTTTAGAGCAATCACCTCAGGAGCAAATTATTTATCAAATTGTACAGGATCGCCAAGCACTGGAGACTCTGGTCAGGTATCCGATTCGGGGAATGAGCTATCCGTTTGGTACATATAACGGAGCTGTAATGGAGCAGCTTCGCTCACTGGGCATCGAGTATGCTCGTACTGTTAGCAGTCATGGATCATTCCACATGCCTGAAAATTGGCTATCATGGCATCCAACTTGTCACCATAAAGATATGCTGACGTATGCAGATCAGTTTATAAGTATTGAGCATCGTCACTCCAGAATGAGCCTGCTATATGTATGGGGACATAGCTATGAATTTGAAGGGGATCAAAACTGGGAGCTAGTTGATCGTTTTGCTGAAAAAATTAGTGGACGCGACGATATTTGGTATGCGACTAACGCTGAAATTGTAGCCTATATGCAAGCGCTGAAAGCGCTGCGTTTCACAGTGGATGGAAGTATTGTTCATAATCCAACAGCCTCAGATGTCTGGATTAGTGTTAATGATGAGCCTGCTCAAGTGAAAGCAGGCAGCATGCTGGAATTGCATCGCTAACACAAGAGACAAGGCAGAGACCTAGTAGGACACATATTAAGGAACTAGATAAAGCCTGCTCACATTCCATTACTAGGTGGAGGGAGCAGGCTTTTTTATGGACAAGCTTTTTAGCTCGCGTGACAAGCGAGAGCGACGAAGCTTTTTATTGTTCAGCCAATCCTCAATCTCTTCTTTTGTTTGGTAGGAAAGCCGTATGTAATAGTAGTTAATATGCTCGGCAATGGCAAAGACATATAAAAACAGAAAGAAATAAAAGGAGGGCTTGAAAGACATGAGCTCAACAATCAAAACAATGCCGCCAATTCCTATAAGTACCGTATTGCTATACTTTAGCGCTCGGAACAATCGAAGCTTACGAGCAGGCAGCAGTGAGATTGTTCCTCTCTTTACTTGCTGATGCTTTAGAAACCAATAATAGCTTCCCTGCAGCAGAATAAACTCTAGCAATACAAAGGCATAACCAGTGGAAAAGGAGAGAGCTGCCCATTCAAAACGCTGCAAGTAGTACAGCCACACAAACGCAAACATCACAGTTGCCGCCAATTCTCCCGTATATAAATGAAAAAGTCTTTTTTGCACTTTCTTTTGCATCCTGTACCCTCCAGTCATTAAAGTCTTGCAAGGATGTTGTCGTGTTACGACTTATGTTTTTCGAAGCTTTCAATAAAAAAGGCCGCCTCTCCTTTATAAGGAAATTCGGCACATTTGTCCATAGCATTTCTGAGAGATTTTATTTATTGCATAGCTTGATCATCGGTAAGGTCGTCGATGACAAATTTCGAAAGCGGCAGCTTAAGCTGCTTAACTTCGAGCGCGACAAGCCGTGCAATTTGCCTTGCACCATACTCTTGAAAATGCGTGTCATCTGCGCTTCCATTCGGGAACGCAGTATAGGCGCCAGGTGCGGTATGCAGGAAAATCGCTTTAGTCCCTTCTACGCCCATTTCATTATAATATGCTGTGCTGCGAGCGTTGAGATCAACGAGCTTCACATTCAGCTCAACTGCAATCTCCTTCATTCCCTGCACATATTCCGGGAAGCTAAGCTTGAATGCTCCTGTTTCCTCATCGAAGATACGTCGACCTACAGGTGTAACAAGTATCGGCTCGGCTCCGTGCTGGCGAGCTCCATTCACATATTGCTTTAAGTAGTCCTTGTACTCAGGAATTGTAGTGTAACGCGCTGGTACACTAATTGTTGCGTCGTTATGGCCAAATTGAATCAACATGTAATCTCCTTGACGGATTTCATGCAATATTTGGTCAAGCCTGCCTTCTGTTATGAATGTTTTACTGCTTCTTCCGCCGATAGCATGATTCGCAAAACGCACATCCTTCGTGAAAAATAGATCGATCATTTGCCCCCAGCCAGCTTCTGGCTTCCAAGACTCATCGAAGGTCTGCATCGTAGAATCGCCAGCAAGATAGACTGTCGGCTTATTCGTGCTCTGAGCTTGAGTTGATGGGGCAAGGAAGGTTCGTTTCATAGCTCCTCCTTATCATAAATGAAATGTTGTATGCTTGTTAACTTGCTTTGCTTCTAGTGTAAAACGTAACGTATTCCAATAAAAGTGATATTTAAGCACTTTTTGTTCAAAAAACAGTGAAACATGCTATAACAGCTTAATTACACTAGGACGTGTTTGAAGCAGTGCACCTTTCGCCATCCTCGCTCCCCTCAATGCTCTCAGAGATGTTCTGGACATTTTTTTTGAGCATCTATAATACCTCCTCTTTACTCTAATTAATAATATGATATGCTTGTTTTATTACAATAAAAATACATTAAAACACAACGTCAATGATAGGTTGCATTTACGTTGACAAGAGGTGAATGTTTGATGCTGGAACTGTCCATCAATGATCCTGACCGGTTAGTGAAGGTAGCTCATGCCCTAAGTACGCATACAAGGGTAGGCATTATCAAGCTGCTTTTGACGAAGCCGGATTATAACGTTGTAGAGATTGCGGAGAAGCTTAATATTCCAGTATCCACTGCGGCCAACAATGTGAAGGTGCTTGAGGATGCAGAGCTTATCGTGACTGAATTGCAGCCCGCAACGAGGGGAGCAATGAAGGTATGCAGGCGTAATTTTGATGACGTGCACATGATTCTTAATCCAACCGTGTATGATCATTCGCGAGGTAAAATAGAGGAAGTGGAAATGCCGATTGGGCATTTTATCAATTTTGATATTTCACCAACCTGTGGAATGGCAAGCTCGACAGGTGTGCTTTTTCCTGAGGATGACCCAGTAAGCTTCTATATGCCAGAATGCCGAACAGCAGAGCTAATCTGGTTCCGCAAGGGCTGGATTGAATACCGTTTTCCAAGGAAGCATCCGCATGGCGCTCGAATTCGTTCGCTTGAATTTACACTGGAGCTTTGCTCAGAGGCACCGAACTATAACAATGATTGGCCCTCTGAAATTACAGTTTGGGTCAACGATGTAGAGGTTGGCTCTTGGATTTCGCCTGGAGACTTTGGTGATCATCGCGGAAAGCTTAACCCGCCATGGTGGTACGATACAGGTACGCAGCATGGACTATTGAAAACGTGGGGCATTGACTTGAATCGAAGCACTGTCGATCAGGAAAAATGCTCGAATACAACGATTGAAGATCTCCATCTTGAGGAGCAGCCTTACATTACGTTCAGAATCGGCATTAAGCCAGATGCCAAGCATCAGGGCGGGATGAATCTGTTTGGAAAAGGCTTCGGGGATTACCCGCAAGGAATTATTATGAGGTTGGAGTATGATATATAGACGCTAAACGGAAAAGGTTCGGATGCCCGATTGCTTGCAAAGGGTGTCTGAACCTTTTTTTTATTTTTTTGAATGAAACAAAAATATTGAAAGAAAGCGTTGACATTATGGGAAATCACCTATAATATTCTAATTAAATACAAAATATATGTAACAAAACAATTGTTTCGTGGTCTCGATAATGATAATCGAGGGAGTTGGATGCATGGCATAGCATAGTAACTTGCTAGAGGAAACACTACGAATCATTCATTTTTTTCATCACAATAGCTGTGGTGATGCAGGGAGAGTGACAAATGGGCAAGCAGGTGTTCAAAAATCCGCTTTTAGCAAACGGTGCAGATCCATGGGTTATCAAGCACACGGATGGAAGCTACTATATGTCAGTCACACGCAATAACCATATTGCCTTATGGCATAGTTCAACGATGACTGGCTTGGCAGATGCAGAACCAGTTATCGTTTGGGAGCCTGAGCAGCCAGGGCCGTACTCTTATAATTTGTGGGCACCTGAGCTGCATTACCTCAATGAGCGTTGGTACATCTATTATACCGCTAACGATGGTGGGGGAGATGAAACTCGTAGAGTATGCGTACTGCAACTTGAGGGCGACGATCCTTTAAGCGCCAATTGGGTATTTAAAGGAGCAATTAATACGGAGCATCCTGGACTCGACGGGACAGTTCTTATTCATCAGAATGAATGGTATTTCTTTTATTCGGGCTACGGTCATTTTCCGGATTACGGTTCAGCGATTTATGCGGCTCGTATGACTAATCCATGGACGCTGGAAGGACCGAATGTACTGATTACTGCTCCAACCGAGCCTTGGGAGAAGCAAGGCGGCATGGCAATTAATGAGGGGCCAGCTTTTTTACGAAGAAATGGGCGAATATTTCTAATTTTCTCAGCCAGTGCAACGTGGTCAGATGATTATTGCTTGGGCATGAGCAGCATTTCTGAAAGCAGTGATCTGCTGGATGCAGCAGCTTGGCACAAGCATAATGGACCAGTCTTTTACAAAAATGCTGCCGAGTCCGTTTATGCTCCTGGACATAACAGCTTTACAACCTCTCCAGATGGGACGGAGGACTGGCTCGTCTATCACGCCTATTCTTATTCAGAGACAGAGATGAAGCGTTCGGAAGGCGGGATGCGAAGCTTGCGCATTCAGCGCTTCACTTGGTCGGAGGATGGCAGCCCGCAATTCGGTTCTCCGCTGTCTACAGATAGCGAAATTAAAGTGCCATCAGGTGAAGCTTCAATCAGCCACGCATAGCGCTGCAGCTAAGATAACAGGTCATGCCATATCCAATGTTTCAGATAAGTTGTAACAAACCAAATTTAATGAATGAAATAAAGGGGGATTTATAAATGAAATATCCAAACCGCAAGCTCAATATGCTCATTATCTCACTGCTCATCATCGCTTTAGTTACGGCATGCAGCGGCAATTCTACGACTCCACCTGCAGGCAACAATGGCAATCAAGAAACAGAATCGGCTGAAACGAATACACCCAATGTTCATTCTTTTGAAGATGTAAGCGCAGACATTCGTGGCAATCAGTCTCCAACTCAGGAGCAAATTGATTTGGTTAATTTGACGTTGAACGATACATATCTCGGAGACCCGTTTGATGAAGTAATACCTAGTGACTATTCCGCGTACCCGTTCAAGGAAGAGGTTGTGCTTGACGTATGGATGCCTGCACATTCCGACATTCCGGATATGAACGCTCATGCGATTCAGAAGCAGGTTGAGAAGCTGACTGGCATCAAGGTTAACTTTATTACACCACCGATTGGTCAAGAGGCAGATGCATTTACACTTATGATTTCATCTGGCGATCTTCCAGATATCATTATGGAGCCTGAGCGCTACCCTGGTGGATTTAATGCTGGAGTCAACGATGGTGCGTTTCTTGATCTGACTGACTTGATGGAGAAGCATGCGCCAAACTACACAGCTTGGAGAAACTCTGATGAAGTTAGAAGAAAAACAAGTGTTACCGATGATGGCAGATTGCTCGGATTTTACGGTCTTGCGCCTTATTCCGAATGGATGTGGTTCGGTATGTTGATTAAGCAGGAGGCGCTGGAGAAAACGGGAATGGAAGTACCGAATACGATCGATGAATGGTATGCCTTCCTAACGAAAGCAAAAGAAGTAGGTTACTCAGAACCGCTTAACTATGGATCAAACTATGGACAGATCTTTACAGGTATTTTGAATGGTGCTTTTGGTGTATGGGATTGGACGTTTTTAGCTGAAGACGGCAAAGTAGGCTGGGGACCAGCGCAGCCACTTGCGAAGCAGTACCTGGAAACGATGCAGAAATGGAACAAGGAAGGTCTGCTTAACCGTGACTGGGCAACTGCAGACTTCAACCAACGTATGGCAACAGCGATCTCTGACAAAACAGCAGCGATGATGGATTCTCCAGATACGATGTGGAGCTTCTGGAAGCAGCAAAACAATATCGACTTCGTAGGAGCGTTGAACCCGGTATTAAATGAAGGCGATAAATCCGCTACGACGTATCGTAACTTTAAGCGTACAGGAATTTCCGCTGCTATTACAACACAAAGCAAAAACGTAGAGGCTGCAATGGCATGGCTTGATTTTAACTATACGAAAAAAGGCTGGGAGCTGTTGAACTACGGCGAGTACGGCACGGTGCATTTGATCGACGAGGAAGGCAAGCCTTACTACCATAAGGAAAGCTATATTTACAACGATCCAGACGGACAGCCAGTTGCAGTAGCCCTTAACAAATATCGCAGACATAGCTGGGCTAATATTCGTGACGAGCACAACTCCAATCCGCTTATCGTTGCGGAAGGCAGCTATTCTGGAGATATTCGTCAGCTGTGGACGGATAACATGGATGCAAGCGTAGCGATGCCGCCTATCTCCTTTACAACGGAGGAAGCATCGCGCGAGGCTGAGCTGGGCAATCAACTATCTACACTGCGTAATGAGTACTTTGCAAAAATTATTAAAGGAGAATTGCCAGTTGATGCGTATGACAGATTCTTAAGCGAAGCACAAAAAATGGGCTTGGAAGAGTTCTTAAGCATCCATCAAGCAGCATTGGATCGCTATAACAATAGATAGGCAATCATGAAGCAGGTCGTGCAGGTTTGGTCATTCAAGAAACGAAAAGCAGGTGCATAGTTATGAAGACAAACCCGGAAGTTAGAGGCGCTCCACGCGCCTCTACCTCTCGTTCACTCGGAACGGTACTGAAGAAGGACTTCAACAAGCATTGGTTCGCTTATTTATTAGCGATTCCAGTTGTTGTATGGTATATCGTATTTTGCTACGGTCCAATGTGGGGCGTATTAATTGCCTTTAAGGATTTCAAGCCGCTGCTCGGCTTTGCACAAAGCGATTGGGTAGGCTTTAAGCATTTTATCGACTTTTTTCAAGGTCCTTATTTTTGGCGTGTTGTTAAAAATACATTAATGCTCAATGTATGGGGAATTGCGTTCGGCTTTACCGCCCCTATTATACTAGCTCTTCTATTAAATGAAGTACGCAGCAGCAAGTTCAAAAGAGTCGTACAAACGATCACGTATATGCCGCACTTTATATCGCTTGTCGTTGTGTGCGGGATCATTCATATTTTCACAGCAGATCAAGGTATTATTACACAGATCGTACAGCTAATTACGGGCAAGGAGTATACCTCATTACTTGGCTACTCCTCATTTTTCAGACCGATCTACACCTTCTCGGGCATCTGGCAGGATATCGGCTGGAACAGCATTATTTATTTGGCTGCGATGAGTACGGTCAATCCATCGCTTTATGAAGCGGCTGATATTGATGGGGTAGGAAGACTAGGGAAAATGTGGCATATTACGCTTCCGCAAATTCGTCCGATCATTGTCATTTTGTTTATTTTTGCAGTTGGCGGCTTAATGGCATCCGGCTATGAGAAAATCATTCTTTTATACAACCCATTAACCTATGATACAGCGGATGTTATTGCCTCATACGTATATCGAAGAGGTCTTCGAGAGGCCAGCTTAAGCTTCTCAACAGCAGTAGGCTTATTCAGCGCCATTATCAATTTCGTGCTGCTATGGGCAACGAACCGCATCGCTCGCCGCACGTCAGAGGTAAGCCTATGGTAAGAAGGAGGGCAACAGCATAATGAGACAGCGATCGTTTGGTGACATAACCTTTAATACCTTGAATTATACATTTCTTAGTGCATTGACCTTTGTTTGTATGTATCCTCTGATTCATATTTTGTTCGCTTCAGTCAGCGACCCAGTAGCGTTAATGGCGCATAAGGGAGCGCTTATTAAGCCGCTCGGCTTCACGTTGGATGGCTATAAGCTCGTATTCAAGGACAGCAGCCTGCTTATCGGATATCGCAATACAATTATCTATGTCGGTCTCGGTACGTTGGTCAATATGATTATGACCATTATGGGCGCATTCGTGCTATCGCGCAGAGAGATGTACTTTAAGAACTTTATTATGATTTTGATCACGATCACGATGTTTTTCGGCGGCGGTCTGATTCCATGGTTTTTGCTTATGAAGGACATCGGTCTATACAATAACCTGTGGGCTATGATTCTTCCTACTGCGCTAAGCACCTGGAACATTATTATATTAAGAACGAGCTTTCAGGCGCTTCCACTCGAGCTGGAGGAAGCCGCTACAATCGATGGAGCTAGTCAGGCTAAAATATTGGTGCAAATTATACTGCCGTTGTCCAAGGCGACACTAGCCGTTATCTTTTTGTATTACTTGGTCGGCAACTGGAATTCGTGGTTTAATGCGATGGTGCTTCTTAAGGATCGGGAGCTGTTTCCGCTACAGCTGCTGATGAAGGAGATTTTGGTCGCCAACGATTCAACTGCTACAACGATAGGAAGTGCCGGCGGGGTTGTCATTAACAGCGCCGAAAGCTCAACGGCCTTCCGTGAGCTGGTGAAGTATTGTGCAATTGTTGTATCGACAGTTCCGATTCTAATGGTATATCCATTTTTGCAAAAGTATTTTGTAAAAGGGGTATATGTTGGTTCCATTAAGGGGTAAGACTGGGTCTAGGCTTTGCCTTTGATTCAGTAATAATAGCAATCAATGACAGTAATTAACTGGGGCGAGTCTGAGAACTCTGTCAGACACGTCCTAAACATAATGTGAAAGTGGTGTTCATACATGACCTTGAATCAATCTCATGCAATCGCTCGCTTGGAATATCCAAGACCTCAATTTGTTCGCAGCCAGTGGCTAAGCCTTAACGGAGAATGGGATTTTTGCTTTGATGATCATAACGAAGGAGAGCAGGCACGCTGGTATCAAGCAGAGTCTAATGCTCCGTTTACTCAGAACATCAATGTTCCGTTTGCCTTTCAAAGCAAGCTAAGCGGCATCAACGATCCGTCGTTCCACGATGTGGTCTGGTATCGCAAGTCTTTCGCAGTGCCGAACGAATGGAACGGCAAGCGTATCGTGCTTCATTTTGGAGCGGTCGATTATATCGCTAAAGTATGGGTGAATGGACAATTAGCAGCTATTCATGAAGGAGGACATACGCCGTTCCAGGCAGACATTACCTCGTTTTTGTCGGGTACCGACAATGTTATCGTTGTTCGCGCAGAGGATTTCAGCCGAGATGTGACGCTGCCTAGAGGCAAGCAGTATTGGCGAGAGCATTCGGCAAGCATTTTCTATACGCGCACGACTGGGATCTGGCAGAGCGTTTGGCTTGAACCGCTGTCCGCAGAGCATTTGCATAAGGTCATGCTTACGCCGGATATTGACCGTAATGAAATTCGCATTCGCACCTTTATTGAGGGCTATAGCAGCTCAGAGAATTTCAAGCTGCAAGTCAACGTATCGTATGAGGGCAGCCCAGTAGCAGAGGATGTATACAGCGTCACTTCAGCCCAGCAGCTGCGTTCGATTGGGCTTAATGATTTCACGGAGCATGGATTCGGTCGCTTATGGAGTCCTGAGCATCCGCATTTGTACGATATTTCGTTCCGATTGCTGCGTGGCGATGTTTGCGTAGATGAAGTAGACAGTTATTTTGGCATGCGCAAAGTATCGGTTGAGGCTGGCAAGTGGTGCTTGAACAACCGTCCATATTATCAACGCTTGGTGCTCGATCAGGGCTATTTTCCAGACGGCGTGCTGACTGCGCCAACAGATGAGGATCTGAAGAAGGACGTTGAGTGGATGAAGGAGCTGGGCTTCAACGGCGTGCGCAAGCACCAAAAAACGGAGGACCCGCGTTTCCTCTATTGGTGCGATAAGCTGGGACTTCTCGTATGGAGCGAGGCGGCGAATGCCTATGAGTATTCCGAGGAATATGTAAGACGCTTTACAAAGGAATGGCAGGAAATTATTGACCGTGATTACAATCATCCTTCTATCGTAGCCTGGGTGCCGCTTAATGAGAGCTGGGGCATTCCGAATGCTCTAGCCGACAAGCGTCAACAGCAGCATGGCTTGGCGATGTACCATCTAACGAAATCGCTTGATGAAACAAGACTTGTTGTGTACAACGACGGCTGGGAGCATATGACAACAGATATGCTGACGATTCACGACTACGAAAGCAGGCAGGAAGTGCTGGAGCAGCGATATTCATCTGTTGAATCTACTCTGAAGTTTATGCCGGCAGGCAAACCGTTGTTTGTAGGCGGAGCCAGCTACCAAGGCCAGCCGATTATCATTTCCGAATTTGGCGGTATTGCGTATAAGAAGAGTGAGTGGGAAGGCTGGGGCTACTCTGGAGCAGACAATGAGGAAGACTTCCTTAAGCGGCTAAAAGCGGTCCTTGATCCGATGTTTTCCTCACCAGTCATTCAAGGCTATTGTTATACGCAGCTTACCGATGTAGAACAGGAAATTAACGGGCTGCTTACGTATGATCGTCAGCTAAAAGCACCATTAGAGGCGATTCGCGATATTATGACCGGAAAGTAGACGGAAGGAGGCTTTCATATGTCAGAGTCAATCGAAACAGCTTTTTACAGCCTTGTCGCAGAGAACGGGGCCGATCCGTGGGTGTATAAGCATTCGGATGGCTGTTATTACTTCACTAAAACGACAGGCAGCAATGTCACGATATGGCGATCCCGCACGCTTTCCGGTATTGGCAATGCGCCAAGTCGTGTTGTTTATCCCGAAGGCTGCAACATATGGGCACCTGAGCTTCATTACATTCAAGGCGCATGGTATCTTTACTACGCCAAGGATGACGGGGATAATGTGAATCATCGCATGTATGTGATGGAAAATCGCTCCTCCAATCCACTCGAAGGAGTATGGGAGGAAAAGGGTCAGATTACGGATCATACGAGAAAATGGGCCATTGATGGAACAGTGCTGCAGCATAACGAGCAGCTGTATTTTATATGGTCGGGCTGGGAAGGCGATACGAATGTGAGCCAGTTGATCTACATTGCGCATATGAGCAACCCTTGGACGATAGACTCGCAGCGGGTAGAAATCGCTAGACCAACCTTTGCATGGGAAACGAATCATAACCCGCATGTGAATGAAGGTCCTCAGGTGCTCATTCGTGGCGGCAGCATTCACATCGTGTATTCCGCAAGCGGCAGCTGGACCGATGATTATTGTCTAGGGCTGCTTACAGCTCATGAAACGAGTGACCTATTAGACCCTGTTTCGTGGAGCAAGCTAAGTCAACCTATCTTTCAATCGGGCAATGGCTTGTATGGACCGGGTCATGCTTCGTTCACAACCTCTCCTGACGATACAGAGGATTGGATCGTTTACCATGTTGCCAAGCATCAAGGAGCAGGCTGGAATCGTGAGATTCGCATGCAGCGTTTTTCATGGAATGATGATCATACACCGAAGCTTGGCATTCCAGTTGATCCCGCGACGCCGATTGAGCTGCCATCTGGCGAGTCTGACGTGTCATAGAAGCTATTCATAACCGACTGCTGTTGAGCTAATCCATTGCCTGTTTTATTGAAGGGTAAAGGAGGCTCGATCAGCAGTCGTTTTTTTAGTGAGCCCAGCTTGTCATCCTTGAGGCAAGTATGCCGCACGCTGTTATAATGCTTCGGATAAGCAAATTTGGTAAAAGTCGGTTACTTTCCTTATAATGAAACAAAAGGGAAAGGATGTGCGCAATGAAACTATTAAGCTATTATCAGGATAGTAAGCAGACGCTCGGAGTATTGCTTGAACAGGGTGTGCTTGATGTGAACAAGGCAGCACGTAACGTTTTACCTGAACCAGACGCTCAGCTAGCCGTGACGATTGAGCAGGCGGTCTATGGCGGTGTTGAAGCGCTAAAGCAGCTGCAGGCTTATATTTCTGCTAATTACGAGCAGCTAGCAGCTGACCCCGAGCTATGGCTAGATGAGAAGCAGCTTGCTTATGGCCCTTGTGTGCCTGCTCCAAGCAAAATCATTTGTGTAGGTACGAACTATCGCAAGCATGCAGAGGAGTCAAATATGCCGATTCCGACGATACCGATTTTATTTAATAAATTTCCTAACACGATAGCAGCACATCAAGAGAGCATTCCGCTGCCGTTCAATTCCTCTCAGGTTGATTATGAAGCAGAGCTTGGAATTGTTATTGGACAAGAGGCCAAGCGCGTGTTGAAGGAAGAGGCGTTGGATTATGTGCTAGGTTATTGCAACGTCAATGATTTATCAGCTCGAGAGCTGCAATTCCGTACTCACCAATGGCTGCTTGGCAAAAACTGCGATAAGTTTAGTCCTGTCGGCCCTTATTTGGTCAGCGCAGATGAAGTAGGCGATCCGAATAATTTGACGATACGCTGTCTCGTAAATGGTGAGCTTCGTCAGCATTCCAGCACCTCGGATATGGTTTTTGATTGCAGGGAGATTATCAGCTATATTTCTCAGCATATGACGCTTGTTCCTGGTGATCTAATCCTTACTGGTACTCCTGAGGGCGTTGTATTTAACGGCTTTGACGGTAAGGAATGCCATCGAAAGCCGCATCTGGAATGGTTGAAGGACGGCGATGTCGTGACGATTGAAATTGAGAAGCTGGGCTCGCTCACGAATCGGATGATAAAGGAGCAATAACTGCTCGAATATAGAGATGTCATGTCACTTGGTTTTACTAGAAAGATAGACAATATTGACTTAGGAAACAGAGAACGTTGTTAGCAGGAATGCTTAGGTAAAAGCATTTATCGCTGGCACCGGATCTCTGTTTTTTATTAGTAGTAACCTTATTCATCGAACAAGCGTTCCATTCCATGACGTGACATTGTATAATGACACCATATAAGTAGGTGATGAAATGAGTTGGAAGTTAAGCAAACAGCGCCTGCCTGAGTGGCTAAGCGAGCTGCAGGAGCAGCAATATGTGAAGCGCCAGGTGACGATTGCCGAGCTGTTATATGAAAATGAGGATACCGGCTTTGCCGCGTATGTCTGTATAGAGGATAAACGAACCAGCTTTCGGCTGACGGGCGTATTTCCATTTGCATTGAAGCCGGATCAGAGCTATTGGATAGAAGGCAAGGTCGTTTCCTATAAAGATACGAAGCAGATTGCAGTGGAGCACATTCAGTTCAACCGACCTGTCACAGCTGAAGGCATCATTATGCTGCTGCAAAGCTTGGACGGGCTGGACAAACGAGCTTACACGCTGCTTGAGCATTATGGCGATAGTGTGCTTGAACAGTTAGCAGAGGACCCTCAGCGTATTGCCAGGGAAATATCCGGCATTAGTGTCAAGCAAGCGGAAGAATGGAGCAAGCAGCTTAAGCTAATGGGTGGGAATTTTGATTTGCTTGCTAAGCTGCAGGGCTGGGGACTAAGTCTTAATCAATCCAAAAAGCTGATTGCTGAGCTAGGGCAGCAAGTTGATGCGATCATTGAAAGCAATCCCTATGTGCTCGCCAAAAAAGTAAGAGGCTTTGGCTTTAGGCGCTGTGATCGCATTGCGCAAGAACTTGGCTTCGACATGTCCTCGCGCAGCCGCATGATTGCCGCGGTTCGTTATGTGCTGCGAGAAGCATCCTATGAGGGACATTCCTTCGTCATGCGGGATGAGTTGATAGGGAGAGTCAAGCAGACGTTGGATCTGCCGCCAAATGAGCAAGATGCCGAAGGCATTCGTTTTGACCCGACAACCATCAATGCCCTACTCGAGCAGTTTATTGAGAAGGACAAGCTGAAGCTGGACGAGGGCAGAGTTTATTTGCCAGAGATCTATGTGGCGGAACTGAAGGTAGCAGCGTCTATATTGCGTATACTGCTGCATCCGACGATGGATTTTCCCGATGCAGCGGGTCGTCTTGAGGCATATATGAAGGAAAAAGGTCTGCAGCTGGAGCAGAAGCAGATTGAGGCAGCGCTCACGTTTACTGAGCAGAGTGGCGGGATGTATATTTTGAACGGAAGTGCGGGCTGCGGCAAGACGTTTACGCTTAATATTATTTTGGATATGCTGGAGCAGCAGTATAAAAGCATGAATTTGCCGTTTCAGGTCAATATATATGCGCCTACAGGGAAGGCTGCCAAGGTAGCGGCGAAGGCTACGGGGCGGCCATGTACAACGATCCATCGCGGTCTGAAATACAATCCGCAACAGGGCTTCGAGTATAATGAAAAAGTACCGCTTCCGATTGATTGTCTTGTGCTTGATGAAAGCTCCATGCTTGATATCGTGCTTGCCAAGCATTTGTTCAGCGCGATTCCGCCGCACTGCAAGGTGATTTTCATGGGCGATACGAAGCAGCTGCCAAGCGTCGGTGCTGGCAATGTATTGCATGATCTGATCCAGAGCGGCGTTATTCCAGTTGTTACGCTTGATGTAGTAAAGCGCCAAGGCAAGGATTCAGGCATTGTCGCGAATGCGACTCGGATTATTCAAGGCAAGTCGATTGAGCATCAAGCAGCAACAGGCGATGCCTTCGTTATTGCCCAGCCTGACGCGTCCCGCATGCAGACGACATTGCTTCGCTCAATCGCTCGCTTGATCGAGACGAAGGGCTACACGCTTGAGGATATTCAAGTGCTTTGTCCGCAGCGAAAAGGAGAAGCGGGCACGTATGTGATGAATTGGCTCATCCAGCAGGCGTTTAATAATCGGGCGGAAGAGCTAAAGGTTGAGAATTGTAAATTTACGAGAATCATCAATGAGGATGGAACGACTGAGACGCAGACGCTGTATTTTATGCGTGGCGATAAGGTGATTCACACTGCGAATCAATACGCGATGAAATGGTACAGTAAAACCGAGGCTGGCGAATACATTGATAACCCGGATATGCTTGGCATTACCAATGGCGAGTGCGGTATTATAGAGGAAATTATGATGGTGCAGCGCGGCGAAACGGAGGAAGCCGTTGTTGTCGTTCGCTATGAGGATGGCTATGTGATGTATGCAGATGGGCTGGATGAACTCGACCATTGCTACGCCATGACCGTTCACAAATCTCAAGGCTCGCAGTGGCCTGCTGTCATTATGGTCGTCATGCAGGAGCATGCTCATATGCTGGACAATAGTATTTTTTATACGGGCTATACACGAGCCAAGCAATTTGTATGTGTAATCGGACAGGAGCGGGCAATCCAGTATGCGATTGGTTCATTCAAGCATGCTGCGCGCAACAGCAGTTTAAATGAAAAGTTTATCGTATCCTCGTAAGCTCCACAGTCTCTTATTTATCATGACGCCTCTTACACCGCAAACCTATCATATGATTGAAAAAGAAGAGCTGGCGCTTATGAAACCAAATGCGATACTAATCAATACAGCTCGCGGTGGTATTGTTGACGGAGCAGCCTTGAAGTAGATTCCAGCGACTAGACTACGAAGTCTAGCTTGTTGGATGCATTTCATAGAGCTGCTTCTTATTTTAGTTATTCGTGTACAAAATAAGGTAGCTCATTCCATCAAACATGCTGTAAAATGTAGTTGCAGTTTAATACATAGCTGTTCAAGTATCCTGAATCATAGTCTGATTATATAAGGAGATGGGTGCCGTGTTGTTAAGCAAGGGTGATAAGTTATTATTTATCGGGGACTCGATTACAGATTGTGAACGCAAAAAACCAGAGGGGGAAGGCTTGTTTGGCGCGCTGGGCAAAGGGTATGTATCCCTTGTTGATGCGTTGCTGCAGGCTGTCTATCCTGATTTAGCCATACGTGTCGTCAATAAAGGGACTAGCGGAAATACTGTACGTGATCTGGATGGTAGATGGCAGCAGGATGTGCTCGATCAAAAGCCGGATTGGCTGTCCATTATGATTGGTATTAACGATGTATGGCGTCAATTCGATGTCCCATTTATAAAAGAGTGGCATGTGTATGCAGACGAATATGAAGCGACTCTTCGTAAATTAGTAAGCGAGACAAAGCCGACGGTGAAGGGCCTCGTCCTGATGACTCCATTTTATTTGGAGAGCAATGAACAGGACGGCATGCGAGCGGCAATGGATCAATATGGAGCCATTGTACGGAAAATAGCTGAAGAATTTGATGTCATCTTTATCGATACGCAGGCAGCCTTTAATGTGGTGCTGGAGGAGCTATATTCCGCTACCTTAGCATGGGATCGCGTCCATCCAACCGCTGCTGGACATATGGTGCTTGCACGTGCCTTCCTGGACAACATCGGCTTTGAATGGAAGCGCTCGTAGGTATCCATCAGAAACAATAAAGGGTTGTTCAGAGGGGCAGTTTTTACTGATCAAGTGAACAACCCTTTTTTAATGTAGTAGCTAGTGATTTCATAGAGTTACAACTTTATATCTAATCACCCATTGTAATTGTGTAAATCAAAAAAATCATATACAGAATTTCCTCATAATGGTATGATTTTTCCTAGTTATTATCATAAGGAGGGTACTTATTTGATGAAATTTACACTAAAAAAAGTGCTAGCCGTTTTTATGGTCTTATCTATGCTTGTCGCTGCGGGATGTCAAGCAGTGTCGGGCCTTGATGTGAATCAGGTCATTAAAAATATGACCAAGGTAACGTCTGCTGAGGGCAAATATCAAATGGAATTTAAGCTTCATGTTGATGAGGCGAAGATCATCGAACAAGCATCAGAGGATGATATTGATGCAGTGGCAGCTGCACTGCGCCAATTTACCAATATTAAGCTTGTGATCGATCAATATAAGCTGCAAGATGAAACACATGCTTCGATGAAAGGCGCTTTTATTTTTGGTGACGAATCGAAGGTAGGATTTGAGTTGAGAATGACTGATAAATTGATGGTGCTTTCACTTGATGGTGCAAAACGTTCATTCTCATTTGATTTGACTGGAGAGCAAGAGAAGATCCTTAGAGAGAAATATTATGAATCTGAATATGGGATTAGCTATAGTGAGCTTTATGGTGACGAGCCAACTGCTATGAATGTGGAGGATGAAGAGCTTGTAGCTGCTATTCAGCAGATTACTGATTTGATTACAGATTACAGCATTAGTCGTCTGCCTAATATAGAGCGCTTGAAAGTCGAGACTTCCACAGAGGTTATTAATGGAGAATCCGTACCATTGTTCAATCTGCAAGGTGAGCTAAAAGGGATGGAGCTTTGGAACTGGATAAAAAATCTGATTGATGCAATCTTGAAGGATCGCGAGGAGCTTGAGAAGCTGCTGAATGAAATTTTCACAATTGCACTCGAGCACGAAGAGCGCTTTGCGAGCTTAGGTTTTGGCGCTACTGATCCTTACTTGTACGATGAAGAATACGATGAGTATGATGAATTCATCGATCAAGCTGTAGATGAAGAATCGGATTTATATGGAGTTGAGGATGAGGCTGAGTTGACGCCCGAGGAGCTTAAAGATCAACTTGTAGAAGAGTTAATTCAAGCGCTGCAAGAGCTGAAGCTTTCTATGAATGAGATAGAGACAGAGGATGAAGAGACACTTAAACAGGTTCTTAATGATTCGCTCAAGGTTTCATTCCATTATGGAATTGATACTAGTCTTAATGTTCGGAAGCAGAACTTCTCTATTGATTATCGTTTGGATGAACAGCTTCAAGAGGAGCTAGGAATGCAAGGCTTCGAAGGCTTTACGCTATCTTCAAGCGCTGAGCAATGGAATATTAACGGTGAAGTAATAGCGAATGAGCCTAAAATTTCACTTGGAACAGTTAGTATTGAATCGCTGGAGTACATGCAAGGTTATGAGATTCTTCGTCTATTTGAAGAAGGCTCGTGGATCTATAACATGCTGCGCGACGAAGCACATATTACGGAGCAAACGTATTGGAGCTATGTCGATGCCGATTGGGATTATGCAGTGTACGTGAACAAGCAGAAGCAAGCAATGATTCCTGCTCGAGAAATTATTGAGGAGTTTGGAGGAAAGGTATCCGTTGATAAGGCTAGCAATCGAATTGTGCTTTATGATGATGCAACCAACACTACTATTGAAATTCAGGTTGGCAGCCAAACGGCTATTATTAATGGCGAACAAGTGCAGTGGTCATCCCCTGTACAAACACGCAACGGCATTACATTTGTTCCGGCACGAGACATGGCACAGGCATTAGCCGCTGATATTTTCTGGTCCAATGGTTATCTTGAAATTACAAGAGAGCCATAATCTAATATGATGAATAGCAAGCAGAGTTAATTGCGCTGCACCTCCAGTTGTTAGATATGCCTAGCAATTGGAGGTGTTTTTTATATGAAGCTTGTCGAAGGGCAAGCGTACTCGACAGTAAGTCGAAGTCTGGGCTACCAAATATAGATATTGGAACATGAACGCTCAATAAAAATGCAGACTACTCATACATACATTAATAAAACTAGCAATATAGTATAGTATGCATGGATTACAACAGATATCAGGTATGACAAAGCTAGAATATGAGAATACTGGCTAGTAAAACGAAATGAATGGTTGAAAGGGGCGCAGGCAGACTATGGAATGGATTGTATTAAGCAGCATAGGATGTTGCATTGTTCTGTTTATTTATAGAGAATGTGTTGCCCTCTATATCGCTAGAATTAAAACATCCGGCATTATACTAGAGTCGCGCTCTGTACATTTTTTTCACCAGCACACAGATCGGCGTATGCAACAGCTCGATCGGCTGCTGATTGCAGCAGCAGTAGTAGCGTTTTTTCTGTATAGCTGGATGATCGTTGATAGATGGCGTGCGGGGCTTGGGATTGAGGAGCTTACTGTGCTTGAAATCGGCATCATGCTGCTAGTGTATATTGTATACCCAACACGCAACATTACACATTTCATAACAGAAAAGGGATTGGTCGAGCAGGAAAACATCATGGACTGGAGTCAATTCTACGCGATCTATGTAACAGATGAAGCTGTAGTTCGCAGAATGCTTCTGGTCACCTTTAAAGGCAGATCGAGCCAGATAGAGGGCTATATGTACGATAGAGATTTAGGAAGCTTAAAGCAGCTTGCAGCACCTCATTCGATTATGCTAAGCGAGCTTTAGACGTATTGATAGAAAGAAGATCAACTTACCGGGGCAGGCGCATAAGCGAATCGCTTTTGCACTAGCCTCTTTTTGTGTATGATGGTTGTAATTAAATTGCTGGAGGAAAAACCACATGGAATTTGCCCCATTGCCCCTTGAATTTTACGCTAAGCCCTCTTTGCAATTAGCAGAGCAGTTGGTCGGCAAGCTGCTTGTGAAGGAGACAGAGGAAGGGATAGCAGGCGGTTTTATTGTTGAAACAGAAGCTTATGTGGGGCCGGAGGATCGTGCCGCACATAGCTATAACAATAGACGAACACCACGTACAGAAGTCATGTTTGGCCCAGCCGGCTATATCTATACTTATCAAATGCACACGCATTGCTTGGTCAACGTCGTTGCGGCTCATGTAGGTGAGCCGCAGGCAGTGCTGATTCGCGCGGTTGAGCCCTGTATCGGAATTGAGCTGATGCGGCAGCGGAGAGGTACGGTAAAAGGCGATCGTGAGCTTACGAGCGGGCCGGGGAAGCTGTGCAAAGCGCTTGGTATTACGATGAAAGATTACGGTCATTGTGTAATTGAGCGTCCATTGTGGATTGGTGAAGGGAAAAAATATGAAAGGATTACAGCTGGCCCGCGAATTGGTATTCCGAATAGTGGAGAAGCGAGAGATTATCCGTGGCGTTTTTACGTAGAAAGCAGCCCCTATGTCTCACGAAGATAACGGCTGCAGCCGTTGGCTAACTGCTGCAAACATGCTACGATAATAGCATATATATTAAGACTAGTGAGGTGTGGAGCTTGAGCTATAATTTGGATGAATTAATTGATCGTCGTAATACACGTTCCTATAAGTGGGATCAGGTTGGTCCGTTATTCGGAGATGAGAGCATTTTGCCGCTATGGGTAGCAGATATGGACTTTCCTAGCCCGCCTGCTGTGCAAAAAGTCGTGAAGGAACGCGCTGAATTAGGGATATATGGCTACTCCATTCGAACGAATGAATATTTGGATTCAATAACGGGCTGGTTTGAGCGTCGTCATAACTGGTCGATACAAAAAAATTGGATTATTGATGTGCCGAGCGTTGTTACGACATTAAGCCTGTCTGTTGATTTGTTCACTGAACTAGGAGATGCGGTCGTGCTGCAATCGCCAGTGTACTACCCGTTTTATGATGTCATTACAGGCAATAATCGAAAAGTAGCACGCAATTCGCTAAAGATTGTGGATGGACGCTACGAAATGAATTTTGAGCAGCTAGAGGAGCTGTTCGCTTCTGGGGCCAAGCTGATGCTTCTGTGCAACCCGCATAATCCAGGTGGACGGGTATGGGAGCGCAGCGTACTTGAGCGTTTGGCCGAGCTTGCGTTGAAATATAACGTGATCGTTGTATCGGATGAAATCCATTGTGATCTTACTTTCCCGGGACATCCACATACGCCATTTGCTTCATTGTCTGAAGAAGCAGCTAGCATTACGATTACAGCGCTTGCTGCTACTAAAACCTTTAACCTGCCAGGTTTGCATACCTCATTTGCAGTGATCTCCAATCCCCAGCTGCGTGCCAAATTTGATCAGCGAGTCAAGGTGCTTAGCATTCATATGGCCAGCCACTTTGCGCAGGATGCGGTGCAGGCAGCATATAATGAGGGGGAGCAATGGCTTGAGGATGTTCTTGCTTATGTGAAGCAAAACATGGATGTTGCTGTGGCATATTTGGCGGAGCATGCTCCAATGATTAAGCCGCTTATTTCCGAAGGGACATATCTACTATGGCTTGATTGCCGTGCGATTAGTGAAGATCCAGCGACATTAAAAGAACTGATGCATAAGAAAGCGAAGGTTGCTTTTAATGAAGGCTCTACTTTTGGAGAAGAGGGAGCGGGATGGCTGCGTGTCAATCTTGCTTGTCCACGCTTTGTCTTGGAGAAAGCGCTGAAGCAATTTGTAGAGGCGATAAAGTAGCAGCAATAATAGCAGTTCAATTTCAGAGATCGTTCGGAAAATCAGTGAAAGCTGACAATCTGAACGATCTCTTTCATTTTGTTGTTTCTCTAGAAGGCATTACAACAGAATGGGATCTATTGCTGACCATTTTTATTGCTATGTATTTGATTGTGTAATGACTAGCGGAATTGAGTGGCTCTATTATAATAAGAACTTGAAAAACAAAAACAGCGCGCATCGCAGCTGATAGCTGTAGCGCACTGTTGTTTTTAGTTATCTAATTAAAGTTAATGAGCGGATTCCTCGTGATCGTTGGAGATTTTGAATTTGTCAAAAGCCTTGAATAACAAGCTAAGCGCGATACCGACAACGGTTGCCAGCGACATCCCCGTCATTGCGAAATCCCCGATCTTTAACGTAACACCACTTAATCCGACAACAAGGATGACTGTAGTCAAAAACATGTTGGATGGCTTGGCGTAATCAACCTTGGATTCGATCAGCATGCGGAAGCCTGATGCAGCAATAACCCCGAATAGCAGCAGCGATACGCCGCCCATAACCGCTTCTGGAATATGTGCAATCAACCAGGAGAACTTGCCAAGGAATGAAAGTGCAATCGCAATAACAGCAGCGATTCCAATAACAAAGGTAGAAAATACGCGTGTAATTGCAAGTACACCGATGTTTTCTCCATATGTAGTATTCGGAGTAGAGCCTACAAAGCCCGAAATTAGTGTAGAAATACCGTTGCCAAGCAATGAGCGATGCAGCCCTGGCTCTTTTGATAAATCTTTGCCTACAATATTGCTTGTGACAACAAGGTGTCCAATATGCTCAGCAATGACTACTAATGCTGCAGGCGCTATCGTTGCAATAGCGATCCAGTTGAATGAAGGCGCCGTAAAGGTAGGCAAGCTGAAAAATGGCGCATCACTTAGCCCTGAGAAAGTGTCAATTTTCATAATGATGGATAATACATAACCAAAAATAATTCCGATCAGGATCGGGATAATGCGTAAAAAGCCACGGAACAAGACAGAGCCAAGAACCGTCACTAGCAATGTAGCTGTAGATAGAAAGACGATTTTAGGATCCATCGTCCAAGGAACAAGTGGATCGTGATTGTCTGGTCGAATCCAGCCTGCCATTTTGGCAGCAACCGGAACTAGCTCAAGTCCGATAATCGCGATAATTGCGCCCATTGCTGCAGGAGGAAAGACAACATCAATCCAGGCCGTACCAGCCTTTGCAATAATAAGGGCAACAACCGTGAAGATAATACCGACAACGACGAAGCCGCCGAGTGCTTCTGCATAGCTGCCACCAGCTTCCTTGGTAATGACAGCGGTAGCGGGAGCAAGAAAGGCGAAGCTGGAGCCTAGATAGGCTGGGATTTGTCCTTTACATATGAAAATGTAAAGAATTGTGCCAAGACCATTCATAAGCAAGCAGATGGCTGGGTCGACCCCCAAAATATTCGGCACAAGCACCGTGGAGCCGAACATCGCGAAAAGATGCTGTAAGCCAAGTAAGAATGACATTGGAAGCGCAGGTCTTTCATTTACACCAATTGTTTTGCGCATGGAAAAATTGCTCCTTTAATCTATATTCTTTTTTAATCCTTCATGATTCTACATGAGCAGCACGCATTCGACAAGCATTTTTCTTACTTATTGTTCACAAATTCTTTAAAAAGATTTATACAATCTATTCGTATAACGGTAGACAGCGAAACGATCATGAGTAATTTGCACCCATAACCAGCCTTCGTATACAATGATTATGACAAGTCTTATCGTGAAACGCTGCAAAAGTAGGACAAGTGAGGAGATTACGGATGGAAAATTATCAGATCATTTCGAATCAGGTCGAGCAGTTTAAGCGTCTGAAAGAAGATGTAACAAGAGTTATGATGATGTATCAGTTCGCGCTAAATGAGCTTGAAACGAAAATCGAAATCTTAAAGGAAGAGTTCCAACTGCTGCATGACTACAATCCGATCGAGCATACGAAGTCTCGTGTAAAAGCATTCGACAGCATTATTGGCAAAATTCAACGAAAAGGTCTTCCATTTTCGATTGAGAGCATCCGGCATGGCATTAAAGATATTGCAGGCATTCGAATCACATGCTCCTTTATATCAGATATCTATCATATACAGGAAATGCTGGAGAAGCATTTTGACGTTGAAATCTATGAGTCTAAGGATTATATTAAAAATCCGAAGCCGAATGGCTACAGGAGCCTTCATCTCATTGCTGGTGTTCCTGTCGTCATGACAACAGGTCGTGAAATGGTATGTGTAGAAATTCAAATTCGAACCATTGCGATGGATTTTTGGGCAAGCCTAGAGCATAAAATATTTTATAAGTACAATGAAGCCGTTCCTGCACACCTTATTCGCGAGCTGAAACAGGCTGCTGATGCAGCAAATGTACTTGATCAGCAAATGGAAAGACTGCACAAGGAAATTACGATCATTAAGGAAAAGCAGAGTCATGATGAGCAGGATGAATTTACGAAGCTTATTTTATCACGCGTCGGACAATCAAATTTGAAGCTGCCGCCTATTATTGAGCAGGAACTCCAAAGCGATCAAGACAATGAATCAAAGTAACAAAAATTTTATGCACATACAATAGACAGATGCTAGAATGTTTAGTAGGATAGAAGTCATACTAAAATTAGCATATCATGTGCTAAGCATAGGGGTTGAGGTTGATGTTGCCACTGGGGTCCAAGGTTGTGTTTATTGAGGATCAGTTTGAGCAGAAGCTTCCGATCGGCGAGTACGGGTACATCATAGCATATGACCGCAATGCTGATAATGTATTTGACTATGTTGTGCGTGTCCCTGCGCTGAATCGCAATTTCGCTGTTCCTGAGGAAGATATTGAGCTGGAAGTCGAGCTTATAAAGCAAGAAGCGGAGAAAGTAGAGAAAGCAGCACTTATTGATTATGCACTTGCAACTCATAACGAGAAATTATTTCATTATATTATGAACGGCGAAGAGGAAGAAGCTTCAGAAGAGCAAGAAACAACGCCAATGAATGGCGAGGAATTTATACGCCAGATTAATTTGAAGGCATGGATTTAGGGCGTGTCTAAGAGGACAGCAACGTTACCGAACTTTCGTTCCATGCAAGGCGCGTTTGTGAAGGCGTACCGGGCTACGTCAAGGAAACGGAACGAAGCAGGGGGCGAAAAGGCGGACACTGAACGGGTTTTCAGACATGCACTAGTCAGCTAATCATACGTGCGCAAAAAGGAGCAGTCTCGGCGAATTAAAGCCAGACCGCTCCTTTTCTGTCGTTTCAGGCTGTGGTCATTGCTATATTAGGTTCGAGCAGGATATAATATAAGGCATGAATGTACATACGACTAAGTTTTTTTGACGATTGCCTGCTGAAAAATACGCATCGTAAAGGAAAGAATGGATGAAGGAGAGTAATGGAATGAGCATAACGTTGAAGGATGTAGAACATGTAGCCAATCTCGCTCGTTTAGAGCTGTCGGATGCCGAAAAGTCACAGTTTACAGATCAGCTAAATGCGATTTTGAAATATGCTGAAAAGCTTAATGAGCTGGACACTGATAATGTGGAGCCAACCAGCCACGTATTTGAGCTGGTAAATGTGATGCGTGATGATGTGCAGAAGGAATCCTTGCCAATTGAAAAGGTACTCCTGAACGCACCAGATGAAGAAGATGATCAAATCAAAGTACCAGCGGTGCTTGAATAATTAGAGAAAGTGAAGGGAGGAACTTCTGTTGTCACCTTTTGAATTGAGTTTACAGGAAGTAGGGGCGAAGCTTAGAAGCAAGGAGCTTTCGGTTACGGAGTTAGTCGATGCGTCCTACAAGCGTATCGCTGAAACGGATGATGCGATTAAGGCGTTTATTACATTGAATGAGCAAGAAGCTCGCAAGCAAGCAGGCGAGCTAGATCAAGTGCTTGCCAGCGGAGAGGCGCAGGGCGCTTTGTTCGGATTACCGGCAGGCATTAAGGATAATATCGTTACGGAAGGGCTATTGACGACTTGCGCAAGCCAATTCCTGAAAAATTATAACCCGATCTACGATGCGACTGTTACACGCAAGCTGCGCGATGCAGGAACAGTAACAATCGGTAAACTGAATATGGACGAGTTTGCAATGGGCGGATCGAATGAAAACTCCAGTTATTTTGCAACTCGCAACCCTTGGAACACTGATCATGTTCCTGGAGGATCAAGCGGTGGTTCTGCTGCGGCAGTTGCTGCAGGACAAGTCTATTTCTCACTAGGCTCAGATACTGGCGGTTCGATTCGTCAGCCGGCTGCTTATTGCGGAATTGTAGGTCTTAAACCGACTTATGGACTCGTTTCTCGTTTTGGTCTTGTTGCATTTGCTTCATCACTAGATCAGATTGGTCCATTAACGAAAAATGTAGAGGATGCTGCTCATGTGCTTCAAGCAATTGCGGGCTATGATGCAAGTGACTCAACTTCTGCAAATGTTTCGATTCCTAATTACAGCGAAGCCTTAACGGGAGATGTAAAGGGTCTGCGCATTGCTGTTCCTAAGGAGTTTCTTGGTGAGGGGATCGACCCTCGCGTGAAGGACGCCGTGATGACGGCTCTGAAAACTTACGAATCGCTTGGCGCTACGTGGGAAGAGGTTTCCTTGCCGCATACGGAATACGCAATTGCAACGTACTATTTGCTTGCATCCTCTGAGGCATCCTCCAACCTTGCACGCTTTGACGGCGTTCGTTACGGCGTACGTGCCGAGAATCCGGAAAATTTAATTGATCTATACCGCAAATCCCGCTCGCAAGGCTTCGGCCCTGAAGTGAAGCGCCGCATTATGCTTGGTACATACGCATTAAGCTCTGGCTACTATGATGCCTATTACTTGAAGGCACAAAAGGTTCGTACCTTGATTAAGCAGGATTTTGATCAGGTTTTCGAAAAATATGATCTGATCATTGGTCCAACAGCGCCAACAACGGCATTCCGTATTGGCGAGCAGGTTGGCGATCCGTTAACGATGTATCTTAACGATATTTGTACGATCCCTGTATCGCTTGCAGGTGTTCCTGCCATCAGCATTCCTTGCGGACAAGCAGACGGGCTGCCGATTGGCATGCAAATTATCGGCAAAGCATTTGATGAATCAACAGTATTGCGTGCAGCTCACGCTTTTGAAGGTAATACTGAATTCCACAAGCAGCGCCCAACGCTATAAGCTCTGCGTGATGACGAAAGGATAGATGAAAATGACTACGAACAAATATGAGACGGTCGTAGGCCTAGAGGTTCACGTTGAGCTGCATACGAACAGTAAAATTTTCTGTGGCTGCTCAACTGAATTTGGCGCGCCTGCGAACTCGCATACATGTCCGGTATGCCTGGGTCATCCTGGTGTACTCCCAGTACTGAATCGTCAAGCTGTTGAATATGCGATGAAGGCTGCAATGGCATTGAACTGCCAAGTCGCAGATATTAGCAAATTCGATCGCAAAAACTATTTTTATCCGGATTCTCCAAAGGCCTATCAGATTTCTCAATACGATCAACCTATCGGAGAACACGGCTATATCGATATTGAAGTAAATGGTGAAACTAAGCGGATCGGAATTACGCGTGTCCATCTGGAGGAGGATGCGGGTAAGCTAACGCATATTGATGGCGGCTATGCTTCCTTAGTAGACTTTAACCGTGTTGGTACGCCGTTGATTGAAATTGTATCCGAGCCGGATATTCGTACTCCAGAGGAGGCGAAGGCGTATCTTGAAAAGCTTCGCTCCATCATGCTGTATTGTGATGTTTCTGATGTGAAGATGGAAGAGGGCAGCATGCGCTGTGATGCCAACATCAGCTTGCGTCCATATGGGCAAAAAGAGTTTGGTATACGTGCAGAGTTGAAAAATATGAACTCCATGCGCAATGTGCAGCGTGGTCTTGAATATGAGCAAATTCGTCAGGCTGAGATTTTGGATGCGGGCGGAGAGGTTGTTCAGGAAACGCGCCGTTATGATGATGCGTCAGGCAAAACGTTCTCGATGCGCGGCAAGGAAGAAGCCCATGACTATCGTTACTTCCCAGACCCGGATCTTGTGAAGCTGCATATTAGTCAAGAGTGGAAGGATGCCGTTCGTGCATCGATTCCTGAGCTGCCAGATTCTCGCAAGGCACGTTATACGTCCGAGTACGAGCTGTCCAGTTACGATGCCGAGGTGATTACCTCCTCTAAAAAGCTGGCTGATTTGTTCGAGGAGAGCTTAAGCTATACGAAGGATGCAAAAGGCGCAGCGAACTGGATTATGGGAGATCTTCTTGGTTACTTGAATCAAAACAACAAGGAGCTTTCTGATGTTGCCTTAACCGGACAAGGTCTAGGCGAAATGCTGGAGCTTCTTGCGAAAGGCACGATCAACGGCAAAATTGCAAAAACGGTATTCAAGTCGATGCTTGAAACGGGCAAGCTGCCACAGCAAATTGTTGAGGAGCAAGGACTTGTTCAAATTAGCGACGAAGGAGCATTGCTTGCTATTGTTGATGCGGTTATTGAGCGCAACCCTCAATCGGTTGAAGACTACCGTGCAGGCAAGGAAAAAGCTATTGGCTTCCTAGTAGGTCAGCTCATGAAAGAAACAAAAGGGAAAGCCAATCCGGCGCTAGTTAACAAGCTGTTAGTAGACCGCTTGAAATCCCAGTAAAGCTTTTCCTGGTTGTTGCATATATATAGAAATAGATAACGCGACTGCGCGATTTCGATATGAAATCGCGCAGTCGCGTTATTGTCGAGCTTCTTAATACTTTATACAAAATAGAAGGAGTACACATATGCTGATTGCTTTAGAGAGTCCCTGGTATATTAGTGAAAGTGAGATTACAATTCGATTAGTGATAGCGTTAGTACTTGGTGGTATTATCGGTTTTGAGCGTGAGCAGCATAATCATGCTGCTGGGTTTCGTACCAACATCCTGGTTTGTGTAGGCGCATGTTTAATGATGCTGCTTTCTATTTACGGTTTTTCTGATTTCGTAAACGAGTGGAATGTACGTGTCGACCCGGCACGTCTAGCAGCAGCTGTTATAACAGGAGTTGGGTTTCTAGGAGCAGGTACGATTCTATTTACAGGTAAGAAAATATCAGGCTTAACGACTGCTGCTTCGCTTTGGGTTGTAGCGGCTATAGGGCTAGCGGTTGGCGCAGGCTTTTATTATGCTTCAATCGCCGTGACCGTGATGGTGATCTTGACCTTGTGGCTGTTTAATAAACTAGAGCAGCGTTTTATACGAAACAGGCATGAATATCGCATTCATTTGATCTGTTATGATCATATCGCATTATTAAAAACAGCTCAGGAAAAGCTAAACGAACACAAGGCAACCATGCAAAAGCTAATTCTTTCTGATGCAGATGAGACTGAGGCTGAAGACGCAGTACCAGATCGGAAACTCATTAAGTTGACGATGCTTGTCAATGTTCAACGCAAGCAGAACGATATCGTATCGTTGATTCATGATTTGAAGCAGGTGGAGGGCGTTCGTTGGATCGAGTACGAATAAGACGTAACAATTGGATAATTGCTGGCCTGGCGATCTTACTGCCAGGCCTTGGTCATTGGCTAATCGGCAAGCGGGATAAAGCGATTTTTATAATAAGCAGCTTTCTATTCCATGTAACGCTTGCATATACATTGTTACATATGGTCGTCATTGAGCAGCCGCTGAGCATTGCTTATTTGATGATTGTTGTTCCCTATCATTATTTTTATGCCGTATTTAACAGTCTGCAAACTGCGCATCAGCTGCACCATTATTCCTCGCCGTGGAGGTTGTGGGTAGCAGGCATTTTATTTATCCTAACCATTGCATGCTGGCTTCCTATTGATGAGATGTACCCTGTGGAGCAGCTGATCATTGACCTCTATCCTTCTGTATTGCTAGTAGGCATAGCCTTGTATATGTTGCTCAGGCTGCACAAACAAAAGAATGGCAAGCTGTATATCGCTCGTATATCCGCTGCTATGCTGCTTTTTATTCTCGTCGTCCTGCTCATTTTGCAGCAGCTGGCTCCCATTCAATGGAAGAACTGGTTAGTTGTGCTTCCGATCATTGTGTTGATCGAGCTGCTGGCGTTGGTGCTGTACCAACTTCGTAAGGAAACGAGAGCTGGTTCAGGCTATACGCTGGATATTTGGGGGATATGTACGTCGCTTATACTCGTTTTCAGTTCGTATGTCGTAATGGAATATAGCAATTATCCTGCTCAGCTGCTAGAGAGCTTTCATGCGCCTGTTATTGATCAAGAACAGCTAGACGGGGAGCTTGGCTACCGCTATGAGCTGACTCCGATTAAAGTGCCAGCTAATGAGCTGGACAGCTTTCAGCTTAGACACTTGAACGGGCATGTTAGGATTCAAAGCGGTGATGTGGATGAATTAACGATCTATCCCGTATTGTATGTTCAAGCATCGAATGAGCAGCAAGCGTTGGATGTAAAAGCGCAAACGAGTGTTGATGTGAAATTTACTGAAGGCATCTCAATTGAATCTTCGTTGCCGCGTTATAGTCTCAATCAGTATCCGCGTATGAATTTGAAAATTATCGTTCCGCGAGAGCGCGTTTTTGTTAAGGATATCAATCTGCGAGTGGAGCATGGCGCAATTGTGCTACAGGACTTTGTAGCGTCTAATATGATTAAGGTTGAAACGAATACGGCTGCGATTCATTTGCGATCGCTTATCGGCAAAACGACAGCATCCACCAAGAACGGTTCTATATATATGAATGGTATGGTAGGCGATATTGAAGCGCAAAGCAAAAAAGGCGATATTACGCTCATTCATCCGACGAGGAATATAGACGCAACTGCTCTAAGCGGCAATCTATTCATCCAATCGAAGTATGTAAATGGAAATTGGAATTTAACGGCAACCGTCGGGAGCATGCAAGTCATTCTTCCGAAGCAGGCGAATTACAATGTGCATGCCAAGGTATCTTTTGGTAGTATCAACACCGATTCGCTGCATCAGGAGCAGGTAAAGGAGCTTTCGATGCGCAGCGGAACGGGAAAATACGCGATTGAATTGTATGCATCCGATTACATTTTGCTTAGGGAGTAGATTTGGTCGATTCATTGACAAAACTTTAAAACAAAACGTACAATAGAATTATTATTAAAAAAGAAAGGCGTGAGGGGAATGATTGCCAACGTACAATTGGCGTTAGAACAATTGAAAACGAACGGCGTGCGAATGACCCCGCAGCGACACGCTATTTTAAGTTTTCTGATGGATACAAAATCCCACCCAACAGCTGATGATATTTACAAGGCATTGTCGCCGACGTTTCCAAGCATGAGCGTAGCAACGATTTATAATAACCTGCGCTTGTTTGTTGAAGCGGGACTAGTAAGAGAATTGACCTATGGAGACGACTCGAGCCGCTTTGATGCGGATTTATCAGATCATTATCATGCAATATGTAAAAGTTGTGGATCTATCGTTGACTTCGTCCATCCTCCACTTGTTGAGGTTGAAAAAGCAGCATCAGAAAGCACAGGCTTCGCTGTAGAAGGTCACCGAATGGAGATTTATGGACTATGTCAATCATGCTGTACCAAATCCGAACAATTGAAACATTAAAAAATGAACGTGCAGATCGGCGAGCAATCGCTATTTTGCACGTTTTTAATTAGGAGAGAGAAATTCATATGACAGAACAGCAATTTTCTCCTCGTCGCAGGCGCAGGCGTCGCGGAGGCTTAAACTGGTTATTGTTTATACTCGCATTAGTAATAACGTGCGTCGTTGGCTATATCAAATTAGTTCCTTCATTCGAGCAGCAGGAGATTGCGTATTCGTACAAGCATCCGATTTACTTTAACGGTGAACTGCAGCAGCACGGTGCCTTTATTCAGGATGGGCATATCAAGCTGCCGCTTCCAGTGCTCGAGGAACGATTGGAAAATTCACCGATTTATTATGAGGAAGAAACGAACACCTTGGTGCTGACAACAATGGACAAGGTGTTGCGATTCAAGACAGAATCATTGAATGCTTTGTTGAATGAAAAAAGCTACGAGCTATCGATTACAGCTCAAGTTGAGAATGATATTGTTTACATTCCAGCTGAGCTGATTGAACAGCTTTATGGTCTTCATATTGAGCAAATGAATGACGTAATTGCAGTGTATGACGCTGAGTTCTCTGTTGATACTGCATTAGTTTCCCGCAAGCAGGGAACAGCGCTTCGAACAGAACCGAATATTAAGAGCCCCTATTACCGGGAGCTGGAACAGCAAGAACAACTGCTTGTGTGGGAACAAGGAGAGGGATGGTCCAAAGTACAAACCACAAGCGGGACCATCGGTTACGTGAAGTCCGACCACATTCAATTGGGCGAAGCAATCGTATATACGCCTAACACTGAGAAATATGAGGGGCTTGAGCATGACTTGTCTGGTGAACGAATTAATTTGACATGGGAAGCAATCTACAATAGGCAGCCTAATCTGTCCAGCATGCCTGCTATGGAAGGGGTCAACGTCGTAAGTCCGACCTGGTTCGAGCTTGTGGACGGGGAAGGGAAAATTCAAGGCAAGGCGACACATGAATATATGGAATGGGCGCATAAGCGAGGATATCAGGTTTGGGCATTGTTCAGCAATGGATTCGAACCGGATCGCACAACAGAGGTGCTCTCTAGTACGGAAAAACGCTTTTTCATGATTCAGCAGCTGGTTGCTTTCGCAGAGCTGTATCAGCTGGATGGTATCAATATTGACTTTGAAAATGTGTATACAGAGGATAAAGAAAATCTGGTGCAATTTGTAAAAGAAATGATGCCAATTATGCATGAGCAGGGCTTGGTCGTTTCTATTGATGTTACACCAAAGTCCAATAGCGAAATGTGGTCAGTGTTTTTAGATCGTGAAGCACTTGGCAAGCACGTGGATTATATGATGGTTATGGCATATGACGAGCATTGGGCAGCAAGTCCGAAAGCAGGCTCAGTCGCATCGCTTCCATGGGTCGAACAATCCATCAAGCGAATTTTAGAAGAGGATCAGGTTGCGCCTGAGAAGTTGATTTTAGGGGTACCGCTATATACGCGTGTATGGTCTGAAGAGACGCAAGCAGACGGATCGGTTAAGGTTAGCTCAAAAGCTATTGGTATGTCGAGAGCTAAGGAAATTATCGAGGAGCAGGAACTGACTCCTGTGTTGGATGAAGCAAGCGGTCAACATTATGTAGAGTATATGGAAGACGGAATTAAGCAGCGTATATGGCTTGAGGATGAGCATTCTATAGCTGGTCGCGTTGATCTTGTTCATAAATATAACTTGGCTGGCATTGCAACGTGGCAGAGAACATTTGCAGACAATGAGATTTGGTCTGTGATGGATCGAGAGTTAAACAGGCAGTAAGGTAATGTTTTTGTTATTATAATTTTAATTATTATAGGTGAAGCACCTTCAAGTAATGTGATCATGTCTGGGGATATGGTCGCAACTTGGAGGTGTTTTTTATATCTTGGAGAACCAGGAATGCTGAAGAAATGACTATAGCTACTAAAAACGGGTGTTCCCCGATGTCATATATGATGACTTTACGAGGAACACCCGTTTCGATCTCAGTCGTGCTCATATGAATGTTAATTCATAGCTGTTGAACTGAGTGTGCGGAAGTCGATGATGCTATGTACTAGCGTACAGGAGCCTGCTGTGCATCCTCTGCTTCTGCTGCCGGCATTGCGTTCGCTTGTTCAGGGTCCAGCGTTAAGACCGTTTTGCAGTACATGCAACGATCGGTTTTACCAAGCATTTTGGTCGGACGATTGCACTCTGGACATTGCAGCATAGTAGCGCTTGTGGACATCATGCCTGCCCAGAAATAGATGGCTACACTGATGAATAAAGCAATCATCCCGAGCACTAGGAAAAAGGCGGCAATGATTTTGCCCACATCGCCAAACAAGAGGATTCCTCCTGTGCCAAGGATCATTACTCCCATACCAACGAGTGTGAAAATCATTCCCCATAATCGGAATTCATTAATTTTTGCGGTTTTGAAAAATATGTTTTTCACTACGGTACTCCTTTCTGAAGTACAATCATTAAACTTATTTTGGAAAGACAAAACATTTTAATTGCAAGCAGGAATCAACATAAGATTGTCGAACAACTTTTAATGTCTGCAATTTCATATTATATCGTATATTCATACGATAAGCTATACGGAGGCAGTAGTGGAGGATATAAAAAAACAAATACTTGAAAGATATGAAGCAAGCTCAGAGGTTCAAGGACTTGTGCTGATGCATAACACAGAACGATTTCCTTTTCATACGAATGCATACGTATATTATGTATTAGTCGTATCCTCGCATGAACGTATCGCTCGCAAGGTTGAACATTTGGAGATAGAGCAGGAGCGAGTTTTTATTCGTACGGTCCACACGAGCGATATTGAGAATCCATCTATTGGCGTTAGCCGGTATCATTTGATGGATTGGCTTATTTCTGGTGAGATTATTGCGGATCAGGATGGTGTGCTGCAAAAGCTGAAGGAGCATATTTTACAGTTTCCAGAAGAATTGCGGAATCAACGAAAGCTAAAAGAGTATGCAGGATTCCTTGAGACGCTGTTTCATGCCAAGCGGGATTTAACAGAGGGGAACGCACTCGATGCTTATTCACAAATCTTGGCTTCAATTCACCATTGGGCACATATCGTCTTGATTGAGGAAGGTCTTCATCCCGAATTGACCGTGTGGAAGCAGTTAAGAAAAGTTCACCCAGGCATTTATAAGTTATATGAAGAGTTAATTGCAAGTCCGGAAACGATTGATCAGCGCGTAGAGCTTGTCATGCTCGCTTGTGAATTTTCGGTAATGAGTAAAATGAAAGATTGTTGTACGTACTTGCTGCAAGTAATGAGAGAAAAAGAGGACGCTTGGAGCATTGCGGAGCTGCAGCATCATCCAAAGCTTAGCTATATTGCCGAGGATATTACGTTGGTCGTTCAAAAGCTTGTTCAGGGACAGCTGTTAAAGGAAGTCGCAGCATTCCATAATGATCAGGTCGATGACGTTATAGAGCTACGATATGTTGTTGAATAAAGACTAAGGCAGTGTAAAATACTATACTGCCTTTGTTTTTTGTAGATGTGTGAACGACGATGAAAGAGTTAACTTGTGTTCTTATAATGCATTGCAGTATAACTAAGGTTTTCGACTTTTTTTGCGAAAAGTGTTGACTTCTATTTTCAATTTATGATATATTACATCTTGTCGCTTCGAGCGGTGCAACAAAAATCGAAAAAAACAAATTGAGTTTTTTCGAAAAAAACACTTGCAAAGAAGCAATGAGTTATGATATATTATTCCTTGTCGCCGCAAAAGATTGTGACGATGAATGATGAAAAATAACTTCATATTATAGTGTGAAGTTAGCATTGTTCCTTGAAAACTGAACAACGAGTAAGAACTGCCATCAATCATTCAACCCCGTTGGGTGATTGATAAAAGC
>NZ_JBHSTE010000011.1:0-61218 GCF_042659865.1 Paenibacillus septentrionalis
CCGCAGGGTCCTGGGAGAGTAGGACGTTGCCAAGCACGAGGAAAGTCTACTGCGTTGCAGTAGGCTTTTTTTGTTGTATAAACGCACTTGATGCATCTAGCATCTATTATTTTAAGGAATATTTTTCAAAAAATTGTTCTAGTATTATTCATTTTAAAGGCCAATAAGCCGTTAATTAAATAGACAATGAATACTAAAAGCAGGAAGGAATGATATTGTGAACATGCTGGATCGTCGGATCAAGAATCGAGGACAAGGCTGGTTAGCTGTTTTGCTAGCAATTACTCTAATTTTTTCGTTACCAGTGGGATCGACATTTGCAGCGGAGGATAAAGTAACAGGAATTGAATTTGATTATGATCCTTTTGATTATAATAGTGGAACCTCGTCATTTCATTTAATTGTTGAAGATGAAAAAATTAATATAGGTGTTTTAGCCTCAATTGAAGGCTCGACATCGAAAAAGGATGTCACCTCAGCGGTGACGTGGAAATCTTCGAATACCAACTATGTAAAGGTGGATAAAGGCGTTCTCACTGGTGTCGGTAAAGGAACAGCTACAATTAGTGCAACGTACAAAGATTATAAAATCTCGATAAGAGCAACCTCAGACTATTTATATGACAGCGTTACAATTATGGATAATAACGTTGCCGCTCCGTCGAAAGCAGATGGTGAGGTTGGAAAAACGATTACATATACACTTAATGGTTCTAAAAATTCTGTAGTTGAGGATGTTACATCTGAGGCAGTATGGACAACATCTAATGCCTCGATTGCTACCGTAGACGAAGGAACGATTACATTCCTAGGGACAGGCACCGTTACAATTGCTGCAAAACTAAAAGGAAAATCTGATTCTATTGTTTTTAACGTAACATCACCATATAAAACAATTTCAATTTCACCAAACGAGTTACTGGAGCTAGAGATTGGAGAAGATGACAGAATAGTTCAAGCAACAGCGGTTCTTAAAACAGGTGGATCAATTGATGTTACCGAATCTGCAAACTGGACAAGTACGAATCCACAAATTGCTTCAGTTGAAAAGGGAGTAATAACACCGATTAGTGCGGGTAAGACTACAGTTAATGTTTCACATATGGGTGTCACAACGTCTGTTGAGGTCGTCGTTCGTACTGCTTACCAATCAATCAGACTATCTCCTGAAAATGAATATCACATGCTCTTGCAAGATAAACCATTGCAGATTGAAGCTGAAGTATTGAATAATTCAAATGTTTCATATAATGCGACTCAATTAGCAGATTGGACATCATCGAATGTGGTGGTTGCAACCGTATCTAATGGACTTGTAACGCCTAAAGCGATTGGAACGACGAAAATTACTGCTTCCTATAAAGGAATAAGTCGTAGCATTACTATTACAGTTTATCCAAGTATAACCGGTCTTAGCATAGACAGTGAGACAATTGACGGCTTCGTTAACAGCAGTGAGAAGCTGCCTGCAGTAACTGGACATCTGTTTGACGGTTCCAAAATAGACGTCTCGAAACTTGTTCAATGGTCTTCTGAAGATGAGAAAGTAGCTGTTATTAAGGATGGTAAGTGGACAGTTAAGGAACTCGGAGAAACGACGTTAACAGCTAAAATAAAAAATTATGAAGCAGATGTTAAACTTATTGCTCACACTAAACCACTTAAGCTGATTGCAGATGCTGCTAATTTAAATATTGTAATTGGAAAAGATGTTCCCTATCCTTCTGTTACTGTCATTAATGAAGATGGAGAGGAAGAAGATGTGTCCAAGAAGGTAAAGTGGAAATCGTCTAGCGACAATCTATTACTAAAATCAACAACTTTAAGAGGACTCGAAGCAGCGACGGTTACATTAACAGCGACTTATCTGAACAAATCTACTACCGTCAAAGTACGCATTGAGGAGGAAATTGTAAAAATTGTTGCTGATCCAAATGCCTTGGAGCTGAATCCGAATAGATCGAAATCAATTAAGGTAACGGGGTATTATAAAGATGGTAGATCAGTAGTGTTGAGTTCCAAAATAGATTGGACAATTTCTTCACCAAATCTTGCTTCTATTAAAGGAAGTACTGTTAAAGCATTAACGGTAGGAACAGGTACACTGTCTGGCTCTTATCAAGGGAAAACCGTTAATATTCCAATTAAAGTTACACCAAAATTGAAGAATCTATCGGTATCAGATAAATCCGCAAAGCTTGCACCAGGCGAAACCTTCTCAGTGAAGCTTACGGCAAACTATACGACAGGCAATCCCGTAGTAGTGACTGAAGCAGCAACATGGACTTCGTCAAAGGCTAGCGTAGCAACTGTCAAAAATGGCAAGATTACAGCTGTAGGCAAAGGTTCAGCTACCATAAAGGCAACATATGGCGATAAAAGCATTTCCATTCGTGTAACAGTCAAATAATATAGTCGTTCGTTACAACAAAGAGGATTCCCAGTAGTGGAATCCTCTTTGTTATGACAGAATATCATGGTTGAAACAAATTAACTTCCTTTGTTTGAATGCGAAGAATACCAGCCTTTGTTTTCTTGGCATACTTGCGCAAGCGAAGGTTAAGCAGTATTTTAGGCGCCAGCAGCCATATATGCCAAAAAATCAGGCTAAGCATAAAGGATGGAGGAAGCCACGGATACAGTATACCAATGATAATTATGCCCAGCCAAAATACTTGATTGTGTACACGACGGAAAACAGAGAAACTAATATCATTAGCTGGTTTGAATCCTGTCCATGGTGGTGTCAAACTCCATGTCCATTTTCGATCAGCCGCTTGGTGGACATTGATGAAAGTAAGCCAAATAATAATAAGATGCAAAACCTGTAGTCCAACAAATCCGATAAACGTAGAAAAGATGCCGTACATATTAAAGATCATGTATTGGAATGCTAGGACAATTAAAGCACATAGCAAATAACTAATTAGTATTTCATTGGGAACAACGATTCGTTTAACATGTTTATATTGGTAGATCGTTGCATTCGGGTGATCCGTTAGCTTTTGTTTCATTTCTTGAATCTGCTCTCCTTTTTACAATCTTATACTATATATCGGATAAGCCAGGCATGTTATTGATATTGGATACAGGCACCTGATAAAGGCAAATCGCATATGTATAAGTAATGAAAATGCCCGGTATATTTTCATAGAATAGAAGGCATACTATTAGAAATAGAAAGTAAAGGTGGGAAGCACATGAATACTACCGATCAGCAATGCACAATTTGCGGGAAAGAAAGCGAGATTGGTCTTCATATCGTATCCAGCTTTATCTGCTCTAGCTGTGAGCAGGAAATCGTACAAATAGATGTAGAGGATGAGCGCTATCCTTTCTTTGTTTCAAGAATGAAAACGATATTATATGAGCCAAATGCTAATGCATAACGACTGATCACAATCAGTCGTTTTTTTATTTCTAGCGTCTCAAAGTGTGATACAGTAGCAGTAAAGGAGCTGAGAACATGACGAACAAGAAATGGAAAGCGCCATTACTGGAGCATTTGACGGCTTTTGCCAAGCTGGCGCCCGCGTCTTTTCACGTACCAGGTCATCGTAACGGAACCGTGTATTTGAGGCTGCTCACAGAGCATTCTCAACTATCGCACCATTTCGAGGCCATCTCTCAAATCGCTCAGCTCGATGTAACAGAGCTGTCTCATACTGATGATCTTCATGACCCACAAGGCGTGATAGCAGAAGCGCAGAAGCTTGCTGCTGCTTTGTATGAAAGCGAGCATTGCTTTTTTTTAGTAGGCGGCAGCACCGCTGGCAACTTGGCACTAGTGTTGTCATTGTGCGAGGAACAGGACACTATTATTATGCAGCGAAATGTGCATAAATCATTGATTAATGCCTGTAAATTGGCAGGAGCTAATGTTGTATTTCTCCAGCCTGAGTTAGAGCCGTCTACACAGCTTTCTGTCATTCCTAGTTTGGATACAGTAGAAGAAGCACTAAGACGCTTTCCTCATGCCAAAGCAGTGTTCTTAACGAATCCAAACTATTACGGGTTAAGCTCAGACTTAACAGCATATGCCGAGCTTGTGCATCGCTTCAATATACCACTCATTATAGATGAAGCACATGGTGCGCATTATGGCATTGCACCATATAGTCCGCGTTCGTCAATTACAACAGGAGCGGATGCGGTCGTGCAATCGACACATAAAACATTGCCTGCGTTCACAATGGGAGCGATGTTGCATATTCAAGGGCCCTATATTAAGCAGGAGTCCATTCAACAACAGCTTGCTATGCTGGAAAGCTCAAGTCCCTCCTACTTAATTATGAGCAGCCTAGATATGGCAAGAGCTGTGCTCGATTGCTACGGCAGCAAGTGGTTTGCCCAGTCTTACGCACTGCGTCAGCAATTAATCGATTGGCTCGGTCAGCATAGTCGATTAGACATAGCTTTGTTGCCAGAAGAAAGCCGTTACTCCCAAGACCCTTATCGTTTGCTGCTATATGATACGAAGCAGGAGCTGAGCGGCTACGAGCTGCAACGCAGGCTGGAGAAGTATGGTGTGTGGGCTGAAATGTCAACGCCGATATATGTTGTACTCGTTTGGCATATGGCGATGACAGAAGACGAACTTGAGAGGCTGAAAACAGTATTGTTAGAGCTTTCACAGGATACGGAAAGCGAAGCAGAGAGTAAAGTCATGCCAGCTGCAGTGCCTAAACAAACTTTAAAGCGTCTAATAGCGGCAGATAAGGCTATACTTGAAGCAAATGCACAGCTTGCAATAAGCGAGCCGATCTCCTTTAATCGATGTCAGCCACAGCTAACACGCATCATCAATCTTGTTGAAGCGGAGGGAATGCAATGTGCGGAGATGATTGTTCCCTATCCACCAGGCATTCCTGTGCTATATGAAAGAGAAACGATAACAGCAGACCATATTCGTGAAATTAGACGGTACATTGAGGGTGGCGCAAGGTTCCAGGGGAAGGCTGCGAACGATGTGCTCGAACGAATCAAAGTATTTGCTCGTTAAGCGGTAATTAGTCTGCTACAATAGGAGTAGCAATACGTTATAGAATAGGGGCAATTGCTTTTGAATAATAAAGGATTGTTTATTACCTTTGAGGGTGGAGAAGGCGCTGGCAAAACCTCGGTTATTACCAGATTGCAATTGGATCTGCAAAATCATGGTCATCAGGTGCTTGTGACACGTGAGCCAGGAGGCATACCGATAGCTGAGAAAATACGAGAGGTTATTCTTGACCGCAGTCACACGATGATGGATGAACGCACAGAAGCGTTGTTATATGCTGCTGCAAGACGTCAGCACCTTGTAGAGAAGGTTATACCCGCTCTTGAAAAGGGCTGGATCGTGCTGTGTGATCGCTTTGTAGACAGCAGCTTGGCTTATCAGGGTGTAGCACGAGGGCTTGGAATGGAGCAGGTCTGGTCAATTAATGAATTTGCGATTGGCAAGATAATGCCTGATCGAACGCTTTACATGGACGTCACGCCTGAGATTGGACTAGCACGAATTGCGGACGCTAATGGTCGAGAGGTCAACCGGCTGGACTTGGAGCATAACAGCTTTCACCATAAGGTCAGAGAGGGCTACCTGCAATTATGCGAGCTATATTCTGATCGAATCGTAAAAATTGACGCAAATCGTGAGCAAGATGTCGTTTATAAGGATGTTTTTCGCATAATTGAGCACCTTATAGAAGGAAATCAACATTAGAACGTCAAAATGTAACACATACAAACTGTTTCGCAATATTATATATAGAATAATAGTTTCATCATTCTATTAAATAAGAGGAGGAATATTATGAAATTGGTGATTGCAGTCATTCAGGATAAGGATAGTAATCGTCTTTCTAATGCGCTTGTTAAGGAAGGTTTTCGTGCAACGAAGCTGGCAAGTACAGGTGGGTTTTTGCGCGCAGGCAATACTACCTTTATGATTGGTGTCGAAGATGAACGTGTTCACGAAGTATTTCAGGTAATCAGCAACAACTGTAAAGTGCGTGATCAATTAGTAACACCAGTATCCCCAATGGGTGGCGCTACCGATTCATATATTCCTTTCCCGGTTGAAGTTCAGGTTGGAGGAGCAACGGTATTTGTTGTACCAGTCGAACGCTTTGAACATTTTTAATGTGGACGTGATAGAGCAATGAGAGTAGATCAAAGCTATAGACCGCTTGGTCAAAGCCGGGCAGCAAGTGGTTCGGTATCCAAGCAGGTACCAACCAATCAATTTTCCGATATGCTGGCTCAGCATGACCGTGCGCATACGGTCAGTGAGCTCGAACAAAAGATCAAGAGTATTCAGGAGCAGGGAGATCGTTTAGCCCGTCATATGACGGTACGTGAGCTCAAGCTTTATCGTCAGATGGTGAAGCAATTCCTTGAGGATACCTTAAAACGCGGCATCGGCTTGAAGGAAGTTCGCGGCTTTGATCGTAGAGGACGTGTAAAGCGCTATAAACTGCTTGAGGAAGTAGATGGGAAGCTGGTGCTGCTTGCCGAAGAATTGCTTGAGACCGAAGAGGGACGTATTGAGCTGCTTCATACGCTAGGCGAAATTCGAGGCATATTAATAAATTTAGTTTTTTAATTGAAGGAGTAAGCGATGAATACCGAGGAAACCTTGGAGCATCAATGGAAAGCGAAACGCATGTTGAAAAATGCTTTTCTGCAAGAGCGCATTTCGCATGCTTATTTATTTGAAGGGCCCTCAGGAACAGGCAAGCTTGCTTGCGCCAAAGCATTTGCCAAAACATTATTTTGTTTGCAGCCTATTGCTGGAGAGGCATGTAATCAATGCTTGGAATGCCGTAAGTTCGACAATGAAAACCAGCCGGATTTACGCTATATTGTACCTGAGGGTCAGTCGATTAAAATAGATCAGATACGTCAGCTGCAGCGTGATTTGTCCTACCGAACAACGGCTAGCAGCCGTATGATCTATATTATAGAGCAAGCTGATAAGATGACAGTACAAGCGGCTAACAGCTTGCTTAAATTTTTAGAGGAACCCGTTTCACCAGTGGTAGCGATTCTTATTACGAGCAATTCACAAGCGATACTTCCAACTATTCGCTCGCGGACGATGAGTGTACCATTCGTACCGTTGTCCCCTGATCTGATGCTGGAGCAGCTTGTTGAGCGAGGCGCATCTCCAACGCTTGCGAGAGCCGCCGTGCAGCTTAGCTCGGGTTTGGACGGTGCTTGGGCGATACTTGAAAAGAATGGGTTTGCAGAAATCAGAACGCTAGTGATACAATTAGGGAAGGAAAGCATAACAACCTATACTGCAGCAATGCTGACAGCGTCGCAGAAGCTATTTAAAGGAGAATACGCTGATCAAATTGATCTTGTTATGCAGCTGCTCTTGCTGTGGTTTAAAGATATGACGCAATTCCAGGCTGGGAGACAGGAAAACCTAGTTTTTATTGATCAATTGGAGTGGATTAGCGCGCATGCTTTCTCACGCTCCTTCGCTGGATGGGTTTCCTGCATGGAGCACGTTCTCGAAGCGGACAAGCGTATAAAAGCAAATGTGACGCCCCAACTTTCCATTGAGCAACTTTTGGTAAAATTACAGGAGGGCTAATCCTTGTATAATGTGATAGGTGTTCGCTTTAAAAAGGCGGGCAAAATCTACTACTTTGATCCTGTAGAGCATCCGGTAGAGAAGGATCAATATGTAATTGTTGAGACAGCTCGTGGTATAGAGTACGGGAAGGTCGTCATTGGTCAGAAGCAAGTTGGCGAAGAGGATGTTGTATTGCCGCTTAAACGTGTCATTAGGATTGCAAATGAAGCCGATGCTCAGGTAGTCGAGGAAAATCGAAATGCTGCAGCTCAGGCGTTTACTACATGCTTGGAGAAAATTCAGCACCATCAGCTTCGCATGAAGCTTGTTGATGTCGAGTTTACCTTTGATCGCAATAAAATTATTTTTTATTTCACAGCAGAAGGAAGAGTCGATTTTCGTGAGCTGGTAAAGGATTTGGCAAGCGTATTTCGGACAAGAATTGAGCTTCGTCAAATTGGTGTGAGGGATGAAGCAAAAATGCTGGGAGGAATCGGACCCTGTGGACGGGTGTTATGCTGTTCTTCTTGGCTTGGTGATTTTGAGCCGGTTTCCATTAAAATGGCGAAAGATCAGAACTTATCTCTTAATCCTACGAAAATATCCGGTTTATGCGGTCGTTTGATGTGCTGCTTGAAATATGAACATGATAATTATGAAAGCGTTCGTGAGGAAATGCCAACTGTAGGCAAGCTGGTCATTACATCTTTAGGTGAAGGCAAGGTTACTGGAATTAATGCTTCTGCCAAAACCGTCTTCGTTCAATTGTTCGACGTGCCAGGCAAGCCAAAAGAGCTTGCACTTGATGATGTTGTAACAAAATAAATAACATTTGTAGCTTAGCATGTAACTCTGGGGTGGAGACTTAGAGATGAAGGATATATTCGTACAATTGAATGAGCTGGAAGCTCGAGCTGGAGCAATGAGCCATGATTTGGGTTTGTTGAAACAGCAGGTTGTAGCTTTGCTTGAAGAAAATCAACGTCTTACACAAGAGAATGAGCAGCTAAGAGGAATATTGAAGCTGGAGCTTGAACCGGATGATCAACGCTCTAGTCCAAAAACTGAGGCTCAAACTCAGGTGCATGATGAGGCACAACAGTCTGACGATCGTGCAGGGGAACCTGGCGAAGGTCATGATAATCTTGCCAAGCTGTATTATGAAGGATTCCATATTTGCAATGTTTATTATGGACATCTTCGAACTGAGGGAGATTGCTTGTTTTGCTTATCTTTCCTTAATAAATAGTAAAATATATGGGCCGTTCCTTATACACATAGGGGCGGCTTTTTTTCGAAAAATGAAGGGGGCAGGGAGAGAAGCGTGAGTCATGAAGAAGCAGTTGCGCTTATGGCAGGGGAGCGTATTGATGATTTACTGACTGAGTCAGGGTTGAAGATTATACAGAGCAGGGAAGTGTTCAGCTTCTCACTCGATGCTGTGTTATTATCGCGTTTTGCAAAATTGCCCAAACGGGGCCGTATTGCAGACTTTTGCACCGGCAACGGAGTTATAGCTCTGCTTAGCTCGGATCGTACGGAAGCAGCCATTGACGCAATAGAAATTCAACCAAGACTAGCGGATATGGCAAGAAGAAATGTTGCAATGAATAATCTTCAGCACCGAATCCAAATTATAGAGTCGGATTTGAGGCAGTATGCGCAGGAGGCAGGCAATGGCATCTATCATGCCATTACAGTAAATCCGCCGTATATGCGGCCATCCGCAGGTGATAAAAACGATAACGAGCACTATACGATAGCTAGACATGAAGTGATGTGCACCATTGAGGATATTGCCAAAGCGACCTGCAAGCTGCTGCGTCCGGGTGGGAAGCTGTATATGGTTCACCGTCCGTCTCGTTTGGCTGATATTATGGAAGCATTACGAGCATGGCGTATCGAGCCCAAAATCATTCAGTTTGTACATCCAAAGCAAAATGGGGAAGCGAATATGGTACTTATTGAAGCTTGTCGAGATGGGAAGCCTGATCTTCGCGTGCTTCCTCCACTAGTGGTATATAATGAAGCGGGAGAACAAATGATATGAACATTCAGAAAAGCTTTCAAGGCGAACGTCATACTGGCACGTTGTATTTAGTGGCAACACCGATTGGCAATCTTGAGGATATGACGATGCGTGCCATACGAACTTTAAATGAAGTCGATATAATTGCAGCTGAGGATACACGCAATACACGCAAGCTGCTGACACATTTTGAGATTAAAACAAGATTAGTCAGTTATCATGAGCATAACAAAGAGGCAAGTGGCCCTGAGCTAATCAAGCTTCTATTAGAAGGAACCAATATTGCGCTTGTAAGTGATGCAGGGATGCCTGCCATATCCGACCCGGGAGCTGATATTGCGAGGCTGGCAATAGAACAGAACATTGCGGTAGTTCCTATTCCAGGAGCCAATGCGGCATTGTCCTCTTTGATCGTCTCAGGTTTATATACGGATCGATTTACCTTTATCGGATTTTTGCCGCGTGATAAAAAACATGCTCAGCGAATGCTTGAGCAATATGCAGCAAGCCGGGAGACATTGATTTTCTATGAATCGCCGCATCGCATTCGTAAAACGCTAGCGACTTTGCTTGATAGCTGGGGGAATCGTCGTGCATCTGCCGCACGAGAGCTAACAAAAAGACATGAGGAAATGATTAGAGGTAGGCTTACGGAGCTTATTGAGCATTTTGAGCAGCATCAACCATTGGGAGAGTTCTGTATTATAATAGAAGGTTTAGATGATGAAGGTGCAGATCAACTGAAGCAGGCTGCTAATTCGTGGTGGCAGGAGCTAAGTCTAGAGGAGCATGTTAGCCATTATGAAGCGACAATGTCGCGCAAAGCGGCAATGAAACAGGTCGCTTTAGATCGTGGCATATCCAAGCGGGATATCTATAATGAAATTAACCGATAAAAAAAGACCTTCCTGGCATATATTGTCCAGGAAGGCATCAAGGAGTATAAAAAGGTTAGAATTAACATGTCGATAATTATAGTATACCTTATTTTTTTTATTTTGTCACAGGAGTAGGCATTTCTGATAGACAATTTTGGCAAACAATTTTTCCTTTGAAATAAGAAACGTTTTCTGCATTGCCACAGAAGATACAAGCAGGCTCATATTTTTTGAGCATGATGCGTTCTCCGTCTACATAAATCTCAAGAGCATCCTTCTCGCCAATGCCTAGTGTACGGCGAAGCTCGATAGGAATAACTACGCGGCCTAACTCATCTACTTTACGAACAATACCAGTTGATTTCATCATATAAATCCGTCCCTCCACAAATTAGAACTTGTCATCATTATTCGACAATGTTCGTGTAATTTAGATTAATAATACCAACTCTTACCAATCCAGTCAATATCATTTTTTCATAAAAAATAGCTTATATTACAAGATTTAAGTGTAGAAAGGTGGTATTCTCTTTGTAATAGAATACAACATTTTCGACATTTTGGAAACAATAATGCGACATTCTTCGACAAAAATATTAAAATATGACAAAACCTTGAACAAGGGAGGAGTTTTGCATGGCATTTTTAAGGGAAGAAAAGGTTTTTAAGGACCCGGTACATAGCTATATTTACGTACAGGATGAATTGATATGGAACTTGATCAACAGCTCGGAATTTCAGCGCCTGCGCAGAATTCGCCAGCTCGGCACGACCTTTTTAACGTTTCATGGGGCAGAGCACAGTCGATTCTCTCATTCACTAGGCGTATATGAAATTACTCGCAGAATAATCTCACAGTTCGAACGAAATCATTATCCAGACTGGCCGAAGGAAGAACGAATGGTCGCATTGTGTGCAGCGCTATTGCATGATATTGGACATGCTCCATTTTCCCATTCTATAGAAGAAATATTTGAAACAGATCACGAGCAGTGGACCATTAATATACTTCTTGGAGACACCGAAATCAATCGCATACTTTCAAGCAACTCGTCTTCTCTTCCCCGACAGGTAGCAGAGGTGATTCAAAAAACATATAGCAAGTCGATTGTCGTTAGCTTAATCTCCAGTCAACTAGACGCTGATCGTATGGACTACTTGCTTCGAGATGCTTACTTTACGGGGACAGATTACGGCAACTTTGATTTGGAACGCATTCTACGCGTTCTTCGTCCACATGATGGAACGATTGTTGTGAAGGAAAGCGGTATGCACGCGATCGAACACTATCTCATGTCTCGCTATCAAATGTACTGGCAAGTATATTTTCACCCTGTGACTCGCAGCTCTGAAATTATATTGCGGCAAATTTTCAAGCGTGCCAAGCAGCTCCATGAGCAGGGCTACAGCTTTACTTGGGTTGATCCATCCATACTAGCTTTAATAGAAGGACGTATAACGCTACAGTCCTATTTAAGTTTGGATGAGTCGTTAGTGCAATATGCGTTCAGCTGCTGGCAGCATGAGCAGGACGCGCTGCTTGCAGAGCTATGTCAACGTTTCTTAAATCGACGATTGTATAAATACATTACGTTTGAGGAACTATCAGAGGAGTATCTGACTGAAATAGAAGAAGCATTTACCGCGATCGGGCTTCATCCGGAATTCCATATGGAAATCGACTATCCGTTTGATCGTCCATATGATGTTTATCGTTCTGAGAAAACGAGTAGCAGCAGGGAAAAAGCACCGATTATGCTGCTTGAAAAAGATGGGTCGCTATCAGAAATTGCAACGAAATCTGACATTGTCTCATCTATAAGCGGACTGCATCAAGGTCGTTATCATCTGTATTATCCAGAAGAGGCGCTAATTAGACACCGTCACCTTTTAAGTGATACGATTAAACAAATTTTTAACATACATGATGAGGAGCAACGTACAAATGGTTAAGTTATTCGACACGCATGCGCATTTGGATGCAGCACAATTTGACGAAGATCGCGAGCAGATGATCGCTCGTGCGACGGAGGCAGGTGTGGAGCTTATTGTTAATATCGGCTTTGATCGACATACCATACCGACAACAATCGCGCTTGCTGAGAAATATGATTCCATATATGCAGCGGTAGGCTGGCATCCCGTGGAAAGCATTCATATGGCCGAAGGTGACCTGGAGTGGATTGAGTCCTTGTGCTCGCATCCGAAAGTTGTTGCCATTGGAGAAATTGGATTGGATTATCACTGGGATACTTCACCAAAGGATGTACAGCAGCGTGTATTTCGTGAGCAAATTCGGCTTGCTAAAAAGCTGAATAAGCCCATTGTCATTCATAATCGAGATGCCCATGAGGATGTATTGCGCATTCTGAAGGAGGAAGGCGCGGCTGAAGTTGGTGGCATCATGCATTGCTTCTCGGGCAGCTGGGAAACGGCAAAACAATGTCTAGACATGAACTTTTATATATCATTTGGCGGACCAATCTCTTTCAAAAATGCTAGAGTTCCCAAAGAGGTATTGAAAAGGGTTCCACTAGATCGATTATTAATCGAAACGGATTGTCCTTACCTGGCACCACACCCATTTCGTGGTAAGAGAAATGAGTCCGCTTACGTCGCACTTGTAGCAGAGGCAGCAGCACAAATAAAGGAAATTACTGTTGAGGAACTAGCCTCAATCACAATGGAAAATGGAAAAAAATGTTTCCGAATTATGTAGAAACCGCTGCAAATCGAAGAAATAATGACTTTTCGTACGATAAAACTAATTTTATTGGGCTAATTTAATATAATTTTCGGGATGAACATCGATTTTTACTGAAAATCGCATTTTATCGTGTCTTTACAAGTCCGCTTCGAACAAGGTATGATTCATTTCAGAACTTTTACACTCTGTATTGAATTTCCAGTTTTTAAGAATTCCTTTGGCATTCTCCGATTTCGAATTTTTGGAAGCTTTAGGATCGCTCACAATCTTAACTTCTTGATCTATCGATTTTGCATAAATGAGAGATAGAGCTCATAGAGATATGTTGAGGAGGGAATAAAACTGGATGCGTGCAAAGCACGCCATATAGGTTATAGTCGCGTCAGTTGTAACATGCGTAACACTTGGCGGCGGGGCTATGAAGGAGGACCGATGAAGTGGGATTAATTCCAGTCAAGGACACCCATGGCAAACGATCATCCAGCATGACTTTCGCAATGCGATGGAAGCATGGAAACTTGCGTTTGATTATGTTAAGTATTGCAATCTCAATCGCTATGACTTTCATGTTTTTGGTGTTGTTGTACGGAACGACGGAAAAAAACGTCTCCGTAGTAGTGAATGGACAGGAAAAAATTGTGACAACAAAGCAATTTGTCCTGCAACGCCTACTGGATGAACAAGCTATTACAGTCGGCCCGCATGACAGAGTTTCTACATCACTAAGTGCGCCGATAAAAAATGGTGATGTGATCGAAATTCATTATGCGATACCGATCAATGTAGTAGCGGACGGAAATACGTCTAAAGTATACACAACAGAGAAAACGGTGCAGGCAGCGATCGAGGATTTGAATATATCGATTCGCAGTCAGGATAAAATAGAGCCTCCGTTGTCAGCTGAGCTGGAGGCAAACGATACAATCAAAATTGTTCGTGTAGAAACTAAAGTTGCGTCTGAGGAAAAGACGGTACCTTTCTCTATTGTGAAGAAGGAAGACAAAAGCTTGAACAAGGGCACAGAAAAAGTCGTGCAATCTGGTCAAGTTGGTGTAATTGTCGAAGAAATCGAACAGCGTTATGAGGACGGGGTGCTTGTTTCCACGGATGTTGTGAAGGAAACTGTGAAAACAAAAGCTGTCGACCAAGTGGTTGCAATTGGCACAGCAAAAGCAAAATCGTCCATTACGACGTTGGCGAACAGCAGCGGTTCTTCTCAAACCGTAACGGTTGGCGATTACACATTTAAAGCTGCTGAAGTCTTAAAAAATGTAACGTTAACAGCTTATACAGCTGGTCCAGAATCAACAGGGAAGGATGTTGGTGATAAGGGCTATGGGATCACCGCATCTGGTACAAAGGTTGAAGAAGGGCGCACAATTGCAGTCGATACATCCGTCATTCCGATGGGCTGGTGGGTATATATCGAAGGTGTTGGCTTAAGACGAGCAGAAGATAAGGGCGGCGCAATAAAAGGCAATAAAATTGATGTTTATTTTGACAGTGTGAATGTGGCGACGAAGTTTGGCCGTAAAAAGGGAGTTACCGTGTATGTTATAGGTCCCAACAAGCCAGCTGCAAGCTAAGCAACTGCCAGTTATGAAACATCGACATATTGAAGAAGAGGCATGATTGCCTCTTCTTTTGTTTTTGTTACAAGGAATTATCGGCTATACTAGGGAGAGCAATAAGTCGGGTTGATGCAAGAAGGGTGGAAACAAATTGATTAAAGAGGTCATCGTGGTTGAAGGGAAAGACGATACAGTGGCCATTAAGCGTGCTGTTGATGCTGATACAATAGAAACCAATGGCTCTGCAATCGGAAAAGATGTACTTGCAAGAATCAAGCTTGCAAATGAACGCAGAGGTATTATTATTTTTACTGATCCTGATCATGCGGGTGAGCGAATACGCAAAATTGTTGCTAATGCGGCTCCGGGCTGCAAGCATGCTTTCTTACCACAGGAGAAGGCATATTACAAAGGCGATATTGGGATAGAAAACGCAAGCCCGGAGGCTATACGTCAGGCGCTCTCAGAGCTTCGAACAGAAACAGATGCTATTCAGGGGGAAATCACACTGGAGGATTTGATGAGTGTTGGACTTCTCGTACATCCCAGTGCCGCAGAACGTCGCCTGGAGCTAGGCAAACTTCTGGGGATTGGCTATGCCAATGGAAAGCAGTTTTATAAACGCTGCAGCAGCTTTAACATAACGAAGGAAGAGTTTTATGCGGCAGTGGATCAATTAGGATATAGGCTGGAGGAACACGAATAAATGAAGCAGATCGAGGTGTCTACACCTAAACGCACAAAAGAGATTATTCAAAAGCATGGTTTTTCCTTTAAGAAAAGTCTTGGTCAAAATTTTTTGATTGATAGCAATATTTTGAATCGCATCGTAGGTGCTGCAGAGCTGACGGAAGAGAAGGGTGCTTTGGAGATCGGTCCAGGCATCGGGGCATTAACGCAGCGTCTTGCCCAAGAAGCGAAAAAAGTTACAGCAATCGAAATCGACCAGAGGTTAATTCCGATTTTGTCAGAGATTTTTGAGGAAGAATCTAAGGTTAATGTCGTTCATGCTGATGTGTTGAACGTAGATTTGCATCAGCTGTTTAAAGAGCAGTTTGCAGATTGCAGCAAGGTGAGTGTGGTTGCCAATTTGCCTTATTACGTGACCACTCCTATTCTGATGAAGCTGCTGGAGGAGAAGCTTCCGCTTGAGCACATCGTCGTTATGATCCAAAAGGAAGTCGCACAGCGTATGGCGGCTAAGCCAGGCGGCAAGGAGTACGGCAGCTTGAGTGTAGCGGTGCAGTACTACTGCACGACTGAGATTGTATGTACCGTCCCTCATACCGTCTTTATCCCTCAGCCGAATGTAGATTCTGCTGTTATTAAGCTCACCTTGCGGGAAAAGCCTGCTGTTGACGTAGAGGATGAGGCATTTTTCTTCCGTGTCGTACAGGGAGCATTTGCACAACGCCGTAAAACGCTTATGAACAACCTACTGGGGCTTACAGGCAAGGATAAGCGTGCTGAGCTGACAGAGCTGCTGGATAGAATCGGGATTGATGCGACTCGTCGCGGTGAAACACTTAGTCTTGAGGAGTATGCTGTCTTAAGCCGCGCACTTGCACAGTCTGGACTAGTAGGCTAGATTTTCAGCTTGTCATGAAGCACCATTTTTCTTCACTATCCATACGATAGATGAAGAGGTGATTAGCCTATGAAGCAAGGTGATTTAGTTGTTCGTCAATCGTACGGCGGAGACGTATTATTTCGAATTGAAGCGATGCAAAGCGATTATGTCATTTTAAAGGGGCTTGACTATAGGCTGCTGGCCGACGCTCCGCGGCATGACTTGACATCGATTCATGATCCTGAAGCAGGCAAGGCCGCATATATGACGATGCGTCATAAGGTCAGTCAATCGTTAAGACAAATGAGTGCGACATTGGAACAATCGACGATAGCGTCCATATCGGAGGGATATCGCGATCTTAATCGGGATATAGCGGATAGCATGTATTTTGAGTGGCCGGGCAAGGTGCTGCATCTGGATGGAGATCCAAATTATCTAAAAAAAAGCATGCAGCTGTATGAGGCAACTAAAGTGCCCGCCGAAGGGTATTACGTGAGTGAATCGAAGATGGCAGACGCACTGCTGCGCCTGCTTCCCAGCACACAGCCTGACATCGTGGTAATAACGGGCCATGATGGTGTACTCAAAAATCGACAAGGCATAGAGCTGGCGAGCTTAAGCAGCTACAAGAACTCTCAGCATTTTGTGAATGCTGTACGCGTAGCGCGTGAATATGACCGTAATCGAGACAGCTTGGTTGTCGTTGCAGGTGCCTGTCAATCGCATTATGAGGCACTGCTGCATTCTGGTGCAAACTTTGCGAGCTCCCCAGGACGGATACTTATTCATGCACTCGATCCTGTATACGTGGCGATTAAAGCGAGCTATACGCCTATGAAGGATATTATTGATCTGCCAGAGCTTGTATCTGGCACGATTAGTGGTGTCGATGGAGTAGGCGGAATTGAGACGTATGGCTGTTATCGAGTTGGATATCCGCAGCCAAAACCGTATGTATAAGGTAAAAAAATGGCGGAATAATAAAAAAATATTAATATTGGTTGAATTGACTGAATTAACCGTTGACAAGGAATATGGGCTGCTGATATAATATTTTGCTTATTTGACAAACACCTACTTTTCCGATATAATGGACAAGGAAAGAGGTGGTAGATCAATGGCAAAAAATGCGCTATTGGATATAAAACGCAGCTTAGAAGCTCATGTTGGATCACGGATTATGCTAAGAGCAAATGGTGGTCGTCGCAAGACGGTTGAACGTACTGGCACGTTGGAAGAAACCTACCCTTCTGTCTTCATCGTTAAACTTGATGAAGATCAGCACGCGTTCAAGCGCGTGTCTTATAGCTATGCGGATATACTAACGGAATCGGTAGAGGTTACGGTATGTAATGATGAAGGCGAAATTCGCATTGCACACCTTCATCCATAACGGACGTATTACGGATGTATTACGTATAGAATGTTGATTCACAGTGAAGGCGCGAATGATTTCGCGCCTTATTTTTTTGTCAGCATGCAAAGCTTTGTCCTCGCGCATACTAAGCATACTTTCACGCAAAGGAGGCTTATGATATGGGTAGACGAAGACGTGTCATGTCTGAGCAGTTGAAAGTTGAAATCGCCCGTGAGCTCGGGTTAATGGAAACCATCGAGAAGGAAGGCTGGGGCGCCATTAAAGCAAAGGATGCGGGAAACATTGTTAAACGCGCCATTCAAATGGCTGAGGAAGCTGCCGCTCGGGGTATAAAGCAATAGGACATGAAAAGCTAAACATGCTGATGGTTCAGCATTGTTTAGCTTTTCTGCTATTCCTTTGCTATAATGTACCTATGCTAAAATGGACGGGTGAAAAGGATTCATGAAAATATACGAAAAGGCGCCAGCCAAAATTAATCTTATATTAGACGCATTACGTAAACGTGAGGATGGTTATCACGAGGTTGAAATGATCATGACTATGGTTGATTTGGCGGACCGCCTTGAGATGGAGCCGTTGTCTCGGGATCAAATTATAATTAGCTCCCAGGTTGGCTATATCCCGCTGGATGAGAAAAACTTGGCATTTCAAGCGGCTCAGCTTATAAAAGAACGATATGGTGTCAAGCAAGGGGTGTATATTCACCTCGACAAAAAAATTCCGGTTGCTGCTGGTTTGGCGGGCGGTAGCAGCGATGCTGCTGCTACCCTTAGAGGACTGAACCGATTGTGGCAGCTTGGTATTTCCGACGAGGAGCTATGTGAGCTTGGTGCGGAGCTTGGATCTGACGTTCCGTTTTGTGTAACAGGAGGAACGGCAATTGCTACTGGCCGTGGGGAAAAGCTTGAGCGAATTGCTAACCCGCCGCAATGCTGGGTAGTACTAGCCAAGCCGCCAATCAATGTCTCTACAGCAGATGTATACGGGCGCTTTCGCGTTAATAAAATAGACAAGCATCCTTCAGTTGCAAATATGCGTGCAGCGCTTGAAGCGGGCTCATTTACAGGCATGTGTACCTCGCTTGGCAATGTGTTGGAGCAGGTTACATTGGGCTTATATCCAGAGGTTCGCCAGCTGAAGGAAAGCATGATTCGCTTGGGGGCCGACGGTGTACTCATGTCGGGCAGCGGACCTACTGTTTTTGGGTTAGTTAGCAAAGAAGCGAAGCTTTCTAGAATCTACAATGGATTGCGTGGCTATTGCAAGGAAGTATACGTTGTTCGCATGCTTACCTCATAAAGGAAAAAACTTGATTAAATCCGTATAAAAATGTAATATTGACATTATATTATTCGGATTTAGGGGGAGAGAATGCGTTGAAAAAATTAAAGCGTAGTTCGCGGCTTGTAGAAATGACTCAGTACCTGCTTGCTCGTCCCCACACATTAATTTCGTTAACTGCCTTTGCAGAACGATACCAGTCCGCCAAATCCTCAATCAGTGAAGATCTAGCGATCATCAAGGAAGTGTTCGAGGAAGAAGGGATCGGTCAGCTGCATACACTAGCTGGAGCAGCTGGTGGGGTTAAGTTTAGACCGATGATGCCTAAGGAAACATCGCTAAGCATTATAGAACGCATCTGTGAAACGCTGCAGCAGCCTGATCGAGTGCTGCCGGGCGGTTACTTATACATGACGGATATGCTTGGTCAGCCGGAAGTGCTGGCTGATATCGGCAAAATGTTTGCTACGGCATTTGCTGATCGTTCGATTGATTTGATAATGACGGTTGAAACGAAGGGGATTCCGCTAGCTTACGCAACAGCGGCTTGCATGAATATCCCTGTCGTTATTGTGCGTCGCGACAATAAGGTGACAGAGGGCTCTGCGGTGAGCATCAACTATGTGTCGGGCTCTACGAAGCGCATTCAAACCATGTCGCTTGCACGCCGTGCTCTTAAAGAGCAATCGCGTGTATTAATAATTGATGATTTCATGAAGGTTGGTGGAACGATCCAAGGTATGATCGATCTTCTTCATGAGTTTAATGCAACTGTTGCTGGTGTTGGTGTATTTGTAGAATCAGGTGAAATTGAGAATGACGAGCGCTTGCTTAAGGAATATGTTTCATTAGCAAAACTTACAGCGGTTGATTTGAAAATGAAGCAGGCCGAAATTGTACCAGGGAACTATTTTACATCTGAATCTTAAGGCCTTTTTTTGCACCAATGATTGGACAAGAGGCTCCTTGAAATGCAAATTCGAACATGTAGGGTTTTGTCGCAAATGAAGCGTTTTCATCGACTTGTGTCGAAAGCAGACGATTTTGTTTTTTTTCTAGAAAAAAAATTAAAAAAACTATCAAAATTGTCAAAAAACAAGAAGGATTTAGCTTCAAAATGTGGAAGTATACACCAAGTCTCCAATAGACAAAGGTGGTGAACACAATGCAAATTACTGATGTAAGACTCCGCCGCGTGAACTCTGAAGGACGTATGAAGGCGATCGCGTCTATCACGATTGATAATGAATTTGTCGTTCATGATATTCGCGTAATCGATGGCAACAACGGTATGTTTGTAGCTATGCCTAGTAAGCGTACTCCAGACGGAGAATTCCGCGATATCGCTCATCCGATCTCTTCTGCTACAAGAGAGAAGATTCAATCTGCAGTACTAGCAGAATACGAGCGCGCAGCTGATGAAGTTGCAATCGAAGAAGTTGTGTAAAACCGATGCAATGGTTTATGAATGTCCAAGGGGGAGAAGAGAGCTGAAGCTCTCTTTTCTTTTTTTGTATAATACGATATATTCAGTTGAGGATTGGTTTCAAGGAAGGGGCACGCAAGATGAAAATCATGTCTATTGTTTTGGCAGCTGGTCAGGGCAAGCGTATGAAGTCTAAGCAATATAAAGTACTGCATTCGGTTTGCGGAAAACCGATGGTTGGTCATGTTTTAGATACAGTTAAACAAGTAAATAGTGAGCAGATTGTCGTAGTAGTAGGCCATGGGGCGGAACAGGTTATGGCTTACATTGGTGAGCAGGCCCAATTCGTTAAACAGGAACAGCAGCTCGGAACAGGACATGCGGTGCAGCAAGCTGAAGCACTGCTAGGCAATGAAGAAGGGACAACGATCGTTGTTTGCGGCGATACACCGCTAGTGAAGGCAAGTACGATTGAGCAAATGCTGAAGCTTCATCAGGAAAGCGGAGCAGCAGCGACAATATTAACAGCATCGTTCGACGATCCTACAGGCTACGGTCGCATTATTCGCGGTAAAGATGGACTGGTTGAAAAAATTGTGGAACAAAAGGACTGTACAGCAGAAGAAGCCTCTGTAACCGAAATTAATACAGGTACGTACTGTTTTGATAATAAAAAGCTGTTTGAAGCTCTTCGCAACACGACAAACAACAATGCACAAGGTGAATACTACTTAACAGATGTGGTGAGCATCTTCAAGCAGGCAGGAGAAATCATTCAAGGGTATTGCACGACTGATCTTGCAGAAGCTATTGGTGTAAATGACCGCGTAGCATTAGCAGAGGCAGAAGGGCTGATGCGCGCTCGTATTAATCGTCAGCATCTTGTGAATGGTGTAACGATTATCGATCCTGCATCTACCTATATCGAAGCAGGCGTAGAAATTGGCGCAGATACAATCGTGTATCCGGGTGCAATCATTAAAGGGCAAACGGTTATTGGCGAGGATTGCGTGATTGGCGCACAATCCGAAATTTCCAACAGCACAATTGCAAGCGGCGTAACGATTAAGCACTCTGTGCTGGATAAAGCAGAAATTGGCGAAGGAAGCAGCATTGGGCCGTTCGCTTACTTGCGTCCAGGCAGCAAGGTAGGCAAAAACTGCAAGGTTGGCGATTTTGTCGAGCTTAAGAACGCACAGCTTGATGACGGCAGCAAAGTATCTCACCTTAGCTATGTTGGTGACGCCGTTGTCGGCAAAGAAGTGAATATAGGCTGTGGCGCAATTACGGTCAACTATGATGGCATTAACAAATTCAAGACAGAAATTGGTGATCATGCATTCATCGGCAGCAATGTCAACTTGATCGCACCGGTAAAGGTTGGCGACGGCGCCTATGTCGTTGCAGGCTCTACCATTACAAAGGATGTGCCGTCGGGAGACCTTGCGATTGCGCGTCAGCGTCAGGAGAATAAGCCGGGCTACGCAGATAAAATTAGAGCGCGTGCAAAGTCGAAGAAGGAAAACAAATAAGGAGATTATATCAATGAAGTGGATTGTAGGCCTGGGCAACCCTGGCTCCAACTATGAAAAAACAAGACACAATGTTGGCTTCATGGTCATTGATGAGCTTGCGCGCCGCTGGGGCATCTCTGTTACACAGAACAAATGCAAGGCATTGCTCGGAGAAGGCAATGTAGCAGGCGTGAAGGTAGCGCTTATTAAGCCGATGACCTACATGAATTTGTCAGGAGAATCGGTGCGTGCATTTATCGATTACTACAAACAGGATCTAGCAGACGGAATCGTTGTCTATGATGATCTTGATACAGAAATCGGCAAGCTGCGCCTACGTTATCAGGGCAGTGCCGGCGGCCACAACGGCATCAAGTCGATCATTGCGCATATGAACACGCAAACCTTTAATCGCGTGCGTATGGGTATATCACGACCTGAACCGGGATTCGCAATCGCAGACTATGTGCTGAGCAAGTTTGGCAAAAGTGAACAGGAAAAGCTATCGGCAATGATTGATCATGCCTGTAATGCGATAGAATATAGCTTAACGCACCCGTTTGAGGATACAATGGGCAAGTATAATGGGTAATAGATTGTAAGCAATTGGGCATACTGAAGGTTATAAAAGACCTTCAGGAGGCATAACATGGCTGTAAACTATATTTGCAAATATTGCAGATCGCATATGGGGACCATTGATCATTCACTAGTTTCCGAACATCAGCTGGGCTTGCATTCCTTGACCCCTGATGAGCGTAAAGATATGATTACGTATAATGGAAATGGCGATCTTGTCGTTAATCTTGTATGTGATTATTGCAATGAAGCGCTAAGCAGTAACCCTGAATTAAATCTTGTGAATAATCCATTGCAGTAGGCGCGAAACCAAAAAACTGGCCGTCCATAAGACAGATTTGTTTTGTGGAGGGCTTGTTTGTGCATGGTTGTCCATGCTGCTGCTGGAATTGCAATATCAGGGATATTCATGCTGTAGCTGAGAAATGAGGTGCCTCAAAAATTGAAAGCGCTAATTGATTTATTTAAGGAAGATTCCGAATTAAAATCGGTCGTCACAGGATTCAGCAAAGGCATGAAAGAGCAAATGGTGTCAGGACTGGCAGGCTCTTCTCGCCAAGTATTCCTGTCCGCGCTGGAGCAGCAGCTAGATCGACCACTGCTAGTCGTTACGCATAATATGTTCTCTGCACAAAAAATCGCTGAGGACTTGCAGGATTGTATGTCGCGTGACAAGGTCATGCTGTACCCTGCTAATGAATTGATGGCTGCAGAAGCCGCTATATCGAGCCCAGAGACGCTTGCACAGCGCATGGATGTATTAATCTCGCTAGCCAAAGGCTACCGCGGGATTGTTGTTGTTCCTTTTTCAGGCATTAGGAGATATCTGCCTAGCAAGGAAGCCATTGTTGAAGCGGAGCTGTCGATTAAGGTTGGACAAGAGCTTGCCACGGAGCAGTTTATATATAAGCTTGTGGAATTAGGCTATGAGCGCACAGACATTGTAGAAACGAAAGGCGAGTTTAGTGTGCGCGGAGGCATTATAGATTTTTATCCGCTTACCTCCAAGCTAGCAATACGGATAGAATGGTTCGGCGACGAAATAGATTCGATTCGCAGCTTCGATACGACAGATCAGCGCACTGTAGAACGACTGGAGCAATATGTTGTACCGCCAGCTCAGGAAATTCTCGCTTCGCGTGAACGAATGGCAACTGCCGCGCGCCATGCAGCGAATCTATTAGATGCTCAGCTAGATAAAATGAATGATCGCATGGCGAAGGATAAGCTTCGCGAGGAGCTGGGAGCAGAGATAGGCAAGCTGAAAGAAGGACTTTATTTTTCGGAAATCTATAAGTATATTTCGTTGCTCTATCCTGAACAGCAAACGATGATTGATTATATGCCGGACGATACCTTGCTTGTACTTGACGAGCCCAGCCGTCTGATTGAAACGGCCAAGCAGCTAGAGCGCGATGAAGCGGAGTGGAATTTGCATTTGCTGCAAAACGGCAAGTCGCTTCCAGGCTTTGTTCTGGCAAGAGATACAAATGAGATTTTAATGCATCGCAAATTTCCGACCTTGTTTCTGCAGCTTTTCTTAAAACAGATTCCGCATACTCAGCCGCAAAACATTGTGAATATAACGACGCGTACGATGCAGAACTTCCATGGGCAAATGAATGTGCTCAAATCAGAGATGGAACGCTGGCGCAAGCATGGCAGCCATATTATGATGCTGGCTGGCAATAAGGAGCGTCTCGATCGGATGCAGCGCGTCCTGGAGGATTATGAAATAGTACCGCCTACCTTGCTGGAAGGAAACCTGCAGCAGGGCTTCGAGCTGCCTTCTTCCAATTTGGTAGTTATTACGGAAGGTGAAATGTTCACCCAGAAGCAGCGCAAGGCACGACGCGTTGATAAAAAGCTCGACAATGCCGAACGGATTAAAAGCTATACCGAGCTTAAGGTTGGCGATTATGTTGTGCACCAAAACCACGGGATCGGAAAATACATTGGAATTGGGACGCTGGAAATCGGCGGCATTCATCGCGACTATTTGCACATCGTTTATGCAGGTGGAGATAAGCTGTCCGTTCCAGTTGACCAAGTTGATCTCATTCAAAAATATGTTGGATCTGAGGATAAAGAGCCTAAAATCAATAAGCTTGGCGGAACAGAATGGACGAAGGCGAAAAGCAAGGCTCGCGCTTCCGTACAGGATATTGCTGATGATCTGATTAAGCTGTATGCAGAAAGACAAGCTACAGCGGGTTACGCCTTCGGACCAGATACAACATATCAGCAGGAATTTGAAGCGATGTTCCCGTATGAGGAGACAACCGATCAGTTGCGGGCTATCGAAGAGATTAAGCGCGATATGGAACAGGCTCGTCCGATGGATCGCCTGCTGTGCGGTGACGTGGGCTATGGCAAGACGGAGGTAGCGGTTCGAGCAGCCTTCAAGGCCGCAATGGAGGGCAAGCAGGTTGCCGTACTGGTTCCGACGACGATATTAGCTCAACAGCATTATGAGACGTTCAGAGAGCGCTTTAGTGGATACCCGATTAATGTACAGGTCATGAGTCGCTTCCGCTCGCGTAAGGAACAGAACGATACGATCAAGGCTCTGAAAAATGGAACGGTCGACGTTGTGATTGGAACGCATCGCCTGCTGTCTCAAGATGTCGTGTTTCACGCGCTTGGGCTTGTCATTGTCGATGAGGAGCAGCGCTTCGGGGTTACGCATAAGGAAAAGCTGAAAAAGCTGAAAACGAGCGTGGATGTGCTCACGCTTACGGCTACACCTATCCCGCGTACCCTTCATATGTCTATGCTTGGCGTACGTGACCTATCTGTTATTGAAACACCCCCTGAAAACCGCTTTCCAGTGCAAACCTATGTACTGGAGCACAGCCCTGCGCTTGTGCGCGAAGCGATTGAGCGCGAGCTTGCTCGCGGCGGTCAGGTATACTACCTGTACAATCGCGTACAGGGAATCTATCAGATGGCTGAAGAGATTAGCGCACTTGTGCCTGGGGCCCGTGTAACGGTTGGTCATGGCAGAATGAGCGAGCAGGAGCTGGAGAAAACGATTCTTGATTTCCTGGATGGGGAATCGGATGTGCTTGTCAGCACGTCAATCATTGAGACCGGCGTCGATATTCCGAACGTGAATACGCTAATTGTGCATGATGCAGATAAGATGGGGCTGTCGCAGCTGTATCAGCTCCGTGGTCGGGTCGGGCGCTCCAATCGGATTGCCTATGCCTATTTCACGTATCAGCGCGACAAGGTACTGACAGAGGTCGCAGAGAAGCGACTGCAATCGATCAAGGAGTTTACGGAGCTTGGCTCAGGCTTTAAAATTGCAATGCGTGATCTTTCCATACGCGGGGCAGGGAATCTACTAGGAGCTGAGCAGCATGGCTTTATTGCTTCAGTAGGCTTTGAGATGTTCTCACAAATGCTCGCAGAAGAAATCAAGCTTAGAAAGCTGCAGATGAACGGTGAAGAGGTAGTAGAGCAGAAGCCGATTCATACTACAATTGATCTTAGCGTAGATGCTTACTTGCCGAATGAATATATCTATGACAGTATGCAAAAAATTGAAATCTATAAGAAAGCAGCCGCAGTATCCTCCATTGAGGAATCCGATGAGCTGATTGGCGAGCTGCTCGACCGTTTTGGTGACCTGCCGCAGCCAGTACTTAATCTGATGACGGTCGCACGTCTGAGGGTGCTTGGATCTGCGCTAGGCATTGTCAACATCGGAGGTCGAGGAGATGACTTCCGTCTAACCTTCGATCAAGCACCGCGCAAGAAAGCGATACGTAAGGATGTTGATAAGCTGTGTCTAAAGCTTGAAAATCGTTTCAAGCAGGCACGCGAGGAGGAAACCCCTTATTACGTGGATCTGCGCGGCAAAGGGTTGTCAATGGAGCAGAAGCTGCACCTGACGGAGAAATTTTTGTTCGAATATGTCGATCTGCTGCAGAAGGAAGAGCTGCTTCACAAAACCTCGACGGTATAAAATTAGCTTTTTGTAAAAGGAATCTGCTACAATGAGTAGCAGATTCTAATTTTTGAAAGGGGCTTGTACATGCGTTACAACTTTACATCCAAGAAACGAAATAAATGGACAATGCTAGTGCTTACAGTAGTGCTTAGCATCGGTTTGCTGTCTGCTTGTGGCAAAGATGAGAAAGTAAACCCAGCTCTTACGTTTGAGGGCACTGAAGGCGGAGAGGTAGTCGCTACTTATAAAGAAGGAACAGTAACAGATGCTGAATTCAACAAATTCAAGTCTGCACTTGCCTTTACTCAAGGCATGGATCCATCCATTCTTGATATGGAAGGCTATCGAGAGTACATTCTAGAGCAGTACATCGTCTATAAAGTGCTTGCCGGAAGAGCTACTGAAGAGCAGCGGACTGCTGCACAGGAAGAAGCACTAGCAAGCTGGACTCAATATGAGGAAGCGATGAAAAGCAGCGGCAATATTGATGATCAGCTTAAAACATTCAACTTGACACGCAATGACGTTGCGTCGTTTATGATGATGGGCAGTGCAGTTTCCAAGTATATTGATGCGCAAATTACAGACGAGATGATGAAGCAGGAGTACGAAGACAATGTTGCAGACTACACGCTGTATGATGTTCGTCAAATTATTGTGAACTTGTCTGTTCAAAACGCTGAAACAGGCGAAACAAAAACACGCACCGAAGAAGAAGCACTTGCTCGCGCTCAAGAAGTGAAAGAAAAGCTTGAAGCTGGCGGGAGCTGGGACGAACTGGCTAAAGAATACTCTGATGATGCGTCAACAAAAGAAACGGGCGGCGTCTACACCGATTATATGGGTGGCAGATGGTATGAGCCAGTGAAGGAAGCAGCTTATACACAGGAGCTGAACAAAGTCGGCGATCCTATTCTTTCTCCAGTTGGTTACCATATCCTGCAAGTAGAAGGTCGTGATGTGCTTGAGTACGAAGCAGTGGATCAAGCTACGAAAGATATGATTCGTTATGTACTGTCTAATACAGTAATGGATAACTTTATGAACAATGAGCTGCCTGAGTTTGAAATCAACATTACGCTGCCTCCAGTAGAAAATGCGGATGAAGGAGATACAGGAGCTTCAGATGAAGCTGCAGGCGAGGAAGCTGGCGATGCAGCAGCAGAGGACGATGCTGCTGCAGATGCTAATTCTGAGGAAGCGGCACAGTAATGCAATATAGCTGAGTGTTAAGCGGGTACAAGCTTAATACTCAGCTTTTTTATTTTTTGTGATAAAAGCTGTTGTAACAAGCAAAAACGCCGATAATCGGCAGCAGAAGCATTAGGATAAAGCGGTAAAATCATCAAGTGTCATGTATAAGATGTTAGATATGGATGAATACTATGTTCAGATTCAATTTTTGGCTGCGCTGTAGAAATGAAGTGGACAGGTCTTTATTGTGACATGAAGGAGATACGATTCATGGCTGGATAATTGTACGGTGTAGTCTAAGCTAATTGTATATTTTGGTTTTTATACAAGCGGTATTTGACGCTATTTTAATTCGATGTGAAAGAGAGGTATTTAGGATGAAAGCTACAGGTATTGTTCGTCGTATTGACGATCTAGGTCGTGTTGTTATTCCTAAAGAAATTCGTCGTACGTTAAGGATTCGCGAGGGCGATCCGTTAGAAATTTTTGTGGACCGTGACGGTGAGGTTATACTTAAGAAATATTCACCAATTGGTGAACTAGGTGACTTTGCCAAGGAGTATGCCGAGTCCTTATTTGAAAGCGTTGGACATATAACGATTATTTCAGACCGCGATACGGTAATAGCGGTGGCAGGTGCATCCAAAAAGGAACTGCTTGATCGCCCTATAGGTCAAACGCTTGAAGTGTGTATGGAAAATCGCAAGACACAGCTGGAGTCGAATCAGGGCAGCTACGAGATTATTAAAGACCAGCAAGACAACTATAGCTCCTATGTAGTTGCGCCAATTATTGCGGGTGGAGATCCAATTGGTACAGTGGTTATTATTAGCAAAGATGATAGCTCGAAGGTAGGTCAGCTTGAACAGAAGATGGCAGAAACTGCAGCTGCATTTTTAGCTAAGCAGATGGAACAATAATCGACATTTTTCACGTGAAACATTATAAGCTTCCTCAGCTATCAACGGGATGGCAGGGGAAGCTTTTTTCACCTATAATGAAGGGATGGTGTATACCTACATAGGAAAGTAAGTGATGATAGGCTTGAGCATTCAAAAACGTTGGCTGAAGCTTAGCGGCTATGGTGCGCTATGGCTAACAGCTGCAACTCTTTTAACTAAATTAATAGGCGTTCTGCAAAAAATACCGCTGCAAAACCTTGCAGGTGATGCGGTGTTTGGCATTTATAATGTTGTATATCCGATTTATCAGCTTATGATGGCGCTGGCTATTGCGGGCATTCCAACCGCACTCGCCACATACATAGCGCTGCTTCGTCCAGATGAACGACAGCGCACCTTTCAAGCGGCGCTTTATATGAGTGGAGCAGCTGCGCTTCTTCTAGCGATTGCTGCCTATTGGTCAGCCCCATTGATCGGACGCTGGATTGGTCATGAAGAGATTGTCAGCTCATTGCGCGTGCTTGCAGCCGCTCTTCTATTCACCCCGATAGTGGCAGTGTATCGAGGGTATTATCAAGGCATAGAGGACGCGCGGAGCTCATCATGGTCACAGCTGCTGGAGCAGCTTGTACGAGTTGCCTGTATGGTTTTGGCCCTAATGTTCGGACTTGCGCAGCATTGGTCTGAAGGAGTTCTTGCGGCTGCTGTCATGTGGGGCTCTGCTGTCGGGGCAATCGCTGCATTATTTTGGCTGTGGCTTCGCAAGCCAAAAGCAGCCGCAAAGACAGATTATCCATTTATGCAAATAGTCGCAGAAAGTAGAAGGTTGTTCACGATGGCACTGCCTGCCGCCTTAGCCGCAATTGTTGTGCCGATTGTAGCAGTTGTCGATGCTTTCAGCATTCCTCGCTTGCTGGAGACAGCAGGTATGCAAGCATCAGATGTGATGGCACAGTATGGGATATATAGCCGGATTCAACCGTTGATCCAGCTTGTGTCTATGATTTTGGCTGCCTTAGCCGCAGGGTTTCTGCCCCGCTGGATCAAGCAAAATCAAGATCAACGTGAGAAGGTGCTGCTGGGCAAACGATTATTGCTGCTGCATCGGCTAGCCTGGATGGCAGGCTGCGGTGCTGCTGTAGGGCTGTACATGCTCGCTGAACCAATCAATATGATGCTATATAAGGATGCTGTAGGCATCGAAACCTTTCGCTGGTTGAGCCTATCCACCTTAATGAGCTGTGTACTTGCCATGCAGGCGCCATTGCTGCAGGGAGCGGGTCTGTCACGTTTGCCGATCTGGCTGCTTATCATTGCCGCAGGCGGCAAAGCAGTGCTAAATAGCTGGTTAGTACCGATTTATGGCATTACAGGCGCTGCTATTGCTGCTAATCTCTCGCTGCTTGTACCAGCGAGTATTGGTGCTGTCGCATTATATGCGGTTGTAAAGCGAAATCTGAAAGGTCCAGAGAAGACGAGCAACTTCCTGCTGCTTCGTTCGATTGTCCCTTCGGTTTTTGCAGGGGGTGTGATGGCGCTGGCGCTATATATTCTGGAGCTGATATGGCTGCAAGCCGATATGGGCAGAATGGAGATGACCTTGTATACGTTAATTGCTGTCCTCGTTGGTGCGCTTGTATACAGCCTGACAGTCTGGACAGTACGCGGCGTGACTAAGCAGGAATTAACGTGGTTAGGATAAATAAACGTAGACGATAAGGAGATAAATCGATGAAAAAGCAGATTACCGTAGTAGGCTTGGGCTCTGGCAGCCCTGATCAGCTAACGCTAGGCGTGTGGAAGCTGCTTCAGAAAGCGGATCATTTGTATGTGCGAACAAAGCATCATCCAATGATGACGCTGCTGGATGAGGAACAGCTTGCTTACACTAGCTTTGACGATGTATATGAGCGTCATGCGAATTTTCCTGATGTATATGAGGAAATTGTTCAACTGCTTATTGAAAAGGTTGAGTTCTTAGCGGAAAGCGAAGGCACAGCGCACGTTGTATACGCCGTACCTGGACATCCTATGGTAGCAGAGAGCACAGTCCAGCAGCTACTTAGCCGCTGCGAGCTGGCAGGGATCGAGCTCGATGTTCGAGGAGGAGAGAGCTTCCTGGATGCTGCTTTTACCGCTTTAAGATTTGATCCGATTGAAGGCTTTGCACTGCTTGATGCAGCCGCGCTTAGCCCAGCCCAGCTGCAGCCTCAGCTGCACATCATTATTGGGCAGGTGTATGACCAGTACACGGCATCAGACGTCAAGCTTGCTTTGATGGAGCGTTATCCTGATGAATATGAAGTCATCGTAGGACATGCGCTTGGCATAGAGGGGCAAGAGCAAATCCTGCATGTTCCGATTTATGAGCTCGATCGCATGGAAGGTTATCACAATCTGTCAGTTATCTATGTTCCTCGTTCCACAGATGATGCGCTCCGCAATCGTACATTTGAGCGCCTGCACGAGATTGTAGCTATCCTGCGCAGTCCTGGTGGCTGTCCGTGGGACATGGAGCAAACGCATCAATCAATCCGCAAAAACTTTATCGAGGAGCTGTATGAGGCGCTGGAGGCGTTAGACAACGATGACCCGCAAGCGATGCAGGAAGAGTTTGGCGATGTGCTGCTTCAGCTTATGCTGCATAGTCAGATGGAAGAGGAACTGGGAAGCTTTTCGATGTTCGACGTGATTCAGACGCTTAATGAAAAGCTTGTCTATCGTCACCCTCATGTGTTTGGTGAGCAATCTGCAAGCAACGCAGAGGATGCATTGAAAAGCTGGGAAGCAATGAAGCAGAAGGAACAGGAGGAAAAAGGTATTGCGGAGAAGCGGCCTTCCAAGCTTGATGGTATTCCTAAAGACCTGCCGGCTCTATTAACTGCGTATAAGCTGCAGAAAAAAGCAGCTAAGGTTGGCTTCGACTGGGATGATATTGGGCCTGTGCTCGATAAAATTGTAGAAGAGCTGGAAGAGCTGAAAAAAGAGCTGGAGTCAGGAGATCAGGACAAGCAGGCAGCTGAGCTGGGAGATTTGCTGTTTGCAGTAGTGAACGCTTCGCGCTTTATCGGAGCCGATCCAGAAGAGGCGCTAGCACGAACAAATCTTAAATTTAAAACTAGATTTCAATATATTGAGGAGCAGCTTCGTATAAATGGTAAAAGCTTTGACAATACTAATCTAGTAGAGATGGATCATTGGTGGGATCAAGCTAAGAAGTTTAATGGAAAAGACTAAAAGTCGTCAAAATCATCGCTTATTCAGCAAATCTTGTAAAATTTTTAATAGGAATAAGAAGGATTTTGTAAACTTTAGTGGAATTATTAATCTTCGTGGGAAACAGACATACATACTGAGCCTCACTAATTGGCGTTAGCCTTATATTATGGATATGTTGTCAGGAGGAATATAAAAATGAACAAGACAGATCTAATCAATAACATTGCAGAAAAAAATGGCCTAACTAAACGTGATGTTGAAACAGTTATTAACGGTTTTCTTGCTGAAGTTACAGACGCTTTAGCTAGCGGAGATAAAGTGCAATTGATCGGTTTCGGTACTTTCGAAACTCGCAAGCGCTCTGGTCGTGTAGGCCGCAACCCACAAACTGGTGAAGATATCAACATCCCAGAAACAACTGTTCCTGCTTTCAAAGCTGGTAACAAGTTGAAAGAAGCGATCAAGTAATCGATGCGTCTGGATAAGTTTCTCAAGGTATCACGTTTAATTAAACGCCGTACCGTTGCCAAAGATGTGTCCGAGCAAGGACGAATTTGGATCAATGGAAAAGAGGCTAAGGCTAGCAGTACAGTGAAGGTAGGCGATGAGCTGCAAATACAGTACGGTCAGAAGATTGTAACGGTGCGTGTGGATCGAATCGCTGATACGACACGCAAGGACGAAGCAGCCGAGCTATATACCTTGTTGAAAGAAGAAGCACGACCAAAAGAGAATCTCCTTGATTGGGAGAAATAATTAAGAGAGCAAGCTGTTGCATTAATAATAACAGCCTGCTCTCTTTTTTGTTGTTCTAAAGCTGACCACTGCTCCATATTTTATAAGGAGATCAATAGAAGTGGAGGACGAGTCTATGTCAGAACAGCAAAAAAAGCAGAAGCAGCAGGATGTCCGTTTAACTAATCGTAAGCTGCTGGAGCTTACAGGGGTAACGAAGGTGGAGAGCTTCGATAACCAGTTGTTCTTATTGAATACAGAGCTAGGCATGCTGACGGTTACAGGCCATAATCTGCATATGAAGCATCTCAGCCTCGAACAGGGACTAGTTGCAATAGAAGGTATGATACAATCTCTCGCCTATTCTGACGGCTCTGCTGCTAATAAAAGCAAGGGCGTATTTGGCAAGCTGTTTCGATGAGTTTAACGATTCAATGGCTAACGCTTGGAGCAATGATAATGTCAGGAATCGGCATGGGAATTTTATTTGACGGATATCGAGTGGTATCAACGGAGTTTAAATTCCCACGCTGGACATTATCGGTTCTTGATATGGCGTACTGGGTCTTCTCGGCTATTCTCGTGTTTCGAATGCTATATGTAAGTAATCAGGGCGAGGTACGAGCATATGTATTTATCGGACTAGCTGTAGGGGCGTTACTGTATTATTGGCTGTTCAGCACATTCACCACTGCGCTTACGAAGTGGCTCATACGAGCCATTAAAAGCCTGATCGCATGGATCATTCGTATTTTCCAGCTGCTTGTCATTAAACCTATTCTATTTTTTTGGACAATCATTCTATTTATACTGAATCTTGGGTCTAAGTTCACTATTGGTATTGGAAAATTTGTGCTACAATTATGTCGTCCTGTCCTAAAATTAGTTCTTTGGTTGCTGTCACCAGTGATAAAACCTTTGCAGCGATGGAGTGCTCCATATTGGACGAAAGTGAGGGATAGGCTGCAAACGTTATGGCAGGCTGTAGACAAGCGTCTGCCGTCGTGGTTAAGGAGGAAGTAGCGAATGGTACAATCGAAGTCGATTCAAGCTGCAACTAAGCGTAGACTGAAAATATGGCTATTTCTTATCGTGCTGTTTGGCGGGTGGGCGGTGTATACCGTTATTAATCAAATGATCCAGAAGGATAACCTGAACGAACAGCTTCTATCGCTAGAGGCGAACCGTGATGCGATGCATCAGCAACTACAGGAACTGGAAAATAAAGTGATGCTGCTTAATGACCCTGAGTATTTGTCCCAGCTAGCAACTAAGGAGCAAGGGATGGTCAAGGAAGGGGAACAGCAAATTTTTAGTGAATAACCGTGATGCCCGTCTGTTGACCTTATTTCGTTCCTTCGGTTATAATCACTTTTATAAGCTACCTTTTTTATCGTTATTAACAATGAGGTAGCCATAATAATACTTTAAGAGAGGAACATTTTATTTTATGGCAATTGAAGTGGGCGCCAAATTAGAAGGTAAAGTGACAGGTATTACAAATTTCGGAGCATTCGTTGATTTATCCGGAGGAGTCACTGGGCTGGTTCATATTTCTGAAATCGCTGATAACTATGTTAAAGATGTAAAGGATCATCTGAAAATTGATGATGTCGTTACAGTAAAAGTGATTAATGTGGACAAAGATGGAAAAATCGGCCTTTCAATCAAACAAGCTGTTGAACGTCCAGCTGGTGAGCAGTCTGCACCTTCTCAATCAGGAGGAAACGGTGGAGAACGCTTTAATCGTGGTGGAGGCAATGGCAACTACGATCGTGGAGGACGTCCATTCAACAAGCAAGGCTTTGGTAAGCCTGGCTTTAACAAAACTTCATTTGAGGATAAAATGTCTAAGTTCTTAAAGGATAGCGAAGAGCGCATTTCATCTTTGAAAAAAAATACTGAAGGTAAACGAGGCGGTCGCGGCGCTAAGCGCATGTAATGACTGCAATACCTGACAACATATAAGGCAGAGCCAATGCGCTCTGCTTTTTTTTATTGTCTTGTTGGTCTTGCGCAAGCTACGAGGCAAGATGTCGATATCCCCTTTAGAACAAAAACTTTCAGTCACTATTCACCATCTGCATGCGTAAGTCTAGTTCATTCGTCAACAAAACAGTATGAATCCGACAAGCTCGCATCTAACCCTTTACGGTTAACGGTAGGATGTATCCCTTGCTGTTGCTAGCTTTGCATGAATCCGACAGCACTTGCGAGGCTTATGTTTTTGTCGGAAAAAACTTGTGGATCGACTACGTCATCTGACAAAAAAAGTTAGCATAAGCCTCTATAATGGGGGACACATAAAAAAAGTAATGGTGGTGTAAAAGCATGAAGAAGAGTGAAAGTGTCCTCGTAGGCTTTAATCTTGGAGAACGGCTTATGCAGATTAAAGGGATTCAATTTGCCTATGAGCAAATCGCAAGTCGAAAATGGCAAATCATTCTCGTAGCAATTGCATTTTTACTTGGACGAGCTGTCATATTAGAATCGCTCATGTCCTTCGCTGTTGCTTATTTCGCGGTCGTGTATTATATGCGCCGCGATATCGCATTTGTATCAGGGCTGGCGATCGTATTAGGCAGTACGCTTGCCTTGCAGCCAGCGCCGTTATGGATTGCGCTTGAGCTGTTAGTTGTCTACTTGTTGTTTCGCGGCTTGCATGCCTTTGAGAAGGTTACGATCTCGCGCGTGCCGCTAATCGTATTCGTATCGGTCATTTTTGTCCAGCTGTTCCAAACGTTTATTGGAAACGCTGTCGACTGGTACAATCTAATGATGGTACTGGTTGAAGCAGGACTCGCTTTTGTGCTTACCTTAGTATTTATCCATGCGCTGCCTGTTATTACGCTTGCGCGCAAATCGGCTAAGCTGAGAAATGAAGAAATGATATGCGTCATGATTCTACTTGCTTGCGTCATGACGGGCACGGTCGGCTGGACTGTACAGGGAATATCGGTAGAGCATGTGCTGTCACGTTACATGCTGTTAGTGTTCGCAATGGCGGGAGGAGCGCCGCTCGGGGCAACGGTTGGTGTAATCGCTGGTCTTATTCTTAGCTTAGCTGATTTTAGTGCAGTGCTGCAGATTGGCGTACTTGCTTTTGCAGGATTGCTGGCAGGTCTGCTTCGTGAAGGAGGAAAAATGGGTGCTTCCTTTGGCTTGCTGCTTGGCTCCTCGATTCTTACGATCTATGTTGGCAGCCAGGCGCAAATGTTTACATCGGTGTGGGAATCTAGCTTTGCAGTGCTGCTGCTCTTGCTTACACCGAAGGCGATGATTTCGTCGATTAGCAAGTATGTGCCAGGATCTCTTGAGCATAACAAGTCGCATTACGAATACGCAAAGCATATTCGAAACGCAACGGCATCGAGAGTATTGCACTTTTCAGATATGTTCAAAGGCTTGTCAAACAGCTTCTACCCGAATTATACGAATGAAAAAGAGCAAAGTCATGAACAGCAAATTTCACAATTTATGGAGGCAGTGGCGAGTGAGAGCTGCTCGAACTGTCATCGTCAGAAGGCGTGCTGGGGGGACAAGCTGTTCCAAACAAGAAAAATGATGAGTGAAATGATGAGTAGCATTGAGGCAGGAAGCGGCAAGTTGAACGAGGTTCCAAAGAAATGGAAGGACCACTGTGCGCATGTGCCAGATGTACAGCGTGCAATGAAGCATCAATACGAGCTGCATATGATTAATTACAAGTGGCAGCGCCAGCTGCATGAGCTAAAGGGGCTTGTAGCAGATCAATTGCTTGGCGTATCGCAGGTTATGGAGGATTTATCTCAGGAAATCAAGCGCGAAGGACAAGCGCTTCATATACAGGAAGAACAAATCAAGGAGGCGGTAGAGGCACTGGGACTCTCCATTCACAGCATTGATATCATTAGTCTTGAGATGGGGAATGTAGAAATCGAGGTGCAGCATTCCTTTGAGCAGGGCTTTGAGGAGTGTCGGAAAATTATTGCACCGCTCTTAAGCGAGATTTTAGGAGAAAACATTACAGTTCGCAGCGAAGCGCCAGTCTCCTCGCATAGTGAGCTGCAGCGAGCAGTGTTTATGTCAGCGAAGCAGTTCGAAGTGGAGATTGGTGTAGCGGGAGTCGCTAAGGGCGGAGATTTGTTGTCGGGAGACAGCTTCAGTATGATGGAGCTGGATAATGGCAAATTTGCTGTAGCGATTAGTGATGGCATGGGCAATGGAGAACGCGCACGCCAAGAAAGCAGTGCGGCACTGTCAATCCTGCAGCAGCTGCTGCAAGCAGGGATGAATGAACAGCTGGCGGTGAAGTCGGTCAATTCCATCCTGCTGTTGCGTTCGCCTGATGAAATCTATGCAACGGTCGATTTGGCCATTATAGATCTCTATTCTGCAAATACAACCTTTTTGAAGATTGGCTCAACGCCTAGCTTTATTAAGCGTGGCAATGAGGTCATTCCGATTATCGCAAGCAATTTGCCAATTGGTATTATTCAGGAGATAGACGTTGATTTCATCCATATGCCGCTTCAGCCAGGGGATTTGCTCATTATGATGAGCGATGGCATCTACGATGCGCCAGGCTATGCGGTTAACAAGGAGCTGTGGATGAAGCGAGTCATTAGCGAACTGCGCAGCGATGAGCCGCAGCAAATTGCAGATAGTCTGCTTGAAACTGTTGTACGTTTTCATGAAGGCGTCATAAATGATGATATGACGGTGCTCGTTACACGAGTGGATCGCTATGTACCGCAATGGGCGACCTTCAAGTGGCCTGGTGTGAAAATTGAGCGCAAAAAAAGCGCAAGCTAACTAGAAACGAGAGAGCCCTTTGCCTGCTGCTCATGATGCAGCAAGCTGCAAAGGGCTTTGTTATGGGAATTTTCGCCCAAAGCATTAGCCATGTGTTTGGACGCTCATGTATAATAAAAGCTAGATTGAAATAGATTGCTAGGGTTAATCTCCTTCTATTCAGGCAATGCTAGTAATAGATTGTCGTACGATAGATTGCGGCATGCTTGAAGAGGAGGTAATAAAATGAAGCAAATTTTATTAATTACAGATGGCTGCTCTAATGTTGGCATGAGCCCGATCGTTGCAGCCGCGCATGCTAAATCAGAAGGCATTACAGTAAATGTTGTTGGGGTAGTCGATCAAGGAGATTTGGGTGAATATGGTGCTTCTGAAATTCATGAGATTGCTAGAGCTGGCGGCGGATTAAGTAGATTGGTTCAAACGAAGGAGCTTGCTCAGACAGTTCAGATGATGACACGCAAAACCGTCGTTCAAACGATTCAGATTGCTGTTCAGCGGGAGCTGCAGGCTGTACTTGGCAATGAGTCTATTGAGGCGCTTCCTCCTGAGAAGCGGGGCGAAGTGGTACGTGTAATGGATGAGCTGACAGAATCAAGCCGGCTGCAGGTAGCGCTGCTCATTGATGCAAGTGCCAGCATGAGACCGAAGCTCGCTTCTGTCGAGGAATCGATTCATGATCTAATGCTTAGTCTGCAAGCAAGAGAAGGCAAAAGTGAAATTGCCGTATTCCACTTCCCAGGAGCCAAGCAGGAGGATTGTGTGCTTGATTTGGCGTGGACGACGCATCTGAAAGGAGTACATTCCATATTTCCAAAGCTGCATATGAGCGGAACAACACCAACAGGTCCAGCGCTAATGAAGGTTGTGGAGTATTTTGTAGAGCATAGCCGCTCACATGACCGATCAGAAATGGAAGGGATGCTAGGTGACGACGTCGTTTAAGCTTCCTTTAAAAAAGGGAAGCGTCATTGTTGGCAAGTGGAAGCAGGGGCATTATCGTGTAGAGAAGCTGCTTGGCGAGGGTGCGAACGGAAAGGTATATCTGGTGTCTCGCGACTGGCAAACCTATGCGCTTAAAATTGGAGCCAGCTCAATTGATCTGCAATCAGAAATCAATGCGCTTAAGGCGCTGGCAGCTGCCTATCCATCACGAACCCCTTATTTAAAGGATGTTGATGATTGGATTACACCGCAGGGCAAGGAAGTACCGTTTTATACGATGCGCTATGTGAAAGGGCTCACGATGGCGGATTATGTTGCACAGCATGGAGCGGAGTGGTTTCCGTTGCTTGGCTTGAATCTGCTGAAAAATTTAGGAGAGCTGCATCGTGCTGGCTGGGTGTTTGGAGACTTGAAGCTTGAAAATATTATTGTAGGACAATATGGTGATGTTGATCTCATTGATTTCGGAGGTGCGACGCCTGTTGGCAAAGGGGTAAAGCAATTTACTGAAATCTATGATCGCGGCTATTGGAATGAAGGATCGCGTTCTTCGGATGCAGCCTATGATTTATTTTCCTTCGGGGTGCTTTGCTTGCAAATTTTTGCGCCTCGAAAGCTAGCGCAGCTGTCCAAAGAGCTGCTGCCGCAAACTCGCTCTGCAGAGCAGCTGCTTGCGCTTGTCGATGGAATCCCGGAGCTTGCGCCGTATAAAGGCTGGCTTGAAAAAGCGTTTGGCGGTCAGTTTACCGATGGTAGGGATGCTGCATCGGCATGGAGGCTGCTGGCACATCGGCGCAAGACTGTTGTGAAAAGCAAAACGACGCCAAAGTGGCTTAAGGTTATGATTGCGGTCTCGATTATTTCACTCTGTATTTCTGCTTCACTCTATGCGCTCGATTACACCGGATTATTAAGGTAGAGGATGATAGCGATGAGCATCATGGATGAACTATCGGCAGCACTCATTGATGAAGGGCTGCTTAACAAACCAGGTAACATAGTTGTGGCCGTATCGGGCGGTGCAGACTCTATGGCGTTGCTGCATATGCTGCACCGGCTTTCTTTTCAACTCGAGCTTAAGCTGGTAGCGGCTCATGTTAATCATGGATTTCGTAAGGAATCCGAGGCAGAAGCTGAGCTCGTACGCAGCTACTGCATGGAACGGCAGATTGCTTTCGAAATGATTGAGTTGGATATGCCTGCATATTTGAGTGAGAATGCGGAAAACAGTCAGGCTGCTTCACGCAAGCGAAGATACGATTTTTTCCATTACATAGCAGAGAAAACAGGCGCTTATGCCATTGCGCTAGCTCACCATGCAGATGATCAAGCTGAAACGGTGCTGATGCATATGCTTCGAGGGTCAGGCTTGTCAGGCATTAGCGGGATGCAGGATCGAAGAGTCGAAAAAAACGTGGAACTTCTCAGGCCACTATTACGTATGAGAAAGAATCAGCTCATCCGACTATGTCAGGAGGAGCAGGTTCCCTACTTAGAGGACAGCAGCAATCAATCAAGGAATTATCATCGCAATGAGCTAAGACTCGATATTATTCCGGTGCTTGAACGCTACAATCCACAGCTCGTTTTCTCGCTAAGCCGATTGGCTGAGATAGCTGGAGATGAGGATGCTTGGCTGCAGCAGCAAACGGAAGAACAATTCGAACAGCTTGTGACTAAACAGGACAACAGCTATGTCATATCTTGTCGCGATTTGTGCAGCGAGCCCATTGCTTTACAAAGGAGATTGATTAAACTAATATTAAGTTATCTGTCTCAAGAAGCCGCTATGATATCCTTTGATGGCATTGAGCGTATAAGAAATGTCGCGAGCGACCATGCTAAAGCGACCTATCGCATGGACGTAGGCGAAGGGATTGTATGTGTTCGCGAATATGAAGGTTTGCGTTTTGTACATATTAAGCATTACCAGACATCCACGATGACATCAATGCCGCTTAGCATTTCCCAGGAGCAGCTGCCTTGTGAGCTGCAATACGAACAATGGCGAATTATTGCTGATATTATACCTGTAGCCCAACAGCCTCAACTCCAATCGAAGTATGAGGCCGTCTTTGATGCTGATGCGCTTGCATTTCCACTTTATGTACGCAGCCGAAAAAGTGGGGATCGAATGCACGTATTAGGGTTAAATGGTTCAAAAAAGGTGCAAGATATGTTCGTAGATGCTAAGATAGCAGTTGCTAAGCGAGATACTTATCCAATCTTAGTGGACCATGAAGGACGTATATTATGGCTGCCAGGCGTACGTCGTTCCTCCTATGGACTTGTTCAAGAACAAACAACATCAATCGTATTCATCCGAATGGTTGCGATGTAATCATCATGTGCTTGATCGATGAATAGGAATGAACTTGATTTAGAAACATAACATAGTTAATTGTAGGGGGATTCTCAGTTGTTGAACGATATTCAAGAAGTGTTGTACAGCGAAGAACAGATTCGTGAAAAGGTAAAAGAGCTTGGGGAGCAGTTGACAAAGGATTTTGAAGGTCGCAATCCGCTTGTTATCTGCATTCTTAAAGGTGCTTTTATTTTTATGTCTGATCTCGTGAAAGAAATAAAAGTACCGCTTGAAATTGATTTTATGGCGGTTTCGAGCTACGGACAATCTACCCAATCTTCCGGTGTTGTAAAAATTATCAAGGATCTTGATGTATCGGTTGAAGGTCGAGACGTCCTCATTGTAGAAGATATTATTGACAGTGGTTTGACGCTTTCGTATTTGATTGATGTGCTGGAGCATCGTAATGCCACTTCGGTTACGGTTGTTACATTGTTTGACAAGCCTGCACGCCGTACGGTAGATCTTCAGCCTCATTATAAAGGATATACACTGCCTGACGAATTTGTCGTAGGCTATGGCTTAGACTATGCGGAAAAATACCGCAACCTCCCATTCATTGGGATTCTTAAGCCGGAAGTATATTCATAAGCATGTAGTCTCCGAGCAGCCTCTATTGTGATGGAAAGTCATGCTATGGTAAAATATTTTAAGCGTCTGAGAGGAGGTAGGGGATGAAACGGTTCATCCGTAATTCAAGTTATTATTTAATTATTTTTTTAGTTACAATTGGGATCTATAATTACATCACGAATACAGGTGATTCTTCCACGCCTTTGAGATACGATGAGCTTATTACAGCAATTGAATCCGGTAATGTGGACGAATTAACGCTGCGGTTTGAGGATCAGTCCTATCTTGTAACTGGTAAGTATAAGAATGCGCCAGCTGATGGCAGCAGTCAAACCTTTACATCCCGTGGTGGGGTTTACTCGCCCGAACAGATCGAGGATTTAAGGCAGCAATACGGCTTTACGTTGAATTATGAGAAGATGAAAACACCGAGCTTCTGGTCTAATTTCTTAATTACGATGATTCCGTTCGTGTTGATTTTCATTCTATTCTTCTTCTTAATGAATCAAGCACAAGGCGGCGGCGGCAAGGTGATGAACTTTGGTAAGAGCCGTGCGAAGCTTTATAATGAAGAAAAGAAACGCGTTACCTTCCAGGATGTTGCTGGAGCCGATGAGGAGAAGCAAGAGCTTGTCGAGGTCGTTGATTTCTTGAAGGACCCGCGCAAGTTTAATATGGTAGGCGCTCGTATTCCGAAAGGGGTACTTCTTGTAGGTCCTCCAGGTACAGGTAAAACGTTGCTTGCGCGTGCGGTTGCAGGTGAAGCAGGCGTTCCATTCTTCAGTATTTCCGGTTCCGACTTCGTTGAGATGTTTGTCGGTGTCGGTGCATCGCGTGTGCGTGATCTATTCGAGAACGCTAAGAAGAATGCGCCTTGTATTATCTTTATCGATGAGATCGATGCCGTTGGTCGTCAGCGTGGAGCTGGTCTAGGCGGTGGACATGATGAGCGCGAGCAAACCTTGAACCAAATGCTCGTTGAAATGGACGGTTTTGGCGCAAATGAAGGCATTATCATTATCGCTGCTACCAACCGTGCCGATATTCTTGACCCTGCACTTTTGCGTCCGGGACGTTTTGACCGTCAAATTACAGTCGATCGTCCAGATGTTAAAGGTCGTGAGGCAGTCCTTAAGGTACATGCACGCAATAAGCCACTCACGAATGACGTGAAGCTTGATGTCATTGCAAAGCGTACAACTGGCTTTAGTGGCGCTGATCTTGAGAATCTATTGAACGAAGCAGCATTGCTTGCTGCTCGTCGAAATAAAAAAGAGATCAACATGGTTGATATCGATGATGCAATCGATCGCGTTATTGTAGGTACGGAGAAGAAAAGCCGTGTCATCAGCGATCGTGAAAAGCGCATTGTCGCATATCATGAAGCAGGACATACGATTGCAGGCTATTATTTGGAGCATGCAGATCAGGTTCATAAAGTAACGATCATCCCTCGCGGTCGTGCGGGTGGGTACGTCATTATGCTTCCGAAGGAAGACCGTATGCTCGTAACGAAGAACGAGCTGCTTGACCGCGTATGCGGATTGCTTGCAGGTCGTGTTGCGGAGGAGCTGTTTATCGGTGAAATCGGAACGGGTGCATACAGTGACTTTAAACAAGCAACAGGCATTGTCCGCAGCATGATTATGGAATACGGTATGAGTGATCGCTTAGGACCGATGCAGTTTGGTAATTCTCAAGGGCAAGTGTTCCTTGGACGTGACCTTGGTCATGAGCAGAACTATTCTGATCAGATCGCTTACGAGATCGATCAAGAAATGCAAACGATCATTAATAATTGCTATGAGCGTACGAAACAGCTTCTGCAAGAGAAAAGTGATGAGATGCACTTGATCGCAAAAACATTGCTTGATGTAGAAACATTGGAAATCGATCAAATCAGATCCCTGCTTGAAAAAGGTGTTCTGCCTGAGCCGTTTTCCGATGGTGGTGCTTCATCGTCAAATGATGACGCTCCTGCTGAATTGACTTCAGAGCCAGTTGTCGTGGATGAGATCGGTGACGTAAAGGTTCGCATTCAAACTCGCGACCAAAACGAACCGAATGCAGAGCAGGGCGCTGTTGAAGAAAAGCCGGCTCCAGACGATACGAATAAAAAAGAATCATAAGAATAAATAAAAACTGTATTCAGCTTCTTGGCGACAAGTAAGTTGAATACAGTTTTTTTCTTATTCATACATAAAATAAGGCCACTTGAAAAAGATTTGTTAAAGAATGATGAACATTTGCGCCCAATTCCATTGACATGAACCAATAACCCATGTAAATTTAATCTTGAATCATTTAGAAATTGTTCACAATCATCAGCATTTAGAGGGATCGACTTGAAAAGTAAGTGCACGATTTCACAAAGTCGTTATTTATGACATTCATTGCATATATAAGGAGTGGATCATGATGGAAACTTTAGCGCTTGAACGCAAGCAGGAACAAAACCGTTTGCTGCGTGAACGCCTGATGGAGCTTAAAAAGGAACGTAACGCAATCATTTTAGCGCATTATTATCAGCGCGATGAAATTCAGGAAGTTGCAGATTTTCGAGGAGATTCATTTTTGCTGGCACAAAAAGCTGCTCAAACTGATGCAGAGGTTATCGTATTTTGCGGGGTTCATTTTATGGGCGAAAGCGCTAAAATTTTAGCTCCGAACAAAACCGTCATTATCCCGGATGAGCGTGCAGGCTGTCCAATGGCAGATATGGTTAATGTGGACGGCTTGCGCAAGCTTAAAGCACAGCATCCAAATGCGACAGTCGTAACATATATTAACTCATCAGCGGAGATTAAAGCTGAAACAGACATTTGCTGTACCTCTGCTAATGCGGTGAAGGTTGTGAATTCTGTAGAGGGTGATGAGGTTATCTGGGTTCCAGATAAAAACCTTGGCCACTATGTTCAGCAGCATACCGACAAGAAAATGATTATTTGGGAAGGGTATTGCAATACGCACGATATGCTGACGGTTAAGGATGTTGAGGAGATGAAAGCGCAGTATCCGAATGCGCAGTTCGTCGTGCATCCAGAATGCCGTCCAGAGGTTGTAGAGCTTGGTGATTTCGTAGGCAGCACAACAGCGATTATTAAATACTGCAAAGAGTCGCCATGTCAGGAGTTTATTGTAGGCACAGAGGACGGAACAGGCTACCAGCTTCGCCTTGATAGCCCGGATAAGAAGTTCCATTTTGCATCTAAATATTTGGTTTGCCCAAATATGAAAGTTAATAACTTGAAGAAACTGGTTAAGTGTCTTGAGACGATGCAGCCACAAATCTATGTACCGCCGCAAATCGCTGACCAGGCGCGTCAATCTTTGGAGCGCATGCTACTAGTCAAGTAGCATGCGTGTTTCCTATTCTTAAGGGAAGATGGAGGGCATAACGGTGATACCTAGATATTTAGTGGATATCGATCTTAATCAATTGCCTGTTATAGATACAGATGTAATCGTAATTGGAGCTGGAATAGCCGGCTTATTTACTGCGCTTCGAGCAAGCGAAACACAATCTGTTGTCATGGTTACAAAGAAATCATTGCTGGACAGCAACACGCGATACGCGCAAGGTGGAATAGCGGCTGTAATATCAGAGGATGATTCACCTGAATACCATCTGCAGGATACGTTAATGGCTGGTGCGGGCTTATGTGATCATGCTGCGGTTGATGTACTTGTACACGAGGGGCCGCTCGGAGTCGAGCATTTGATTCAGATGGGTACGCAATTTGATATTGAAAACGGCACGTATGCGCTGACGAAGGAAGGCGCACATAGTCAACGGCGAATTTTGCATGCCAATGGTGATGCAACTGGTTATGAAATTGTTCGTGCACTTTCAGAAAAAGCGATTGCTACCCCTGGCATTGATGTATGGGACAATCATTTTGTAATCGATCTTGTAACGGATCAAGGCATCTGCTACGGTGCACTCGTTCAGAAAAACAATGGTGAGCGTTTGTTTTTGCGCGGCAAGGCAACCGTATTGTGCTCTGGCGGTGCTGGGCAATTGTATCGGTATACCACAAATCCAGAGGTTGCTACAGGAGACGGCGTTGCGATGGCATACCGCGCTGGTGCGAATATTCGCGATATGGAATTTATGCAGTTCCACCCTACTGCGTTGTGCTATCCAGGCGCACCACGTTTTTTAATCTCTGAGGCGGTTCGCGGCGAGGGAGCGTATTTGCGTAATATTAAAGGCGAGCGTTTTATGCAAAACTATCATGAGCAGCTTGAGCTGGCACCGAGAGATATTGTAGCAAGAGCAATTGTGAGCGAGATGGAGGAAACAAAGTCTACCTTTGTTTATATCGATATTACGCATCAGTCGGAGGAATTCATCAAGCATCGCTTCCCTACGATTCACAAATTTTGTCTAGATTATGGTCTTGATCTTACGTCTGACTGGATTCCGGTTGCACCAGCTATGCATTACTTGATGGGTGGTGTACAGACGGATCTTAATGGGGAAACAAACATCACGCGTTTATTTGCATGTGGTGAAGTGTCTTCAACGGGTGTACACGGCGCAAACCGATTGGCGAGCAACTCGCTTTCCGAAGCGGTTGTTTTCGGCAAGAGAATAGTGGATCGTATCGAAGCACTTTCACCGCTGCAGGACACTCCATCCGTTGTCTATACGACAAATCGTCAGCCGCATGCCATGCAGCCCTTTGTTGAACGCCGCTTAAAGCTTCAAAAGGTGATGGTGCGTTATACGGGACTAAAACGCAATCGTGCAGGTTTGCAGCGTGGCTTGGATGAGCTTAACCGCCAACGTGCTATTTTTGATACTGTGCTTATGGAACGCGAGGAGTTTGAATTTGCCAATATGCTAACCTGTGCATTGCTTGCAACGACATCAGCATTGTATCGCGAGGAAAGCCGAGGCGGACATTATCGTGAGGATTTTCCGCAGCGTGATGATTTGCGCTGGTGCAATCATACAATCATGAATCGCGAGCAAGGACAATTAGAGGAGTGGATCGAGTATGTATGAATGGACGACAGGCGGCTATTCTGAAGAATTGAAGCAGCAAATTCGCAGCTGGCTGGCAGAAGATATAGGCAGTGGAGACATTACGACAGAGACGACCATTCCTGCAAGCGCACAAGCTAAAGCAATCATTCATATGAAGGAAGACGGCATTTTAGCTGGTGTTCCGATAGCCAAGCTTGTATTTGAAGTGGTGGATGCGTCATTAGCTTTTAATGCGCTTGCACAAGATGGTCAATTTGTAACAAAAGGAACGGTTATTATTGAAGTGGAAGGCAGTGCAAGAAGCTTGTTGACAGGCGAGCGTTTGGCGCTCAATCTAATGCAGCGTCTATCAGGAATCGCTACGAAGACGAATCGTTATGTTGAAGCCTTGCAAGGGCTGCCAACTCGATTGGTCGATACACGAAAAACAACCCCAGGTCATCGGATGCTGGAGAAGTATGCGGTGCGTGTTGGTGGCGGACACAATCATCGCTTCGGCCTGTATGATGCGGTTATGATTAAGGATAATCATATAAAAGGTGCTGGCAGCATAACCGCTGCTGTACAGGCTTCTAGAAAGGCTATCCCGCACACGATGAAAATCGAGGTCGAGACGGAATCCATCGCGCAGATTGATGAGGCGCTTGCATGCGGAGCAGATATTATTATGCTCGACAATATGACGACTGCTGAGATGAAAGAAGCGGTAGCGTATATTAAAGCCCAATCTCCACATGTTATAGTAGAAGCTTCTGGCGGCATCACGCTCGAGACGATTTATGAAAAAGCCGCAACAGGTGTCGATGTGATTTCAGTTGGAGCATTAACGTATTCTTTTCAAGCATTGGATATCAGTCTAGACTTGAACGAGAAGAAGGGTGGAGCAACAGCATGATTTTAGTCATAGATGTTGGCAATACGAACATCGTGCTAGGCATATATCAAGGCAAGGAATTATTGCATCATTGGCGAATTAGTACGAATCGCTCAGGTACGGTAGATGAATACGGCATTACGATCCATAATTTATTCCAATATGCAGGTTTAAGCTTAAGCAGTGTAGAAGGTGTAGCAATATCATCTGTTGTACCGCCGCTTATGGGACTGTTAGAGCAATTAAGCTTGAAATACATTAAAAAAACGCCGTTGGTCGTTGGGCCAGGAATTAAAACTGGCTTGAATATACGCTATGAAAACCCTCGCGAGGTAGGCGCAGATCGCATTGTGAATTCTGTTGCAGCGATTGAAAAGTATGGAGCACCGCTTATTGTTGTTGACTTTGGAACGGCAACAACGTTTGATTATATAGATGAAGATGCCAATTATCTCGGCGGTGCAATTGTACCGGGGATAGGCATATCTACAGAAGCACTATATCAGCGTGCAGCTAAGCTGCCACGCATTGAGCTGACCAAGCCCAAAAGCGTAGTAGGCCGCAACTCTGTTACCTCTATGCAGGCAGGTATTATTTACGGGTATGTTGGGCAGGTTGATGGTATTGTGAATCGCATAAAAAAAGAATTCAACGTGCAGCCTAGAGTAATTGCAACCGGTGGTTTAGCGGAGCTGATTGTTGCCGAGTCTGAAACGCTGGAGGAAGTGGATTCCATGCTTACACTGGAAGGCTTGCGCATTATATACGAACGAAACCAGGAGTGATGAAATGGCTGAACAATTAAAAGACATATTAGTTCGCGGCACAGCATGGGGCGGGAAGCTGCGTGTATTCGCGACGCGAATGACCAATATCGTAGAGGAAATGCGGGTTCGCCATAACATGTATCCAACGGCAACAGCGGCACTTGGGCGTACAAGTGCAGTTGCAGCTATTATGGGCGCCATGCTTAAGGGCAATGAGCGACTAACGATACAAGTTAAAGGCGATGGTCCGATTGGACAAATTGTCGTTGATTCTAACGCCAATGGCGAGATTCGCGGCTATGTCGATCATCCTCAGGCGCATCACGGCAGCAATGCACAAGGCAAGCTGGATGTTGCTGGCGCCGTCGGAACATCAGGCAACATTTATGTGACGAAGGATTTGGGCTTGAAGGAGCCGTATCGCGGTAGCGTTCCCATTGTTTCGGGCGAGCTTGGAGAAGACTTTACTTATTATTTTTCAGTTTCTGAACAAACCCCATCAGCAGTAGGCGTTGGCGTGCTTGTTGATGTAGACAACTCCGTACTGCATGCAGGCGGCATTATTGTGCAGGTTATGCCAGGATTGTCCGATCAAGAGCTGGATAAGCTGGAGAAGGCAGTAGCTGCTTTGCCTCATGTTACGACGATGCTTAATCAGGGAGAAACGCCAGAAGGTATGATTAAGCGACTAGTAGGCGAGGATTATACGATCCATGATGAGATGGAGCTTCGTTTTCAGTGCAAATGCTCAAGAGAGCGAGTAAGCACTACGCTGCTCAGTATTGGAGCAGCAGATCTACAATCCATTATTGAAGAAGACGGACATGCAGAGCTGGTATGTCACTTCTGCAATGAGAAATACTATTTTGACAAAGAGCAGTTAGAGCAATTAAGAGATCAAGCAAGATCATCATAAGGATTGACCGGTAATGAAGAAATATGATGTGTTAAAGATTGTTATCATATTACAAGCGTTAGGGATGGTGGCTCTTGCTGTTGTTGTCATGTGGAGTTATTTTCCTTATATGACCACACGAGAGGATAACAATGATACACAGCAAATCCCTGTATCGGGTGCAGATAAGGATGAGGTCATCGCGGTAATTGCAGATCAGGAAATAACGAAGCAGCAGCTGGTCGAGGAGCTGCTTGAGCTGTACGGGGACCAAGGCCTTGAGCAAATGCTCATTCATCGCGCGATAGAAATGGCTGCCAAGGAGCAGGGCATATCGTTAAGCTCGTCAGAGCTTGCGGCAGCTCTTGCTGAGGCGTCCAGCGGTTATGAAAGCGAGGAGCAGTACTTTACAGCGATGAAAGATCAGCTTGGATTGTCTCAAAACAGAGTCCTTGCTGATATTAGGGATCATGCGTTGCTTCTCAAAATAGCATCCGCTTGGGCGAATATAGATGAAGCGCAAATCGACGATTACTTGCGGCAGCATCAAGCAGAGCTGGAGCCAAAGCAGCGTCTGAATCTAAGCTGGATACTATGCTCCACCAATGACGATGCTAATATGGTGTTAATGATGCTGAAGGAAGGAGCGTCATTCGCAGAGCTGGCTTCCCAGTTTTCGCTCGATCCTTACAGCGCAGAGCTAGGTGGCAGCTTGGGCGAGATTGATAGTGATGATCCTTTTTACGATTCAGCATTGCTTGATGAGGCGATGCGGCTTGAGATTGGTGATATTGTTGGCCCGATTGAAACAAGTGAGGGCTATGCAATTATTCAGCTGTTAGGTCGGGAGAAGGGTAAAACCAAAAATGAGCAGCAACAACGGGAATGGGCTAGAACTCAGCTTGCGTTAGAGCAGATTGGGTCACTATCTGAAGTCAAACAGCAGCTGCTTAATGAGTATGTAACCGTGATTCGTAAATAGTGCCGTAATTATTCCAATTTTTTGCACAATGATATTGACAAACCTGTATATGCATTGATAAGATATTAGTATCAAAAGCCAACTAAATTAGTCGGAATAAGGAGGATTTATTCTCATGGCAAGAATTGTACAGAGCGTAACTGAACTTATCGGTGATACACCCCTAGTTCGTCTTAATCGTTTGGTTCCTGAAGGCAGTGCAGAAATATATGTAAAGCTTGAGTATCAAAACCCTGGTGCAAGTGTTAAGGACCGTATCGCAATCAGCATGATCGAGGTTGCTGAACAAGAAGGCCTTATTAAGCCAGGCGACACAATCGTTGAGCCTACAAGCGGTAACACTGGAATCGGTCTTGCACTGGTAGCAGCTGCAAAAGGCTATAACGCAATTCTTGTTATGCCAGAAACAATGAGCATCGAGCGCCGCAATTTGCTTCGCGCTTATGGTGCTAACCTTGTTCTAACTCCAGGCTCAGAAGGTATGAACGGTGCAGTACGTAAGGCAGAAGAGCTTGTGGCTGAAAACCCTGGCTACTTTATGCCGCAACAATTCAAAAATCAGGCGAATGTTAAAATTCACCGTGAAACAACAGGTCCGGAAATCGTAGAAGCTATCAACTCTCTAGATGGTAAGCTTGATGCATTCGTTGCTGGTATCGGTACTGGCGGAACGATCTCTGGTGCAGGTGAAGTGCTTAAAAATGCTTTCCCTGACATTAAAGTATATGCAGTTGAGCCATCGGCTTCTCCGCTACTATCTGGAGGCAACCCAGGCCCGCACAAAATTCAGGGAATTGGTGCCAACTTCATTCCAGATATTTTGAATCGTGAAATTTACGATCAAGTCATTACGGTTGAAAATGACGATGCATTTGAATACGCGCGTCGTGCAGCAAAAGAAGAAGGCATTCTTTGCGGTATTTCTTCTGGTGCTGCGATCTATGCAGCGCTTCAAGTAGCAAAAGAGCTTGGCGCAGGTAAACGTGTCGTTGCAATCGTGCCAAGTAATGGTGAGCGTTACCTGAGCACGCCTCTTTTCAACTTCGACAATTAATTTTATAGCTATTCAATTTAAGCAGGTAGAGGAATACCATGACATGTGGTGCTCCTCTACTTTTTTATTACGATGAAACGGATGATCTGCTATAAACCTGCTATAATAGGCTCACACAGGTTAAAGCTTTATTTTTCCTGTTCATTTTTGTATACTAGGCGAAAGTAGCTAGATCGGAGGAGCTCATCGTACATGTTAACGTCTTGGGAAGCGTGGCAGCAATGGCATAAGCAAGGAGGCTACACCAGCCTGCCCTTCAGTAAAAAAATAGATTGGTCGGACTATGGCTATGTCCCTGCATGGACGGAAGCTTGGGAGGATGCCTCTCCTTATGCCTTTGTACTCGAAAGTGGCAAGGTCGGGCGCTATACCTATTTAGGCTTGTCGCCTCAAAGTGTTGTATACGGAACAGGCGAAGAGGCACGCAGCATCGAATTTGACAAGGAGAGCGATCAGGCTCAGCCTTGGCAGACCTTGTCGGGCAAGCCACTTGAGGTGGTACGTACATGGATGAAGCCATATCGCAGTCCGAGAATAGAGGGAGCACCTAAATTCAGCGGTGGATGCGTAGGGTTTTGGGGCTATGATGTTATCCGCAGCATTGAGCGATTGCCGAGTGTGGCAGCTCATGATCTCGATGTGCCTGACTATCTGTTTATGCGAATGGATGAAATATGGGTGCTCGATCACCAGGAGAAGGCCGTTTACTGCATCGTTCATCGTCATATCGATAGCAGCTGGAATACGGAACAACTAAAGGACTGCTATGATCGTGCTTCACTTCACGCTGATAGTATGGCTGATTATTGGCTGACATGGTTCGAGAGCGAGCAGCAGCGTGCAGCGGCGGAAGCCGAGCGTCAGCGGAAGCTCGACTTTATCGAACAGAGCAGTTTGCATATAAATGTGGAGGAGGTCGAGGGGCTTTCCTCGCCGTTTCATAAAGAAGCGTTTATGGCGGCAGTTGACCGCATTAAGGAATATATCGCAGCAGGAGATGTGTTTCAGGTCAATCTATCTCAGCGACAAACGAAGGAGCTTACCTGCAAGCCGGAAGAGCTGTATGAGTGGTTGAGATTGTTTAACCCATCGCCTTACATGGGTTTTATTAAAACGCCAGGGTTTCAGCTTGTATCTGCGTCTCCTGAGCTGCTGGTCGAGCAGTCGGCAAGAAAGCTGGCGACACGACCAATAGCCGGAACACGTCGTCGTGGCAGAACCGTAGAGGAAGAAGAGCAGTTCGTAGCTGAGCTAATGAACAATGAAAAAGAAAAAGCAGAGCATATTATGCTTGTTGATCTGGAACGTAATGATCTGGGCAGAGTGTCTGCTTATGGTACAGTCAAAGTAGAAGAGCTGATGGTTATTGAACGTTATTCCCATGTCATGCATCTTGTCTCGCAAGTTGAAGGACAGCTTGCTGAAGGAAAGGATCATTTTGACGTAATCGCGGCTACATTTCCGGGAGGCACGATAACAGGAGCTCCCAAAATCAGAACGATGGAAATTATTGAGGAGCTTGAGCCTGTTCGTCGAGGGCCTTATACCGGCTCGCTTGGCTGGATTGACTACAATGGCGATATGGAGTTTAACATTATCATTCGTACGATGGTCGTTGAGAAGGACAAGATACATGTTCAAGCTGGAGCGGGTATTGTTATTGATTCTGATCCAGAACGGGAATACTACGAGTCCTTAAATAAAGCCAAAGCGCTTTGGAAAGCGATTCAATATAGCGAAACCTATCATTTTGAATAAAGAAGGGAAGATACCGATGATTCTTGTCATTGATAATTATGATTCATTTACGTACAACCTTGTGCAATATCTTGGACAGCTTGGGCAGGATATTGTCGTAAAACGCAACGACGAGATTGATGTTGCGGGAATTGAAGAGCTGGCGCCAGACCACATTATGATCTCCCCTGGACCTTGCTCGCCTAATGAAGCCGGAATTAGTCTTGAAGTGATCGAGCATTTTAAAGGGAAAATTCCGATTATCGGCATTTGTCTAGGGCATCAATCGATTGGACAAGCATTTGGCGGAGAGGTTGTACGTGCGGAGCAGCTGATGCATGGCAAAACGTCACTTATCCATCATGACGGGAAATCCTTGTTCAAGGGGCTGCCATCGCCATTTACAGCAACGCGTTATCATTCGCTCATCGTGCGCAAGGAATCCTTACCGGATTGTTTGGAAATTACTGCTGAAACCGAAGATGGTGAAATAATGGGCTTGCGTCATAAGGAATATCCGATTGAGGGGCTGCAGTTTCATCCGGAATCAATTATTACGGAGCATGGCTTGTTGATGCTGGAAAACTTTTTAAGTCTCCGTACAGTAAAAGCCTGAAGGAACGGATGAGCGATATGCGCACACTATATGTAAACGGGAAATTGATGAATGCAAAAGAAGCTATGGTCTCCGTATACGACCATGGCTTTTTATACGGTCTGGGACTTTTTGAAACGTTCAGAACGTATCATGGACGCTGCTTTTTGCTGGAGCGTCATATCAATCGGCTGCTGGACAGCTGTCGTCAGCTTGGTATTGCATGCGAGCTAACAACGGAGTCCGTTCAACAGATCGTAACAGAGCTGCTAGAGCGAAATCAGCTGGAGGAGGGCTATGTTCGTTTGACCGTAAGCGGAGGAGTTGGAGATCTTGGTCTGCCTATGGACGATTACTCGAATCCTACGATTGTGGTGATGGTTAAGCCGCTTGCCGTAATGAGTGCGGATGCTTGGAAAAAAGGCAAAGCGCTTCAACTGCTGCGTACTCGTCGTAATTCACCTGAAGGCGCGTACCGTTTCAAGTCACTCCATTATATGAACAATATTATTGCCAAGCGCGAGCTGCTTCAGCTTGGCGATCGTACAGTAGCTGGCGCAGAGGGCTTAATGGTCAATGAAAAGGAGCAGTTGGCAGAAGGAATTGTCAGCAACCTCTTTTTTGTAAAGGATAACGTTGTCCATACCCCGCATATTGATACAGGCATTCTTCCTGGCATTACAAGGCAGTTTGTCATTGAGCTGGCAAAGCAGCATGGATACGATGTGAAGGAAGGGCATTATACATTTGCAGAGCTGTGGACATGCAGCGAGGCATGGATCACCAACTCTATTCAAGAGCTTGTTCCTGTTACAACACTGCTGGATATGGACGGAAGCAGACAGACGCTGTCGCAAGCTGAGGCAGGGTCGATCTGCACCCAGCTGGCGCAGGCCTATCTCGCAGCTGCAATGAAATGATAAGTTGAGGTGAGCTAGTAAGCGTGGATCACATTACATACTGGAAAAGAAGCTATCAGCTTCGCAATCAGGTCACGCTGCAATTAGGAGCGCGTACCTTAATTATGGGAATATTGAACGTAACACCAGATTCATTCTCCGATGGGGGCAAGCACAATACGGTAGAGACAGCACTTGCTCACGCGGAAAGACTAATTGCAGATGGTGCAGATTTGATTGATATTGGCGGAGAATCAACACGCCCGGGCTTCACACCAATATCGGTAGAAGAGGAATTGAAGCGTGTATTGCCAGTCATTGAAGCAATTGCAGAAAAGTTTCCTCACGTTCCACTGTCAGTCGATACGTACAAGTCCGAAACGGCAGCTCGCGCGCTTGAAGCGGGTGCACATATGATTAATGATATATGGTGTTTAACCTATGATGGCAAGATGGCAGAAGTGGCGGCTCAGTATAACTGCCCGGTTATACTGAATCACAATCGTCAAGAGGCATCTTATCAACATGTTGTAGATGATGTTATTGCTGATTTGCAGAAGAGTGTAGAGCTGGCGCTGGCAGCTGGTGTGAAGAAGGAAAACATTTGGCTTGATCCTGGAATTGGGTTTGCCAAAAACTACGAGCAAAACATGGAGGTACATGCGCATTTGGATAAAATTCATGCGTTAGGTTACCCTGTATTGCTCGGTACATCTCGTAAGAAATTTATACGAGAGACCTTGCAAGTAACAGACGCTTCAGAGACTAATGAAGGTACGCTTGCTTCCAATGTTGTCGGTATCGCTCAAGGCTGTCAAATTGTGCGGGTGCACGATGTTAAGGCTATGAAGAGAGCAGCGATGCTGGCTGACGCGATCTTGTATCGCCGCACTAACGTATAACAAATTAATTAAGTACTGTGCACGTGCAAGCAAGTGCTATACATGTAGAAGGAGATAAAATAATGGACAAGATGACATTGAAAGGAATGCGCTTTTTCGGCTATCATGGCGTGTTTCCTGAGGAAAATCGATTAGGTCAGCAATTTTATGTGGATTTGGAGCTGTTGTTTGACATGCAGCAGGCTGCACGCACGGATGAGCTAGACCATGCATTAGATTATTCTGCTGTCCATTCGTTCATAAAGGGCATTGTGGAAGGTCCTCCGTTTAAGCTGATAGAAGCTCTAACCGGTCACCTTGCATCGCAAGTGCTGGAGCATTATACTATTGTGAATGAAGTTACGGTTAGAGTAACGAAGCCGCATCCTCCGTTTGACGTCCAGTTTGATGGTGTCACAATTGAGATGAATAGAAAGAGAGCCGACTATGTCTAATACAAGCAATCGACATACTGCGTATATTGCGCTCGGTTCCAATTTAGGGGATCGGGAGCAATGGCTTTTGCAGGCCATTAAAGCATTAGAAGCGAGAGCGAATATATCGGTTGAGGCGGTATCTGCATTATATGAAACTGATCCGGTAGGATATACCGATCAGGATGCATTTTTGAATATGGCAATCAAAGTCTCGACGACATTATCGCCTCTAGAGCTGCTGCGAGAGCAGCTAGATATTGAAAACGAGCTTGGACGAGTTCGCCAGGTTCGCTGGGGGCCACGAACTATTGATTTGGACCTTCTGTTATACGATAATGTTTCATTGGAGACTGAACAGTTGATATTGCCACATCCTAGAATGCTGGAGCGGGCGTTTGTGCTAGTTCCTCTCCACGATGTGCTTGAGTTGGACCATGCTCTGTACCACGAGGTTGAGCTTGTTGCCAAGAAAGCACTGCAATTAAGAAAGGAAGGCATTACATTATGGAAAACGATCAATTGGCCCAACGTGTAAGAGCATTTCGCAAATTAAAGGGCTACACGCAAATTGAACTCGCAGAAGAGCTTGGCGTATCTGTAGCGGTGCTGGGTTCATTAGAGCGCGGCACAAGAAGAAATGATCCGAAGCTGTTGAAGCTCATTGCGAATAAACTGGATATAAGCTATGAAGAATTAGTAACAGTCAGAGAGGAGTAGGAAGCACATGCTGAAAATCGGTAACATTGAGATGAAAAATCAAGTTGTGCTTGCACCGATGGCTGGCGTGTGTAACCCTGCATTTCGTCTGATTGCAAAAGAGTTTGGCGCAGGTCTGGTTTGCGCAGAAATGGTCAGCGATAAAGCGATTTTGCATGGCAACAAACGCACAATGGAAATGCTGTTCGTAGATGAGCGTGAAAAGCCGTTAAGCCTGCAAATTTTCGGTGGAGATCGAGAATCGCTCGTTGAGGCGGCTAAGGTTGTAGACAAGCAGACCAATGCGGATATTATTGACATTAACATGGGCTGCCCGGTACCGAAGGTAACGAAATGTGATGCAGGCGCACGATGGCTGCTGGATCCGAATAAAATATACGAGATGGTGTCTGCTGTTGTGGATGCCGTAGACAAGCCCGTTACAGTTAAAATGCGCATTGGCTGGGATAGTGAGCATATTTATGCGATTGAAAATGCAAGGGCTGTTGAGCGTGCTGGCGGAAGCGCGGTAAGCGTACATGGACGTACGCGCGAGCAGCTGTATACAGGTAAAGCCAACTGGGATATTATCAAGCAGGTTAAGCAAGCAGTCTCCATACCGGTCATCGGAAACGGAGATGTATTCGAGCCGGAGGACGCTCGTCGTATGCTCGATGAAACTGGCGTTGACGGCGTCATGATCGGACGAGGTGCTTTAGGCAATCCTTGGATGCTGTATCGTACGATTGAGTATTTGACATCAGGACAGCTTCCTAGTGATCCAACTCCGGAGGAGAAGGTTAAAGTTGCCGTGCTACATATGGATCGTCTTATTGCGCTGCGCAATGAAAGGGTGGCTGTACGTGAAATGAGAAAGCATATGGCATGGTACTTGAAGGGGTTGCCGGCTGCTGCACGCGTGAAGGATAGAATTATGGAAGAAACAAGCAGAGATGGTCTGGTCGAGATTCTAAATGAATATGTCTCTTCCTTGCGTGAAGCTGAAGCGGCTGAAATGTAGCTTCTGCCCGCTTATAGCAGAATTCGTCAAAAACCGCAAGCGTTCGACAGGGTCATAAATAGGAGAATGGCTAAGTAAACATGATAAAACAGGGATGTTTAACTGTTTTTTCAGATTCAATTGACATATCCTTCTCTAATGCAATATAATCTTGCAATATAAATATCGTAACCACTTTTAACGGGCATGTTCAAACATATCTGTTCTATATTGATGTAGTGAATTCATACATGGTATGAAAATAAGTCACATGACAGGGGACTTGGAAGATGAATGATAAGGAAACAATTCTGACTCAAGATGGTTTGAAAAAGTACGAAGAAGAACTAGAAAACCTAAAGTCTGTCAAGCGTCGTGAAGTTGCTGAACGTATTAAAATCGCGATTGGCTATGGCGATATTAGTGAGAACTCCGAGTATGAGGACGCTAAAAACGAACAGGCATTTATTGAAGGACGCATTATTACGCTAGAAAAGATGCTTCGTAATGCAAGAATTATTAATAACGATGAAATTGATGTAGACACAGTAAGCGTTGGTTGTACCGTAACAGTCGAGGATCTCGAATTTGGCGATCGTCAAGACTACACTATCGTTGGTACAGCAGAATCGAATCCCTTTGAAAATAAAATTTCTAACGAGAGTCCACTTGGAAAAGCAATTTTAGGAATGAAGAAGGGAACGGTCGTAGAAGTAAACGTTCCTGCCGGCAATATTCAATATAAAATTGTAGATATCAAAAAATAAGGTATAATGAGTTCATGAGAAAGCTTCCCTAAGGAAGCTTTTTGAGCGTTTACCGCCAGATTCAAGGAGATGAGTAGATTGGAACAAGATAACAACACACAAGAGCTAAGCGAATTGCTGCAAATTCGTCGCGAAAAACTTGATTCGCTTAGAGAACTGGGTGTAGATCCATTCGGTAAAAAATTTGAACGTATGCACAACGCGAAGGAATTGCTTGAGGCATACGCTGATGTGGACAAGCCTGCATTGGAAGAAATGCAAGTATCGGTTAGCTTGGCTGGCCGCATCATGCAGAAGCGTGGAATGGGTAAAGCAAGCTTTGCTCATATTCAAGACTTAACAGGCCGCATTCAAATTTATGTGCGCAAAGATACCGTTGATCCTAACAAATTTGCCGCATTCGAATTGCTTGATATCGGAGACATTGTTGGCGTTAAAGGAACAGTATTCAAAACGAATACAGGCGAGGTTTCTGTTAAAGTGCAGGAGCTGGAGGTATTGACCAAGTCATTGCTTCCGCTGCCAGACAAGCATCATGGCTTGAAGGATGTTGAATTGCGCTATCGCCAGCGCTATGTGGACTTGATCGTGAATCCAGACGTGCAGCAAACATTTATTGCGCGCTCTAAAATTATACAATCTATGCGTCGCTACCTAGATTCATTAGGTTATCTTGAAGTAGAGACGCCAACGCTACACTCCATTGCAGGAGGTGCGGCAGCACGTCCATTTATTACCCATCATAACGCACTAGATATGCAGCTATATATGCGTATCGCGATTGAGCTGCATCTAAAACGTCTTATTGTCGGCGGCTTAGAGAAAGTGTATGAAATTGGACGCGTTTATCGTAATGAGGGGATGTCTACTCGTCACAATCCGGAATTTACAATGATTGAGCTGTACGAGGCATATGCTGACTACAAGGATATTATGGCGCTGACTGAAAACTTGATCGCGCATATTGCACAAGAGGTGCTTGGCACAACGAAAATTATGTACCAGGGCGTTGAGGTTGATTTAACGCCACAGTGGCGCAGAGTTAGCATGGTTGATCTTGTTAAAGAAGTAACAGGTGTTGATTTCAGCGTACAAATGAGTGATGAAGAAGCACATGCGCTTGCGAAGGAACACAAGGTTCCAGTTGAACCGCACATGTCGTTTGGACATATAGTTAATGCGTTCTTCGAGCAGTTCTGTGAGCATACGCTTATTCAGCCGACGTTTGTAACAGGGCATCCAGTTGCGATTTCTCCGCTTGCGAAGAAAAGCGAGGTTGATCCGCGCTTCACAGACCGCTTTGAGCTGTTTATTGTGGCGCGTGAGCATGCGAATGCTTTTACTGAGCTGAATGATCCAATCGATCAGCGTGAGCGTTTTGAAGCCCAGCTTACGGAAAAAGAGCAGGGCAATGATGAAGCACATGAAATGGATGAAGACTTCCTACGTGCGCTTGAATATGGAATGCCGCCTACTGGTGGACTAGGTATCGGTATTGACCGTCTCGTTATGCTGTTGACTGATTCACCTTCGATTCGTGACGTACTGCTTTTCCCACATATGAGATAAGTGTAATTCTGCTAACAAGCAGTCAGATACATGAAGCGATCCAAGCATCTAGATGTTTGGATCGCTTTTTTTATTTGTGCAGTTCGAAGGCTCGCTCCTTTAAACCACATATTGTACGCTAATTTTTTTTGGGTGAATTGTTTAAGCTTGGACCTATGTATTGTAATGCTGAGATGTCGGCTCGTCACAATCCAATCCAGAATATAAAGGTTGTCACTTGTCTCAAAGCTTAATGTTCAGAATTTATGTATGGTTAAGGACTCCTCAATAACATATATCAAAAAAATTGCAGATGCTGTAACGAAATTCTAATTTCACAGTCTTATATATATCATCTCGCAATTTCCAAGCGTGCTTGCTGAAAGGAGGTAAGAATCTGACCGACTTTAAATCGATTTATCAGCTTCATTTTAAGGATGTGTATCGTTTTATTTATGCGATGTGCAGAGATGAGCATGTTGCCGAAGAGATAACGCAAGAGACGTTCTTGAAGGCTTTGAAACATATTGACACATATCAAGGCAAATGCAAGCTCAATGTTTGGTTGTGCCAAATTGCTAAAAACACATTTTACAGCTATCACGCGAAGCAATCGAAGACACACGAGTGGACTGAACTGGGAGAAAACACGCTTGCTGGTGGGCGAGGGCAAGAAGAGTTAATCCTGCAAAAAGAGGAGGCTTTACGTGTACATAAGATTTTGCACGTAATGAAGGAGCCGTATAAAGAGGTTTTTACACTAAGAGTATTCGGCGAGCTGTCGTTTGCAGAAATCAGTCAATTGTTTGGAAAGTCGGAGAGCTGGGCAAGAGTTACATTTTATCGGGCGAAGCAAAGAATTCAAGAAAAACTAAAGGAGGCTAGATCATAAGTGAATAAAACAGAAGATCAGGCGTGCGGAGTTGTTCAAGATATACTGCCGTTATACGTGGACAAGGCGTGCAGTGAGCAAAGCAACCAATTAGTCGAGGCCCATATACGAGAATGCGATGTGTGCAGAAGGATGCTTATAGAGATGCGGGAAGATATAGAGCTTCCGCCAGTCAATGAGCAAGAGCAGCAGGAGGTAAAGGCGATCCAGTCGTTAGCCAAGGCTTGGAAAAAATCAAAGCTAATCGCCTGGTTAACAGGTGTGCTGATTGCAACATTGGTGTGCAGCATAGTTATCATATCTTATATCGCTCTTTCAGAATGGGTCATTGTTCCGGTACCCGCGGAGAAGTTCAAAGTAACAGATGTATATGAGTTGTCTGACGGTTCGATCTCATATCGGTTAACTGCAGTTGATGGCTTCGAGATTCATAGTATCGTTCATACGTACGATGAATTTGGTAACTCCTATCAGTTGGGGTACCGTCCAATCGTCAAAAGGAAGGCATCTACTGAATACGGGCTTCATAATCAAATTATTCGCATCAAGCCCAATGAGGAGCATACATGGAAGTTAAGCGTATCAGGAGGGGGCTTAGAAGGAGAACAACCTTCCCTGGAAGTCATGAATCATTCGTCAGATCAAATGTCTTGGTATTATGGCACAGAGGATGATCGCATTCTTATATGGGAGCAAGGAATGGAAGTGCCAACGGCGAGTGAGGAGCTTGAGAAGTATTGGTTTAGCGAAAATTAAGAGAGGGTTTGTTAAACGGCTGGATATAAGTCCAGCCGCTTTTGCTGTTTAAGCAATGCCTTATGTTATGAATGAGTAAATGAATCAGAATCTTACACGTATATTTATGGAGTACATAGAGAAAGATAAAGTGATAATAAAAAAGTTTCAAAAAACACTTGCAATGTACATTCGATTCGTGGTATATTATTTCTTGTCGCCGCGAGAGATTGCGAGAGACACACGAAACAAAACGTTCGCGTTACGAA
>NZ_JBHSTE010000012.1:0-25655 GCF_042659865.1 Paenibacillus septentrionalis
ACTGGGTTATCTAACACCCATTCAGTTCAAACAGATCCCCTCATAAAAAGTGTCCAACTTGCTGTTGACGATCCACTTTGTACACGTGTCTCTTTATTAAACCAATATTTAAATTGCTCTAAAGTAGGTATTTCATCCTCATCCTTTAGAATTAATTTTTCTATTCCTGCACTATAATAAATATCTTCAGTATAAAATTCTCTTAACATTAGTTTGTAAGCTACTGTCAAGCTATTCTGCTTAGAAGTAAGATAATACTTATTTATAGCCTTTCTAAAAACTTCTTTTGTGGATTCGTCTACGTTAATCCCAATACCTTGATACTTTCTTGGGCGACCTCTTTTTTTCTCACCAGCATTACGCACTTTACCTAAGGCTCCAGATTTATTATAGTCTGGTAATAAAGCATTAATAGTTTTACCTGTTGACCAATATTTGTATAAATACTTTCTTATAGTGTGATAAGAAATGGTATGTGTTTCACATACTTTGTTAATTGCTTTACTTCTATATTTTTTTTCATATATATGAGGTTCCTTATTGACTAAATCTCTGATTAGTAACCAAGCATTATCTCTTAATTGATTATGCCTCTGTTCGTACTCATCTGTTGATAGGGAGTAGGGGTACCCTTTTCTTTTATCCATTCACTTGATATAATACCTTCCCTAAGTTCAGATAAGTTTTTCATTATTGGCAATGCTTTTGGATTATCTAATTCAATTATGTATGAGTTGATTACACTATGATCTATCCATAGGATTGTGTATTTTCTCCCAGTACTAGACTCAATTAAAATTTCATTAATATAAAAATTCATTATGCTAATCCTTCCTCTACGATTTGTTCACTATCATAACTAATAGTTTTTACATCACCATGTAAATCAATTGGGATATTAATATCAGTAGTTAATATCTTTCTAGCTAATAGATGTCTAAATATAGTAATACCTGTTCCATGTTCGTAATTATATTTTCTATCAAATGATTTTAAATTTTTTAGAATCTCACCACTATAAGTATCCCATTCATATAGAAATGAACTGATTTCTAAATCCAAATCTATTGAGTATGAATTTCTTAGATATTTTAAATTTTTAATTACTACCGGCAAAAGTTCTTTCTCTGTAACAATTCCCCAATTAATACCTTGTTTCTCCCAATATATTCTCTCGATTTCAAACTTTGAATAATTCTTTCATCATTTAACTGTTCAGAAGGCTTAATAGTTCTTGCTAGATGTACTATCTTATTTCCTTCTCTTAACGTAATTAAAAAATCTGTTGTCATTACTATTGGAGTGCCTGTTTTTAAATCAGTAGGATGTTTTACTTCTAATTCCTCTGAAATTTTTAATGTACTAATTCTATCTAGAGGATATTGTTCACGAATATCTAAAACATTAGAAACCCAATCTAGAATACATAAATAATCAAACTCCATATCGGATAAAAGATGATGTATCCTATTAGTTTTCCAACCCATTACTCTATGAGATCTACCTTTAGAAGGGACATCTTGGATTGTTAACCAAGGTTTATAGTTACTTAATTCACCTTGACCCCTGCCATCCTTTACATACCTTGCAATCTTTTCCTCTGTCCAACCGTACTTTTGGGAACTCATTGTATCAACTCCTTTTATTTCGTTTTATAGGTTGATGAAAAAAAAATCTGCTCGCATGATGCGAACAGATTTTGTCATTACTATTCTAGACAATATCAGAATTATTAATTCACTTTTTGAACAACTTTTTTATTTTTTGAATAACTTTATTACGTTTTTAACAACTTTATTTTCTGCCTACAAAAAGTTTTACTCAGTCACACACTACTACTCCACCGTAACACTCTTCGCTAGGTTACGCGGTTTATCCACGTCATGACCTAGTGAAAGTGATGCGTAGTAGCTGATCAGCTGCAACGGCACTACAGAAAGCGCTGGAGTCAATACTGGCAATGTTTTCGGAATCGAGAACACTTCGTCTACAGACTTCGCAACCTCAGCCTCAAAGCCTTGGTTCGTTACCGCAAGCACATGAGCGCCGCGTGCCTTAACTTCCTTAATATTGCTTAGCGTCTTCTCATATAGATCCTCTTGCGAGATCAATGCGATCACCGGAATACCATCCTCGATCAGCGCTAGTGTACCATGCTTCAACTCACCCGCTGCATATGCTTCAGAGTGAATGTAGGAGATTTCCTTCAGCTTCAAGGAGCCTTCCTGTGCAACCGCATAGTCTACACCGCGACCGATGAAGAATAGACTTGTATGATGGGACATAGATTCAGCCACTTGCTTCAATACAGCAGATTGCTCTAGGATTTCTTCTACTTGTTCTGGGAGAGCAGTCAGAGCTTCAATGACTTGTGCAATTTGCTCTGAAGATTGTGTACCACGTACACGAGATAGATGAAGACCTAGCAAGTAGAAGGCAATCAGCTGAGAAGAGTATGCTTTCGTTGAAGCAACAGCGATCTCAGGACCCGCCCATGTTACAAGCACATCGTCTGCCTCACGAGCAACAGATGAGCCTACAACGTTCGTAATTGCAAGTACACGTGCTCCGTTGCGCTGTGCTTCACGCATTGCCGCAAGTGTATCTGCAGTTTCACCAGATTGACTCACTACGATAACAAGCGTATCTGGCGTAATGATTGGACTGCGATAGCGATATTCAGACGCTACATCGGTTTCAACTGGAATACGCGCCAATGATTCAATCACGCTTTTACCAACAAGACCAGCATGATAAGCTGTACCACATGCCACAATATGAACCTTATTGATCGACTTCACATAGTCGTCGCTCATTTCAAGCTCTTTGCTAAGGTTTACCGACTTACCGTCCTCAGCAATGCGGCCTAGCATTGTTTCACGATATGCTTTTGGCTGCTCATGAATTTCCTTCAGCATGAAGTGGTCGAAGCCAGCTTTCTCTGCTGTTACAAGATCCCAGTCGATATGCACGATGTCTTTCGCAATGGATTCTCCGTTTAGATTTAGCAGCTCAACGCCATTCGTTGTAAGAACAGCCATTTCGCCATCGTCAAGGATATAAACATCGCGTGTATATTCAAGAATAGCCGGAATGTCGGAACCGATAAAGTTCTCGCCTTTCCCTACTCCAATAATTAACGGACTTGCAAAACGTACAGCAACTAGTTTGTCTGGCTCATGCGATGTTAGCACGCCTAGCGCGAATGCACCTCTCATGCGCTGTGTTGCACGCTGCACAGCCTCAACAAGATTGCCGTTGTATTCCTCAGCGATTAAGTGAGAAACAACCTCCGTATCTGTCTCAGACACAAATACATGACCCTTCGCTATCAATTCCTCTTTAAGATCCAAATAATTTTCAATAATACCGTTATGAACAACAGAAAATTGATGCGAGTTGTCTGTATGCGGATGAGAGTTTACGTCAGATGGCTTGCCGTGTGTTGCCCAGCGCGTATGACCGATCCCTGCTGTACCAAGCAATGGCGCACCGTCAAGCTTCTCTTCCAAATTCGCAATACGGCCCTTAGCCTTTTTGATTTCAAGGCCTTGCTCTGTAAATACCGCGATGCCCGCTGAATCGTAGCCACGATATTCAAGCTTTTTCAAACCAGATAGCAAAATTTCTTGTGTTTCACCTTTACCAATATATCCTACAATACCACACATAATTGTAATCCTCCGTATCGTGCATCGCTCCAGCATCCAGCTTCTTTAGCTTAGAATGTGTAACAGTTGCAGCTTCTATGCCGCACCCTGCTTGCTTCAGCAAATAGGAGTTTGTAGGTGATAATTCATGAAAAGGGCGTACGAAAGATAAGTCCACCCAATCCAGCAACCACCTACTCTCCCTAGTAAGCAGAAGCTAGATCTGAACGATCACGTTCTTTTAGTTTAGTCGAACAAGTCAACTTATTTACAGACAGCTAGCTGTTTGTTCAATCAGTCGCCCAATTGGTTTGCAGTCTAGCTTACGGTTGTCTGGATTACCGAAAGGTCCCCGCCGAATAATTCGAACACCTTTACCTCGTCAGCTTAACAGTACGCAGCAGCTTGAAGCTGCTCGTTCTCCGATCGTTAAGCTCTGGCGCTTGTTGTTGCTTTGTAACCTCTATCCTCACTTTCCTTCTTGAATCATAATATCTATCATATTCATTTTCATGCTTGTGTGCAACTTTTTATTATAAAATTGGACAACAACCAAAAATAAGCAAGCGCGAACAGCCTTAATGATATGCTGTCCGCGCTGCTAGTAGCTTCGTGTCAGCCCGTGAGCATTTGAACTATCGAAAGAAACGGCGCCTAACCGGAACTTCAATTAGCCAACAACCAGCTAAACCCTAGCCAAGCTGCTGCTTCACAACTCCAGCAATGCGGTCTACATAGGCGTCTACAAGCTCCTTCTCAGGACCTTCTGCCATCACGCGAATCAGTGACTCTGTGCCAGAAGGACGAACCAATACGCGACCATTGTCGCCCAGCTCCGCCTCTACCTCTGCAACAGCCTGCTGAATAGCTTCATTGCCCTGATATAAGCTCTTGTCCGCTACACGCACATTGACAAGCTTTTGCGGGAACTTGCGCATGAGCGTTTTCAGCTCAGACAGCTTTTTGCCTGACAGCTTCACGGTATCTACTAGCTGCAGCGCCGTAAGGATGCCATCACCTGTTGTAATGTAATCAAGGAAGATCACATGACCGGACTGCTCACCCCCCAGGTTGTAGCCGCCGCGACGCATTTCCTCCATCACATAGCGGTCACCGACAGCCGTTTGCGCGGTTTTCAGTCCAATTTGCTCAGCACCTTTAAAGAAGCCGATATTCGCCATAACTGTCGTAACAACCGTATCGTGCTTAAGCTTGCCTTCCCGCTTCATACGATCGCCGATAATGCATAGAATAAAGTCGCCATCGACCTCCTCACCAAGCTCATCAATTGCGATTAGGCGGTCTGCATCGCCGTCAAAGGAAAGCCCTAGATCAGCGCCATGTGCCAGCACCTGCTCACGCAAATATTCCGGATGTGTTGAGCCAACACCGTCATTGATGTTTTTACCGTCCGGCTCAGCGCCCACAGTAATAATATCTGCACCAAGCTCCTTGAAAATTTGCGGAGCCAGCTCATAAGCAGAGCCATGCGCGCAATCCAGCACAATTTTCAAGCCTTCAAAAGTTGAGGCCACCGTTGTTTTTAAGTACTCCACATATTTTTGGGCAAATTCTCTTGCATCAACACGCGAGCCTACATCGCCCCCGATTGGACGCGGCAGCTCATCTACTTCAGCATCGATCAATGCCTCGATTTCAAGCTCTGTCTCATCAGACAGCTTAAAGCCGTCTCCTGCGAAAAATTTGATTCCGTTATCCTGTACAGGGTTATGCGAGGCAGAAATCATGACGCCCGCATCCGCCTTTAATTCCTTTGTAAGAAAAGCAACCGCTGGTGTAGAAACTACACCTACGCGAATGACGTCTGCTCCAATAGAAAGCAGTCCTGACGTTAATGCGGCTTCAAGCATTTGTCCAGAAATGCGTGTATCTCGACCTATTACAATCTTAGGTTTTGCAGCTGTACGTGTTAGCACGTAACCTCCACAACGTCCTATTTTATATGCCAACTCTGGTGTAAGCTCCGTATTGGCTACTCCACGTACACCATCTGTTCCAAAATATTTCCCCATCGTTATCGTTCGTCTCCCTTTTACATTTCATAATTAATGATATCTACTATTCTATGGTGAAGCGTCTTCAATGTTCTCATCAATCGAATCATCGCCAGATGCTCCATTTCCATGATTGCCACTTGGTTGTGGCGTAGCTTGCACAGCCTCATCGTCCTCCTCTGGAGGATCGTTATTGTTGCTGCTGCCTGAATTGCCAGCAGAGCCAGTCCCATTGCCTGGGACTGGCTCTGTGTTTCCACTAGAACCACCATTATTGCGAATAGGTTCGCCTAATGCATCAAGCTCCTCGGTACCGCTTATCCTGACTGTCACTGTCAATGGATATTGATCATTTTCAGTCACCTGCAAGTAAGCAGGCAGCTCTGCATCTATCGTCAGCTCATGGGTCCCCTCTGCTAAGCCCGTCACATCCAGCGACAGCTTGACATCAGGTGTTCGAAGCCTCTGCAGCAGCGTAGCAGCACCCTTTACAAGGACATTAATACGGCCATTGCTGGAATTGTTAATGCTCGCTTTCTTATCCTCAGCTAGTCCAATCAGCGATACTGGCACATTTGTCATCGCCCGCTGCTCCGTTGCCTCTATGACAACATTTACTGCAATCTCTTCAGGCGTTACCTGAGCCACACCATCTACCTTTTCAGCCTTCACCAGCACTTCTCCCGATTCCTTCACCTTGGAAAGATCAAGAATAAAGCCATCGAACATTGCCATCTGATCCAGTGTCGCTTGCGCAGCATTAACCGTTACCGATTGCTGTGTCGTGTTAATCGAAACGAGGCTGAAGCCTTCAGCCAGCGCTCCAGTATAGCGCAGCTGAATTGGCATCTCCTTTGCAGGCAGCGTAATTTTCGTTTCTGCCGTCAACGTATCTGGGACAATCGTTACATTGTTCATCGGGCTGCCTTTCGTATCATACGCTATGACCTTTGCCCGTTTGTTCACCACCGTTGAGCTCGCATCCGTCACATCAACCGTTACAGCAAGCATGCCAAGGTTCGCATAATCATCCTTCGGCATCGTCACTTCAACGACATTGCCCGTATCCCCAATAATTGACGATTCACCGATTAGGTAGCCATCTGCTGGCTTGCCTTCGGTCAGTACCTGTACCTCACGGGTTTGGGTTTCCAGCTCCTCAATATGCACCAATACAATGCGAGGAGAAATTTCAATTTCTCGAATTCCTGAAGGCAGCTCTGCCTTTAGCGGCAGCTCTTGAATGCCAGACTCTACCCCTGTCAGATCCAGCTTGACGACATAATCGTCATTGTTGGCTGCCAGCAAGCTGGAGATTCTGCCCTCAACCACTAGCCTGGCGACGGTCGGCTCCATTGCCGTCAACATATATTTATCTGTATCCAGTCCCTCCACTACGATTGAAGCTGCTTCAATGACCTTTGTATCTGTATTAGACGTCACAGACTGCGGAGAAGTTTCTGGGTCGATATGTACAACTGCCCAGATTAATATCGCAATCATAACCGCTAAAACTTTCAATGAAGTAGGATGATTCAACAATTTATCCATGCTGACCCTCCTTTTTGCGTCTAAACCAATTAAACTCCTTTTTATTAATATCCTTCTCAGGAGACAGCTCCTCATGCAGCTTGGAAATTAAAGATTCCTCATTAATATCTCTCACGATTAAACCATTAATGGATAACGAAACCTGTCCGGTTTCCTCTGATACGATTAAGGAAATCGCATCACTGACCTCACTCACCCCAATCGCTGCACGGTGACGCGTGCCCAGCTCCTTGCTGATGAACGGGTTTTCGGATAATGGCAAATAACAGCCTGCCGCCATAATTTGACTACCTCGAATAATGACCGCTCCATCATGCAGCGGCGAATTCGGAGTAAAGATGTTCATAAGCAGCTCAGACGAAATTTTCGATTCAAGCGCAATTCCTGACTCGATCATCTCTGTTACACCAGTTTTGCGCTCAAATACAATTAGCGCACCGACCTTGCGTTTGGCCATGGAGCGGACAGCTCGAATAATCTCATCAATCTGCTCATTCAAGTCGGAGCCATCCAATGTTGCGCTTCTGGAAAAAAACTTGCCTCGACCAAGCTGTTCCAGCACACGTCTTAGCTCTGGCTGGAAAATGATAAGTACTGTGACAATACCAAATGTAAACATCTGGTTCATCAGCCACTTTAGCGTATATAGATCAAACCATGTACTGATCGCCCATGTCGCAACAAGCACGAAAATCCCTTTTAAGAGCTGCACAGCGCGCGTTCCACGTACAAGCAGCATCATTTTATATATAATAAAGGCGACGATCCCCACATCGATGATATCCTTCACCCAATCCTGCCATGTGGAATCCGTAAAATAATTCATCGCTCAACCCCCAACTGCCAACAAGACTAAAGCTCGCCTGCTATATGCTTTCGATATTGTCGAAGTGAAATCCTTTAACCAACAGAAAATAAAAAACTCCCCTAAAAAAGGGGAGCCTTGTCGATTACTGTGGAATCACATCGGAGAACGAAGAAGTTACCTTATACCAGAACCAATCTAATGCCTGATCGATAACCTTGCTTTGACCTGCTATATGTCCAGTTGAGGCTAGTACCATCTGTCCATCGATAACGGTCACATCTCCGCTAACAGCACCCTTTACCTCAACTATACCATTTTCTACGACCAAATCTCCAGTCAACTCAATTCCTTCAGGCACAATTACGGTATTTCCCTCAATGACAATATATTGCAAGTCTTCTTGAGAGCCTGAAATCACAAGCTTGGCATCTTGATCCCATGATGCAAACATACTAATCACCATAACTGCCAAAAACACCGCAGCAGCCGTTAAGCCTGGATAGCGATATAGCCAACGAACGAATCTGGCCTTCGATTGCGTGCTTCGTGTAGATGGAAGCTGAGCGAGTATCGATTGCTTCAGGTTGGATACTTCAGCAGGTTTACGCTCATTTGCCATCGATGATTGCAACGCAAATCGCGACAGCGCATCGGTTCGTTCTAATTGCTCGTATGTTTTCATACAGCTCTCACACTGTTTCAAATGTGTATTCAGCTGTTCATGTTGATGATTTTCCAGCTCACCGTCCAGGTATTGATGAATAAATTCAATCGCTACCTTACAATTCATAGCAGCCAGCCCTCTTTCCGTCTTATGGTCATGCTTTTTAGCTTTAATAGGAATACGCAGTATTCTCAAGAATGTTTCAAAAGAATATTGCCTAATTTATTGGAATTGTAAATTAAAGCGGTTATAAGCGGTGCTCCAGCTTTTTTCGCAAAAATTCACGCCCGCGATGGACTCTGGTCTTAATCGTCGTCACTGGCATGTCCAATATGTCTCCTACCTCTTGCAGCGAAAGCTCATGAATATAACGAAGAATCATAACGGTTTTATATTTGGGCGGCAATGTATCAATTGCCTGATGAATAATTCGCTGCGTTTCTGACAATAACAGCTCAGACTCAGGGGTACGGTTATCGCTTGGAATCATCGAATAGCCGTCAAGACCTTCGTACTCAGACGATTCCGCATCCAGCGAATAGATAGGCTTGCGCTTGCGCAGACGATCAATACACAAATTCGTCGCAATTCGATAAATCCATGTCGAAAACTTCATCGTGTCGTCATAACGTTCCAAGTTGTTGTACACGCGCATAAATGTATCCTGTACAACATCTTCGGCCTCCTGCCGATTGTTCAGCATGCGATAGGCCATATGGTATAGCTTCTCCTGGTATAGCTCGACAAGCTCTGCAAAAGCAGCCTGGTCGCCTTTCAATGCCAGCTTCACGAGCTGACTCTCTAATAAATTCACTCAACGATTCCTCCAAACGTCTCATGGTACGTCTGATCAATAGTTCTATTTTATCCTATATTAGCGAAAGATTCGAGCCTTGAGGACTCGAATCTTTAGAAATATTTTAAGAGATCGATGAAGCTGCTACTGTGCTGTTGATATATTCCACGATACTGTTGGATGGAATCGCAAATCCAATCCCCTGAGCCTCTGAATTGACTGCTGTATTCATGCCAATGACTTCTCCAGCCTCATTAAGCAATGGACCGCCTGAATTGCCCGGATTAATCGAGGCATCCGTTTGCAGCATATGCTCAATGACATGCTCTTGACCGTTTTCATCCTGTACCGTAATTGGACGCTCCTTCGCACTGATTACGCCCATCGTGAGCGTATAGTCATAGCCATATGGATTGCCGATTGCCATTACCCAGTCGCCGATGACCAGCTGGTCAGAATCCGCCAGTGTCAAGGCAGGAAGCGTCTCTCCATCAGCAGTCGATACCTTTAATATGGCGATATCGAGCTCTGAGCTGCTGCTAATGATGTCAGCGGTTAACGGCTCCTCTTGACCGGTGATTGATACTTCTACTTTTTCAGCTCCTGTTACAACATGTGCATTGGTAACAATATAACCCGAGCCATCTACAATAAAGCCAGTCCCTAAACCGCTAAGCTGCAAATTCTGATCTGCCCCTGACTTTGTTTGACCGCCTTTAGACTGCTCCTGCTGACGTTCTGTCGAATCGCCCTGCTCCCCTGCTCCTTGACGATTATTATATTGCTGCGGCATTCCGCCGAAAAATTGCCAAAACTGTGGATCATCAAATATGCTCGTCATCTGCGGCGTTGTGTAGGTCTCGATTTTGACAACGGCGCTAGAAGCTACTGCATACACATCTGCAGGGCTAAAGGTATGTGAGGCTGTCATCAAACCTGCGCCAGCGCCAGCACTAGCACCATTCTGATCAGAGCCTGATGCTACCTCTGTCACAGTACCAGTGCCTCCAGTGAACAGATTCATTCGATCTGCCATAAAGCTGAGACCGCCGATTAGCAGCGCTCCCGCTAAAAATGCAGAGGTATAGGATAGCAAGGAACGCTTCGCTGTCTTCTTTTTAGCCTTAATAGGCGGGAGCTCTTCTAGCTGACGATAATAAGCTTCAAACTGCTCCTCTCCAGCGGGACGCTGGTGTCTATTCGTAAAAAATTGATTATTCATAATCAAACTCTCCCTTCATGTCATGCTTTTGTGACGAAGCACGATAAAGTTTTTCATGCGTAAAAGATATAGCTTAATCATGAAGGTCGTACATTAAATTAAAATTAAACAAACTATAAAGCAACATAAAACTTGCCGGGCCCACGTAGTGGAATACGTACCGTTAATTACATCCTTCGCGAAATCCTTCTCTTGAGTTCCTCACAATGAGATCCTTGCCGCGAACCACCAAATAAAGCCGGGTACTTGCGGATACAAAAAAAGCCTGTTCCTATGGAACAGACTTTTCTATATGACAAAGCTTAACTAGCCTATAGACTAAGCAGCTATTAGCCCGTATTACGAAGTCCTGCTGCAATACCATTGATCGTTAGAAGCACTTCACGTAGAAGCTCTTGATCATCGCCACCAGACTCACGAATCGCACGCAGCTCTTGCAGCAATTGAACCTGTAAATAGCTCAGCGGATCAACATAAGGGTTGCGCAGACGAATTGATTCCTGGATAACAGGTACATTATCCAAAATTTCACTCTGATTCGTTATTTTTAGAATAAGCTCAGAGGTCAAGTTATACTCCGATTCCACTTGAGTGAAGATACGCTCACGAATCGTATCATCCTTAATCATAGATGCATACTGAGATGCAATCTTCATATCTGCCTTAGCAAGCGCCATTTGCAGATTGTCGATTAAGCTGCGGAAGAATGGGAATTTCTCATACATCGTTTGCAAGGTAGCAAGCTTCTGCTCATCGTTCCCGATATATTGCTGAAGCGCTGTACCAGCAGCATACCATGCAGGAAGCAGGTAACGGCTTTGCGTCCATGAGAATACCCAAGGAATTGCACGCAGGTCTTCAAAACGATCGCTGTTTTTGCGTTTGGATGGACGAGAACCAATATTCAGCTCGCCAACCTCGTTAAGTGGAGTAGACTCCTTGAAGAACGTTAAGAAATCCGGATCACGGAAAATAAGATCCTGATACTTCTTCTGTGCTGTTACTGAGATTTCAGCTGAAATCTCTTCCCATTCCTTTTCAACCTGAGGACCTTGCTCAGGATATTTCGCTAGACGAGCAGCTGTAATTAGCGCCCATGTCGCTTGCTCAAGCGAGCGATATGCTATGCCTTCCATCGAATAGCGTGAGGAAAGAACCTCGCCTTGCTCTGTTATTTTAATGCCCGCTCCTACTGTATGAGGTGGCTGTGCAAGAATACTGCGATTAAGCGGCATTCCGCCACGACCAAGCGAACCGCCACGACCATGGAAGAACTTCAGCTTCACATCGTACTCGCTTGCAGCAGCTGTAATGCTGTTAAGCGCAATACGCAGCTCCCAGTTCGCTGTAACGACACCGCCGTCTTTGTTACTGTCAGAGTAGCCTAGCATAATTTCATGCATATCTCCGCGTGCAGCAACTGCCTTGCGATACAACGGAATCTCGAACAGCTGCTTCATAATTGCTGGAGCAGCGTGCAAGTCTTCGATCGTCTCGAACAAAGGTACAGCTTGAAGCGTACAGCTTACATTGCCATCCTCTTCATAACGGAACAGACCTACTTCCTTGGCAAATACCATAACCTCCAGCATATCGCTGGCAGCTTCAGTCATACTGATCAAGTAGCTGGAAATGCAATTGACGCCAAATTCCTTCTGCGCCTTCGCAACAACCTCATAAACATCCAGGCACTCGCGAGTAGAATCGGAATATTCGATATGATGTGAAGTAAGAGGACGTTGGTCCTCAAGCAGTTTCACAAGCACTGGAATTTTCTCTTCTTCAGACAAAGCGCCATAGTTATCTACGATGCCCAGCTTATGAAGCACCTCAGTCATTGCATTCTCATGCTCTTGACTATGCTGGCGAATGTCTAGCGTCATCAGATGGAAGCCAAACAGCTCAACCTGACGAAGCAGCTTCGCAAGATACGTATCTGCAAAATAATCAGCATAATGACTGCGCAAGCTGCGATCAATAATACGCAGATCCTCCATAAGCTCCTCTGGGCTATTGTAGTAAGCAGACCCTTCAGCAGTATGCGGATCGATCGTATTACCTAGCTTTTCGATCATATATGCGATTTTCACGCGATAAGGCTCTGTAGGATTTCTCCATACATCCTTATTTTGCATAACAACACAGCTGCGATCCTTCTCAATAGAAGCAAGCAGCTCTTCAGTTACGGTCACAAGATTCGTGCTGAAGCTCAGCATTTGCAGCATCTCGCGAAGCTGCTCCTCATACTTGTGGACAGCAAGCTGACGATGAAGCGTTAATGCTTGCCATGTAACATCAGAGGTTACAGATGGGTTGCCGTCACGATCGCCGCCAATCCATGAGCCGAAGCGAAGATAGCTTGGCACATGCCATTTTTTATCTGGATAATATTTCGATAAGCAACGCTCAAGCTCTTCATACACGCTTGGAATTGCATCAAATAATGTTTCGTCAAAATAATAAAGCCCGTTTTTAACTTCATCAATAACGGTAGGCTTACGATCACGAAGCTCATCAGTCTGCCATAGAATAAGAACCTCATTCATTAGCTTCTCTGTCAGCTTCTCGCGCTCACGGTACGTTAGCGTTGGATTGTCTAGCTCCATCACATCTTCAGCAATGCGCTTATGAATATCAAGTACAGCGCGACGAGTCGCTTCTGTTGGATGTGCAGTCATGACAAGCTCTAAAGAAATACCTGCCAGCATTTCTTCAATGTCTTCTGTTGCAATGTTACGATCTTTTAGAACTTTAATCGCACTTTCAATTGACCCATTCTGAACTTCCTCACCAGCCAAAAACTCATAGTCGCGTTTTCTTCTAATCCGATGATTTTGTTCTGCAATGTTGACTAATTGAAAATAGATCGCAAAAGCACGAATGACCTGATGACGCTGTTCTGAGCTAAGCGATGAAATCGTTGATTTCAGCTCTTCAAACAACACAGGATCAAAATGTGCGCGGAGAGCCTTGCTTTGCTCTCGAATCTGTTCTACAAGCTCTAGCAGCTCACGGCCACCTTGATGAACGAGAACCTCACCGAGTATATTGCCCAGGTAACGAACATCGCGTCTAAGTAAATTATTAGATTGCGTCCGATTAGTCGCTGTTGATGTTACAGTTTGATCCGACATACTCTTCCTCCTACAGATCTGTACAGCAAACTCACAAACCATGCTTAATATAGTAGCTATAAATCATATTCGTAAGATTACTCTCAGTTATTCGCAAAAAACCACTTCAACCATTATACAACATAATGCAACTACATTGAAGCCTTGAAAGCAGAATTAATCTAAAATTTCGCTGATTTTAACCTCTTTTTTAGATCGAAAGCGCTTAAAAAGGGAATTTTCCTATATGTCAATAAGTACAAACTTTTTCAATAATCTATCTAGGTGTTTAATTGGCCCACAATCCTTCTATTATTGATAACAATATCACTATTGCTAAACCTTAAATATTGATGTATAGCGACTTGCCATCGAAATAATTCATCGAAAAATGTAAATCGCCTGAAAAAGCAAGCTAACTACTCACATTAACTGGAACTGCTTTTCGCCTTCCACATTGGTAAAAGAATGAAAATACGTTGGCATAATTATTAACTCAAGTGAATAGTTTCACATTTAATGGAATTGTATAAAGTGCAAATGCATGTGAGGTGAATTACTGTAGAAAAACACAAAAAAACCTCGATCTTCTCGAGGCCTGACATTCGTTATGGAGCGGGCGATGGGAATCGAACCCACGCTATTAGCTTGGAAGGCTAAAGTTCTACCATTGAACTACGCCCGCATATGTGATGGTCGGGATGACACGATTTGAACATGCGACCCCCTGGTCCCAAACCAGGTGCTCTACCAAGCTGAGCTACATCCCGTTAAAGTGTAATTAAGTGGCGCGGCCTAAGAGATTCGAACTCCTGACCTTTTGATTCGTAGTCAAACGCTCTATCCAGCTGAGCTAAGGCCGCAAATTATGGAGCGGAAGACGGGAATCGAACCCGCGACCCTCGCCTTGGCAAGGCGATGCTCTACCGCTGAGCCACTTCCGCAAAACTTAATCACTTTGTCATTCGCAATTACTTATCGCGGCGACAAGTAATAATATATCACCTTCAAAAACAAAATGCAAGTGGTTTTCATAAAATTTCTTAAAAAAATTCCAAGGGACATAAAATACATTGTAAAAAGTATCAATGCTCCGGTTTTAACAGGCTTTTTCTCCGAACGATGATGCAAGCTCGCCTCTAGCATGCTGTCACTCACTTATTGTCGAAACAGCATGCTAGAATCATTACCAGCCTGAAGCCCCGCTCATATTAAAAGCTCATCTCTATGAAAAATAATTACGCCATACTAACTTTTCAATACAACATGATCAATATAACGCTCGCCGTTCAACTCACTGATTACATTTCTTGCAACCTTCACATTAACCCGACAGATGACTACAGAAATCGACCCATTCTCGACAAACCAAAATTAGTTAGCTGAATTTCGGAAGCCAATCGCCATGTGCCTCGATCAGATCATCACATAGATTGACAATATCGTCTATTGATAGCTCTGCCGAAGTATGAGGATCTAAAAGCGCAGCATGATAGATATGCTCTTTTTTCAATGTTTTTGCAGCTTCAAGCGTGAGCAGCTGTGTATTGATATTCGTGCGGTTAAGCGCAGCAAGCTGCGGTGGCAGGTCACCTACATAAGTTGGTGTCACCCCAGATGCATCAACCAGACAAGGAACCTCAACACACGCCTCATTCGGCAAATTGGTGATCAATCCAGTGTTCATCACGTTCCCGCCAATTTTATAAGGCTGATTGGTCACCATAGCCTCCATAATGCTGGATGCATATTCATGACTTCGTGTATGCTGAACCGTCTCACGTGCCAGTATCGCATCTCGGCGCTCTTCCCAATGCTTAATTTGCTCGATGCAGCGGCGCGGATATTCATCCAATGGTATATTGTAGCGCTCAATCAGCTCAGGATAATTTCGTTTAATGAAGTAAGGGTGGTACTCAGCATTGTGCTCTGATGACTCTGTCACATAGTAACCAAAACGATTCATCAACTCAAAACGGACCATGTCATAATGCTTCTCTTTTTGTTTTTCAGCAGCACGTCGCTTAATTTCCGGGTACAGATCTACGCCGTCCTTTTTAACCTCAAGCAGCCACGCCATATGATTGATCCCTGCAATTTTACTTTCTACGCCGTTATGATCCATTCCTAGCGCATCGAATAAATGAGGAACACACACCTGCACGCTGTGACATAATCCGACCGTCTTGATTCCTCCTATTGTATTCATTGCATTAGTAAGTACTGCCATTGGATTCGTATAATTCAAAAACCAGGCGTCTGGACAAACCTCCTGCATGTCGCTTGCAAAATCAAGCATAACCGGAATGGTACGCAAATTCCGAAATATCCCGCCAATGCCAATCGTATCTGCGATCGTTTGACGCAGCCCATATTTTTTAGGGACCTCAAAATCAGTGATCGTGCACGGATCGTAGCCGCCTACTTGAATCGCATTAATGACAAATTTAGCCCCCCTTAAAGCCTCTTTACGATCCAAATACGTCGTGATCGTGCAAGTGCTGCCAATAGAATCTCTCAAATGCGTAAGTAAAGTTTCCGATTCCTTTAGACGAACAGGATCAATATCATAAAGCGCAAGCTCAAATCCTTGTAACGCTGTCGTTAGCATCGTATCTCCCAATACATTTTTCACGAAAATGGTACTGCCAGCTCCTAGAAAGGTGATTTTAGACATAGCGTCTACCTCCAACATATGAAATAGTAGTAACAGCTATACTATAAAATGAACGGAGTGTAGCAACCATAGCACACTTGAACAATCACCTGTCTTTATTCTACATCTTGCAAATTTGCTATTAATGCTGGCAATAATTCTTGCTATACTGACAATAGGATAATTTGATATCTCTACACTAGGAGGGACAATAATGAATACGATTACCATTCATTGTGCAGGTGCAACTCATCAGCACCAATTGGCGATACAGCTTCTGTTTCACGGCAGAGAGGATTGCGAACCCGGTCATTTTTGGGGTCCTGGTCTCCGTGACAGCTACATCCTGCATATCGTCCAACGTGGTCGAGGCATGTTCCATGGCAAGGATCAAAGCTACACCCTTTCGCGAGGGCAGGGATTTCTAGTTATGCCTGATCGAATTGTCCATTACGAAGCAGATCAAGAAGACCCGTGGAGCTATTGCTGGATAGGCTTTCAAGGTCTGCAGGTCAAAACCATGTTGCAAGCAGCTCATATATCCGAGCATAAGCCTGTCTTCAACTTCCATAATGAAGAATTGATTGATCATCTTCATCAAAATCTGGTTGATGCTTCTAAATTAAAAGGCTACGATCTAATGCTGCAAAGCATTATGTACCGGGTATTCTCAGAGCTGGTAGAGAGCTCAGACAACCACAATAATCAAGTTATCCAATCTACTACTGAACATTATATAGAGCAGGCCAAGGAATGGATAAACCATAACTATAGCCAAAAAATCATGCTAAGCCAGGTTGCACAGCATGTCGGATTAAATAGCAGCTATCTCTCTCGATTGTTCAAAGCCAGATATGGCTTATCGTTGCAAGAATACATTATGACATACCGCATGAATCGGGCAATTGAGCTGCTCAACAACACCCAGCTTACCATTAGTGAGGTTTCACGATCCGTCGGCTACCCAGATCCTTTTGTTTTCTCAAAAATATTCAAAAAGACAACCGGAAAAGCACCTTCTGTCTTTCGAATTGATACGCATCACATCGAATATGAATGAAGCAACGCTTCTTGCCCCATATGGCTATCGCCTAACCTCATCATTTCTGACGATAGCAAGAAAAAACGATACAACAAAAAAACCACCAGATCAACTGGTGGTGTCACATTCATAAATGGTGCGCGTGGAGGGACTTGAACCCCCACGGTCGCCCGCTAGATCCTAAGTCTAGTGCGTCTGCCAATTCCGCCACACGCGCACATTATGATACTCATATGAACTTGTCCCATAAGGGATATCTGGTGCGCGTGGAGGGACTTGAACCCCCACGGTCGCCCGCTAGATCCTAAGTCTAGTGCGTCTGCCAATTCCGCCACACGCGCACACCAAAAAATTGAGTACTTTTATAGAATACATGATACAAATTCAAAAGTCAAGCAAATTATATTGTGGAGAAACGACACATAAAGCAAGCAGGATAGAGAGCAATACGAGCGCTCCTTAACCTGCTTGTTTTACAAAGGTACATTAACTCCCTTATAGTTAACCTTTTACACTGCCAAGCACAAGTCCTGTTGTAAAATACTTTTGCAAGAACGGATAGATTAGCAAAATTGGAATGGCTCCTAAAAACATCTGAGCTGCACGGCCTGTACGCACATTCATCATGGCTAGCATTTGGTTATAGTCATTGCTTGATCTTTGCATGATTTGCTCAAAGCTCAGCAATAACGTTTGAAGATAGCTTTGCAGCGGATAGTTAGCCGTGTCATTCATGTATATAATGCCATCAAACCACGAATTCCAGTGTCCGACAATACTGAACAATCCAACCGTTGCTAAAGCCGGCTTTAATAGCGGTAAAATGATTTTGAGCAAAATTTGCATCGGTCCAGCGCCATCAATTGTGGCCGACTCTTCAATTTCTTCAGGCAAACCACGCAAAAAGTTCATTAAAATAATCATACTGAATACTGGCAGCGCTCCCGGCAAAATGAGCGACCAAATCGAATTAATTAGTCCAGTCTTCACAACAATCAAGTACGTTGGAATTAAGCCTCCATTAAACAGCATCGTGAACACAAAAAAACTCATATATAGTCCGCGGCCCATTACTTTATCTTTCGTTTTTGACAACGGGTAAGCCGTAAGCACAATCAGTACCAAATTTACAAGCGTGCCTAATATAACGCGTTGAACTGAAACCCACATGGAGCGAAAGAACTCGCCGCCTTCTAATGCAAATTCATAAGCCTTTGTGTTAAAGCCGATTGGCCAAAACACAACTTCTCCAGCTGATACTGCCGCACTGCTGCTAAAGGATACCGCGAGTAAATTTACAAATGGCAGGACACACAGCAATGATGTTAGAAGCAGCACGGTATAATTCAGAATGTGAAATAGCTTTCTTCCCAAGCTCTTATCTTGAACCATAGTTCCCCCTCCTTAGAAGATTCGATAGCCAGCAACACGATAAGCAAGCACATAAGATAAAATGACCAAAATACATGAAACAATCGATTTGAAAAATCCGACTGCGGCCCCTACAGAATACTGCGCCTGTTGAATCCCTAGTCGATACACATACGTGTCGATAATATCGCCTGTCTCGTAAACAACGGGTGAATACAAATTGTAAATTTGATCGAATCCAGCATTCAATATGTTTCCTAACGCAAGTACTGTCATCAAAATAATCGTAGGTGTTAATAGCGGCAAAGTGATATAGATGGTCTGCTTCCAGCGCTTTGCGCCGTCCATTAGTGCGGCCTCATATAAGCCAGGATCAATGCTCGTTAATGCTGCCAAATAAACAACGGTTCCAAAACCGAAGCCCTTCCAAATATCCGTTACGATCATAGTCCACGGAAACAATGAAGGATTTCCCAAAAACGATACAGGGCCTATACCGAATAAGCCTAAAAATGAATTTACAATCCCTTCTGAACCAAGAATGTCGATCATAATACCAGCCATAATAACCCAAGATAGAAAATTCGGGATATATACCAATGTCTGAAAGGTTCGTTTTGCTACCGTTCGAATCACTTCATTCAATAACAGAGCAAAAATAACAGGAACGACGACACCGCCAATTAATTTGAAGACAGACATATACAACGTATTCCAGATGGTTCTTACAAAATTCGGCTGTCTGAACACATGCTCGAAGTTTTCCATGCCAACCCATGGCGAACCGAATCCTAGTCCTGGATTGTAATCCTGAAACGCAATGATCATCCCATACAACGGTAAATAACTATATATAAACACGAGGACAATACTTGGAATGAGCATCAAGTGAAACGTTTTTTGCTGCTTAAGCTTTTTTAACATGCTCTACTCCTCCGTTTTTTTCATAAATGAGTTAAAACAAAGGAAGCGAGCGACAACCCGCTTCCTTTCCTATCGATCATTATTGACCGTACATGGCATTAACCGCTTCAGTCGCTTCTTTACCGCCAGCCAGGTACCAATTTTGAACAAGCTCATCAAAATAATCAATGTCCTCTGCGCCCATAATAATTTTTGTAAATCCTTCTGTTAAAATATCATCCAGTGTTGATCCGTACTTCACTAGCTCTTTTGGAGGGGCCCCCCACATTGCAGTCTTAATATACTGCTCGTTATCTAGAATGATTTTTGCCTGCCCGTATGCTGGCTTTGGCGATCCTTGCTGCAAATAATCCCCTACAGCAGCTGGTGTTCCATTATTCTTAAATTCAAGACTGTTATTGTATTTCTGCCACATGCCGCTTGTTGTAAATTTACTTGTATCATTGTTCTGCAATGCCTCGCTTACGTGCTCAAACTGCTCGTAATCCGTCATCGGATTAATGATCTTGAATGCACCTGTAACATGTGCAATATCTTTATCCAGCATCGCCGATAAGGTTTCAGCAGATTCATGCTCTGAACCTTCATCTAAAATATAAGCATAGAAGTTTAATAGCTTAATGGCAGCCTCAGGATTTTTGGCCTTTTTGTTTACTACCGTATAAGCTCCATTAGCAAAAAAGATAGATTGTGTAGCGATCTCGCCGTCAACCGTCGGAATGAGATACGGATAGAATACGGCATCTGTGCCCTGATTGGTCACGGTGTCTACGCCAGGATTGTATCCCCACCATTGATAATAGGGTTGTACGCCTGCTTTACCCGACACAATCCCAGCATTCATCGCACTAAAATCTTTGATCGGAAACTCTGGATCAATAATACCTAGCTTAAACCAATCTGCCCATGCCGCCAGTGCATCCTTCATCTCTGGCTGCACAGATCCATATTCCAGCTTGCCATCATCTCCTGGCAGCCAAACATCAGGGTGTGCTCCCCAGCCGATTGCCAGCAAATTCAAATAATCAAGCGTCTGATCAACAGCTATACCATAGCCTCCGTAAGCCTCTTTAAACTTTAGGGCAATGTTTTTAATATCGTCTAATGTTTTCGGATCGTCTAAACCGAGCTCTTCCTTCCAGTCATTGCGAATCCATATAAAATCGGGCTGGTCGATAATACCCCAGTGCATTTGAGGAATACCATAAAGCTTTCCATCTCTTTTTCCTGATTCATAGCTGGCTTGATCTGCTTCCATATATCCTTTGATGCGATCAGAAGCATAGGTGTCAAACACTTCTGTCAAATCCATAATCATGTTTGCATCGATTAATTGCTGCAGCTGTGTTGCATTTACATGAAATACATCAGGCAGATCGTTCGACGATATCGCTAAATTAAGCTTCGTGTCATATTCGTCGGTTACCCAATCCGTTACGACTTCAATATTGAATCTTTCCTTATAGGCACGCGTCCATACATTGTTAGACATGTCATCCCCGCTCGGAAATTGTGCAGAAGAATACTCGGATCGAACGGTATGAATCGTGATCGTTTCATCATAAGCGCCAAACGCATAGTCGATTTCTCCGTTCTCATTAACGGCTTGTGACGGCTTTTCTGTATTACCATTCGAATTACCTGATTTCGTCGTACCTCCCGCACATGCTGTTAAGAAAACCATAAACAATGTCATTAGTATAGCTAGACCTTTTTTACTCATGTCAAACCCCCTATATATCGTGTTTGCTTGCCACGTTTTCATTATAAGTAAATCCCTTTTCTCGTTAAATTAATGAAATTGACAGGTTCATTGTCATTTTTTTAACGATTTGCTTCCGGTTCAGCTTCAAAGCTCAATGAAAGTAAAAATAGTGCCAGATGAGAATAAAAAAGTGCACTAAAAAAAGAGGCTATACCTTAGATACGTTTATTAGGTAACAGCACTCTTTCCTAAACCTATTTATTCCTAGTTAGCGACTTACATCTTCATACGGCAAATGAATTCGAAATACCGTGCCCTTGCCTACTCCACTCTCAAACTCAACACCGTACGCTTTTCCGTAGTGCAACTCTATTCTACGTTTCACATTGTACAAGCCAATACTGCTGCTTGGATTGACCTTACCTGAAATTAATTCCTTCACCATTCGATACGTTTCCTCGTCCATTCCTGTACCATTGTCATGTACCTCAATAACAAATCCATTACGTGTATTCACGTTCCAGGCAACACGGATCGTGACTAAGCCGTCCTCTTCAATTTCTGCAAGACCATGAAAAATTGCATTTTCAACAAGCGGCTGCAAAATTAATTTAGGCATGAACGGATTAAGCAGCTCGTCATCGGCAACAATGTCCATTCTAATCCGATTGTAGTACCGGACCCGTTGAATCTTCATGTAGTTTTTCAAATTGTCCAGCTCTTCTCTTACCGACACCATTACCCCTTCTGCTCGTGCTGCGTAACGAAGCATCGCGATTAATGCTTCAGTAATTTCTACAATCGAATCTGCACGCTGCATAGAGGCGATCCACTTCACAGAACCTAATGTATTGTATAGAAAATGCGGGTTAATTTGAGATTGCAGCGCTCTAATCTCTGCAGCTGCCTTCTCTTTTTCTTCTTGTTGAATTTGCTTAACCAGTCTTTTCAATTCATGGGACATTCGATTGAATCGGTTAGATAATAATCCGATTTCATCCCGAGAGTTAATATGTGCTACCTGCTCAAAGTGTCCCTGCTCCACTTGAAGGATGTTATTCATCAGTTTTTTGATTGGTCGTGTCATCATACTGGATAATAACGTAGAAATAATAACGAGAAACAGCAGCATAAGAAGTGCCAGTACGTACACATTACGTCTTAAAATATCTCCCTCAGCCGATAGTTCACTCATTGGCATGTAAAGATAGGTTGTCCAGCGTTGTCGCTCAAAGGGGCTTTGTACGATGATATTCGATTGTTCGTCAGGACGTATTGAAGCAAATTTTTGTCCAATTAAGCTTGTATTGGAGTTATAGATAATGTTGTCCGATTCATCAATAATCGTAAAACGGCTGCGCAGCGCCTGCTGAAGCCTGCTATTCACGACATCAATTACACTTAGATCAATACGCACGACCATAATTCCTAATACAGTCCCACTATTGACGTCCAGTATTTTTCTAGCGTGTGCAATAGCCAGCTTTTTACTTATTGTTTGTTTATCAACATGTGTATCCAAGGTCATCATTTTACTATTGGATACCTGAAAAAACTTAAACCACTCTTCTTCCTTAGCATTATAACTATAATCAATAGGCAGATCCGAACCGACAAAGAGATCCTTTCCGCCGTTTAGATTGTAAACATAAAAAGAGATTTCCCTATCCTTCATCATCATATAGTTCATTAACATCGCATAAGCAGAATTTTTATTTTCCTGACTATCATTATGCAAGTAATTTTGTAAAGGATAATTCTCCTCCTTATCAACCTGTACACCGGTATTCATGCCAAAGGTCGCAACTAATGAAATTTTCTCAATTTCCTTCAAATACTCATCGATGCGAACATTAGTCTGATTGGCGATGTCCATCAGCAACTCGGTGTATTTCTGCTCTAATAACCGCTGAGAGGACAAGTAAGAGTTAACGGTCATAACGAATATTGGCAATATGACAACAATTAAACAAATGATTAAAATCTTCGTTTTAATGCTTATAAACGAAAATCGCCTGCGTATCTTCAGATTTTCCATCTTATTGCCCCCATCATTAGGCAAATTGCGCTAACCTCGATATTCTTCGGGACTGACCCCAACTACTTTTTTGAATATTTTACTGAAATACGTGTAATTATGATAACCAACCTTATCGGCAATCTCATAAATCTTATAATGGCTGTTTTCTAGAAACGATTTTGCACGTTCTATTCGAACACGCGTTACATATGCTACAAAATTTTCACCCATTTCTTGTTTAAACAGTCTACTAAGATAAGAAGGATTTACATTAATTTGATTGGCTACGCTTTGAAGCGATATATTTTCAGAATAATAACGATTAATGAATTCAACTGCCATTTCGGTATAGCTGCGCTGCTCTGGATTTTTGCAATCCGAAAGCAAACACTTTTCCGCATAGTCAAACACAATCTGATGAACCTCATCCCACGTTTCAGCTGTAAACAACGCTTCATACGGAAGTGCAACGGTTTTTTGATAATTGGCTGGCATGCAGGTGCTTATGCTTTCAGTAAGGCGAATATATGCTTCACGTATCATCTTTTCATTTGCCTGCCTATGGTTGAGATCCATTCGAAAGCTGTCGAAGTAGGCAGTTAGCTTATTGCTATCACATGCAAATGAAAGATTCATCTCATTCACCACATGTAATTGGTTTGCGGCGTCAGTCTGATTATGAATTTCACCTTTTGATCCTTCATCAAAATCTTTAAGAAAAGACATATCGCCCTTAACATCGTGATAAAACAAAATATGCCCGCTACCTAAAAAGAAACGATAGCGCAATGCTTGGTCAGCTTCATGATAAGCCATTCTTACATTACGGAAGCTTTCTACAAAGGAGCTTATTCCTATTGAAATGGACATATTCATGAAATCCTTTATTGTTCTTTGAATGTTGTTGCACAGCTTTCTTATGTCGGTTTCGATTATATCTTCAGTCTCTAGAGGGAGATTCGCTATGATAAGATATTCAGAGGAGCTCTCAACTACAATTTCTTTATTCCATTTTCTAGGGATGATTTCTTCTAGTATGTTAACAACGGAAAAGCGCAGCAACTTTTCATCCTTCTCTACATATTTCCTCCTTACTACTGTGAATTGATCGATTCGTAGCTTCATAACGACCAACGGTTGTGATTCCACTGCAATCTGTAATTGTTGGCTTTTTGAAATTGCATCCTTTTCGTCAAGCAGGCCACTTATCAAATCCTTAAAGAAGCTTTCCTTTAGATGTGTAAGACTTTGCGACAAATCTGCTTTTATGATGGAAGGATATAGTGCTCCGTGGTGAACTTCGCTTTTTGAGCTGAACGTTGTAAGTAATTCTATTAATGTCTCAGGAGTGATTTCGCTCTTAATCAAATAGTCAATTGCACCTAGACGAAGAGCTTCCTTAACATAACCAAACTCATCAAAGTTGCTTACGATGACATACTTGCAATAGGCTAAGGCTTTGGATGCTTCACGAATAAATTGAAGCCCATCCATTACTGGCATTTTAATATCTGTAATGATAAGATCAGGCTTCATGCTTTTTGCCACTTCCAGTGCCTCTTTACCGTTGGTTGATTCTGCCACTATTTGAAATCCATATACCTCCCAATTGATCATAGATCGAATTCCAATACGCATTAATAACTCATCATCAACAATCATCAGTTTGTGCATGACAACCCCTCATTATTTCTTCATTAATATTTATACTATTACGTTAAAAGAATACTTATTTCTAAAGAAAACGTTTTCAAAAAAGAATATATATCTACATGAAATGAAAGTATTTCTTATTTTTGTAAAAAGGATAGTTAAATTATATAGTAGCTATTCTAGATGTCAACCTTACTGAATAACAATCCTGTTATCCATACATACCAAAAAAGGCCATTAGCTTTTAAGAGCTAAGGCCTTGTATTAACTGTATTAAGATTTTAGTAAGATATATCTGGTGCGCGTGGAGGGACTTGAACCCCCACGGTCGCCCGCTAGATCCTAAGTCTAGTGCGTCTGCCAATTCCGCCACACGCGCACGATATATAACTGGTGAGCCATGAAGGACTCGAACCTTCGACACCCTGATTAAAAGTCAGGTGCTCTACCAACTGAGCTAATGGC
>NZ_JBHSTE010000013.1:0-9898 GCF_042659865.1 Paenibacillus septentrionalis
GCAGGGTCCTGGGAGAGTAGGACGTTGCCAAGCACGAGGAAAGTCTACTGCGTTGCAGTAGGCTTTTTTTGTTGTCTGCAGCACGTGGATCGTCTAATTCAGAAGTAGATATTTGTATGTTGTAGAGGGACACAGACCGTAGAACTGAGCAAAGTGCATATCTAGAAAAAACAGGCAGCGAATTCAAAGGTTTTATCCTTTCAATTTGCTGCCTTGCTATAATTAACATACGTAATAACGACCAAAATAGTTAACCATGCATGCGAAACTCAGACGGTGTCATGCTGGTTATTTTCTTGAAAACCTGTGTAAAATAACGTGAATCCTGATATCCAACTAATGGCGCAAGCTGATATACCTTTACTTCCGTATTTTTTAATATATATTTTGCTTTTTCAATACGACAATGGGTAACATACTCCAGAAATGTCGAGCCGGTTACTTGCTTGAAAAGCGTGCAGAAATGACTTGCACTTAGTCCTATATGTTCAGATACATCATCTATACCAATATCGTTATGGTAGTGATTGTCGATATAAAGCTTAGCTTTTGCAATTAAGGATGATGCATCATCATGCTGCTGCTCCAAATTTAATGCTATCCATTGCTTGAATGCGTCCTTTAATATGACGATTGCTTGTTCCAGGGTTGCGCTTTCTGAAAGCTGTTGAATTAAATAATCAACCGTATGTTCTATTTTTAAATTCATATGCTCAAACTCACGACGGGAAATAACAGTAATCTCAACAATATATCGTATGAGTTGATCTTTTGACAAGGCACTTGATTCAAGCTTCACCTTCAGCTTATCAAGCAGTTCCACGATTGGCTCTAGCTCCAGAGAACGAATATGCAGCAATAGCTCTTTTTCGAGCTCTTTAGGATATTGCCACTGCATGCCTTTATCATTAACTGGGACGGATTTATCCGTGTATATAAAAACATGTTCTGTGCCATCATAGAATCGTTGATGTAGGGAATCACAAGCACTTTCGTAGGCTGCATGCAATTGATCAATGCCCTGTACCTGACGACTTATACCGACTGAACAGGATAATTTACTATACCGCTTAATATGCTGTACAATATCTTCACCAATCTTCCACTTCAATTCTTCCGTTGTATCCTTGAATAAAATAATCCACTCACCACTATGGAAAGGAAATGCCGCCAGCGCATCATAGCTTTTTGACCATTCCTCCAAAATATTTCGGACCGCAAAAAACCAAAGTCGTTTTTCTTCAGTAGTCCATTGCTTATTCATCGTAGACAAATGATCAAGCTGAACGACTGTTAAAAAATAAGGCATCTTCAGTATATTGTCTTCAAGCCAAACCATATGCTGCAATGGTCGCTGATTACCTTCAATTAGCTCTGCAAACATTCTCTCCCTTGCTAATACGGACAGTGAATGTATGGAATCAAGCAATTCTTCGCTTTGTTGTTTGGCAAGACGAGAATGGTTAAGCTTGATGATCGATTTTTTAAGCATTTCAATCAGCTCATCATGATCGATTGGCTTTAACAGATAGCCTGTTGCCCCGTACCCGATAGACTGCTTGGCATATTCAAATTCGCCATAGCCGCTTATGACAATAAAGATCAGATCAGGATTAATGCCCATAACCTTAGACATTAACGTAATGCCATTAATTGTTGGCATTCGAATATCGCTAATGATGATATCTGGATTCCATTCATGAAACAGCTGTAAGGCTTCTTCACCATTACGAGCTTTTTTAATCGTGGCAACCCCTAGCTCCTTCCAAGGCACCGCGGCCTCCAGACTTTTCAAGATGATAGGCTCATCATCAACCAGCAACACCGAATAATTACCTTCCATGATTAAGATCACCTCCATAGCTGTTAATCAGCCTGTAATATGACTTTGAAGCTTCATCCAGCTGCATGAGTGCTTCATCACTTGAAACTTCTAGTTTGAATAGGCTGTCTGTTACAGTCCAGAACGCTTTTCGAACTTCAGGGGAAAGTGTATTATCGTAAGCGAGAAATACCTGGTCGCTTTTTTCTAGTAGCCGAACAACTTGGGCAAATACTGGTCCCGTCTTATTAATATCAAACGGTATAGCCATTGACGGTAGACGGAACGCCTCATATACGATACGCTGCTGAACCTCCTCTGTGTAGATCGCTTGCAGCAGCTGTAGCGCAGCCTCCTGCTGGGCGCCACTAAGATTCGCTGAAAGACCTATGCCGATCGTATATCCGCCTGCTATTGACCGTTCCTGCTCCTTGCTTATTGAAGGGAAAGGGATAACGCCGATATCCTGCTGAAAATCATACTGTTCATTGGGAGATTGAAACAATGAGATGTCCCAATTTCCATTCACATACATAGCGGCTTTACCTTCATTGAACAATTGAATAGCTGAGGATGAATTTAGCTCAGAATATAATTCGTTGAACGCCTCTGCTTGCACCCACTGTACAATTTGATCAAATGCTTGCTGGTAGCCCTCTGTTTGAAAGGAGGCAGATCCGTTAGCTATTTGCTTAATATGTTCTGGCCCCTCATAGCGATCCATCAAATAATGAGCGTATATGCCTGCAGGCCATATTTCCTGATTGCCGAATGCAAATGGAATAATATGATAAGATTTTAACGCAGAAATAACCGCATTAAGTTCATCGATCGTCGTCGGAGGCTCAAGGCCGAGCGCATTAAAGATTTTCTTATTATAAAAAAGCGGCTGTGCATGCCCCTCGAATGGCAGTCCAAATATGCCATTATCATATGTCCATAAGCTGATATCGATAAATTCCAATGCATGCTCGCTTACAAATTGGCTCAGATCAAGCAATCGATTGGAACGTACATACGGATCAAGCTCGGCACCTCCAAATAAAACAAACATATCAGGTGGCGTGCCGGTAACCATTTCGCTTTTTAGCTTTTGTTCACGATGATTCGTTTGCTCTAGTCCTTCGAAGTTAACTTTTACATTAGGATGAGATTGTTCAAAGTCATCCACAACATCTTGAAAAATCGTTAGCATCGGCTGGTCATGAGGCTTTGTCCATACATGCCGAAATGTAATCGTAATTTTTTCTGGCTCAATAATAGCAGGCTCTTTGGATTGACTTGAAAAGCTATAAATAATGGTTGTAGCCAGCAGCATGATATAGAGTAGTATCCATTGCTTGTTTTTTAGCTTACTCATCGTATATATCCTCACGGTATCGCAAATTTTTACGGAACAATTTTTGGTACTCGAATCCGAATCGTAGAGCCTAATCCAGGAGAAGAGCAGATCATCATTCCATAGGAATGACCGAACCGAATCCGAACCCGTTCATGCACGTTTCGCAGACCTACACTGCTATCCTTATACTTTTGGTTGATAGAAGGACGATCGGACAGCAAATTAAGCAGTACCTGTTCATCGAAGCCGGGTCCATTGTCCGTAATATCAATAAATATATCGTGTTCGTTTTCTGAAGCTACAATATGAATATATCCTTTGCTCTCCATCGGCTCGATCGCATAATAGAGCGCATTTTCCACTAGTGGCTGAACAATAAGCTTTTGTGTCACATAATGCTGCAGATGCTCTGGCAGTTCTAGCGTATATTCGAACTTATCCTCAAAACGGTACTTCTGAATATTCATATAATGGCGAACATGTTCAAATTCCGTTGACAACGGGATTAATTCTTTGTTTTCACTAATGCTAATGCGTAATAAGCGCCCCAATGAGATGACCATGCGACTAATATCTTTATTTCCTTGAAGCACAGCCATCGAATTTATCGATTCCAACGAGTTATAGATAAAATGCGGATTAATTTGCGATACAAGCGCCTGAAGCTCTGCTTCTTTTTTCATCGTTTGTTCCAGCTCCACCTGATGTAAAAGTTCTTCGATTTGCGTAGACATTCGGTTAAAGCCCAGTACTAGCATATCGGATTCATCGTAGTTTTGGGTTGTTTCAACAGGAATTTGAACAAAATTCCGCTGTTCAACGCGACGCATGCCATTAACCGTTCGACTAATGCTTTTTATGAGCCGTAATACGAAAAAACGATCAAAAATAAAGGCAGATAATAGAGAAAACGATGCAAGCAATACTGCGATATTTCGAATGGTCACCGACTCTGCCTGAATGATGCTTGTTGGTGTAATCGCTACCAAAAACCAGTTCGTTTGTTGAGATGGCAAGTATGTAATTAATGATTTGATGCCATGATAATCATCAAAGAAGTACTGCTGATCCGTGGCATCTTCTTGATATAGAAAGGGGAACGATACAGAGCTTCCTGTATGTTCGCCCGACTTATCATATACAATGAATCCACTTTTATTTAATAGAAGAATATTACCCTGCTCCATCGTAGCCGTTTCCCAAAACACTTGATCGAGCAGGTTGGCCTTAACTTGAATAACAATTGAGCCTAAATCTTCAAGAGAGTAGTAATCTTTAATAACTCTAGCATGAATAAGAACAGGCTGGTCATCAGTTGCGGTACCATTCTCGCCTGGACCTGACCATATTGGCCTGCCTTCAGCAGATTCCATTGCGGTAAACCATGACTGATTCTTCAAATCTGCAAAAGTCCCTGCTGAATTGTAGCTATAGACCAACCGATCTCTTGAATAGAGCTGAAAGGCCTGCACCATTGGGTGGTGAATGAGTAAGTTATTAATTTCCTGCCTAATATCGTAGTCTGGAATATGATCTTGGTTTTTTAGAGCCTGCTGAATAACAGGCTGCGTTATCGCTGAATTAGAAATTGAAGTGATCTCGCTTAAGGCATAATGAAGCTTCCGATCAGTTTCCAACAAGGACACGGAGTAGAAGTTGCTTGATTTCTTCGTTATAGCTTTCGAGAAACTGCTATAAGAGATAGCCCCCATTGCGATAACGGGAATAAATACAAGAAGGATATTTGCAATTAATATTTTCTGTCGGAGCTTCAAGCCGTTTCACTCCTTTAATGATAAGACCTTCTTCTATTATCTTCTTAAAATGATCATCAATGTCAATATAAATTAACAAGCATTGAGCATTAACTTTTTACAGCGCCTGAAGTCAGTCCAGCAATAAACCAGCGGCTGAACAATAAAAACACAATCAGCAACGGCAAGGTCGCCATAAAAGTTGCGGACATGATCATCCCGTAATCCAAGCCATCACGTGTCGTGAACAACTGCTGCAAGGCAATTTGGATCGTATAGTGGCTTCGATCCTTAAGTACAACGAGCGGCCAGAAGAAGTCATTCCATGTATTCAGAAATGTGAAAATGCCTAAAGTTGCAATCGCAGGCGTAATAACAGGCAGCACAATCATCCCAAATATTCGGAAATGTCCAGCGCCATCTATTTTTCCTGCTTCAAGCAGCTCGGAATGAACAGAGCTTGAAATATATTGCCTCATCCAGAAAATACCGAAGGCGTTTACCATTGCAGGTACAATGAGTGCTTTATAGGTGTCAATCCATTGCAGCTTTGCCATAATCACATAGGTAGGCAGAACACTTAGCTGTGAAGGGACGAACAACGTACCTAGTACAAAGAAAAACAAAAAGTTTTTGTACTTGAAGTTGTATTTGGCAAAGGCGTATCCTGCAAGCGAGCAGAATAAAACGACAGAAAAGGTAACAGTAGAAGAAACGACTAAAGAGTTGGTAAAGGCAGTCCAAAACTCCGTTTTGCTTAACGCACGGTTAAAGTTGGCTATAAATTGATCCCCAATCGTAATAATTGGCGGAATATGAGAAGCAGCACCGCGCTCATTAGAGCCAATAACAAACATCCAGTAGAAAGGAAAGATTGAAATGAGTGCTCCTATCGTAAGTATGATGTAATAGAACGTAGTCGTTGCTATATTAGGTTTATCACCGATACTTGCTTTCATCTGATTATCACTCCGTATCTCCGCCTAATTTATTTGAGGCCCACATATTAACCATCGAAAAGAGCAGTGTAAATAATAGCAAAATGACGGCAGTCGCCGCTGCAGTACCGAAGAAGTTATTGCCGAATGCTTCGGTATACAAATACACAACCATCGTAATTCCTTCCAATCGTGTTGAGCTTGTGCCTGATTGGCCTAAAAATACATAAGGCTCGGTAAAAAGCTGCAGAGAACCAATCGTAGACATTAGCACCGTAAAAATAATAAATGGCTTCAGCAATGGCAACGTAATTCTCATTAGCTGCTGGAATCGACTTGCACCATCAATGCGTGCAGCTTCATATAAATCAGCAGGAATACTCTGTAGGCCCGACAAATAAATGACCATGTTATAGCCCATCCAGCGCCACATCACCATTGAAGCGATAGCAAGCTTAACGCCCCACCAGCCCGAGTTCCACGCAACAGGATCAATGCCTAAAAAATCTAGCAGCCAATTGGCCATCCCGTTATTACTGAACAAGGCACTAAATACTAGCGTAACCGCAACGATCGATGTGATATTCGGCATAAAGTAGAGTACTCGAAACGTCTGCTTGAATTTAGTGAAAGCAGAGTTAAGAAAGACAGCGAACAGTAGTGCTAATACAAGCTGAGGAACTGTCCCCATGATGCTGATAAGTAGCGTATTTAAAAATGAAGTCCAGAAAATAGGATCTTCCACGACAAACTTATAGTTTTGAACGCCGATGTATTGCATAGGACCGAGAGCATCCCATTTAAAAAAGGACAAGTAAATCGTAAACAGAATTGGATAAAGGCCAAACACAGCAAAAATTAAAAAGAATGGCGAAATAAATAAATATGCAAAAAGATGGTCTTTCTTACGTTCAGACAATGTTTTTCGTTTTTTTTCAGGCGATAGTGCAGTTTGCAAGGTTGTAGACATCGGACACCTCCATACAGTATGAATGCTTCAAGACCGCAGGAAATCCTGCGATCTTGAATTGGGTTGCTTTCATTTGTTGCCTAGTTAGTGGCTAACGATTAGCTGCGTTGCTCAAGACGTTTAATCTTTTCAATAGCAGCATTCCATTCTGCCTCTGGATCAGCATTTTTTTCTTGAACATTTTGAATTGCTTCTTTAATAAATGCATCCGCTTGATCGTGAAGCGGGCCGTAGTAGACAGGTGCTACTCGATCAGCTGCAGCAGCAAATTGTGCAGCTGAAGCCTGACCACCTAAAAACTCATCTGTGAAGTCTTTGAATTCTGGTTGATCAAATAGTGCAGGAGTAGAAGGCATAAGCCCGCTTACTGCAAAGGATTGTAACTGTTGATCCTGATTAGTCATCCACTCGATAAATGCATATGCCTCTTCAGGATGCTTGCCTTCCTTAGGTAATGTGATGAATGAACCACCCCAGTTGCCGGCTCCCTCAGGAAGCTGTGCAATTCTCCATTGACCAGCGGAGTCAGGACCGTTGCTTTTAATATTGCCTAACATCCATGCAGGACCAGGCAATACAGCGAAGCCGCCATCATTCGTCGCTTGAGCCCAATCTGGAGCCCACAGTGCAAAATTCGCTACCCAGCCTTCTTGAATGCCTTTAATCGTATAGTCATAAGCTTTTTTAACTTGAGGATTCGTATCCCCAATAAACTTTCCTGTTTCCTTGTCGAAATAAATTTGACCGTCAGATTGATCACGCAATGCGTTGTAAATCAAATCTCTCGAGTCAACAAATGGCTTGCCGGTTTGATCAGTGAACTGCTTAGCTACTGTCGCAAATTTATCCCATGAATCAATAGCAGCAGCAAATTCTACTGGATCCGTTGGAAGTCCTGCTGCTTCAGCAAGATCAGTACGGTAGTAAGCAACCGTTGGAGCGATATCAGTTGGCAGACCGATTTGGAATGAACCGTCAACGGAAGAAGCTTGCGCCCATTTCCAGTCAAGGAAGTTGCCCTTTACTTTATCTGCGCCAAGATCGTTTAAGTTATGAAATTTATCTTGAGCATTGATGAAACGCTCCATAAATCCGATTTCAAGCTGGAAGATATCAGGAGCTCCTGAATTTGCAGAAAGCGCAGTAGTCAAATTGTTGTGATGCGCCGTTTGGTCACCAGTGTTCTGAATTTTGATGACAATGTTCGGATGTTCGCTCATGTATTGCTTAGCAAGATCCTCATAGTTGACATTTCCTAGTGTCCAGAAGGAAAGCTCGATTTTTTCATTGCCATTATTGTCACTGCCATTAGAAGTCGAATTGTTGGTGTTAGTGTTAGGTGTTGCTTCTGTGTTGCCGTTACTTCCGCTATTGCTGCTGCATGCTGCAAGTGTAAACACTAAAACGGTTGCTGCAATCAGCATTAGCGATTTTTTCAATTTCATCATAAATGATAAACCCCTCTCTTTTTTTTACTTACAATTCAAACTATAAAAGAGAACGGGGAGAATGAAGAGGCGACAAACTTACGAATTATAGTTGAAATTTCTACGATGGCTGATGACAAATGAATAGATTAATGGGGGAAATCTTCGAGGGATATAACTACTAAGGCCAGTAGCGAGTACTGCCTTATCTGTGATTTCTACGTAAATTAAAACGAGTATGTGCCTAGGGGGATTCCCCAGCACATACTCGCTCTGCTCTTATAAATTTACGGTTTGATCGTACTAACAAGCAACACATAGGTCATTCCATATTAATGTAGGTTTGTAGAATCGAGACAGGTCCAGATTTACGATAAACTGTGAACAACCCGACCTTTACAGGCCGCGTCTATACTCTCGCCATGAGCCCGAATGGATTTCAGGTGCATATGGGGGAAGGGCTGTCATGATATAAATCCAGCCACTGCTGCCATTGTCTAGATCCGTAATATGCACACGCTCATACAAATTGTGCTCGCCATTAGGCTCATAGTCCTCCAGCTCATCGATATACGGCATGCATTCTGCACGAATCGTAACCCATTCACCTTCAATGACATATCCGTGATGTAACTCCAGAATAGCAGCGGGATACTCATCATCAATACTGAACAGTCTTCCTTGGATCGAACCTGGAGTGCTGTCAACGATATAGGGTTCGATAATATGATGATTGCTTTCACCATGGAGCAGCGTTCCATATATAAAGAGTATTTCGGTGTGCATTCCATAACCTCCAACATTGTAACAGTTGTTTAACTCCCTTATACTAATTTAAATAGAAGAAGTAAAGAAAGATGTCAGGAGCAGAAATGAAAAATTTATTAGTAACAGGCTATGCTGCGCATGAGCTTGGCATATTTGATCAGAAGCATCAAGCTCTCAAATATATAAGAAAAGCATGTCTTAAAAAGCTTATTCCATTAATCGAGGATGGTGTAGAATGGATTATTACGCCAGGTCAATACGGTTTTGATTTGTGGACGGTAGAGCTGGCAATTAAACTGAGAGAAAAACAGTATCCTCATTTAAAGGTGTCAGTGATCCATGCCTTTGCTAATCAAGACGCAAATTGGAATGAACAAAAGCAGCAGTATTGGAACAAAATAAAATCTAAGCTTGATCATTTTGATGTTGTAAGTAAACAAGACTACGCAGGTCCATGGCAGTTTCAAGCAAGAGATCAAATTCTACTAAATAAAACAGATGGTTTGCTGCTGTTCTATGATGAAGAAGCGGCAGATAGTAAAAGTAAATATATGAAGGAAAAAGCACTTAAAAAATCAAGTACAGATGACTATGCGATTATTACGATATTTGCAGACGATATTCAAAGTGCTATTGAAGAAGATATGTTAAATGATATAGAGCCTTGACCTATTGAAGTAGATGTATAGGATCACTAACAGCTGTACATGATATTAAAGGTAAGGATGCTATGGCTTGTTTGATTAAACAGCAGGGTAACAAGTCACAACTACCATTATCATCCATTAAAAAACTTTATAAAAAACACTTGCAATGTGTAGTCGATTCGTGGTATATTATTTCTTGTCGCCGCGAGAGATTGCGAGAGACACACGAA
>NZ_JBHSTE010000014.1:0-7452 GCF_042659865.1 Paenibacillus septentrionalis
TACAGTTTATCTATCGGTGGCAGCAGCTTGCGATTCGGATCCTTCGGATCGGAAAGATCAATCGCTACAAGCTCCTCGAGCTCCGCCTTGTAGTTGCCATCTCGTGAAGTCAACGTAAGTCGTGACTCGTTCCAATAATTAATATTCGTAACAGGTATAGAGGTTCCACCTTGATTGAACAATTCAGGCGCTACCGTATAAATATTGGTTCGATGCCAATAGATTTCAGCAGCGGCAACTGCATACTTATCTACAGGCAGCTGTTTCCCCGCATTCACCGATAACAGACGCTCGATGACCACGATCGCTTGCGCGCGCGTCGAGAACCCATCTGCACTTATCTCTCCAGGAGACGTGCCTCCAATCAATCCTTTGCTCGTAGCTAGATATAACCCTTGCTTCGGTTCAACGTCCTCTACGCCAGTCGCACGAACAATAACTGTCGCCATTTCTGCCCGTGTCAACGACTTCTCATAGGCTTCGTTCGCAAAGTCACCTGTCTTATAAATTCCCTCTGCAATCGCAGTGTCTATGTAAGGCTTGTACCATTTTCCACTACCGCCTGTTTTCGTTTCCAGTCCTAGTGCAGCTACTAGCATTTTCATAAATTCTGCTCGCGTTAACGTATTTTCCGGCCGGAAACTCCCATCCGGGTAGCCTCCTACATATCCTTTTTTAACTGCATTGTTAATGCTAGATTCTGCCCAGTGTCCTTTTATATCTGGGAACGAAATCACCGCTGCTTCCACCGGCGAACGCCCTACTTCAGTTGATAATGATAACAGTAATATGATCGTTAAAGCTACACTCCATACTTTTTTCATACTTTTTCCTCCTATTCAACCTATAGTAGTAGTTCGTTTTGCTCTTAAATTTCAACAAATCAGCTACTATTATATCAAGATATTAATGATAAATTTGTCGTTTTTTGGCAATAAATGATTGTTTTTTATTTTCTGTAACATTCCGCCTATCTATGTGATCTCCTAAAGTGAATGACATTACATCCATTTGGGTATCTATTCAGAAAGTTGCGATTTATTTCTAAGATCAGTGAAAAATCGAAAATAACAAAAAACAGGTTAATCATGATGGTATCTGATCATAATCGATCTGTTCGATGTAACGGTATAGCGTTATTTACGGTGTAAAATTCAAGCATTGATGTGTGTGTACAAACGAAATGAAGAAATCTTCATACGGGTATTACATATACGGGGCTTTCCTTCCACCGTAACTATCATTGTAGATTATATAAAGCATTTGATGTGCGTACAACAATATGGAAAAATCTTCACACGAGTATTACAAGGGTTATATGTGTTATTGGTTGAATGATGGATTCATTCGGCACTGGGTAGCCCCACTATAGAAAAAACCTTGAAAGGCACGAAGCCAATCAAGGTTTCTCGAACCTAGCGTTCGAAAGACTGTCTTACTTATCATTATTATGGATGTGAGCCTCGACAGCCTCATCTAAACTCATTGCTTTTTCCAACTCGTCATCAACAAGTATAAGTAAAGGTCCTTCTAAAACATGCCCTTCTGAGGTTCTAACCTCAAAAGTAGCCGCCCAATATTTGGGGGAGAATTTAGATACCTCCACACCAATTAAGTCTAGTTTGTAGTTTTCATTCTTATCTTTGTTCACATATCCAAGTGCCAGTTGTTCTGCTCTTTCTCTCGATAACTTCATTATCGAATACCTCCGTATTGAGTAATATACCAGTTTGCATGTAGTTGTTCAGCTTCGTTTAGTGAGTTCCATCTTTTAGGGCTGTTTGATAACATATCATAGACATATTGCTCAGGCGCATTGAATCTTGATAAATCGCTCATCGGAACTGGTCCACTAGTACGGGGCAAATTTGAATATGCCTCTTTCCCAATTTTCTTAATATTGGAGGTAATGCGACATTTCATGCCAAACTTCATACTGCGTTGCGTTGCTTTTCAATATAAGTTCACCAGTATTGTAGTTAAAGCCCCCTCCTTTTCCAGGAGGCAAAAACTCATCTCCAACCTTGAGAGTTACTCCTCTTTTTTCAAGATAACTGCCTAACAGGTTCAAATCTTTTTCATTATACAGTTTACCACCTAGACGACCTGTCTCACCGATAAAATCAACATCACCCATCCCCTAAGTTGTAATCTTAAAATCTCTTATAGAAAGGGTGGCAACTGATTTCCAATTACCACCTATTATATCATCCGGCTTTGAACTGTCACTCTTTTGCGTAGTCGCATTGCTCATTCGTTCATTGTAGGATAGAGCCAAATTGACTTCCTTGACGATTTGTTTGTTGTCGACAAGGTGAACGGCTACTGCTCTGCCGTTGCCGCCCGTATCCTCCAAGCCGTAGACAGGGGTCAAGCCTTTTGGCGTATGCTTCTTGACGAACTTCATCAGTTCATCAAAGGCAGACGGTTTATTCTCGATTTGGATTTCGCCTAGCCGCTCATTCCAACAGTTGATGATAACGGCGGTATGATGAGCCTTATGTAAATCCATTCCAACATAGATATGCGTTTGCTTATAGTGCGACAAAAGGATTCACCCCTGTTTACGGATTTGTTAGTTAGCTTGCTTGACGGTAGGTAAAGAATGGGTGCAACCTCAGTTCGAGCGTTAACCTTTCGGTTCGCAGTGGGACGCAAGCATCTCCATTCAATGTCCGTCAAAGGATGGCTTGATGTAAGCCCTCCGCTGATATATCTCCATAGCGGTAAATACCGCTATAAAAATCACGTCTGTCTAATATTCGTTTGACTTGCACTTTCGTAAACATATTGCCTTGCTGTGTCGTAAAGCCTTCTCTATTCAGGGCTTCTGCGATACTTGTCAGCGTCCATGTTGGATGCTGTTCCTTTAATTGAAACACTCTGCGGACGGTCTTAGCCTGCTTTTCGTCCACTTGGATGTACTTCTGACCTTTCTTAGCCTTATAGCCGAATGTGGCTCGTCCTCCGGCATAGCCGCCCTGCTGAGCCTTCTTGCTCCGCCCCCGACCTAGCTTGAGGGCGATTTCGAGCCGTTGGTATTGGTCGAGCAGTTCCATCAGTCCGTTGATTAGAAAATCGTTCGGGTCTTTCGTGTGGATGCTGTAGGTCGGCTGTTCAATGCTACGAACGTCCACCCCATGCTTCTTAAACTCCCGTTGCACCAACACTTTCACGATGTCAGACCGCCATAATCGGCTTGTATTGAGGACAACGACAGCATCAATGGATTGAACAGATAATGCAGATAACATGCTCTGAAAGCCGATTCCACTTCAAGGGCTTCTTCATCGACCTTCGCCCCACTGATACCTTCATCGCTGTATATGTTCATCAGATTCCATCCTTGCTCCCGACAATAGGAGCGGATTTCATCTTGTTGGTACGCTAAACTGTAACCATCCTTGGCTTGTCCTTGTGTTGACACTCTTACATAACCGATGACATTCATGATGATTCCTCCCCACCATTACGGAAATCTGAATTATTGTAACGCCTAGTAGATACAATGTGAGTATATACCGACTAAGCGATACAATCAACCATTTCCATAAAGGGTTAGAAAATCGTATAATAGGGATAATCAAGTCTGTTCGGAAGTTGGTGTCATTTTGCCCGTTGCCGTAAAACTCAAAGAGATTCTAGCTGAACGAAATATGTCTCAGCGTGAATTGGCAAGATTAACAGGACTACGACCAAATACCATAAGCCATCTATGCTCCAGTGATGTTGACAGAGTTCATCTCAGCACATTTGATGTTATTTGTAAGACATTAAACATCAGCCTAAGCGAACTTCTTGTACAGGAAGATGACTAACCTTACCTGATAGAATCGCACAGGGGAGCGTTACAGCTTCTTGCCATTGCTCTGCCGCTAGTTCATTCAGGTCAATAACATCCTGCATGTTCATCTGTTTCTGAATTTGCTTGCGGTAATAGGAGTTGTATCCTGCGATAAAAGTTCTCCTTGCTGAATCTCCCTAACAAGTCGCCCCACCTTAGGGTTGAACTTGGACAAGTCCGTCAGCACAACACATAAATACTTGCTGTTAAACTGCGGTGGATACTGAACCAATGAAGCAAGCGGTATCTTTCCCTTCGGTGCATATACAATCTCCATCCTCGTCCGCTCCCCTTTGATTTCCTGCCGCCCTGTCTCCAACAACTGACGTTTCTTGTCATACACCCGACAATAGCCATCCTCCTGACGTTGATGCTTGCCATTGTAATAGCGAGTGCCTTTGAATAGTCGTAGCCTGCGACCCTTTATAGACATCGTAAACAGGTCATCTATTGGAACGGGGATATCAAAAGCCACATCGCACCGCACAAACAAGACTTGACTAGCGTAGTCTCGGATTTGTTCGAGCCAATGACGAAAGTAAACAAGAGACTTCGGGTAGGCTTCAATCCTCAGCGTATTCTTACGAGTCTTTGGGGCAAAGACCAACTTGTAGGAGATATGCAGAAAGTGTTCTCCCGTATTGATTCTGATTCGGTATTGAAATCCCCTATCTCCCACCGTCATCCTAACCCCGTAAAAGTGACAGATTCGCTTATGGAACTCGTTAAAGAAATCCCAATATACGTCTGTAAAGTCAATGACAATGCGGTCAATGGATACAGTGACCCCTTTCATGTGCCGCCCCCTCCCGAATTTTTTCATGAATTTCGGGCTTAATTAGAGGGCAGGTGGCTAGCCTTTAACACATGACCTTCCCGTTGTGAAATGTTCAGTTCAGTCCTGACAATATAGTTGTCGGACTATCCTGCGAATTAGTTGCGATGCTCCCGACAATATATCCATCGGGGTATCTATTCGCAAAGTTGCGATTATTTTCAAAAACCTGCGAGAAAACGAAGATAACAAAAAACAGGTCAATCATGGTGGTATCTGACCATAATCGACCCATTCAATGTAACGGAATAGCGTTATTTAAGGTATAAAATTCAAGCATTGTTGTGCGTACAACCGATATAGAGAAATCTTTATACGGGTATTACATGGGTTATATGTGTTATTGGTTGAATGATGGTTCATTCGGCACTGGGTAGCCCCACCAAAGAAAAAACCTTGAAAGGCACGAAGCCAATCAAGGTTTGGCAACACCAAATTACTCATCTTCAACTATAGGAGCAAACGGGGAGAGGAACGTATCCTTTTTGTGTTCAATTCTCCCTCGGACTAAAACAAGTACTCTAAACTCATTATCAAAACCTTCAATGTCCTCATCATCCCTTGTATAAAGCAATCCATAAGAACCGATGGCATGCTCTGCAATAAATTGATATAACTTGATTATTTCTTCGGCTTCCGTACTTTTACGATTCAGAAGTCCACCTACAGAAAGATGATATGCACCGTTTGCCGGATAGATTTTTAGCAGTCCGCTAGTCCAATGTAAATCCGCGATAAAATTTTGTATGTTTTTAACAATTGATTCTAAATTTCCTGCATCAACTTCTGTAGTTGACTCATGGATTGTGACCCAACCATGAAATTCAAACATTCTTATCACCTACTTTAATGGATTAGTATCAATTACAACATCAATTCCATATCTACTGCTATATTCATTCAACTTGTCAATTACTGATTGTGCAGGTTGTCCTTCGAAATGGTAATAGACCTTTCTCCCCGTCTCCTGAGCCGCTTCAAAAGTCGCTTTCATTTGGTCGCGGACACTTTTATTTACTGTTTGCAAAGCAGGTTTAGACTGAGCAACGTATTGTTCACTAATAGCATCGAACTCTCTACCTGCTGAGTCGCCGGAGAACTTCACACGGGATTGACCACCAATTCTATCTGCTAGTGCATCAGCCGCCGCATCAGGTTTATTAACCTTCTCTAAAGTACCTGAATAGCGACCTGCATTACCCATCCCCTTAATAGAATTGGATGAACTTATATCTTTATTCTTAAAAGATTCTAGTAATTCCTTCTCTTTCTTTAGATAATCTCCTATCTTAGACGCTTCTCTTATGCCTGCACTTGCCTCAATATTGGCTTCAACCCTAGCACGCACATCAGGGATAGCATCTGATTTAAAGGGCTCCACTTTCGGTACGTTTGGCGGCGTCAGATCTGGTTTTACTGGATTCAGGATCGTCTTTTTCCCGATGCTCGTTGCCGCTCCTCCGCCTACTATCGAAACTGCTCCTAGCATATCACTCACATGCTCTTTTGACCACGCCTCTGCTGGAAAGAACGTCCCGTTTATACTGTCTCCCATTCCCTTGATCATGCCGGGGACCCCGATTAACAGATAGTTCGAAAAATCATAGACCGAATCATTCCATTTATTCGTTCGTTCCTGTGCCCCTTCCCATACAGCTCCCGTTATTCCACCGGACCAATAATTCACAAAATCATACACGCTATCGAATTGGCGGTCCCATCGATCATTCGATGCCGCTATCGCATCATTGCCGATCTCTTTTAAGCTATTCCAGATCTGCTTATAGATCGGTTCTTCTTTTTTGATTTCTTGTTCTTCCACAATCGCTTTCGGCTTGCTGTACAGGTTATACCGACTTAGCTGAAGTGCGGACGTACTCATAGTTGACAAGTCTTGTTTCGGCAACTTCCCTTCTCGTAATTGTTGCATGACCGAGATGGTGCTCGTAGTGAGCTGCTGCCGATGGAACACAATCTCCTCCAGCTGTTTTCTTGCCCACGTGCCCGTTGCCCCTTCCTTCATTCCCAGCATCAGCAACGTTCGGTATCTCTCACTATCCATGATCGGAATCGGCTTTGTATAGAGCGGGTCGAACGTGCAGGCCTGTACCGCTGAGCCTGCATACGTTGACGTCAAATCCACATTCGCCGCTATCGTCTGCGCTTGGATACCCATCGCAAGTAAACGAAGCCGACTATCCTCTGCTACTTGATGCACACGCAGCATCTGTGCTGTATTCCCGTATTGCTTGTACATCTCATAAGCGCGCTGCGCCTTCGCAATCACCTCTCGCTGCGCATAAATCTCTTCTAATTGGGCCGTCATGCGTATCCGGTCTGCTGGAGGTAAGGTCGCAGAGGCTAACCGCTCTCGCAGCTGTTGGATCACCGGCTCTTGCTCGAACGGATCTGGACGATGCCAAGCTTCCACCTTATTGATTAGCCGATTCACATTTCGCATCATCTCTTCTGGTAATTGGCCAAGGGGCGCCATCGTATGTTGACGAAACCGGGTAAGCAGCTGAGCTAATCCTCTCGTTTGATCCAACCATGCGGCCGCGCTTCTTTTATTCTCCTGCTCCAACCGTTCCATGCCAGCGATCGCTTTACGCACTACTTCTGCCAGTTGTTCCGCATCATCAGTGAGCCGTGCAATGGATTGCTGAGCGTTGTGCATCGCTCCCCATATCGGTAAATCGCCACTCCAGCTGTTGACGTTTCCGTTGATCTGTTGCCTTAGCAAATTAGTTGCGCTTGCCACCTGCTCCAGATC
>NZ_JBHSTE010000015.1:0-4888 GCF_042659865.1 Paenibacillus septentrionalis
CGTTTAGTTAATGTGCCGTTTACGCAAGAAACAACAGATGGATTAAAACTGACGGTTCATAGTGCTTATTTGTATAAGACCTCTTCTGTCGAAGGAAAAGCACTACAAAAGAAGTATGATTTTTATGATTACGATAAGGCGACAGACATTCTATTCTTAAACATCACACTTGAGAATAACACTGGAAGAATTGTTCAAGAGAATTATCATGATATGAATCCTAAAATGTATGCAGTTACTAATATTGGAACAATAATGGAGCAAGCAATTTCCTCTGTTTATATAGGTAACAATAATGAGACGTATATTCGAGACTATAGACTAGAATCTGGGGAGAGTATAACTAGCAGTATTGCCTTCTTGAATGTAAAAGGAGTAGAAATAGATTTTATCGGTATTGAAGCTAGATTTAAAGCTGGTAGTAACTATAAAGAGATTGCAGAGAGGGTAAACTAATGATCAAGCGTTTATGTTTAAGCCTGCTTATTGTGATTTTATTCATTGTATTTATTCCGTTCGAGAAAGTAATTGCCAGTAATCAGCATACTTCTCAACCACCATATGAAGTGAAAGAAGAGATACTAGATCAAAACACAAGGGAATACACAATCAAATTCCCAGAGGATGCATCGATGGTGCTCTATCAAGCTGACACGTATAGCTATACAGGCAAGGGGAAAATTATTCAGTTTGCGCCGGATCGTGAGAAGCGAGAGATTAAAGTTGTTATTCAAGGTGAAAGTAATGCTGGAACAGTTGATGTCAAAGGATATTCTAGTGAAAGAAAAGTTAAGCTACGTTCCAACCCAGGCAACGCCATGTGTCGGTACAGTGATGGAATCGATTGGCAAGTCGCTACCTACAATTTGAATGACGGTGTTTTAACGCAAAAAAGATATTCCAGCTCTTTGCCCGAAACTAAAGGTGCGTCCATTCCACCGACCAATATTCCATACGGCAAAATAAACAACATTACGACGTTCGTACAGCCTGAAATTAACGTTGCAGCTACGGTATGGCTAGATAGCAACGATAATGTGATTCCAAGTAATAAAATTGATTATTCAACCGTTGTGCTGCCGAAAAATCAGATTTATCCAATCATAGGCACGCCTGCTTTTATAAAAAATCAAAGCTATGATGAGAAAAAACCTGAAATCGGTGTGCAGTATACGCCAACAGAAAGACCGTTGGATCCATTACGAGACATTAAGACAGACAACCCCGCTTTTCTAACAGGACATGCTATCTGCAAAATGTACCCTGTTACGATTGAGTATGTGCTATCAGCTAAAGCTAAGTTAACTGGCTATTCATATGGTGGGAACATTACTTTTCAGTATATTACGTTAGATGAACCAGCAATTATCGGTGAACTGATTGCAGATCCAAACAGTGTGAAGTTCACCGATAAAGACATAAAGGTTAAAGTCACATTAAATGCCGAAGTCGTTAATTTAACGAAGCCAGGCGTGCTGCGTGATTATCGTATCTACTTGCGAACCGAGGACGGAAGCCAAAGCGCACCAATGATAAAAGTGTCAGCAAACGGAAAAACCAACGTTTCGGGCAGCTATGAATTCACGATACCCAAAGAAGCAATGGCAGGAAAAGAAGATATAACGCAAGTTTTCAATGGACGAGCCACCGTAGATTTCAAAACAGGTGAATTGTACAAAGGGCAGTTAAATACTGGCCTACTATCGGCCAATACATATGTATATAAAAACCCTCCTAAACCCCCTGAACCAGAAGTGCCAAAACCACAGTTGATCCCCCCAGTTGCTGTCATAGACGGCGCATCAGAAGTGAAATTAGGCGATTATATACCCTTCCATGGTTTTTACTCTTACGATCCAGATGGAACAATTGAAGCATACCGCTGGAAAATGCCTGGCGCACGACAGCCCAATATAGAGCTGGATAAATATGACCTGAATTATGGCGAGGTGCAAGCGTGGTATGACAAGCTCGGTCCACAGCAAGTTCTACTGTATGTCAAAGATAATGATGGGCTGCAAGCGGGTACCTATTATTCGTTCAATGTCATTGAACCAACTGTAGAAGCTGGCATTAACCAAACAGGTACATTAAAGGAAAATCGAAAAGTTACCTTTACTGAAAATTCTGATAGTCCAGTGAAATATCCTGTTATCAATGAAAAAACACGATGGACGATCGAATCGGAAGATGGCAACTTAAATGATCAAATAAAATATGCTGGATCGTTAAATAGGAAAAAATCAATTGATGTGCTATTCAAAAAGGCGGGCAGATATAAAGTGACGCTATCAGTGGAAAATACTGCTGGCTATACCAGTACGGTCACAAGAATTTACACGATCAAGCCCGATGAAGCACCATATGTGAATTTTGAGTTTCAACGCAAAATATATCGTGATCCCGAAAAAGGAAATATTGCTACTTTTACTTTGAAGGATCGTTCTTATTCCTATGACGGTGACACGATAGCGAAGCGAAATTGGTATGTGATATTTGATGCCAATAACGATGGTGTATTCAATGAACCACGTGTATTATTCGCAACAGGTAATGAAACGGAAGTGGAGTATGAAGCAGCGAGTGTTGGGCAGTATCGTTTTCTGCTAGAAGTGCAAGAGGAATTTGGACAGCCAACAATTGATGCGTTTGTAACGAGTAATGATCGTAAGAAAGCAAATACATGGCAATAGGGAGCCCACAATATGAACAAGAAAAAAATAATATGGTTAGTATTGTGCCTACTGTTACTAACATCATCAGTTCCTGTACCTGTTGGAGCGCTTGAAATGGGAGACGACACGGGGGAGGTTCTAAACCTTCCCCCTTTTGTTGACTTTGAAATGAAGGAACAACGCAAAGTAGATGTGATCGTAGACGTAGGCAATACAAGTAAAACGTTGGATGAAATCAATAGTCTAGTTAATGAAGTGCTGCGACCAGCACTCGCAGCAGATGGTCTGGATTATAAGATTCATGTGGAGAAATCGAGTGAAGGTAAAACGAGACAGTATTTTGCGGCAACACCTTATATTGACAATAGCGACTTGAGCTATACGAGTTTTTTATATTGGGGGCCTTTGTATTACTTTGATACCATGACAAACGAAGTGGTAAAAGTAGCGGATACTGCAATAGATTCAGCTACAGGAGCAAACAGTATCGCTTATATGCTAGAAGACGAAAAATCAGTCTTTTATTATAGTTCTGCCGGTGTAAGACTTACTCAATTTGGAGAGCCATCGCAACCAGGGTTAATAAGATCGGCACAACCAATATTTCATCCATATGGACAAGTATGCGTGTCCGATGGATCAGATTTAGTAGCGTCACCATTAGACACGTTCATAGGACATGTAACACTTACCCAAGATAGTAAAATTATAGGAATGACTAGAGGGCCAACGAGTAGTGGGAATTGGAGTAATTGCAGACAGCCAGCATACCAAGTTGTTTATTATGATTTTGAGGATGCTAAGAGATCTGTAGAAACCTTACCTTGGACGTATGCTGTTTCAGGTTTTTTTGGAAATCCTTGGGGGTATAACACTGTAAAATTTGATAGATTACTTAATCATTTTATGTATTTATACCAACCAGTACTTGGACCCTCGTATAATGCAGACCATATTGCACGATATACACGTTTTTTAGTAACGAATGATGGTGCTTTATATGACACAAATCATATCGGATTCAAATACTATTCCAGTCTAGATAGGTATATAGCAAGTAAAGGAACTATAGCACCCGATTTTGTTTTACAAGATGTATATCAAAACACAAGTAATTATCCAACAACAAATGAAAAAGCGGATTACGGAACATTGAAACAACCGTATAAACTAGATCCAGCAACAGGAGATTTAATTTTTAGTGACCCTATTTTTAGCACATGGCATGCTGAATCTGGAAGTAGGTATTATTATACTGTATCTCGTTTTGATAGAAGTGAAAATAGAGTTGTAAAAGGTAGGATAAATGAAGGAGCATCATCATATACCCACAGCGGATATGAATCTTCTGTTGATTGGTGGGCTATAACAGATGATGGAAGAATAGTATCAATAGATAAAAATAATCGCAAGATAATCATTGTGGATGATGTGGACGGAGAAAAGCATTATATAGATTTAGCATTGTTTGATAAACCAGGTCTAGGATATATACAACCATCAGGACTGTTAGGAAGTTACTTATTTTTCACCTCAAACACGCAAGACGGAACAACACCGTTATTATACAAATTGAATCTTGATACTGAAGAATGGAGCGAGGTTTTAGATAAAACTTTTATAGCTGAAGATTGGGCATTAGGAGGAAGGAATAAAGTAAACATAAGATTAATTCCTTATCTTGACCACGTAACTGGGGAAAAAAGGTACATGACAGAAATTCTTAATGAAGTACCTTATAGATCAGAAGCGGAGAAGTATTATATCCGCATAGATGATAATTTATTATCGCAGCTGAATAATCCAAAAGAATTGGCAAAACTAGCAACGGAAATGCTAGCGCAGCAGGTGACATACATTCCACTGGGTACTTCTTCCAATGAAGCACAACACAAACGGCTTTTAACAACGATAAACAACAAAGGACGCTTTATCAACAATTCCAATCAGCGTGCAGCTATGACACAAGCTGCAGACCTAATAACCAACCGTAAAGAAGCAGAAGTTCATGTACTCATTGCGAATGAAACAATACCCTTAAATACAATAAAAAGTAATATGGCAGCTATGCAAGCCGAACTGCAAGTAGAAAATATTTTATCAACTGTCAACTATATTCAAGGTACGTCTAACTCAAAGCTGTTTGAGCTGGTTAACCGCATTGAGTGGAACGATGATCGTAACAATTATGTGGTGATGTTCAATCGAGGTAG
>NZ_JBHSTE010000016.1:0-4456 GCF_042659865.1 Paenibacillus septentrionalis
CTTAGCTCAGCTGGATAGAGCGTTTGACTACGAATCAAAAGGTCAGGAGTTCGAATCTCTTAGGCCGCGCCACTTAAACTTCATATGCCGGTGTGGCGGAATGGCAGACGCGCTCGACTCAAAATCGAGTGGGAAACCGTGGAGGTTCGAGTCCTCTCACCGGTACCAACTACATATATTAAGCTCTTAGGTTCAATGAAACCTAGGGGCTTTTTTATTTGTGTTTAAGTCATGAATAATCGAATAGAAAGCTAGAACGATGGTGTCTATAAATTCGATTGAGCATTCAAAACGAGATTTACGGCGATAGCATCATCGATATAACCAATTGGAAACATATAATCAGGAATACAATCAAACGGCATAATGAAGTAAAGCAATGCGCCAGCGTATAGAGCCAACTCAAATGCACTGCCTTCATTTAGACGAAAACGATCATACATTCTCTGTAAATGTTGAATAAATGGGCCTGAGGCTCCGATGTCTTTAATTTTTCCGGTAAATTTAAGAAGGATAGTCTCTTTTCCTTCTTTCGTTTGAGCGAATTCTCTTTGACGTGCCAGCTCTTGTTCTATTCTGTCCAAGCTGAAATTGTGACTGTAGTTCGAGCTGTGCAGCACCTCTTCAATAGTAGCAACAGACTCAAGCAGATCTGAATGGACGTTAGAGTCAGAATACCCGGCAGCGGCAAATAGACTGGAAACAGGAACATTCAGGCAATCGGCTAATCGTTGTAAATGTGCAGGTGTAGCTTTCCGTTTGCCATTTATTATTCTGGATATTGTAGCAGCGTCAATTCCCGAAAGTTTATCCATCCCTCTAATTGACAAAGACTGCTTCTTTAGTAGCTCTTTTAGTAATAATCCTAATTTATTGTCAGAATCATTCGGCATATAGCATTGCCCTTCCTGTGTCAAAGTAAAATAATTGTTGATAGACGTATAACCCTGCAGCCAGGCCGCAGATTGTAACCAATATACACTTGGTGTTGACATCTTGTCAACACCAAGTGTATATTGGTTTAACAGTCGTGGCATTAGGTATATAGACATACAAGAATTTTTAAGCAGAGGTTTATAGATATGAAGACACTCGCAAGTAGACTAGATGTTACCATCATCGTTATTCTGATATGTTTTATGACAATTAGCACACTTTCTATTTACAGCGCTACAATGAATACCAGCTATGAAGGACTACATAAAAATAACTTAGTCATGTACGTTTTATTATTCATACCATTGTTTGTGGTTGCATTTCTCGATTATCGAATTATTGTTCGTTATTTTTCTTATATCCTGTATGGATTGGGAGTCGGATTGCTAGTTTTTGTCCAAATGCAAGGAGTCAATCTGAATGGTTCTACGCGTTGGTTGAATATAGGATCGATTCAATTTCAGCCATCTGAGCTTGTTAAAATATTCGTTATCCTCCTAATTGCGAAAATACTAAAGAAACGAAATAGTGAACCCCTCCGAATCATCTATGACGTAGTACCAATCGCGATTGTAACCTTTTTGCCGGTTATATTCATTTTAATGCAGCCTGATCTCGGTACCTCGATTGTATACTTTGGCATTCTACTTGGGATGATTTGGGTGGGCAACATACGCTGGCTGCATGTTGCTATTGGAAGCGCGACACTTGCTATTACAGGGATGTCACTTAGCTTTTTGTATTTCGCGAACAACGAGTTGTTTTCCAAGCTAATAAAGCCTCATCAAATGTCAAGAATACAAGCGTTTATCGATCCTGCCTCGGACCCGGATAAAAGCTGGCATGTGCAAAATTCAATTAGAGCCATTGGAACGGGAGAGTTCTTTGGGAAAGGCTACATGCAAGGAGATATGATACAAAATGGTTTTATTCCTTATGATTACGCTGACTCTATATTTGTCGTAATAGGAGAGGAGTTCGGATTTTTAGGCAGTGCGCTATTATTAATATTATATTTTTTACTAATCTACAGAATGGTTCGAATTGCATATGACAGTAATGACATTCTCGGATCTTATATCGTAATAGGCGTTATCTCTATGCTAATCATTCAAATTATTGAGAACATTGCGATGCATCTAGGGTTAATGCCCTTGACTGGCATATCTTTGCCATTTATCAGTTACGGTGGAAGCTCGCTGCTCACTAATATGGTTGCTACAGGTCTGGTGTTAAGCGTGAAAATCCATCAATCTTATCCATCCTCTTATTAAGGAAACATATTCTGGAGACGGATTTTCAGCGTGTAAAAAGCTTGCTGTACGATGCGCTTACAATGTCAGCTTGATACAGCGCTGACGTAGATTGTTTTTATTAAGATCTATGCTTTATTTCTGTTTCAATACATCCATAAGCCGCTGGAGAAGCTCGTCAGGACGTTCCGTAAAGCCGAAACGGGAATATGAAGGTGAGAGTGCATCATGAAAGCAAGGATGAATTTCAATACATCTATTAACGATGTTTGAGAATCTTCAATCGCTCATTGACGAGTCATCCAAGCAGTAAATTCTCATGCGGAAGGCTGAGCTGAAGCATTTGCAAACGCCGATCCATCCTCATTCTTTACAACAGCTTCTTTATTGTTAAAACAACGGCACGCTTGGGTCGATAACGGGCAGGTTGAGCATTTTACCTTGCAGTTTGGAGATCTCCGTTTTATTACTCGTGCTAGTGATCTACCCGTTCCTCCAAGAAATACTTTATGAAAGGGCTAGCTTATAATCAGATATTAAAACAGCAGGAAGCATTGACTTGATCACTGTCTACTTGAGCAGTGATGAAGCGGTGCTGCCTGCTGTTTTACTAATTTGAAGTATGGTTAGAGTGTTAGGACGTTATATCCTCGGTATGGCGCTTGGAAGCCGGCCAAATTAGACCAATTGCCGCGCCTACAACACCAGGTATGATCCAGCCTAATCCTATTGTGTAGAGCGGTAGCATCTCGCTAAAGCGCTCATGTACATACAGAATCGCATTAGAAACGTATGCAAGCTTGAGATTGGAGTCGGCTAAGCCTTGGATAAAGCTTATAACAAAGGTCAATGCAAGACTGAATCCATATACCGATCTTTTCCCCTTGAATAAAGGGTGTAAAAACGTCAAAAAGATCATGATGACAGAAAGCGGGTATAGAATAGACAATACCGGCACTGAAAATTCAATCAATTGATTCAAGCCTACATTTGCTAGTGTTGTACTTACGATAGACAAAAGAATAGCATATGTTTTGTAAGAAACTTTAGGCGTTAATTTATGAAGGTAGCTGCTGCATGAAGTTGTCAAGCCGATGCTTGTTGTCAAGCAGGCAAGCAAGACGATAATACCGAGAATAATCCCGCCGAACGTACCAAAATAGTAATTGGATACTTTGGCAAGAACTTCACCACCATTTGCCAAATGCCCTAGCTGCTCCACGCTTGATGCGCCGATGTAGGTCAGCACCGTATAAATGATGGCAAGAATCGTTGCCGATATAATGGTGGATTTGAATCCGACGAGCATCAGCTGCTTCCTGGTGTGTGCACCGCGTTCTTTCAGCGCATTGATCACGATGATTCCAAAGACGAATGCAGCTAGCGTATCCATTGTCAGATACCCTTCCTGTATGCCGTTGAAAAAGGCATGCTGCTCATAGCTTGCCACTGGTTGCTGAAAGGTACCCATTGGCTTTAGAATCGCGGCTATGGACAATATAGAAATAAATAAAATAAGCAAAGGTGTAAGCCATTTTCCAACAATATCAATCATCTTGGATGGATTGAGCGAGAAAAGGCATGTAACTAAAAAGAACAAAATAGAAAAAATCAATAGTGGCAGTTGACCGCTCTGTTCGCTTAGATATGGTTTAATCCCGATTTCATATGATACGCTGCCTGTTCGCGGCATAGCAAAAAGCGGACCAATAGTTAAATACAGTACTGTCGTGTAAATAATTCCGAATATAGGATGAACTCGGCTTGCCAATGAAAGCAAATCCTGTTTTCCTGAAAAGCTGAATGCAATAACAGCGAGTAATGGCAAGCCTACTCCTGTAATTAGAAATCCTAAATTAGCGTACCAGCTTTCTGTACCAGCGGATTGACCCAGCATTGCTGGGAATACAAGGTTGCCTGCTCCAAAAAACAAAGCAAACAGCATAAGTCCAATAACGACAGTGTCTTTGGATGATATAGTTGTGTTATTCATAAGATGTCTCCTGTTAAGGTCTATTTAATTTCCCAAGCTGATGCATTTGTCATTATTATTTTCCTTGCCTCCTCTAGCCATACTTCAAATCAAACATCTATTACGAATAGCTATTATATCAGAAAAATTATGTTTTTGCTTGACATTCCAGTGAAGAGCATGATATATTATTTAAGTCACTCCAAACGGATGGCTTACATATGGAGGATTAGCTCAGCTGGGAGAGCATCTGCCTTACAAGCAGAGGGTCGGCGGTTCGATCCCGTCATCCTCC
>NZ_JBHSTE010000017.1:0-3146 GCF_042659865.1 Paenibacillus septentrionalis
AAGCGAATCGTTTTTGATTGACGACCTTCATCCCAAAAGGATGTTCGAGGAAATCAAAAATGAAGAGCGATACTAGGTTAAGCTAGTAAGAGCGCACGGAGGATGCCTAGGCACTAGGAGCCGAAGAAGGACGTGGCGAACAACGATACTGCCTCGGGGAGCTGTAAGCAAGCATTGATCCGGGGATTTCCGAATGGGGAAACCCAGCTGTCGTAATGGACAGTTACTTCTTGATGAATACATAGTCAAGAGTGAGGCATACCAGGGGAACTGAAACATCTAAGTACCCTGAGGAAGAGAAAACAAAAGTGATTCCGTCAGTAGCGGCGAGCGAACGCGGATTAGCCCAAACCAGAAAGCTTGCTTTCTGGGGTTGTAGGACAGCTCATATGGAGTTACAAAGGTGTAGGTTAGGTGAAGAGGTCTGGAAAGGCCCGCTAGAAGAGGTAAAAGCCCTGTAGCCAAAAACCTGCACCCTCCGAGCTGGATCCTGAGTACGGCGGGACACGTGAAACCCCGTCGGAATCCGGCAGGACCATCTGCCAAGGCTAAATACTCCCTAGTGACCGATAGTGAAGCAGTACCGTGAGGGAAAGGTGAAAAGCACCGCGGGAGCGGAGTGAAAAAGAACCTGAAACCGTGCGCTTACAAGAAGTCAGAGCCCGTTTTAGGGGTGATGGCGTGCCTTTTGTAGAATGAACCGGCGAGTTACGTTTGTATGCAAGGTTAAGTTGGAGAGACGGAGCCGTAGCGAAAGCGAGTCTGAATAGGGCGCATATAGTATGCAGACGTAGACCCGAAACCGTGTGATCTACCCCTGTCCAGGATGAAGGTGCGGTAACACGCACTGGAGGTCCGAACCCACGCACGTTGAAAAGTGCGGGGATGAGGTGGGGGTAGCGGAGAAATTCCAATCGAACTCGGAGATAGCTGGTTCTCCCCGAAATAGCTTTAGGGCTAGCCTCGGTGTAGAGCATGCTGGAGGTAGAGCACTGATTGGATGCGGGGCCCGCGAGGGTTACCAAGTCTAGTCAAACTCCGAATGCCAGCCATGTATAACCGGGAGTCAGACAGTGAGTGCTAAGATCCATTGTCAAGAGGGAAACAGCCCAGATCATCAGCTAAGGTCCCCAAGTGTGTGTTAAGTGGGAAAGGATGTGGAGTTGCACAGACAACCAGGATGTTGGCTTAGAAGCAGCCACCATTTAAAGAGTGCGTAATAGCTCACTGGTCGAGTGACTCTGCGCCGAAAATGTAACGGGGCTAAACACACCACCGAAGCTATGGCATGTCACAGTCTTCACTACTTCTTTGAAGAGTGTTAGACCAAGAGGAATTCGTCAAATGCTACCTTAACGGTAGATCAAGGATTTGACTAAATGCCCTCAGCTAAACACGTAACCCTCGAAGGGGAAGTGAAGACTGTGACTTGGGTAGGGGAGCGTTGAATACGGATTGAAGTCAGACCGGAAGGACTGGTGGACTGTATTCAAGTGAGAATGCCGGTATGAGTAACGAAAAGACAAGTGAGAATCTTGTCCGCCGTAAGCCTAAGGGTTCCTGAGGAAGGCTCGTCCACTCAGGGTAAGTCGGGACCTAACGCGAGGCCGAAAGGCGTAGTGGAAGGACAACAGGTTGAAATTCCTGTACCACCGAAGATTGTTTGAGCAATGGGGTGACACAGAAGGGTAGTGACGCGGACTGATGGATATGTCCGTCCAAGCAGTGAGGCTGATGTGTAGGCAAATCCGCACATCGTAAGGCTGGGCTGTGATGGGGAGTGAACATTGCAGTAGCGAAGGTCATGAGCTCCGGCTGTCAAGAAAAGCCTCTAGTTAGATCTAGGTGCCCGTACCGCAAACCGACACAGGTAGGCGAGCAGAGCATGCTAAGGCGCGCGGAAGAACTCTCGTTAAGGAACTCGGCAAAATGACCCCGTAACTTCGGGAGAAGGGGTGCCCCGGTAGGGTTAATCGCCCGAGGGGGCCGCAGTGAAAAGGCCCAATCGACTGTTTAGCAAAAACACAGGTCTGTGCAAAGTCGTAAGACGACGTATACGGGCTGACGCCTGCCCGGTGCTGGAAGGTTAAGGGGAGCGGTTAGGGAGCAATCCCGAAGCTGTGAACCGAAGCCCCAGTAAACGGCGGCCGTAACTATAACGGTCCTAAGGTAGCGAAATTCCTTGTCAGGTAAATTCTGACCCGCACGAATGGCGTAACGAATTGGGCGCTGTCTCAACGAGAGATCCGGTGAAATTTTAATACCTGTGAAGATGCAGGTTACCCGCGACAAGACGGAAAGACCCCATGGAGCTTTACTGCAGCTTGATATTGGACTTTGGTACGATCTGTACAGGATAGGTGGGAGCCTACGAAGCATGAGCGCCAGCTTGTGTGGAGGCGCCGTTGGGATACCACCCTGATCGTATCGGAGTTCTAACCTGTCACCGTGAAGCCGGTGAAGGGACCGTGTCAGGCGGGCAGTTTGACTGGGGCGGTCGCCTCCTAAAGAGTAACGGAGGCGCCCAAAGGTTCCCTCAGAATGGTTGGAAATCATTCGAAGAGTGTAAAGGCAGAAGGGAGCTTGACTGCGAGACCTACAAGTCGAGCAGGGACGAAAGTCGGGCTTAGTGATCCGGTGGTACCGAATGGAAGGGCCATCGCTCAACGGATAAAAGCTACCCTGGGGATAACAGGCTTATCTCCCCCAAGAGTCCACATCGACGGGGAGGTTTGGCACCTCGATGTCGGCTCATCGCATCCTGGGGCTGAAGTAGGTCCCAAGGGTTGGGCTGTTCGCCCATTAAAGCGGTACGCGAGCTGGGTTCAGAACGTCGTGAGACAGTTCGGTCCCTATCTGTCGCGGGCGTAGGAAATTTGAGAGGAGCTGTCCTTAGTACGAGAGGACCGGGATGGACGTACCGCTGGTGTACCAGTTGTTCCGCCAGGAGCACCGCTGGGTAGCCAAGTACGGAAGGGATAAGCGCTGAAAGCATCTAAGCGTGAAGCCCCCCTCAAGATGAGATTTCCCAATTAGTAAGACCCCTTGAAGACGACGAGGTTGATAGGCTGGGGGTGGACGTGCAGCAATGCATGGAGCTGACCAGTACTAATCGGTCGAGGGCTTATCCTAAAGCGTTTGGTAGC
>NZ_JBHSTE010000018.1:0-2855 GCF_042659865.1 Paenibacillus septentrionalis
GTCAGATACATCTACCGAATATACGAAAATCGGCGCGGTGAATTCGCTAAACGGTATCATTACCCTTAAGTATAAGCAGACCTTTGGAGAAGAATCCATCACTAAAGGACAATACAAAGACTGGGCAAGCCCAGGTGCTAGACAAATGTGGTATTGTGGAAAGTTCAACGTTGACTTTCATTCCTATACCTATATGTATCATGACAAAGTCATCTATGCAGAATTTGAACAGGGGACAACCAATGTCGGTGGCGGAAATTGCGTAGCAGAAATCTTGCCTCCTACGCAAGGAGCTGTTCAAACCCGCAGCCATATGAATCCGAACCCAACAGCGCAGATTGGGGCAGATGCTCGTGGAAGTGAGCGGTTTAATGTAACGCAAGGGATTCCGACGACAGAGTCGCTATATGCCAATGTCCGAGCCAGTGAGTACTTATTTGACTATACGTTTGCCAATATGAATGGGAATGTACGGTATACCTGTCAATTCGATATTGTCTACGACAGGCAATGGAAAGAACAGCACCCAGATATATGTGATGATCAAGGCTGCGAACCGCAGGATCCGACCGATGTCACCGATCAGTTGAGTGTATCGTACTCGTTTACCTTTGATCGGCAGTATTCCTATTGGACCATTAAGCATTTAGAAGCGTATGGATTAAGCCGGTCAGATCTTTATAACTATGCGCTCCCTGGTGGAGCCATCATGCTCTATGCCACAGGTTACAGTGAGCCAGAGCTGCTTGCGGATCGCAGTGATAATGTAGAAGATCATGTAACGCCTGCCGAAACGGGAGCCGTGACCTACACGGATACGAGTTTGAAATCAGAGGGCATGACACCACCCGAGCCGCCGGCCCAAGCGACGGTGATCGCAGCGTTAAAAGCAATGGCTGAGGCTGCAACCGATGATCCTAAAGTGAAGAATGATTGGGTGGAGTTCAATGGAACCGTTGTGATGGACAACAGTGAGAGAGCAAGTACTGGGCCTACGCCTGGAGCTATCCCGCAGCCTGCTGTCATTGGACCTGATGTGCTGTACAGAAGCGGCCTTTTTATTACAAGCACCCTTCGTAACGCTGCCAACACACCGAGCACCGGCACCATATACTACGAGCCGTTGCCGGACAGTCTAGATGGGTATAGGGAGAAGGAGTTCTCCATTGCTGGAATCAACAGTGTCACCGTACATACCCCGGTAGTCAATTACTCCACGCTGCCGGATGATAACCGTCCATTCGATCAGCGGATGAATCCAGACTTATCTCGTACAGTGCTTGTACTGGATCGCCCCTTTACGATCCGTTTCAACGAATCGGGTCAACATCGTAGTATTCAAGGGTACGGGAATCGCGACTATATTCGCTATACCCAGCAGAAGCGTGTGCGCTTCCCGTTTGGCGTATTTCAAGGCAGTACCTATTACGCGGCCAATACTTGGATTGATTATCCAGTCGGGGTGTCAGCGATGACGTTCACCATGCCTACTTGGGTAGATGAAGGGAACTATCAGATCCGGACAGAGTCCTGGGCGATTAATTCGGAAATCGGAGATAGTTGTGAACTCAACAGAAATAGTAGTCTAGCCAACTATTGTGCTTATGAAACCTTTGATGTTGGTGTCGTGGGCCGACTCTATGGCTTCCGTGTCTGGGACATCGGTGATCCACGTTATGAGACGGTCTTTCGCACAGCTAAAGGATCGAAACAGCACAAACCCGTGGCCTATTATAGTGGGGGAAGAGATGAAAACGGAGTACCCACTGCTTTAGAGGAGCAATATAACTGGCTACTTCCAATCCGTCAAGGCTCACATCCAACGCAACAAGCGACTGTTCCACATAATGGCTATGCCTTCCTCTTTGATTTCAAGACAATTGGAAACCTGTGGAATAGTGGGGAAGGGATCAGAATAGACCCGACCTTCTGGTTCGTTCCTCGCAGTGGTGGAGAGGCCATCGAAGTTGATCTATACTACGATGCAAGTGGAGCAGGAAATAAAATGATTGCTGTTGGAAGTGAGTTAGATCGTAGGTCGTATACGAGAATGTACACATTAGCAGACCCTTTCCGAAATATTGCGACAACCGAGCTTCAGGAAGCCGCCAACTATGAATACCATCATATCTTGACGGCTAACGAACGAGCGAAACAGCCTTGGAGTCGTTTTTATAGTCAATACCTTGAACGGAAAGTCCCGATTGGGATCGGTTATAAAAGCTTAATACTCCCTTACAAATCTCGTACGCTAATTGGAACGTCTACACCGCCAGCAGCCGTGAATCCAACCGTAGCGCTTCGCAGCGAGCAGCATTGGTATGGAGAATATCATCTCCCGATTGCTCCCTATATTTTACCTAAAGGAACGAACCTACAAGAGGTGGCCAATAAATATGGTGGGAAGCTAAATGGTCATGAGTCGGAATTTTTGAAAAAAGGATACATCATTGTGAATTTTCAATTGTATACAGTGAAAAATAACGATCCCGATACCCGCATTCTCGGTTATAAGGGGAGAATTGCGAATATGTGGGAAATCGAAGGGCAAGTATCCTCCGCACGTAATTATCTGGGACAAACCTTTCAATATCATTCTGGTGACATCATCCTCTTTGAATCTGATTATTCCGTACGAAATGATTTTCAAGGACAAGGAAAATAAAGCCACAGCCATCCGATCATTCCTCATTGGATGGCTATGTGTAAATAAAGGGGCATATGGAGATGGCCAACATAAGCGTATTTCGTCCAGATCGTGTGCGGCAGCTGCAACGGGATCTGGAGCAGGTGGCAAGCGCAACTAATTTGCTGAGGCAACAGATCAACGGAAACGTCAACAGCTGGAGCGGTGA
>NZ_JBHSTE010000019.1:0-2204 GCF_042659865.1 Paenibacillus septentrionalis
CTCCAGATCCCGTTGCAGCTGCCGCACACGATCTGGACGAAATACGCTTATGTTGGCCATCTCCATATGCCCCTTTACGCATAGCCATCCACGATGAAGTCATGGATGGCTGCGGCTATTTCCCTTGTCCCTGAAAATCATTTCGTACGGAATAATCGGATTCAAAGAGAATGATGTCGCCAGAATGATATTGAAAGGTTTGACCCAGATAATTGCGTGCGGAGGATAAGTTTGCACCGATAAATATTTAGGGTAGTAATCAATTGATCGTCGGATAGCCGGCGGTGCGTGATGCGCGGGCGGCTAGTTATTTAATTAAAAGAGAAGTCTAAAGGCACCTTGTCAAAAAAGTTCTAAGACAACATTACATCTAAATCTGAAATCTAAAAAATACGAACGGATTTTAGCAAGAAAATCTTCGAGCATTTTCCTTACTGGTATGCCAGCAGTAGGGAGTAAGTCATTTGCACGTTGTAGAATATGGGGATTATCCAATATCATATTTTTACTTTCTTGACTTGAATAACTTCTTAGTGTGTCAATGCATACCTCGAATAATTCTTCATCATTAGTATTAAGCAATGAAATTAGAATGTTAAGTTCATGAACACTTACACTTGTTATCCAAGCAATATGCTATTTTTCTTTGCCATTCGATTGGCTTACTAAGCACCTGATTAGATAATTCATCCCAATCACTTGGACTAAACTCTCAAAGTATCTCGCTAGCTATGACACAGCCATCATCGTACCAAGAATCTACTGTTGTTTCAGCAGATAAAAGGTTATCTAGTTCTTTGAACATATTTGATGCCTCCACTTAAAATTAAGCTAAAAACCTGATGGGCGTGACGCGTTTATCGTACCTGTTGGATATCCGCTAGTTACATCATCGCCAACTTTGATTAGATCAATCTCTACACCATTTATAGTTGCTCTATGCCAAGTTGCTCCATCCCTCAATCTTTGTTTTTGATCTGGTATCGGCTCCACTTTCGGTACGTTTGGGGGCGTCAGGTCTGGTTTTACTGGGCGCTCCACCTACCATCGTGGCTGCTCCTAGCCTATCACTCACATGCTCTTTTGAACAATAATAAAAACTTAAGTGAAGATCGCCCGTAAAGATGGGTCTTCTATTTGTTTTAAACAAAAGAAACCACATGGAGTTGTTATACTCGCATGTGGAAGTAGTTCAACACCATTTACATGGTTTATTTTTGTTTTTGGTTGAATGATGGTTCATCCAGCACTTGACAGCTTCTATTACTTATACAATTTCAAACTTTAGTTTAATTTCGTTTAAACGAGACTCTACTAAATCCTTATCATCAGAATGCTGTAACAAATATGCCTCACTTGCTTCTTTGAGATAATCATAGAAAGTGGGGTAATCCAATACGATGGTTACATCTTCATCAACTACAGGATGGTCAAAAAAATAGCAAACTCCATTTTCTCCGAAGTAACCTTCCTCCCACTCTTCTAGTTCGCCTGAAAATAAACACCATATATGCTCGTTGCCAAAACCTTGTCCATTACAATACTTTTCCAATGCCTTAATAAAGTTCCCATCTCCGATAGCAAAATAATAAAGATCTATCAGTTTTTTTTCTAAAGTATTTTCATTTGACATATCGTCACCTCCCTATTTTCCCTCAAATGAAGGATGGAAATTTGTGATGTTCCCACTATCATCAAGATATCCCGTGAATCTAAGTCCATTAGATGAATACCCAGTCACTAATCTCCCATTAATCACACCATTCTCCATAGCTTCTTTCCCCCATACGATCATTTGTTCATTTGAAATCAAATTAGAATCATATACTGTCTTTGGTTGAGGGATATTTTTATATTGGCCAGGTATTACCTTCAATTCCCTGTCTATTGCAGGAAGTCTATACTCTATTTCATAAACCCCAGTAACAGTAGGATGTGGAGTTCTTGAGACAATGACATCATCCAGCTTCCAGCCTTGATCTGTCAGAATTTTTTCAAAACTTTCTAAATTATGTCCACCAACAACACCTTTATTTCCTTTTCTAACAATTCCTTGTGCATTTATCATATGATCGGCAAAACTATCAATATACTCGAAGTTGTTCTTAATTACTGGTACAGTATTAACCGGCCCCTCAATCTTTGTTTTTTGATCTGGTATCTGATCCACTTTCGGTGCGTTTGGCGGCGTCAGGTCTGGTTTT
>NZ_JBHSTE010000020.1:0-1805 GCF_042659865.1 Paenibacillus septentrionalis
AAGCTGTTTGAGCTGGTTAACCGCATTGAGTGGAACGATGATCGTAACAATTATGTGGTGATGTTCAATCGAGGAAGCATGTCAGAGTTAGATAGTATGGATTATGAGATGGAGCTTGCGAACGAACTAAACCAATACTATGCACATTACATTTCAGTTGGTACAACTGCAAATGCTGCACGAAATCAAAGTTTAATCGCCATGATGAATGGCAATGGTACAACGACAACTAGTACAGCGATAAATTCAATCAAAAACACGATCAAAAACTATATTAGTGAAACAGCAGTAAAGAATCCTAAACGAGTAACAGACACACTTGTTCTAAACTATAATCAAAAAACGGGTTCCTATCGCTCTGATGTACTCATAAATACGTTTTATTCCGACATTGAAGGAGATCCAAAGATCAATGAACGTTTCAAAACGACACATGATCCCACCGTATATGAGAACCATACTGGATTGATGGAAGGGATCGGACAGTACCAGGATGCACCAACCACGCAATTTACAAAAGTGGGCAAGTATGAAATGGTCGTGCAAGTGCAGGATAACCCGAGCACCAACGCCGCCTTTGCAAATTACCGACAATGGAGTCTGGATTCGCTGTCAAGGCTGGTATTGTTTGTGCATCGCGCACCTGTGGCCGAGTTCACGGCAAAGGTGAACAGTAGCCGAAGATTAACCATTAGCGATCTATCTTATGATCTGGATCGGTACTCTCAGCGGAATAAAGGGATTGTAACGAAGGTATGGAAATGGAAACGATTTGATGATGAAAATTGGACGGAGGGTACGCCTCCGACAACTTTGGCAGCCAATACCGATTACCTTCTATCGCTAAAGGTGAAAGACATCGAAGGAGCTTGGTCTAATGAAGTAATTAAAATGGTGTCAACAAAAGCTAGTAATCAGCCGCCCGTTGCATTATTTGAAATTAATCCTAAAACCGTATCTTGGAGCAAGAGCTTTACGATTACGGACAGATCCTATGATCCCGATGGGGATGCCTTGATTGCAAGAGAGTGGCAAGTGTATCGGGATGGCAAACAGATTCTCACGAAGTCATCCATCCCAACAACGAATGAAATGAAGCAGGCAGCTGTAAGGGCAGGTTATGATCAGCTTGGTCAATACCACGTTAGACTGCGCGTACAGGATAGTGGAGGCTTATGGTCGGATTGGTACAGTGATTTTGCGACAATCGTCAATCATCCACCGATAGCTGAATTTGAGCCAATAACGGTCACGTACCGCGATACGATTAATACGGTGTTAAACCTAACAGCCAATCCAGATCAAGATGGAGATGCTGTATCCTATCGCTGGCGGCTGTTGCGAGACGGAAACGTCTATAATGTAGGCACAGCGAAGGATGCATCTTTTCGCATTCGCGATCGAGGTTTAGGAAAACAGGCATTAGGAACATGGGCACTGGAGTTAAGAGCTTCAGATCCATTGGGAGCAGAGAGTTACATGACGCATAGCTTTCAGGTTGTGAATCAAAAGCCAACGGCAGTCATTACAAGCTCTCCGCCATTTGCCTATGCGGATGAATCGTACAGTTTTACGAGCAGAGTGGATGATCCCGATAGCGAAGATCGAAGCAGCTTAAAAACGTTCTGGCGTTTAACTGCCCCAAGCGGTAAAGTGAGAATGTTCTATCAAGGTCATCTAAGTAACGTTACCTTTGATGAAAAAGGCACACATCGAATGGAGCTTTGGTCTGAGGATCAATTTGGGGCAGAAAGTGACATTGTATCGGTTAGCTTTAATGTATTGAATCGTAGACCAGTAGCAGA
>NZ_JBHSTE010000022.1:0-1336 GCF_042659865.1 Paenibacillus septentrionalis
CTCGTTGCTACTCCTCCGCCTACTATCGAAACTGCTCCTAGCATATCACTCACATGCTCTTTTGACCACGCCTCTGCTGGAAAGAGCTCCCATTTCCTCAAACCACTCGTTTTTGCTAGATCATTTGGATTCATCGGCACTGGTAGCCCCATCAACTAATCCATCTTCAAACCTAAAATATAATCTACTCTTGATTTTGCGGAATCGCTTGTTTTCCTGATTTCGAATTCTCCTCTATCATCAATTAATTTTTTACATATTTGAATGTCTCTCGTCAGCATTTCAATGTCATTTTTATCGATATGCTCTTCAAATTTATTATTTTTCAAATAACTATTCAGCTTAGAATATATAAAATCAGCAATTGCTTTGTATTTCATACTCTCTATTGCAATAGAAACAAAATATAGTGTTTTAGTAAACAAGCTATCGTTTACTATTCTCCAATCTTCTTTTAGAATTTTTGCTGAAACCTGTGCTACATTTAATCCATTTTCCTCAATTCTTGCTTCGCTAAATCAAGAGCAACCGCCAACTTAATTCGATTTTGCTTACCTAATCCATGTAAGTAATTGGAAACACCTTGAGATTCAACAATTGGTTCAGCTTCATCTCTATAACGGTCTAACTCAATCCCTGCAATAGTATTATCATTAATTAGTATTTTATAAATGTCCTCTCCCTGCTCAGGTATCCAATGAATAACGTAAGCTGTTTTCATTTCTGGAAAATGACTTGTTATTACTTCAAGCAATCTTCTTTTTTCCTTGTCTTTGAAAAGCGAATGATTAGATTTAATGAGTTGCTCCCTTAGTTCATGTTCCATTTTACTTCCAATTAGTCTCACGGTTCACCCCACCTTATACACTATTTTATTACACCAGGTGTTGCTGTGATTAAATTCCCATGTTTGTCAGTTAAGATTGTCATTGTAGAGGTCGGCTTGAAATCATTGAACTTATCGAGTCCAATAGTCTTGTCTAACGTGACTTCTCTCACATATCGAATTCCATCGGCACTATCTATACTTCTGATAACTGGTGAGTTCACTATATCTTTACTCGATAGCAGTGAACGAAGTTCGTCTTGAGATATTGTGAATTGAGAAGCATTTTTATTAGAAAAATGTCTGTCAACGACGTGCTTCCACCCATCATTACTAATATTTATCCGGGATTGAACAATAGGAGGCATACCCGGAACTTTACCCGGCCCCTCAATCTTTGTTTTTTGATCTGGTATCTGATCCACTTTCGGTGCGTTTGGCGGCGTCAGGTCTGGTTTTACTGGATTCAGGATCGTCTTTTTCCCGATGCTCGTTGCTACTCCTCCGCCT
>NZ_JBHSTE010000023.1:0-1263 GCF_042659865.1 Paenibacillus septentrionalis
GAGGAGCTTGTAGCGATTGATCTTTCCGATCCGAAGGATCCGAATCGCAAGCTGCTGCCACCGATAGATAAACTGTATTTTGAATATTTTGTAGAAGAAGAGAAAAAGTACAAAGTAGAAAAACTCAAGGAAAAAAGTGATTATTACGTGATAGTACTGAAGTCAAAGCTAATCCATAAGAAGAATAATACTTACTTAGATGATATGTATTTTAATTTTTATGGTTTCGATGATACGTTAGACAATATCTCAGGAAGTAGCTTATACCTTATACAAGATGACCAATCCAGAAAATCTACTGGTATGAAAATTATATCCAAAAATTTCAAACTGAAGCTATCTAAAAATAGTAACGGAAAAACGTATGGAAAGATAATGGGCTTTTTAGATACACCAGGTGGTGGTGGCTCATTTCATAGACAGCAAATTATATCTTCGTTGGTATATGAGGAATAATGAGGATGCGAGGTTATCCATTTATATCAACGTTACTGCTGCTATCGATTATTGTGACTTCATGGCCTGAGTTCTGGATGACGACGGTTCAGGCTGCCCCTGCTGGTACGTTGATCGAATATGAGTTTGCTGGCGACAAGCAAAAAGATCATGAGTACGGCGGACGGCTTTTCTCCAAGGATATTAAGAAAAATACTAATAGAGTGACAGTGACAGCAGGTAGTGGGCAGATTATAAAATCACTGAAAATATACGATAGGAACGGAACCTTTATCCGTAATGTGAAAGGCTTTACACCGCGAAAGAGCTATACCTTTGTAGAAACCTTTTCTGGTACTAAGATGAAGGTCGAGTCGTTAGGGAATACACATGCCGGATCGATTTATTATTGGGATCGATCCGGCGGTAGTGATGTATGGCGGGCCACTAGCAGTGATTTTATCGCGTACAGCAATGTCGCAGACAACGGCAATGGCATCACCTGTCTTCCGAACAGCCAGGTGCCAAAAGACAAGTGGAATCGTCGAGCATATCCAGGCTGCACGGATACTGGGAATCTCTCAGCTCCTATCAAAATCAAAAACTTTGTTATTCCTGAAGGTGAGTTTTTGGCAAATGCTTATCAACTACCTATGCGAGTGGTTTCGGATAGAGCAGGTGAGTTAGTAGCGAAAGCTGAGGTAGATATGAAAACAGAAATACCTGTGGCTGTCCATGGCACATCATGTAAGTCAGATACATCTACCGAATATACGAAAATCGGCGCGGTGAATTCGCTAAACGGTATCATTACCCTTAAGTATAAGC
>NZ_JBHSTE010000024.1:0-1246 GCF_042659865.1 Paenibacillus septentrionalis
GAGGAGCTTGTAGCGATTGATCTTTCCGATCCGAAGGATCCGAATCGCAAGCTGCTGCCACCGATAGATAAACTGTACTTTTCATATTTTGTTGACAGGGAGGTTGGGTATAAGAAAGTCCAACTCAAGGAAAAAAGTGATTATTATATTATTGTACTGAAATCAAAGCTAATCCATAATAATAAAAATACTTCTTATGGTAACAATATGCATTTTAATATTTATGGGATCGATAAAACGTTAGACAAGCACTCAGGAAATAGCGTGTTTTACGAACAAGATAAAAACAACACAAAAGTTGATATAAATGCATTAGTTATATCCAAAAATTTCAAACTGAAGCTATCTAAAAATAGAAACGGAAAAACGTATGGACAGATAATGGGCTTTTTAGATACACCAGGTGGTGGTGGCTCATTCAAGAGACAACAAATCATATCTTCGTTGCTATATGAGGAATAATGAGGATGCGAGGTTATCCATTTATATCAACGTTACTGCTACTATCGATTATAGTAACTTCTTGGCCTGAATTTTGGATGACGACGGTTCAGGCTGCACCTGCTGGTACGTTGATCGAATATGAGTTTGCTGGCGACAAGCAAAAAGATCATGAGTACGGCGGACGGCTTTTTTCCAAGGACATTAAGAAAAATACTAATAGAGTGACAGTGACAGCGGGTAATGGGCAGATTATAAAATCACTGAAAATATATGATAGGAATGGGACCTTTATCCGTAATGTGAAGGGCTTTACACCGCGAAAGAGCTATACCTTTGTAGAAACCTTTTCTAGGGAATACACATACCGGATCGATTTATTATTGGGATCGATCCGGTGGTAGTGATGTATGGCGTGCCACTAGCAGTGATTTTATCGCGTACAGCAATGTCGCAGATAACGGCAATGGCATCACCTGTCTTCCGAACAGCCAGGTGCCAAAAGACAAGGAGTGGAATCGCCGAGCATATCCAGGCTGCACGGATACTGGGAACCTTTCGGCTCCTATCAAAATCAAAAACTTTGTTATTCCTGCAGGTGATTTTTTGGCAAATGCTTATCAACTGCCTATGAGAGTGGTTTCAGATAGAGCAGGTGAATTAGTAGCGAAAGCTGAGCCAGATTTTGAAACAAAAATCGAAGTGGCTGTCCATGGCACATCATGTACGTCAGATACATCTACCGAATATACGAAAATCGGCGCGGTGAATTCGCTAAACGGTATCATTACCCTTAAGTATAAGC
>NZ_JBHSTE010000025.1:0-1236 GCF_042659865.1 Paenibacillus septentrionalis
AGTGGATCGTCAACAGCAAGTTGGACACTTTTTATGAGGGGATCTGTTTGAACTGAATGGGTGTTAGATAACCCAGTGTTCCATGGATACGAATATGATTATACCAATGGACATAATCATGTAATTCCATGTTCAGATGTTCGAGCGACATGAAATACTTGTGGTTAGAAAATTCTGTTTTGAATACTTTGAATGTTGCTTCAGCTACTGCATTGTCATACGGACAACCTTTCTTACTTAACGATCTTTGAATGCCAAACGTGGATAAAGCTTGATCAATTAAACGATTATCAAACTCTCTACCACGATCCGTATGAAATAATTCGATATCATGTAGATTACCTTCTATTCTAGAAAGAGCACGATAGACAAGAGTAGCATCCTTGTGAGGCCCCGCACTATAACCAACAATCTCACGATTAAAAAGATCAACAAATAAGCATACATAATGCCATGTATTCAACACACGCACGTAAGTTAGGTCACTGACTACGACGGATAAAGGCTTGTCCTGGCTGAAGTTTCGCTGCAACACATTTTGTGTTTGACTCTCATTACATCGTGTAGAATGGGGTTTATATTGAGCGACAGTATAGTTGGATACTAGTCCTTGTTGCTTCATTAGTCTGCCGATACGACGACGTGAGACCTGTAAGCCCTGCTTTTGAAGCTCTACTTTTAATTTTCTCGTTCCATAGTTATTACGGTTTTGAATGAAAATATCTTTGATAATTATTGCAAGTTCAGCATCAGGTAGATCGTCAAGTTGTTTCTGACGCTCTTTAAAATGGTAGTAAACGGTGCTACGAGAGAGTTGTAGGACATCACACATTGCTGATACCGAATAGATCTGTGCATTGTTACGGATGATATCTATTTTCGTCCCATGATCAGCGCTGCTTGCTTTAAAATGTCATTTTCCATTAATAATCGTTGATTTTCCTTACGTAAACGGATCAACTCATTCTCTTCTTCACTGCGGTTATTTTTTGCATGAAAAGAACCTGATTGTTGATACTTTTTGATCCAATTGTCTAAGGCTGATGCTGTAAGATCGTATTCTCTTACAATGTCTGCTCTAGGCTTACCACTAGCAGCAAGTTGAACCATTTGAAGCTTAAATTCGGTTGTGAATGTTCGACGTTGACGTTTCATAATTAAACGCTCCTTCTAGATATTAATCTCAGTCTACTAGCCCACATAATTTTTGTCCAACTTAGTGTAACCTATCCATAG
>NZ_JBHSTE010000026.1:0-1167 GCF_042659865.1 Paenibacillus septentrionalis
GCGCTTGCCACCTGCTCCAGATCCCGTTGCAGCTGCCGCACACGATCTGGACGAAATACGCTTATTTTGGCCATCTCCATATGCCCCTTTACGCATAGCCACCCAATCAGGAAATGATCGGATGGCTATGGCTTTATTTTCCTTGTCCCTGAAAATCATTTCGTACGGAATAATCGGATTCAAAGAGGATAATGTCACCAGAATGATATTGAAAGGTTTGACCCAGATAATTGCGTGCGGAGGATAAGTTTGCATCAGTAATCATAATTAACTCATGCCTTCTGCAATTCTTTCTACAATTTCTTTATCCCAATCATCAAGATCAGCCATTAACTCTTCATACTTGTTTATCGATTCAGGAGTAGCAATAGCCAAAAGTGCCGCTATACTATAGTGCCCTATAGTGTCAATCCCAAAGAGTTTATTTACATTTGGGTCTCTGAATTTGCTGATGTAAGAAAGTTTAGAAATAATCTCTTCGTTACAGAGTTTTCTACTGACAATCTGACTTATAGCACTAACTAATACCTGATTATGATGAATATCTAGACACTGGATAATTTCAAGATCGTTTAATTTGCCATCTCTTATTTCCTTCGATAAACTTAAAGGCCTCACTTCTTATCACCTCTCCATTATTCATTTTACAGGACCAAAGTTGTCTATCAGATATTGTCTTTCTGCTCTATAGTTATTCCAAAGTTGCTCAGCAAGAGCCTTGTTACCTATTCGGTCAGCCTCTTTAATTTCAACCATATACGCTCTGAGTTCCATAATAATTCTATTTTTGAACTCATAAGTAACATCCAATTTGGGGTAGCCTTTTGCCATATCGTCTAAGAAATGTTGATATTCATGTCTTAGAGCACTTATTGAAGCATCTAAATATATATTCAATTGTCCTGGATTACTTCCTCTTGGTGCATATGCCATAATATCACGATCCAGGATTCTTACTTCAACCCCTGCTTCCTGAGCTTTCTTAATAATATTATTCCATTCTTCGGGGTGAGAGAGACGACCTGGACCGTAAATATCCCTAAACGGATCAGCATCATTCTTTCCTAACATGTTATCAGGTAATCTATCTCCCGGCCCCTCAATCTTTGTTTTTTGATCTGGTATCTGATCCACTTTCGGTGCGTTTGGCGGCGTCAGGTCTGGTTT
>NZ_JBHSTE010000027.1:0-1016 GCF_042659865.1 Paenibacillus septentrionalis
AACGATGGAGCATCGGATTCGATTACGAAGAAGGTTTACATCGTGAATCGAGCGCCACGAGCAGAGGTTACACAGCCAAGCGGTACAAGCAAAGCAACAGCAACGGAATTCAATACCTTAACCCCAACGATCCGATGGACGATGACGGACGCAGACAACGACGCTCAAGTTCAATACCAGCTGCAGCTTAAGAATGAAAGCGGCACAGTTTTACGGACAACACCAATTACCTCCACAGTAAATAAGTACTATACCATCCCAAGTGGCTGGTTAGCAGAAGGGCCGATCTATCGCGTAGCTGTGCGTGTCTTTGATGGATATGACTGGAGTGAGTATTCGGCAGATAAGTATTTCTATGTGCAGCTGAATCGACCGCCAGTGCCAGGCTTCAGTTATTCACCAACGGTTGTGTATGAAGGAGATACGATTACGATTCGTCATCAAGTAAGTGATCCAGATCTAGACACCTTAAGTGTTCGCTACATGGTCACCGCACCCAATGGACAGATCAGCTATTACCCAAGCGCAACAGGGAACTATATGCTCACCAGCAGTCAATACAATAGCAATGCCTTTACCTTAACGCAGGTCATGCCAGGTCGCTACACGATTGAGCAGACGGTAAGCGACTTAAAAGCTGATCCTGTAAAGCTGGTTCGTACGATAGACGTCGGGGCGTTAAGCATTGTGGGACAGGTAGCCCATACGGAGCAATGGGAAAGTCATCGGATAGCGTATAACGCGAGCTTGCCAGCTAACAGTACGAAGCAATGGCTGCCGTTGCAATTTTATAGTGGCGAACGGTTCATGCTGCTGGCAGATACTACGCTAGCTCCAAGTGCAGCAAGCGGCAGTACGACTTATGCGCGACACGTCACGGCTAAGCTGCTGACAACAGAGACAACCGTCGAGCTTTCCTACGAACGAAACTTGCGTTGGAGCGGCAGCATGTGGGAGGAACGATTTAGCAGCCTGGCTCGTGGAACGCATACGATTGAGTTTGAGGTTCACTATTC
>NZ_JBHSTE010000028.1:0-875 GCF_042659865.1 Paenibacillus septentrionalis
CGGGAGCAATGACGCGCTCCCCCTCGCCACTCGCATGGAGACCCGACTTCCCTGGCGCCCCACGAGAGGCTCACTGACCTCGCCGTCGTACCTCGTGAGAAACCGCACACTGGGGCCGCCGCTCGAGAACAACCCCGAGATTCCCCCGTCATCGAGAGATGAGGGCCTTCGTCTCCTGCATGGCCTAGCGACCAATCTCGTGACCTCTCTCCAAACGCCTCAGGAGGCTTGACTCCCTTGAGTCCACCCAGTGAGCTCCAAGAGATACCCGTCGCGATTCGAGAGCAGAGCGGGGTTCTTGGCTTCCACTCGAGATGAATGCCTGTCTCCCCGGGTGCGTCTGGAATGCAACCCCGAGATCCCTGTCGCCCCTGGAGAGGAACACTGGCTTCTGGACACAAGCCTAGATGAGGTCTATTGGCCCTGCAGTCACTCGAGAGCAATCCCCGGCTTTCCTTCGCAACTCGAAGGGAAGATTGGACTTGCCTGGGCCAACACAAGAGGCATCCTGAATTCCCCGTCGTAACTCGAGAATCCCGCCGTAACTCGAGAAAAACCACGTGGCTCCCCCGTCATCGCAAGATGAAGCCCGTTCCCGCTACAGCGCCTCAGGAGAAGTCCCACGTTAGGAATTGGAGGTCGAAAGGGCACTTGGCACCCTTGATGCGACCCACAAAGTTCCCCGAAATCCCGGTCTCCCTCGAGAGGAACACTGAGGTTTTCCGGCACCCCCTCCTCTGAGCCCTTTCTCCCCTCCTGATCTGGACGGGAGGGTCGACTCCCCTGCTTTGTCTGGAAGGGGTTCCCGACCTTCCGGTCGCACCTCAGGATGAGGCCGGTCTCACGAAGACATTCCAGACGTGGCCTCGTGGGTG
>NZ_JBHSTE010000029.1:0-843 GCF_042659865.1 Paenibacillus septentrionalis
CCTAGTATCGCTCTTCATTTTTGATTTCCTCGAACATCCTTTTGGGATGAAGGTCGTCAATCAAAAACGATTCGCTTAAAATTACAAACATAAATGTTTGAACTCGATTCGCTTTGGATGTTTCATATACTTTCTTATCCAGTTTTCAAAGTGCAAATGTGTTTTCCGTAGGGATAACACGGTAATTGTAATTCTTTGGTGGAGCCAAGCGGGATCGAACCGCTGACCTCCTGCTTGCAAGGCAGGCGCTCTCCCAGCTGAGCTATGGCCCCATAATTACCCCAAAAAGTGACGTGTAAGCTCCGAAGTGTAATCCAACTACTTTTCGGGGACCCCACTATCCTTTTTGCGAGATATAAAGTTGTACATGGTGGGCCTTAGTGGACTCGAACCACCGACCTCACCCTTATCAGGGGTGCGCTCTAACCAGCTGAGCTAAAGGCCCTTGTTTGTGGTTTGCACCGCTTGGCGGCGTCCTACTCTCCCAGGACCCTGCGGTCCAAGTACCATCGGCGCTGGAGGGCTTAACGGTCGTGTTCGAGATGGGAACGTGTGGTTCCCCTCCGCCATCGCCACCAAACGATAACCAATGACGTCTTCTTCCTTAAAAGTAGACGATAGAAAGAGTGCTTTCTCGAAGGAAAACACTAGTCGAAGAATCATTGATCCTTCAAAACTGACAACGAGTGAGCGAACAACTGCCAATTGTTCTACAGAAGCATATGCTTCCGCTTGGAGAACTTAAGCCCGAAGACTCAAGCTCTCCTGACCCTCAAGGGATCTCATGATCTTCTACTCGGAAGATCGTGTTCTCTTAGAAAGGAGGTGATCCAGCCGCACCTT
>NZ_JBHSTE010000030.1:0-763 GCF_042659865.1 Paenibacillus septentrionalis
GTGCATGCTCAGTCACGTGATCCGGGCCTGCTGAGCTGCGTGATTAGTGTCTGCTCATCTGCTTTACAATTGCCAGCTGAGCTGCACGATTCCTGCCTGTCATCTGCTTGACAATTGCCAGCTGTGCTGTGTAATTCCTGCCTGCTCAGCTGCTTGATTATTGCCAGCTGAGCAGCATGATTCCTCACACCTGAGTTCCATGATTATTGCCTGCTGACTGTTTGATTCGTGCCTACTCAGCTCTTTGTATATTGCCTCCAGAGGCACATGATCAGTGTATGATAGCAAACATGATCAGCGCATGATCAGTCACATGATCAGCACCATTAAGTCACGTGATCACTACATGATAGTCATCTGATCAGTCCATGCTCAGTCACGGTATCAGTGCATGATCAGCCACGTGATCAGTGCACGATCTGTCACATGATTAGTGTATGATCACCCACGTGATCAGTGCATGGGCAGTCATGTGATCAGTGCATGATATAGACGTGATCAGTGCATGATCAGTCTCGTGATCAGTGCATGATAGCCACGTGATCAGTGCATGATCAGTCACCTGATGGGTGTATGATCATTCACGTGACCTGTACATGGTAGCTACATGATCATTGCATGATCAGCCACGTGAGTAGTGCATGATAGCCACGTGATCACTGCATGACAGGCCACGTGAGCAATGCATGATAGCCACGTGATCAGTGCATGATCAGACACGAGATCATTGCATGATCAGTCACGTGATCAGTGCATGATCAGC
>NZ_JBHSTE010000031.1:0-610 GCF_042659865.1 Paenibacillus septentrionalis
TGCCGTGCACGAGCTTGGGGAGCTCGTCGGCCAGGAGCGCGACGGAGTGCGGCGAGAGCGTTCGGACCGATGCCGCGAAGGTTGATCTCTCGGGGATCACGTTGATGGCGACCGATTCCGCGTTCATCCGCGTGACGCTCAGGACGACCGGATCGTGAACATCCACGCGCCGGGAGACGAAGCTTTGGAGCGCCATCACGATCTCGGACATGACGGGGACGGTGTCCCGCAGGAGGTGGGGAGCCGATGCGTGTCCGCCGACCCCGGCGATGCTGACCCGCAGCTCGTTCAGGCCCGCCATGATGGCGCCCGTCCGGGTGAGGAAGCGACCCGCGGGGACCGTCGGCCAGACGTGGATGCTGTAGCACTCCGACGCGCGGACACCCCCGGCATCCAGGACGCCCTCGTCGATCATGATCTTCCCGCCGCCGTAACCCTCCTCGCCGGGCTGGAAGGCGAAGACCACGGTGCCGGCCAGATCCTCCCGTCGCCGCACCAATCGGCGGACGGCGCCGATCGTCCCGGCCATGTGGAGGTCGTGTCCGCAGGCGTGCATCGCGCCGTTCGTGGAGGCGAACGCCACGCCACTCTGTTCGTGCAGGGGGAGGGC
>NZ_JBHSTE010000032.1:0-606 GCF_042659865.1 Paenibacillus septentrionalis
GCGCCACCGGGCCGGCGATCCCACGCGGGCTCCGCGCACCTGCCCCGACTGGACGAGCGACATCACCTCGTCGACAGAGATCTGCAGGATCTCGGCGGCCTGCGACGGGGCGACGAATCGGCGCTCCGCAGGAGGGACGGGTGACATTCCCCCATTATGGTCCTGCCCGCCACGGTGCCTGCAGCTCGCCCATCCGCTGTGGATAACGCGCCGGGACGATGCGACATCCATCGCACCATGGAGGCATGACTGCTTTTTCCTCCGCGACCCCGTCGCGACGCCGTCCGTGGGGCGACGTGCGCTTCGTCGTGGGGATCGTGCTCATCGTGGTGTCGGTCGCCGGCGTCTGGTTCGTCGCGTCGGCGGCGCGGCACACCACTCCCGTCTACGTCGCCGCGCGCACGATCGTCCCCGGGGAAACGATCACGGATGCAGACCTGCGTCTGGTTGATGTGGCGCTGGGGGCTACGGCCGACGGGTATCTCGCTGACGGTGCGCTGGTGGGCGACACAGTGACGTTGCGCACCATCGCCGCGGGCGAGCTCGTGCCGCTGGAGGCGATGGGCGACGCCGCGGAGGCGCGATCGACCGGCATCGTCGTGCAGA
>NZ_JBHSTE010000033.1:0-600 GCF_042659865.1 Paenibacillus septentrionalis
TGATCATGCAATGATCACGTAGCTACCATGCACTGGTCACGTGACTGATCATGCACTGATCAGGTAATTGATCATGCACTGATCACGTGACTGATCATGCACAGATCACGTGACTGATCATGCACAGATCACGTGACTGATCATGCACTGATCACGTGGCTATCATGCACTGCTCACGTGGCTGATCATGCAATGATCACGCAGCTACCATGTACTGGTCACATGACTGATCATGCACTGATCACATAATTGATCATGCACTGTTCACCTGGCTTATCATGCATTGATCATGTGACTGATCATGTGCTGATCATGTTTGGTGTCACACACTGATCATGTGCCTCTGGAGGCAATGAACATAGAGCTGAGTAGGCAGGAATCAGTCAGCAGGCTATAATCATGGAACTCACCTCTGAGAAATCATGCTGCTCAGCTGGCAATAATCAAGTAGATGAGCAGGCAGGAATTACGCAGCACAGGTGGCAATTGTCAAGGAGATGACAGGCAGGAATCGTGCAGCTCAGCTGGAAATTGTCAAGCAGATGAGCAGACAGTAATCACGCAGCTCAGCAGGCCCTGATCACGTGACTGAGCATGCAC
>NZ_JBHSTE010000034.1:0-531 GCF_042659865.1 Paenibacillus septentrionalis
TCGTGCGGTTATCCTTATTAATATATGGCTGTGGCTCACCAGTTGGCGTAACAAACATCCGTCCATCTACTTTGAAGCTTGGAACATTGTTTCCTGCTGCAGACACACTCCCTATCATCGTCATCATCATGACCAGCGTTAAAAACATTGCAAATCCTTTTTTCATGCCTATCACGCTCCATGTTCATCTAATTTATATTTTTCTATCATTACTTCCTACACTGATCCATAACAAAAAAAGCACTCCCTCTTCTGGAAGTGCTTCTTCGTATTTCTACTATAGCATATTTACCCATTTATTTCTAGATTGAATTTCATATAAGTGATGCCACCTTATTACACTCTCTCTAACCGAAAAACATTACCTACTCACTTCCAGCGCTGTACCCCAGCAAGGTCGCTTGCTTTTCCAATAACCTCGATGTCTACCGTATGCTGCTTGATCACACCGTTAGAATAGTGAACCTCAAACTCAATCGTATGCGTTCCACGAGCCAGGCTGCTAAATCGTTCCTCCCACATGCTGCCGCT